>CAVSAY010000030.1:0-50163 GCA_963725925.1 uncultured Solirubrobacterales bacterium
AGTTACCTGGAGTACGTAAGGCCGCAGTGGCCTCCATTGCCGCCGAGACCGCAATGGAGAAACTCGGTGTGCGATGGCGTCGATACGACCCACACTGTCCGATCCGGCGACGTATCGCCGTCTGGTCTACGTGCTCTGGGGCTGCCGCTGGGGGTGGCCTGGTTTGTGGCCCTGGTCACCGTCTGGAGCCTGTCCCTGGGCCTGATCGTCACGCCACTGGTGATCCCGCTGCTGATCGGCCTGGCCGCGATGACCCGCGGGTTCGGGACGATGAGGGCCGAGATCGCCCTGGGCGTCGCTCTATGTCGATGCCCGGCGCACCCGCCGACACCCCGAGTCGCAGCGGCTTCTGGCCCGCTTCCGCGCGATGTTCGGCCCGAGCTTCTGGCGGACACAGGCGTTCCTCCTGATCCGGGCGTTCGTCGGGTTCCCGATCGCCGTCGCCCTGATCAGCCTGCTCGGCACTGCTCTTTCGCTGATCTTCGCCCCGTTCTGGGTACCGTTCGTGCATGGCGGCGCGCAGCTGGGGTTCTGGCACCCGCACCTTCCGGGGATCGCCGGTCCCGGTGGGCCTCGTCATGCTTCCGGGCGACGCTGCTGCTCGTGAATCCCCTGACAGCCGTGTTCCGGCCGATCGTCTCCGGGCCGCCGCCCGGCCCGGCCGCGCTCCCGGAGCACCAGGGACCGGAGCCACGGCCGCCGAAACCAGCTCGCCACCAAACCCGTCAGCCCGGCTGCCCGGCGCCGAGCGCTCGAGAATCCACGCCGCCGTCGACGGAGCCGTCGTGTGCCTGCTCGTGCTCATCTGGGCGCTGACGTCGCTCGGTTACTTCTGGCCGATCTGGGCGGCGCTCCCGCTTGCCCTGGTGCTTGGGCATCCACGGCTGGTTGGTGCTCATCGCCGAGCGCCCGTCGCTCGTCGGGCATTTCGGCGGCAGTCGCGCCCTGGCTGACACCGCCGGGATAGGCGGGGTCCTCGCGCTGTTCTTCATTGTGATTGGTCATCACCGGACAGGGACACCTTCGGCCGGTCTGGCCGATGCTCGGGATCGTGATCGTATTCGGGGCGGAGGTGCTGCGGTCATGCTTTCCTCGCCCCGCCAGGCCGAAACGGCCCAGCGGATCGAGACCCTCGAGACGACCCGCGCCGGAGCCGTGGACGTCCAGGACAGCAGCGAGCTCCGGCGGATCGAGCGCGATCTCCACGACGGCGCCCAAGCCCGGCTTGTCGCGCTCGGCATGAAGTCGGGGATGGCCGAGCAGCAGCCGCCGAGGCCCCGAGCGCGTCGGCGAGCTGCTCGCCGAGGCGCGAATCGGCGCCGAGCAGCAGGCGCTGCGCGAAGCTCGCCCTGCGACCTCGCCCGTGGTATCCATCCCCCGGCGCTTGCGATCCGCCGGCTCGAGGCGGCGCTCCAGTCGCTGGCGAACTCGACGCCGATGAAGGTCACTCTGTCCGTTGACCTCGAGCAGCGTCCGGCCCCGGCGGTGGAGAGTGCCGCCTACTTCGTGGCCGCCGAGGCGCTCGCCAAACGCGGCCAAGCACGCACGGGCCAGGCGGCTCGACATCACGATCGTGCGTACCGACGACCTCCTCGACCTGGAGGTGGATGATGATGGGGTCGGTGGCGCCAACCCGGAGGGCAGCGGCCTGCGCGGACTGCGGCGCAGAGTCGAGGCGCTCGACGGGACCCTCAGCGTAATCAGCCCAGAGGAGGACCGACGCGGATTCGCGCACAGCTCCCATGCGCGTCGTGATCGCCGAAGACCTCGCGCTGTTGCGGGACGGCATGACCCGTCGCTCCGCGACAACGACATCGAGGTCGTGGCCGCCGTCGCCGACGGCGAGGCGCTCGTCCGCGAGGTCGTGGCTCTGAAGCCCGACCTCGCCGTCGTCGACATCCGCCTGCCGCCGAACTTCCGCGACGAGGGGCTGCGCGCGGCGCTCGAGGTCCGCCACCGCGTCCCCGGCACCGCCGTGCTGGTGATCTCGCAGTACGTCGAGCAAGCGTATGCCGAGGAGCTCCTGGCCGATCGCGGTGGCGGCATCGGCTACCTGCTCAAGGACCGCGTCATGCACGTGCAGCCGACTTCCTGGAGGCGGTCCGCCGCGTCGCCGACGGCGGCACCGCGCTCGACCCCGAGGTGGTCGCCCAGCTGTTCCAGCGCCGCCGCGAGGACGGCCCGCTCGAGCGGCTTACGCCTCGCGAGCGCGCGGTGCTCGAGCTGATGGCCGAGGGGAGATCGAACGCCGGCATCGCGGAGTCGCTCGTGCTCACGGTCGGAGCCGTGGAGAAGCACGTCCAGAGCATCCTGTCCAAGCTCGACCTGCCGCAATCCGCAACGGACCACCGGCGGGTTCTCGCGGTCCTGGCCTACCTCCAGCAACAGGATTGAGGCCGGTCCCTGCGGCCGACCCCCGTCGCGCTTTCGGGTTATCCCCACCCCCAGACGCCAGCGGCCGTCCTGGTTGCAGCAGCCCTCCGATGAGACCGTGACGAGCGGCTCGAAAACCACCCCGGAGGAGCACGCACCATGTCTAAATCAAACATCGCAGCCAGAGCGGGAGCTTGGAGCGCGCGGCATCGCAAGCTGGCCATCATCGGCTGGTTCGTTGCCGTCATCGCCGCCGCCGCCATCGGGGGGGCGATCGGCACCAAGACCGACACGCACGAGGGCAACGGCCAGTCGGGGCGAGTCGACACCTTCTTGCGCCATCACTTCCCGGAATCCTCGAATGAGGAGATCCTGATCCAGGCACGGCAGGGGCAGGTGGCGTCCAGTCCGCAGTTCCGGGCGGCGGTCCGGGACGTCGCGAGGCGCGACGCGCGGATCCCGTACGTCAGCGACGTCACCTCGCCGTACTCGCCCGGACAGCACGGCGCGATCTCCAAGGATGCTCACTCGGCTCTCGTCAGCCTCCAGCTCGCCACGAACGGCAATGTCGACAAGGTCCTCGCGGCCACAGCCGCCGCGGCACACAAGTACCCGTCGCTGCGGATCGAGGAGTTCGGCGACGCGAGCTCCCAGAAGGCACTGAACAAGTCGCTCGGCCAGGACTTCTCGCGGGCCGAGACGCTGTCGCTCCCGATCACCGTGCTGATCCTGGTGCTGGCGTTCGGCTCCCTGATCGCCGCGGGCCTACCCTTGCTGCTCGGTTTGACCGGTGTCGTCGGGACGCTTGGGCTCATCGGCCTCGTCTCCCAGCTGCTCCCGATGGACAGCGCGATCAGCTCGGTCGTGCTCCTGATCGGGCTCGCGGTCGGCGTCGACTACTCGCTGTTCTACCTCCGCCGCGAGCGCGAGGAGCGGGCGGCCGGCGCGAGCGACGAGGCGGCACTGCGCGCCGCGGCGGCCACCTCCGGACGGGCGATCCTCGTCAGCGGCTTCACCGTAATGATCGCGATGGCCGGGATGTTCTTCGCCGGCTCGCGGGTGTTCACGTCGTTCGCCGTGGGGACGATCATGGTCGTCGCCGTCGCGATGGTCGGGTCGCTGACCGTGCTGCCGGCGATGCTGAGCAAGCTCGGATCGCGCGTCGACAAGGGACGGATTCCGCTCCTTCACCGTCTGCGGCGCTCGGGCGCCGGCGAGTCGCGCCTGTGGGGTCTCGTACTGGCGCCGGTGATGCGCCGGCCGGGGATCGCCGCCACCGTCAGCGGGCTCGCGCTGGTCGCGCTCGCCCTGCCCGTCCTGGGCATGCAGACCGCGCTGCCCGGGGCCTCGTCGCTGCCGCAGAACCTCCCGATCGTGAAGACCTACGACCGGATCCAGAAGGCGTTCCCCGGCGGATCCGAGCCCGCGTATGTCGGCATCCAGGCGCGCGACGTGCGCACACCCCAGATCCAGCGCGCGGTCGCCGAGCTGATCGGCGAGGGGAGCCGGACCAAGGGACTGCTGCACCCGATCACGGTTCAGCAGAGCAACGACCACCAGGCCGAGCAGGTCTCGATCCCGCTCGCGGGTGACGGCACCAACGCTACGTCGGACGCCGCGCTGGCCCGGCTTCGCGCGCTCGTGCCGCAGACCGTCGGCGCCGTTCACGGCGTGCAGGCGGGCGTCACCGGCAACACCGCGGGCACCGTCGACTTCGACTCGACGATGAACTCGCACCTTCCGATCGTGTTCGCGTTCGTGCTCGGCGCGGCGTTCCTGCTCCTGCTGTTCACGTTCCGCTCAATCGTGATCCCGCTTCAGGCGATCGCCCTGAACCTGCTCTCGGTCGCGGCGGCGTATGGCCTGCTCGTGCTCGTCTTCCAGCACGGCGTCGGCCACCAGCTGCTCGGCTTCCAGGGCAAGAGCGAGATCACCTCGTGGCTGCCGCTGTTCCTGTTCGTGGTGCTGTTCGGCCTGTCGATGGACTATCACGTGTTCATCCTCAGCCGCATCCGCGAGGCCGTCGACCGCGGCGTCCCGGCCCGCGAGGCCGTCGTCCAGTCGGTCCGCAGCACCGCCGGCGTGGTCACCAGCGCCGCGCTGGTGATGGTCGGGGTGTTCGCGATCTTCGGCACCCTCGGCATGGTCGAGTTCAAGCAGATGGGTGTCGGCCTCGCAGCCGCGATCCTGATCGACGCGACCGTGATCCGCGGCGTGCTGTTGCCGGCGACGCTCGCCCTGCTGGGCGAGCGGGCCTGGTACATGCCGCGCTGGACCGGGCTGCGCCGGTCATCTCCGGTGGCGGTCGAGCCCGCTGCCTGATCCAGGGAACGGGGCGGCGCATGCGCCGCCCCGAACCTGGCCGCATGCGCCCGGGTCTTACATTTGTCCGCGGTGCCCGTCCTCGAAGCGCACGGGATCTGCAAGACCGTCGGTAGCGGGCGTGCCGCGCGACGCGCGCTCGACGGCGTCAGCCTTAAGGTCGAGGCCGACGAGGTCGTGGCGGTGCTCGGCCCCTCGGGCAGCGGCAAGTCGACGCTCCTGCATCTGCTCGGAGCGCTCGACCGGCCGGATGCCGGGCGGACCCCGCCAGGTCTACCGGAAGGCCGGTCGGTCGTCGGGGCAGGTTGCTGAGACCGACGCTCTTTCGTAAAGCGCGGGTCGCCCTATCCGCGCAAACCGCGTCTCTTGGCGAGCCACAGTGGAGTTGCGTCGCAACACGAATGCAGGTCTCGGCCCCGCGTGGAGGCCGACCGCCTGTGTGCCGCAATCCGACAGAGGCAGTAGTGTCGAGCCTGATCGGTGGGGTTCCTGAGACTTCCCCTCGTTCGTGAATGCAGGACTCTCGGGGCGCCAGCGGCGATGCGCGTCGACCCTGTCGATCGCATGCAAGGAGCCTGGAGCCGCGCGGTGTTGGTCAGCCGTTCTTGGCGGGCGGCTCGTGACTCGTCTGGCTGTGCGCTACTTGTCGGCTCCAAGCTCATGAAGCACGGCGCGGGTCTGCTGGGCCCCCGGCCGGTCGCCCTTGGTCAGGAACAGGTCGAGCGCTGCGCGTGCCTCCACGACCGCCGCTTCCGGGCGGTCGAGCGCGGTTAGGACGCGAGCGAGGTCGAGCTTGGTGTTGGCCTGGTGGAGGAGATTGTCGGTCCGGGACGCGTGGTCGACGGCGCTCTGCGCCCAGCGCTCGGCCGCCTCGCCGTCCCCGTCGGCGAGCGCGAGCTGCGCGCGGACCCCGTGGGTGATGATGAAGTTCACGACGTCTTCCGGGTCTCCCAGCTCGTCGGAGAGATCGATCGCGGCGATTGCGGCGGCGGTGTTTTCGAGCCGCCAGTGTGCCTGCGCGAGCAGTGCCTGGGTGGTGGATCGAACCCCGCGCTCGCCCAGCTGCGTGAGGATCGCGTCGCTTCTCTGCAGGGTCGCGAGCGCAGCGGCGGGGTCGCCGACTGATAGCTCCAGGTTCCCTCGCCCCGCCTCGTAGCCGGCCTCCATCTCGGGTAGGCCGAGCGATCGCCACCGTTCGCATGCTCGCTGAGCGAGCATGCGGGCCTCGGGGAAACGCCCGTTTAGCCGCGCGACCTCACTGCGGCCGCCCTCGACGCTTGCCGCGAGGTAGGGCCCAGGTCGTTCGCGGTCGATCGCGTCGAGCGCATTCGCGATCGTCCGAGCATCAGCTCGCCCCCAGGGCAGCGTCCCGACGTACCCGGCAAGCGCTCGTTCCCGTAAGCCGGCGTCCCCAGCGTTGCGCGCGTGCTGAGCGGCGAGGCGGAGCTCGTCGCCTGCAGCGGCTCCCCGAGCTTTGAGCCAGTGCAGGTAATACGCGACCATGTGCGCGCGGGCAAGGCCGCGCTCGTCGCCGACCCGGGCGAAATGCTTGATGATCCCGGGGAGCCGCGACTTGATGGTGCTCGTGGTACCTGGCGGTCGCACGCTCATCATCCATTCGAATCGGGTGAGCGCAGCGACTGCGCTGACATCGGGGTCGTGCTCGATTTCGGTGAGGAGCTGGTCTGCGCTTGCGAGTTCTCCTGCTTCGACCAGGACCTCGGCGAGGTCGGCGCCGATCAGAGCCCGGCGCTTCTCGCGCTTCTGAGCGAGCGCCAGCGCGCGTTCAAGCAGATGCTTCGCGGCTGGCACATCGCGACGCGTGCGCGCGCGCCTGCCGGCGGTGTGCAGATGGTCGGCGGCGTCACGCGACAGAGCCTCGTCCGGGCTCTGACCGAGCTCCCGCTGGTAGCGCAGCGTCTGCTCGAGGTGCCACCCGGCGATTTCATCGAGCTCGACGATGTCGCCGACGGCCTGCTGCTCTAGCCATCGTGCGAATCGCTCGTGCAGGTCAGCGCGTCTTGCCTTTGGAAGGGCGTCGTAGGCAGCGTCGCGGATCAGCAGGTGGCGGAAGCGGAATGCGTCCTCGCCTTGGATCGTCGCGGGGTGCGGGCGGATCAGTTCCTTGCGAACGAGTCCCGCGAGCTGTAGGTCGACCTCTGTCTCGGTGCGCTCGCCCGAGAGCGCTCGCACAGCCGTGCGGTGAAACACCTCCCCTTCGATCGCGCCGCGCTCCAGAACCTCGCGCTCCTCGACTGCGAGCCGCTCGAGCCGGGCCGCGAGCAATGCCTGGATCGTCGACGGCACCTCATGGCTGCCGGTCTCGCGCGCGAGCGCTGACATCTCCTCGAGGAACAGCGGGTTCCCTTCGCTAGCGCTGACGACGCGTGCGCGTGCCGGAGGATCGAGCTCGTCGCCGAGCTCGACCAGGAGCGCCTCGCATTCCGCGGTCCCGAGCGGCTCGAGCATCATCGTGGTGGCGTTGAGCTTGCCGCCGCCCCAGGCCGGGCGGTCCTCCAGGAGCTCCGGCCGGGCCGTGCACAGAACCAGGATCGGCGTGTCTCGCGAAAGCTCGACGACGTGGTCGAGAAGATCCAGCAGCATCGGCTCCGCCCACTGCAGGTCATCGACATGCAGGACCACCGGGCGCTCCGCCGCCAGTGACTCGAGCGAGCGCCTCACCTCGAAGAACAACTCTTCGGGCCTCACCGTGCCGCCAGTTCTCAGACGCTCGAGCACCGGCTGGGCCGGCTCCCCGGCAAGTGACAGTGCCTCCACGAGGGGCCAGAACGTGATCCCCTCACCGTACGGAAGACATCGTCCGGCGAGCACTCGGGCCTCGTCGCAGACGTCCGAGAGCAGCTCCGCGACCAGTCTTGACTTCCCGACGCCGGCCGCTCCCAACAGCGTGAACAGATGACAGCCCGCCTCGGCAACCGCGCGGTCCCAGGCTTCGCGCAGTAGGCGCAACTCGCGCTCCCGTCCGACCAGGCGGACGTCGAAGCGGCGAGCGAGACCGGGCGCCAGCGGATCGACACCCAGCAGCCGAAACGCAGCCACCGGCGCGGACTTGCCCTTTAGCGACATCGCCTCGAGCGGCTCGACCTCGCACCGCGTCACGAACCAGACCATGCGTCGACTCGGACAACAGGATCTCCCCGGGCTGCGCGGCCTGCTGCAGGCGCGCGGCCACGTTGACCGCGTCGCCGATCGCGAGATTCTCCCCTTCGCCGACGAGCACGAGGCCCGTGTTCACGCCGGTGCGAAATCGCAACTCCACGCCAACCTCCTGTGCGAGCGCGGGCAGGCGCGTCCGGATCTCGGCGGCGGTCCGCACCGCACGCAGCGCGTCTTCCTCATGCACGCGCGGGATCCCGAACACCGCCATCACCGCGTCGCCGATGAACTTCGCGACGGTTCCGCCGTGGCGCTCGATGATCGCCCGCAGCTCTTCGACATATCGGTTCATCACCCCGAACAGCGCTTCCGGGTCGAGCTCCTCGCCGAGCGTGGTCGAGCCCGTCACGTCGCAGAACAGGACCGTCACCACCTTTCGCGCCGCGCCGGGGCGCCTCAACTTCGAGCGGCGGCTCGCGATCGAGCGCGGGCTCACCGGCAGAGTCATCGGTCACCGCCGAGGACGGCTCGAGCGAGGGATCCTGGTTGAGGATTGCGCTCTGGAGCTCCTTCAGCTCACGTCCCGGCTCCAAGCCAAGCTCGGCGGAAAGCTCGGAGCTGGTGCGCCGGTAGACATCGAGCGCGTCGGCCTGCCGCCCGCACCGGTAAAGGGCGAGCATCTGCTGCGCCCGCAGGTGCTCGCGCAGCGGGTGCTCGGCGACGAGCTCTTCGAGCTCGACGACGAGCTCGCCGTGGTGTCCGAGCGCAAGGTCGGCATCGATGCGCTGCTCGATTGCCTCCAAGCGAAGCTCCTCGAGCCGGCCGATCGCAGCTTGCGCGAACGACTCGTACGCGAGATCGGCGAGCGGCGGCCCGCGCCACAGAGCCAGCGCCTCGCGCAGCTTCTCCGCGGCGACCGGCGGCTCGGCGGGCGCCGCCTCCCGGACGAGGCGCTCGAAGCGCTGCAGGTCGAGCTGGTCGCGATCAAGCGAGAGGACATACCCGGGGGCACGCGTGAGCAACTGAGCGCCGCCCTGTCCCAGCGCCTTGCGTAGCTGCGACACCCGTACCTGCAGAGCGCTTCGGCCGGACTCCGGTGAACGCTCACCCCACAGCTCATCGATCAGCCGATCGGCCGATACGACCTCGTTCGCGTTCAACACAAGGATCGCCAGCAGCGTGCGCTGCCTGACACCCCCGAGCGCCACGGTCGCGTCGCCGTCGGCGACCTCGAGCGGACCCAGGATGCGGAACTCCACTGACACCGAACCGTTAGCGACCGTTACCGGCACGAAAGCGCACCCGCTCATTCTCCCCCCAGATCGACCAACCGGGGAGATCTTCAAACCACAGGAGGAGTCATGCGACTCGCAGCACGCAGCACCGTCGCCGCTATCTGTCTCGCGATCGTCGCGCTGGCACCGACGGCGGCCGCGCGGCCGGCGTTCGATCCGCCGAGCGTCAGTGTCAACCCGTCCACCGGCTACACGCTGCAAGACAAGAGCGTCAGCCAGACCACGGTGGTTCGGTCCAACCCCGATCAGCAGGCGGCACGCCAAGCGGTGCCGATCCCGCCGATCCTCGGCAAGACCCAGGCCGCCGAGCAAGCCGCGATCGACCGCCTGCAGGCGCAGCACTACACCGACAAGCTGCCGGTGCACGCGGCCTACAGCGCGGCGGCGCTCAACGGCTACGGCAGCCCGCACCCCAGCCGCGTCCAGGCCCCGACCACCCCGTCGGCCAACCCCGACAACAGCTTTGACTGGGGAGACGCCGCGATCGGCGCCGCCGCCGGACTCTCGCTGACGCTGCTCGTCGGCGCCGGAGCAATGGCGCTCTCGCGCCGCCGCTCACCGCAGGCCGACCGCGCGAACGTCGCGACCACCTGAGCACCGAGGGCAAGGCACCGACCATGTCGACGCCGCAAAGCAGCCCACGGCTCTCACAAACCCGGAGCATGTAGGCACCCAAACCAATAATGGTGAGCTCGAGGAGGGACTCGTTCAAGGGTCCCTCCTCGTCGCACGACACGCTCGCGTCCTACCCTCGACCGCTTTCTCCCGTACCGGATGCCCGCGCGATTTGCAGCGTCGAGGCGGCCCTTGCAAGCGGCCCAGCGCTTGCAGCCCGCAGTCGGCAAGCCCTCGCCGTCATCTGTCTGCGCCTGTCCGCCCCCGGTGCCGGTCGGGGTATCCGACCAGCCATGACGCCCCGCCCTAACAACGCTTCTCCTTCGTCGCCGTACGAGCGGACCTTCGCTGACTGCCGCATCCGAGTTGCGCGGCCGCCGCCGCAGAACCCAGCCGCGGGCTGCCCGGCCGCCGGGAGATCAACCGCGCAAGTCCCGACAGGCTAGAACCGCTCCGGCCAGATGACTCAGCAGCTAACCGCCCGTACGCGTGTTTGGTCACGCTTCCGGTTCCCAGGAAGCCTCAATGATGTAACCATCGGGATCCCGGCACTTGACGCTCACATACGTCGGTTCGTCCCACTCTTCGACCAGCTCGATGCCGTCGTCAACAAACCGATCACGAAGGGCAAGAACAGCCTCCCGACTGGCCAGCCCAACGCCGAAATGCATCCAAGACGGGCGATCCACCGGCTCTGAGCTGGAGCCCAGAGCGAGTGCGAAGCCAGTGGCGTTGTAGAGCATCAGAACGCCATCGTCATAGACCTTGGCCGGCCGTGCGCCGAATCCAAAGTAAGTCTCGTAGAAGCGGCGAGAGCGTGCTTGATCGCTTACCGGGATCGCCAAGTGATCCATTGACGGCAACCTACGGCCCACACGCCCCGCGCGCAACGCAGCTCGCAATCGAGAGGGTCGCACAATCCGCCCGGCGCCCCTCGGTCCCGAGCCCGGAGCAGGTTTCCACAGACGCCCGTCACTGCAGCGCCGGCTCATCCCAGTCTCGAGACCAGCTACGTCGTGGACCAACTGGCCGCGGGCGCCGGACAGGCCCAGTCTGCTCCCGCGATCGCAGCGCTGCTTCGGGGCCAACCCTTACTTCTCCCTTGTCGCCGCACCAGCGGCGCCGCCGGGGCTGCTGCTTGAGCTGGCCGGCGACCAATGCAGAACTCTCCGGCCCGGAGTTAGCGCCCGACCACACGGCCCAAACTTTCGTGGAAGCGCCGGCGCGGAGGCCGCCCGCAGCCCAAGCCAGGCCGGACTATCCGGACGAAAGCACTCCCAAGATGGTGCAAGCCGTCGACGTCACCCCGCGTTTGTCCGGCAAGCCGCTGCCAATGAACTGGTCGCAACTCGCCCCGTCGCCGAATACTGCGGCGGCCTGGCGTGGTCACCGGCGAGCACGATGCGAATGCGCGGCATCCGCGAACCGATCGAGTCATGCATGCTCGTGCCGCAGGAACCTCGCACTAGCGCGCTTCCGAGCCTCCTGGTCTCGTGCACAGCGCGGCCAGGTCGGCTCCGACGTAGAAGGCGTACGTCTGGCAGCCGATCCTCGAGGAGAAGAACTCCTCCTCGCTGACGCCGTTCCCGTACGCGACGATGGGCGCAGCGTCGCGGGCGAGGCGCAGCGCGAGCGTGCCGAATGCCAGATAACGCTCCGGGCCGGTGAGTTGGCCTGTCGCCGCGAGCGCGCGCTGGTATCCCTGATCGTGGAAGGTGGGGTACAGGCTGGGATCCGCGAGCATTCCGTTGAGCATCGAAGCGGGGTCGGGATAATCGGTCAGCCACGTGCCGAAGGCGATGTCGAAGGGCTCGCTGGGTGTCGCGAGCCTCGCGTACAGCGTGCTGTGGTCGAAGATCTTGATCTCGGCGCGCAGACCGATGCGGGCCAGGTCGTTGCTGACGATTTGCGCCAGCTCTCGACAGGCGGCGTAGTCGCACGAGTAGAGGACGGCGGTTCGTCCCTGTCCCGATGCCAGCGCTCTGGCTTTGGCGAGGTCGGGTGTGACGGGGTAGACGGCTGATGGCGTGAAGCCGGGAATTCCGGGCGGGAGGTACTGGGTTGCGGGGCGGTCGGCTGAGCCGAACCCGTCTCCTAGGCGGGCGAGGGCCTGGCGATCGATCGCGTAGTTGACGGCCTGGCGCAGGCGCAGGTCGCTGAACAGCGGCCGGTGGGTGTTGAGGATGAGAAAGTCGAGTTCGGGGTGCTGGCTCTCGGCGAAGTACTCCTGCCGGTGATGCGCGGCGGCTGGACTGGCCGGTCCGTATTGGGCCGCGAGGTGTGCGGCGAGCGCGGAAACGGTGGAGGCGGGCGTGCCCCCGATCGAGGTGTAGTCGGCCCGGCCGGCCTCGATATCGCCTACCGCTCGCTGGCTCGAGACTCCCAGTGCAAGCACGATCCGCTGCACTCGATGGGGTCGACTGCCGCGATAGTTGGGGTTGCCCGCCAGCACGACTGTCTGATCAGGGCTATACGACGTTACGTAGTACGGGCCCGCCGAGGGAATCACCCGGAGCCCCGCCGGATCGATCGGCGTGTCGGTTGGTACGGCGCAGAAGAACGGTTGGGCCAACCGCGAGGGTATGTCCGGCTCGGGCCTCAGCAGGCGGATGATCAGTTTGTCTCCTCGCGCGCGCACGCCGGAGATGCGGTCGGCTTTACCGCCCATGTATGGCACTGCGCCGACGACGTTGCCAAACTCGTAGGCAATCGGGCTCTTCATCCGCGGGTTGAGCGTGCGCTCGATCGTCGCCTCGAAGGTCTGCGCGGTCACCGCCTGGTCGGAAGGCGGGGAGAACCGGAATCCCGGGCGAATTGTGAACGTGTAGGTCCTGCGGTCGGCTGATAGCGCGGGCAGGCCGGCGGCGACCTCGGGTGTCAGCTCGGAGCCCGCGGACCCGGATCGATCGGGGTAGTTGAGCAGCTTCGCGCAGGTGGCGTACAGAAGCTGCCAGGAGCCTGCGGAATATGCGAGCGCCGGATCGAGAGAATCGAGGTCGGCCAGGGTCTCCATCCGCAGCGTTCCGGCGGAGGCGGCGAGGGTCGGGGTAGTCTCTGCCGCATCGACGCTGACCCATACGCGTCCGCCGCCGATCGCGATCGCCTGCGGGCTCCCGCCGACACGAATCGTCGCCGTCGCCTGGTCGGTGCCGGGGTCGATGCGAGTGATCGTGCCGTCGCCGCTGTCGGCGACCCAAATCGAGCCATCGCCCACGGCAAGCGCGCTCGGCGATCTGCCGACCGGGATCGTGGTCGTCACCGCTGATGTGCTCGGGTCAATCCGCTTGACCGTGCCATCGAGGGTATCGGCCACCCACACGGCCCCCTCTCCCACCGCGATCGCACTCGGCGCGTTGCCCACCGTGATCGGGGTGGAGAGCCCGGTCGGACTGACCCGCGTGACGTTGTTCGCATCGGTGTCGGTGACCCACACCGCGCCGTCACCGACGGCGACCCCTGCCGGGCTGGCGTTCGGATCGAGCTGCTGCACGAGACGTCCGGTCGGCGAGTCAAAGCGCGCGAGCAACCCGGAGGACGGCGCGACCCACACCGAGTTGCCTTGCCCGGTGACCGAGCCTGGACCGCCCGGGACCACGTTCCCGAGCTCCCGAGCCGGGTCGAGCGCGTCGAACTGGGGGTCGATCCGGCGCACCGACACCGAGCTCGAGCCAGGGTTGGATTGGACGACCCAGATCGCGTCAGCGCTCGCCGCCAGTCCTGTCGGCGTCGCGCCAAGCGGTAGCGTCGACACCATCCGCAGCGCGACCGGATCGACGCGCGAGACGGTCTGGTCGGCGACGTTGGCGACCCATACCGACCCCGAGCCGACCGCGATCGGTCCAGGCGAGCTGCCCACCGGCACCACCGCCGCGACGCTGTTGGAGCGGGCGTCGATCACCGCGAGTGAATTCGGCGGCGCCCGCAGCCTCGAACCGCTCCCACCCGCCGCGACCAAGGCCCCCACCGCCGTGGCCACGACCAGGACGGCGCCGATCAGCGCGCCGCCGAGTACCCGACGTTTGTGCGTCGGCGATCGCCGGTCTCGTCCCTCAACCGGTGCCTTCGACACGAGCTCCGGCTCGAGTGCACGCGCGGGCAGCTGATCCACTGCGACGGCAACCCGATCGCGACCCGCCAGGTCCAGCGCGGGGTCCTGCGTGAGGATCGCCTGCTCGAGCTGCTTCAGTCGAGGACCGGGCTCGAGCGCGAGCTCGTCGACCAGCAGCGACCTGCCGGCGCGGTAGCACGCGAGCGCCTCCGCCTGACGGCCGGCGCGGTACAGCGCGAGCATCAGCTGTCCCCGCAGGCGCTCGCGCAGCGGATGCTCCTCGACGAGCGCCTCAAGCTCGGGACACAGAGCTGCGTGCCGGCCGAGCGCCAGGTCCGCGTCGATCCGCTCCTCTGTGCAGGTGAGCCGAAGCTCCTCCAGGCGCTGGACCTCCACGCGCGCGAACGGCTCGAACTCGAGGTCGGCCAGCGGCCGCCCCCGCCACAGGCGCTCGGCCTGACCGAGCAACGCCGTCGCCTCGCCGGGATCAGCGCGCTCGAGCGCCGCTCGGCCAGCTCTCACCAGCCGATCGAACTCGAGCAGATCCAGCTCCCCCGGCTCGACCCGGACGATGTATCCCGGCGGGCGTGCGCTCACCCGCGGCTGCTCGCCGTCCACCGAGAGCGCCTTGCGCAGCCGGGAGACCTGCACACGGAGCGTCCGGTCGGCCGACTCCGCAGGCTGATCACCCAGCAACTCATCGATCAACCGGTCGCGCGACACGACACGATTGGCATCGCACAGCAGCATCGCCAGCAGCGCCCGCTGCCTCGGCCCACCCACTGGGAGCAGCACGCCGTCAGCACGAACCTCGAGCGGCCCCAGGATCCCGAATTCGTAGCGAGTGCCCACCGTTGCCCTCGCCGCGGATTGTCCCTCAAATCAAGGCGTCGCGTGGCATTGAAGCGGAGCTGAAGGATTTCTGAAATACGCCCCGGACAGCCTGCGCGGCGATGCTCTACGCAGCCAAGTGCTACTGGCCCGGCGTCATCCAGACTGAGCTTGAGCAGGTCGCCGTCCGCGCCGCGCAAGCCGGCGCAGTCGCTCCCTCCGATGTGGCATACCGCGGGTCGCTGCTGTTCGCCGACGATGACCTCGTGCTCTGTCTGTTCACGGGCCCGTCGCGCACTGCCGTGAAGCGCGCCAGCGAGCGCGCCAGCGTCCCCTGGGAGCGCCTCATGGCCACGGTCTGGCTCACCCCCGACCGAGACCCTCCGACAGCAACGCAACCATCAAACAGATAGGAGGCAAGCCGTGCACAAGCGCCTACTGATCGCAGTCGCTTGCTTATGTGCGCTCGCGGTCGCGGCGCCCGCCGCGTCGGCGCAAGCGCAGACGCTCAGCGCTACCTACACGGACAAGTTCGAGGGCCCGACCGGGCATCCGACGTGCCCTGGCGACGGTTTCGGGTGCGGCAGCGGTACCGCCGCAGGATTCGGAGCGTTCATCGACGAGTACGCCTTCAACGGCGACGGGACATTCACCCGCACCCTCACGTTCGCCGACGGCAGCACGCTCGCGCTGCTGGAGATCCGGACGGTCACCACCCCGGGCAACTCAGGAAATCCCAAGCCACCGCAGTCCCGGGATGACGGCAACCCAGGCGACTACACGTCCACCTGGGCCGTCGCCGCCGGCACCGGCAGCCTCGCTGGGGCGAGCGGCAGCGGCACCGACGATTTCTTCTCGGCGGGCGCCATCGGCTTCGGAACCATCGCCGGAACCATCACAACGCCGTAAGCGCTCGGGCTCCGGGGCGCCTCGCGCGTCCCGGAGCTCGCAGCCCCTAATGGAACCGGTTCGCGGACAGGAAGTGGTGCGCGACAGCGGCCGGCGACCTCTGCTCGATCGCGACGGCGGTGTTCCTCTTCCTCGACGCCAGTCGCGACGTTGAGCGGCGTGTCGTGTTCGTCGCCTCGAGCGCTCGTCGTCGTGGTTGTTGGGTCCCCGCGGCGCGGCGCAGCGCGGGCGGGCTGCGGCCGCCGGTCGAGCGCTGGAACCGGATCGCGGTGGATGATCCAGCGAACGCCGAGGCTCTCGGCGCGGCCGAACACGGCCCTCAGCGGCACCTCGTGCACAGCTACCGCTCGTACGGCGATCTGCGATTCGTTCGGTCTCGGCGCCAACCTCACTTCCGCATTGTCGCCGCTCGGGGAGCAATTGCGTGACTGCTGCTCTGAGAGCTCGCCGACCTTGGGCAGAACTCTGGAGATGCTGGCTCGCACAAGACCTGGGACGCCTTGCGTGAGCAGCGGTTCACCGCGCTCGCCGAGGCCAACATGGTCCGCAGAGCTCGGGCTTAGACCGCGACAAGCGCCGCGGCAGGTTGTCGCATAGCCGCTTGCGGGTCGGGGGCGTAACGTGTTCTGCGACGTCCAAGCGAGGAGGCACCGATGTCTGATCCAAGCATCGATCCGGCTGCGACATCCACGGGCGACGCGACGGCGCTGGCCGCCGGGGAGTCGACTCTCGACCCGGACAACAGCCGCGCCGAGTTCGCGGTCAAGCACTTCTGGGGGCTGGTCACGGTTCGCGGGCATTTCAACGAGATCGCGGGCGAGCTTTCGATTGATCCGGCTGGGCCGGTCGCGGGCGAGCTGAGAATCGATGCCGCCAGCGTCGATACGGGGAACAAGCAGCGCGACAAGCATCTGCGCTCGGCCGACTTCTTCGGGGCCGAGGAGCACCCGCAAGTCGTTTTCAAGCCCTCCGCGGTGCGGCGGGTCGAGGGTTCGGGGCTCGAGATGGCTGGGCGCCTCACAATCGCCGGGCACGAGGAGCCCGTGACGCTTAGCCTCGATGCCAGCCACTCTGCTGCGATCCTGACCCTGCGCGCTACGACGGTCGTCGACCGGCGCGTGTTCGGCATAAACTGGCGCCCGCTGGGAATCGCCCACAACGATGCGACCCTGACGGTCGAGGCGCAGCTGACGCAGGCCGCCGGTTAGGCCGCCAAACCGCCGCATCAGAGCGCGCGCACGCGCGCGCGTCATCCCGCCGTCATGAAGACCGCGACTATCACGATCTCGACGTCCGTCGCGGCGGCAGATCCGAGGACCGCTCGAGCGAACTGCTCGCGGAGCTCGCGAGCGCTGTCGGCGCCGAAATCGTCGCGTACGACGACCGGCGTGTCGACCGACAGTTGCCCGGCCGGTCGGGTGGACCTTGTGGCGCGCTGGCAGGTTGAAAACGCGCACCCGCATCGTCGCTCAGTCCACGCGGCCGCGAGAGATGAACTTCTGCGTCGCCGGCTGCACGACCAAAGCAGGGGTTCTCATGTCGAGAAAATCAAGGACCTGGGCTGCCGAGCGTTCGTGGGAGCAGAAGCGAGCGGCGGTAAGCGCCGTCCCAGTACCGCTTGAACACTTCCTCGCGGAGCTCGGCCTCGCCCAGTCTGCGCGCAAGCCGGTCGGGCGCGCCACTCAGCGGCCTGTACTCGAATCGTCACGACGGCGGCGCCCGCGCCAAGGTGCGCTTCCGGCTGATCGCGGCAGCGTTCGTGCTGGCGCCGCGAGCCGGGCGGGACGGGGTGGTGCCGTGCTCGCGTCGCGGCCAGCGTGGTCCTCGGCCGTCATCGGCCTCGCCCTCGCGGTCGGCGGCGGGCTCGCCGCCAACGCGATCTCCCGCAACTGGATCGGACTCGCGCCAACCCCGGTCGGGTCTTGGCGGCGGCTCGCCACGATGGCGCCCCGGGACGACACTGGCAGCGCTAGGCGGCGACGACCACGGTGGAGGCGGAGGCCGCGGACCCGGCGGCAGCGGTGGCAGTGGCGGCGGAGGGAGCGGCGGCGGAGGCGGCGGGCACTGTGGCGGCGACGACTGACTGTGCGCGCGGGAAGGTTCCTGGCCCGGAGTCGGTCTTGGGTAGTAGTTGCCGGCGTAAGACCGGCTTGACCGCGCGCGAGCTCGGTCGCGCGCGAGGGAGGTGGCACGATGAGTGCAACAGCAGCGCGTGTGGGTGTTCGTGCCGCGCGTTTCAATCACAAGCGCCTGTGGTTGGGAGGGTTATTGGCCGTTGTCGCCGCGGTCACAGGCGTGGCGATCCCGATCGCCACGGCCGCGAATTCGGGTCAGTATCAACAGACGAATCTCATCTCTGACATCGCCGGGGTCGCCCGGATCACCGATCCAAACCTCGTCAACCCTTGGGGGCAGGCCGCGAGCGCGACCTCGCCGCTGTGGGTCGCCGATAACGGTGCCGATGTCTCGACGCTGTACCGCGGTGGCGTGAGCGGGAGCATCCCGCAGATCGTCGCGCTGACGGTGAACATCCCGGGCGGAGCCCCGACGGGTGTCGTGTTCAACTCGACGAGCGACTTCGTCGTCAAGACGGCGACCGGCAGCGCGCCGGCGAACTTCATCTTCGACTCCGAGGCGGGCGTGCTCAGCGCCTGGAGCGGCGCGGTGTCGGGCACGAACGCCGACGTCGAGTTCAGCAACAAGCACTACGTGTACAAGGGCCTGGCCTTGGCTTCGACTGACGGCGAATCGCTCCTCTACGCGGCCAACTTCAGCAAGGCACGGATCGACGTGTTCGACGACCACTTCAGGCGGGTGACGTTGCGGCATGCGTTCAAGGACGCTCAGATCCCCGACGGCTTTGCTCCGTTTGACGTCCAGCTGCTCGATGGGGACCTGTACGTCTCCTACGCCAAGCAGGATGCGGCCAAGCACGACGATGTCGCAGGGCCCGGGAACGGATTCGTCGACGTGTATGACACGAGTGGGAAGCTGCTGACGCGGCTGATCTCGCATGGGGATCTGAACTCGCCATGGGGCCTGGTGATCGCGCCGGCCGGCTTCGGCGCGTTCGGTGGCGACCTGCTCGTGGGCAACTTCGGTGACGGCGCGATCCACGCGTACGACCCGACGACGGGCGCCGAGAAGGGCCAGCTGACCAACACCGACGGCAACCCGATCCTGATCAACGGGCTCTGGGCGCTTCGGTTTGGCAACGGTACCTTCGCCTCGCCCAACACGCTGGTGTTCACCGCCGGTATCGGCGACGAGAGCCACGGGCTGCTGGGCGAGATCGACCCGGCGGCCGGCTAGCACAGCTCAGGGAGGTGGGTCTACCGTTCGGTGGGCCCATCCCCCGCTCACTACCCGCCCACGAGCCGACGCAGGATCTGGTGGACCGACCGATCCTTGGCTCGGACCGGAACCGGGCGCCCCGCACCCGGGACGGCGACCAACTATTCGGTGGCGTGGCGGCCTCGACCTAGACCTACGCGCCAGGTCAGGCCGCTCGCCGAGCCGCTCCGGGGCGATGGTTAGGGTGCTCCGGCGAGGCGGGCTGCTCGCTTTGACCTCGCGCAACTGGGAGCTCGTTAGGGACGATTGGTGTGGCTTGAGAATCGGAGCGCAACCCGTCGAACGCGACGGACGCCGTGCCCTTGTCGTGTACGGATGGTCGCTCGCCGACAGCTGGGACGATCGGCGCCACCTCGATATCCCCGTTGCCATCGTCGAGCCAGCGGGCAAGTTTGAACAGCCACGTCGCGCGGCTGGCGTTCTGACCGTTTCGCCATGAAGACCTGGACGCCGATGTCGGGGCAGCTCGCCTGGTCGCGACCCGCTCTACTTACGACCCGGTCGACCGCTAGCTCGTCATCGCGAAACTTCCTGGCGAGTAGAAATGGGGGCCAGAGCGCCCGGCTCGATCGACGACGGGCCGTCTCGCGCGATGAGCGGACTTCCGCTCCGTCGCCCACGCGGCAGTCTCAGCCAGACTGCCGCTATTCGCGTAAAGCAGCCACGTCCTTCACGTAGGCAACGCGTTGCACGGCGACCGCTCCCGGGACACAACCAGCCACGGCACCACGCTCGTGATACCCGTGCGGAAGCGAAAGATGTCATGTCCGGGTTGGCGTGAGGCCGTGGTGAAGGTGGTCGGGCCTCCGCGTCGAACGGCATAGGTTGAAGGCGCGCGCGGTTGCAGCCCGCGCGGCCGGCCATTCGAATAGGAGGACCGACCGTGATCCACGGTATGCGATGGGTCGGGCTGGACGCTGCTCGCGTCGCAGCCCGTGTCGTTGGCAAGCGCGATGGTGGGCTGGTGAGGGGGGCGACGGCATGTCGATCGTGATGGGCTTGGATCAGCATCGGGCGCAGATCACCGCTGAGTGGATCGATACCTCGACCGGCGAGGTGTCCCGTGGACGGGTCACGCCGGCTGATCGCGCTGGCGTGCGCCGGTTCGTTGAGCGTTTCGCCGGCGAGGAGCTCGAGGTGGCGTTGGAGGCGACGACCGGCTGGCGGTTCGTGGTCGAGGAGCTGCGCCGCGTTGGCGCGCAGGTGCATCTCGCCGAGCCGGCGGAGACGAGCGCTCGCAAGGGCAACAAGAAGCGCGCGAAGACCGACCGCGCGGACGCGAGGCATCTGCGTGAGCTGCTGATGCTCGACCGGTTGCCGGAGTCGTGGATCCCGCCCGAGCACATCCTCGATCTGCGCGCGCGGGTCCGTTCGCGGCACACGCTTTCGCACCAGCGGTGCGAGTGGCAGCAGCGGATCCAGGCGGTGCTCTACCACCACGGCTGCTCACACCGGCGCTCGTTGATGGTCGGTGACGGGCGCGAGTGGCTTGCCGCTCAGCCGCTGCCCGAGACCGCGCGCGAACAGGTCACGATCGCGATCGCGATGATCGACGCGCTCGACCTGCAGATGGCGCCGTTCGACAAGGAGTTACGCGCGTATGCCCGCCGGCAGCCAGGCTGCAAAGCGCTGATGGCGCACTACGGGATCGGCGAGTTGACCGCGGTCACGATCCTCGCCGAGCTCGGCGACGCCCGCCGATTCGCCAACAGCCGAGACGCGGTCCGGTACGCCGGCTTGGACATCACCGTGTACCAGTCAGACCAGCATCGCGCGCCCGGCAAGCTCTCCCGCCAAGGACCACCCGCGCTGCGTTGGGCGCTATACGAAGCCGCGCAAGTCGCGCGTCGCCCAGGCAGCCCCGACCGCGCCTACTACCTGCAGGCCGCCGAGCGGCTCGGCGGCAACCGCGCCTGCCTGGCCGTCGCGCGGAAGCTCCTCAAGCGCTGCTACCACACGCTGCGCGAGCTCGGCGATCAAGCGCTCCTGTCCGCCTGACCCCGGTGCGCGTCGAGCCCTCACTCACACAGATGCGCCGCGGCCCGCTCCCGAAGACCCGCTGCCGCCACCTTCGCGTGGACGGCCTAGAAAGATCGAGCGGCCGCAACGCTTCCCCCAGCGGGACCACCCCATCAAACATCATGTCGCCGGCCCGGAGCCAACCAGGGTCGCGGACCGAAGTAAGCCCGGGCGCCCGCGCGCACAACAAGCACCCCCGCCAACGCGCACACGCCCCTCCAAACAGCACGACACCCGTCACGCCCTTGAATCGCGGCTTGACAGCGCGACGACGGACAAGTAAGCGAGTCTCGGCCCGCGCGTCGCCGCGCACCTCCTATTCGCCAGATTCGAGTTCGACGCCGGCGCTCGGCCGAAGCGTGACGCGAGCGCCCTCGTATCCGCGCATAAGAGGGCTCGCGTCCGGACCGCGTGATACGCGTCGGGAGATGTAAGCGAGAGCCGGGTGCTTGCGCCGATAGCGAGTCTCCTGAGCAGCAGGAGCCACCTCGAGCCAAGGTCTTCACCAAACTTGGCATAACCTCGCGCGCCCAACTAAGCAGCGCGTTGTTCGACAGAGCCGATCAGATGCAGACGGCCTAGCCGACACCTACGGCCTGCTTCGCGCTTGGGTCACCGGCTTTTCGCGGTCGGAGCGGTAGACGAGCACCGGACAGTGGGCGTGCGTGGCGCAGTGCATGCCGACAGATCCGAGCAGGATGTCCGTGAACTCCCCGTGGCCGCGGCTTCCGACGACTAGGAGGTCGGCGTCACGACAGGCGTCGACCAGGGCGGGCCCGGGGGAGCCCTCGATCACCTGGCCTGTGGCCCGGAGCGTGTGGTGACGGTGCTGGATCGCGTGCAGTGAACGGTCAACGACGCGTTGCATGTCCGCCGTCGGGTCGTAGTCGTCGGTGATTCCGCCGGCGGCGTACGTCCCCGGCAAATGCCAGACCCCAACGACGACCAGAGCGGATCCGGTCAGATCTGCTTGCCGTGCGGCCCACTCGAGTGCGGCGAACGAGGACGGTGAGTCGTCTATGCGGCGACGATCTTCGGCCTATCAGGTTCGTTTGTGCCCATCACTGAGCCTTCGCTTCCCGCGTCCGCGTTGACGGACGGATGTGGTGCATCGCCTTCTCCCCCTTACGGCGCGGGTGGCGGGCGGACGATTCGTCGGCGCCTCAGAGTCGATTGGCTTTCGGAGACTGCGGTCGGCCAGCGTGAACAGGAGCACGATGATGCTCGCGCCGATCATGATCGCGGCGATCGCGTGGAGCCCGTGGTCGGAGACGCGATTGTGGAACACCACGCCTAGGATCGCCGCGGACCCGATCGAACCCATGTAGCCGAAGGTGCGCAGCAGGCCCGCCGCAGTGCCGATCTTATGGGGGTCGACCTGCATGTAGAGCGCCGTTTGGTTGCCCGGCGCGTACGTTCCGAGCGTGACGCCGAAGATCAGCGTGACCGCGATGATTCCGATGACCGGCGTGCTCGTCCCGAGCAGCAGCACCCCGATCGCTCCACCGATCGAGCTCACAGCGGCGGCGATCAGTGGCCCGCGCACGAGGTTCCGCTGCGAGATCGGTCGTATGAGCACCCCGGAGAGCGCGGCCATCGGCAGGATCAGCAGGCCGGCGTCCTGGGCGGAATAGCCGCGGGCCGCTTCGAGCCACTGCGAGACGCCGTAGAGCACCGTGTAGACGCACAGCGAGGTGAGTGCGAACCGCAGGTAGGTGCGACTGAGCGCCAGGTTGGTCGCGAGAAGGCGCACGTCGAAGAACGCCGGTGTGGCACGCAGCTCCCAGACAACGAGGGCGATCGCGAGCACAGCGGCCAGCGCGAGCGCGACCCAGTGTTGGTGCGGTAGTCCGTCGAGGAAGACCAGCAGGGCGGCAATCGCGCCGCCAAAGGCGGCGATGCCCGTGAGGTCGATTCGTCTGGCGATCTGGCGTGCGCTCAGGGAGCTGGCGAGAGCCGGATCACGAGGAAGCCAAGCGGCGCCGAGCACGAGCGCGACGACCGTCACCGGCACGTTCGCGAAGAAGACCGAGCGCCAGCCGAAGGCGTTGACCAGGACCCCTCCTAAGGGCAGGCCCAGGGCCACCGCAGCTGTGCCGGCGATCTGCAGTCCGCCCAATACGCCACCAGGCGGCGTGCCCATCCCGACGCTCTCGGCGCGCCGCCGAATCATCAGCATTGCCGACGGATAGCCACCGGAGGTGCCGATCCCGATCAGGGCGCGCGCGATCACCAGGATCGTGAGGCTGTGCGCGAATCCGCCGACCAGGCCGCCGGCGAGCACGAGCGTTATCCCAGTCAGGAACACCCGGCGAGGCCCGAACTCCTCAGCCAGCTTTCCAAACGTGGGCTGGGCGATCGCGCTCGCCAAGTACAACACCGACACCAATGCCACGGTCCGACCGACCGATACGTGCACCCCACGTGCGATGGGGACGAGCGCCGTCGCGATCAGGGAGCTATTGATCGGATTGAGCGCCGACCCGAGGAACATCGGGGTCGTGAAGCGCCACGAAAACGGCTGCCCACGCTCGTCCGGCCGCCCAAGCATGCGTCGTAGCGGGGTGCCCAGCTGCGTCATATCGACCGCTCATCTGTGCCGGAGAGGAGGCTGTCGAGCTGCGCGACCGTGATCACGTGCGCTTGACGAGGGAAGATGCGTTCGATGAGGAAGCCGTGCACGCGTTGCTCCGGGTCGGCGGTGGCGTCGGCGAGCACGAACACCTCGTAGTCGCGATCGGCGGCATCGCGAACCGTCGAAAGCACCACGCCGCTGGTGCTGACGCCCGCCAGAATGAGGGTGGTGATCGCGCGGTCCCGCAGCTGCTCGGCCAGGTCGGTGGTCGAAAACGCCCCGAATCGCGTCTTGCGCACGATGATGTCGCCGGGCTCGGGCGCTACCCGCTCGTGGATCGCGGTGGTCGGGGAGTCGTTGTGCAGCGCTTCCCGCGCGGTCGCCAACGCTGGCGCGAACGTGCTGTGCTCCGGCACCGCCTCGTAGTCAGCGTCGTCGAACGCAACCCGGACGTAGCCCACCTGCCCGCCATGGCGCCGAACGATCGCGATCGCCTCAGCGACGCGCGAGAGCAGTTCCTCCGCGCCGCTGAGCGAGCCGAGGACGACAGGCTGGTAATCCATTACCAAGAGCGCGGTGCGCTCAGGGTCGATGCTTGTCGGTGATTCGGGCATGCTGTCTCCGGTGTAGTCGTTGATCGGTTTCGACCCTCGGGACCGCCCCGGTGAGCGTTGTCAGGTGCGTCGCTTGTGCTCATTGCATCTCCGTGTCGGGCCGTAGATCGACGTCCGCGATGCGCCGCAAGATCTCGATCGTCGTCTCGAGCGCCGCGCGCTCGTCGGGTGTGACGGCCGCCTCGATCGCCCGGCTGAGCCACGCCTCCCGCGAGGCCTTGATGCTCGCCAGTAGAGCGTGACCCGATTCGGTCGCGCTGACCAGGCTCTTGCGCCCGTCACCCGGGTCGCGGGACTTCGTGACCAGTCCACGCTTCTCGAGGGTGGCCAGGCTCTGAGCGATCGCCTGCTGGGTGACGTGCTCGGCCGCGGCCAAGGCTGCGGCGGTGGTCGGCCCCTCCTCGATGATCCGCGACAGCACCGCCACCTGCGAGATCGGAATACCGGTTGAACGTAATCCCGACTCGATCCGGATCCGCGAGCGCAGCCGCGTCACCGCCATCGCCAACCGCATTGCGTCGCTTGGGGTCTTGGTCTCGGGGGATCTTTCGCTCACCTCGTGAACCGTAGCAGATCCTAAAGCAACTTGTACAAATTGCCTGTTGATCGTCCCCGAGACGACTCTGATCCGGATGTTGCTCGGACTGACTCGGGCGAGCTCCGGCAACGCGAGCGTGCTCGGCCTGCCTGTGCCTGCCACGATCACGGTGAGGTTCGCGAACGGGAGTCGCACGGCGCTCCGGTCACTCGAAATCGGCGGACGCGGTTCACCGCCGGTGCCAACATCCGTTGTTGCCCGCTGGTCGCCCGCTACTCGCCCGGCGCGAGCTGCTCCTGGCAGGGCTGTGTCAGCTCACACAGCCGCTGGAGGTCACGCGCTGCCGCCTCCTCGCGGTCGACGGCTGCCCGGTACGCACGGGACGCGTCGGCACCTTGCGGCGCGTCCGCGTCGAACCACGCGCGGAGCGCGTGTTCGGATTCGACTGCTACCGCGACGCACGTCATGTGGGCGTCGTCCAGCACACGGACGGCGATCACGGCTAGGTCGTGGCTGGTGTTGCGGTTGATGCTCGCTGGGATGGCCATGAGCTGTTCCTAAGCCTGGTGGAGCGGTCGACGCGAGCGTAGGTCCGCTCGGGGTTGCTCGAATCAGCGAACGCGTAGTCCGCGACTGGGCGAGCTCGTAGTCGACGCGGGTGTCGACTGGAGCGGGGCGCGGTATGGTCGGTGTTGCATGGTCACCGAGGGGCCTGCGGAGGTGTTGCACGACCGGCGCGTCGAGCGCGAGGCGCTGGAGCGGCTGCTCGAGGCGGTGCGCGGTGGGCAGAGCCGGGTGCTGGTGGTGAGCGGTGAGGCGGGGGTTGGCAAGTCGGCGCTGTTGCAGTCTGCGATCGGGTCGGCGTCGGG
The DNA here is from genome assembly GCA_963725925.1 of uncultured Solirubrobacterales bacterium. Taxonomy (GTDB): domain Bacteria; phylum Actinomycetota; class Thermoleophilia; order Solirubrobacterales; family Solirubrobacteraceae; genus Palsa-465. Next base: position 25,480 of record CAVSAY010000030.1, read on the forward strand.
GTTCCGGGTGATGCGTGCGGTGGGTGTGGAGTCGGAGATGGAGCTTGCGTTCGCGGCCCTGCAGCAGTTGTGTGCTCCGCTGGTGGATCGGCTAGACCGACTTCCTGGCCCGCAGCAGGACGCGCTCGGGGTGGCGTTCGGGCTGCGTGCGGGGGACCCGCCGGATCGGTTTCTGGTCGGGCTGGCGGTGCTGAGCCTGTTGGCAGAGGCGACCGCCGAGCGGCCGGTTCTGTGCGTGGTCGATGACGCGCAGTGGCTCGATCGGGCCTCGGCGCAGGCGCTCGTGTTCGTGGCGCGGCGGCTGTTGGCGGAGTCGGTCGCGCTGGTGTTCTCGACGCGTGATCCGGGGGGGGAGCTCGAGGGGTTTCCGAGCCTAAGCGTTGAGGGTCTGGCTGATGGTGATGCGCGTGCTTTGTTGGGCTCGGTGTTGCGGGTGCCACTGGATGAGCAGGTGCGCGAGCGGCTGGTCGCGGAGACGCGCGGCAATCCGCTGGCGTTGTTGGAGTTGCCGAGGGGGTTGACCCCGACGCAGCTAGCGGGCGGGTTCGGTTTGCAGTACGGGCCGGGCCTGTCGGGGCGGATCGAGGACAGCTTCCGGAGGCGGTTTGCGGGACTCTCGGCCGAGACTCAGCGGTTGTTGCTGGTCGCGGCGGCGGAGCCGGTTGGCGATCCGGTGCTCGTCTTGCGGGCGGCGGAGCGGCTCGGGATCGGCGTTCCGGCGTCGGCCGACACCGACGGGTTGCTCGCGATCGGAGCGACCGTGACGTTTCGTCACCCATTGGTCCGCTCGGCCGTATACCGGGCGGCCTCGCCGCAGGACAGGCAGGCCGTGCACCGCGCGCTTGCGGAGGCGACCGACCCTGAGGTCGATCCCGATCGCCATGCGTGGCATCTCGCGCAAGCGACGTCGGGGTTTGACGAAGACGTCGCCTCCGAGCTCGAGCGCTCGGCGGGCCGCGCTCAGGCGCGCGGTGGCTTGGCGGCAGCCGGCGCGTTCCTGGAGCGCGCCACCGCGCTTACGCTCGACCCGGCGCTGCGGGCACGGCGCGCGTTGGCCGCGGCACAGGCCAAGCACCAGGCCGGCGCGTACGACGCGGCGCTCCGACTGGCCGCGATCGCAGAGTCCGGACCCCTGAACGAGCTCCAGGGCGCCCAGGTCGACCTGCTGCGCGGTCAGATTTCATTCGACTCCAGTCGGGGCGCCGAGGCTCCGCCGCTGTTGCTCAAAGCCGCGAAACGTCTCGAGCCACTGGATCCGAGGCTGGCGCGCGAGATCTATCTAGATGCAGTCGCCGCCGCGATCTTCGCCGGCCGCCTGTTCAACGACTGGGGGTTGCGGGAGATCGCGCAAGCCGTCCGGGCGGCTCCGTCCCCGTCGCTGCCGGCGCGGGGGCCGGATTTTCTCCTCGAGGGGTTCACGCTTCTCGTGACGGATGGCCACCGCGCAGGCGCGCCGGTGCTGAAGCACGCGCTGAGCGCGTTCCGCGGCGATGAGGTATCAGCTGCGGAAGGCCTCCGCTGGCTATGGGTCGCCTGCACCGCCGCCGGACTCGTTTGGGACTTCGACGCCTGGGACGTGCTCTCGGGGCGCCTCGTGGGGCTCGCTCGCGATGCCGGGGCGCTCAGTGCGCTCCCGTTCGCCCTGAACTCGCGCGCGGGGCTGCATCTGGTGAAGGGCGAACCGATCTTGGCCGCCTCTCTGGCCAAGGAGGTGGCGGCGGTCAACGAGGCGACCGGAAGCAGCATTGCGCCCTACGCGGCGGTAGCGCTGGTCACCTTCCGGGGCCGCGAAGCCGAGGCCTCCGAGCTGATCGAGGCGACGAGAGTTGAGGTGCTGCGCCGTGGGGAGGGAGCAGGGCTGACCTTCGTTCTATGGGCATCCGCCGTGCTTTACAACGGTCTTGGTCGCTACGAGGACGCGCTGGCCGCGGCCGTGCAGGCCCGCGAAGACTCGAACGCGGCCTGGTTTCGGACCTGGGGCCTGGTGGAGCTGGTCGAGGCGGCCGCCCGCTGCGGCAAGCACGAGCTCGCGGTCGACGCGCTCGACAGCCTTTCGCAGACGACCGCGGCCAGTGGCACCGACTGGGCGCTCGGCGTCGAGGCCCGCTCGCGGGCGCTGCTGACTGAAGGGGACGCGGCCGAGGCGCTCTATCGCGAGGCGATCGACCGGCTCGCACGCACCCGCATCCGCGTCGAGCTCGCCCGCGCCCACCTCCTGTACGGCGAATGGCTGCGCCGCGAGCGCCGCCGGCTCGATGCGCGCGAGCAGCTACGCACCGCCCACAACCTATTCACGGAGTTCGGCATGGAGGCGTTCGCCGAGCGCGCCCGGGTCGAGCTCGAAGCAACCGGCGAGCACGCCCGGAAACGCACCCCCGAGACACGCGACGACCTGACCCCCCAGGAAGCACAGATCTCCCGCCTCGCCGCCGACGGTGCCACCAACCAAGAAATCGCCGCGCAGCTATTCATCAGCCCCAGCACCGTCGACTACCACCTACGCAAGGCATTCCGCAAGCTCGGAGTCAAATCCCGCCACCAACTCAAACAACCACTGCCCCAACCAGACGCACCCGTCGAGCCCGCCGCTCGGGAGACCTGACCGTCGAACTACGCGCCGACTCGCTACACCTGCGTGAGCGCGAATGCGGGTCTCGACGCGAGCATCGGTCGCACCTGCTCCTCGCCAAACGCACGTCTCCCTTGCCGGCCGCATCGCACACGCAGCGGCTGTTGGACATCGATCGAAGGGGCAGTGTCCCGCGTCGGATTCGGAGTTGGTGAGAGTGCTGGTTGTTCGTGAAACCGGGAGTTAGCGGTCAGTGTCGCGGCAGTCGCTCGCCCCCGACGACCGCGACGCCGTCGCAACTCGCGCTCGCCTGCGCCGCGATCCGCCCACGGCCTCGACGGGCGTAACTCCTCCCGGAGGCGATGCAGTAGCCGCGCCGTCTGTTGGCCGGTTGGAGGATTCACGTCGGGACCTTGGCGGACTCCTAGGCTGGTCGGCGTGATCTGCCTGGGCTCAGCGCAGTAGCTGTTGGGCGAGTGCGTCGGCTAGCCAGCGTTCGTAGCGGTCGTAGCTCCAGTGGCGTTGGTCGACGAGGACGTCGCAGATTTCGTCGCTGAGGAGTGCCGCGGCGATGTCGGCGGCGGTCTGTGCGTTCAGGCCGTCGCTGAGGGCTTTTTGTGAGTGGAGCGTTTGGGTGATCGTCGCTAGTGCCGCGTCTCGCCGGCGGATGCCTTCGGCCAGCGCGCCGGCGAGCCGCTCGTCGGTGCTCGCGCCTTGGCGGGCCATGTGGACGATATCGCCGCACCGCTCTCGTATCTGGCGCAGGATGCGGGCGGTAAGGCGCAGCATCTCGCGCGGGTCGTCGGTGCGTCGTATGTCGGCGTGAATCACCTCGACGCCTGCTTCTTCGTCGAGCAGGTCGACGAGCCCCATCACGACCCCGGCCTTGGACCCGAACGTCGCGTAGATCGTCTGGACGGCGACACCGGCGCGTTCGGCCAGCCCCTTCACGGTCGTGTTGGCGAAGCCCTGTTCGGCAAACAGCTCCCGGGCGGCCTGGAGGATCGCCCGCCTGGTCACGGCAGCGTGCTGCTCGCGCAGCGGAATCACATCGGGGGTCGAACTTGACATGGGATGCTCTACTAGACTACTGTACCGCTTACTAGAACATCGTTCTACTCATTCGCTTCTCATTCTAATCGAAGGATGGACACCGACGATGGCCACGACAAGTACAACCGCAACTGGGCGGTACCCCCGCATGATCGACAACGGCGAAGGCGAGCTGCTGACGTTTCTCGGCGTGCGCACCGATGCCGATGGTCGCCAGGTGCTCGAGGTCGAAAACGAGGTGCAGCCCAGCAGCGGTCCGCCGATGCATGCTCACCACCTCCAGGAAGAGAGCCTGATCGTCAACGAAGGCCGGATGGGCTACCGAATCGCCGGTGAGCCGGACCGCTTCGCCGGACCGGGCGAGACCGTCACGTTCGCCGCCGGCCAGATGCATCGCTTCTGGAACGCCGGCGACGTCGTGTTGCGCTGCTCGGGATCTGTCAGTCCTCCCGACAACTTCGAGTACTTCCTGACCGAAGTGTTCGCATCGACGCGGCGCGGCGGGGGCCGCCCCAACCCGTTTGACGCGGCGTACCTGCTGGGCCGCTACCGGACCGAGTTCGCCCAAGGCGACATCCCCGCGCCCGTCCGCGTGCTGGTGTTCCCGATCCTGCGCGCCGTGGGCCGACTCTTGGGCCGCGATCGACGGTACGTGAACGCACCCCCGCCGATCAGCAGCTGAGCAGTCGGCGAGCTCGCGGACCGCGTGGGGATCACGCCCGCGAACCTGGCGGTCCTCAAGAACGGCCGCGCCAAGGCGGTGCCCTTCGCAACCCTCGCCGCGCTCTGCGAGGCGCTCGAGTGCCAGCCGGGCGACCTGTTGCGCTGGGAAGCCGAGGATGTCGCGGACGAGATGGCGTCTGCCGTGGTAGGCGTGACAACGCCCGGTGCCACCGGCCCGTGACGCAGCGCCTGGCTTAGCTCGACACGTTCACCGACCACCACCAACCTGCCGTTCGGCGAGTGGACCAAGGCGTTGTACTTCGGTCCGAAAGGACCGGAGAGCTCACGTCCGACTCGAAACTGATGCCCAATTGATGCCCCAGCGAGACGCGAACCAGCCCCGAGTTGCCTCTCCCGCCAGAAAGGCCCCGCTAATCGAGGCCTTTCTGAGAGGGTGAGCGAGGGGACTCGAACCCCCGACCGCCTGGACCACAACCAGGAGCTCTACCAGCTGAGCTACGCCCACCGCGAGGGGACTGAATCTAGCAACGGTGGGGCCTGCCGGTGGCCGACTCATTGGCTCGAGCCGGCCACCGGGGCCAGAGCGGGCTACGGCTTGAGTCGCACGACCTGGGGGTCGTGGTCTGAGACCTGGTCGGCGTACTCGGAGTTGATGTGCACGACCTGGTACTGCGGGCTGGCGAGCCCGCGCGTGACCAGGATGTGGTCGAGCACCTCCGAGATGCCGTCGAAGTCGTAGGTGTAGCGCTGATCGACCGGCAGCGTGCTGATCAGGTCGGTCAGGATCGGGTCGCCCGATCCGTCGGCCGTGCCGGTCCGCAGGACCGACAGCGCAGGACTGAACTGGTAGTCGTTGAGGTCGCCGAGCGCGACCACGTCGGCCTTCTTGTCGATCGCCAGGATCTTCTCGACGAAATCGTGCTCCGCCTGAGCCTGGCCGGAGCGCTGCACCGCCGACGACTGCGCCGGGAACTGGAAGCGCCCGTCGGCGTTCTGATCGCCGAGCTTGGCGTCGAAATGATTGGCGATCACGAACACGGGCTTGCCGTTGAACGTGAACTCGCCGACCAACGGCTTGCGACTCGAGTTCCAAACCGGGTTGGTCGGGTCGATCCTGCCCGGCGACAACGTCAGGTCGGGCCCGCCGTGGCTCTTGACGACCTGCGTGCCGGTGGTCGATCGATTGGTCGATGCCGGCCCCCGGTCGACGAACGTCACGCGTGCGGGGTTGTAGAGGAACACCACCCGGATGTTTCCGCCGGGCTGGCCCCCGTCCTGGTCGTTGACGGGGTCTATCTCACGCGAGTCGTAATGCGGGCCGCCGGCCGCGACGATCGCATCGGTGAGCTTGCTGATCGTCTGGTTGGCGGCGACGACGCCGTCGTCGGTCGCGCCGTCGTTGTCCTGCACCTCCTCGACCGCGACGATGTCGGGCTTGGCGAGATTGGTCACCAGGTCGGTCGCGAGCCGCTGGAACTTCGAGTCGGGGTCGCTCGGAGCCAGGTTCTCGACGTTGTAGGTCGCCACCGCGAGCTGCTTGTTTGTCTGCGCGGTGGCCACTGTTGGCGCCAGGTGGTTGTGCTGGACGGTTCCCAGCGTCGTCGCGGCGATCGTGTAGCCGCCGAACTCCGAGTAGTCCACGGGCCCGACCGTCGGCCCCTGGAAAACGTCGCCGACGTCGGCGTGCGGATTGCTCCCGTCCGCCGGAACGACTTCGATTCGGCCCGACGGGATCGCGTTTTCGGCGAGCAGCTCGGTGCCGCCGCGGAACGTCTCGTCCTGGGACGGCTTGGATGTGACGTACTGCTCGCCGAAGCTGTTGGAGGGCCCGACCACCCTCGCATCGTCGACCTCGACGCGCATTCCCTCGCGCGACTCCCAGAAATCGAGCGCCGAGCGGCTCGGCGTGATCTGAGTCGACTCGATGTTGCCGCCACCGAGATCAGGGGCGTAGGCGTCAGGAACCGTCGAGGCCCCGATCACCTCGGGCGCCGGCAGCTGGTTGCTGTGTGAGAGCACGATTGCCGTGGGACTGTCGATCTCGGTCACCGACAGCTGTGCGGTACTCGACGTCGTCTCACCGCTGGCCAGTGGATAGAAGTCCTTGACCGTGCCCGAGACGAGCACCGAGTCACCGACGGCGACGCCCGGTGACGAAGTGAACACGAAGATCCCCTCGCTGGTGGCTGGGTTGTCATCGGGGCTTGGATCCTGGATCCAGTAGCCCTTGCTGGGGCCGGAGCCGCGAATCGCGGCGACGATTCCGGGCACGTTCGTCACCTGGTCGCCGTTGTGCGGCGAGATCCAACTCGTGCCCTGTATGTCGTGGATGCGAAGCGGGCCTGGGGTGCCCGTGCCTGTGCCGCCACCGCCTCCGCGGTCGCCGCGGTTCAACAGGAGATCGAGACGCAGCTGCACGACAGCGGCTTGATGACGACCGCCTCGAGCACGACGAATCCGGGCTCTTCGACCGACTCGACCTCGACCTCGTCGTCATCGTCATCGTCCGGCGGCACCACCACTACGTCGTCCTCCTCGAGCTCGCCGCCGACCTCGTCGACCCCCTCTGGGTCGACGACGACCACGACGCCCGCGTCGACGACTACGTCGCCCGCCACGACGACGACCACCACGCCGTCGTCGACGCGACGACGACCACAACGGCCTCGCCGAGCGCGGGCGCGACGACGACCCCGTAGTCGTGCCTAACGCGCCGGCACGACCGGTCCACACTTCACGCACTCGGCTCGCCAGCTGAGCGGAAGCACCTGGACGCGCAACTTGCGCCCGCAGGTCGCGCAGTAGCGCGGAGGGTCGGTCGCCTGCTGCCGGCGCTCGCAGGCGGTGTGGTCGCCTTCGTCGGCCGGCCGCCCACATCCGGCGCAGTGCGTCACAGCGTCTTGGATAGTTCCTTGACGGGCATCTTGAGCTCGGTGAGCAGGGCGAGGTCGTCTTGGGCTGAGCGGCCGAGTGTGGTGAGGTAGTTGCCGACGATCATCGCGTTGATGCCGCCGAGCACGCCCTGGCGGGTGCCGAGGTCTCCGAGCGTGAGCTCGCGGCCGCCGGCGTAGCGAAGCACGGTCCGGGGCAGCGCCAGGCGAAACGCCGCGATCGCCCTGAGCGCGTCGGCGCTGGGCGTGACCTCGAGATCGGCAAACGGTGTTCCCGGGCGCGGGTCAAGGAAGTTCAACGGGACCTCGTCGGGCTCAAGCGCGGCGAGCTGGGAGGCGAACTCGGCTCGCTGCGCGAGCGTCTCGCCCATCCCGATGATCCCGCCGCAGCACACCTCCATGCCCAGCTCGCGCACCAGCTCAAGCGTCTGCCACCGCTCCTGCCAGGTGTGCGTCGTGACCACGTCGAGCCGAAGTGCGACCTTGCGGTCTCGAGATTGTGGTTGTAGCGATGCACCCCGAGATCGCGCAGCTGTTCGCCCTGCTCGCGCGTGAGGATCCCCAGCGAGCACGCAACATTGATCTCCACGGCATCCTTGATCGCCTTCACCCCCTCACCGACCTGCTCCATCAACCGCGCATCGGGCCCGCGGACCGCCGCGACCAGACAAAACTCAGTCGCGCCCGTCGCCGCCGTCTCCCGCGCCGCCTCAACCAACGACGGGATATCCAACCGCGCCGCGCGAACCGGCGTGTCAAACCGCCCCGACTGCGAACAGAAATGACAATCCTCCGGACACCCGCCCGTCTTGACGCTGACGATCCCCTCAACCTCGATCTCCGGACCACACCACCGCATCCGCACCTCGTGCGCAAGCTCCAACGCGTCCGCCACCCGCTCATCCCCCAGCCGCAGAACGTCAAGCGTCTGCGCCTCACTCAGGCCAACACCGTCCTCGAGCACCTGCGTGCGCGCGACAGCGAGGATGTCGTCGGTCATGCTCAGCCCTCCGATCCAAGTTTGCGCGTCGAGCATATTCGCCGCGGCCCGCGGACACGGTCCCGGCGACCGCCCGCCGGCGGCTCACTTGGTCGCGGCGGCGACCCGGTGAGGAGCCTGCAAGAGCGCCAGCACAAGGACTCCGGCGGCGACGTACCCGGCGCCCTGAACGCTGAGCACCGCGACGATCCCGAGGACGTGGGCGAGGACCCCCGCGGTCACCGTGCCGGCCACGATCGCCACACCCTCGACCGCGCCGAGCGCGCCGAATATCCGGCCGCGATATCGGTCGGTGGTGTGGTCCTGCATCAGCGTCATGGCAGCGGTGAGCATGAAGGTTCCGGCGACGCCCGCGCCCGCGATCAGCGCCGCTGCCGGCCACACGGCGGGCCAGGCCAGCGGATACAGGAACAGCACCAGGTCGATGGCGCCGAATGCGATTGCGCAATAGGAAAGGGTGGCCACGGGGTCGAGTCGGCGGCCGAGCGACGCGGCGACCAGACCCCCGCCGATTCCGCCCGCCGCCTGCGCGGCGTTGATCAAGCCGAAGTCGCCGCCGCTGCCGTGCAACACGGAGCGAACGAACGGCGCAAACAGGGTGCCCATGACCCCCTCCCCGACCGAGACGATCGCCAGGAAGATGAGCAGCGCCCGCAGAACGGATTCGCGCGTCGACAGTCGCAGGCCGTCCGCCCACTCATCGCGCAGTTCCCGGACGCGGGAGCCGAGGTTGGTCCAGCCCCTCCCGGTGGGTGCCGGACGCCGGCCCGACTCGACCAGGGGGAGGCTCAGGCACAACGCCGCGGCGACCAGGAAGCTCGCGAGGTCGGCGAGCACGACCGGGACGAGGCCTCCGGCTGCCACGAGGGCGCCGCCCAGCGCCGCGCCGAGCAGTCTGGACGCGTCGCGGTTCTGGCCGTAGAGCGCGTTGACGGTAGGCAGCTGCGCGGGATCGGCCACCAGCGGCAGCATCTTCTGCTCGGCGGGCGCGAAGAACTGCTGAACGGCCCCCTCCCACGCCACCACGACGAATACGACCCATACGTCGCGTGGATGTCTCACGAGCAGCAGCGGCAGCAGGCCGCCGGCGAGCGCCAGATTGGTGACGACCATGGTCCGCTTCGGATCCCATCGGTCGACGAACACACCGGCGAGCGAGCTCAGCGCGATCTGTGGGATGAACGAGGCAAGCAGCATCCCAGCCGAGGCGACCGTCGACCCGGTGAGCGCGTAGACGTAGTAGGCAAGCCCGACACGCAGCACCCAGTCGCCGGACAACGAGATGAGCCCCGCGCCGAGTAGCAGGCGCACCCCAGGCTCTGCGACCGCGCCGCGTAGCCTGGCCACGTCAGTTTCCCTCCGTGGTCGACTTGCGCGGAACCACGATCAGCGTGAACTCCACCGGCACCGAGCCCTCCGGGCGCGAGGCGATGTCGTCAAGCGGACGCTGCTCGGCGAACTCGGCCAGTAGGGCATCCATGGCGTCGGTCAGCTCGATGGCTTCCTGCTCTGTGAGGTACAGCGTGCTGCGCCCAACGCCGGTGTGGCTGCGCCAGCCCTCCGACCACTCCCCCCTTCGCTCGTGCCATTCGATCAGGTCCTCGACGGCTCGCTCCGCCGTGACCTGCTCGAGCACGGCCAGCGCTGCCGGACCGCCGGCTTGCTCTTCGATCCCCTCCGCGCTGTAGGACGTGTGGACGACGCGCCACGGGCGCTCCCGCGCGTCGGCGCCCTGCACCTGCTCCACGAAGCCGTACTTGGCGAGCTGGCGCAGATGATGCGAAGCCAACGCGTGGCTGATGCCGAGCTCGCGCGCCGCGTCCGCGGCCGTGATCTTTCCTGAGCGGCCGACGATCGACTGCAACTCCAACCGCAGCGGATGGGCGAGCGCGCGAATGCTGAGCGGGTCGTCCAGCAGCCGGCGCCGCTGGCCGGGTCGCTCCTGGTCGTCTGGGCTCGCGGCCGATTCCAAGGACATGCTTGGGATCCTAGATGGCTATCGCGGAGAGATGTCAAGCACTTCTTTGGCATCTGCCGGCTCGGGGAGCCCGGGGCGATGATTGCCTCATCCCATGTCCGCGCTCCAGCGCTCCTCGATGTGCGCGACGCGCCAGATCAGCAATGCGATCGCCCACGTCACGACGAACAACCCGACGATCATGTAGCCGACCGCGTTGATGTCGATGCCGGACACCCAACTCCAGAACACGCCTGTGAGCCCGAGCTTGTCGACGGCGAGACCGAGCAGCTCAACGGTGCCAATCACGAGGGCCACCGCCACTGACAGACCGGTGATGATGATGTTGTAGTAGACCTTCCGGACCGGGTTCGAGAACGCCCAGCCGTAAGCGAAGTTCATGAACGAGCCGTCGATCGTGTCCAGCAGTGACATCCCGGCGGCGAACAGGATCGGGAGGCAGAGGATCGCGTAGAACGGCAGGCCCGCCCCTGCTGCTCCGGCCGCGAGGAACAGCAGCGCGACCTCGGTCGCCGTGTCGAACCCAAGACCGAACAGCATGCCGAGTGGGTACATGTGCCACGACCTCGTGACGCCTCGCGTGAAGCGACCGTATACGCGGGTCATGGCGCCGCGACTGTTGAGCTGGTGCTCGAGCTGCGCCTCATCGAAAGCGCCCCGACGCATTCCTCGCAGGACGCGCAGAATCCTGAACAAGACGAGCAGGTTCAGCACAGCAATCAGGTAGAGGAAGCTGCCTGATACCCCGGTGCCGATGAAGCTCGTGACGTTGTGAAGCGCCGATGTGCTGTTCTCGACCTGGCCGCTGACCGCACGGATCCCCACCGCGAACAGCAGCGCGAGCAGGAACACGATCGTCGAGTGTCCAAGGGAGAAGAAAAACCCGACTCCCAGCGGTCGCTTGCGTTCGACCATCAGCTTCCGGGTGGTGTTGTCGATCGCCGCGATGTGGTCGGCGTCGAACGCGTGGCGCAAGCCGAGCATGTAAGCGGTCACCCCGAGCCCGACCGTGAACGAACCCGTTGCGCCTAGCTGATAGTGACGGGGCGCGATTACCGCGATGAGGATGAAGAACCCGACTACGTGCAGCCCGATGACGACAGCTGCCATAGCCGCGACGGTGCGCCATTCGGGACCTGTCAAAGCGCCGCGCACGCGGTGGCGCAGCGACGACCTTCGGTTCGCTCGCATGTCAGAACTCCGCTCGTGTTGAGTGCTTGCCGAGCGAGAGACGCCCGGCGCTCGGCCGGGCGCCCTCGCTCATCTTTCAGGACAGACGCATCTCGGTGACGACGCCTGCGTGAACTGCGACGGTCGAGGCGGGTTGGGTATCGGTCTCCCACACGAGGTAGTCGCCGGCCGGGAGGCTGCCGAAGACCGCCGTGAGCATCGATCCCGCCTGGGTTGTGCGTTCGTGCACGCCGGTGTGGACTCGATGTCCGTGGCCGTGCTCGCGGCTGATCTCGATCTCCCGGCCGCGGAAACGCTCGGCCGGATAGATCACGAGCGCGCCCGCTTCGGTTCCGATGTCGAGCGCGAGACTCGCACTCGCAGCCGTATTGATGGCGGGGCCCACTTCGGGCGTGCCCCCACTGGTGGTTGTCATGCTTGCACTCCCCTCTCAGGCCGCCAGCGGTTTGGTGTCATAGCCGCTGACAGGTGTCCCGAGGTACGGGAAATTGGGCAAGTACCGCGTGCTGCTCTGGTCCAAGCCGTCGGTGATAAGCGACGCCGCCGCGTCGGGCGTGTAGCTCGGGTTGACCAGCGGATACGTCGCCCCGGCGATCGCGCGCAACTCGACGGTGACGACGTCGTCAAACACCCGCCGGCCGTTCGGGAAACCAGCCGCGTCTCCCCCGATCAACCCCAATGCCTTGGGGTCGCTCGCCGGCGGGATCGCCATGTTCAGCCGCAACTGGTCGGCGTACCGCTTGCCGGTGAAGTTCTGGAATCCAGGCACGATTCCAGCCGGGAGGCCCGTCAGCAGCACGGCGACAAGGTCCGCCCTTGCAGCCGTAAGCCCGGCGAGATTGGGGAACACGTTCGGGTAGAGCACCGGCAGCAACCCGGCGAGCTCGGGGTGCTGCACGTACTTCAGGAACTGAGCGTCCTCCGCTGCGGGGAGCGCGTTCCATCGATCTTTGTCGCCGAGAGGAACGATCACCTCGTTGAACAGCGGATTGCCGAGCCGGGAGACCTGGACCCAGTCCCCGGCCTCGAACGTGGTGCCGGTCCCGGTCCCGCGGATCAAGGTCCGCTGTCGACTCGCCGCCGCCCACACGCCGATGACTGCGCTCTTACTCATCGGGTTCGTCGGCTTCATGCCGTTGGGGGTCAGCTCGGTCTTGGGCACCTTCAACGCGATCGAATGCACGCTGAAGTCGTTGGTGGCGTTCACGCCGGGAGCGGCCGCCATCGACGCGATGTGGAGATTCTGGAACGGGCGTAGGTCGCCGAGATCGAAGACCGCGCCGAGGTCGACGTAGAAGCCCTCCAGGCGCTGGCCGGCGAACACCGTGTGGCCGGCGCCGATCTGGTGCACGGCCTGCGCCGCGAGCGTCTCGTAGCCGGGTGTCGATGCCGGACCGATGTTGCACGGCGGACAGGCCAGATGACTGCCCAGGACTGTGCGCTTTGAGCCCTCGACGCGCGTCACCGAGTAGAACTGCCGCCGGTTCCAGTTCGGGCTCGAAATCGAGTTGATCGGGCCCGTGTTGTAGAGGAACGTGTCCGGATTGCGCACCTCGGTCGTGAACTGGAGCTCGTACGTGATCTCCGCCTTACCGTCGGTGTCGTTGTCGATGTGGATCTCGTACCGCACGTCATCTCCGAACTCGAAGAAGTTCGGACCTCCGAACGGCGCCTCCAGCGGGAGGTAGTTGGCAATGATCGTCACGGTGTCCGGGTCGTCCGGACTCACGAATGCGTACGTGTCAGTGTTGTCGGCGACAGGGTCTTTGCTGATCGCCGGCGCCTCACGATGAGACGACATGGTTTGACCTCCGAGTAGTTGAGTCGGCTGTTGGGTTCGACTGTGATCGGGCAGGGGCAGTCACTCCCGTGTGGGAGTCGCGCGCCCCCGGATGTACGACGCCTCAGCGTCCAGCGCGTACGATGCTGGCGGCGAGTTTCGGATCGCGAACTGTCACTTCGCGCTTGCCGGTCATCACCGAGATCTCGCCCTTGCGAGGGTTGCTGACGTACGCCACCACGGGCTCAGCCCCGGAGACGACGTCCGCATCCGCTTGCTGCGCGACGATTGCGCCGACCGCGGTCATACCGGCGGCCGCAGCCGCAGAGTTCTTGACGAATCCACGCCTGGTGACGGCATTCATGGAGTCCTCCTTTGATCGGTTGCGCCGAGGACCGGTCAGCTTCGTCTTGTGCGTCTCCCGCCTCGACGTGACATCCGTCTGGAGGCCGGGCTCTCGACTCTCTTACCGCCCTCTACGTCGCGGCTGTGGAAACGGATCACTCCCACCGGCGATGCGTGCGAGCAGGGGCCGACAGGTTCAGTGCCGGGCGCGCATCTCGGCCAGCCGGTCCGGGTCAAAGTCATCGGACCGCACCCATCGCAGGAGCGCCTGCTCGGTCTCGATGACGCGGTCGGCGGCAGCCGGCAACTCGGCCGCGATCTCCAGCGGGATCTTCAGCACGCCATGCTGGTCGGCGTGCAGGAGGTCACCCGGGGCGACGACGAGGCCGCCGATCTCGACCGGCTCGCCGACCGCCTCGACGCGGACGTACGCGTGCGACACCGACGGCCCGGCAGCAAAGAAGTGAAAGCCCATCCCGCGCGCCTCGTCGAGATCGCGCACGGCGCCGTCGGTCACACATCCGATGCAGCCGAGCGCCCCGAAGATCGTCGCGTGGACCTCGCCCCACAGGGATCCGTGCGCCGGCGGGTCGTCGAGATCCTTGACAACGACGATGCGCGGCGCGGCGATCGTGCGCACGTACGAGTAGAGGCCGTCGTTACCGGCGCCCGCCCAGTCCGGCCCAGGTGCGCCGCGGGCCACAATCGTGGCCGTGGCCGCGAAGCCCACCATCCGGCCGAGCTCGGGAAACATGCACCTGATCCGGCTGTCGGCGAAGCCGACGTCGCGCGGCTGAATGTCGAACGTCTCGACCGCGTTGGCGAGCGTCGGCGAGTCGTACCGCGCCAAGGCCGCGAGCAGCTCGTCCATGCCGCCAGCCTAAGCCATCTCCGCGGGCGTTAGCCGGTTGACCGCGACAATCGCACGTGAGATGCAATAGTGCTTGTCGGATGAGTGGCGAACCGAACCGCGCTTCCACTCAGCAGGACGAGCCGCCCGTCACGGCGCGCCGCGACCGAGCACGTTTGGTCGCCGCCCTCATCCTCGCCGCGGTGGGGCTGGCATTCGCACTCGTCAATCTGCGCAATGTCAAGGTCGACTGGATCGTCGGGAGCGCGCACAGTCCGCTCATCCTCGTCATCGCCCTCTCGGTCCTGATCGGTGCCGGGATCGATCGCATATTGGTGAGCCGCTCTCGCAAGCGGAGCAAGTCGCCCGACGCCAAGCCCTGATGGCGGGCCGCTCGACATAACGCTTTTCCGGGGCGACTGGGGACTCGCGCTGGCGTCTCGGCGGATGCGAGCCCGGTCCGGCCGCACGATGCTAAATCCACGACAAACCGCGACAACGGCGCGCTGGCGGATATCGAAGTCGACTCGCAGCCGCTGCACACCTCCACGTTCGACGACGTGATGGGGACGCCGGCGTGGAAGTCACTGCCGTCGTGGTATCTGGTCGCCCAGCACGAGCAGGTGATTCCACCCGACGCCGAGCGGCAGTTCGCACAGCGGATGGGCGCCGACACGATCGAGGTCGACAGCGGACACTGCGCGATGATCTCGCACGCAGATGCGGCGCACGAGCGGATCGTGGCCGCGGCAAACGCTCTCGCCGTGCTCGCGTAGCAACAGTGCCCGCCGGCCGGCCGGGCAACCGGCGAGCTCTCTCCTCGGATGCCCGACCTGCGCTGGGCCACTCGCGGGCTCACTGGCAGACCATCGTGACCCAAGCGCCCCCGGCAGGACTCGAACCTGCGACCCACGGCTTAGAAGGCCGCAGCTCTCGCCCACAACGACGGGAGATTCGCCCTCGATGAGACCAGAATGCGACCACGACGTTCAGCCAATCGTGTCGCGCACACGGTCAAAGCTGCGCCCGAGCGCGTGCCGGTAGCGCCGGTGCTGGGTCTCGACCGTGTGCCCGGTGATATCCGCGAGGTCGGCGACGTCGATCCCGGCAGCCGCCAGGTTGGTCACGTAGCTGTGCCTGAAGTCCTGCGGCGTGCAGTCGATTCCGGACGTGCTCCTAGCCGGCCTCCAGACGTCGCGGTAGAAGTTGTTGACGCGCCACATGCGGCCGGTCTTAGTCGGAACAGCCACGGCGAGTCGATCCGCACCGGCATCGCCCGCAGCAGCTGCAGGCAGCCGGGGGGTATCGGCCCCGAGCGGTCGTGCTCCTTGGTCTCTGAGCTGTCGACGACGGTGCCTTCCCACCCGCTGCCGCACACCTCGAACACTCCTGCCCGAGGGTCCTGCAGGTCGCGGCGCAGGGCAAACAGCTCGCCGACGCGCAGGCCGCAGTCGCCCAGCATGCGGACCATCGGCTCGTGCGTGCCCGCGCTGGCCGCGAACGCGTGCATCTGTGTCCACTGCAGCACTCGGGGCTTCCGTGTCGGCTTTCGGGCGCGGGGGTCCGCCGTGCGGACTTTCACCCCCTTGAACGGGTTGCTGCCGATCAGCTCGTCGGTGATCGCGTCCTCGACCATCGCCGACAGGGCACGGAGGATGTTGCCAGCGCCGGTCGCGGCGCGGCCCTGCTCGCGCAGCATGTGGTCGACGAGCTCGAGCGCGTGGCGGCGGCGCAACTCGGTGAGCGGCCAGTCCCTGAGCGCCCGGCCTTCGATCCTGACATCGAGCACGGCACGGATGCGTCCCCTGTTGGTGCGGTCGGTCCGCTCAGACCGAGGCAGGCGGTCCGTCCAGTCAGAGCCGTCGTCCCTGCCGTCCCTCTCTCTCCCACCGAAGTACGCGCCGACGGTGTCGCGCCGAACTGGCGCACGGTGTGCGCGATCGATCGCATCCTGCGCCTCGCGCTTGGTGGTGAACGTGCCCGCCGAGTGCCGCCGACCGTCCGGTCCTGTGTAGCGCGCCACCCAGACCCGCTTGCCGGACGGGTTGACGCGACTGACCGGGCTCTCGCGACGCTTGGGCATGACGGTCCTCCTCGCTCGTTTCCACTCGCATCATGCCGCGCGGTCCCTGTTACGGGCCAGGTACGCCTCGACGTCGGCCGGGTCGATCCGGCGCTGACCTTCGACCTTGGTGGACGCAATCCGCTGCTTGCTCAGCATGTCGCGGACCGTGCGCTCACTAATCGAGAGGTAGGCCGCCAGCCCTTTGGGTGTGAAGAACGGCCGGAGCTCCTGCTTTGCGATCCGAATCGCGCTCACAACCGCGGCTCCTCTACCCGTCGCCAGCCGGTCCGATGTCGAACGCTCCGAGGCGTCGCTTTCCGTCGCAAGCAGCTCGGCCACTCCAGCGATCACGACAGCAAGATGTCGCGAAGTCCGGATGCGGGGTGTTGTTCTGCCTTTGCCGCACGATCTGGCTCTGACCTCTAGATACAGACCCACCGACTCCAAGCCTCGCCCTCCCGGCGGCGATTGCTCACAGGCCGGACCCGCGCTCGGCGCCGATCCGGGAGCATGCGTCTTGGCTTCTGACCGCAGCGCGGGCCAAGTCCCAGCGTCCGAACGCGGCCGTGACGACGCTAGCCGAGGGCCAGTCGCCGTCGGCGATTCGGGCCTGCGCCTCTCCCCCACGCCGACGTGCGTACGTGCGCGACCAGTCGTAGGACGACGGCAGCCGGCCGTAGCGGGCTCGCCACTCGAGCATCGTCCGAAGCACGCGTTCCCGCGTCTATCGCCTCTCGATCGCACCCGGGTGACATGCCTTGCAGTATGCGTACGCGTCACCCTTGCCGTTGCGTGGTTGCGTGTACGCGCCGCAGCCACGGCACACGCCGACATATCGCGCCTTGACCGCCCGCGCCTTCTCCCCCGTCGGGTCTGCAAAACGAACCGGGGGTGCGCGAGCAGCCACTTCTTCACGGCCGGCGTTTTGTGCGTCGAGGCGTTATCGAGGATCACGTGCACATCGAGATCGGCGGGCACACAGGCGTCGATCGTCGCCAGGAACTTCTTGAACTCGATCGCACGATGACGCGCATGCAGAGAGCTGATCACCTGCCCCGTCCCGATGTTCAAGGCGGCGTAGAGGCTGGAGGTCCCTGAGCGCTTGTAATCGTGCGTCGCTCGTTCTGGCGTGCCGGGCAGCATCGGCAGGATCGGCGCGGTCCGGTCCAACGCCTGGATCTGGCTCTTCTCGTCGACGCACAGCACAACCGCCCGCTCGGGCGGGTCCAGATAGAGACCGACGACATCACGGACCTTGTCGATGAACTGCGGGTCCCTGGACAGCTTCCATGTGTCCTGGCGATGGGGCGCCAGCCCGAACGCCTTCCAGATCCGATGCACCGCCGACTGATTGAGCCCGACCTCGGCGGCCTAGACGCCTAAAGGGCGTTAGTCTCCGTCGAGAGGGGTCGCGTGTCGAAGCCCAGAGATGTCGTGGTCGTCCGTGTGAGCGAGAAGGGCGATCGGGAGGACGAGCATTTTCACTCCCCCGAGGTGCAGATCGAGGCCGCGAGACGGTGGGCGAGGGACCGTGGTGAGCGGCTTGTTCCGTCGCCGATTCCGGAGATCGATGTGAGCGGCAAGCTGCCGTTGTCCAAGCGCCCGGGCCTTTTGGCGGCGATCGAGATGATCGAGGCTGGCCGGGCCGACCAGCTGGTGGTGGCGTATTTCGATCGGCTGGTGCGCTCGCTCAAGGTCCAGCTGGAGGTGATCGAGCGGGTGGAGCGGGCGGGCGGGGAGATCTTCGCGCTCGATCACGGCAAGCTCACGAACGGCACGGCGGCGCAGCGCCTGTCGACGAACATGCTCGGCTCGGTGTTCCAATACTTTGCCGAGATCACGGGCGAGAAGGTCACGGCGGCGCAGACGCGCGCGGTAGCGCGGGGTGTCTATCCGCACCCGAAGGTCCCGGTCGGGTATGTGCGCGGCGCCGACGGCGTGCTGGTGGTCGACCCCGCGGCCGCGAAGGTCGTGGTGCAGGCGTTCAAGCGCCGCGATCGCGGCGCGTCGCTGGTCGAGATCCAAGCGTGGCTGGCCGAGAACGGGATCGAGCGCGCACTCTCCGGTGTGTCCTGGATGCTGCGCTCGCGGATGTACCTGGGTGAGATCCACTTCGGCGAGCTGCACAACACGCGCGCTCACGAGCCGATCGTGACGGATCGCGTCCTGTTTGAGCGGGTGCAGCGGCGGGCGGTCTCGCGCGGGCGCCAAGCCAAGTCCGAGCGGCTGCTGGCCCGCCTGGGGGTGCTGCGCTGCGGGACGTGCCGCTCGCGGATGGTGATCAACTCCGACAGCGGCAGCTACCGCTGTGGTGACACGAGCGCGAACCGCTGTCGGCGACGAGCGGCGGTCAAGGCCGACCGCGTCGAGACGCTGGTGCTAGACGCGGTCCGGGCGTACTGGGCCACGGCCGACACGCCCCGAGCCGACTCGCGCAGGCAGCAGATCCGCGAGGCGGACGAGGCGATCGCACGCGCCAACGCGGATCTCGATAACACGATCCGGCAGCTCGGCGAGCTCGGCTTGTTGGGCCGGCCCGCGAGCCAGGAAACCTTGCGGAAGTTGACCACGGCGCTCGATGACGCGCACGCCGCCCGGGCCCGACTCGGCGATCGGGGCAAGAGCAATGTCATCGATCCCGACGAGATCGACAAGCTGCGCGACCCTTCGAAGCGGTTGGCGGCGTGGCGACGGCTGATCGCCGACACCGTCGAATCGGTCACGGTCGCGCCGGCGATGACCGCGGATGGGCGCCCCAGTCGCCTCTGGGACCCTCGCCGCATCGACATCAGGTTCCAGGGCCAGCATGCATAAGAAGCCGCCAGCAGCAATTGTCAGCTCAGACGACCGCCGGCCCATGAAAGGGATCGCGCCCGCCCGGGCAGAGCGCGCTCGTGGATTACGCCTGTTTCAGTCACGAGCGCCTCCTGACCGCGCCACTGCCGAAACGCTAGCTGGTTATTTCGCTTGTCCTGGTTCCGGCGAGGAGCAGGTTTTCGCCCACCTCAGGCCGGATCGCGCTCAGCGTGCCTCGGGAAATGCGCGGTCATGCGGGGCCAGCGGCCGCTCAGAGCCTGGCCGCGAGGTGGTCGGAGGCGCAAGTCGTCGCGTTCGGCTGCAGGACCCTGCGCTTGGAGGCTGATGGATCCGCGATCTCGACGGGACGCTGACGCGGCTCGGAATTCGGAGTCTCATCTTCACCGGGTGCACGACCAGCGTGGCGTGGAGTCGACGCTGCGCGACGCGATGTTCCGTGATTACCACTGCTTGCTCCTTGAGGATTGCGTAGCTGAACCCATCGGAAATGACCTTCCGCGAACAAATCACGACGCCTCTGTCATTGTCGTGGGGACGTTGTTCGGGTGGACCACACGCTCCGAGCATTTGATGAGCGCGCTCGAGCGACACCTGGTGCCCACGGCTCATTCAGCCGTTTCGTAATAGCGAGCTTCTGGCCTCCGGCAATTCGGTTGGCGGCATGTCACGGAGCGAGCTGGCGGGCCGAATCGACGTCGGACCCAACCCATCCGCGCTCGGCGCCCGCCATCCGGCCCTGGTTCACGCCAATCGGTCGCCAACCACGTAGCGCTTACCTTGCGGCAGCTCGAGCGCCTCGTCGAGCATGAGCGGCTGCGCGCCCGCGCGGCTCGCCGCCGCGCGGCCGGCAGCGATAACACATGGGCTCTCGCGAAGCAGCCACTCCCGGTCAGCACCCTTGGCGTCGGCTCCGCGCCCGGAGGAACGCGATAGGGTTCCGCGCCGGGAAGACCGTCCAGGTCTTCGTGGGGGCCGAACACAAAAACCTTCTGAGGAGGGAGTGCATATGACGTTTCATCAGCGTCGTAAGCTGATGATGGTCGTCCTTGCCGCGGCGCTTGTCGTCTCGGCGACTGCAGCGTCGAGCGCCTCGGCGATTATCAAGCAACTGCCGAACCACAGGGTGGTTTCGTATGAGCCGCTGCGCAACTCGGCCGCAGCCGCGGCCGCGGCCGCAACCGCAGCCGCGCCGACGCCGCCTGACATCGCGTCCGTCAACCAGGAGTACAACGGCGGCCCGGTGATGCCGTCGAACACCAACTTCATGTTGCTGTGGAGCCCGCAGGGGCTGGGGGCGTACCCGAACGGGTTCGTATCCGGCATCGCCCGCTACTTCAGCGATCTCGCCCACGACAGCGGGGGCCGTCAGAACGTCGACTCGATCGGGCCGCAGTACAACGACCTGACGGGAGCGCGCGTGAATTACGACTCGCGGTTCGGCGGGATACTGGTCGACACGGACCCATATCCGCCGACCGAGTGCCCGGTTGGCGGTTCGGGCGTCACCGGGACGGTGACCGACTGCCTGACCGATCCCCAGATCCAGCAGGAGATCGAGAGCTTCGTCACCCGGCACCACCTCCCGACGGATCTGAGCCACGAGTACTTCCTGTTGACACCGCCGCACGTCGAGAGCTGCTTCAGCAGCGACGCGGCGACGAACTTCGACGGATGCTCCGCCGGAGAGCCGCTCGACATCGCTGCCTACTGCGCGTATCACGGGAACACGGCCACGTCGACGATGGTGATCTACGCCAACATGCCGTTCGACGCCGACAATCCGCTATGCCAGGACGGCAACAACCCGAACGGCCTCATCTCCGACGGCGAGATCAACGGCGGACTGGCCCACGAGCACATCGAGTCGATCACCGATCCGCTCCCCAATGACGCCTGGACCAGCGGCACCGGCGATCTCCACGGCTTCGAGATCGCCGACGTCTGCGACGGCGACATGGGGACCCCGCTCGGCACCGCCCCCAACGGCTCGCCGTTCAACCAGGTGATCAACGGGCACCGCTACTGGTACCAGGAAATGTGGAGCAACTACACCCAAGGCTGCGTGCAACGGGTGACGCTCCCACGGAACCTGCCGAGAGGGAGCGAGACGGTCACGGCCGGCCACGGGACAGCCATCACGTTCGACGCCAGCCGATCGACCGCACCGCCTAGCGGCGTGGCCGAGTTCAGCTGGCAGCCGAACGCCGTTCCCAACGCCGAGACCGTTCAGCAGACCACGCCGGTGTTCACCTACACGTTCCCGGCCGCGGGGGCGTATTCCACCGGCCTCACGGTATTCCGCGCCGACGGCCTGTCGGCCGGAACCGGCGGGATCGTGGTCACGGGCAAGAACGGGTTCCAGCCGGCGTTCACGGTGTCCCAGAACCGTGGAGGCGACAACCGGACGGTGCAATTCAGCGCGCTCACGACCGTGAGCGGGCTGCCCGTGATCAACTACATGTGGGAATTCGGCGACGGCACCACGGGCTCGGGACCGAGCCCGACCCACACCTATGACCATCCGGGCGCCTACACGGTGACCGCGGTGCTGTTCAGCGGTGTCGGGTCGGCCTTCCCGGGAGCGGGGGCCGGTCCGGTCTACGCACAGAAGATCAACGTCGGCAACGGGCACGGCACGTAATCGAAACTGGAACGGCGAGCCCGTCAGAGCTCGCGCAGCTCGCGCTAAAGAGCACTGGAGCGGCCGCCTCGCGCGGCCGCTCCGCTGTCATGGCTTGGTCGCGCGCCAGCGGAACGACCGTCCGCCGACCTTGACCTCGGGCCTGTCCATCCCGGCGTTCTGGAGTCGGCCCGGGAGGGTGTCGGGGTCGATCAGGTTCAGGGTGTCCCCGACGTGGATCAGCTTGAACACGACGCCGCTGCTGAGGCTGTCCGTGCCCGCGAACGTCCCACCGGGGCGCAACACTCGCGCGATCTCGGCAAACGCCCGATCCTGGTTCTCGAGCGACGGAATGTGGTGGAGCATCGTGAAGCACAGCCTCGAACAGAGCCTCGAAGTCCTCGCGCTGCAACGGCAGCAGCTCCTGAAGCGCGGCCCGGCGGTCCTCCGTCGACGCGGCGAGGATCATCGCCTGCATCTTCGGCTGGCGGTCCGCCGCCATAAACATGTGCTCCGTCCGGCACAAGCCGATGCCTTCCGCGCCGAACTCACGTGCGCGGCGAGCGTCCTCGGGTGTGTCCGCATTGGCTCGAACCCCGAGCCGGCGCAGCTCGTCAGCCCAGCCCAGGACGGTGTCGAAATACTCGTCGAGTGGCGGTGCTGATAGCGGTACGTCATCAGTAGTCACGCGCCCGGTCGAACCGTCGATGGCAATCAGGTCTCCCTCGCGAAGGACGAGGTCGCCGCACCGCAACTCGAGCTCATCCACGTTCACCTCCAGCGCCGCGGCGCCCGCGACGCATGGCTTGCCCGTGCCGCGCGCGACCAGCGCCGCATGGCTGGCCTTGCCGCCCTCCGCCGTGAGAATGCCCTGGGCGGCATGGAAGCCGTGAACGTCGTCCGCCTCGGTGAGCTGGCGCACCAGGATGACGTTGCGGCCACGCTGCGCCCATTCGACGGCGTCCTCGGCGCTGAACACGATTTGCCCCTTCGCGGCGCCGGGTGAAGCGGGCACGCCGGTGGCGATGACTTCAAACCCCTGTCCGGGAGCGAAGCTCGGATGCAGCAGCGCGTCCAAAGACCTCGCGTCAATCGTCAGCAGCGCCTGCTCACGCGTGAGCAGCCCCTCACGCACCGCATCCACCGCGAACCGCACCGCCGCCTGCGCCGGCCGCTTCGCGACCCGCGTCTGCAGCAAGTACAGCTGGCCCTCTTCGACCGTGAACTCGACGTCCTGCATATCACCGTACTGACGCTCTAGCGTTCGAAGCACCTCCATCAGCTCCGCATGAACCGCCGGCAGCCATGCCGCCAGCTCCCCGATGTCCTTCGGGGTCCGCACGCCCGAGACAACGTCCTCGCCCGGAGCGTTGGCAAGGAAGTCTCCCGACGGCCGCGCGGCTCCCGTCACCTCATCGCGACTGAACGCGACCCCGGAGCCCGACGTCTCCCCTTTGTTTCCGAACACCATCTGCTGGATATTGACCGCGGTACCCCACTCTTCGGGGATGCGGTGGATGCGTCGATAGGTCGCGGCTCGCGCGCCATTCCAAGACTCGAATACGGCCCGGATAGCGCCGTCGAGCTGTGCCCGCGGATCCGTTGGAAAGTCATAGAACCGCGGAAC
The DNA here is from genome assembly GCA_963725925.1 of uncultured Solirubrobacterales bacterium. Taxonomy (GTDB): domain Bacteria; phylum Actinomycetota; class Thermoleophilia; order Solirubrobacterales; family Solirubrobacteraceae; genus Palsa-465. The sequence goes on from CAVSAY010000030.1 coordinate 48,950, forward strand.
GTCGCCACCAGCTGCTGCAATGCGCCGGTGTCCAGCTCGGTGTCGAGTGAGACGCCGCGCTCACGTTTGAGGTTGGCGATCTCGCGCTCGAAATACTCGCCCAGCACCCCGACCACGACGTTTCCGTACATCTGCACGAACCGCCGGAATGAGTCCCACGCGAACCGCTCGTTGGACGTGCTTGCCGCCAGTCCCGCGACCCGACGCGTCGTTCAGCCCCAGGTCAAGCACCGTGTCGAGCATCCCCGGCCTCGACTCGCGTGCGCCCGAGCGCACCGATACCAGCAGCGGGTCCTCTGGGTCGCCGAGCGTCTTGCCGACCTGGCGCTCCAGCCTCGCCAGCGCCTCATCGACCTCTGCGGCGAGCCCATCGCGGACGGCGCCGCATCGGAGATAGGCCACGCACGCCTCAGTCGTGATCGTAAAGCCGGCAGGCACACGCCCAGCCCCGAGAACCCGTGTCATCTCCGTGACATTCGCGCCCTTGCCACCGAGCAGCTCACGCATCTCACGCGAACCCTGCGCGAAGTCGTATACCCACCGTGCGTTGGTCATGGCAGCCACCTCCGAGATCCGCGTGTGGCAGGAGACAACCTCCGCGACCGCCGCCGATGATCACCACGTCAAGAGACAGGGCGTCGATGGTCTCGGGCGACGAGTCGACGAGGTAGGCTCAGTTGCCTCGCCGTTGCGAAGGCAGAGCTTTTGTCATCGCGGCGGCCCTTGCTTGGCGAGGCTGACCTCGGGTCCGAACGCTGCCGGCAGCGTCACCAACATCGAGTTCGACGCCACTGTCGATGAGCTTGCCGACTCGTGAAGCAAGCACGTCGGCTTCGCGCGCCTCCAACGCGCAAGTGGCCATCCGCCGTCTGCAACGGCGACTCCATCCCCTTGGCGGCAAGAACTGCTGCCGACTCCCGCCGGGGGCCGTGCTCTTGCTCGGACACAAAAGCAGCCACCTACGAATCGATCAACTGACTGTTGCATCAGGCGTAACGGGGCCGTGCGTGCTCGCTGTATCGCGTGACCGCTTCACCGCCGCACTGGTAGCCACACCTGGCGCGGTGATCGGATCAACACGCACGCTCGTCGAAGTAGGCGACAACCACGCCGGCCGGCGATCGGCTGACGCGGCTGGTGCTGTGGAATGCGCAGAACCGATCCCGGCGACCTTGAGTGGTCCTGTTCACCGTCGGCTGACCGCAAACGCGCGT
>CAVSAY010000031.1:0-21729 GCA_963725925.1 uncultured Solirubrobacterales bacterium
GCAGGCCGCGGCCTCCTGCAGCAGTCGCGTCTTGCCTACGCCAGCGGCGCCTTCAATCAGGACCATCGAACCATCTGCGGCGGCCGCTCGAGCCGCCGCAAGCTCAATCAGCTCCAGCTCGCGGTCCCGCTCGAGCAGCAGCTCCGGCGTCCGCACAGACACGCCCCCATCCAAGTGCATCGCGGCGACGCAGTCAAGCCAGCGGAAACGTAGCGGGGAGCCGCTGCCGCACCGAGCCGAAGGGCGGCGTGCGCGGTCAGATCACGGTCAGATCGCCAAAAGATCGTGGTGCCGACCACGATGCCGCGGCGTCACCGAGTGCTACGCTCCCGCTAGTCAAAGCCTGAGGAGCGCTTAGATGGATGAGATTTGCCTAGTCACGCCAGTTCTTGCCGGCCGCGCAGACGCCGCCCGCGACTTCCTCGGCCGACTCGACGGCGATAGCCGGGCCGACTACTACCAGCGCTCCGAGCAACGGCTCGGCATCAGCAAGGAGGTTCTGGTTCTTGGCCTCAGGGCCCCGAGACGTCTCGCTGGTCGCCTACATCGAGGCCGCTGGCTTCGCTCACTCGCTTCGTGCGTTCGCAGCCTCGCGTGACGGGTTCGACGTCTGGTTCAAACACCAGCTCCTGCACGTCTCGGGCGTCGATCTCGACGAGCCGGGCGAGATGACGCTGCCCGAGTTGCTCTCGAGCTACCCGGCCACCCCTCCCTGGGACGCGGTCAGCGGCCCAATCGGTCTCAGCTGGTGATGACCCAGATGCCCGTCGCCGTCAATCAGATCGATCGGCTCACGCCGCGTGAGTGGCCCTTGTTGGTCGGTCGCGGCTGCGCGTCGGCGGCGGCCCGGTTCGAGATGATCGCCGAAGGGCTGGTCGAGGCGGCACGGTTGCGGGCGGGCGACGCGGTGCTGGACGTAGCAACCGGCGCAGGGGACGCTGCGATCGCCGCGGCCCGCTGCGGGTGCGTGGTGACCGCCGTTGACGACGTCGACGCGCTGCTCGCGCGCGGGCGCGACCGTACGGCGGCGGAGGGACTGAGCGTTACGTTCGCCGAAGGCGACGCCGAGCACCTGCCGTACCCGGATGGCGCATTCGACGCGGTCCTGTCCTGCTTGGGCGTCATGTTCACGCCCCACCATGGGCAGGCGGCTTCAGAGCTCGTGCGGGTGTGCCGCCCGGGAGGGACGATCGCGCTCGCCAACTGGACTCCAGCCGGCTTCGTCGGCCGGGTCTTCCAGACGGTCGCCGCCCACGCCCCCTCGCTGTCGCTGATGTGGCCACCGGGTCTATGGGGCACCCGCGAGCATTTGGAGCAGCTGCTCGGTGGCGCGGTCGACGAGCTGGCCCTGGCGCGGCGGGAGTTCGTGTTTCGCTTCCGCGCACCGGCGGAGTTCGTGGACGGGTTCCGCGAGTCCTGCAGCCCGGTGCGCAGGGCGTTCGACGCGCTCGACGAACTCGGCCGCCGACGGCTGTACGACGACCTGGCCGCGCTCGCGGCCCGGCACGACCGAGAGCCCGGATCGTCGCTCGCCGTGCCATCGGAGTACATCGAAGCGATCGCTCTCGTGCGCCCACCCGTTCAGAACCCAACCCGATTCGACCCAAGGGGGCATTCATGACCGCGACCACGAATCCCAAACCCGCGCACAGTCGGGCACACGCCGCCGAAGTGGCGATGATTGTCAGACGCGGGCTCGTCACAGTCCTGCTCGCCGCCGGGCTGATGGTCATGCCGGGGGTGGCTCGGGCGTCGGCGCTCACGACCGTGTGCGCGTCGGGCTGCAACTTCACGTCGATCCAGACGGCGGTGAATAACAGCAACCCGGATGACTTCATCGAGGTGATGCCCGGGACCTACCCCGGGCAGGCAGTCGTGACTGTGCCGCTGCACATCTTCGCACCGCCCAGCGGGCCGCGGCCAGTGATCACCACTAGCCAATCGGGCAGCGCTGTGCAGATCCAGCCTGCCGCAGCTGGATCGACAATCAGCCATCTCGATATCCGCAGCACCAGCATGGACAACGCGGCGTTGCGGGCGGACGGCGCGGTAAAGGCGACCGACCTTGTGTTGACCTCCACGGCAGGGTGTGCCTTCCTGGCTGGGTCCGCGCCTTCGCAGCTGGGCCCGGGCGTCACCGCGACCAGCTCGTCGAGCGACTTTCCGTGCATTATCGCCGGCACCGGCGGCGCGCCCGACGCGGTGACCGGCGTGACGGTGAACGCCTCCAGTACGAGAGGTGTCGCCCTCGACGGCGCCGCGAGCCTGACCGACTCAACGGTCAACGCCAACGAGGCGGTAGTCGCGATTGGAGGGACCGTGCGGCGGACGACGCTGAACGGCGCCGGCGATGGCCTCAGGGTGGTCGCTGGGCCCGCGACGAGGGTCTCCGACAGCGTTGTCACATCGAGCCTGGACGGCGGGATCGCCGTCCTGGCATGGCCCGGTGCGGCTTTGGAGCTTCGCAACGTAACCGCCGTAGCCAGCGGCAGCGGCTCGACAGGGCTGGGAGCGCTATCAGCCGCAGGGCCTGGCGGAACCGGAGGCCAGATCGATGCGCGAAACGTGATCGCGCGGGGCACCGCCAACGGCGCGTCCGGCGAGCCCGGAACGCCGTCGGGCTGCGCAGGTCCCTGCGCGCCAGGCACCGTCAGTCTCGGCTACTCAAACGTCAACGACCCCGGTGGCGTCATCGACACGACCACCGTGGGCCACAACCAGAGCGCCGACCCGCTGCTCGTCAACCCGGTGGTTGGCGCGGCGCAGGACTTCCATATCGCCAGCCCCAACTCGCCGCTGATCGGCGCAGGCACCGCCGACGCAAGCGACGGCCCGAGCGATCGGGACGGCGTGCCGCACCCGGACCCGCCGGCGATCGGCGCCTATGAGTACACAGGACCGCCAGCCGCGCCTTCGGGAACCCCGGCGGCCGGTGGCGCGGGCGGCAGCGCTACGACCGCCCCCGGCGGCGGAAGCGCTACCACAGGCCCCACAAGCGGCAGGCGCAAGCCAATCATCTCCCAGCTAGCCGCGAGCCACACCGTGTTCGCGGTTGCGTCGACGTCGACCCCGCTGCGCGGGCGGACAGCGGCTCATTCGAAGCGGGGGACGACGTTCCTGTTCGGACTCGACCAGCCGGCCATGGTCACGATCGTGATCACGACAAGCGCCAGGTGCCGGCGTACCACACCCAGGACGGCCCGGAATCGCCGCTGTGCCCGCACGGTCGCGAGGTTGACCCGCAGCGGGCATGCTGGCTTCAACAAGCTGCCATTCAGCGGCCGCATCCGAGGCAGGCCGCTGAAACGCGGTGATTACCGCGCGGTGTTCGCGGCCACGAGCGCGGGCGGCACCTCGGATCCGAAGACCCTCCGCTTCCGGATCGTACGGCGATGATCGCCCGAAGCCGCAGGGCATTCGCGCCGCGCGGAATGTCGAGGTAGGTCGAGCGCCGCCACTCGACGGGACGTAGGTCGATCCGGTAACTGGCCCGGCGTGACTGTGCCAGTGGGGGTGCGCGGTGCGCGTCACCGCGCCAATAGGGCCGGCACTAACCAACTACGAAAGACGAAGGAACAACATGAGCGGTGACACACGCGGCCGACGGCCGTCGCGACGGGAGTTCCTGAAAGGTCTGGGCGCGACCGGGGCCGGACTCGTGGCAGGCTCGATGAGCGCGGGCGCCTCGGCCGAGGCCGCCACGCTTGCGGCCCCAGCCACACCTGGGCGGCATCCGCGCGGGCATGGCGCGCCGGCCAGCAGCGCGGAGTTCGGGCGGATCTTCCCCCACCTCCCACCGTTCGCCGAGGCGAACGACACCGTCCGGGCCGCGCTGTTGGAGGTGGGTAAGCCGGGCGGGATCCTGGACGCGCGGGATCAACTGTCGGCTGGCCCGAAGGCGTTGATCGTCGACCCGAGCGTGAACGGCAACCCGACCGCGGCGAACCCCTACGGGACCAATCCGGACAACCCGACGATGACCGCGGGGTCGACGTTCGTGGGGCAGTTCGTCGATCACGACATCACGTTCGATCAGACCTCGCAACTCGGGATCCCCCAGAATCCCGCGCTGTCGCCCAACACCCGCACCCCCGCCCTCGATCTGGACTCGGTGTTCGGCGGCGGGCCCGGCATGCGGCCCGATCTGTACGTCGAGAACGCGGATGGGTCGGTGGGGCCAAAGCTGAAGCTCGGCAGCGGCGGCGTGCACGAGGATGTGCCGCGTGTGGCGAACGCTGATGGCAGCTATCGGGCGTTGCTCGGCGACCCCCGTAACGACGAGAGCGTGATCATCGCCGGATTGCACTGCGCGCACATCCTGTTCTACAACCGCGTCCTGGGCGAGCTGCACGAGCACGACCTGCGCCACTTTCCCACCGCCCGTCACGTCGAGCGGCACAACCGCCACGTTCGGTTCCTGATCGCCCGCGAGGTCACGCTGTGGCACTACCAGTGGCTGCTGGTCAACGAGCACCTGCCGCAGATCGCCGGCCAAGCCGTGGTCAACGACGTGCTGCGACGCGGCAACCGGTTCTACCGTCCCCGAGAGGGGCAGGCGTTCATGCCGATCGAGTTCGGCGCCGCCGCCTACCGGTTCGGGCACAGCATGGTCCGCCCCTCCTACCGCGCTAACTTCACCAGCGGCACCGGCGACAGCGGCGACCCGACCGCCAACCCGTTCTTCGCCTTGGTGTTCGACCCCAACGAGCCGAACTTCTCAGGTCCAGCCTCACACGATCGCGCTGACCTGCTCGGCGGCTACCCGGCCGCGCGACGGTACATCGGCTGGCAGACCTTCTTCGATCTCGGCGACGGGCAGGTCAAGAACAACAAGAAGATCGACGCCACGATCTCCAGCGTCCTGTTCGCCCTGCCGCTGCCCGCGATCGCGCCGCACACGCAAACCGCACCCACCGTGCTGCCCCAGCGCAACCTGCTACGCCAGCTCACCTGGGGCATCCCCTCCGGGCAGGCGGTCGCGCGCGCGATGCGCGCGCCGACCGTGCCCCGCTCCGAGCTATCGGACATCGGCGCGGTGTTCGCCCCGTTCGCACGCAGCACCCCGCTCTGGTACTACATCCTGGCCGAAGCCAAGGCCCTCGCGAGTGGCCTGCACCTCGGGCCGGTCGGCGGCCGGATCGTTGCCGAGACGCTGATCGGCCTCCTCCGCGCCGACCCCACCAGCTACCTGAGCGTCTATCCGCGGTTCGAGCCGTTTCTCGGCGCAAACCTGAAGCTCGGCCCGATGGTCAACCCGAACATCACCGGCAACCGCGCATACACCCACGCGCACTTCCTCCACTACGCCGACGCGGTCACCCCCGGCAGGTACCGATGACCACGCAGCTACTCACGCCGACCCTATCGCTACCAGCTCTCACGAGGAGGCAAACATGGCCCGAGTCGAGGTAGACGGACTCACGATCAACTATGACGTGCAAGGGCAGGGCGAGCCGCTCCTGCTGATTCCGTACCTGTCCGCCGATCACGCTTGCTATGCGTTCCAGCTGCCGGCCTACACACAGCACTTCAGCTGCATCGCGCTCGACCTTCCCGGCACGGGCGAGAGCGACAAACCCCCCGGCCCGTACTCGACCGAGGTCTACGGAGACCAAGTCGCCGGCTTTCTCGGCGCCATCGGCGTCGAGCAGGCGCACGTCGCAGGCGTCTCGCTCGGCGCCGCGGTAGGCATGCACCTTGCCGTCCGCCATCCGGATCGCGTCCGCTCGCTGTCGTTGCACAGCGCATGGGACACCAGCGATCTCTATTTGAGGACCATCCTCGAGCTCTGGCGCACGGTCGCGTCGACGCGACCGAGCGTCGCCGACACCGTGATCGAGGCCATCTTCCCGCTGTGCTTCACGCCTGAGATGTACGTCAGCCGGCCCGAGTTCGTGGACACGCTGGCGGACTTCGTGCGCGGCCGTCCCGCTCAGCCGCTGGAGGCGTTCCTCGCCCAGACCGAAGCGGCCATGACCCATGACGTCAGCCCTGCGCTCGGCGAGATCGGCGTTCCGTGCCTGGTCACCGTGGGAGCACATGATCTCGTCTGCTCACCACGATTTGCCGAGCGGATCAGCAGCAGGATCGGAGGCTGCGAGCAGGTCGTCTTCGAGCACCTATCGCACGCCGGGCTGCACGAGGACCCCGAAACCTTCAACCGCGCGACGCTTGACTTCTTGCTGCGCCACCGCCGGTGATCACAAGATGACTGAGCATTATCAACATTCCCCTGACGCCATGCTCGCCTTGCCGTCGGAGGAGCAGCGCGGACAGCCGGCTGCTTGCTCGTCCAGCTAACCCGCGTTGCCGGAAGGGACGAGACGCGAGTGCGCGCCGACGCCGAACGCAGGCTTCTGCAGCCTCGGGACGATGCGGAAGCTGGCTGCGCCAGAAAGACCTGCCTTGGTTCGGCCGCGGTAATGGCGGCCCTCCGAACCGCCGACCTGAGTTGCGCGGTCTGCAGGGGTTAGGACCGCCGAGGTCCGAGCCGCGCCGTCGGCTACAGCCCCCGAGCCCCGCGGGCCGCGCAAAGCGCGACTGGCAGCGGAGGCGGCAAGATACCCGTGGAATCACGGACGCAGGTGTATCCGGCGGCGCTGGCCAGCGACCGTGGAGCTCGCTCAGCGCTCACGGTCCTGCCGTCTCAATCGGGGAACGGCAAACGAACGCCGGCGCAAGTCGATTCGCGCGGTTCTAGACGGGGAATCGTTCCGACAGCGAGACCGCGGCTGTGTAGACGCGACGGCCCAGAGACCTCAGGTTTGTGAACCGACCTCGGACAGCGCTTGCAGGATCACCTCGGTCACGGCTTCGGGCTGGGAGATCATGATCACGTGCGAGCCCTCAAGTTGGGTGATCGTCGCGCCGGCGCGTTTCGCCATCGAAAGGATGACGTCGGTGCCTGCCGCCGTGTCGGCTGAGGCGACGGCGGCCCAGGAGGGCACGCGCTTCCAGGCGGGCGGTCCCGACGGCTCGGAGAATGCCGCCTCTGCGACGGGCCGCTGCGTGGCGGCCATGACCGCGGTTTGCTTGGCGGGCAAGTCGGCCGCGAAGGCGTCGCGGAACTTAGTGGGGTCGATCGCGAACTCCACTGCCGTCTCGCCGCCGCTTGACGGGTAGTGCATCGGGACCAGCGCGGTGTTCAGGACGCTGTCCTTGGAGCCCGCTGTGACCTCGCCGAGCACCTCGCCCTCGTCGGGGGCGAAGGCGGCGACGTAGACCAGGCCGAGGACGTTCTCAGCGTTAGTCGCCGCATTCGTGAGGACCGCGCCGCCGTACGAGTGGCCGACGGCGAGGATCGGGCCCGGTGTTTCGTCCAGCACGCCGGCGATGTAGGCGGAGTCGATCGCGATCCCGCGCAGAGGATTGGCCGGGGCAGTGACGCTCACTCCCTTCGACTGCAGCAACTCGACGACGCCGTTCCAGCTCGAGGCATCAGCGAACGCGCCGTGCACCAGGACGACGGTGGGGCTCTCGTCAGACATGTCGCTCCTTTCGGCGCCTGGGGAGCTCGCGCAGGCGCGATGATGGTCTCGCAGGACGAGGCTCATCCTGGCAGGTCTCTAACCCATGGAGGTAGACGTGTCCACTCCGCAGGTGCCTGGTCTCACCCGCACCGATCTGCAACGCCACGACCTGAGCGTTCCCGGACGCGAGGTGATCCAGAACCGCGTTGACATCTCGCCCGACGCGCCGCCGGTCAGGCACAAGCATCCGGGCGAGGAGATCATCTACGTCCTGGAGGGGGCGTTGGAATACGCCATCGACGGCCGCGAACCCGCGACCTTCAACGCCGGCGAGGTGCTGCTCGTCCCGGCCGAGACGGTCCACTCGGTGAGGAACGTCGGCAGTGACAACGCGGCCGAGCTTGCCACCTACATCGTCGAGAAGGGCAAACCGCTCCTCGTGCTCGTCGAATGAGGCATGCCCCCGCGTGAACCGGGGCTTCACCGGACCAAACGGAAACCAACTTGTGAACTCGATCTAGAACGAGATCGAAAACGGTCTCCACATGGAGGCCTGTGCTAGCGCGGCCAAGGGATCTGACCTTCGGTTGCCTAGACGCGGCCACGCCCGGGCTTGCTGGGAGTCATCGCAGCGACGGCCTCCGCGGTCGGCGTGCTTGACGCATCGAAGTCGGCCCACGGAATCTCATAGACCAACGCTAACTGCGACCGGCTTGGCCTGCCCGCTTGAGGTGAGCAGGACGCTTGCCACCAGCAGGCGGCGAGCGCGATGAGCATGGGTGCGCCGACACGGCGCATCGGGAATGAGGTGTGCATGGGTTTCTCTTCCGGGGTTGCCCCGGCAAAGGTCGGCGGCGGTTAGCCGTGGCGCTCAAAGGGTCGCGCGCGTCGTTGCGATCGCCGGGACGCAGCATGCCGACAAGGTGGCGATGACTCATTCCGGGGACCGCCGCAGGACGAGCCGACCTCGATCGGCCTCAAGGTCCACATTCGGGGGTAGCCCCCGCCCATAACTCACGACCCTGGGAGGGTCCAGTGATAGCACTCGGCGTAATCCTTCTCATCATCGGCTTTCTGGCCAGTATCCCGATCTTGTGGACGATCGGCATCATCCTGGTGGTAATCGGCCTGATTCTTGCGCTGCTCGGCAGCACGGGACGCGCCGTCGGCGGTCGAGCGCACTACTACTAGCTGGCAGGTTCCATCAGTCGTCTACTGATGGGGTAGATCTGGCGATAGGTTGTGCGGCCCGATCACCGGGCCGCACCGATCTCGTTAGCGCACTTGAGGCTCGACCGAGCGCCCGGCGATAACGAACTCGCCGAACGTGCGACTTGTGCATCAGCTGGCCGACTCACCGCGGCGAGCTGATGCAGTCACTCGCTTCGGCGAGCTGATGCAGTCACTCGCTTGGCAGATCGAGGAAGACCGCCGGACGCGGATCGGACTGATGCAGCGGATGGACACCCCCAACAGCGCGTTCAAGGAAGCCGGGGCGTGGGTCACTGAGAAGGCCAGCCGAGCGAAGTTCGCCGGGCCTGACCTCTGATGAGCCGCAGCTCGGCACATTCATGGCGGTCGAGAGCCTCGCCTCGAGCAAGAGATCAAGCTCTCTGTCCCCGTGTCGCCGTAACCCCGTGCATCGGACGTATCGCGCAGCAACCGTCGTCAAGTTCCCCTCGTGACGTGGCACCTGACGCCTAGCAATCCGTCGCTGTCCGGGCGCCGGTCCGTTGCCACCCACGTGCTAGTTCGGCCGATCCAACGCGAACCGTCGGTGCCAGCACCGCGTCGAGGCGGTCAGCGACCGCCATACCGACCACATCGGCTAGCAGCGCGTCAGACCCCAGAGGCAGGTGGCGTCCCTGATGCTCCACTGAGCCGAACGGAATAACTGCGGTCGTCGCGCCGCGCTCGAGCAGTAGCTCCAGCTCCGCACTTGTCAGTTCCTCCAGCACAACCATCGCACCACCGTACGCCCGCGCGGATCGCCGCCACAAGCACGAGGCAGTACCGTCCCCGAGACGGTCGGATCGGGCTACGCCCGGCGCTGGCGTTCGTCGATCAGACCAGAAGCGGACAAGCTAAGGCCGGAACACGCGGATAAGCGAACCCAGCACCAAGCCTGCGTGGCGCTGTCCCGATGGTCAGGAGTTTGAAGCGCACCAGCGGATGCGCTACACCAGCGACATACAACGCTGGGAATACATGACTTTCGATCTCCTGGAGCGGAAGCTCACGATCGAAGAAATCAACCGGTTGGGTTGGGACGGCTGGGAAGCTGTCGCAATCGTCGAATCGAGCGCCACCCGGGTCGGCGGAACGTATGCCCCTTGTCGCCGAAGCACTCGCGCGCCGCAAACCGTTCGAAGCGCGAATGCAATACTCCGACGCTGCGGCGATTGCGCCCGTTCACGCGCCGCAGGTCGGGCTCTCGAGTCCCGGGACCTGGGAGGACGTATGGCAGGGATCGGGTAGTTGTGGGTCGCTGAATCGACGGTGCGTGCGATTGGATGAGTCCAGACGGCTTCGCTTCACGCGACCGAGCGGTCTCAGCGGCTGTCGGACCTGATGCATAGCGCGGCGAGGTCAGGGCCGACGTAGGGGTTGTAGGTCTGACAGCCCACTCGTGCAGAGAAGAAGTCGGATTCGAGTGCGTTGCCGTAGACGATCAGCGGCGCGGCGTCGCGCGCGAGATCGAGCGCCAGCTTGCTGTAGGTGAGGTCACGCGCGGGCCCGGAAAGTCGCGCGGCTGCCGCCATCCTGTAGCGGAACGTGTGGTCTTGGAAGGTTGGATAGTAGGAGGGGTTGTCGAGCATCCCGCCGAGCATCGCCGCGGGATCGGGATAGTCGGGTATCCAAGTGCCCAACGCGAGGTCGAACGGGTAGGTCCTCCTCTGCGCCAGCCCGAAGACGACCGAGGGCGCGACTTCCTTGACGACGACTCGGAGGCCAATCCGCGCGAGGTCGTTCTTGACTATCTGGGCTTGCGGAGCGCAGGTTGGGAAGTTGCACGTGTAGAGCACCACCGTTCTGCCACCGCCCCGGGCGAGTGCCCGCGCTTTCGCCAGGTTGGGCGAGGAGCGGGTAGACGTGGCCAGCGCGCGAGCCGGGAATTCCGGGGGGCAGGTAGAGATCGGCGGGGAGATGGGGGCCGCCCTGGCCTGTTCCGAATGAGGCGATCGCGCGGCGGTCGATTGCGTAGTTGACGGCCTGGCGCAGGCGGGCGTCGGAGAACAGCGGCCGGTGCGTGTTCAGAACGAAAAAGTCGTCCTCGGCGATCGGACTGGCGAAGTACTGCTGCCGGCCGTGAGCCGCGGCCGGACTGTGCAGGCCGTACCGGGCAGCGAGGGCAGCGCGCAGGTGCGAAATCACGGCAGGGGGAGTGCCGTCCACGGCTGTGTAGTCGGCACGGCCCGCCTCGACGTCGCGCACCGCGCGGCGGCTTGAGACTCCCCCTGTGAGCTCGATCCGGCGAAAACCTTGTGGGCGGCTTCCTCGGTAGTTGGGATTCCGCTCGAGGACGGTCGTTGCACCCTTTCCCCCGTAGGACGTGACGTGGTAGGGCCCGGCCGCGGGAATCACCGCGATACCGTTCGGATCGATCGGCGTGTTGGACGGCACGGCGCAGAAGATCGGCAGCGCCAGTCGCGAGAGGAAGTCGGGCTGCGGGACAAGGAGTCGAATCCGCAACGTGTTCGCGTGCGCAACGACTCCCGAGATGTGGCGTGTCCTGCCTGACATGTAGGCGCCCGCACCGACGATGTCCGTGAAATAGTCGACCAAAGTCTCAGGCGCGTGCATCTTCGGATTCAGGGCACGCTCGATCGTCTTCTTGAACGTCTGGGCGGTTACCGGCTCGTTGGACGGTGGCGAGAAGCGAAACCCGGCGCGGATCGTGAACGTGTAGGTCCGGCCGCCCGCGGACGGAGCCGGCGTCGACTCCGCGGCCTCCGGCGTCAGCTGCGCACCAGCGGGACCGGACTTATCGGGATAGTTGAACAGCTTTACGCACGTTGCGTCGAGAACGCTCCAGGCCACCGCGTCGTATGCCAGGGCGGGATCGATCGCTTGCGGCCCATCCTGGGCCTCGATGCGTAGAGTCGACGCCGACGCGCCCACGCTCGGGGTACTTGGTTGTGGCCCGATGGTGACCCAGGCGCGTCCGTTCGCGAACGCGATCGCCCCCGGACTGCCGCCGACCGCGATCGTCGTGGTCCTGTCGGTCCGTGGATCGATCCTGGTGATCGTGCCGTCGCCGCGCGTTGGCGACCCAGACCGACCCGGCGCCGACCGCGACGCTGCCGGGCGAGCGGCCAACGGGGACTGTTGTGGTCACCGCGCGCGTGTCCGGATCAATGCGGACGACCGAGTCGTCGACCGAGTCGACGACCCACACGCCGCCGGCGCCCACCGCGATCGCGGTTGGCCCGTTCCCTACGGCGACCGAGGTGCGCAGGCCCGTGGCGTCGACCCGGGTGACGTTGTTGGCGTCACCGTCGACCGTCCACACCGCCCCCTGGCCGACGGCGATCGCCGCTGCGGTCGTGCCCACGTCGACCTGCCGGGTGATCCGGCCGTCGGCGGAATCGAGGCGCGTGAGCAGTCCAGACGCCGGGGCGATCCACGTCGCCCCGTTGACCGCGGCCACGGATCCTGGGTAGCCCGGCACAACGATCGGCAGTCGCCTCACCGGCCCGATCGAGTTGAACTGCGGATTGATGCGATCGACCGATACCGAGCCGGCGCCGGCGTTGGAGCTGACGACCCACACCCCGGTGGCGGTCGCCGCCAGATCATCGGGGATCCCTCCGACCGCAAACACTCGGACCACTCGCCGCGCCACCGGATCGATCCGCGAGATCGTGTGGTCGTCGCCGTTGGCGACCCACAGCGATCCCGAACCAGACGAGATCGAGCCGGGCCCGCTGCCCACGGGCACCGCTGCCACCACCGCGTTACTGCGCACGTCGATCGCCGCTACCGAGTTCGGCGGCACCCGCAGCGACGAGCTTCCGCCGGCGGCCAGCCTCGCGATACCCGCCGCAACCGCGGCCAGACCGATCGTCGCGCCCGCCGCGGCGAGCAGCCGCGGGCGCCGGCGCGAGCGAGGAACCTTCGCCAGCGGCTGCGGTCCCGGCGTCCGGGGCGGCGGAGCCGCATCTGGAGCCTGACCGAGCAGCACGCGATCGTGATTTAGGATCGCCGTCTGAAGCGCCATCAGCTCGGGCCCAGGCTCGAGGCCGAGCTCGGCCTGGAGCTCCGACCTGGCGCGCTGGTAGGCCTCAAGCGCGTCGGCTTGCCGACCGCAGCGGTAAAGCGCGAGCATCAATTGGCGCCGCAGACGCTCGCGTAGCGGATGCGCAGCCACGAGCGCCTCCAGTTCGCCGACGAGCTCGTGGTGCCGCCCTAGGGCGAGATCCGCCTCGATCCGTTCCTCCAGCGCGGTGATGCGGAGCTCCCGCATGCGCGCGACCGCGCTCTGCGCAAACGCCTCATACGAGACGTCGGCGAGCGGTTCCCCTCGCCACAGCTCAAGCGCCTCCCGCAGCTTCGCCGCGGCGATCGCCGGCGTGGCAGTGTGCGCCTCGCGGACGAGCCGCTCGAACGTGTCGAGATCAAGCTGCCCTGGATCGACCCGAAGGACATACCCCGGCGCGCGCGTGACCAGTTGAGCGCCCGCCGGGCCAAGTGCCTTGCGCAGCTGGGAGACGCGGACCTGCAGCGCCGTTCGCCCTGACTCCGGCGAGTGCTCGCCCCACAGCTCGTCGATCAGTCGATCCGATGAGACGACCTCGTTCGCGCTCAGCAGCAGGATCGCCAGCAGCGAGCGCTGCTTGAGGCCACCAAGGGCGACCACAGCGCCATCTTCGGCGACCTCAAGCGGACCAAGAATCCGAAATTCCATCTCGTTAGCGACTCGTTAGCGCCCATCAGCGCTCTGAAAGGCCCCGGGCGCATTCTCCTCCCAGATCGACCACAACGGGAGATCTTCCAAACAGGAGGAGCCATGCGACTCGCAGCACGCAGCACAGTCATCGCCGGAGCGCTCGTGATCGCCGCGATCACCGCGTCGGCAGCCACGGCACAATTCAACCTCGGACCACGCCAACGGCTCTACGTCAACCCATCGACTGGCTATCCCACGCCCGCTCTCTCGCAGAGCCAGGCCAGCACGTCGGGCCTGAAGTTCACCCAAGTCCCCACCGGCAGATCCAGCAGGCGGGCCTCGCGGCACCGCCGACCACCGGGCTTGCCCGGCACTCGCCGTTGACGGCGACTGAGGACCCCATCCAACAGGCCCTGGCCAACCACGTCCCACCCTCTGGTCGCCGAGCAACGCCGAGCTCAACGCCAATGCCACGACCGACCGGCCGATTGCGGCCGCACAGACATTGAAGGCGCCGAGCAGTGACTTTGACTGGGGCGCCGCCGCGATCGGCGCGGGCATCGCCGGCGGCATCGGACTGCTGCTGGCGGCCGGCCTGCAGGTGCGTCAGCGCAACCAGCTCCGCCACCCGTAGCCAGCATTTTCGAAGCTCAGGGCGGGCGACATCGCCTGCCCTGAGCTCGCTTGACCACTCGTGGCCAGAACGGTCCCTGACAACTGCACTTGCACTTGAAGCCGCCAAGCAGATCGCCGACGGACGCCGGTGGGCGTCGCTGCTCCTGTCGGAGGAGCCGATGGTCGAAGGATCGGACCATGCGATCACCCAGACGCTCGCAGAAAGCGCTCCGCATCTCGCTTTGTCCGACCAAGAGCAACTACGCCGGGCCTACCTCGGCAACGTCACGTGGCGCGCAGCATGCGACGCAGTAGGCGTGCCGTACGAATTCCTACCGGACACTACGAACGACCTCGTCTGAGCGCCGTCGCTCACGTACCGGTCCGACCCCCCGGAACTAGCCCAGCCGCTCGCTGCGCGAGCGGCATCGCCACACCTGCTAGCGCGACGCGTCAGCGGCGAGCGAGTCGGCGTCCGCTCTCGGTCGAGGGCGGCGTGTAGTTGAGCTCGTAGTGGTGATAGAGCGCCGACTCGTCTGCCTGCGAGAGCTCCTCGCCATGCTGTGCGATGTTCGGCGCGGACCTGATCTGCTCCTTGTTCACCCCTACCTGCAGGTCGTCGGGACCTACCGTAATGCCGCCCAGCGGCACAAAGGTCAAATGGCGGCCAATGAAGCCCTCCTTGACGGTGGCGAACTGCGGCTCGTCATTCTCAACGTCGACGTAGACGTCCTGCAGCTTTCCGATCCTCTCGCCGTCGCGATCGACCAGCATCTTGCCGTGCCACTCGGCGACGTTCCAGTTGGCATCTTGCTGGTGTTCGGTCATTGTCGAGCCTCGTCTTCCCTCGTCTCCTGGCAGTCACCATCTTAAGACCGGCCTCAACGCTGCCCGAAAGCGCCACGAATGACCCGGCAGGCGAGGTCCGAAATGTCTGGACGGCTTCTGCGGACGCTCGCGCCCAAGACCGGCGAGAAGCTCCGCCAAGCGCCCCGGCGCCCACAGACCCGCAACGGGGCGGGCCCTGAATGCCGCGCCGAATATGACGAGTTGACGGCGATGACCGTCCGACGATTCGAACGCTTCGCCCCGCTGGCAATCGACCACCAGGCTGGCGCGTGCGGCGTCCGGGCCAGCTGTCTAGGCGCTCTCACGAAGCGCCCGCGTGACGGCGTCGGCAGCGGTTTGTACGCCGAGCTTGGCTTCCAGGCGCGCGAGCCGGTCTCGGACTGCGTGCAGGCTGAGGCACAGCTCCCGGGCGATGTCCTCCTCTTCCACGATCGCGGCGGCGGCACCGAGCACCTCCGTCTCGCGCGGAGTCAGGCCTAGGCGAGCCAACGCGTCCGGGCGGAAGCTTGCGACCTCCTCCTCGAGCAGCAGCGCGTGTGGATCACCGGGCAGCATGTGCACGGTCAGGCGCCGCCCGTCCCGTACGCTGACGAGCGGAGGGAGCGGCGGCAGAGCGAGCCACGCAGCGACGGCCTCGGGCAGCCAGCCAGGGTGCTCAGCCGCCCCGAAGTGCTCGGCGAGCCAGCGCGCGGCGTCGAGGCTCGAATGTTCGATCTCGCCGTAGCGGTCGAGCAGCACAACGGCAGTGCCCGGCGGCGGACTGGCGGCGAGCGCGCGGACGAGCCGCTCGCGCGCCTGCGCATCCCGCAGCGCAACCTCGACACCGGGGCGCACGAGATCAAGCACGTCGCGGTCGCGCTCTGAGAACTGGCGCTCGCTGCGGCCGAGCCCCACGACGACCATCTCACGACTTTCCACGCGAACGGCGATCGCGATGGCGTACTCGACGCCCGACGGGTGCAGCAGATCACCGTACAGCTCGCTGTGGGACAAAACGCTGGGCTCAACGACCTCGGACAAGCGCAGCGCGGGACGCCTGCGGGCGGCATGCGCCGACAGCAGCGGATGACCGGCCAAGTCGCCCACGATTGCCGCAAACGCACCGTGCGGCTCGGCATCAGCCGGGATCGCCCCGTGCCGCACCACCCCGGTGGCGAGCTCGACCCGATCCCACATCTGCAGGTCTGCGGGCACAAGCTCCGCTAGGCCCGACAGCGCCCGGCGTTGCAGCTCGCTCGCCGTACGGGCTCCGAAGAGCGCCCGGGCGAATCCGTGCGCCGCGCGCACGTCAGCATCCGCTAGCCAGGGCATGACCTCACGCGTCACGATACACCCGCAATCCAAAATCACCGGTCGGTCGATTGGGCTCTCGAGCGTGGATACGCGCTCGACGCGCTCGCAGCCTCCGTGTGCGCCACGATGGATGCACTCGCCGGCGATCAGCCGGCCGATTCCGTGGCGCCGGCTTCCTCACCAGCCGAGCCGCGGTCTATACCGGCCATCACTGGAGGCTGTGACCGCATCAGAGCTCACACGAGACCCACGCCTGCGAGCGAGGTCCGAGTTGTGCCGGGCAACACGGCCGGTACGGTCGAGCAAGATCCATGCTCTGCCAGCACCGGCCGTACGTTCGGCGGTGACGTCGTCGGCTTTGGCATTAGCGCGTGGTTGAGGATCGCCTGATCGCCGTCTTCGCGGGCGACGACGGCGAGCTTGTTCCAAGCACCGGGATGGTGGACCCGGTCACCAGAACCGCACCAACGAGCTCGTCAAGAAGGCTGAGGACCCCCTCCTCCCCCGACTGAGTGACCTGCCGGGATTCAACGGCTACTACCTGATCGAGGCCGGTAACGGCGTCATCAGCTCCGTCGGCTTCTTTGACACGCCGCACACGCGGAGCAGTCGACCGGCGTCGCGGCCGACTGGGTGCGCGAGCAGAAGCTCGAGACCGCCCTTCCGAATCCGCCGAAGATCACCAACGGACAGGTCGTCGTGCACAAGACCCGCGAGCTCGCAGAGGCCTGACGGCCTCGAAGCCCGCACATCGTCACCGAGAACGCCCGCAGTGCGGGCCTTCTCGCATGTACGCCGGGCATGCTGAGCCGTTCGGGGGTGTGAGTCCCGGTGGCGGTTGATGGCACCAACCACAAGCCGAGCGCAACTGCGTCGTCGTGAGGCGGGTGGGAAGTAACCGGAGGCGAATCCGTGACCCGAAGGACGCGTACCCCGACGCGGTCCGTCGCCGCGAACGGATGGAGCCAAACGGCGGCCCCGTCTCGGATACGGTGGTCGCGAGTGACCGATACGTTTGTCGCTCGTGAGGCGCGCATGGCGGGTCGCGAAGCGTTCGGTGGTGTCCTTCTATGACGACCAGGGCACCCACCACGCTGCGGCGCTCACCTATTACGCGCTGATGTCGTTGTTCCCGCTGCTGCTGCTGGCCGTGTCGTTGCTCGGGCTGCTGGGCGAGTTTCCGGGGACCTACAACTCGATCATCCACTACCTGCGGCGCGTCGTTCCGGCGATCACGTTGGCGCCGCTCGATGCGGCCGTGCGCGCCGCTCTGAAGAGCAAGGGCACCGCCCTTGCCGCTCTGGTGCTTGGTGTTCTGGTGGCGCTCTACGGCGCGACCGGGTACCTAGAGGCCGCGCGCCGGGCCCTCAACGTCGTCTTCGACTCACACCATGGACGCAGCTTCGTCCGCCGCAAGCTTACCGACCTCGCGTCGACGGTCGTGCTCCTGGCGCTGGTCCTCGCCACCGTCGTGTTGATGTTCGCGGGTGTTGGCGTCGTTCGGGACCTCTTCGGCCCCGGTGCCGCCACGGTGTGGCGGATCGGCCGGTGGCCGGCAGCCCTCATCAGCGCGCTGCTCGTCTTCTCGTTTCTCTATTTCGTGACCCCGGATGTGGACCACCGCGCGTTCGGGTGGATCACCCAGGCGCCGCGGTTGGCGTGACGCTGTGGCTGCTCGCCTCGGCCGCGTTCTGTGTTCATCGGCCATTTCTCGAGCTTCAACGTGACCTACGGCTCGTTTGCAGCGGCGATCATCCTCCTCATCTGGCTGTGGTTGACCAACGTCGCGCTTCTCCTCGGCGCTGAGGTCAACGCCGAGATCGAACGCGAGAAGAAGCTCGCGGAGGGCGTCGTCGAGTCGAGAATGCTGAACCCCCCACCACGCTGACCGATCAGCAGGCGTCCCAACCAACCTCCTCGTCAGTCCCAACCTGCGCCGACACATAGCCTCGGCCCCGGGCCAACCCGCATCGCGCCGGCTCGAAACGTGCCAGGCGGCAGTGCGGGGCGTCGCGACGATCGGGGAGCGTCGCACCAGTCCAACCCGATTACCGCAAAAGACGGGCGAAAGCGCGTGTTTCACCCAAAGAGCGAGAGCCCTCCTCTGCGCCAGGAGCGCGACGCATCCCGGGAGCGCCCGGCTGTCGTCTGGAGCCCCGAAAAGACCAGAGGTCGCAGGCCGGCGCCCGGCCGGCATTGCCGCCGACTGGAATTGCTTCCGCATCGCCCCTCGACCACGCCGGGCACTCCCGCAAGGCGGGGCCCGGCGTTTGGCGGTGAGTCAGGGTTCGGTCAGGCGCGGCTACCAGGCGGCTACCGGCGGTCCTTGGGCGAAGGCTTCGCGACGGGCGCGTAGGTGATCTGCCGTTTTTGACGTTCAGCCCCCGTGCGAAGCCGGGGTCCTCATCAAGCGCGGCGTCGACGCCTACGGTGGCGAGCCGGCGAACGTAGGAGCACGTTGCGTTGGTGAGCGCCCTGGTTGCGGTTACCGGGACCGCGCCGGGCAGGGTTTGCCACGCAGTAGTGGAGGATTCCGTCGACCTTGGACTACGGGCTCGGCGTGGGTCGTG
Source organism: uncultured Solirubrobacterales bacterium (assembly GCA_963725925.1). Lineage (GTDB taxonomy): Bacteria > Actinomycetota > Thermoleophilia > Solirubrobacterales > Solirubrobacteraceae > Palsa-465. Next base: position 18,687 of record CAVSAY010000031.1, read on the forward strand.
GGGTGCGATGTTTCAAAGCAGCCCCCCTGGTCGATGGCGACGTCGACTATGACTGAGCGGGGTTTCATCAGACCAAGCATGTCGCGGGTGACCAGGTGCGGGGCGACGGCCCCGGGGACGAGTACGGCCGGGGCCGATCATGATCGCCGGCTTCGCGGAGCCATGTTGGAGGACGAGCGAGTGGTATCAGGACTCCGCGGCCTCGCGACCAGAAGTACTCGGCGTCCAGTCCGCGCAGGCGGTCCAGCGACGCTCGAGGATGGTGACCTCGCCCTCGGCGCCGAGGGCGATGCGTGTCGCGCCTGTCCCGACCGTACGCCACCGCCGATCACGAGGACCGGGCCGGGCCTCGCGGTCACTCCGCCCGTCAGGATTCCCGGGCCGCCGAGCCAGGCGGGACTGCAGAAAGAGAGGCGCCCGCGTGCGCCGCGAGCCGCCCGGCGATCTCGCTCATCGGCGCGAGCAGCGGCAGTCTCGCCGTCCGCCGTCTCGACGGTCTCGTACGCGATCGCTGTCGCCCCGGAGCTCAGGATCGCCTGGGTTGCGCCCGATCGGGCGCGAGATGGAAGTAGGTGAACATCGTCAGGTCCGCGTGCATCAGCGGGTACTCCGGCTCGATCGGCTCCTTGACCTTGAGCAGGAGCTCGCTCCGCTGCCATACCTGGGCGGCAGCCGGGAGGATCTGTGCTCCGACCACCGTGTAGGCGTCGTCGGGAAAGCCCGACCCGACACCCGCTCCGGCCTCGACGAGGACCTCAGACCCGAGCGCGACCAGCTGTTGGGCGCCGGCCGGTGTTAGCGCCACCCGTCGCTCGGCCTGCTTGATCTCCTTTACGACACCGATTCGCATCCATCACCTCGCGATTTGTGGATTTGCCAAAAGAAGTCGACGCTGGCCTTGCGGTCGGCCCGACCGTTGGTCCAGAAGCCCTGGGCGGCTTCGGCTTGTTAGCCTGGGTGTTCGCCGTGGCGGACACGGGGGTCAATCGGATGTGGTGTCCGCGCGAGGCGAAATATCCGATCACCATCACCAACACCCAGCAGAACAGGGGTTACGTACAACGCGATCCTGGTGTCGTGGTTGAACGCCAGCAGCACCAGCACCAAAGCGAGGAACGCCAGCGCGAACCAGTTCCCGCCAGGCGTCAGCGGCATCCGGAACTTGCCCTCAGGAAGTCGGCCGGCGTCACGCCACTCTGCGGTAGCGCAGGTGCGAGACCATCACCATCCCCCAGACGAACAGCCCGACAAACGGTGGCGATACTCGTGATGTAGGCAAATGCGCTGGCGAGGAATGAAGTAATTCAGCACGACCCCGCCCAGCATCGCCACGAACGAGACCATCATCCCGGCTGCGGGAACCTTGTGGCGACTGACCTTGCGAAGGGCCGCGGGCGCCTGCCGGAAGCCCGCGAGCGTATACAGCATGCGGCCGGTGCTGAAGATGCCGCTGTTCACGACGACAGCGCGGCAGTCAGGACGACGAATCATAGATCCCACGGCAGTCGGAATGCCCACCCTGGAGAACACCACCACGAACGGACTCTCCTTGGGATCCAGGTGGTTCCACGCGACGAGCGACATGATGATCACCAGCGCGCCGACGTAGAAGATCAGGATCCGCCAGATGACCTTGTTGATCGCAGACGGGATCGTCTTCTCGGGATTCTGGGCTTCGCCCGCCGTCACCCCGATCGACTCGACCCCCAAGAACGCGGAACATCAGATCTGCAAAGCCGAAAACGGCCCGCTGAAACCCTTCGGGAAAAACCCACCCTTCGACCACAGGTTCGAGAAGCTCGCGGTATGACTGAGGTCGCTGATGCCCAACAGGATGATCGCCAAGCCGAGCAGGATCATGCCGATGATCGTGACCACGCTAATGATCGCGAACCAGAACTCGAACTCGCCGAACAGGCCCACCGCGATCAAATTCACTCCCAGCAGCACAACCAGCGCCGCCAGCGCGGGAACCCATGCGGCAGCCCCGGCACCGGAATACTGCACATAGATCCCGGCCGCGGTGATCTCCGCCATCGCGATCACCACCCACATCACCGAGTACGTCCAAGCGGTCCCGACGCCCGCCGCACGGACCAACAAGTCGTCGGGCGTAAGTCGCGGAAGCGAGCCTGCCACCGGCCGATAGAGCATGAGCTCACCAAGCGCTCGCATAATCAAGAAAATCACGACACCAGCGACCGCGTAAGCCAACACCAGAGACGGACCGGCCTGCTGGATCGCTTTCGCCGAGCCGAGGAACAGACCCACCCCGATCGCTCCACCGATCGCGATCATCTGGATATGACGCTCCTTCAGCCCACGATGGAAATCCTCGTGGACCGCCTCATCCGCCAACACGAACTGCTGTGCCGTATCGGGTGCTGTCGCGGAACGATCCATAGCTCGGCTCCTGACGCGTTGGTTTGCGATGACTCCTCAGGTCACCACACACCGGCCAAGAGCTGGAGCCGGAAAACGTTCCGCCGAGAGTTAGAGCGAGGCTCATCGATCGTATACCTCAAGTCAAACCATTGCGAAAGTCATGTAGTGTCGAGGCGGACGTTCCCGAGTGGCCTGCCCGCCACGACCGTGTATGAAATCGCCGCACCCCCGCTGTCTCTGCGAAGCGGCAGTGCGCGGTGGCCGTCGCGCGGAGGCCTCGAGCGGCGGTCGAGGCGGCGGCTCGTGTGGGCGGCGCTGATGGTTGGCCGGTGGCTGAGGCGGTGTGATCCGGCCGAGGACCCGTTCAGGCCTCGGGAGCGGCGACCTAGTGACGGTGGAGCTTGGTCAGGTTGTGACTCGTCGTGATTAATCGCCACTCGGTGCGCACCGCCAGCCTGCCTCTTCGGTGGAAACGGTCGAACCTCCGGTTGCGCTTGGTGTGACCGTAGACCCGCTCGATTGACTGTTGTCGTTTGCGGTACAGCTCCTTCCCGAGGTCGGTCGCGAGCACCGTCTCGGGATGAATGATTACCGGCCGCCGGTCCAGCCTGGTCGCTCTCCTTTGCGTTTGCCCGAGTCAGGCGGATCAGCACCCGGA
>CAVSAY010000032.1:0-332844 GCA_963725925.1 uncultured Solirubrobacterales bacterium
CGGTTTGCCGTCAAGCGCTGCGCGGTCGGCCGTTTGGGTGACGGTCGCGCCGAGCATCTGCTGGGTGGCTGCGAGGTCGGGGCGGGGCCCCGACGAGGTAGGGACGGTAACTGTGCAGTGCTTTTGCAGGGCGCGGTGTCGAGCCGGGTTATACGGGGTGCGGTCCTGCCAGCAGCGCCAGATGATGCGGCACCAGGCGCGACCGAGAGTTCGGAGCGCGCGGGGGTGGTCGTGGCCGCGGTCACGGGCAGCGGCGTAGAGGTCGGCTGCCCAAGGGTGCCAGTGGCGGGTTGAGTCAGCCACTGTGTGAAACGAGGAGCGCAGCCGTTTGTTGCACCCCCAGCGGAAGCAGGCGGCTTTGCGTTTGCCCGACTCGATCGCGACCGCGGCCTGGCCGGCGTCGCCGGCGAGCGCGTCGCGAGTGGGGTAGCGCGCGCGGCAGTCGCCGATCTCGGCCAGCATCTGTGCAGCGGTGATGAAGCTGTTGGGGTCTTTGAACAGCGATAGGAAGACGGCGCCGTCGGGATGGGCGCGGACCGCGGTGGCGATCTGCCGCTCGAGCGTGTTGATCTGCGCGCTGAGCGTCCTGAGCGTCGAGGCGAGGCAGCGCACGAGCTGTCGGCGAGCGTTCATCTCTGCCTCGCCGACGCGCCCCTCTGGCGCGAGCCTGAGCTTCGCCAACAGCTGCGCGGGCTTCTGACGTCCGCGGTAGTGCTGGCGGGCCAAGAACGCCTGCAGACGCTTCTCGCCCAGCCCACGTGCATCCGCCGGGCTCGGGTAGCGCTCCAGGAACGCCAGCGAGATGTCGCTGTCAAGATCGGCGAACAGGCCAACCGGTCCGGGCCAGAAACGCTCCAGCTCGGCGCGCAACTGGTTGCCGACCGCGACCCTGGTCCCGACCAGATCTTCGCGCGCTCGCGTCAGCGCCCTGAGCGCCTTGGTCTCGTCAGTGTCAGGCTCGAGCACCCGGAAGCGGTGGCTATCGGTACGCGCCAGCTCGCACAACACGAACGCGTCAAACCGGTCAGACTTGCCGCCCGACACCCGGAACCGAGCACGAGTCGCGGCGACCTGGTTGGGATGCAACGCCAACACCCGCAGCCCCGCGTCCAGCAGCCGCTCGACCAGCAACCCATCCGGCCGCTCGATCGCGACCAACTCCACCTCCAAACCCACCAACCGACCACACAACGCCCGCAGCCCGTTCTCATCGTGCGCGAACGTCGCCGACAACAACTCCTCGCCCGCCTCCTCAGCGACGAACACGTCGTGCTTGTCCGCCGCCCAGTCAACACCGGCATAACTACCCATCAGTAACTCCTTATCGGTCAGGGACTTCACAGCACCCCGACCACGAGGTACCGTTGCGGGCGCTCATAGACAGGCCCTCAACCGGGGCTACGTCCTGTTGCCGCTTCGCGGCACCTCACCACCGCCGGGAGGGGCTGGCCTGCTCCAAGCCCTCCACCGGGCAAGCAGTCTTGGCCCTCTCCCGACGGCGGTCGAGGCAGCCACCATCATGGCCTATGAGCAGTCGGCCACTGACCGCCCAATAGCGGCGCAAGCAGCAGTCAGGTCTTCGCTGCTGCGTCCGCGACGATGCAGCAGCCGTTGTTCAGACGCCGGCGGGCGGGCGCGGCTGGAAACCAGCGGTCCTGAAATTCGTGCAGTGCGATGCGCGGCACCTCGGCGCCGACCCGAGCTCCGTTCGCGGGCGGATATCAGCGCGCGGACCGAGCAGCGTTCTGCGTGGCGGCGACCGCCAGCAAGTCGGCTCGCTCGTTGAGCGCGTGGCCGATGTGCCCCTTGACCCAGTGCCAGCGAACCTGCTCGTGGTCTGACGCCGCCGCGTCGAGTTGGACCCAGATCTCCTTGTTCTTGACCGGGTCACCAGAAGCCGTCTTCCAGCCTTTGCGCTTCCAGCCTGCCATCCAGGAGGTCATGCCGTCGTGCAGATAACGCGAGTCGGTTACCACGCAGGCCCGCGACCCCGACGGCAGCACGCGCAAGCCCTCCAGTGCGGCGACCATCTCCATGACGTTGTTCGTCGTATGGGCCAACCCACCGCTGTGCTCCTCAACGACACCATCCCCCCAACAGACCACCGCGGCCCACCCGCCAGGGCCGGGGTTGCGCCGGCATGCGCCATCAGTCCAGACCAGCACGTCGCCCGACACGACCTCTGGGAGATCGCCCGGCAGCGACTTGGATCGGCGACGCAGACTGACGGCCATTGAGCGGCAGTCAACCACGACGCCCGGCGGGGTCGACGACGCCGACGTCTGCAAGTACCGGTGGCGGTCGCTCGAAGCGTACTCGCGGGACACCAGCATCAGGAACCTCACGGCAGGTCGGACCACACCTCCCAGACGTGCCCGCCGGGATCCACTGCGAAGTTCGCGGTACGACTAGGGGCTCACTTCGGAGTCATCCCTACCTGTAAGTCCCATCAAGGTTGGTTCCGCTCGTTGAGGCGAGCGAGGAGCGGTTGGTGGCTGCAGACGAAATGCTCGCGTCGGCGTGAAGGCGGGGGGTCTGGTCCCCTGCCGGGAGCGCTCCCCCTCCAGTCCGCAGCATCAGTCTGCGCTCCTCCTCCGGAGCTCTAGCGGGGGTGGACGGCGCTGTCTTCGGTGCGGAGGGTACGCCCGAGGAGCACGGCGCTGCTCGCCGCCAGCCAGGCAAACAGTGCCACTGCGCCGAGGAGAAGCAACCCGTAGGCTGCGGAGCTGTTGTTGGTGGGCCCCAGCAGCGTCGTCACAGTTGCGACTCCCAGCACGGCGGCGACCGTGCTCAGCCACCACAGCCATCCCGGTCGTGTCCGCTCACGCCGGATTGCGGCTGCGAATGCGCCTGCGGTCAGCGCGAGCGGTACGCCGATCGCGGGACCGCCCGCGAGGTAGGAGAGCACGAGCAGCCCGTGAGCCAACGCCGGGTCACCGGCCACCGACCGTTCCGCGAGCACCCGGTAGCAAAGGGCTGACAGCGCCAGGAACGCCGCGCCAATGATGCCGCCGGCGAGTGCGAGCGCAGCTAAGCGCATGCCCGCCGCTCGCAGCGTGGGGTACAGATATGACGCAAACGCCGCGAGTGCGGCGGCCGCGAGCAGATGGAACAAGCTCAGCGCGCGCACCTCCGAGACGTTGCGCGTGAAGTACTGGCGCAGCTGGAGTGAGGTCGCGTTGAGCGTTGGGTAGTTCGTCGTTCCGAGTAGATCGCCGAACAGCAACCCGCAGCCGAAGAGCACCACGGTAAGCGCACCGGTCGCCGCCCACGCTGCCTCGACGGGCGGACGCGACGGCACTGTGGTTGTCATGGTGTTTGGTTTCCTTGGGGTGATCGGGGTTGTTCAACAGTTCGATCTGCTGAGCTGCAAGCGGGGATCGTCGTGGAACTTCGGTAACGATCCTCACTGGTTGATGGTCAGACGGTAACGGGCTCGCGAGTCTCCTGACGGTTGTGGTTGTTCTGGGCAACGAGGAGGGTGTGACGCTCGATCGCGATCACGAGCTTGGCGAGGTCGCGGTAGCCGATGATCCTGCGGAACTGCTGCTCGGCGACGAGCATCCCGGCGGCCGTCCACCGCTTGCGCATGTCACCGTCCTGCCAGCGTTTCACGTTGCGCTGCGTGTAGCGGACGATCTCGATCATCGACTCGCACGGGTTCGTCGACGCGAGCGTCTTGGCGAGTTGCCCGGTGATCCCGAGCCGCATCAGCGTCAGCGTGTCGTCCATTCCCTCACGGAGCGAGCCGGCGGCGTCGGGCCAGGTTCGGTCGAGCTCTGAGGCGAGCAACTCGAGCCGCTCGCGCGCGAGATGATGGTCGGTGAGCGCCCACGCGCCGCGGATCCGAACGAGGATCTGCGGCCGGTCGCGCTCGGGCAACAGGTCACAGACGTTCCGCTCCTTGTGTCGGTGACAGCGATGCACGAGCGCGTGCTCGCCGAACACGTCCTTGATCGCCTTGCGTAGCGCCTTGCCGCCGTCGATCACGAACAGGATCGCCTGTGTCGGGTCGAGGCCGCGGTCGACCAAGTCGGCGAGCAGCATCGACACCAGCGTCGCGTTCTCGGTCGAGCCTTCCCAGAGCCCGAGCGGGATCTTCACGCCCTCGGTCGAGATCCCGAGCGCGACGACATGGGTGCGCTCAGCGATCTCGAGCCCGTCGAGCATCATCACCGCCAGGCGCACGTCATCCAGCCGGCGGGCCATCAGCTCGCTCAGCGCGGTCCGGGTCCGCTCGATGAACAGCTCCGACACCGTGCTCTTCGACGTCGATGTGCTCTCCCGCTCGACCTCGTCGCCGACCGGCTCACCAACGCTCGCGTACTTGCGGGTCGAGACGCCGGCGAGCATCCGGTCCATCACCGCACGCGTCAGCGGGTCGCGGTCGGCGAAGTACTCGTAGGTCTGGACGGGAAGCTCATGCTTGTCATCGGCCGTGCGCATCCTTGGATGGCTGACCTCGACGCGTCGTCCACCGAGCGTCATCGACCCATCTTCGTGGCCGTGACGCTTCGCCGTCCGCTCGGGGTCGTGCTTCCCCTTCGGGCCCACCACCTCAGTCACCTCGGCTTCCATCAAATCGTGCACGACCCGCAGACCGAGCCCAACCGACAGCGCGAGCAGTCCGTCCCTCGCCGCCCCGACGAGCTCGCCGAGCGCTTCCTGAATCTCCGCAGGGAGCGGCAACTCCGACGCGTCCGCGGTCGTGACGACCTGCGGCGCGGATACCTTCTTCATGGCGGTCCTCCTGTCCTCTCGGACTTGGTTTAGTCGCCCCGAACGCTCCCAACCGGAGCGGACGAGGCGGGAGGACCGCCACTCAAAGTTCCACGGTTCCGCACTGGGTGTGGTGGATCACGGCGACCTCGAACAGCGGGCCGTCGGCCAGTGCGGTCTCGGCGAGCTGGCCGATGAACGCGACATCGTTGATCACCTCAGGGGTGACCCGCCCGCCGACGTTGCGGACGACCATCGCGTCGCTGAGGCCGAGGTCGAGGAAGTGCGCGGGGTCGACGCGTGGATCGAGGCAGGTGATCACGAACAGGCGCAGGTTGGGGAACACGACGGCACCGTGGTGGCCGCCGGCGGCGGCGAAGGCACGGTTGCGCTCCAGCGCGGCCTCGACGTTGGCGGCGCCCGGCTGGCCCGGGCTGGCCAACTCAAACCCGCTCGCCCGGCCGATCCCGGAGCCAGCGGCGGTCACGCGAGGGGTGAGTTGCTGGTTGCTCATGGTGTTCTGTCTCCTGTCGCTTGGGGTGGGGTCAGCTGTGCGCTGCGGCTGCCGTAGGCGTGGCTAGTGCCGGCACCTCTGGCGTGTCGTCGCGGCTGGTCGTCGGTTGGGCGGGCAGCAGCGCCAGTGCCATCACAGCGCCTGCGGCGGCGATGCCCGCGGCGACGTAGTTGGCCGTGTGGAAGCCCTGGAAGAAGGCCGAGTTAGCGGCGTTGTGGATGGCTGACGCGAGCAGCGGATGGCCGGCGTGGGTCAGCTTGCCTGCGGCTGTGAGCGCGGCGCCGACGGATGCGTGCGCGGTCTGCGCGTCACTGGCAGGCAACCCCCTGGGGAGCGCGCCGGTGAGCCGGCTGGCGTACAGCGACGCGTACACGCTGCCGATCACGGCGACGCCGAGGGTGCCGCCCAAGAGGCGCGTGGCGTCGTTGACCGCCGACCCGACGCCGGCCTTCGCTTTCGGGACGACGCCCATGATCGCCTCGGTCGCGGGCGCGCTGGTGAGGCCCATCCCTGTCCCGAGAACGACCATCTGGGCGGCGATCGTCCCGTAGCCGGTCGTGACTGATGAAGTCGAAACCCATAGGTAGAACGCGGCCATCAAGAACAGGCCACAGGCAACGATCAGCTTCGTGCCGAACCGGACGGCCAGCTTGGTGCCGAGGATCGAGGAGATCGCGACGAAGGAGGCGACTGGCAGCAGGCGCACGCCGGTCGACAGCGGGCCGTAGCCCTTGACGAACTGGAACATCTGGGTAGCCAGGAAGATGAACCCCGACAGCGCGAAGAACGAGATCGCGACCGAGGCGCTCGCGGCCGCGAAGCGCGGGTTGCGGAACAGGCTCACGTCGAGCATCGGCTGCTCCGTGCGCCGCTCCCAGGCCACGAACGCCGCCGCCAGCACTGCCGTCAGCATGAAGCTGCCGAGCGTCCGCGCGCTGCCCCAACCGTAGTTCGGGGCCTCGATGATCGTGTAGACGAGCAGCCCGATTGCCGCGGTCGACAGCGTGAATCCGGCCCGGTCGGTGCGGGGCGCGTGTGGGTCACGCGAGGTCGGAACGTAGCGGGCGACCAGGACACCGGCGCTGGCGGCGATCGGCACCATCGCGAAGAAGATGCTGCGCCAATCGGAGAGCTCGAGCAGCCAGCCGCCGATGATCGGTCCGAGCGCGATCGCCACGCCCGTGATCGCGCCCCACAGGCCGATCGCCCGGGCGCGCTCGCGCCGCTCGGTGAACACGTTGGTGAGCAGCGACAGCGTCGACGGGAACACCATCGCCGCACCGACGCCCATCACCGCACGCGCCGCGATCAGCGCGCCGGCGCTATCCATCAGCCCGCCCGCCAGGCTCGCCAGACCAAACACCGACAGGCCGGCGAGCAGCATTCCCTTGCGCCCGAACCGGTCAGACAGGCTGCCCACGGCCAGCACCGAGCCGGCGAACAGCAAGTTGAACGCGTCCACGACCCACTGCAGCTGCGAGTCCGACGCGTGCAGCTCGCGCACGAGCGAAGGCAACGCGACGTTGACGATCGTCGTGTCGAGATTGATCACAAACGCCGCCAGCAGCAGCGAGACCAGGATCAGGGGCGTGCGCTTCATGACTTCTCCTCGAGATGGCTAGCTTGCGTCATGCAAGGCAGGCTACCTTGGGACTCTGACTTTTGTCAAGCAAGTCAGCTATGATTGTCGCGTGCTGCAACGCGAATATCCCGACCAGGTCTGCTCGATCGCCCGATCCCTAGAGGTCATCGGGGAGCGCTGGACGCTGCTGATCCTCCGCGACGCCGTCGTCGGCCTCACGCGGTTCGAGGAGTTCCAGGCGAAGCTCGGGATCGCCTCCAACGTCCTCACCAGCCGGCTCAAGCGGCTGTGCGACGAGGAGCTGCTCGAACGCGTTCCGGACCCAGAGCGACCCGGCCGACCGAAGTACGTGCTCACCGACAAGGGACGCGAGCTCGCGCCCGCCCTGATCGTGCTCATGAAATGGGGCGACCGCCACTACCCCACCCCCGGCGGCCCACCCCGACTCACCCTCCACGCCGCATGCGGAGGCAACATCGGCCCAGACCTCCGCTGCGACCGCTGCGGCAAACACGCCGCGCGCGGGGAGATCGAGCTCCCGCCCGGCCCGGGGGCGCCACACGGCGAGCACGCCGCACGGTGAGCATCGGCCGTGGACCGGTCCGGCAACCTCCGGTCTTCACCGAGGCAAGGAGGCTCACCCGCAGCGCTTCCAGGTTCAGACGAAGCATCTCGCCCGCGCGAACGCGGGTCTCGAACTACTTCTCACTCCGCACCTGAGATTCGCCGCGCAGACCATCCGTCAGGCAGTCCGGGAGATCGAGGCCGACCTCGAAACAGAACTCTCAGGAGCCGCTGGCCCAGCCTTCCGCGGCGGGCTACGACCGTCAGTGCAGCTTGTCGATCCAAGCGGACGGGGGGTCAGGCTGATCGGCGTCGCCCGTGCCGGTTAGCCACCCCGATCACGCAACCAAGAAGCAGACCGATCGTGCCGCCGGCGACGACCGCCGGAAAGCCGAGTTCGAACATCGCGGCCCACGCCGTCGCCGCGTACACATGCAGGCCAACGACCAGCCCAATGATCGCGCCACCGCCACCCGCCAGCATCATTCCCACTAATGCGCAGGTCCCGGGCGACGGCTGCGCTTTGAAATCGCTCAAGAACTCTCTCATGGCGTTATGCACGCATCATCGAGCAGTCAACGGCGACCGCACACAACGTCGCGTTAGCGCCGGCATCTCGTCTTGCTTCTCGCGCAACGTTGAACGGCCTGCGCCGGAACGCTTCTCTGCTCGGTAGCTCCGCGAACCGGACCGCAGGCACCCATTGAAAGTCGCCCGCTGATGGCGTCTGGGCCAGCTCGGATGCAGTCCTGGCGATGAGCGGCAGCGCCGATTAGCATCGGTGGCCGATGGAACGTCCGGTGCTTTGGTGTGCCGACGACGTGTAACACGCCGGACACCGAGTCGCTCTTACCGGCGACGACGGGACGGGTGGTGGGATATCGCAGCTGCGGATGGGCCCGGGGCTATTGGTCAGGCTCAACCGGCTCGCCGCGGCGTTCTTGCAGCCATTCGGCAAACATGAACTCCACGCTCTCGACCAGCGCGAACACAAGCGAAGCAGCGAACGCGGCACTAAACCATGCCCACCCGCCACTAAGCAGCGCGGCGATACCGCGCGCGGCTGCGATCGCGAGCACGATCGAAACGAACGCCAGCGCGGTCCCGAGCAGGATCACATCATCTGAGCCCTTCTCCAGGGGAGACCGAAACCCGTTGCTGGCCACGCCTTCCAAGCCGCCAAACGCGACCACGGCGCCCAGCCCGAAGACGATCAGATCACCAAACCGTGGAGAACCGCGACCCAGCTCGACGGCGCCGAAGCTGGCCGTGATCGTCACCGAGTACCCGAACGCGGTCGCGTTTCCACCTAGCGACTGGCCAAGACCACAGACCAACCGCGCGCGCACCCCGCGCGGACGCGGAGCACGACTCGCGTCCGGTGAGTCTTTGTCGGCCATGGCCCACCGGTTCGACGCCTGCGAGCGAACTCCCCCACCCACAGCCACGGTCCAATCGCAAACTGCCCAGAGCACTCGGTCCGAGGAGAGCCGGCATTCACGACCTTGGTGCTCATGGCTTCACCGCCTTGACAGGGATGGACGTGACGTGGTGTTTGCGCGTCAGGCGTGGCCGAAGCGAACGTGCGGCAGCATCCGGCCGAGCGGCTTGGGCAGGTACCACGCCCATTTGCCGAGCAGCCGTAGCAGGACCGGCAGGATCAGCAGCCTGACCAGCGCCGTGTCGAGCAGCACCGCGACGCCAAGGATCACGCCCATCTCCTTCGGTGGCAGCGGGCCGCTCAGGGCGAACGTGGTGAAGACCGCGACCATGACTGCGCCGGCCGCGAAGATCACGCGTCCGGTGCTGGCCATGCTGCCGACCATCGCTGCCTTCGCGTCGCCGCCCGTGCGGTCCCAGTGCTCTTTGGCGGAAGACAGCAGGAACACGGTGTAGTCCATCGAGATCGCAAAGATCATCGCGAAGAAGAACACCGGTGCCCACGCGTCCAGGAAGCCCTGCGGCTCGAAGCCGAGCAGCGAGTGTCCGACGCCGTCCTGGAAGATCCACTTCGCGACTCCAAACGCGGCCGCGGTCGCCAGCAGGTTCGTGACCACGGCGAGCGCGGCGATCACCGGCGCCTGCAGCGCCACCACCAATAGCAGGAAGCTAAGGCCGAGCACGACGCCGATCACCAGCGGTGTGCTGGCTGTCAGCGCGGCCTCAAGATCGTGGCTCTCCGCCACCGGGCCACCGACGAGCGCGCTGGCCGGCAACGCTGCGCGGAGACGCTCGATCGCGGCCCCGGTCGCCCTCGCCGACGGGTCCGTCGCGGGGATCGCTTGCACGACCGCGATGCCGCGTGCGCCCAATTGCGGCGGCGACACATGGGCGATGCCCGGATCGCGCCGCGCCACCGCTGCCACCTGCGCGGCCTCGGCCCTCGGCGCAACGATTTGGAGCGGACCGGTCCAACCCGGGCCGAACGCCCGCTGGACCGCGTCGTATCCCTTGCGCGAGTTGTCTTGAGCCGGGACGACCTTGATCGAGGGCATCGCGGTCTTCAACGCGAACACTGGGACCGCCAGCACCGCGAGCAGTGCGAGCGCCGCGAGGCCGTAACGCCGCGGCTGACGCCACAGCCGCTTGCCCCACGCCGCGGAGCGCGGCGAGCGAGGTTCACCCGCGCGCAGCCACGGAAGCGCGAAGCGGTCGACCCGCGGCCCGAGCTTCGCCAGCACCGCGGGCAGCAGGGTGAGCGCCGCCGCGAGGACGAAGACGACCGACAGCATGATGCCGAGGCTCGTCGACCTGAACGCGGGGCTCGGCACGAGCATCACGGCGCTCAGCGACACCAGCACCGTGACGCCCGAGAACAGGACGGCCTTGCCGGCGGTGTCCATCGTCGCCGCGACCGCGTCCTCGGCAGACAGCTTCGAGCCGAAGTACGCATCGCGGAAGCGGTAGACGACGAACAGCGCGTAGTCAATCCCCAGGGCCAGCGCGAACATCAGCGCAAAGTTCATCGACCAGATCGAGATCGCGGCGATGTGCGTCCCGATCCACAGTGAGCCCGCCGCGGCGATCAACCCGGCGATCGTCAGCATCAGCGGCAGCCCCGCTGCAACCAGGGACCCGAACGCGAGGACGAGGATCAGGAGCGTGACCGGCCAGGAGATCAGCTCGGACTTCAGCATCGCCGACTTGTTGGCCTGATTGAAGTCGGACCACATCCCCGGAGCGCCGGTGAGGTCGACGTGCACGCCGCCGGTGCCGAGTTTTGCGAGCGGGCGTTCCAGCCGCGCGGCGGCGCTCACCATGTCGTTGGCGTTGCGCGCAGCGCCCGCCGAGATCACGGCGGCGTGGCGATCGGGCGAGATCGACACGCCCGCCCGCGGCGAAACGACCGTCGTCACGGCCGGATCACTGCTCAGCCGACGTTCCACCCTGCGCAGCACGCGCGCGAACTCGGCGATCGGAGACGGCCTGGTCCCGTGCGTGAACGACGACCGTCAGGCCGTAGCTTCCGAATCCGTCGAAGTTCTTGTCGATTTGCTGTCGCGCGTGGACGGACTCGGAGCCGGTCGCCTCCCAACCCGCTCCCGACAGCGCCTGCTCGGCGCGCGGCGCAAAGACGCCGAGGCCGACCGCGACGACGACCCACGCCGCCGCGACGATGCGGAAATGCGCGGCGGTCCAGCGACCGAGCCTCCCGATCGGGCCGACCGGCAGACGATCGGGGCTCATTTCGACGTCTCCTGAGTCGACTTGACGGCGAGCAGCTCGATGGTGTGGGCGCCGTACTTGTCACTGGTGCGCTGCGCGCGCTCGCTGGCGAAGCGGTAGGCGCTGTTGCGCTGGACGGTGCGCAGCTCGAGGCCGGTGGCGGTGATGTCATGCAGGTAGTCGTCGACCTGGCTGGCGCCGGCGATACATGCGGCCCAGAGGTCAGGCTGGGCAGCGGTCCGCATAGCGATCGGGTGCTCCGTCACGATGTCGGCGAGCGCGAGTCGTCCCCCGGGCCGGAGCACGCGGGCCGCCTCGGCGAACACGGCCGGCTTGTCGGCCGCGAGGTTGACAACCCCGTTGGAGATGACGACGTCGAACGAGGCGTCGTCGAAGGGAAGTTCCTCGATCCGAGCGCGGCGGAAGGTCACGTGGTCATCGCGCCGCAGGCGCTCAGCCTTGGCCAGCTGCTCGGGCGTGATGTCCACGCCCACGGCGGATCCGGTTGGACCCACCTCCACGGCGGCGGCGAAGACGTCCATCCCCGAGCCGCTGCCGAGATCTAGCACGCGCTCGCCGGCGACCAGGCGGGCGAGGCCGAGGTGGTAGCCGACGCCCGCGAACGAGCTCACCGCCTGGGCCGGTAGCCGGTCAAGGAGGTCGGCCGGGTAGCCAAGCGCTTCGGCGAGCGCCCGTCCGGTGTGGAAGTGCAGGTCGCGCCCCGTCTCGTTTGCGACGTCGCGATACATCGAGGCGATGTGGTGGGCGAGCTGATCGGGGTCGACGCTGGGAGTGGTGGTCATTGCGAGGTCCTTTGGCTTGGCTTCGTAGTTAGCACGATCGGTCGTTCTATGTTCGGACAATACGACCGATCGTGCTAACTTGTCAAGGGTGACGTCAATTCCCGATCAGCGAGCACCGTCCCGCCCGACCCGCCGGCAGCGATCCGACGGCGAGCGCAGCCGAGCCGCGATCCTGCGTGAGGCGGCGAGAATGGCAACCGTCGAGGGCCTCGACGGTCTGTCGCTCTCCCGCTTGGCCGACGCCGTCGGAATGAGCAAGAGCGGCCTGTTCGCACACTTCGGCTCCAAGGAGGAGCTGCAACTGGCGACGATCGACGCGGCGAGCACGATCTTCGACGAACTGGTCATCGAGCCCGCGGGCAAGGAGGCGGCCGGCCTGCCGCGGCTACGGGCCTACGTCGCGCTGTTCCTCCAGCATGTCGAGGAAGCCGTCTTTCCGGGAGGATGTTTCTTCGTCTCCGCCATGAGCGAGCTGGACGCCCAGCCAGGCCCGGCCCGCGACGGCGCCCTGGCGTTCAGCCAGCGCTGGCTCGCACTGCTCGCCCGGCAGGTCATGGACGCGCAGGCAACGGGCGAGCTCGATCCGACCGCCGACCCGTCGCAGATCGCCTTCGAGCTCAACGCCTACATGGTCCTGGGCAACATGCAGTTCGTCGCCACCTCGGACCCAGCAGCCCTGGATCGCGTCCGCCAAGCAGTCGACTCGCGCCTCGCCACGCTCACCGTCTAGCGCTGCAGGGGCCTGGCTGCTATCTGACGAATTCCAATCGTCTCTCGGAGTTAGGGCGAGACGGTCTGGGTACTTCTGCGGTACGGTCGAACGAAGCTAACTGAAGGGATCGGGGCATGGCGTATTTGCAGACGCACTTTTGGAAGGGTGGAACTCAGGAGCAGTATCAGTCGATGCTCAAGGCGGTGCATCCTTCTGAGGGGCTTCCAGACGGACAGACCGCGCACGTTGCGGGGCCGACTGACGGCGGGTATCTGATCTCGGTCGTCTGGGACTCCAAGGAGCACAGCGAGCGGTTCATGAACGACACGCTGCTGCCGGCGCTGCCGGTCGAGGGCGGATTCGCGGGTGCACCCGAGGAGCGCGTGGCTGAAGTCGCGCACCTCGAAATGGCGTAGCGACAGCCAGGTTCGGGGCCAACCGCGCGGCTGGCCAGTTGAACGCCAGTCGAGCAGGTTCACATCTAAGCGACGACGCCGATCGGCGTCGATCGCACATTCCGCGCAGCTTTGCTGTGGAGAGACGAGGGACGATGGCAACGTACATTGCATTTCATGAGGTCGACGACGTCGATCATTGGCTGAGTTCATCAAAGCGAGACGAAGTGTTTGGGGCGCTTGGAATCACGACGCGCGCTTTTCGGGATCCGGCGGGTTCAAACCGGGTCGGGCTGATCGCCGAGATCCCCGACTTTGCTGCCTTTCAGCAGTTCATGGCGACCGAGGCGGCCGCCGACGCGATGAAGGCTGACGGTGTTCGCCCGGAGACGCTCCTGATCCTCAGCGAGGGGTAGCGCTCAGCTGCTGTGCAACGGCCCGGCTCCCAGCTCTGGGTCAGCCGGGCCGAGCGCGCTCGTGAGTACAAACCTCCCCCGGTGGTCATCTGAGACCCCATCGCCCGAGCGCCACGACGCGGCAGAGGCGCCAGACGGCTACGTTGCGAGTCTCGGTCTGCTCGCCCTGATCGACGAGTGAATCACCCGGGTGATCTTCCGCCTGCACGGCCCAAACGAATGCCACGGCCAGGCATGGTGAGGCTCGGATGTCAGCGCGTCGCGTACCGGCATTTCCCACTGCAGCTGCACGCGCGACTCTCAAGTCTTCGAGGGCTCCGCCAACGATCAACCATCAGAAGGAACGACAGCTATGAGTGCTAGCAGCGCGACAGTGACAGCGACCGACGAGCGGACGGTTGCCAGACGGACAAGAGCAGCTGGATCCGGAGCCAACGGCAAGGTTTCGCATCGATCGGTAGCAGAGCGCGCGGCGCTCGGTAAGGCCGCGCGAACGAAGGTGCCGCGGAGCGTGCACGGTGAGTGGTTCGCGCCGCCAGGTCGCCGTGATCCGGTTGAAATGCTGGAGGCGCAAGCCGCGACACGCGTGCGGGAGTTGGTGCCGATCCGTTACGGACGCATGGAGGTCTCGCCGTTTACGTTCTATCGAGGCGCGGCGTATCTGATGGCCGCCGATCTCGAGCGTTCGCCGCGGACGGGCCTGGACGTGCAGCTGTGCGGTGATGCGCACCTGTCGAACTTCGGCGGCTTCGCTGCGCCCGATCGCCGGTTGGTGTTCGACGTCAACGACTTTGACGAGACTTTGCCTGGCCCGTTCGAGTGGGATCTCAAGCGCCTGGTCGCGAGCTTTGCCGTCGCCGGGCGCGACCTCGAATTCCACGCCGATCAGCGCCACGCTGTGAACCTGGACGTCGCGCGATCGTACCGCGAGGCGATGCGTGAGCTGGCGTCGATGAAGACGTTCGATCTCTGGTACTCACGGGTCGACGCCGCGACTCTGATGAGCGAGTTCAGCGCCAGCGCGAGCGCGAAGCGGCGCAAGGTGATGGAGAAGAACCTCGCCAAGACGCGTGCGAAGGACAGCCTGCGCGCGTTCAACAAGCTCACCACGATCGTCAACGGTGAGCGGCGGATCGTCAGCGACCCGCCGCTGATCGTGCCGATCGAGGACCTCGCCGACGGCCAAAATATCGAAGAGTTCGCGCGGGGAGTGATCCGCGGCTATCGGCGCACGCTGCAACGCGATCGCAGGCATCTGCTGGAGCGCTTTCGCTATGTGCACGCGGCCCGGAAGGTGGTCGGTGTGGGCAGCGTCGGAACGCGCGCCTGGATCATCCTGTTGCTCGGCCGCGACAACGAGGATCCGCTGTTCTTGCAGCTCAAGCAGGCGGAGGCGTCGGTGCTCGAGCCGTTTCTGGGCAAGAGCAAATACGCAAATCACGGCCAGCGCGTCGTCGAGGGCCAGCGGCTGATGCAATCCGCCAGCGACATCATGCTTGGCTGGGACCGCATCGTCAGCCCCAGGGCCGACAAGTGGGACTTCTACATGCGCCAGCTCTGGGACAACAAGGGCTCGGCGATCATCGACGGGATGAAGCCAAGAGAGCTGGCCGCGTACGGCCAGATCTGCGGCCGCACCTTGGCTCGCGCTCATGCGCGCTCCGGCGACGCCGTCGCGATCGGCGCGTACCTCGGCTCGGGCGACGCGATGGACCAGGCACTCGCCGAGTTCGCCGAGCTCTACGCCGACCAGAACGAACTCGACTACGCCGCACTCACCGCTGCCGTCAAGACTGGAAGAGTGAAAGCCGAGCCCGGGCTCTAGGAGTGACCGAGGGCATCCAGATCTCGAAAACCGGTATGGGCGGTTTCGTCCATCGAGGGTTCGAATCCCTCCGTCTCCGCTGCAGCGGCTCGCGGCGCAGTCCTCGGGAAGGACCGGATTCGTCGCGCGGAACGCCCCGCCGCGGGCGCGACGGGGCGTAGACCTGTTTTGGCGCGATCGTCGCATCCACAAGGGCCTACTCGTAGTGCAACGCGCGCAGGACGTTGAGCTTCGCGGCCCGCCTTGCGGGAGCGATCGCGGCGAGCACGCCGGCGAGGATCGCCACGAGCGTGAAGATCACCAGCGATGGGACGGGCGGGACGAAGGGGCTGTCCAGCGCCCCAGCCATCGCCGCCGCCACCAGCAGCCCGACCGGTAGGCCGAGCCCGGCCCCGATGAGCGCCGTGATCACGCTCTCGTGGCGCACCATGCGGCGGACCTGCCGGCGGCTCATGCCGACGGCGCGCATCATGCCGATCTCGCGGGTGCGCTCGAAGACCGTGAGCACGAGCGCGTTGACCATCCCGAACAGGCTGACGACGATCGACAGGGCGAGGAGCACGTAGAGGAGCATCAGGAACTGCGCCAGGTCCTTACCTCGGAAGTCGATCCAGCCGGCGCGCGTGTGGGCGTCGACGTCGGAGAACTGCGCTACGGCGCGGTCGATGCCCGCCGTAGTCGTGGCGTTCGTGCCGTCGGCCGTGCGCACGAACACGTAGAGATCGCTCGGTCGGGGAAAGCTCGCGTCGAAAGCGGCCTGCGAGATGAGCACATCCCCGGTCAGGTCGCCCCGCGGGTCGGTGATCGCGACGACCCTGACGCCGAGGCGACGGCCGGCCGAGGTGGTGACGGTAAGCGCGCTGCCGAGCCCGAGGCGGTGGTCGTCGGCGAACCCCTTTGTGACGATCGCGCCCGACCTGCCGAGACGCGGGATGACCGCGTCGGAGCCTTTGCTGTAGCGCTGCTTGACGCTGGCCGCGAATGACGGGGAGATGCCCTCGACGCTGATGCTGCTACCGACTGCCTTGGCTTCGTCGTGGCGCACGGCGGAGACATCCGTGACTCCCGGAGCACGCGCGACCGCGGCCCCCACCGCGGCCGGGATGGTGTCAAAGCCGCTCTTGGAGGTCACGATGTAGTCGGCTTTGACCGTCTTCTCGTCGGCGCTTCGCCCCGAAGCGCGAAAGCCACTTGCCATCGTCGCGACAAGCGTGACGAGCGCGAGGCCGATCATCAGGGCGGCAGCGGTGGTGGCTGTACGCGTGGTGTTGCGGGTTGAGTTGCCGCTGGCCAGTCGTCCCGGGGGGCCGCCGAAGCGCCGCGCGGGGGCGCCGACGATCGCGACGAGCGGCCGGATGAGCCGACCGGCGATCATGATCACGCCGAGGAAGAGCGCCACCGAGCCGAGGCCGACCAGGATCATCGACCGGCCTATCGAGCCGCCGCCCAACGCGCCCGCCAGGCACAGCACGGCCCCGACGGCAAGGATTGCCACCGGGATCGAGGGCCTGCGGCTGCCGAGCCGCGGCGGCAGGGTGGCGCCCTCACGCATTGCGGCGATCGGCGCGATGCGGGTCGCGCGCCGGGCGGGTGAAAGGCTTGCGATGAGGGTGACGATGGTGCCGAGCGAAAGCGCCACGATGATGGTGCGGGGCTCGATCACCGTCGAGGCGTGCGGCAGGTCGATGCCGAACAGCTGGAACAGCCCGTTCAGGCCCTTTGCGAGGGCCAGGCCGAGCATCAGGCCGACGACGGAGGCGAACACGCCGATCGCCAGCCCCTCGGTCAGAACCGAGCGCTTGATCTGCCGTCGTGACGCGCCGAGGGTGCGGAGGGTCGCGAGTTCGCGGATGCGCTGGGCGAGCGTGATCGACAGCGTGTTGAAGATAACGAACGCCCCCACCCCCAACGCGATGAACCCGAACCCCAGCAGGAACATCTGGATGAACTTGCTGTTGTCCTGAGTGGCCTTCGAGTCGGCGTCGGCCTGTTGCTGGCCGGTCTTGACCTGAGCGGTGGCCGGCACCACCGACCGGAGGTCGCGCACGACCTGCTCGGAGGACACGCCCTTGCGGGCGGCGACGAAGATCGTGTCGTACTGGCCGCGCTTGCCCAGAAGCGCTTGCGCGGTCGGCACGTCAAATACGGCGATCGTCGCGCCACCGATCGAGTTGACGGTGCCGTAGCGGGCGATTCCGGTGATCGTGTACTGACGCACCGGGCCGCGAGCAGACACACCGATCCGGTCCCCCACCGCGTAGCCGTTGTTCGTCGCGGTGCCCTTGTCGATCACGACCTCGCCAGGGGCGGAGGCCCAGTGGCCCTCGGTGAGCGAAAGCGGATTGAAGCGCTCGGCGTTGGGGTCAAAACCGAAGCCGAATTGCCCGTTCTGACTCGACCCCAGCCGCTGGCCGTTCTTGCCGATCAGCTTGGTTGGGTCAGAGCTGCCGCTGAGATTGAACACGGCGCCGGTGGCGGCCGCGACGTTGCTGTCGGCGCGCACGCGGTCCAGCAGAGAGGCAGGCACGGTGGCATTGCCGCTGGCGGCGTCCTTGACGACCTCGCGGCCGGAGATCACCGCGCTCGTCTTGGAATAGGAGTCCTGGAAGATGGTGTCGAACGCCTTGTTGATGGTGTCGGTGAGGATGAACGTGCCGCTGACCATCGCGACGCCGAGCACGACCGCGCAGGCCGTCAGCACCGCGCGGCCGCGACGCCACCAGAGGCCCTTTAGCGCCACGCGCCTCATGAGGCCCTCAGTTCTTCCATCGTCGTGATGACTGTGTGCGCGTCGCAGGCGTCGAGGTCGCGCACGATCTCGCCGTCGGCCAGGAAGAGCACGCGGTCCGCGATCGCCGCTGCGTGCGGGTCGTGCGTGACCATGACCGTGGTCTGGCCAAAGCCATCGACCAAGTCGCGCATCAGCCCGAGGATCTCGCTGCTTGTCGTCGAGTCGAGATTGCCGGTTGGCTCATCGGCGAACATCACCGTCGGCCTCGAGGCCAGGGCGCGCGCAACCGCGACGCGCTGCTGCTGGCCGCCGGACATCTCGCTGGGACGATGGCTGAGGCGCTCGCTCAGCCCGACCTTGGCGACCAGCTCGCCGTACCAGCCAGGGTCGGGCTTACGCCCGGCGATCTCGAGCGGCAAGAGGATGTTCTCTTCGGCAGTGAGCATCGGCAGCAGGTTGAAGAACTGGAAGATGAAGCCGATGTTGTCGCGGCGCAGCGCAGTCAGACCGGCGTCGTCGAGGCCGGTGACCTCTATGTCGCCGATCCATACCCGTCCGTTGTCGGGCTGATCGAGCCCAGCCAGGATGTGCATGAGCGTGGACTTGCCAGAGCCTGACGGGCCCATGATGGCCGTCAGCCGTTCCGACCTCACGTCGAGGTCGACGCCGCGCAGCGCGTGAACCGCGCTGTCTCCCTCGCCGTAGTGGCGGGCGATCTCCAGCGCCCGGACTGTCACCTCCGGCTGGCTGGTGACGTCACGTCGTTCCGGCAAAGCGACAGTTGCCATGGGGACTCCCTAGGTGAACTGCCGGCCGTGATGACCGGCGTGCCCTAGCGTCGCTGCCTGTGCTCCTCGGGACATCGGGTGAAACCCCTTAACCGCACCCTGGGATTCGGCGCGTCAGGGTGTTTGGATATCGCCAACACGGATCGCCGTCGTGCGCTCGGCGACATAGCGAGGCAACTGCGCGAGTGCCTCGTGATCTGACGGCGCGTCGACCTGCCACCAGATCCGATGAGTCCCGAAGTGGCACGAGCAGACGGCCATCTGGTGGCGTAATGGGCTCTCGAACGCTTTGAAGGAGGCAAACACGGCACCGCATTCGCGCGCGGTGTGCACGTGTTGCAGCATGAACTGTGGCACCGGTCCAGCATCCGGCAGCCGGCCGTGCGCGACATCGGGGCAACACCCTGGTTGAGAAAAGCCCTCGGGTAGCTCTTGGCAGGTAGGCTCGCTGCCAGGAACTGACTCATCGTGCGTCAAATGGCTCAGCCCCTCGTCGGCCGAGACCGCGAGCTGGAGTTGCTCGGGCAGCTGCTCGAGGAGACGCGCGCGCATGACCCACGCTTCGTGTTCGTCACGGGCGAGCCCGGGATCGGTAAGACGTGCCTGTTGCTCGAGCTCGTTCGTCAGGCTGAGCAACGTGGCTGCCTTGCTCTACGTGGCAGCGCCGCCGAGTTCGAGCGAGAGCTTCCGTTCGGCGTCGTCGTTGACGCGTTCGACGAGTACCTCGAATCGCTTGATCCACATGAGTTCAACCGCCTGTCAGCAGAGGATGTGGGCGAGCTCTCGGGGGTGTTTCCCGCACTGAGCTCGCTCAATCCCGGGAGCGACCAGCCAACCACCGCGGCCGAGCGCTTCCGCGCCCACCGCGCTGTCCGTGACCTGATCGAGAGCCTTGCCGTCAGGCAGCCGTTGGTTGTAGTACTCGATGACCTTCACTGGGCGGACGGAGCGTCGCTCGAGCTGACTGCTTACCTGCTCAGGCATCCTCCTCGTGGATCGGTGATGGTGGCCGCCACGTTGCGCGGCGGGCAGGCCGATCGCGGGCTGATGGCCGCCATGGAGAGGGCGACGAAGGATGCCGACGCCGTCCGTCTGATCGAACTTGGACCGCTCACGCGCGCCGACGCGAGGACGTTGATCGCCAGTGTCGACGGCGCCGAACGCGAAGGCATCTATGAGACCAGTGGGGGCAACCCGTTCTACCTGCTCCAACTCTCCCTGATGAGCGCCGACAGCGACGGCCCGAGCACCACTCGCGGCAGCGACGGCGTGCCCGAGCCGATCTCGGCCGCGATCATCGGCGAGCTCGACGCACTTTCGGCGACCACGCGCAGCCTGGCCGAGGCGGCCGCCGTCGCCGGCGACCCGTTCGAGCTCGACCTCGCAGCGACGACAGCCGGCATGGAGGACTGGCAAGCGCTGGAGGCGCTCGACGAACTGATCGGCAGCGACCTCGTTCGACCAGACGAGGTGCCACGGCGATTTCATTTCCGACATCCCCTCGTACGGCGGGCCGTCTACGAGTCGTGTCCGCCGGGAGTGCGGCTCGCCGCCCACGCCCGCAACGCGGACGCGCTCGCTGCGCGCGGCGCACCGGCCGCCGCGCGAGCGCACCACGTCGAGCATGCTGCGCACTATGGCGACCTGGCGGCGGTTGCGGTGTTGCGCGAGGCCGCCGAGGCGACGGCGCATCGCGCGCCACTGAGCGCCGCGCGCTGGTTCAGGATCGCGCTCGGCCTCCTTCCCGAGGGCGCGCCACAAGCAGAGCGCGTCCAGCTCCTGATGGCACTCGCACGCGCGCAAGCCGCCACCGGGCGGTTCGAGGACAGCCGTGGTGCCCTGCTCGAAGCCATCGCCTTGACGCCGAGCGACGACAATCCGTTGCACTTGAGCCTCGTCGGTGCCTGTGCTGGGATCGAGCAGCTCCTCGGGCACCACGACAGCGCGCATGCGCGGCTGACCGCGGCGCTGGATGGGTTACCGAGTGCGTCCTCGGCGCATGCCGTGGCGCTCATGATCCAGCTCGCTGTCGGCGATTTCTACCGCATGGAATACCAGGCGATGCGTGAGTGGGGAGAGCCGGCGCTCGCCGCCGCACAGGACCTGTCAGATCAGCCGCTCATCGCTGCGAGCACGGCGGTGCTGGCCGTCGCCGCTGCATTCCTGGGCGCGGTTGCGGACGCCAAGACGCGCAGTTCCGAGGCGGCAGCACTAGTGGACACGCTCGCCGACGACGAACTCGGGCTTCGACTGGACGCCCTCGCCAATCTCGCCACCGCCGAGCTGTACCTGCACCGCTACGAACGCGCCGGCGAGCATGCGCAGCGTGGCCTCGCCATCGCCCGAGCGACGGGACAGGGAGACATATCCCCGATCCTCATCCCCGTGCTTAGTCACGTGCTCCACACGACCGGCCGGATAGCGCAGTCGGCAGACCTGCTCGACGAGGCGGTCGACGCGGCCCGCCTCTCCGGGAACGCCCAGGCGCTTGGGTGGAATCTGCTGAGTCGCGCGTTCACGGCGTTGGCGGGTGGCGACCTTGACACAGCGACGAGCGCCGCGCGGGAGAGCGTCGAGGTCACGCGCGATCTCGACGACACCCTTGTTTGCACTTACGCGAGCGTCGCGCTCGCCAGCACTCTCTACGAGAGCGGGGAGCCCGCGCGCGCCATCGAGATCCTGCTGACGTCCGCCGGAGGTGAGGAGCTGCCGCGAATCGCCAGCGGCTGGAGGGCGAACTACTTCGAGCTTCTGACCCGCTGCTGGCTGGCAGTCGGCCAACCCGTCGCGGCCGAGCGCGTGGCGCGCCGTGCGACTGCCCTGGCCGCGGTGCTGGACCTCCCAGTGACCAACGCGATGGCAAGCCGCGCAGCGGCGGCGGTCTCGCTCGAACGAGGGGACGCGTCCACCGCTGCCGACTACGCGCTGACCTCCGCCATGGCGGCGGACTCCGTCGGCGCCTGTGTCGAGGCCGCTCGCGCGCGCACGCTCGCCGGCCGCGCACTCGGGCGCGCCGACGAGCGCACGCGTGCCGTGGCCGAACTCGAGCGGGCCGTCGAGCAGCTCGACGCATGCGGCGCGGTCCGCTACCGCCAGGAGGCCGAGCGCGAGCTGCGCAAACTCGGGCGCCACGTGCACCGCCGGACCCGAGCCGCGAACGTGCACGGGACCGGTCTGGAGACGCTCACGCAACGCGAGATCCAGGTAGGGCGCCTGGTCGTCGACCGGCGTACCAACCCGGAGATCGCCCGCGAACTTTTCCTGAGCGTCAAGACGATCGAGACCCACCTGCGTAGCATCTTCCGCAAGCTCGACGTCTCCTCGCGCCACGAAGTCGCCCGAGTGATGGAGCGCGGGGCCCGCGACGACGTTTCGTCTGCCCGCTAGTTGTCACGCTGCTGCTTCATTCCGTGCTTGACCAACTCGCTCTGCCGAGGTGCGGCCGCCCACGCGGACGTTGACCTGCCGCAACGAGGCGGTCCGCCCGATGCGGTTGGGTGCAGCGCTGGCGCCTGACGTGCGCTCAGGGGTCGAACACTGACCAGCAGACGTCGTTCCGCAATCGCTGGTCGTCAAGTACAAGTTCTCGAATCGGCTCCGGAAGCTGGTCGCGCTGCCACTGGCACTCGCGTCGCCCTGCTGCATCGCCCTCGCCTTCCGGCGCGCTGGCACGGGCGGCCTTGATCGCATACGCAGCCGCGCCGAGTTCGTGCGCGGCGACGTGCGCAACGACCCCGGCCTGACCAGCAGCGTAAGCGGCATGCCGGGCTGCCCCACGCAGGTCTCTGGCCGCAGCCATTGCATGGCCGGCGGCCTTTCGAGCCTCGGTCATTTTGACCTCGCCCCGCACCCAGCCGCGAGCATGCTCGATCGCCCGACGCGGTCGTGGGTCCCCAGGCTGAGCCGACTCGAACAAGTCCAGGACGTGCTCTGCGCACGATGCCGCCCAAAGAGCGAGGAGGTGATGATCGGAGTCGGTGAGGGTCCCACCGCGGCGGATCGTCACGAAGCGAGGGTCCCGGACCTTCGGAAGGATCACGATTGACACTCCCGGGCTTGCATCCGCCCAGCATCCTAGGACTGCGATCTGACGCCGATGAATGTAGCTCTGGATCGCGGTCTCATCATGTGCGGCCAAGGCCGCACCACGGGCTAGCGATTTGGAGGACTCACGTGGACAACGACGATGACGCAGCTTTTCCCAAGCTCGGCGCGCCGGCACGCCGCGCGTTGTCAGCCGCCGGCTACACGCGACTCGATCAGCTAGCTCAGGTCTCCGAGCGCGATCTCACGAAGCTGCACGGCATGGGGCCTTCCGCGATCACGGCCCTCCGCGAGGCGCTTCAGAAACGCGGCCTGGTGTTTCACCCGGGCGATCCTGCCTCCGACCACATGGCGGGGATTGCGGAGTCTTCCGACAAGATCGACGAGTACCTGCGTGGTGTCGAGGAGCCGGGTCGCAGCACGCTTCAGACGCTGCGCCGCACGATCCTCGAGATCGTCCCGGACGCGGAAGAAGTGATCTCCTACCGCGTTCCCGCTTTCCGGTTAGGCAGTGAGACGGTCGCCGGCTTTGCCGCCTTCAAGAATCACCTGAGCTACCTGCCGTTCAGCGGCTCGGTCCTCTCGCAGCTTGCCGAAGAGCTCGATGGATACGCGATGACCAAGAGCTCCCTGCACTTTCCCGTCGACCGCCCTCTGCCGCGGGCGCTCGTAAAGAAACTGATCGAGGTGCGTCTCGCACAGGTTGGCCGGCGCTCCGGCTAAGCGACTGCGCCCGTGTGTACCGCCGCGAGGCGCTACCTCGGTCGGCCACGAGTTCATAGGTCACGGAGAGCCGGTACGACGAACCTGGTGACGACACCGACGAATCGTGCCACCCGCCGGCCAACCTGGAAGGGGACGAGCAGACGTAACTCTTCGCCCAAGATGAGCTGGCCGACCTCACCAATCGATCGCGCATGGCCTCGGCCCCGTCGGCTCCTGGCCATGGGGTCATCCGATCAGCCCTCAAAGGAGCTGGTCGATGGTGATCGGCAACGAGCGGAAGCGTCGTCCGGTGGCGTGGTAGACCGCGTTTGCGACAGCCGCGGCCACGCCAACGACTCCGATTTCGCCGAGACCCTTGATCCCTACTGGGCTGAACGAGTCAGGCTCGCCGACGAAAATCACGTCGATGTCGGGGACGTCCGCGTTGACGGGGATCAGGTAGTCGCCGAAGGTGGCGTTCGCGATGCGACCGGTGGCGGACTCGAAGATCGTCTCCTCGAGGGTTGCCATTCCGATGCCCATCACAACTCCGCCGATGATCTGGCTGCGGGCAGTCTTTTCGTTGAGCACTCGGCCCGCATCGATCGTTGAGACGACCCGTGCGATCCGCAGCACACCGAGGTCTTTGTCGATCCGGACCTCGACGAAGTGCGCGGCGAACGCCGACGTTGCACTGTCGCCGCGGCCGGTTTCGAGGTCCGCTCGCCCGTCGGCGGTGATCTCATTCAGAGCATGGCGAGCCAGCATCTCGGCGTAGCTCTCGCCCGCGGCAGGGTCCTCGAGGAGATGCACGCGGCCGGCGGCGCAGCCCACATCGGATGGGGCCCTTCCGCGAAGCGGCGAGTTCTCGTCGTCGGCGACCAGGTCGAGGAATGCCTGCACCAGGTTGCCGGCAGCGTCATGGATCGCGGCGCTGTGCGACATCGCGAGGCCCGAGCCCCCGGACTGGGGTGCGGGAGGCAGGTCGCTGTCGCCGATCTCTACTTTGACTTGCCCGATCTCAAGGCCGAGCAGCTCGGCTGTCAGCTGCGTAGCGATCGTGTACGTGCCGGTCCCGATGTCGGTCGCCGCGCTGCGGACGAGCGCGGTCCCGTTTCGCTCTACCGTGATCCGGGCCTGACAGGGCGCCTGGTAGGAACCGAACGTGACCCCTGCCGCCCCGTACCCGACCAGCCAGTGTCCCTCGCGCATCGATCCGACCGCCGGGTCGCGCCGTCGCCAACCAAATCGCTCGGCGCCGACCCGGTAGCAGTCCCGCAGCGCATTGCTCGACCAGCGCAGCCCTGACTGCGGGTGAACCTCGGCGTAGTTACGCAACCGCAGCTCGATCGGATCGATCCCCAGCTCGTAAGACAGCTCGTCGAGCGCTGACTCGATCGCGAAGTTGCCCTCAACCTTCCCTGGCCCCCGCATCGCACCAGGGCTTGAGATGTTGAGCCTGACGAGGCGGTCATGAGTTGCGACGTTCGGGCAGGCGTACGCGGATCCCGTGGTCATCGTGATCGGGTCGATGTTGAAGTCCTCGACGGCGAGCGTGGAGGTCCCCTCGTGGTCGATCGCCACCAGCCGGCCGTCTCTTGTCGAGCCGAGCCGTATGCGCTGTCGCGATTGCGAGCGGTGCCCAATCGAGGTGAACATCTGCGGGCGGGTCAGAACGACCTTGACGGGCCGATCCACAAGCCGCGCTGCGAGCGCGGCCAGGATGACGTGCGGCCAAGCCCGCAGCCCGGCGCCGAACCCGCCTCCCAGATAGGGCACGAGCACGCGTACGTCGCTCTCCGGCAGATCGAACACGGCCGCCAGGGTTTGCCTCACCATCACGGGCCACTGGGTGCAGTCGTGCACGGTCAGACGGTTCTTCTCCCAGCACGCCACGGTCGCAAACAGCCCCATCGGATTGTTGGTCTCGGCCGCGGTAGCGAACGTCTCGTCGTAGACCACCTCCGCCGACGCGAGCGCCGCTTCGGCGTCGCCTCGGTGCAGCTCCAGTCCCCACGGGTTTCGCAGGACCGCCGCGTCGGGATTCTCGATCCCGAGTATCGGGGTGCTCTGCTGGTATTCGATCCTGACCGAGCGCGCCGCCGCGGTTGCTTGCTCCCGGGTCTGCGCCACAACGATGGCCACGTGCTGGCCGTGGTGCAGGATGCGATTGTCTCTGAAGGGCGTTGGGGGACTCGGGCCGAGCGGCGTCATCGGCCCGTCCGCGAGCGCCGGCGCGTTCTCGTGCGTCACCACGGTCAGTACCCCTGGCGCCGCCTCCGCGTCCTCTGTCTCGATTCGGCTGATCGTCCCAGCAGCGATCGTCGACTGCACCAGCGCTGCGTGCGCGAGGCCATCGAAGGAGAAGTCCGACGGGTACGGTGCGGCGCCGGTCACCTTGCGCGGGCCGTCGACGCGGTCCACCCCGACGCCGAGGATCGTGTCGCTCTCGGCAGTGGTCACGGCTGGATTCCCGAGATCGTCTGCAGGATTCGCCTGATCGTTCGCTTGGCGAGCTCGACCTTGAACGCGGTGCCGGGAACGGTGAACGACTCCTGGATCGCGGCCTCCGCAGCGGATCGGAAGGCGTCGGAACTCGCGGTCGCACCGGTGAGGATCGCCTCGGCCTCGCGCGCACGCCACGGAATGGTGCCGACGCCGCCCACTGCGACACGCGCCGTCGCGATCGTGCCGTCCTCGATCACGAGCGCGGCGGCCGCCGAGGTAAGCGCGAACTCGTACGACGCTCTGTCGCGGACCTTCAGATAGCCCGACCGCGCTCCCACTGGAAGCATCGGCACCTCGATCGCCGTGATCAGCTCGCCGTGCTCGAGCACGTTCTCGATGTCGGGCCGCTCGCCCGGGACGACGTAGAACTCCGTCAGTGGGACGCTGCGCTCGCCGCCTGCTCCGCGGATGTGCACGACGGCGTCGAGCGCGACCAGCGACACGCACAGGTCCGATGCGTGCACCGCGATGCAATGCTCGCTCGCGCCGAGGATCGCGTGCATCCGCGCGGCACCGGTGACCGCGGCACACCCGGACCCGGGCGCGCGCTTATTGCACGCCGCCACCGTCGGATCCCGGAAGTAGCGGCAGCGCGTTCGCTGCATGACGTTCCCGCCGATCGTCGCCATGTTCCGCAGCTGCGGCGAGGCACCCGCCAGCAGCGCCTCGCGGACGAGCGGCAGTCGCTCGGCCACCGTCGGGTCCGCGGCGAGCTCCTCCATCGTCGTCAGCGCGCCCACGTGAAGCGCGCCGTCAGCGCGGGTGATCGCGCGCAGCGGCAGGCGCGTGATGTCAACCAGCCGCCCCGGCTCGAGCACGCCGTCCTTCAACATCAGGTCTAGCTGGGTCGTGCCCCCCGCGAGGTATTGGGCGTCGGGATCGCGACCGACGAGCGCTATCGCCGCATCCGCCTCGTCGGCGCGTATGTATTCGAACGGTTGCATCGTTATCCGCTCCCTCTTCCGGCGACCTCTCGAATCGCGGCGACGATGTTTGGGTACGCCCCGCACCGGCAGAGATTGCCGCTCATGAACTCGCGGATCTCCTCATCCGATCCAGCTCTTCCCTCCTCCAGCAGGCCGACGGCCGACATGATCTGCCCCGGGGTGCAGTAGCCGCATTGAAAGCCGTCATGCCGGATAAAGGCCTCCTGAACTGGGTGGAGGGCACCGTCGCTCGCGAGCCCCTCGATCGTCGTCACCTCCCGCCCATCGCACTGCGCCGCCAGAGTCAGGCAAGCCAGGACGCGCTTGCCGTCGACCAGCACGGTGCATGACCCGCACGCCCCCTGATCGCACCCTTTCTTCGTGCCGGTTAGGTCGAGCACATCGCGCAGCGCGTCGAGCAGCGTCACCCGACTGTCCAACCGCAGCCGACAAGCGTTCCCATTGACTTGGGCCGTCACGTCGACGACCGTCGAGCGTCCCGCGGCGTCTGGCCGCGGACGCGTCGAATGACTCCTGCCTTGCTCCACAACGTTCTCCGTTCCGGTACTGAGTGCCGTGGGCAGGCCGGGCCTCAACGGAGGTCGCCGCGAGTGCGAGCGGCGCTCTAGACGAGCAGGGAAAACTGTACAGTTCGCACTGTACAGTTTCACCTGTAGAATGTCAAAATGTGCCCGCGGCCGCGCCCGACACCAGAGAGATCGCCAGCGAGCTCCGGTTCCTCGTCGGACAACTCGCACGCCGAACCCGCGAGCGCGACATAGTCACGCTCCCCACGCGTCTAGCCGAGACGCTCAGCTACCTCGACCGCGAGGGGCCAATGACCACCAGCGAGCTCGCCGAGCGTCACAGCGTCCGCCAGCAATCAATGGCCGCCACACTCGGAGAACTGGACGCCGTCGGCTATCTAGAACGCCAACCTCACCCCACCGACCGCCGCAAGATCCTGGTCGCGATCAGCCAAAACGGACGCGAGCGCCTGAACGATGACCGCCGCCGCCGCGCCGCCTGGCTCGCTGAGGTGATCGCGGACAAACTCACCCCGCGGGAACAAGCGGCTCTCGCCAACACCCTCTCGCTACTCGACCGCCTGCTCGAGGGGTGAGACTCCCGTGCTGGACCTCTTCAGTCCAGGTAGGTCGACTGCGCTGCCCTCGCAACCCATCCACGAGCACTCCCGCGCTCGTCGCCAGCCGAGGTCTCCGAGCCGGAGCCGGCTCGTCCCTGCTGGTAGAGCCGGAGCAACGCTAAACCACCGGCAGGCCTACAAGTCTGCGTCCCGGCGACGAAGATGGTGGCTCGTGTCGCCGACGAGATCGGTCCGGACGCGCCTCTCCAGGAAACGCCACCGCCCCTCGTGGCGCTCGAACCTGTCGTAGTACCGACCGCTGACGATGGGTTGCAATCCCCGGCCAGGCAGCGGCTGCAGCGCAGTGAAGTACGAACGCGACGTCGCTGTGCCGCTTTCTTCGTCGACCTCGATCGCGACATTGGTGATGAGATGCTTGGTCCGGGGCGTGCCGTCGGCATACACGATCACGTTTTCCCGGAGCATCTTCTCGATGGCATTGCGGCCGATCACCGACCCGGTGGCGCCCGTAAAGGTCGCCTCGGCCAGCAGACGACCGACGCTTTCGAACTCGCCGTCATCGACGAGCTCCGCATAGGCTGCGATGAGCCTCTCGATCGCCCGGTAGCTCGAGCATTGGTCAGCAGGGCTCATGACGATGCGAGCCTAAGCGAAACCGATGAATGCCTCGCTCCAGGGCCCCCGCAGGCTCGTACGCCCCCGTTCCGCTGCTTTGCGAGACCGCACCGGACGGCGTCGAAATGCGCGTCGCGCGAGCGGCGCAGGTCTCGCTCACCCCGCTGGGTGCGGAGCGCCGATGCTCCCAAGGAAATGGCGGTCAGACGAGACGCTGGTGGTCGTCCTTGGCCGTAGCGGGTCAGTTCGAAGCCGCCGGCGCGACGCCTCTTTCGAGCAGCTCCTTGAACTTCTCGTGGTCTACCGGCACCTGCTTGGCAGCCTGCCGGAGTGCCAGGGGTGCGAACAGCTTGCCGACGCCGTGGCCCTCGAGGTCGAGCTCTGAGTTCATGCGTGAGCTCAACTCGCCCGTCGGATCGACTGTGTATGTGCCGACGGGACGAAGCGGGCCGTCGGTGCCGCGGAACGAGGCCTTGCGCGGGGGGTCGTGTTCTGTGATCTCGTATGGGATGTCTCGTGTCCCTCCGGGAACTTTGCGGCGCTCTACCACTCGCGTACCTACGCGCGTGGGGCCGTCAGTCTCGACAGTTGTGTTCACGAGCGAGCCCTGCCACTCGTTGTGTCGCTCAACCTGATCGAGGTAGGCGAACACCTCGTCGGCCGGGCGGTTGATCTCGATGCTGTGCTTGATCATGGTTTCGATCCTCTCCTCGCGATGGACGCCGTGCTTTGCATCCAACGACCCGGAGCTTGGCGAGAGCAGTTCTTGGTGCTCGCGTTCGATGGGGCGTGCTTTCCCCGGCCGGCCACGCTGGAGCTCGGGGGCCAGCCGGGGAACTGGCGTCTGTTCAGCTGACCGCGTTGACGGCGAGTGCAGCTTCGGCTGCCGTCTCGGTGAGCTTTACGACCTCGTCCGGGTGGGAGACCATCGCCAAGTGGCCCGAGCGGACTTCGACGGTGGTGGCACCCATGCGGTTGGCGAACATTCGCTCGACGTCAGCCGGGAGCGCCTGATCATCCTGGGCGACCAGGTACCAAGAGGGCAGCAACTTCCACGCGGGGACAGTCATCACGTCGTTGAAGGCGCTCGCGGACAGCGGCTGCTGCACGGCGTACAACGCCTTTGCCTTGACCGGGTCCACGTCACCGGCGAAGTGGTTGACGAAGTCGTCTTCGGTCAACCAGACGAAGCCCTGCTCATCGACGAACCGGTGCGCCAGTGCCGGGGTCGGAGGTCCCTGCGCGAGCAGCCCACCGAGTGATTCCCCCTCGTCGATCCCGAACGCGGCGATGTAGACAAGCCCAACCACGTTGGGGGCGTCGTTGCCGAGCGCGGTCATGACCTGCCCGCCGTAGGAATGGCCGGCGATGACGGTCGGTCGGTCCTGGAGTGCCAGGACCTGGCGCAGCCTGGCGACATCATCTGCCAGCGACGTCAAGGGAAACTGAGGCGCCGTGACGTGGTAGCCGTCGGCCTGCAGGCGCTCGATAACCGAGCTCCAGCTGGAACCGTCCGCCCAGGCACCGTGAACGAGAACGATGTTCGGCCGGGGTTGCATTTCATTTTGATCCATTGACATTGGGTGCTCCTTTCTAGGGGCGTTTGCGTCGGTTTGCATTGCCATGAGGGGCGCCGGAGCTCTCTCTCCGGTCGAGACCAGAGCTCCGACGTGCACCTGCGCGTTAGCTCGTTGCCTTCGCCGCGGCTGTGATCACCTTCGCGACCACTCCGGGAGCGGCCACCATTGAGAGGTGCCCGGCCCTGACCCTGGTGATGTGGGCGTGTATCCGCTGAGCCATGAACAGCTGAATGGCGGGCGGGATCGCCTTGTCGATCGTGCCGAGCACGTACCAGCTCGGGATCGTCTTCCACGCGGGCGATCCGGAGGGCGCCGTGACCGCGCTGTAGACGACCGGCGACTGGGTGGCGGCGAGCACAGCGCCCTCCTTCGCGGGGAGCCCGTTCGCGAACGCCTGCTCGAACACCGAAGGCTTGACGTAGAGCTCGGCGTCACCCTTCTTGGCACCAGGGAACGGCACGAAGTTGAAGACCTTCGTCGGGCCCGCTCCGAGACGCCGACCCGGGCTTGGTCGAATCGAGCCCGAGCGCGCTCTCGCCCTTGGCCGGCGCGAACGCGTCGACGTACACCAGCGCCTTGACGTTGCGGTTGCCCGTCGCGGCGTTCGTGATCACGGCGCCGCCGTAGGAGTGCCCGACCAGGACGATCGGGCCTTTGATCGTCTTTAGCAAGTCGGCGATCGTGGCGGCGTCGCCCTTCAGGCTCTGCAGCGGGTTGGGCGGAGCGTCGACCGTGTACCCCTCGGTCTGCAGGCGCTCGATCACCCCGCTCCAGGCGGCATTGTTCGCCCACGCTCCGTTGACCAAGACCACAGTGGGCCTGGCCGCCGCTGGCGGTTCTCGTTCGCGTCTTCGCCTGCGATTGCGATGTGGTGAGGGTGATCGGCGAGGCCGGCGATCAGCGCGAGCGCGATCGTCAGCCAGAGATATGTCACCCGTCGTTCTGCTAGTCGATGCACGGTGAGCTCCTTGTCGGTGCGAATTGGCTTCTGACTGCTTCGTCCACCGACTGTCGGCGAACTAGGGCCGTGTTCGCATCCGAGGTGCCCTAGTCGCGGACGCCCGGCGGGGATGGCTCGAGTCACGCTCGTGACACTCGCCGCGATCCGCGCACAGGCTGAGCGAGTCCGTACTCGGTGTTCGGGCTGGCGACGGGCCTCAGGCAGCCGAGTTGCCGAGCGGCGACGTCGGCGCGATGCTCCGGCGGATCTCGCCGGGGCCGGGTGGGAGCGTTGAGCGCGTTGGGAGGCCGGCGACCGTCGAGCTGCGCTGCCAGGGCCTCGCCGAGCGCTCGCGCGGCGCGGCGGAAGTAGCTCGTCGTGAGGGCGGCGTTGTGCGCCGTGGCGATGACCTTCGGGTGGTGTGCGAGCGGCCCGGAAGCCGGGTAGGGCTCGTGCGTGAACACGTCGAGTCCGGCGCCGGCGAGGCGTCCTCGGTCGAGCGCCTCGAGGAGCGCGGCCTCGTCGATCAGCGCGCCTCGAGCGACGTTCACGAGTCGCGCGCCGGGGCGCATCGCCGCGAGCGCGGCGCGGTCGATCAGCGGCGGTCGTCCTGGTTCGTGGCTCGCGGTCAGGATCACCGCGTCAGCCGCCGTGAGCGCTTCGTGGATCCGGTCGGCGCCCACGATCTCCATATCGGGTGTGGTCGGCGGGGCGCCGCGGCGGACGTCTCGCCGCACGCCGATCAGCCGAACTTCGAACGGGTCGAGCCGTCGGGCCAGCTGTGACCCGACGGCTCCGAGCCCGACGATGCAGACGGTGCTTCCGGCGAGTGCCTCACCGGGCGGGTCTCCCCAGTGCCCGGGATGGAACCCGGACGGAGACTCGGGAAGCCGCCGCAGGAGGGCGAGCAGCAGCAGCACGGCGTGCTCGGCGACGTCGACGGCGTTTAGCCCCGGCATGTTGGCGACCCAGACGCCTGCCGAGGTTGCAGCCGCGATGTCGATGTTTTCGACGCCTGCGCCGAACTGCTGAATCAGGCCGAACCGCCCGGCTCTGATGGTTTCGGCGTCCAGCTCGGCCCAGAGCGGAACGACGACGTCGATCGACTCGTCGCGGGCACGCTCGGCAAACGCGTCAGGCGGGCACCACTGCACGTCAACCGTCGGCTTGTAGCGCGGCGACCATTAGGGCGGTGAGCTCGCTCCAACTGTGCTCGGCTCGAGAACCGCTCGGTTCCGAACAGCACGCGCACCTTCGGCACCCCGCGGTCGGCTCCGGTGCTGGCCCCGTCATCGCGGCAACTCGGGGTTGTCTGTCGGCCGGGAAACCTCGCGCCGCGGCCCGACGATCAGCGCTGCCGCGGTGGTTATCCGTCCGGCAAAGAGGAATGCGGTCTGGCGCAACGATGACTCGAGGTCGAAGCGGGTCCAGCGCGGAGATCGCGTCGCGCGGGATCACGACGTCGTACCAGCGCAGCGCGGCGCTCGCGGCCGTGTAGTGCACGCAGATGTTCGCGACGGTGCCGCAGATCACGAGCGTGTCGACGCCCCACAGCCGCAGCAGGTGATCGAGGGGCGTTCCGTAGAACGCGTCGTAGCGAAGTTTGCGCAGGACGACGTCGTCTCGCGCCGGCGCGAGCTCGTCGACGATCTCCCAACCCCAGCTGCCCTCGCGGGCGTGCTCGGGCCAGATCCGCCACTCCGGATCACCGTCGCGGTGAGTGTCCTGGCTGTACACGACGCGCATCCCGTGCGCCCGGGCGAGCTCGAGCAGCGCTCTGATCGCGGGGATGGTCGCCTCGGCGTCGGGGACGAGCAGGCCGCCGCCCTCACGGACGAAGTCATTCTGCATGTCAACCACGACCAGCGCCGTCCGTGCCGGGTCGACGCGAACCTCCGCTTGAACCTCGTACTCGGGGACCTCGATCAGGCGGCTCATGCCGGCGACGCTCGGGTCCGGCCAAGATCGTGCGTGGCTCAGCGCACCGACTCATCTGTCACGCGACTGGTTTCAGCTCGCCTGGCGCCGAGATCCAGAGTGCGTCCGGGTTGATGCGGTCGGGATACAGCGCGATGACCTGGTCGTAGAGGTCCTGGGCCGTGCTGCGTTGTCTCGGCGATGCTGGTCGAAGTCGCGGATGTATTGCCGGGTCTCCTCGATGATCTCGGGGCCGTCGTGGCGGCCGGCTCGCTGGTGCCCGGCGATCACCGACCGCGGGTGTAGGGACTCGATCGTGTCGAGCGCGGCGATCCAGTCGCGCCGTCCCTGAGGGTCGGACTCGGCGAGGTAGAGGTGAACGTCGTTGTAGGCGGCGTCGCCGGCGACGACGAGGCCGATGTCGGGGGCGTGCAGGCAGCTCGTCTGGTCGGTGTCGGTGTGGCCGAGCTCGACCACGACGAGCTCGTGGCCCTCGAGGTCGATCGTGTGGCCTTCGAGTGGCTCGCGGGAATACGAGTTCTGCGCGGAAGCTTGCCGTCGAAGCGCGGCGTCCAGAATGACTCAAAGAACTCCGGCGTGGACCCAAGCCGCATTTGCTCGATGACAGCTGGGAGCGCGAACGCTCGAGCATTAGGAAAGCGATCGAGGACCGTGCCCAGCCCGAACCAGTGATCCCCGTGACCGTGCGTGATGTACACGGCCGTGAGGTTCTTGCCGTGCGCAGTCGATCCACTCGACCAGGTCGTGGGCCTGGCCGACGGTCAGCAGCGCGTCGACAAGGACCGCGTCCCGCTCGCCCGAGATCAGCGTCGCCGATATCGGCGACCAGAACGCGCCTCCTCGTCCCGGAGCCAGGTCGCTGGCGGGCAGCGGTTCTGACGGCGCTACATGGACGTCCCACGCTGAGTGATGTCGGACTCGTCTGTCATCGGAAACCCCTTGAGTACTGCTCCGGCGCGTGCTTGAAACGTGGTGACAGTGTCGGCGGGCTAGGGCGGCGTTCGCATCAGAGACGGCCCTAGTCCCGTGCCAGCCCGCTCCGCTCAGCGCGGATGAGGCGCGCTCAAGTCCCGGGGAGGACGTATTCGAGCTGCTGGCGGGTGCTGATCCCGAGCTTTGCGAAGACCTTGTGCAGGTGGTACTCGACCGTCTTGCGGCTGACGAACAGCTCGGTCGCGATGTCCTGGTTAGACGCGCCGTCGCGCGCCATCCGCGCGATCCTCGCCTCGTGCGGGGTGAGGTCGTCGCTCGTCTCGATGGTTCGTTTGCGGGCGGTCTCGCCTGTCGCCAGGAGCTCGCGCCCGGCGCGCTGGGCAAACGCCTCGGCACCCATTTCCGCGAAGCTCGCCCGCGCGGTTCGGAGCTGTTCGCGTGCATCGACGCGGCGCCCGCGGCGGCGCAACCATTCGCCGTACAGCAGATGCGCACGAGCAAGGTCGAGGGCGACGCGACAGTGGCCGAGGCGTTCGATCGCCTCGCGGTAGAGGTCCTCGGCGACCGCTTCGTCGCTCAAGAGCGCTGCGCAGCGCGCCTCGATGCCCAGCGCCCATTCGGTCCCGGCGACCTGCGTCCGCTGGCGCAGGCGCTCGAGCGCCTCAGCCGCCACCTCGGGCTTGCCGCTGCGGACGGCCGCCTCGACCAGCTCGGGTAGCGACCAGGCCGATGCGTGCAGCTCATCCTGCGCGCTCGCGCGCTGCGCGTTGTCGAGTGCTGTCTCGTAGTGCCCCAAGGCGTTGTGGAGAACGGCGCGAGCGTGCTCGCCGAAGGTGAGCACGAAACCCTCACCGCGCGCGATCGCATCCCGCTGGGCCTCGTCGATCAGCTTCGACGCCCGCGCCTCGTCACCCCTGCAAGCGGCGAGGATGAGCTTCGGGATGCTGATCCGTCGGCTGCCGGTCGCGTCGATGATGGAATCGATTTCCTCGACGAGCGCTGCCGCTGTGTCCAGCTTCCCTTCGAACACGTGCATCAGCGAGAGGTGCATGAGGGCGATCGGCAAGACGCCGAGAGCGCCCGCTCCGCGGGCGATCCGTACGTATCGGCTGGCCAGCAGATGCCAGGTCTCGTCGTCGAACACGTCCGCCGCGACGCGACACGCGAGCCATGGCCAGCGCATGTCCTCCTCGTAGTCACCGTTCCCGTCGAGCAATGCGGCCAGTGCGGGCTTGAGGATCGGAGCGCCTGCGCGGATGCCGTCCGTGAACCTGACGGCGAGGCCATCGAGGAGCACGTCCGAAGCACGGTGCGGCACCGGGGCCGCCGGCGCGGTGCGCGCCGCGGTGGCCGCGTCCCGCATGCCCATGCCGAGCCGGCCGGCGACGGCCGCCGCGTGCAGGGCTTCCATGCTGCGTTTCGCGCGCGAGTCCAGGATCGAGCGATTCGAGCCGGTGCGCCGCATCGAAGAGGACCGGCGCGCCCTCGCCGCTGCGACCGATGTGCAACGCGATCCGCCCGCGAAGTCGCTGGGCCATAGCGTCCTCCAGCGGATCCTTTGGCGCCGACGCCGCGCTTTCGAGGAGCCTCAGCGCTGCCTCGGGCGACCCGGCGAGGTACTTTGCTTGTGCCGCCGCCACCGCTCGCCGGGCGCGCCGACCGCGGTCGGGCGTGAGCGCCGCCGCGCGCTCGAGGAACGCCGCCGCTGCCGCCAGCCCGCCGCGGGCTTGCGCCCGGTCGGCCGAGCGCTCCAACTCGACGGCGAGATCCTCGTCGGCTCCGAGCGCAGCTTGCGCGCGGTGCCACGCTCGGCGATCGGGATCGGCCTGCGGATCGGTCGCCTCAGCGAGCGCGCCGTGGACCGTCTGTCTGTCGGCGAGCGGCGCGGCGCGATAGATCGCAGAGCGCACAAGCGGATGATGAAACCGGACCTGCTGCGGCCAGCTCGATCAAGCCGACCGCCTCCGCCGGCGCGGCCGCGTCGACGCCCAGCCCGACCAGCTCCGCGGCGCGGAGCAGGAGAGCCGGGTCGCCGGCTGGCTCCGCCGCGGCCAGGAGTAAGAAGCGCTGCGTATGGTCGGGCATCGACCGGACCCGTCCGAGGAAGCTCTGCTCGAGGCGAGCGGAGAGCGGCTGCGTCGAGCTAACCCCGAAGCCGCCCGCGAGCTCGGCCGCCGAGAGTCCGCGCGGCAGCTCGAGCAGCGCCAGCGGGTTGCCGCGGGTCTCGGCGACGATCCGGTCGATCACCCGTTCATCGACGCGGCCGGCGATCGCCGAGCCGAGCACGCCACGCGCGTCATCGTCGTTCAGTCCCCCCAAGATGAGCTCGGGCAGTCCGGCGAAGGTTTGCTCTTCCTCGGGCTCGCGCACCGCGAACACAAGGGCAACCGACTCTGCCATGAGCCTCCGCGCGACGAACGCGAGCGTCAGCGCGGAAGTGTGATCGAGCCACTGAGCGTCGTCGACGACGCAGACGAGCGGTTCTTGCTCGGCAACCTCAGCCAGCAGCCCGAGGATCGCCAGCCCCACCTCGAACCGATCCGGTGCCGGGCCAGAGCGAAGACCGAACGCGACCTCGACGGCCTCGCGCTGCGGATCCGGGAGCGGCTCGAGCGAGCCGAGCATCGACCCGAACAACTGCTGTAGGCCGGCGAACGGGAGCTCCATGTCGGCCTGCACGCCGGTCGCGCGCGCCACCACGCACCCCTCCGCCTGCTCGACGAGCTGCTCGAGCAAGGCCGTCTTGCCGATCCCCGCCTCACCACGGACGACTAGGACCCCGCTGCGTCCCGAGCGAATGCCGGCCAGAAGCCGACCGAGATGGTCCCGCTCGCGACTCCGACCGCGCAGTCGCGCTCGCGGCGGGTCAGTGGGCGGCGCGCTGACCTCGTCACGTCGAACATCGGGTCGAGCTGCCAGTGCTTGAACCATGGCTATGAGACCTCAAGGTATCGTCGAGCGAGACCACAAGGTATCATAAGTGCGCAATGTCCAGGAACAAGAGACGCACGCCAGCGCATCCTCGAAGCCACCGCAGACCTCGTGACGGCCAGGGGTCTTGACGCCGCCACGCCCGCCGCGATCGCCGAGCGCGCCGACGCCGGCAAGATGTCGCTGTATCGCCACTTCTCCGGCAAGGACGAGCTCGTCGCCGAGGCCTTGGCGGAACGTGACCTCGATCTCCGCGCGTGGCTGATCGGCGACCCCTGCGGACGGGACACCTCGCGAGCGGCTGCTGGCCATGTTCGACCGCGTCGCGCGGCGTTGCCGATCGCGCTCGGGAGCTACGCTACATCGGCTGCCCATACGTCAGCGCCAGACTCAACGTGCCCGACGACGATCACCCGGCGGCACCCGTGGTTGTCGCGCACAAGGATGGAATGCTCAGCGAACTGGCCGCGCTGCTCACTGAAATTGGCGTGCCCGATCCCGAGCAGCGAGCGCAAGTCGTGCTCATGCTTTTGGACGGCGCGGTCGTCCACTCGGTGATCCGCGGCAACGGCGACCCTTTGCGTGAGGCGCGAGCCGCGCTGCCCGCGCTCATCTCCGCCTCCTAGCCGGACGTAGTCAGCCGCCCGGCGCTGAGCTGAGAGCGAAGAGCACCTTGCCGTTGCGGTCGTTCCGAGTGGCGTGGGCGATCGCTTCGCGGTACTCCGCGAGCGCGTAGGTCGCCTCGACGGGGGCCGAGAGGGTGCCGTCGGCAACCAGGGCCGCGAGCTCGTGGTAGGTCTGCGCGACCGTGTCCGGCGGCGTCCTCTGCAGCCAGAGGTTCAGCCAGTAACCGTGAACGTTCAGGCCGCGGAAGATGAGATCGACGACCGGGATGCTCAGTGGCTGCCGCGCACGGGCGGTGTAGCTGATGATGTGGCCGCCGATCCTTCAAGAGCGGACGCGAGCTGCGCCACGGGCTCCCCGGCGACCGCGTCGATGATCAACTCGAGGGCCACGTCGCCGACCGCGTCAGCGGCCCGCTCGGTGAGATCGTGCGCCCTCGACGAGCACGACATCGGCGCCGGCGTCCAGCAGTGGCTCGACCGACTCCGCCCGTCGCACGACGTTGAGCGTTCGTAGGCCGGCGTGCTTGGCCAGAGCCAGGACGTATCCGGCTGTTGCCGAGCTCGCACCCGTTTGCGCGACCCACGCGCCCGGCGCGAGGTTCACGTAGGCGTGCAGGAGGCAGTACGCCGTCATCGGGTTGATGCCGAGCATCGCCAGCTGGAGCGAGTCGCCGTCGCGATCGACTGGCACGGCGTTACGTTCGTCGAGGACCGTCCGCTCGCGCCAGGTGGATTGCTCGAGCGTCGGGACGACCAGCACCCGCGTCCCGACACGCGATCGGTCGACGCCGTCGCCAACGGCGATGACGCGACCGACGCCTTCCGCGCCCAGCGCCTGCGGGCAGCTCGGGGCGCACCCCGTAGATGCCCCTGATCAGGTTCAGATCCGACGGGTTGATCGGCGCCGCCTCGATCGACACCGCCACCTGGCCAGGGCCAGGATCCGCCGGCTCAACGTCGGCGAGCTCAACGACGTCGGATGGTGCTCCGAAGCGCGAAAACTGAAGAGTCTTCATCGGGATTCTCCTCCCATGTCTTCGTTGAGATTCGTAGCAAGATGTTGATCGCTGACATTTGAGTTCCGTCGCTCATCACGCGGCCCTTGAGCCGCTTGAAGTTGATGTATGCGGAGGTTGGCTCGGTTAGGGAGCCGCTCGCATCCGGGCTCCCCTAGTCCCCGCGTTGCCGCATCGAGGGTTCGCCGCTCGCTAGGGCGACTCGTAGTCGGTCCGAAGCTTGGCCCGCACGTGGAGTGCCGCCGCCAACGAAGAAAGCCGGACCAACCATCTGATGATGCGCCTATCGCGAGTCCGCATAGAGGCCTCACGGGCTCATCGGACCGGTCGCTGCTGTAGCAGGGCGACCAGCCGCTCCAGGGCGTCACTGGCAGCGGCGAGGGCTTGGACCTGTTCGTCGGGGATCTCGGCGAGGTAATCGCCGAGGACTGCGCGGGCCCGCGCGCGGTAGTCCGCGAGCGCGACGCTCCCGGCCTCGGTCAGGGTGACGAGCACCACGCGCCCGTCGCCGGTCTGCCGCTCCCGGCGCACCAACCCTCGCTGTTCAAGCTGCTTGACCATGCTGGTCATCGTCGGCTGAGCGAGCCCCTCGAGTTCGGCCAGCGCCGTGATCCGGTGCGCGCCGACGCCCAACGTGCTTAGCAAACCGACTTCGGTGCGCGATAGCTCGCCGCCGAGTTCGCGGACGAGCAACCGCGTGAGCAGCGCCGCACGCGGCAGCAGTTGCCTTGAGACAACGTCGATTTGTTGGGATCGGTCCGTTGCGGGCTCCGTCGGCGGATTCATATTGACAAACTATATTTATATACGATATACCTGTCAATCAAATCTTGCCACCGGACGAACCCGTCCAGCTCAGAGCTCCGGCTATGCGAAGCGGAGGAGGGCATCATGTTTCACAACATCCTGGTTGCGGTTGACGGATCCGCCGACGCGGATGAGGCGTTGGCGCAGGCAATCGACCTCGCCGAGAGCGAGCACACCCGGTTGACCTTGATGACGGGCGTGGCGGAGCTATCGCCGACCGTGTACCTGCTGGCCGGGGAGGAGACCGGTCATCTGCTCGAGAACGCTCATCTGCAGGCCGAAGCGATCCTGCGGCAAGCACGCGATCGGATCCCCGATGACCTCCCCGTCACGACGGTCCTGACCGACCAACCGATCCGGACCGCACTGATCTGCCAGATCAAGCAGGGTCATCACGACCTCGTCGTGATGGGCTCGCGCGGCCGCGGCGCGGTCCGCGCCGCGCTGCTGGGCAGCGCCAGCCACTACGTCCTGAACCACAGCCCCGTCCCGGTGCTGATCGTGCACGCCGAGCGGCCGCCACGGGTCCGAACCCGTGACACCGCCGCGACGGCTCACTCGACGGGCCAAGACGTGGAAGACGCTCCAGGTGCACAAGTGAGGAGGATCGCGAATGCCGTCTGAAGCGCACGGCGACGGTGGCTTCTTCTCGCAGCCCAGGGCGGTCTGGGCCGTGGCGTTTGCCGCGGTCGTCTCGTTCATGGGCCTGGGGCTGGTGGACCCGATCCTGCCGGCGATCGCCAAGAACCTTCACGCTTCTCCGAGCCAGGTCGAGCTGCTGTTCACCAGCTACTTCGCCTTCACCGGCGTCTCGATGCTCGTCTCGAGCGCTGTCGCCAGTCGGATCGGCGCGAAGCGCACGCTGCTCGCCGGCTTGGTCCTGATCGTCGCGTTCAGCGCGGCCGCGGGCGCGTCGAACAGTGTCGGGGCGATCGTCGGGCTGCGCGCCGGTTGGGGTCTCGGGAATGCGCTGTTCATCGC
This sequence comes from uncultured Solirubrobacterales bacterium, assembly GCA_963725925.1. GTDB lineage: Bacteria > Actinomycetota > Thermoleophilia > Solirubrobacterales > Solirubrobacteraceae > Palsa-465. Next base: position 40,374 of record CAVSAY010000032.1, read on the forward strand.
CACCGCACTGTCGGTGATCATCGGCTCGGCCAGTGGCGGCGTCGCCGGCGCGGTCGTGCTTTACGAGGCCGCGCTCGGCCTGGGGATCTCCGTCGGCCCGCTGCTCGGCGGCGAGCTCGGCGGCGTCAGCTGGCGTGGCCCGTTCTTCGGCGTCGCCGTGCTGATGACGATTGCGTTCCTTGCGATCAACGTGTTCGTGCGCCGCACTCCCCCACCGCCGCGCAGCGAGCGCGTGTCGATCGCCGAGCCTTTGCGAGCCCTGCGCCACCGCGCGACGCGCGGCAGCGGACTGACCGCCATCTTCTACAACTTCGGGTTCTTCACGCTGTTGGCCTACACGCCGTTCCCGCTGCACATGGGCATCCACCAGCTCGGTTACACGTTCACCGGCTGGGGCCTGTTGCTGGCGATCTTCGCCGTCTTCGTCGCGCCGCGAATCGGCCGTCGCTACGGCGACATTCGCGGCTTGGGAGCGACGCTCGTGGGGATCGCGGCGATCCTGGTCGTGATGGGCGTCCTGCACGCCTCGCAGACCGCGCTGATTGTCTGTGTCATCGCCTCGGGCGCGTTTCTCGGGATCACGAACACGCTCATGACTCAGGTCGTCATGGAGTCCGCACCGGTGCCGCGGCCGATCGCCTCGTCGGCCTACAGCTTCGTGCGCTTCTGCGGCGGCGCGATCGCCCCGTTCATCGCCGGCAAGCTCGCCGAGCACGTCAGCGTCCAGGCCCCGTTCTACCTCGGCGCGGGCATGACCGCAATCGGCGTCGGCGTCCTGTGGTTCTATCGCGGCGCGCTGCACCCCGTCCCCGCAGCCACCCCGGCTGGCGTGACATCGAAACAGCTCTCCGCGCCCGCGGCAATATCCGCTGGTGCGGCTCCGATGGTGCTCGCTCTAGGCGGGCCCACGTCCCGCCAGGTCAGCGCAATCGCTGTGCCGCTGGCTCGTGCCCGTGGCGCCGAGGTCCACGTCCTGCACGTAATCGAGACAGACGTGCTCGCGGGCGAGGACACCACCGAGCTCGAGAACCCGGCGCAAGCGCAGGCGCTACTCGACGCCTGCATGGATGAACTGCGCGAGGCGGGCGTGCCGGTCACCGGCGAGCTCCTGCACAGCTACGGCACGCACACAGACGTGGCCAGGGAGATCCTTCGCCGCGCCGCCGACATACACGCCGGCGCGATCGTGCTCGGCCCCGACACCCGCCACGCGACCCTAACCAGCGCCGTGACTGCGTATGTCGCCGCCCATGCGCCCAGCCACGTGATCGTCATAAACCCGGACGCCGGGGCTCTCGGGCGACCGGCCGCCGCAGCCGCGCATGCCAGCGACCCCGCCCGGCACCGGAACGGCTCTCCGCGGCTAGGTCCGCGAGCAGCCGTTGCAGAGGCTGGTTGTCAGCCGAGTCCCTGCGGGAAGCCCAGCCGCCAGCTCGGATACCGGAGCTGCCAGCCGAGCTCGCGCTTGGCCTTGGCGTTCGACGCACCCCGCGCCTCGGTCATCATGACCGTTGCCGCCTCACCGGCCGCCAGCCGCCCCAGCCAGCGTGGAATTCGCCTCGGCGGCTTGGCATCCAGTGCGCTCGCCAGCACCGGCAGCCACTCCCGCACCGGCGCGGGCTCGTCATCGACGATGTAGTAGATACCGGCCGGACCGTGTTCGACCGCGACGGCGGTTGCCGTGGCGGCGTCTGCGATATGGATGTGCGACCAGACGCCACCACCGTCGCCGATGACCGGGAACTGACGCTTGCGGATCGGTGCTGCCATCACCGCATCCGGAGCGCGGCTGACCGAGGTACCCGGACCGTAGAAGCCGCCGTATCGCAATACGAGACCCTCGCCCCACTCGATCTTCGTCACCGCCTCCTCCAGATAGAGGAGCCCCTCCACCACCGGCCGCAGGGGCGCCGGCGGGTCAGGATCAAGGGGATCGGCCTCGGTCTGCACCGGCCCTCCCGTGCGGGCCCATCGAAAAGCCCCAAAGCTCTGCGCCACGAACCGCCGAGCCCCCACGGCGCGGCCCGCGGCCAAGAGATGGTCCGTCGCCTCGGTACGCAGCCGGTTGGTCATCTTCGCCATGGGCGAGCGGTCGGGATGCCGTGCGTCACGGATGCTCATCTTCCCCGACAGCGCCGTGAGCTCGTGCACGATCACCTCGGGCTCGGCGGACGCCACCGCCTGGGCGACCGCGTCGGGATCGAGAGCGTCGACCACGACCGGCCGCGCCCCCAGACTGCGCACCAAATCCTGCTTCGACGCGCTCCTGGTCATCCCGACGACCTCGTGGCCCCGCGCCACGAGCTGCGGGACGAGCTCTCTGCCGAGAACGCCTGTCGCGCCAGCTACGAAGACCTTCATGACTGCTCCTCTCGTTTCCGGTTGCACTTGTGAGACGAGACGGAGGCACCGTCTGTGACAGTGCCCAGCGCCGGTGCTCAGCGAGCGGTCGAGCAGCTCGGGGCGCTGGCCAGGCCGGCCGCCCACAGGATCCCGCCCGAAACGAGGGCGCGCTGGTACCGGTTGTGCCATGTGGCCGAGAAGTGCCCCAGCGCGTCGTAGTACACCCGACCCTGGCCGAAGCGCCGACACCAGGCAAGCGGACGGTCCGGCCCGCCGGGTCCGGTGTCGAGCTCAGCGAGTACGTGAACCCGAGGGCGCGGATTGTGCTTGAACACGTAGAACTCCTCGTGGATCGGGAAGCTCCCGGGGAGCGCGTGCGTGGCGGGAGTGGAGTGATCGGTCACGATCACCCGCTTGGTGCTCGGATGCGGGTGGTGGCTGAATTCGGCGCCGATCATGTCCTTGTAGGCCGGCCAATGGTGGAAGGTGTCGGTCGCCGAGTGGAAGCCGATCAGCCCGCCGCCGCCGCGTACGAAGGCGACCAGCGCCCGTTTCCCGGCGCCAATCGGGAGCTCGCCCGTGGTCAGCAGGAACATCACGGCGGCCGCATGTCTGAGCGCCGCAGGAGTCAGCTGGGCGGCACTGGACAGGAACACCACCCGGTAGCGCCCGCTGCGGGCGGCGATGGCACGCACCGTGGCCATCGCGGTGGGGATCGACAAATGGTGGTAACCGAGCGTCTGGGTGAGGACGAGCACCGTCGGGACGGCTGACTCGACCCCGGATGCTGGTCGGGCCGACGGCGGGCGCGATTCGCTGGAGCTCGCCGACGACCCACACGCCACGATCGAGGCGGCTATCACCGCCACTGCAACCGGCCCGATCACCTTCTGAGCCGCTGTCCTGACCGGCCCGAGCAGGTCACACAGCATCGCCGCAGTCTAGGACCTCCGATATCCGCACCTTCATCCCCACTGCCTCCCGCGCGAGAACCCGAACGTCTAGGAATGAAGCTCAATCTGATGACGCCGCACTTGCCGCGACGTAGCCTTCCAAGACGTGGACCGCCCGCCACCTGCGTCCGAGGAGCACACCGTGACAGAGCACAAGCCATTCATCGACTTCGAGAATCTGCCGGCCCCGACCGAGGGCTTCGTAGTCACCCACTTCCTCACGGTGCGGAGCGTCGCCAAGTCGCGCTCGTTCTACTCCGAGGTGCTCGGTGGCCAGGTCGTGCTGGAGGAGAACCCGTGCATGATCAAGCTCTCGAACTCGTGGCTGATCATGAACCCAGGTGGCGGCCCTACCCCTGACAAGCCCGACGTCTCGGTCGTCAACTACGAGCCGGGTAACACGGTCTCGAGCTTCCTGAACCTGCGCGTCGCCGACATCCACGCGTGCTACGAGCAGTGGAGCTCGAAAGGAGCGGAGTTCATCACCCCGCCGATCGATCGCGGCGCCGAGATCCGCTGCTACATGCGAGACCCCGACGGTTACATGATCGAGGTCGGCCAGTCCACCGGCCTGCTCGCCGGCAAGCTCGCAAAGAAGCGCCCCGAAGATCTACCCGGTTAGCGCTGCTGGTCACGCCGTCTGCCGGACGCCGCCTTCGGGCAGCACCCGGTCGAGCTGGTTACGCGAAGTGATGCCGAGCTTGCTGAACACCTTGCGCAGGTGGTAGGCGACGGTGTGCTGGCTGATGAACAGTCGCGCGCCGATATCGGGTTCGACAACCCCTCGCTGGCGAGTCTGGCGATCTGCGCCTCCTGAGGGGTAAGCTCGTCGCGGGTCTCGACTGTGCGTTTGCGGACGCGCTCGCCGGTGGCCAGGAGTTCTCGCTCGGCCCGCGTGGCAAACGCGTCGGTGCCCATGTTGGTGAACATCTCAAGCGCGGTGCGGAGTTGTTCTCGGGCGTCGAGACGGCGGCGCTCGTCGTCGCAGCCATTCTCCGTAGAGCAGGTGCGTGCGGGCGAGGTCGAGCCGGACGCGGTCACCGGACAGGTGCACGATCGAGTCGCGGTACAGGCGCTCGGCGGTCTCGCCCTCGCTCAGCAGCGCTCGCACACGGGCTTCGATTCCGAGCAGCCACTCCGAGCTGACCACACGGGTGCGTCCTGAGAGCCACTCCAGCGCGGACTGCGAGCAGCGCAGTGTCGCCGGTCCTCGATGCCGCCTCGGCAAGCTCGGGCACCAGCAAGGGTCCGCGTCCGACCAGATCGTGTTGGAACGCTTCCCGAGCGGCGTCGCGGGCGGCGTCGTGACGGCCGAGGCCGTTGTAGAGCACGGCTCTCGCGTAGGCATTGGACGTCCATCGGCGTGCGGCTGCCTCCTTCGCGGTGGCCTCGATCAGCTCAGACGCCCGCTCCTCCTGTCCGCGCCACGCAGCGAGAATCATCGGTGCGTTCCCGAGCGGTAGATTCCCGCTCGCCTCAGCGATCAGCTGGGCTTCGTCGATCGTCGAGGCGGCCGCAGTCACCTCGCCGGCGAGCAGCTGGCTTCTCGCCAGGAAGCTGAGCGCGAACCGCAGATGCACGAGCGCGCCCGCGTCGCGGGCGAGCTGCACGCGGCGGGACGCGAGGAGATGGAAGGCCTCGACATCCCACAGCTCGAGGGCAACGATCGCGCTGGCTCTGTTGGTGACGAGCGACAGCGAGCGACCGACGTCCTCGGTCGTGACCTCAGACGCCAGCAGGAGCTCGAGCCCGCGGGCGAGCGCCGGCGCCGCCGCCGCGAACCCGTCCGTCACCCGGGTCGCGAACGCCGTCGAGCAGAACATCAGCCGCCCGAGGCGCGGCGGGGCCGGATCGCGCCGCCCGTGCGGCCTCGGCGACCGCCCGCGCGCCGCCCGGGACTTCGAGGTCTCCGACCATCGCGCCTCCGAGCGCCTCGAGGTACGTCTCGCGCGCCAACTCGGCGTCAAGCGGCTCGAGGCGTCTCGCCACGCTAGCCAGCAGGCGCCCGGCGTCGTCGCCGCGGCGTTGCTCCAAGGCGATTAGGCCCCTCAAGAGCTCGGCCTGCGCGCGCCCGAACTCGTCCAGCGGCCCGGCTTCAGCCTCTACCAAGAGCCCGAGCGCAGCATCGAGCGCGCCCGCGTCGCGCTTCGCTGAGGCGGCCGCGAGCATCCGCCTTCCGCGGCGATCCGGATCGCTCGTCAACCGCGCCGACCGCTCGTGAAACGCCGCCGCAGCGGCCAGTCCGCCCCTCGCCTGCGCGCGGCCCGCCGCCCGCTCGAGCTCGGCTGCGACATCCTCGTCACGACCGGCCACCGCCTCGGCCAGGTGCCACGCCCGCCGGTCGGGATCAACCCGCGCGTCGGTCGCTTCTCCCAGCGCCCGGTGCACCTGGCGCCGCTCGTGCAGCGCAGCCGCCCGGTAGATCGCTGAGCGCACCAACGGATGACGAAAGCGCACCCTGCCGTCGATCTCGATCAGGCCGGCCGACTGCGCCGGCTCGAGCATCGCGGCCGTGATCCCGAGGCGCTCGGCCGCCCGGCCCAGCAGCGCCGGGTCACCGAGAGGCTCCGCCGCCGCCACCAACAAGAGCCGCTGGGTCTCCGCCGGGAGCGCCTCCAGCCGCTTCACAAAGCTTTCCTCGAGCCTGCCCGACAACGACAGCGCCGCCGGCAACGCGAACCCGCCCGCCAACTGCGCGGCCGAAAGCCCTCGCGGCAGCTCCAACAGCGCCAACGGGTTTCCGCGCGTCTCGGCCAACAACTCATCGGCGACGCCCTCGTCCAGTCGCCCCGGGATCACCGACACCAGTAACGACCGCGCATCGGCACCTCCAAGACCGCCGACAACCAGCCCTGGCAGACCGGTCAACAGGTCGCTCTGCTCACGCACAGCGAACAACATCACCACCGACTCCGCCAGCAGACGTCGTGCCACGAACGCCACACACTGAGCCGACGCCCGATCTAGCCACTGCGCGTCGTCGACCACGCACAGAAGCGGACGCCCGTCCGCCACCTCCGAGAGGAGGCTCAGCACTGCGAGACCAACGAGAAACCGATCCGGCACCGCGCCGGCACGCAGCGCGAACGTGGTCAGAAGAGCGTTGCGCTGCGGAACGGGAAGGCGATCGAGGCGATCGAGCACGGGAGCGCACAACTGATGAAGCGCGGCGAACGCAAGCTCCATCTCTGACTCAACCCCGACCGCACGCAGAACTCTCAGATCCGACGCCGACGCGATCGCGTACTCGAGGAGCGCAGTTTTGCCGACCCCGGCCTCGCCCTCCAACACCAGCGCCGAGCTGCGCCCAGCCCGCGCCCCATCGAGCAGCCGCTCGAGCACCGCGCATTCGTCCCGCCGACCGCGCAGCATCAGCCCCCCGAACCTGAATGACCACCAGCCATGGGCAAGCCGATCCTAGAACCAAACTCTCCTCGAGCAAACCTCACTCAGTTTGTTGGATCGACGTGGAACTCCGCCAGCGCGCCGCCCTGTGGCGCGATGTGCAGCCCGTCATCGGCGTCAGACGTCTGTCGTATCGCGGATGTCGACGGCGCGACTCGGATGGTGCGCCCCTGGCCCATAGGTTCTCATCGACGCTCAGTCCGAACGGAGGTGACAACGTGATACGAGCTGTTCTCGGCTCATCGACGCTGAGCTTGCTTCACCGACGCCGCGGCGCGCGACGGTGCGGCGGTCACTTCGGCTGAATGTCCGTTCTCGGCACCAGCCGGCCAGCACAGCGCGCCTCGCACGGTGGGCGACGGTCTCACCGCGAGGTCGAAACGACCGAAATGATCGATCAGCGCCAGCTTGATCCTCAAGCGCTTGGCGACCACATCGACCGGCTGTATCGAGCAGCCAGGGCTCTGTGTGGATCGCGAGAGGAGGCCGAGGATCTAGTCCAGGAAACGTTTGCGCGCGTTCTACGTAGACCGCGGACTCTAAGCGCAGACAATGACATCGGCTATCTGCTGCGGGCACTTCGGAACACGTTCCTGACCACACGTCGAACCGCCTCGAGGCGACCGCGAACTGAACCCCTTCCAGATCAGCTCGAGTTCGTGGAAGACCGACACGCAGTCAGGGCGGAAGCGAGTGCCGAGGCGGCAGAGGTATACGCCGCCATTTCCGCGCTCCCCGACGACTTCCGCGAAGCGCTCGTCGCGATCGACTTGGTGGGCCTCTCGTATCGCGAAGCTGCCCGCGCGTTCGGGGTGCGCGAGGCCACAATCACGACCAGGCTGTACCGCGCACGTCAGCGTGTCGCTCACGCATTGCTCGCACGGACTGAATGCTCATCATCGGCTCCGATCTCTGAGGCGATCAGTGCACGGGGGTATTGCGGATCACGATCAGGCTGACGATCTTCCCGTCGCGGACCGTGAAGTAGTTCGTCAGGATCACCTCGTCGGGCAGGTTGGTCCTGTCGAACTCACCGTCGTAGCGGCCGCGAACGATCGTTTCGTCGTAGTGATCGATCACCTCGATGACCTCCAGAGTGATCTTGTCGCCGACGATCTCCTTGGCCACCCAGCGGCGGATCGCTTCTATGCCCCAAAACTCACGGCGAGCGTCGTTGACGAGTCCGTCGGCGGCGAAGGTGGCAACTATTGCGTCTTCGTTCTGCGCGTTGATGGCGTCGATGTGCGAAGCGACGATTCCGTGAAGGTCGGTGGTAGCGGTCATGAGACCCTCCTTGTGTGGACGAGTTGCCGCGATAGCGACAGCGGCAAGCTTGCGGCCTACGCCGGGGGGAGGGTCAAGGGCCGCGTTTTGGATTGACCCTCCGGCCAGGGGAGAGTCGATACTGATGGCATGACAGCCCGCGTCACGATCGGCGACTTCTCGCGAGCATCGCAACTGAGCATCAAGACGCTGCGCCACTACCACGACGTCGGGCTGCTCGAGCCAAGCGAGATCGACCCCGGGAACGGCTATCGCTACTACGCCGAGGATCAGATTCCGGTCGCACAGGTCATCCGCCGGCTGCGGGGCTTACAGATGCCCATCGCGGAGGTCAAGGCCGTAATCGCCGAGCCCCACCCCGAGGCGCGTAACCGGCTGATCGTCGCCCACCTCGACCGGCTCGAGGCGGAGGTTGCCCGAACCCGCGCTGTCGTTCTCGAGCTACGCGAGCTGCTAGAACGACCGCAAGCGCCGCGCACCGTGCAGCATCGGACGGTGCCGCCGACCTCAGCAATCGCGATCCAGGAAGCGGTCGACCGAGAGGACGTGCTGGCCTGGTGGCAGGGAGCACTGGGAGAGCTCCGCGCGATCCTCAGTGCCCAGCGACTGCAGCCAGCAGGGCCCGTCGGCGGCATATACGCAAGCGACATTTTCCAACACGCTCGCGGCGACGCGACCGTGTTCATCCCTACCGACGGAACCGCCCGGGCGATCGGACGCGTCCAACCCTTAGTCGTCCCACCGGCCGAGCTCGCGATCATGCTGCACCGTGGCTCGCTTGCCGATGCCGACCTCACTTACGGCGAACTCGGCGGCCACGTGATGCGGCACGAAATCAGCATTGAGGGCCCGTTACGCGAGTACTACCTGGTCGGCTTCCTTGACACCGACGACCCGGACCAGTGGGAGACCGAGATCGGCTGGCCGATATTCCGTTCGGACTCCTGAGGTGATGGTCGATCCTGGGGAGAACCGGGTCGGGTTCGGTGACCTGAGGTCCTCGCCAACCCGGCGTCCCGCGCGCCTGTTACATCGCGATCGCCTCGTAGACGTCGACCGCGCCGCCGATCTCGAGGACTGGGCAGCCTTTGGCGAGCTCGACCGCCGAATCCAGGCTGTCGGTCGAGACAATCGAGTAGCCGGACAGCCCACGCGAGCCACCATCGCTGACCGAGCCGTCCGGGCCGACTGTCTTCGCGGTCCCGGTCGCGGCGCCGCCGTCGACAATGGCCGAACCGAGCTCTCCAAACCACTCACCCCACTTCGCGTACTGCGCGTTGCGCTCGGCCTCGTCGGCGGCCACACCGTGGCCGCCGCTGTATACGAACACGTAATTCGCCATCTCTCGCGCTCCCTTTCGGTCGTGGCCGGCGCGGATGCCGGCCCTTTGACCTGTTGACGAACGGCCGACACGCGGACGGACACGGCGGAGCAACTAGCGTCGACCGGTGCCGACCTGCTGCGACGGACCGAGCTGCTGCTCGACGAGCCAAACCCCTGACCCTCCCGACGTGATAGGTGCTGGAATACGTCCCATGACCGACGACGCCGACGCAACCCCTGCCACGCCTGATCCCGACGACCATGTCGCCCGCCTGCGGGCGCAGATCGACGCCACCAAGGCCCGCCGCGCGGGCTACCGCGCGAAGGCCGCCGAGACAGTCGCTCGAGGGGGCCCCGAGCGCCCGACCGACGAGGAGCTGGGGATCATCAAGACCGACGACACGGCCGGCAAGATCGCCGCTGACGCGGGCCAGGAAATCCGGAGCAGGCTGGGCCGTCTCATGTCACGGTTCGGGCGGGGCGGAAAGAAGTAGGGCGGACGGGCCCCGTCCTAGCACTCTCATTGCTTGCCGATCGGGTTCTCGAGGACGAGCCGGAGCCGCTGGGCGCGGCGGGGCCCCGGCTACGCTCCTGCGGCCATCGCGAGGTTCAGGACGTTCATGTTGCCGGTGGCCCACTGGAGCGTGAAGGTCAATCCGGAGATTCGCCAGCCGCCGGGAGTCCGCTTGAGCTGGTAGACGTGTCGACCGCCGACTGTCCACATGGGGCCGCCCGACGCGTTGACAAGCACGTGCGTGCCCTGCATGTTCGCTGTGCAAGTCGCAGCATCGCCATCGACGCTGATCACGTGATTGGTGATCTGGTGGTGGATTGCGTCCATCGCCTGCAGCGTTTGGCGCCATCCCTCGACGAACTGCGCGACGGGAGCGGTGTATGGCTCGCCGCCAGTGAGTGATGTGCGGTCGTGGTAGACCGTCTCCGTGAACAGCTGCCCCATCGCGTCCCAGTCCTTGGCGTCGATCGAGAGCGAGAGGCGTCCGATCAGCTCGATGATCGCGAGGCGGTCCTCGAGCTCGGTAGCGATGGAATCTGACGTTGTCGTCGTCATGTTTGCTCCCTTTGTGGCGGGCGTGAGCTTCACGTGTGCAGCATTCCGTTCGGTCAGGCGACTACGCATCACCTGATCCAAGTGATTCGCGGGCCGGCGTCCAGGCGCTCTCAGACGCAGCCACCGTCCGCGGAAGGGGCTCCTTTGCAGCTCGCGTCGTCCTAACTTCACGCCGGCGTGAGACCCAGAGCCACGCGACGAACAGCAGCATCGCCCAGGTCGCGAGGACGACGATCGGCCGGGCGTGCTGGTGGTGGGTGAAGTAGATCGCGTCGCGCAGTGCCGTGACGGTCGAGCCGGCGGGAAGCCACTGGGAGAAGAACGCGAACACCGGCGGGAGCAGCGGCGGCGAGACGGCGCCACCCGAGGACGCGTTGCCGAGCACGACGACGAACAGCCACGTCGGGAGGATCGCCCAGCGGCCGATCAGAACCACCATCAACGAGCTGAACGAGGCGGCCGCCAGCAGCTGGAGCGCGAGGATCCCCCAGGTTTCTGGCACGGGCAGGGCGAGACGGTTCAACAGCGGCCCGTCGACCAGGGTCAGGACGAGTGACGCGGTGACGGCGAGCCCCACCACGAAGCCGATCTGGTCGCGTCGCGGCAGCTGGCCAGCGTTCGCCAGCACCTGGAAGACGGTGAGGAACCCCACGATCGTCGTAACGAGCATCAGGTAGAAGAGGTTCAGGCCGTTGGGGTCCTGCACGGACAAAGGGTGGGTGTCGCGGACCCGGACCCCCGGGTCGACCGTGGCGATCCTCTCGAGCACCCGCGCGACCGACGCTCCCGCCGCGCTGGCCACGTACAGCGTTGGTCGTTGCGAGGCTACGTCGAGAACGGCATACACGTTCTGCGAGTCGATCGCGTGAAGCGCGGCCGGAAGCGATGGGTAGGGGTGGAAGTCGAGCTTGCCTCCCGCGACCCGCTCCGTGGAGTCGATCGCGCCGGAGTGCGCGCCCCCGTCGCCAACGATCGCCGCGTTGATATGGCGCGGGATCGGGTCGCCTAGCGTGAGCGAGTACGTGGTGACGAACAGTGACCCCATCACGATCGCCACCAGTGAAATCAAGATCGCGCGCTCCGCGGGCGTCCACCGGTGTGCCCGCAGCTCGAGCAACCTCCGCCGGCGTAGGTCGTCTCCCGCGAACTCTGGATGTTCTGCGTCAGTCCGACTGCCGGGCGGGACGGACGCCGCGCGCGTGTGATCCGTTTTGCTTGTCATGTTTCTTCCTGCCATGTCGCTCTTTCGCTCGGGGCATCGACAGTCGCAGCGGTGAGCGGTTAACGCATCACGCAACGCGTGGTCCGCGCCCTGAAACCTCGTAGTCGCGGGAGGCAGAACAGCCGGCCGCGGCGAGGTCCGGTAACGGGAAACCGGGTGTCGACGGCAGCGTTGGCCCGCGATATGGTCGGTTTGGCATGGTCACCGAGGGGCCACCGGTGGTACTGCACGGCCGGCGCGTCGAGCGCGAGGTGTTGGATCGGCTGCTGGACGCGGTGCGGGGTGGGCAGAGCCGTGTGTTGGTGGTGAGCGGCGAACCCGGGGTCGGTAAGACGGCGCTGCTGCAGTCTGTGATCCAGTCTGCGGCGGGGTTCCGGCTCGCGCGGGCGGTCGGTGTGGAGTCAGAGATGGAGCTCGCGTTCGCGGCGTTGCAGCAGTTATGCGCGCCGATGCTGGATCGGCTGGACCGGCTGCCTGCCCCTCAGCAGGAGGCGCTCGGGGTGGCGTTCGGACTCCGTACGGGGAACGCGCCGGACCGGTTCCTGGTCGGCCTGGCCGTACTGAGCCTGTTGGCGGAGGCGGCCGAGGAGCAGCCGCTTCTGTGCATCGTGGATGACGCGCACTGGCTTGATCGGGCCTCGGCACAGGCGCTTGTGTTCGTAGCGCGGCGGCTGTTGGCGGAGTCGGTCGGGCTGCTGTTGGTGACGCGGACGCCGAGCGAGGAGCACGGGGAGTTGCCGGGGCTGGTGGTCGAGGGTCTGCGTAATGGTGATGCGCGCGCTTTGTTGGGCTCGGTGTTGGGTGTGCCGTTGGATGACCGGGTGCGGGAGCGGATCGTGGCCGAGACGCGCGGTAACCCACTGGCGTTGTTGGAGTTGCCGCGGGGGCTGACGGCGGCGGAGCTGGCCGGCGGGTTCGGCTTGCCTGACGCGCCGGGACTGTCGGGGCGGATCGAAGACAGCTTTCAGAGGCGAGTAGCGCGCCTACCGGCCGATACCCGGCGGCTGTTGTTGGTTGCGGCCGCCGATCCGGTCGGCGACCCGGTGCTGCTGTGGCGGGCAGCCGAGCAGCTCGGGATCGGGCTGCAGGCAGCATCGGAGACCGACGGGTTGCTCGCGATCGGCGCGAGTGTCACCTTTCGTCACCCGTTGGTCCGCTCGGCTGTGTATCGCGCTGCCTCGCCGCAGGAGAGGCAGGCGGTGCATCGCGCGCTCGCCGACGCGACGGACCCTGAGGTCGATCCCGATCGCCGCGCCTGGCATCTTGCCCAAGCGACGCCGGGGTTTGATGAGGACGTCGCCGCTGCGCTCGAGCGCTCAGCCGGCGACGCTCAGGCGCGCGGAGGGTTGGCGGCGGCGGCCGCCTTCCTGGAAAGAGCGGTCGTCCTGACGCCGGAGCCATCCCGCCGCGCCGAGCGAGCGCTCGCCGCGGCACGGGCCAAGCACCAAGCCGGCGCGTTCGACGCGGCACTACGACTGATTGCGATCGCAGAGTCCGGACCGCTCGACGAGCTGCAGCAGGCCCAGGTCGACCTGCTCCGTGGTCAGATCGCGCTGAGCCACGGCAGCGACGCTCCACCGCTCTTGCTCAAAGCAGCCAAGCGCTTCGAACCACTCGATCAGAGGCTCGCGCGTGAAACCTATCTAGACGCGCTCACCGCCGCATTCTCCCCGGGCATGCTGGCGAGCGACGAGACCACACTGGAGACCGCTCGTGCCGCCAGGGCAGCGCCTCCCTCGCCGCAGCCACCGCGCGCCTCCGATCTGCTGCTGGATGGCCTGGCGCTGCTGATCACAGACGGATACGCCGCGGGGACGCCGACGTTGAGAAGGGCCGTCAACGCCTTCCGACGCGAGAACGTGTCGGAAGGGGACGGGCGTCGGTGGCTGTCGCTCGCAGCCCGGCTCGCGGCATTTGTGTGGGACGACGAAGCCTTCGACGTGCTGTCTGCGCGCTTCGTCCAGCTAGCGCGTGACGCCGGTGCGCTGAGCGTGCTCCCCTTAGCACTCGCGACACGCTCCGCGGTGCGACTGTTCGCCGGGGAGCTAGCCCTGGCGTTTTCGCTGCTCGACGAGGTGGCAGCGGTCAACGAAGCGACGGGCGCCAGCCTCGCACCGTACGTCGGGCTTGCACACGTCAGCTTCCAGGGCCGCGAAGCGGAGGCCACCCCACTGATCGAGGCCGCCACGAGCGAGCTCGTGCGTCGCGGCGACGGACAGGGGCTGAGATTCATGCAGTGGGTGACCGCCGTGCTGCACAACGGCCTGGGCCGCTACGAGCAGGCGCTCGCGGCGTCGCAGCAGGCCCTCGAGGACACATACGCCTCGTGGTGGCGCGATTGGGGATTGATCGAGCTGATCGAAGCGGCCGCCCGCAGCGGCAAGCCGGAGCTCGCGGTCGATGCCCTCGGCCGGCTTTCGCAGGCAACCGCGGCCAGTGGCACCGACTGGGCGCTCGGCATCGAGGCCCGATCGCGCGCGCTGCTGACTGAAGGAGACGCGGCCGAGCCGCTCTATCGCCAGGCGATCGAGGCGCTCGGCCGGACCCGTGTCCGAGTGGAGCTCGCGCGCGCCCGCCTCCTGTACGGCGAATGGCTGCGCCGCGAACGCCGCGGGCTCGACGCGCGCGAGCAGCTACGCACCGCCCACAAGCTGTTCACCGAGTTCGGCATGGAAGCGTTCGCCGAGCGCGCCCGGATCGAGCTCGAGGCGACCGGCGAGCACGCCCGCAAACGGACCGTCGAGACGCTCGACGACCTGACCCCCCAGGAAGCACAGATCTCCCGCCTTGCCGCCGACGGCGCCACCAATCAAGAAATCGCCGCGCAGATGTTCATCAGCCCCAACACCGTCGACTACCACCTGCGCAAGGCGTTCCGCAAGCTGGGAGTGAAGTCCCGCCACCAGCTCAAACAGCACTTGCCCCAGCCACCGGCAGACAACAACCCGGTGGCTCGGGAATCCTGACCGGGCACCGGTAGCGGCGACACAGACGCGCGTCGTCGTGCCCGTGACTACGAGCGTCTCTGGGCGCGGACTACGAGTTGCGTGATGCGTTAACCGCTCGCCGCTGCGACTGTCGACGCTCCCCAACCGAAGGAGCCTGATGACACGCAGCAGGACACATCACTTCCCTCGCCAGCGCGGCGCTGAGGCCATTGACAGGAGACGAACATGAGTCCCGGGCTGCTTCGCCGGCTTAGAGACGAAGCGCGGCGCGACGGTCGCGCCCGCCAATTCAGCCGGCGCGACACGGGCGAAGGAACGAAGCCATGAGTACACCGGAAGCCTTGTCCAAGGAAAACCTTGCTTCCGGGGCGCGGGAGGGTCAGCTGACGGCCGAGAACCTCTCGCTCGACGTCGGAGACATCTCGTTCGTCTACCGCCGCTTTGGCAATGAGCAAACGGCTGCCCCGGCGCTGCTGATGCTCCAGCACTTCCGGGGGAACCTCGACAACTGGGACCCGGCGCTCGTCGACCGGCTGGCGCAGGACCGAGAGGTCATCCTTCTAGACAACCGCGGTGTTGGCGGTTCAACGGGCGTCGTCCCTGAGGCCGTCACCACCATGGCTCGTGATGCGCTTGCGTTCATCGACGCTCTCGGGCTCGAGCAGATCGATCTGGTGGGGTTCTCGCTCGGCGGCTACGTCGCCCAAGAGCTCGTGCTCCTGCGCCCGCGACTGGTGCGTCGCCTGGTGCTGGCCGGCACGGCACCGCAGGGCGGTCCGGACGTACACCGCTGGAGCGACGATGTCTACGCGCTCGCGATGCCAGACCAGCCCACCGCCGAGGACTTGCTCAGCTTGTTCTTCTCTGGCTCCGAGCACAGTCGCGCCAAAGGCATGGAGTCGATTGGACGCCTCTACCAACGCGAGGTCGACCGTGACCAACCGACCGACCTGGCGACTCGCGACGCGCAGCTCGCCGCGATTACCGCCTGGGGTATTCCGGACGAGTCGAGGCTCAACCGCCTGGCCGGCATAACCCAACCGACGCTCGTTGCCAACGGCGACAACGACACGATGATGCACACGCAAAACAGCCATCTGCTCGCGGAGCACCTCCCGAACGCTCAGCTGCGGATCTATCCCGACGCCGGCCACGGGTTCCTGAACCAGTACCCGGAGCTGTTCGCCGACGACGTCCACGCATTCCTCGAGACGTAAGTCGCCGCCTCGTAGGCCCGTTCACCATCACCACACAGAGGGAGTCGCACATGTCCGTGACCACCACGCACGACCCCGTCGTGCTCGAGCCGGCGTCGCAAGCGGTCGTAGAGGCGACCGCCAAGCCGCCGTTTCTGTACGAGCTGAGCCCGGCCGAGGCGCGCGCCGCGCTCGACGAGCTGCAGGCGGCGCCGATCGACAAGCTGCCCGTGAACGACCGTTGGACAACCGTGCCCGCGGATGTCGGCGACGTGCGCGTGCGGATCGTCCGGCCTCCGGACGCTGTCGGGATGCTGCCTGTGATCCTCTACATGCACGGCGGCGGCTGGGTGCTCGGCAACGCCGACACGCACGACCGACTCGTCCGCGAGCTCGCTGTCGGCACCGGGGCCGCTGTCGTCTTTGTCGAATACGCCCGCTCGCCCGAGGCGCGCTATCCCGTCGCAATCGAGCAGGGGTACGCGACCGCCCAGTGGATCGTGCGCGAGGGCGCCGCCAACCAGCTCGACCCCAACCGCATCGCGGTCGCCGGCGACTCGGTCGGCGGCAACATGACCGCCGCGCTCACACTCATGGCCAAGGAGCGCGGCGACGTGCGCTTCGTGCATCAGTCGATGTACTACCCGGTCACGGACGCCGCCATGGACACCGGCTCCTACGCGCGGTTCGCCGAGGGCTACTTCCTCACCGCGAGGATGATGGCTTGGTTCTGGGACGCCTACGAGCCCGATGTCGGTCGGCGCCTGGAGCCGTTCGCGTCGCCGCTTCGCGCCGGCGACGAGCAGCTCGCCGGCCTCCCGCCGGCGTTCGTGATCGTCGACGAGGCCGACGTGCTGCGCGACGAAGGCGAGGCCTACGCCGCACGACTGCGCGCGGCTGGGACCGCGGTCACAACCGTCCGCTACGACGGCATCACGCACGACTTCCTGATGCTGAACGCGCTCAGCGAAACGCAGGCGACGCGCGCCGCGATCGCGCAAGCGATCGCAATCCTGCGCAACGCCCTGTGATCTGTAGAAACAATGAATACCTCAGAGACGATTGCCCCTTCGAGCCTCGAGACGCTGAAAGCGATGGTCGCCGGCGACGTGTTTGTCGCGGGCGACGGTGGCTATGACGAAGCGCGGCGGGCGTGGGACCTCGTTGTTGATCAGCGGCCCGCGGTTGTCGTGTACGCCGAGTCCGCCGTCGACGTGGTCCGCGCAGTCCGCTTCGCCCGCTCACAGGGGATGCGCATCGCACCGCAGTCAACGGGTCACGGGGCCGGTCCGGTGGAGTCGCTGGAGGGTGCAATGCTGCTCAAGACCGCGCGGATGCGCAGTGTCGACGTCGATGCCGCGAGCGGCGTCGCGCGTGCGCAGGCGGGAGCTCAGTGGGAGGACGTCACCGTTGCTGTGGGGGAGTACGGCCTGGCGGCGCTTGCGGGTACGTCGCCGAACGTGGGCGTGACGGGCTACACGCTCGGTGGCGGGATGGGGTGGCTTTCGCGGCGGTATGGGCTCGCCGCCAACAGCGTCACGGCCGTGGAGGTCGTGACCCCGGATGGGCAGCTGGTGCGCGCCGACGCTGAACACGAGCCCGATCTGTTCTGGGCGGTGAGGGGCGGTGGCGGAAGCGTGGGGGTCGTGACGGCGCTGGAGATGGCGCTATATCCGGTTGCGGATCTCTACGCCGGAGCGCTGTTCTTCTCGCTCGACCACGGCGCGGACGTCTTGCACGCGTGGCGCCGGTGGACTGACACCGTCCCGGACGAGATGACCTCGTTGGGCCGCATCCTGCGGTTGCCCGCCGTCGACGAGATCCCAGCGGCTCTGCGGGGTCGCGCGTTCGCGCTGGTCGAGGCCGCTTACCTCGGCGCCGCACGCGCAGGCGCGGAGTTGCTCGGACCGCTGCGTGAGCTCGGTCCCGAGCTCGACACGTTCGCGACGATCCGCCCGCCCGCGCTCGCGCAACTGAACATGGACCCCGAACAGCCTATGCCCGTGGTCGGCGACGGCGCGTTTCTCGCCGACGTGCCCGCCGCCGCGATCGACACGGTGCTCGCGCTCGCGGGCCCGGGCGTCGACACGCCGGTGCAGAGCATCGAGATCCGACACCTCGGCGGCGCGCTCGCGCGCGAGACCCCGGGCGCCGGCGCCCAACCAAAGATCGACGCCAAGTACGCGATGTTCGCCGGCGGCTTTCCCCCCACACCCGAACTCGCGAGCGGGATCCGCACTCGCGTGAGAGCGCTCAAGGACGCCCTCGCGCCGTGGCATGCCGGATATGACTACTACAACTTCGTCGAAACCCCAGCCGAGGCGGAGGTCGTGCTCCCACCCGCCTCCTACGACCGACTACAGAGCATCAAGGCGACCTACGACCCCGACCAGACGATCATCTCCGCCCACCCCGTCCGCCCGATCGGGACCTGAGATGGGCGTGCTCGAAGTTGTGTCCCAGGAGCCGAAGCTTGCTGCTGTGTGGCAGGCGGTGGCGGGACGCACGATCGACGACGAGCTCCTCGCTTGGCCCCCCGATCTGTTTGCGCTCACCGACGTGATCCTCGAGCGCTCGGAGGCATACCGCTTCGCGCTGTCCGCGCCTCGCGGGACGCAGTGGCCGCCCGAACGCGTGCCGGAGTGGCCCGACGCCGTCGTCGACGCGGCCCGGGGGTGGACCGCCTGGCTGGAGGATCAACGCAGCCCCATTCCGGACCTCTTGGCTGAGGAATGGGACGTGTTGCGCGAGGGAGCCGAGATCCCGATGGAGCATCTCCGCGATGCGCGGAACTGGCGACTGTGCGAGGCGCTGCTGACAGTGCACGCGATCGCCGACGAGGCGTGCGCCGGGCTGGGCGTGGCATTGGACGCGTCCGAGGGCGAGGGCTTGATGTATCGAGCCCACGGCCGGGAGCTGCTGGCCAGAACTGGATCCTTGGCTCGGATCCCCACAAGCTTCTTGCGGGTGCTGCCAAAGCTCCGTACACCTCCCGACGGCACCTCGCTGCGGTCGCTCGCTCGCTATGCCTCGGTGCACCGTCCCGGTGTCGAGGTTCGCTGGCACAAGGTGCTTGGCCGTCGACCGGGCCTCAAGCCGCACGACAAGGGGGTCAATCGCCTGCTACTCCCGTGGCCGTTACGGGTCAGAGAATCAGACTTCCGCCCGGTCGAGGACTCGGTGCGGAGGATGACCACGGAGCCGTTTGGCTTCTTTGAATTCGCGCCGTCTGAGGGGCTCGACTTCGACCTCGTCGATCGGACGCTCGTCGCCGCCAACGACGAGGTCGGCCAGGTCACCGTTGTCACGCTGCCCGAGAGTGCCGTTGACTACACCGAGATCGAAGAGCTCGAGGCGCTGCTCAGCCATCACGGCGTGATCGGTCTGATCACCGGAGTCCGACAGCGCGCAGAGGACCCGGGGCAGTTCCCCGGCAACTGGGTCCACATCGGCGCGTCAACAGGTGAGCACTGGGTTCACATTCGCCAGAGCAAGCACCACCGCTGGTCGCTAGACGAAAATCAGATCTACCAATACCATCTCGGCGGCGCGCTACACCCCCACATCCGGTGGTGGGAAGCGATGGAAGTCCCCCGTCGCTCGATCCAAATCGTCGAAGTCGGCGAAGGCTCAACGGTCGTAGCACTCGTGTGCGAGGACCTCGCGCAGATCGACGACGTCGCCGACGTGCTGCGCTCCGTCGGTCCGATGACTGTCGTCACCCCGCTGCTCGACGGGCCGCAGCTCAACTCCCGCTGGGCAGCACGCTACGCCAGCGTCCTGGCCGATGACCCCGGCTCAACTGTCCTGACACTCACGTCATACGGCATGGCCCAGCGCTCCCGTCCTGCCGGCGTTGCCGCGTCGCAGGTGATCGCGCTGTGGAAGGACCCCGGCCGCGGGATCCGCGAGATTCCGCTCGAACCCGACGCTCACGGCGTGCTCATATCCGCAAGCGCGGATCGCGCTACCCGACGCAGCTCCGACGGCCGGCGACCGATCGAAAATGGAAGCGAGTTCTTTGACGTGAGCGTCACCCAAATCCGAGCCTCGAGCACCGGCTCGGGGCCACCCGCCCACCGCCGCGCGCCGCTAACCCAACCCGTGCTGGAGCCCGAAGAACTGACCATCCTCACGTCCTGGGCCGAGGCGGTGGCAGAAGCAGCCACGTTTGCGCCCGAACGCATCGTGCCCGTGACAGCAAACGCGCACTCAGGCGCTGCATGGCGAACGGCGCTCGGGATCGCAGAGCCATCACCGCGACTCGAGCAAGCCATCAACTGGATCGACGAAGCTGTCCGAACCACAACCGGCCCGTGCAGCAACCTCGGACTGGAGGCGCTCCTTCCCGCGATCCGCGACAGTCAGCCCGGCAACTCAGCCCTCGACAGGCTGGCTCGCCGCGTGCTGCGATCCGCGCTCGAACAACGCCAAAACCGACAAACGCCGCGAAACGATCTTGGAGCACGACGATGACCGATACCTACGATGCCGCTCGTGAGCTCGCCGGAGAGCTCCTTGGTCGGCCACTGGACCTGCCCCTCAGTCCTGGAGAGCCTGAAAGCGGGAACGAGTTTCGCCGGCTCGCGACGCTTCACACGTTCGGGGACAGCTGGACACGAACCCGGCAGCTCGACACGCGATCGCGCAGCCTCATCTCGGTTGCGATCGCCGCGACCCTCGGGACTCACGAGCCGCTTCGCGGCCAGCTGCGAATCGCCCTGAACAACGGCGTCAGCAAAGACGAGATCGTCGAGCTGTTCATCCACCTCGAGGCATACGCCGGCGCCGCCCGAGCGTTTGACTCCTACCAGGTCGCCGTCGCCGTCTTCGCCGAGACAGCCTAGCCGTGCTGGGAGAGGTGGTGCGCCACCCCGTAGGCGATCCGTGTCGCGTGGGCGATGGTTCCGTAGTTGAGGTTGTCAGGTGTGTCGCTCATCAGGTGGTAGTTCGATATTCCGTGCCACTCGTTGAGCGAAGTTAGGCAGGTGCCGACGCCGACTCCGACCGACACGGTCAGTGCCCGGGAGTGGCGGGCTCGGCGTGTACGCCTGGCTCGAGCAGGCGCTGCTTGAGTTGGTGGCGGGACTTCACTCCCAGCTTGCGGAACGCCTTGCGCAGGTGATAGTCGACGGTGCTGGCGCTGATGAACAACTGGGCCGCGATTTCATGGTTGGTCGCACCCTCGGCCGCGAGGCGGGAGATCTGTGCCTCCTGGGGGGTCAGCTCGTCGCGCGTCTCGACGGTCCGTTTGCGGGCGTGCTCGCCGGTCGCGCCGAGCTCGACCCGGGCGCGCTCGGCGAACGCCTCCATCCCGAACTCCACAAACAGCTCGTGAGCGCGGCGTAGCTGCTCGCGCGCGTCGAGCCGGCGACGCTCGCGGCGCAGCCATTCGCCGTACAAGAGATGGGCGCGAGCAAGCTCCACACGAACGCGCGTCCGCTCTAGCCGCTCGATCGCCTCACGGTAAAGACGCTCGGCGGTCTCGTTGTCGCTGAGCAGCGCGCGCGAGCGGGCCTCGATCCCCAGCGCCCAGTCCGTCCCACCGGCCGCGGTCGTCTGCGAAAGCCGACCCAGCGCAGCGACCGCCAGCTCGGCCTTCCCGCTCCGGACGGCTGCCTCGATCAGCTCAACCAACCCCCACGTCGCAAGCCGGATCTCAAGCGGGGCCTCGGTGGCGCGTTGCGCCGCGGCGAGCGCCTCGTCGTAGCGCCCAAGTCCGTTATGGAGCACGGCGGCGGCCCAGTAAATGAATGTCAGCGCCTGTCCCTCTCCTCTACGCACGCCCTCCTTCGTGGCGGCCTCGATCAGCGGCGCGGCCTCTGCTTCCCGCCCCTGGAAGGCGGCTACTGTCAGTGCGGCGTACGCCGCCAGGTTGGATCCAGTCAACTCGTTTACAGCCGCCAACTCATCGACCAGGGAGGAAGCAATGGCGAGCTCCCCCGTGAACAGGTGCATCCCCGTGCGTGTCGTCAGTGCCAAGGGGAGCGCGCTCAGCGCCCCGGCATCACGCGCAAGCTGGACGAAGCGCGCGGAGATCGCGTCCCAAGCCTCGTCGTCCCACAAGAATGCCGCGACGCGAGATGCGAGCCACAGCCACCGACGCCCCTCCCCTCGGTCCATATCCTCGCCTCGGAAGGCGTTGATCGCCATTTTCAGCGTCGGCGTGCCGGCGGCGTATCCGTCCGTGATCAGCAGCGCCAGGCCATCCAGCAGCTGATCAGACCCGCGCGATGGCTGCGACGACGGAGGCGCCGCCCTAGCGGCTCGCGCGGTCTCGAGCACATCTCCGCTGGGCGCCAAATGGGCCGGAAACAAGACGGCGGTGAGCGCCTCCAGATAGGTTTCGCGCGCGAGCCTCTGATCGAGCGGTTCGAGCCGCTTGGCGGCCTTCAGCAACAGAGGTGGAACGTCGTTGCCGCGGTTCAACGCGAACGCGATCTGACCTCGTAGCAACTCCACTTGGGCGCGCTCGAGCTCATTCAGCGGTCCGGATTCTGCGATGGCAATCAGTCGGAGTGCCGGGTCGAACGCGCCGGCCTGGTGCTTGGCCTGGGCCGCGGCGAGCGCTCGCGTCGCCCGGCGCGAGCGCTCGGGCGTCAGGACGGCCGCTCTTTCCAGGAACGCGGCCGCTGCCGCCAGTCCTCCGCGCGCCTGAGCGCGTCCGGCTGAACGCTCCAGCTCGGAGGCGACGTCCTCGTCGAGGCCGGGCGTCGCTTGGGCAAGGTGCCAGGCACGACGATCAGGATCGACCTCAGGATCGGTGGCGTCGGCCAGCGCCCCATGGACAGCCTGTCTCTGCTCCGCCGAGGCCGCGCGATAGACGGACGAGCGAACCAGTGGATGACGAAAGGTCACGCTCGCGCCGATCGTGAGCAACCCGTCTGTGTCTGCCGCCGCCCGGACCCCGATCCCAAGGCGTGCGGCCGCCCGCCACACCAATACCGGGTCGCCGACCGGATCCGCCGCCGCCACCAGCAACAGCCGCTGCGTCTCGACCGGAAGGCCTTCTAGTCGCCCACGAAAGCTGTCCTGGATCCGGCCCGACAGACCCGGTGCGTCCAGCAAACCGAACCCGCCCGCCAGCTCAGCCGGCGTCAACCCCCGCGGCAACTCCAACAACGCCAGCGGATTGCCGTGCGTCTCGGCCACGAGACGCTCGCGCACTCGCTCATCCAACGGCACCCGCACGACCGAACCCAGCAGGGCGCGCGCATCATGATTGCCCAGACCCTCGACAACCAACCCCGGAAGTCCCGCCAGCTCTTCGCCACGGACACGCGTGACGAACACCAGCGCGACCGACTCCGCCAACAACCGCCGCGCCACGAACACGAGCGCCTGCGCCGAGGCCCGATCAAGCCACTGTGCGTCATCAACCACACACACAAGCGGCCGCTCCTCGGCCACCTGCGACAACACGTTCAACGCCGCCAACCCCACCAGAAACCGATCCGGCGTCCCCCCAGCACGCAGCCCGAACGCGACCCCAAGCGCATCCTGCTGCGGGGCAGGGAGCCGATCCAGCCGATCCAGCACAGGCGCGCACAACTGCTGCAACGCAGCGAACGCCAGTTCCATCTCCGACTCCACACCAACCGCGCGCATCACTCCGAACCCCGACGCAGAGCCGATCACAGACTCAACCAGCGCCGTCTTCCCCACCCCCGGCTCGCCGCTCACCACCAGCACCCGGCTCTGCCCACCACGCACCGCCTCGAGCAGCCGCTCCAGCGCCTCGCGCTCAACGCGCCGACCGTGGAACGCGTGCGCCGGCCCCTCGGTGACCATGCAGCTCTGACCATATCGCGCCCACGGTCCTCTCGACGTCGCGTGACTACGAGCTTTTCGGCCGCGGACTACGCGTTGCCTGATTCGACCACGGCCGCGCGCTGCGACTGTCGATCCGACCAACCCGAAGGAGCGACATGACACGCAACAGACCGATCACCTTCCTCGCCAGTGCGGCGGTCATACCAATCGCCGCTCTGGCCATCGCGGCGTGCGGCGGCGGTGGGAACGCCGCGACGGCGGCGACACCGAAGACCTCGAGCGGCGCCTCGGCGACCGTAGGCGTGGCGAATAGCGGCCTCGGATCGATCCTCGTCGACTCCACCGGCCGCACTCTGTACCTGTTCAAGGCCGACGTCGGCGCCAAGAGTGCGTGCACGGGCGCGTGCGCGACCGCATGGCCACCGCTGCTGGCCAAAGGCAAGCCGACCGCCGGCACCGGACTGACGGCCTCAGAGCTCGGAACGATCACCCGCGCGGGCGGCAATCGTCAGGTCACCTACAACGGCCACCCGCTCTACCTGTTCATCAAGGACCAGAAGCCCGGCCAGACAACCGGCCAGGGCGTGACCGCGTTCGGCGCCCCCTGGTTCGCGCTCACTCCCTCGGGAACCCAGGACTCCGCACCCGCATCGAGCTCCGGCGGCGGTGCGAGCTCAGGCGGTGGGTATGGGTACTAGCCGTGTGGACGTGATGCTGCGTTAGAGCAGGTGCTGTTTGAGCTGGTGGCGGGACTTCACTCCCAGCTTGCGGAACGCCTTGCGCAGGTGGTAGTCGACGGTGCTCGGGCTGATGAACAGCTGGGCCGCGATTTCCGGGTTTGTGGCACCGTCGGCCGCAAGGCGGGAGATCTGCGCTTCCTGGGGAGTCAAGTCGTCACGCGTCTCGACGGTCCGTTTACGCGCGTGCTCGCCAGTCGCCCCGAGCTCGACCCGGGCGCGCTCCGCGAACGCCTCCATGCCGAACTCCACAAACAGCTCGTGAGCGCGGCGAAGCTGGTCGCGGGCGTCGAGCCGGCGACGCCCGCGGCGCAGCCATTCGCCGTACAAGAGGTGGGCGCGGGCGAGCTGCACGCGGACGCGGGTGCGGGCGAGCCACGCGATCGCCTCTCGGAAGAGGTCCTCGACGACGTCATCCTCGCTCACCAGCGCTCGGCACAGGGCTTCGGTCCCCAATGCCCAATCGGTGCCAGTGATACGGGTCAGCTCCGACAGCCGGCGCGCGCCGTCGGCGGCGAGATCGTCCTCCCCGCACCGGGCGGCCGCCTCGATGAGTTCGACCAGCCCCCACCCGAAGAACGCCAGATCCTGCGGGTAGTCGGTGGCCTGCCGGGCGGCGGTCAGCGCCTCCTCGTACTGAGCGAGGCCGTTGTAGAGCACCGCGGTCGCGTACTTGCCGACGCCGATCGTCCGACCCTCGCCGCGGGCGGTGGCGTCCCGGTCGCTGGCCGCCGTAAGCGCTGCCGTCTCCTCCTGTTGGCCGCGCCAAGCGGCGAGGAACACGCGGGCGTGGCGGATGCTCGGGTTTGCAATCGCGTCGCTGACCGCGTCCGCTTCTTCGCTCAACGTCTCCGCC
Organism: uncultured Solirubrobacterales bacterium; assembly: GCA_963725925.1. Taxonomy (GTDB): domain Bacteria; phylum Actinomycetota; class Thermoleophilia; order Solirubrobacterales; family Solirubrobacteraceae; genus Palsa-465. The sequence continues at coordinate 65,483 of CAVSAY010000032.1, forward strand.
GCTGCGAACTCTCCGGCGAAAATGTGGATGCCCGCTCGCAGGTTGAGCGCCAGCGGCAGGACGGTCAGCGCGCCGGCGTCGCGGGCGAGCTGGATCTGTCGGGCGGAGAGCACGAACCAGCTTTCGTCGTCCCACAGATCCATTGCGGTGCGGCACGCGAGCCACAGCCAGCGGATCCCATCCTCGCTGGAGAGCTCGTCGGCGCGGAACGCCCGTAGTGCCCGCTTCAACATCGGCGTTCCCGCGCCGTACCCCTCCGTGTGCAGCAACGCAAGCCCGTCGAGGAGAAGATCGGGCGCTCCCGGTGGTTCCGGCGACGGGGCTGCCCGGCGCGCCGCATCCGCCGTCTCGCGCACGCCGTCGCGGGCGCCCAGGCGACCGGCGGAGATCGCCGCTGACAACGCCTCCAGATAGGTCACGCGCGCAATGCCGATGTCGAGCGGCTCGAGCCGTCTGGCCGCCTTGAGCAACAAGGGTGGGGCGTCTCGGCCACGGTTGACCGCGAACTCGATCTCACTGCGCAGCAGTTCTACCTGGGCGCGCTGGAGCTCGTTCAGCGGTCCGGACTCTGCGATGGCGACCAGTCTGAATGCCGCGTCGAATGCGCCGGCTTGGTGCTTGGCCTGGGCAGCGGCGAGCGCTCGGCTCGCCCTTCGCGACGGCTCAGGCGTGAGCGCGACCGCGCGGTCCAAAAACGCCGCCGCTGCCGCCAACCCCCCGCGCGCCTGTGCGCGGCCCGCCGAGCGTTCGAGCTCGGCGGCGACGTCTTCATCGAACCCCGCCGTCGCTTGCGCGAGGTGCCAGGCACGTCGGTCCGGATCGACCTCAGGGTCGGTGGCGTCGGCCAGCGCACGATGCGCGGCGTGCCTGTCCTCTGCCGAGGCCGCGCGATAGACGGCCGAGCGGACCAGCGGGTGACGAAAGGTCACCCGCGCGCCGATCGCGAGCAAGCCGTCGGTGTCGGCCGCCGCCTGAACCTCGATCCCGAGCCGCCCGGCCGCCCGCCACACGAGCACCGGGTCGCCCACCGGCTCGGCCGCCGCGACCAGCAACAGCTGCTGGGTATCCGCCGGCAGCGCCGCGAGCCTGCGGCGAAAGCTGTCCTCAATCCGCCCAGATAGCGCCGGCGCGTCCGGCAAGCCGAACCCGCCGGCCAGCTCCGCCGCTGTCAACCCGCGCGGCAGTTCCAACAGGGCCAGCGGGTTGCCGCGCGTCTCAGCCACGATCCGCTCCCGCACCCGCTCGTCCAACGGAACCCGCACGGCCGAGCCCAACAGCGCGCGCGCATCACCGTTACGCAGACCCTCGACCATCAGCCCCGGCAAGCCCTTGAGCTCATCACCCGGATCGCGCGTCACCAACAGCAGCGCGACCGATTCGGCCAAAAGCCGGCGCGCTACGAACAGGAGCGCCTGCGCCGAAGCTCGATCAAGCCACTGTGCGTCATCAATAACGCACACCAGGGGCCGCTCCTCAGCCGCCTCCGCCAACAGACTCAGCACGGCCAGGCCGACCAGGAACCGGTCCGGCGCGTCGCCCGCGCGCAACCCGAACGCCACGCCAAGAGCGTCTTGCTGCGGAGCAGGGAGCCGGTCCAGCCGATCCAGCAACGGCGCGCACAACTGCTGCATGGCCGCGAACGCGAGTTCCATCTCTGACTCCACACCAACCGCGCGCACAATCCGGAACCCCGACGCGGAGCTGATCGCGGACTCCAGCAGCGCCGTCTTGCCAACCCCCGGCTCGCCGCTCACCACAAGCACCCGGCTCTGCCCCCCACGCACGGCCTCGAGCAGCCGATCCAGCGCCTGGCGCTCAACGCGCCGACCGTGGAACACCTGCGCCGGCCCCTCGGTGACCATGCAACACCGACCATATCGCGCAGCGCTCGACCGAGAAGAGGCAAAACAGCCCGGACTACGAGTCGTCCCGTGAACGACTACGCGTCGCGTGATTCGAAAGCCGCTCGTCGCTGCGACTGTCGATGCTCCCCAGTTGAAGGAGGCAACATGACTCGTGCCAGACCCCTTGACGGTCCTCCCCAGCGCGGAGTGGAAATGCTGAGCCGAGAGCGGCTCGTTGATCAGTTGATCGAGGCGTATGTCGACTGGCGCGAGACGTGCGCTCGGGTGGGGGATGCGTATCGCTTCTGGGCGATCGATAGTGGCGCCAGTGGCAGGATCGCGTTCGGGTCGTATGTGGCGGCGCTGGACGCGGAAGAGCGGTCCGCCGAGGTGTACGCCGGCCTCGTGCGGCGCGCCGACGCCCTGGCCTGGAGCGAGGACTCTCCAGCCGAACCACTCCGCGGCCGTTGACGGCGAGCGGACCGTGCGCTACCGGAGCCCGATCCTGTTGTGCGACGCCGAGTCGCAGAGCTTGCACGCTCTGCGGGTCGTGTTGCGCAGGGCGGGGTTTGAGGTGGACGCGACCCGCACCGCGGGGGAGGCGCTCGACCGTTGCGCCGTGCGCATGCCCGCGGCCGCGGTCATCGAGCTTGTGCTGCCCGACGGCGACGGCGTGGAGGTATGCCGCCGCCTGCGCGAGTGGAGCGCGATGCCGGTGATCCTGCTATCGGCCGTGTGCGACGAAGAGCAGCAGGTGCGCGCGTTTGAGGCCGGCGCCGACGACTACGTGACCAAGCCGTTTCGGCCGCGCGAACTCGTGGCCCGGCTGCACGCAAAGCTGCGACGAGCCGACCCCGGAAGCGAGGAACCATGCGTGCACTTGAACGGTCTTGAAATTGACCTCGCCGCACGCGCAGTGCGCCGCGAAGGCGAGGTGGTCCAGCTCACACCGATCGAGTTCAAGCTCCTCAGGGTCTTTACACAGAATCGCGGACGGCTGCTGACCCACAACACGCTCCTAGCGCAGGTTTGGGGCACTGCGCACGCGGACGCCCGCCAGACGCTACGCACTCACATCGCCAACCTCCGACACAAGATCGAGTCCGCCGACGGCGAGCCCCTGATCCACACCAACCACGGGATCGGCTACCGCCTAGCGGACGCGCATCCCCAGCGTCCCAGACTTCGACGGCCCGCCCAACAAATGGTCGACCGCGAGTTCGTTCACAGTCGCATCTCCGTTGCGTCAGGCCCCGGCGCGCACATGACTACGAGGGTTTCCGGCTGCGGACTACGCGTCGCGTGATTCGATCATCGCCGCTTGCTGCGACTGTCGATGCACCCCCAGCCGAAGGGACGACATGACTCGCAACAAGCCCATCACCTTCCTTGCCAGCGCGGCTGCGCTCGCCGCGACCATCATCGTCGTGGCCGCCTGCGGCAGCGGAGGCAAGACGAACAGCACACCAGCTGCGACGACGAACCCAGCGCATTCGCCTTCCTCTCTCACTACTTGGACCCTGCCCGGTGCCGACCCCCAGAACACGCGGAATGTCGGTGGCCCGATTAACGCGTCCAACGTGTCGACGCTCGGAGTCGCGTGGACCCTGCCGATCACCGCCCACGGCGCCTTCGGCGCGTATGCGACCACCCCGGTCGCAGCCAACGGCGTGCTCTACACGCAGGACCTTGACTCCAACGTCCAGGCGATCAACCTCACGAGCGGCAAGGTCATCTGGACGCACAAGTACAACTCGCCCAACGAAGGTCCGAACGGGCTGACGTTCGCCAACGGCAACCTGTACGGGGCGACTAACCGGGCGGCCTTCTCACTGGACGCTGCGACGGGAAAGCAGCTGTGGACCAAGACACTGGTCCGCAACGCCAGCGAGGGCATCGACATGGCCCCGGGATACAACGACGGCGCGGTCTACGTGTCGACCGTGCCCGGCAACCCGAACACTTTCTACGCCGGCAACGGCCAGGCTGTTCTGTGGGCACTGGATGCCTCGACCGGGACAACCAGGTGGAAGTTCGACGAGGTGCCCGCGAACCTCTGGTCCTCAGCCCACAAGAACATCAACTCAGGCGGTGGCATGTGGAACCCGCCGTCGTTCGATACGCAGGGGAACCTGTACATCGGCGTCTCGAATCCAGCGCCCTTCACCGGGTCCGCGAAGTTTCCGTGGGGTTCGAGCCGTCCCGGGCCGGATCTGTACACCGACTCGATTGTCAAGCTCAACTCCAAGACGGGCAAGCTGATCTGGCACTACCAGCTGACGCCGCACGATATCTATGACTGGGACCTCGAGAACTCGCCGATCCTGTCCACGTCGAACGGCAGGCCGGTCGTGATCGATGCCGGCAAGGCCGGTTTCATGATCGCCGTCGACGCGCAGACGGGCAAGCTCGTGTGGAAGCGGTCGGTGGGCGTGCACAACGGCCACGACAACGACAACCTGATCGCCGAAAAGGGCAACTTCGCCAAGCTGCACATCCCGGAGACCGTCGAGCCGGGCGACCTCGGCGGTGTGGAATCCCAGCTTGCCTCGAACGGCAAGACCGTGTTCGCCGCCGTCAACAACCTGCCCTGGACGTATAAGAGCCAGGGCCTCACGGGCATCTCGCCCGCGGTGCCATTCAGCAAGGGCACGGGCGAGGTAGTCGCAGTCGACGCGGCGACCGGCAAGATCCGATGGGACCACAAATTGCCGTCGTCGGCCTACGGCGCGGCGACGATCGCCAACAACGTCGTCTTCACGACCACGTTTGATGGAACCCTGTACGCGCTTAGTGAGAGCACCGGCGATGAGCTGTGGAAGACGAAGCTCTCAGCGGGAACCAACGCGCCCGTTGGCGTTGTGGGCGACACGGTCCTCACTGCCGGCAGCTTCCCGAGCGGGCCCGGCCAGAAGGCGCTGATCATCGCCTATCGGCTCGGGGCGACGGGCAAGCTCCCAGCGCCGACGTCGACCACGAAGACGCCAGCGCCGAAGCGGCCACCTGCAGCGAGCAGCTCGAGCACCGTCAGCCTGGCTCCAATGGACGACATGCTCATGTTCGACACCAACAAGCTGACCGCGAAGGCCGGCAAGGTGACCATCAAGTTCACCAACAACTCGGCGATCTCCCACAACGTCGTCATCGTCAACTCGGCGAACAAGGTCCTGGGAAGGACGCCGACGTTCGACGGCGGGACCAAGAGCTTCACCGTGTCACTCAAGCCCGGCACGTATACGTACTACTGCTCGGTTCCTGGGCATCGCCAGGCGGGCATGCAGGGAACGCTGACGGTCAAGTGAACACTCAATTCGAATCTGAACGGATCGTGATCTTGGGCGGCAGCTCCGGGATCGGCCTGGCCACCGCCGAGCGGGCCGCGGCCGATGGAGCAACGGTCATCGTCGCGTCAAGTAGCGCGGAGCGGATCGACGCGGCGCTCGCCCGGCTGCCGGCGAGCGCCGAGGGCTACACCGTCGATGTTCGCCGCGAGGAGGAGATCCGCGATCTCTTCCACCGATTGGGCAGCTTCGACCATCTCGCGTTTACCGCGGGTGAGACGCTGCAGATCGGCGCGATCGCAGACACGGACCTCGAAGCCGCCCAGCGCGCCCTCGACGTTCGCCTTTGGGGCGCCTACGCGGCGGTAAAGCACGCGGTGGGGCACTTGCGCCCAGGCGGGTCGATCGTCCTGAGCTCCGGGATCGCAGGAACCCGCCCGGAGCCGAACTGGACCGTCGCGGCGGCTATCTGCGGCGCGCTGGACGCGCTCACCCGTGCCTTGGCAGTCGAGCTCGCCCCGATTCGCGTCAACGCCGTCTCGCCCGGCGTGGTACGCAGCGACCTATGGCGGGCGATGAGCGAGGAGGACCGCTCCGCGATGTACGACTCGCTCTCAGAAGCCCTGCCGGTCGGTCGCGTAGGCGAGGTCAGCGACATCGCGGAAACCTTCCTCTATCTGATGCGCAACGGCTACAGCAGCGGCACGATCGTCACCGTAGACGGCGGCTCGGTGCTCGTCTGATGTCCAAGGTGCTGATCACAGGGTCGGCCGACGGGCTCGGTCGCGAGGCGGCCCAACAGCTCGTCCGCGGGGGCCACGAAGTGGTCCTGCACGCTCGCGACGAGGCGCGCGCAGCGCAGGCGTTGGCCGGCGTACCGGGAGCGGCCGCAGCGCTTCCGGGCGACCTCTCCTCGATCGCAAGCACCCGAGCGCTTGCCGACCTGATCAACGCCGCGGGCGCCTTCGACGCGATCATCCACAACGCCGGGGTCGGCTACCGCGAGCCCACCCGGCGCGCGACCGAGGATGGCCTCGAGCACGTCTTTCAGACCAACGTCCTGGCGCCCTACCTGCTGACCGCGCTCGTTAACCGGCCGGCGCGGCTCATCTACCTCAGCTCGGGCCTGCACAGATCAGGTGATCCAGGCCTTGCGGACCTGCAGTGGGAGCACCGGCGCTGGGACGGCTACCAGGCGTACTCCGACTCCAAGCTCTTTGACGCCGTGCTCGCCGCCGCGGTCGCTCGCCGGTGGCCGAATGTGGTCAGCAGCTCCGTGGACCCCGGCTGGGTGCGGACGAGGATGGGGGGCCGGGCGGCGCCCGGCGAGATCGGCCCTGGGGCCGAGACGCAGGTCTGGCTCGCCACCAGTAGCGACCAACTCGCGCGGGAAAGCGGCCGCCACTTCTACCATCGACGGCCACGAGTAACGCACCCGGCCGTCGCCGACCCCGCCGTCCAAGACGGCCTGCTCGCCGCCTGTTATGAGCTCACCGGCCAGGTGATCACCGATTCGACGGGGACAGCGCATGCCGGGCCATGGCGTGGACCCGCTGGATTGCCGAGCAGCTCGGTTTAGGCTGCTAGCCCGTCCTGGACGAGCGCGAGTGCGCGACTGGCGGCGGCCGCTTGCGCGGCGGGACCGTCCGCACGGGCTACTGCACCCTTGATCATCGAGACGACGAGAAATACGTCGTCGACGGTCAAGTCGCGTCGCAGGGTGCCCGCGGCCTTGGCGTCCCGGAGCGGTTGCTTGATCAGTTCGGCGATGCGCTGTCGACGCCGCTCGAGCGCGGTGCCGAGGCAGGCGTCCTCACGCGCGAGCTCGCCGAGCGCGTGCGAGGTCGCCATGTTCTCGACGATCTCGCGCAGCAGCACGAAGAATGCGTCGGGATCGCCGTCGTGCTCGGCGGCGACCTGCTCGACCAGCTCAATCTGCTCCTGGAGGAGCGCCGCGACAAGGTTTCGGCGGTCGGGGAAATTGCGATACAGCGTCGCCTGGCCCACGCCCGCTCGACGGGCGACCTCGTACATCGGGACGTCGCGTCGCTCGGCGAACAGCTCTCTCGCCGCAGCGAGGATCGCCTCGCGATTGAGCTGAGCGTCCTTGCGTCTCGGGGCTTGACTCGCAGTCGACACGCAAACAGTCTAGTACCGGACTGCGTTCTCCACAAGGCTCCGGCCCAAAGGTAGCGCAGAATCCCTGGAAACGGAGCCAATACGGACACGAGTATCCGCTTATGCAACACTGTGGCAAGTGGTGACGACTGTCCGGATCGACCCAATTCAAAGCTTCTCGCCTCAAAGGAGGCGCACGATGAACGCACTCGCAATCATGCTCACACCCATCCGTCACGGCTGGGCGGTGACGCTGTCAAACGGCCGCGAGCTCGTCCGCTTTACCGGGTTTGGCGCCAAGCGCCGGGCGCTCCGCTACGTCGCGGGCCTCTACGTTGCCAGGGAGGCCGGCAATGTCCTTTGAGCAGCGCCCGGATGGCGCGCCGAAGCTGTCAAGCAGGCGTGCGGTTCAGCGGGCGGCTGATCGCCACTATCTGGCGGTAGTCGCCGCCGAGGCTCGCCGTCTCGGGCGCCAGCTGCGCCAGTCCCCGCCGAGCGCCACAAGCACTAATCCGACCCTCGGCAAGCACTCGCCCCCGCAGGGGGCGCACTAGTGCGGCAGGGCAGGCTTGCCGGCATATATCCCGCGGCGGCGACGATGGTCGTCTGCGCGCTGGTGCCCTATCTGGCGCTGTCGGCCGCGCTCGGATCGGTGGCGCCGATCATCGCCCAGCAGCTGCACATGAGCCTCCAGACGATGAGCCTCGCCTCGGGCCTGGCCAACGCCGGCTACGCGATGGGCACCGTGTTGGCGGTGGCGTTCGCTCAGCACCTGCCGCAGCGGCGCATGCTGGTCGTGTACGCCTGCCTGCTCGTGATCGGGTCGGTCTTGACGGCCGCGGCGCAGGACCCCGCGATGTTCATTGCCGGACGCATCCTGCAAGGGCTGAGCACGAGCCTGCTCTTGATCGCGGCCGTGCCGCCACTGGTGCTCGGCTATCCGGTTGCGCAGCTGCGCGTGACCGCGGTGATCATGAACATGTGCATCTTCGGGGCGGTCGCGCTCGGTCCGACGATCGGCGGCCTCCAGGCCAGCGCGGACGGCTGGCGGCCGCTGTTTTGGATTGTTGCCGGCATCTCGCTGACGGCGCTTGCGCTGTCGCTCTTGACCTTCGAGGATGCTCCGCCGGCTAACCGCAGCGCCCCTTGGGCCCCAGTGGCGATCGCGCTGGCGGCCTCGGGTTCGTTGGCCGCGTTCTACGGCGCCTCCAAGCTCCTGACGCACCCGTTCGTCAGTGCCTCTACGTTCGTGCCGTTGGTCGGCGGGCTGGCGCTGATCGTCCTGTTGATCGTCAACCAATACCGGTCCAAGCGCCCGCTCCTGACGATCAAGAGCGTGCTGGTCAGCACGATGCCGGTCGCAGGAATCGTGGTCGCGCTGCTCGCCGCGGCCGCCTCGGTGTCCGCGACGGAGCTGACCGCGAGCCTGCTCGTCCACCGGTACGGACCGCTTCACCTGGGGCTGCTCTACCTGCCCGAGTTCGGGGGCGCGGTGCTCACGGCGGTCCTACTCGGCGTGGTGTTCAACAAACGTCTGATCCACTACCTGCCCTTGGGCGGGATGGTGTTCCTCGCCGCCGGGATCGCGGTCTTCCGCATACAGCTCCCTCCCACCCAGGCGCTCACGTTGATCGGCTCTGGGCTGCTCGGCGTCGGTCTCGGCGCGACCGTCGCGCCGGCCCTGTTCGTCGCGGGCTTCTCCCTGCCCTCCGCGAATCTCCAGCGCGTGTTTGCGATCGTCGAGCTGTTGCGCGCCGTCGCGGCATTCATGATCGCGCCGGTGTTCGCGCACTTCGCCGTGACCGTCGGTGGCAGTCCGGAGGCCGGCACCGGGATCGTCCTCTGGATCGGGCTGGGACTCGCGGTTGGGGGAGCGGCGATCGCGGTGCTTCTTTACGTGCTTGGAGGAGCGCGCCCGCAGACCCCGGACCTCGAGCGCTTCATGGCCGGCGAGGCGCCCGCCTGGTACTCGCCGCCGTTGCTCGCCGCCGTCCGCAAACCCCACCCGCACAGAGAGCTCGCTCAGGAGGCCGCCTGACATGACCACAGAACCTTCCGTCCCCGCGTCAGGACCAATCGTGTTCGCCTACGACGGCTCGGAGCTGGCCAAGCTCGCGATCGACGAGGCCGGGCGCCAGCTCCCGCCGGGGCGCGACGCCCTCGTGCTTACCGCCTGGCAACCGTTCGACATCGGGTTCGTCCCCGCCGCCGGGCTCCGATTCGACGCAGCCCAGATCGAGGACGTGCACAAGGCGGCCGAGCAGACCGCGGCCGAGGGAGCCTCACTGGCCGACGCCGCCGGCTTCCGCGCGCAGAGCTTGACACTCGAAGCCGCGCCAACCTGGAAGGCAATCGTCGACCTCGCCGACGACCACGACGCGAGCCTCATCGTGCTCGGCTCCCACGGCCGCAACGGGGTAGCCGACCTGCTGCTCGGCAGCGTCGCCGGCGCCGTCGCCGCGCACTCGCGACGGTCGGTCCTGATCACGCACCGCCGCGCCTGATTCCACACGCGTCGAGGCACCCGGCGGCGCCCATTCGATTACTGAGCGCCGAAGTGTTCGGGGTCGAGCTCGCGCGCCACTCGCCGGCGCGCGCGGTGAAGCCGCGTCGTCACCGTCGCCTCGGGCGCGCCGAGGGCTCGCGCCGCCTCACGGTAGGAGAGGCCGGCGACATCGACGGCCACTAGGGCCAGGCGAAAGGACTCCGGCAGCCGGGCAATCGCCGGGAACACCTGCGCAGCGATCACCGCTTCCTCCGGGGACGCCGCCGTGCTCTGGTCGGCCGTGTCGATCTCCTCAAGCGTCGCGGTCACATGCGGGCGGCGCGCGGCCGTCCTCCTGCTCGAAAGGAACGTGTTGCGCAGCGCTTGCATCAGATACGCACGCTCATCCCCACCGCGCAGCACCCGCGGTCGCGAGAGAACCGTCGCGACCGTCTCCTGGACGAGATCCTCGGCGCTCTCCCGCGAGCCGCACAGCGCCCATGCGGCCCGCAACAAGTGAGCAAGGTGCGAGGCGACGACCTCGGGATCGAGTCGCTTCATGCCGGACCCGGAAAGGCGTAGGACCGCGGCCGCGTGCCGCTCCGGTGCGCCGACCCTGTCCACCCCTTGGGCGGTCATCGCCGTGATCGGCCGAGCTCTGACACGAGGTTCCTGACCGTTCAGGCGCGATCGGCAGTTCGGATCCCTCCGTTGGCTGGTCATCGGCGCCCCACCTTCCGCCGACGCATCGCGCAGTGCAGGTGGACCAGCGCACCGCGGATCTCGATCGTAGGTTGACCGCTACCGATCCGGGCACCACATGCAAGGCACGACGGTTTGCTCGTCATGAGGTTCGCCGCGCTTGACCGCTGCGCCGGCGCGAAACGTCCTGGGTTCGGTGCGTGTCATGTCGCTCCTTCGGTGGGGGAGCGACGACAGTCGCAGCGACCGGCGGTGATCGAATCACGCAACGCGTAGTCGTCCATCGGAACCCACGTAGTCGCGGCCTTCCCCGTACCCGCGACCGCCGGGGCGACCGTGTGCCGTGATCGCCGAGCTTTGGCCGCGTAGTGTGAACGCCCAACCGTCAAGGAGTTCACCATGAACCGCACTCGTCGCCGTTTCCCCCCACGTCGCCGCTTCACGGCACCAACACGTGGGGCGTTGGTCGGCCTCATGCTCAGCGTCGCGGTCGCCACGGTGCTCGCTAGCCCGGTCAGCGCTGTCTCGGCCGGCCCGACCACGTACTGGACCAAGTGCTCGCTGCGGGTGAAAGTGGAAGGTGTCGAGGTCTCTCCGGTCGAGGTGCTGCACCTCACCTGCGCGCAGGCCAAACACGTGATCCAGCGGGCGAAGATCCTGCTGACCCCGGGCGGCCCGATCTTCTCGACGCACGGCTACACGTGCAGCTCCAAGAGCATCCTCCCCCGCGTCGATCCTTCGCCGATCCAGCTGCCGGCGGCGGAGCATTGCACTGGCGCCCAACAGCGCCAAGTGAGCTTCATCTGGGACTACGCCAGCTGAGCCAAGCGCCCGAGCACACGGTTAGACGTGCTCAAGCGGGTTGGGTCACGATCTGCGTGGCACCGTAGGCGGCGACCGCCCGCAGGCCGCTGGGCTCGGCGACCCAGCGATGAGAGACTCCCGCTGGGATGCGGACGATCTCTCCGGCTCGCACGATCCGCGCCTGCTGCTCGCCGAGAAAGAACGTCGCCGCGCCTTCCTGAACTGCGACCACCTCCTCGACCGTGTGAGCGTGCGGTTCCTGCGCGTAACCGGGTGCGGCGTCGATGAACACGACGCTGACGCCGGCGCCGTGCTGAGCGCCGCTGAAAACCCGGCCGTCCTCGACCTCGGGGAGCTCGTCTTGGTCGCGGACGCGCAGGTAGTGACCCGTCTGCTGCAGCTCGTCCTCGACCGCCTGACCGTCAAACCACGCCTCAGCGGCCGGTGGGATCCCGTGCGCGCGCAGCGCGTCCAGCACCGCCCGATCGTCGGCGTGGCGCGCCGCGAGATCGAGCACGAGCTCCGGCGTCACACCGAGCCGCGCCAGGCACGTGTGGTCGACCGGACAGCCAAACTGATAGCGACCTGCCTTGCCGGCTAGCGTGGCCCGCGCCTTATCGAGCATCCGCGGCAGCCAGGCGTAGCCCTCGAGTTCCGCGTCGAGGCCGCGGGGCGCGTGGGCGGTCAGGTCCATGGGCGCATCCACAGCCTTCCCCCGTCTCACACCAACTCCCCCGGTCGGTGCTGGTCGGCTACGAGTCGCTGCAGAATCAGTGTCAACGCATCGGCTTCGCCGGCGAAAAACCGCGCGTCGACGTTCTCTACGGCAACGATGGCGCGCCTCGCGAGGCGAGCACCGTCGCGAGTTGGTCGCAGACGCCGCGCCCGAGTGTCGTCCGGATCGACGGTGCGCTCGATCAGTCCCTTTGCCTCAAGCCGTCGCACGCACCTGGGACGTCATCTTCACATCGGTCCCCGCCTGGCGCGCAAGTTGCAGTTGGTTAGGCGTGCATCCCTGCTCGTGAAGCCACCACGCACACGCCAGCAGTACGAACTGGACATGCGTCAGCTCGAACTGCCCGAGCGCCGCAGCGACCGCCCGCTGCCAGGCGAGCGTGAGATGCCACAAAAGAAATCCCGGGCTGGCCGCAGGACCATCCGGAAACCGGCTGACTGGCAGCGGCTGGACCTCAACGGCCGGCATGCTCAACCAACGCTTTCAGGGTGTCATCGAAGTCCGCGCTGATCGCCGGGCCGATCGCCTCGGCCGCCGGACCCGACGCCTCCAGGCGGTACACGACGCGCACACGCTCCTCGCCGAGCGCTTCGATGCGGTGCGTCGTGCGAACAACCGTCCCAGCGACCTCGGCCTCATCGACGAACCGCTCGCCCTCGACGACATCGGAAAGGCGCAGCTGGACCGGATCTTGGTCACGTGGAGTCATCGCAATCATGCTGCCCGCGGCGAACGTACCGGTCAGTTCGATGCGCTCGATGTCTCCATTCCACTCTGGCCAGCGCGCAACGTCGGCCCACGCTCGCCAGATCGCATCCACCGCGACATTCGTCTCGATGCTGTGCTCGGTCGTCCACATCTCGCCGGCTCCTATCTCCACGCAGATCATCTACGCGGAGACTATATAGGGAAAGTCCAGCGCGTCAAGACAGTTATGCGATCCGATCGTTGTGACGTCGTAACCTGACCGAAGTACTCGACCGTAGGGATCGCAATAGCACGATGACGACGATGCAGCGCGGCGGGGAGCATTCGCAGCGTCCGATCTCAACAGACGATTCGGTCGTGGGCGGCCTGCTCGACCGAGAAGACCTACTCGAGCTGCTGGAACACGCCGCGACCAAACGAGTGACGGTCATCTCGGCACCGCCGGGAAGTGGGAAGACCTCACTGTTGCGGGCGTGGGCTCGCCGCTCAACCGGGGTTAGTCGGGTCGCGTTCGTGTCTGTCGAGCGCGACCAGCAGGACGAGCAGCGCTTCTGGTCCACGGTCTTGGCCGCGATCCGCGGGCCGGCATCCTTGGCCGATCCTCGCAAGCAACCTGCCGGGACGGCGGCGCTGGCTGCCGACCAGCTCGCCGACAGAGTCCTCTCAGAGCTCGCCGAACAAGTCGGACCAGTCGTGCTGATCATCGACGATCTCCACAAGCTGAGATCGGCCTCTGCCTTCGGGCAGCTGGAGCGTCTGATCGCGGTTCTGCCGAGCTGCGCACACGTCGTCTTGTCGTCTCGCCGGGATCCGCCGATCAGGCTGCACCAGCTGAGGCTCGCCGACGAGGTCGCCGAGATTCGGGCCGGCGACCTACGGTTCACCGAGCGCGAAACGCGCGAACTGCTCGACGGGGCTGGGATCAGCCTGTCACAAGCGGGGGCCACCGAGTTGTACCGGCGGACCGAAGGCTGGGCAGCTGGTCTGCGCCTGGCGGTGATCTCCCTCAGCGGTCACCCGGATCCTGAGCGCTTCGTGGCGGAGTTCTCCGGCACCCACAAGGTGATCGGCGAATACCTGATGGCCGAGATGCTTGAACGCCAATCGAGCGAGGTGCAAAGCATGCTGCTGCGAACCTCGCTGGTCGACCGGGTCAATGGCGAGCTCGCAAACCTGTTGGCAGGCCGCTCGGGCTCGGAGCAAATACTGCTGGGACTCGAAGACGCCAACGCGTTCGTCGTATCACTGGATCCACAGCGCACGTGGTTTCGCTACCACCAGCTTCTCGGGGATTTCCTGCGCCTGGAGCTCCGCCGAAGGTCGGCCGATCACGTTCCGGATCTGCACCGCCGCGCCGCGCGGTGGCTCGCGGACCACGGCGAGGTCGTCGAGGCCGTGCGACACATGCTCGCTGCCGGCGACTGGCCCGATGCGGCGCGGCTGCTCGCAGACTGTTTGTTCAGCTTGACGCTCGACGGGCAGGAGGGCACGGTCGCGGCGCTGCTGCAGTCCTTCCCGGCAGGGGCGTCAGCCGATCATCCTGAGCTGGCGTTGGCGCGCGCGGCGGTTGAACTCGCACACGGCCGGCTGGAGGAAGCGGCGGCTCAGCTGGCGCTGGCCGAGTTGCACGTCCAGACTGCGCCGCCGGGCCGACGGCGGCGCCTCGCGGTGGCGATCGCATCGTTGCGGTTGGCACTTGCGCGGCGCAGCGGTCAGTTCACGGAGGTGATCGAGCAGCTGAGCGTGTTCGACGCTTCGATCGCAGGCGAATCGAGCGAGCCGGTCGCGATGAGCAGCGAGCTGCGGGGGGTCGCGCTGATGAATCTCGGGATCGTCGAGACCTGGTCTCGGCGATTCGACGAAGCCGAGCGGCACCTTTCGGAGGGCGCCGCACTCGCCCGAGCGATCGGCCGACCCTATCTCGAGGTCGCGTGTCGCGCTCACCAAGTTTTCCCGACGACGCTTGTCTCGCTCGCGGACGCGCGCAAACGGGGGCGTCAGGCGATCGCTTTGGCTGAAAGCTATGGCTTGGGCGATCGGCCGATACTCGCGCCCGCGCTTGGGGCGGTCGCGTTCTGGGCGATCTGGACCGGAGAGTTCGATGAAGGAGAGAGAGCGCTGCGCCGGGCCTGGGAGGTCGCCGAGCCACAAGTTGACCCGGCCGTCGCCGTGCTGCTGCACTTGGTGACGGGGCAGTTGCACGCCGCTCGCGGTCAGCATCTAGCGGCGCTCGAAGCATTCGCCGTGGGGGCACGAGCGCAGTCGCTGCTCACAGGTGTGCACGCTCTCGCGACGCCAGTCGTCGGATGGCTCGCGGCAACGCAGGCTCGCCTCGGAATGCTGGATGAGGCGCGTGAAACGCTAACCGGATTCTCTGACGAACCCGGCCGGGTCGGTTTCATTCGCAACGCGCGCGCAGCGATCTGCATCGCGGCGGGAGACCCGTCCGATGCCCTGGACGCACTTCGAGACGTTTCGAACGTCGCGCACGTGACCGGCCACCCGTTCACGCTCGTCGAAACGCACCTGCTCGCCGGCATCGCGCATCTGGCCCTGGGTGATCGAAACGCCGCTACCGCGGCGGCCGAGGCGGCGCTGGCGGCCGCCGAGCCGGACAGGTTGATGTTTCCGTTTGCAATGACCGGGACCGCGGAGCTGCTCGCCGCCGTCCCCCGTCACGAAACGGCACACGCGGCCTTGCTCGCAGACATCGTCGAACTGCTGCAAGGCGAGGCGGTCCCGAGCATCGATCCGGTGCACCCATCGCAATCGGAGGAGCTCAGCCAGAGCGAGCTACGCGTCCTGCGCTACCTGCCGACAAACCTGACGCGGCCCCAGATCGCAAGCGAGCTCTATCTCTCCGTCCACACCGTCAACACGCACATCCGCAACATCTACACCAAGCTCGGCGCGCGCGATCGCTCCTCCGCCATAAGGCGCGCACGCGAGTTGCGGCTGCTCTCAACCGGGCGCTCCTGAGCATCGCGATTGGGCGAGATCCGAATCGTCTGAATCAGGCGATGACCACTCACCAGATAGCGAGCGATTCTTCGGCCGATCGACGTAGAGTGCTGTCATCGCAATGCGCGCCTTCATCTGCTCCCGCGATGACGTACTGACTCGGGTCGACTGTGATGACACGTCGACCCGGGCTCAGCCGGTGCTCGAAGGCGTCCCCGTCGACTGTGTCGCCGCGGATGGCGATCGCGTGATCGTCGGCACGCGGGGCGCTGGGGCGTTCCTCAGCACGGACGGCGGAGGGCGATGGGAGCGCGTGGAGCTGCCCGAGCGGGACGTCTTCTCGGTCGCAATCAGCCCTGCGGACGGAACGCTGTACGCCGGCACGGAACCGAGTCGCCTGTTCGCCCTTCGCGACGGCGGCGACTGGAAGGAACTCGAGGCGCTTCAGGACATTCCCTCCCGCGAGCGCTGGAGCTTCCCGCCCAGGCCATGGACCCATCATGTTCGCTGGATTGCTCCGGACCCGCATCGGCCGGAGCGGCTGCTGGTCGCGATCGAGCTTGGCGGCGTGATGCTGAGCGAGGACGGCGGCGAGAGCTTCAGCGACCACCGTCCCGGCGCAAAGCGCGATGCGCACACGATCACCTGGCACCCCCTCGTGGAGGGACGGGCGTACGAGGCCGCAGGCGACGGCGCCGCGTGGAGCGCAGACGGCGCGCGCAGTTGGTCGGCGCTCGATGCGGGGCGTGACTTCGGCTACTGCTGGGCGCTCGCAACCGACCCCGACGACCCCGAGCGGTGGTACGTCTCCGCGGCGCTCGGACCTCGTCAGGCGCACTCCGCCGAGCGAGCGCACGGGCGTCTCTACCGCTGGGACGCGGACTCTTGGCGCGAGCTGGCCGTGCCCGGCCAATCGATGCCGTACGCGCTCGCCGCCCTCGCAGACGAGCTCGTCTGCGGCACGGCCGACGGCCGGCTGCTCCGCAGCCGCGATCGCGGCGAGAGCTGGCAGGAAGTCGCGGTGACGGCGCCGATCATCGCCATGGCCCTCGCAGCGTGACTGACGCGCGAACCGATCGCAGCGCGCCGGCCGTCCATGCCGAGGGCGTGGTCAAGCGCTTTGGGACGACTCTGGCGCTCGCCGGGGTCGACCTGGATGTACAGGAGGCAACCGTTTTCGGGCTGCTCGGACCGAACGGCGCCGGGAAGACAACCCTGGTCCGGGTGCTGGCCACGCTGCTTACCCCAGACGCGGGGCGGGCCGAGGTCTTCGGCCGCGACGTCGTCCATGACGCCGCGGGCGTGCGGGAGCTTCTAGGGCTGACCGGTCAGTTCGCGGCGGTTGACGAGATGCTGACCGGTCGCGAGAACCTCGAGATGTTCGGACGCCTTTTTGACCTCTCGGCCGCCGATGCTCGCCGGCGGGCGACCGCGCTGCTCGAGCGCTTTGACCTGGCTGATGCCGCCGACCGTCTCGCGCGCACCTATTCCGGTGGCATGCGGCGACGTCTCGATCTCGCATCGAGCCTGCTGACCCGCCCGCGGGTGCTGTTCCTGGACGAGCCGACGACGGGGCTCGATCCGCGCAGCCGCAATGAGATCTGGTCGGCGGTGCGCGAGCTCGTCCGCGACGGAACCACGCTTCTGCTCACCACGCAGTACCTCGAGGAGGCAGACCAGCTCGCCGACCAGATCGCCGTCATCGACCACGGGCGAGTGATCGCCCAGGGCACCGGAAGCGAACTCAAGGACCGCGTCGGCGGTCAGATCCTTGAGGTCGAGCTCGTGAACGCCGCGCAACGCGACGATGCACGCACCGCGCTCGCCGGGGTTGGTTGCGGTGAGCCCGAGCCCGGTGAGCGGCTCGCGCAGCTCACCATCCCCGCGCCGCGGGATGGGCTTGAGATGATCGAGGATGCGGCCTCGGCGCTGCGAAAGGCTCAAATCGCGGTGAGCGATCTCGGGCTGCGCCGGCCGACGCTCGACGACGTGTTTCTGCAGCTGACAGGCGCGCCGCCCAGCGACAACGGAGCGGGGCCCGGCGTCGCGACAAGTGACGGACGGCCCGATCCCGCGAGCGTCAGCGTTCCTGTTACCAGCGTCCGTGCGGCCCTCCCCACGGCCCCGAAGCGACCGTCGCAGTGGCGACGCCTCTCGCCGCGCAACCTTCGTGGGGACGTAACCGACGCGCGAGTGGTCAGCGTGCGCAACCTGCGCCACTTCGTCCGCCAACCAGACCTGCTGATCTTTTCGACGATCCAGCCGATCATGTTCGTGCTGCTGTTCACATACGTGTTCGGCGGCGCGATCAGTCACTCACTGCCCCCCGGCGTGAGCTACATCGACTACCTGTTACCCGGCATCCTCGTCCAGTCGGTGACCTTCCGGGCGAGCATGACCGCCGTGGGCCTGTCCGACGACCTCAAGCTCGGCGTGATCGACCGTTTCCGCTCGATGCCGATGGCACGGTCAGCGGTGCTTGTTGGCCGCACCTCCGCCGACCTCGTCCGCAACGTGCTGATCATCGGGCTGATGATCGTCGTCGGCTACATCATCGGCTTCCAGTTCCAGGCCGGCGTCGCACAAGCGCTGTGCTGCATTGCGCTCGTCAGCGCCTTCGGGCTCGCGCTGAGCTGGATCTTTGCGTTCGTTGCGCTGACGGTGCGCGGAGCCGAGGCGGCCCAATCAGCCGGGTTCGTAGTCCTGTTTCCGCTCGTGTTCGCGAGCTCGGTGTTCGTACCGATCTCGAGCATGCCGAGCTGGCTGCAGACATTCGCGAAGCTGAGTCCGGTCACTCTGACCGCGAACTCAGCGCGCTCGCTGGCGCTCGTCCACGGGATACCGTCCTCCCTCGGCGGCGCGATCGCATGGATCGCCGGCCTCCTGGCCGTGTTCATCCCGCTCTCGGTGTGGCGCTACCGACGCATGACCTAGACACCGCCGCGGCTTAGCTGGGCGCGGAGGCTTTCCAGGATCCCCACGGTCCAGGCGCTCACCACGAGCCTCATGCGGCTCGCCCGGCCGTCTCCGGCTCGAGCCTGACAGTCTTTGAGCCGATCGCGTCGAAGATCGGCTGTGCCCGGTCTAGGACATCGCCGGGTCCGGACGCGAGCACGACGAGACGGCCCCGCCCGGCCGTCTTCCTGGTGCCGATCACGGGACAGCTCACAAACGTGATCCCGTGGTCCTCAGCAAGCGCTGCCACGCGCTCGAGATCTGTGTCCATGCTCGTCTGCAGCCAGACGGCGCCGCGAGGCACCGACTCCGCCGCCTGACCCATCACTGCCAGCACAGCAGCGGTGTCGGTGAGCATCGTGATCACGAACGCGGCCTCGCGCACCGCCTCCGCGGGCGTCTCGGCCAGGTCCGCCCCCTCGGCCGCCAGCACCCGCGCCTTCTCGGGGGTGCGGTTCCACACGCGCACCTGGAAGCCGGCCTTCAGCAGGTTGCGCGCCATCGGCGCGCCCATGATTCCAGTGCCGAGAACCGCGACCTGCTCACCCATCACGTGGTCACGTTATCGGCCGGGACCTCCTTTCAGCCTGTGCGGACTCGACAGCGGTGGTCGACATCAGTCGGCCTTCCGTTGCGTCTTCGCGCGACCGGCGGCGTCGCGCAGGCGACGAGCCTCGTCGCGGACGGCAAGCTCCTTCTCCTTGTCGCGGAGTGCGTCGGCCTTGGCGTCCACCGTCTTCAGGCGCTCCTTGGACGCTTGTGCGCTGAGGGCTTCCTGCTTGCGCTCTGCCGTCCGGCGGCTGGCCTCCCGACGATCGCTCTCAGCCTTCGCCGCTCGGCGCTTCTTTGTCTCGTGCTCACGCGTGGCCATCTGACGACGAACTGCCGCCCGCTGGGTCGCTTGCTCGCGCTGGTCGGTCGCCTCCTGCTGGCGCTCCTCGAGGCGGCTATCGGCCTCCTCCGCCTTTACGTGGGCCTTCGCACGAAGTCTCAGCGCGCGCTTGCGCTCCTGCGCCGCGATCCGGCGCCGCTCCGCGTCGTCGCGCAGTGCTGTGTCGCTCAACAAGTTGGCGATCGCGCCCCGCAGCGTGGCGTCCAGTCGATCGAGAGCGATTTCTGCTGTCGGCTTGGCGCCCGTGCCGTTGCCCGGAAGCAAGCTGATCGCACCGTCCAACGGGACGCGGACCAGTCGCAGGTAGCCGTCGACGGCCGTTCTCGGAATTGTGCGTACGTTCACGAGTTCTCCTTGGTGTCAATGGCGTTTGCCCGGGCCTCGGCCTCGCGGGCGCGCTGCTCCAGCCGGATTTCATCCTTCGCCGCAGCGAGTCGCTCGCGCTCGGCGCGGTCAGCGGTGCTACGCGCCGCCGACTCCTGCGCAGTGCGCTCGCGCTCCGCGTCAGCCCGCGTGCGCACGGCCTCAGCATCCGCGTCGCGCTCCGCCTGCTGACGATCGCGCTCGATGTCTCGGTCGCGCTTCTGGGCGTCCACTTCGCTCTGCAGCCGCGCCCGCTCGAGCTCCGCCTCCTTCTGCTCCCGTATGAGGTCAGCCTCTTCTGCACTCTGCTTGGCCTCCGCGGCAGCGCTACGGGCCTCTGCTTCAGCGGCCACCTGGGTTTGCTGCAGGCGACCCTCGCGCGCGAGGTCGTTGTCGCCTATCAGTGAGCCCGTGAGCTCCTTCGCCTTGCCGGCGAGCTTGCCGGCAAGGCCGCCGGTCGTCTGCTCGGTGTCTTGATGTGTCAAAACGTTCATTGCTCCTTGAGTGGGTCCGTCGAAATCGATGAGGGCCGCCCGGCGACAACAGGCGCAGCCAGAGCAGCTGGTGGCGCTCAGGTGCTCCTTCTTGACGTGAGAAAGAACAGGACCTTCACACGACCCAGAGTCGATCTGACTGCGTCGGAGCCGCCCCCATCTGGTCCTGCTCGAGCGCACACAACCTGAGGTTGGCGCGCTCTACAGCAAGGCCTACCCGGCGGTGATCGCAGCAAACACGCGTTCGCGTCCCTGCCATGTGGTGTGACGAACCCACTGTGTTAACGTGCTGTCTACGCGACCCTCCTCATTTGTCCCCGAGGGCGCTCATTCTTCTCAAGGGCCTGCCGGATGCGCTTGAGACACCCTGATCCTGATTGGATGCCGTATGGAAGCTTCAAAGCAGAAGGTTGTGCAGTACCTCAACGAGGCTCACGCCAGTGAGTCCGCACTCGTCCGCGTGTTGCAGTCCCAGATCGCCATGACCCCGCGCGGGACTTACCGCACCGGACTGGAAACCCATCTGAACGAGACGCGTAACCACGCCGCTCGCGTCAGCCGGCGCCTGAAGACGCTCGACCAGGGTTCCAATCCGTTTATGGCGTTCGTCGGCCTCTGGGAAAATCTCGTCGGTCAGACGCTCGCGCTGGGCAAGACACCGTTTGATCTTCTGCGGGGTTCCGGTGGTGAGGAGAAGGTGCTCAAGAACGCCAAGGACGCCTGCGCGACTGAGGCGCTGGAGATCGCCACGTACACGGCGATTGAGCGGCTCGCCGGCGCTGTCGGCGATCCGGAAACCGCCAAGCTGGCGGCGTCGATCCGTGCCGATGAGGAGAAGATGCTCCAGCGGATTCTGCGCGAGATCCCCAAGCTCACCGACGCCGTCGTCGGTGCCGACGTCAAGGGCAATCCGTCGTATGACGTCACGACCACCGGGGCGGCTGACGCAGTCCGCGACGCTGCCGCGACGACCAAGACGGCTGCGCGCAAGACGACCACGGCGACCAAGCGGACCGCTCGTCAGGCCCGCAAGGTTCCGGGGGTCGCACAGGCCGAGGGTCAGGTCAAGGGTGCCCTGGCCTCCGAGGAGGATCTGGCGATCGCGCGGTACGACAGCCTCACGGCTGACGAGATCGCCGCGAAGCTGACGGACCTGTCGCAGATCGATCTGGCCAAGATCGACTCCTACGAGCGCAAGAACCAGAGCCGCACGACGGTCCTGAGCCGTATCACCTCGTTGCGCGGTAACGAGCCGTGGGCGGGATATGACGAGCTGACCGCGGCTGATGTGCAGTCGGTGCTCGCCGAGGGCGATGACGAGCGCGTCAAGCAGGCTCTGTCCTACGAGCGGTCTCACAAGAACCGCGCCGGCGTCATCAAGGCCGCCGAGCGCGAGCGCACCACCGCATAGTCCGGACCAGCCGGACACAGATTCAGATCCGAGAGGGGAGGCAAGCGTTTTACGCTGCCTCCCCTTCGGCATCCTGACCCCTGACACAGTGGCAACGCGCTGAATCCGGAGTCGGGCGCCACCGCCCCACGCTGACGGGTGGGCCGGTTTTTGGGTAGGAATCCTGTATGCCCAATCGAACCTGGTTGATCACGGGCGCGTCGCGCGGCTTCGGTCGTTCGTTCGCGCAGGCCGCGCTCGCGGCGGGGGATCGCGTTGGCGCCACGGCGCGCGACACCTCCTCACTCGAAGATCTCGTGGCTGAGCATGGCGACGCGGTTCTGCCGATCGAGTTGGATGTCACCGACCGCGGCGCGGTTTTCGCCGCCGTCCGGAAGGTTCATGATCACTTCGGGCGCCTGGACGTCGTCGTCAACAACGCCGGCTACGGCGTCTCAGGCGCGATCGAGGAGCTTTCCGAAGAGCAGGCTCGCCGCCAGCTCGAGGTGAATCTGTTCGGAGCGCTTTGGGTGACGCAGGCCGCGCTGCCGATCTTGCGCGAGCAGGGCTCGGGGTGGATCGTTCAGGTCTCCTCGATCGGCGGGCTGGCGGCATTCCCCCTGACCGGCATCTATCACGCAAGCAAGTGGGCGCTCGAGGGTTTCTCAGAGACGCTGCGCCAAGAGGTTGAGCCATTCGGGATCAAGGTTCTGATGGTCGAGCCGAGCGGGTTTCGCACCGACTGGGCGGGCTCGTCGATGGACCGAGCCGAGCCAATCGACGCCTACCAGCAGATCGATCAGATCGCCCAGCGCCGCGCGTTCCAGCAGGAGGACAACAATGGATCGCAGCCGGGCAACCCCGATCTTGCCGCGCAGGCGCTGCTCGACACGCTCAGCCGCGACGATCCGCCTTTCCGCCTCCTGCTCGGCAACATCGCCTACGACGTGGCGGTCGACCGTTACGAAACGCGTTTGACGGAGTTCCGCGCCGGCGAGCAGGTCGCGCGCGCTGCCGACGACCGATAGGCGTCCGAGCCGGGACACCGCTGTAGGGTTCGACGTGTGAGGAGAGGCTTCGGCCGGGGCGCACTGTGGCTCCTATCGGCGGTCTTGGTGCTCTCTGTCTCACTGCTTTCTGGATGCGGAGCGGGGGCGAAGCGAAAGACCACGCCCGCACGGGAGTCTCCCCTTGGGGGTGCACCGACGACGCCGGCGCTGAGCTACGCCCCAGGTTCGAATTTGCGACGGCCGAACATCGTGTTCGTGCTCACCGACGACCTGTCGCGCGATCTGGTCGCGTTCATGCCCCAGGTGCAGGCGCTCAGGACGCGCGGGCTGACGTTTGACAACTACATCGTCTCCGACTCACTGTGCTGCCCATCGCGCGCGTCGATCCTCACGGGCAACTTTCCGCACGACACGGGGGTGTTGGGCAACACCCCGAACGTCGGCGGCTTTGCGACCTTCTACGAGCGCGGCGACCAGGCTGTGGCGTTCAACGTCGCGCTACAGCATGCGGGGTACGCCACCGCGATGATGGGCAAGTACCTGAACGGGTACCTCGAGCCGGGGCAGGACCCCGTCGCGCCGAACTACATCCCGCCCGCCTGGACCGAGTGGGATGTGGCCGGATTCGGATACCCGGAGTTCAACTACGCGATCAACATCAACGGCACCATCCGCAGGTTCGGTCATCGGCCGCGGGACTACCTCACCGACGTGATCGCCGGCCGGGGCGTCGACTTCATCAGCCGCATGGCGGCCCGCCACAAGCCCTTCTTCCTCGAGCTTGCGACGTTTGCGCCGCACCGTCCGTACACCCCCGCGCCGCGCGACGCGCACGACTTCCCTGGGCTCGGCGCGCCCGAGCCACCGAACTTCGACGTCACCCCGACCCACCCGCCGCGGTGGCTCGCCGGGCATCCGCCGCTGGACGCTCGCAAGCTGAGGCTCATCAACAGAGCCTTCCGAAAGCGCGCCCAGTCGGTGCAGTCGGTCGACCGGATGATCAGCCGAATCGAGGCCGCACTGGATGCCAACCACCTCACGGGCGACACCTACATCGTCTTCAGCTCCGACAACGGCCTGCACACCGGTGAGTACCGTCTCACTCCCGGAAAGCTCACCGCGTTCGACACCGACGTCCGCGTGCCGCTGATCGTGGCCGGCCCCGGCGTACCGATCAACAGACGGACCGAGCTGTTCGCCCAGAACATCGATCTCGCGAAGACGTTCGAGGCGCTCGCAGGTGCGCCGCCGACACCTGACGACGGAATCAGCCTCGTCCCGATCTTGCGAGGCAGGACCCCGGCGAACTGGCAGAACGCGGCGCTGATCGAGCATCACGGCCCGGCGAACGACCCCCGCGACCCAGACCGCCAGAACCACGACACGGGAAACCCGCCGAGCTATGAGGCGATGCGCACCGGGGACTTTCTGTACGTCGAGTACATCGACGGCGAACGCGAGTTCTACAACGTGCGCGTCGACCCATTCGAGCTTCACAACCTGGCCGGCAAGCTCACGGCCGGCCAGCTGACAGCACTCCACGCCGCACTCGAACGCCTCACCCAGTGCCACACGGGCACCGCGTGCCAGGCCGCCGCACACGTGCCGTCACTGACGCACGCACCCGCCTAGGCAGTTGCCGTACTTCACGCGCTGCAACACCCGGCGGTTAGGAAGCCGATCTGGCTAACTGACCAGCGTTCGCGCGCTCGGGTAGCGCCCGGCTGAGCTGATTGCGTGAGGTGACGCCGAGCTTGGTGAACACCTTGCGCAGGTGGTAGGCGACGGTGTGCTGGCTGATGAACAGCCGCGCACCGATCTCTGCGTTCGAAAGGCCGTCGCGCGCGAGCCGCGCGATCTCGATCTCCTGCGCGGTCAACTGTTCGCGGGTCTCGATCCGGCGCTTGCGGACGCGCTCGCCGGTGGCAATCAGCTCACGCTCGGCGCGCGCGACGAACGCCTCGGCCCCGATGCTCGTGAACAGCTCGAGCGCCGTCTGCAGCTGGTTGCGGGCGTCGAAGCGGCGCCGCTCGCGGCGCAGCCACTCGCCATAGAGCAGGTGGGTCCGCGCGAGCTGTACTCGCACGCGAGTGCGCCGCAGCCGCTCGATCGCCTCCTGGTAGAGGCGATCGGCGGCGTCGCCGTCGCTGAGCAGCGCGCGCGAGCGGGCCTCGACGCCGAGCGCCCAATCGGTGCCGCTGGGCCGCGTGCTGAGCGTGAGCCGCTCGAGCGCCCGTTCGGCGATGCGGCGGTCTCCGGCGCGGGCGGCCGCCTGCACGAGCTCGGCGACCGCGCTGGGCGTGCTCAGCTCGGAATAGGGCTCGACGTCGACGGCCTCACGCACCGCGACGAAGGCCTCCTGGTAGCGGCCTAAGCCGTTGTAAAGGACCGCAACGGCAAGCCCTGCGAACGCCAGCGCAAAGCCTTCGCCTCGCGCCTTCGCATCCGTCGTGAAGTCATCGACCAGCGCCAACAGCTCCGGCTCGCGCCCACGCAGCGCTGCGACCCAAATCTCGACGTAAAGATGAACAGGGATGCCGGTCGCTGCGGTGGTCGCCCGGAGCTCCTCGAGCAGTGACTCCGCCGAGGACAGCTCTCCACAGAGGGCATGGACGAAGCTGAGCGAGCTGAGGAGCAGCGGCATGGCCGTGAGGGCACCGGCATCGCGCGCACGCGCGAGCTCTCGCGTGGCGAGCAGCCTCCAGCTCTCCTCGTCCCAGAAGTCCCACGCGGCACGGCACGCGGCCGAGATCCAGCGCGACTCCCCAGGCTCTAGGTCGGGCTCGTCGCGGAACGCGCTGAGCGAGGCCTTGAGGATCGGCGCGGCCGCGGCGTGACCGTTGATGGGCAGCGTTGCAATCCCCTGAAGGAGCAGATCGGTTGGCCGCGGCGGCCGGTGCGGGGCGGCGCCTGCCAGCGCCGCCTTGCTCACCTCGATGAAGTCCGCGCCGCGGGCGAGCGGGCCGGCGAACCGGGCCGCGTCGAGCGCTTCGAGATAGGCGGTGCGCGCCCGCTCCGGGTCGACCGCCTCAAGCTCACGGGCGGCTTTCAGCAGGAGCCCGGGCGCGTCGCCGCCACGCTGCACTGCAAACGCGATCTGCGCGCTCAGGAGATGCACACGCGCGCGCTGGAGATCATCGACACCCCCGGTCTCCGCGGTGACGAGGAGCGCGAGAGCGTCGTCGAGCGCCCCGGCCTCGTACTTCGTCTGTGCCGCCGCCAACGCTCGCTGCGCACGCCGTACAGGGTCCGACGTCAACGCCGCGGCGCGGTCCAGGAAGGCCGCAGCGGCGGCCAATCCGCCGCGCGCCTGCGCGCGGCCCGCGGCTCGCTCCAGCTCGCCGGCCACGGACTCGTCCGGGCCGGCCGTCGCCTCGGCGAGATGCCAGGCGCGCCGGTCTGGATCGACCCGCGGGTCAGTCGCTTCCGCCAGCGCCGCGCGGACACGGCGGCGCTCGTCCGGAGTTGCGACGCGGTAGACCGCGGAGCGCACCAGCGGATGGCGGAACCGGACCTGAGCGCCGATCTCGATCAGGTCGGCGCCGGCGAGCGGCTCAAGCGCCGCGTCGGTGAGCCCGAGGCGAGCCGCGGCGCGCCCGACGAGCGCGGGATCCCCGGTCGGGTCTGCCGCCGCCACGAGCAGTAGCCACCTCGTGTCCGCCGGGAGCTCCTCGAGGCGCCGCATGAAGCGGCCCTCGATGCGGCCCTCTAGTGGCAGGGCCTCCGGCAGGCCAAACCCGCCCGCCAATTCGGCCGGCGTGAGCCCGCTCGGGAGCTCCAACAGGGCGAGCGGGTTCCCACGAGCTTCGGCCACGAGCTGGTCGACAACGCGCTGATCCAGGCGCCCGGGCACGACCGATGTGAGGAGCTGTCGTGCGTCGGAATCTCGCAGCCCCTCGACGACCAACTCCGGCAGGGCGGCGAGCTCAAGGATCGGTTCGCGGACCGCGAAGAGCATGACTACCGACTCGGCCAGCAGCCGGCGCGCCACGAACGCCAGCGCCTGCGCAGAGGCGCGGTCCAGCCACTGCGCGTCGTCGATCACGCATAGAAGCGGACGCTCGTCAGCCGCCTCGGCGAGCAGGCCGAGCGCCGCCAAGCCGACGAACAGCCGGTCCGGCGCGGAGCCCTCGCTCAGACCGAACGTGATTTCCAGCGCGTGGCGCTGAGGAGCGGGAAGTCGCTCAAGGCGATGGAGCAGCGGCGCGCCCAGCTGATGCAGCACCGCGAATGCCAGCTCCATCTCCGACTCCACCCCCGACGCACGCACGACCCGCATGTCCGAGGCCGACCCGATCGCATAGTCGAGCAACGCCGTCTTCCCAACTCCTGCCTCACCCCGTATTACGAGCACACCGCTGTGCTCAGCCCGTGCACCCTCACGCAGCCGATCGAGGACCGCGCACTCGTCTCGCCGACCACGCAGGGTCAGCTCCCCCGGAGCTGGCTGACCGATAGCCATCAGAGCCGCCAATCCTAAGGCCGGAAATGAGCCGGCAGGCAGGCTTAAGCCATCTGGCCGACAGGGCGACTGGCGGCCAGCGCCCGCTCGAGCTGATTGCGCGAGGTGACGCCGAGCTTGGTGAACACCTTGCGCAGGTGGTAGGCGACGGTGTGCTGGCTGATGAACAGGCGCGCCCCGATCTCGACGTTTGAGAGACCATCGCGCGCGAGCCGGGCGACCTGAGCCTCCTGTGCTGTGAGCTCACCCCGGCTGTCGACGCTTTGCTTGCGCACGTGCTCGCCGACCGCCAGCAGCTCGCGCTCGGCGCGAGCGGCAAACCCCTGGAGCCCCATCGCGTTGAACATCTCGAACGCGGTGCGGAGGTGCTCGCGGGCGTCGCGCCGCCGGCGCTCGCGACTCAGCCATTCACCGTAAAGGAGATGAGCGCGGGCCAGATGGACGCGGAGCCTGGTGGACTCTGAATGCTCGATCGCCGTGTGATACAGGTCGTCGGTGTCGGCGCCCTCGCCTTCACTGAGTAGCGCGCGGCACCGGGCCTCGGTCGAACGCGCCCACTCGGTACCGCTGGCGTGGGTTGCCTCCGTAACCCGCTGCATCGCCTCGCCGGCGAGCTGAGGTTGCCCAGATCTGACGGCCGCCTCGATCAGCTCGATCAGCGCCCAAATCGCGGCGCCCTCCTCGTGGTGGCGCCCGGCTTGGCTCACCGCGGCGAAGGCCGCGTCGTAGCGGCCGAGGCCGAGGTACAGCGTCGCACTGAGAAACTCAGTGATCGTCAGCGCGAGGCCCTCGCCACGCGCCTGGGCATCGTTGATCGTGGTTGCGGTCAACCCCGCGAGCTCGGCCTCACGACCGCGAACCGCAGCGAGCGCGAGCGCACCGTAAGGGACGGTGGCGATCCCGGTGGCCTCGGTCGCCGCTATGAGCTCCTCCTCGTAGGCAGCAGCCGCATCCAGATCACCGAAAAACGCACACACGCTGCTGCAATTGGCCAGGACAAACGGCAGTGCTGTCAGCGCCCCAGCCTGCCGGACGAGATCGAGGTGCCGCGCCGAGAGCTCCGTCCATGCATCGTCGTCGAAGAGAAAAAGCGCGATCCAGCTGGCGAACCACAGCCAACGAGCATCCTCCTGGGGCAGCACACGCATCCCCCGGAAAGCACGAAGCGCCTCCTTCAGGATCGGGGCGCCCGCCACCGGACCTTCCGTGAACCGCACCGCCAGCCCGTGGAGGAGGAGGTCGGAGGGACCCGGCTGCTGGCCCGGCGCCGGGCCGGCCAGCGCGGCCTCGCTGATCTCCACCAGCCCAGCGCCGCGCGCCAGCCGCCCGGTGAACATCGCGGCAGACAGAGCCTCCAGATAGGTCGCGCGCGCAAGGACCGGGTCGACCGCCTCGAGTTCTCGGGCCGCTTCCAGCAGCATCGGCGGTGCGTCGCTGCCGCGATGCGATGCGAACTCGATCTGAGCGCGCAGCAGATGGACGTGGCAGCGCTGGACGTCGGAAACGTTCTCCTCGGCGGTGTCCAGCAGAGCGAGAGCGTCGCTGAGCGCGCCCGCTTCATAAGCGGTCTGCGCCGCCGCCAGCGCCCGCTGACCGCGGCGACAGAGCTCAGGCGTGAGCGCCGCGGCGCGCGCACGGAACGCGGCGGCCGCGGCCAATCCGCCACGGGCCTGGGCGCGCCCTGCGGCCTGCTCGAGCTCAGCGGCGACTTCCTCGTCAGGGCCAGTCGCGGCCTGTGCGAGGTGCCACGCACGTCGATCAGGATCGACCTGTGCGTCCGTCGCCTCCGCCAGTGCGCGATGCGCCCGACGCCGATCCTCCGGCGCGGCGGCCCGATATACCCCCGAGCGCGCGAGCGGATGTCGAAATCGGATCCTGCTGTCGAGCTGGATCAGCCCAACCGATTCCGCCGGCTCCAGCGCCGAGCCCGTGATCCGAAGTTGCTCGGCAGCGAGCCAGAACAGGGCCGGATCGCCGGTCGGGTCCGCCGCCGCCACGAGCAAGAGCCGCTGGGTGTCTTCGGGAAGCGCCTCCAGACGCTGTTGGAAGCTCTCTTCGATCCGCCGCGGCAGCGACAGGGCAGCAGGCAATCCGAAGCCGCCCGCCAGCTGCGCTGCCGTCAGCCCTCGCGGGAGCTCCAACAACGCCAGCGGGTTTCCTCGTGTCTCGGCGAGAAGCTCGTCGGCGATCCGGTCGTCCAATCGCCCCGGAACCACCGACGCCAACAGCGCCCGCGCGTCAGCACGCGCAAGCCCGTCGAGGACCAGCTCCGGTAGCCCGGCGGTTTCGCCGCTCGGTTCCCGCGCGGCGAACAACATCGCCACCGACTCCGCCTGCAGCCTCCGCGCCACGAACGCGAACGCCTGCGCCGACGCAAGGTCGAGCCACTGCGCGTCATCGATCACGCATACAAGCGGACGCGCCTCGGCCGCTTCGGACAGCAGACCGAGCACCGCCAAGCCGACGAAGAAGCGATCCGGCGCCGAGCCCTTGCTCAGCCCGAACGTGATCTCCAGCGCGTCGCGCTGTGGTCCGGGCAGGCGGTCTAGCCGATCGAGCAATGGCCCGCAAAGCTGATGCAGCGCCGCGAACGCCAGCTCTATCTCTGACTCCACTCCCGACGCGTGCAGCACGGTCAGATCCGACGCCGCGTCGACCGCGTAATCGAGCAGCGCTGTCTTTCCGACTCCCGCCTCACCGCGTAGCACCAGCGTGCCGCTGCGTCCGTCGCGGGCCCCATCGAGCAGGCGATCGAGCGTTGCGCACTCATCTCTCCGGCCGCGCAACATCAGCCCCCCGGGAGCTGACTGACCAGCCGCCATCAGGAGGGCCATCCTAGTGCCCCGCTCGGGGCGGGATGTAGATTTCCGTGGCTTGCATCATCGGCCACGGTAGGAGACACGGACGGTGTCTCAGTCGTGCGTGACCCCAACGGCGCCGTCCGCGGGTGGGGATCGGCCACAACGGGCCGTCTCGGAGCATTAGCCTCTGCCCATGCGGTCGGAGGGGCACATGCGCGACCTGGTCCTACGGTTCACCGAGGATCCCGACTGGCTGCCGTCGGTATCGCGGGACATCACCGATGCGATCCACGCGGAACTGCCCGACGTCGACGCCGATCCGGAGCTGCGCAGCAGCACCTACGCAAGCACCGACAGCGTCCTTCGCCTGCTGGCCGACCTAGCGCGAAGCAGCCTCTCGCCGCAGGAAGCGGTCCCGCCGCCCGCCGCGGTCGACTATGCGCGCGAGTTCGTGCGCCGAGGGCTGCCGCTCGACTCGCTGCTTCGCGCGTACCACATCGGTCAGGCCGTGTTCTTCGCGCGCTGGTGCGACAAGGCCCGCGCGGACATTCCGGACCAGGGCGACGTCGCCGAGGCGATTGAGCTGGCAGCGAACTGGACGTTCGACTACGTGGAGGCATTGAGCGGCGGACTCGTACGCCGCTACGCCGAGGAACGCGAGCGTTGGGTTCGAAGCGCCGCCGCGCTTCGCGCGCAAGTCGTCGACTCGCTGCTCTCGGGCGAGCCCGTCGACATCGATGCCTCCAGCCGGCGACTGGGCTACGAGCTCGCTCGCGACCACCAGGCGTTTGTCGTCTGGAGCGACGAGTCGGCGGACGGTGGCGAGCAGGTGCTGGCGATGCTCGAGCGCGCGGCGCTTGAGCTCGCGCGCGTGCTGGGCGCGGCCAATCCCCTCCTCGTGTCGCGGGCACGGCTCTGTCTCGGCGGCTGGGTCGGCTGGCACGGGGAGCGGACGCTCAACCCCGAACCACTACAGATCGACCGCCAGGCCTTCCCCGACGTGCTCGCCGGCTTCGGTTCACCCGGCCACGGTGTCCCGGGTTTCTGCCGCAGCCACCGAGACGCGATGCACGCGCGACGGGTCGCCCAACTGACGCGTCGTCGCCCCGGGTCGGTCACGCCGTACGACGACGTCGCGCTTGCCTCGCTTGCAAGCGCAGACGTCGGGCACGCGAAGGAGTTCGTTGCGACAGAACTCGGTCAGCTCGCGGCCGACGATGATCACTCGCGGCGGCTGACTGCGACGCTTCGCGTCTACTTGGAGGAGAACATGAGCCCCCTGCGCGCCGCGCAACGGTTGGGTGTCCACGAGAACACGATCACGAACCGCATTCGGACAGCCCAGGAGCTTCTGCCGCACCCGATCGAGCACCGCTCGCCAGAGCTGCAGGTCGCGCTCAGGCTCCTGCGGCTGGGGCAGGAGGACTAGCTCCCCAGGAGCGGCGCAAGTCGCGACGCCGCCGCCGGACGGGCGCCCGCCCTCAGGCGGGCGCGGTCCAGCGTGGCTAGGAGCAAGCTCCGACATTCACGGCTTGGACTTTCCCCCGTGCCGGTGACGCCGGCGCCTGAGAAAGCTCAGGGTGAGCAAGCTCATCACTGTTCTCTTCATTTCGTGACCTCTGTGTTCGCGATGGCTACGCGTTGACCCTGATCTCGTTTGTGACGCCGTAGACGCCATACAGACTTTCTACGTCGTCATAGGCCGCGTCGCTCTGGAACTGGAAGCTGACGTCGCCCTTGAGGGTGATCCAGCCGTCCTGCACCTTGACGTCGACCGTGTCTGAGGGGACCTCGGTGTCCCAGATCAGGGCCTGCAACGCGACGCCACGGATCTCGTCGTCCTCGCGCCTGTCGGTCCCGGCGAGACTGACCTTGAGCTGGTCGTCGACCTCGTAGACGCCATCGATCTTCTTGGCGTCCTGGATCGCAGCACGGCGCTGGTTAAAGCGCTCGACCGTACCGCGGAGCGTCACCGCGCCGCCGTCGGCTGAGACTGCGATTTCCACCGGGCTGGGAATCCGAGGATCGAGGTCGAGGGTGTCCATCACAGCATCCTCGAGTGAGGTATTGGTGAGCACTGGGCTCCTTTCCGTCGGTTACGTGCGGAGCGTCAGCCCGCTCGCAGTCGGGCGCTAGACCAAAGCCCCCGGTGCGCCATACCGTCACGTTCTCGGGCAGGTGGCCGCGTCGCCCTAGCTTCGGATATGAGCGCGGCTCCCGGCTCAGAGGCCAAGGGAGGCTTCCTCAAGCGCCACCGGCGCGCGCTGCTCGCAGTGCTCGGTGTCGTGGCGGTCATCGGCTTCGTCCACTTCGCACTGCCTGAGATCGTCGGTCTTGGCCCGACGTTGCGGCGGCTGGAGGGAGGCAACGCGTGGTGGCTGGCGCTCGGCGTGTTCGTCGAGACGCTCTCGATCGCCGGCGAGGTCGTCCTCCTCCGTGGGGTGTTCTCGCAGCCGGGGAGCCGGATCGGGTGGCGTGCCAGCTACGAGATCACGCTCGCCGGTGCGGCCGCCACGAAGCTGTTTGCGACAGCCGGCGCGGGCGGCGTCACGCTCACCGTGTGGGCACTGCGATCGGCGGGCCTCGGCGCCGACCAGGTGGCTACCGGGATGGTGTCCTACGAGATCGTCAACTACGCCGTCTACATGGCGGCGCTGGCAATCGTCGGGCTGGGTCTTTGGCTTGGCGTGTTCTCCGGTCACGCCCCGGTCGGGGTCACGCTCATCCCGGCGGCGTTTGGGGCCGGTGTGATTGCGCTCGTGTTGTCGATCGGAGCCATAGAACCCTCGGTCGAGCGAGCTCTGGCGCGACGCACCGACAGCTCCAGCGGTCGGCTTCAGCGCTGGTGGCACCGCGCCGCCGCCGCCTCGCGCGCACTGCGCTCGGGGCTGCGTGCTGCGTTCGTGATGGTCCGCCGACGCGATCCCGCGCTGTTCGGGGTGCTGGCCGCGTGGGGATTCGACATCGCCGCGCTTTGGGCCTCGTTTCGCGCCTTCGGCCACTCGCCGCCCGGAGGCGTCCTTGTGATGGGTTATTACGTCGGGACGCTGGCCAACACGTTGCCGCTTCCGGGTGGGATCGGGGGCGTTGAGGGAGGCATGATCGGCGCCTTTCTTGCTTTCGGCGTGAACGCTGCTCTCGCCGTCCTGGCGGTGCTTGCCTATCGCACGATCTCCTACTGGCTACCGACGCTGCCCGGCGCAGCAGCGTATGTCCGATTGCGCCGCACGGTGTCCGGGTGGCGCTCGCATGCGCCGCGAGGCGAACGCCGACTACCAGGACCACTACCAGGTGGTCAACCGACGACTGTCAATTCAGGCGATGCGAACAACGCCTCGCCGACATAGCGTCGCCGTCACGTTTTGGCGATCACTGGAGGTCGGTCACATGTTTGGAATGCCTTACGGCACAGCCCTGTTCGCCGGGCCAAATCAGGCCCAGGCACAGGAGGCCTGGCGCGATGCGGCGAGCCTCGTCGCGACCCGCTGGCAGTTGTTCCTCGAAGCCGAGCCCGAAAGCCGTGCATGGGCGTTCGCCTGTTACGTGGCGGCGCTCGATGCCGAGGAGGCTGCGGCAGCCGACCTGGCCGCACTGTCGTCGCGGATTGCGGCCTAGGGGAACGACAATGGAACTCCGCCACCTTCGTTATTTCGTCGCCATCGCAGAGGAGCGAAGCTTCACCCGCGCCGCCGAGCGTCTGTGGGTCGCACAGCCTGGGCTGTCGACACAGATGCGGCGCCTGGAGGCCGAGCTCGGGGTCAAGCTGTTCGAGCGCCATACCCGCGGCGCGGATCTGACGAGAGCCGGAGAGCTCTTCTTGGAGCGGGCGCGCGCTGCGCTTACCGCTGCCGATGTGGCCGGCGCCACGGGCCGCGATCTCGAGGCCGGCTTGATTGGCAGCCTCAGACTCGGCATCGCCAGTGAGGCCCGCTGGGGCCGTGTGTCTGATGTGCTCCAGCGCTTCAGCCGCGAGCGCCCCAGCGTCGAGCTGACCGTGCACGAGGCGTACGGCGGGACCCTGTGGCGAGACTTGCGCGATGGACGCCTCGACGCGCTCGTGGCGCCGAGCGGTCATGCCTCGCCCGACCTGAGGTCCCTCGAGCTCGGCTCCGAGCCGTGGATCGTGCTGATCGGAACGGGTCACCCGCTCGCGGGAATCGGTCCGGTGGCCGTCGAGGATCTGGCCGGCGAGGCGATCGCCGTAACGGGGCACCGTGACGGCGCCTCGCTCGACCGCGCGGTCGCCGACCTTTTCGACGAGCTGCAGGTGGCGCCGAGGCTCGTGCGCGCCGCACCAGGACCTGCGTTGCATGCGACGGCCGCCGGCAACGAGATCCTTGCGCTCACGACAGCACCCGACGCCCTACCCGCGGGGGTGGTCGCCCGAGCGCTTGATCCCCGGCGCATGCTTGCGTTCGAGCTCCTGGTGCGTGACCAAATGCCGTCCCCCGCGTTGGCCGCATTCATCGAACTGGCCGCCGTCGTCGAGCGCCCGGCGGCACACCGCGCGCTGGCCGCGGTCGCCTGAGGTGGTGACCGAGGTGGGCGTCGATCCACGGTTCGAACGAGCAGTACTCGCGGAGTTGGCGTTGAGCGAGCGACGCGTACGCCGCCACGATCGATCGCGGGGCGCACGAGCCCTTGCACGCCGGCTGCACCGCGGCCGCCACGACTTGCTCGCACATCTGCGGCGGGTCGCGTTGGCGGTTCCGAGCGCGTTTCGCCCGGTTGCGTGGCTACACCACGCACGTGAGGCGCACGCGACGTCGCGCGCGCTGACCGCCGCCGGGCTGACCGCTGAAGAGGTGGCCGCGGTCGATCTCCTCGACGGCGCGCGCCCCGACGGCGACAGCCTGGCCGCGCTTGCACTGCTTCCCGACCCGCGGCTGACGGCATGAAAGTCCTCAAAGCCAACGATCAGATGATCGAAAGCAACCTGGGGTTGGTGTACGCCGTCGCGAGGACCTACCGAGGCAGAGGCGTTCCGTTTGAAGACCTCGTCCAGGAAGGGACGATCGGCTTGGTTTCCGCGGTCGAGCGGTTCGACCATGACCGCGGCGTCAAGTTCTCCACATACGCGATGTGGTGGATCCGGCGCGCCATACTCGACGCGATGGCGAGCTCACAGGTGATCCGAATGCCCGCCAAAGCCCGCCAACAGCTGGCCGCCGTGCGACGTGCCGAGTCAGAGCTCGAACGGTTCGGCCGCCGGAGCGCTTCAGACGAAGCGATCGCGCAGCGCACCCAGCTCAGCGCGACGACGGTGCGATCGTTGCGTACCGCGGCTCGCGTGACCGCGTCGCTGGAGCTTGCAGTTGGCGAGGACACGACGTCGCTCGGCGACCTGATCGGCGACGACCGAGCGGCCGACCCGCCTGAAGAGGCGATCGCGCAGGAGAGCCGCGACGAAGTCCGGACGATGCTGCGCCTGCTGCCGAAGCGCCACCGCGAGGTCATCACGCGGCGCTACGGGATTAACGACGGTCGTGCCCAGAGCCACGAGGAGATCGGCGAGTGGCTGGCGGTAGGGGCCGAGCGCAGCCGGCAGCTCGAGCGCGAAGCACTTCACCGTTTGCGTTCGATCGCGGCCGGGCTGACGCGCGCGGCGTAGCGGGATGTCGCCGTCGGTGTCAGCGTCGAGCAAGCGCCTGACGCTGATAGCGACGATTCTCGGGTCCAGCATCGCGATTCTCGACGGCAGTGTCGTGAGCGTGGCCCTGCCGTCGATCGAGCGCAGCCTCGGCGGGGGCCTGGCCGGTCAGCAATGGGTGAGCAATGCGTACCTGCTGACGCTCGGTTCGCTGATCCTGCTCGGCGGCTCGCTGGGCGACATCTTCGGGGAGCGGCGGGTGTTCGCGATCGGGGTGGCCGGCTTCGGTGCCGCGTCGCTGCTTTGCGCGGTTGCGCCAACGATCGGCCTGCTGGTCGCATTTCGCGCACTCCAGGGGATCGCCGGGGCTCTGCTGACGCCGAGCTCGCTGGCGGTGATCGTCAGCACGTTTCCGGAGCGAGAGCGCGGCCCCGCGATCGGCACCTGGACAGCGTGGGGAACGATCGCCGGGGCGCTCGGCCCGCTCATCGCCGGAGTGATCCTGAATGTCGCCTCGTGGCGGTGGATCTTCGTCATCAACGTGCCGCTGGTGCTCGGCTGCCTGTGGCTGATCGCCAGGGCGGTCCCGGCAACCGGCAAGACCTCCGCAGAGCGCAAGGTCGATGTCATCGGGGCCACGCTGTGCGTGCTCGGTCTCGGCGGATCGGTGTTCGCCCTGATCGAGCAGCCGCAGCTCGGCTGGTCGGATCCTGCCGTCTTCGGCTCGCTGATCGGCGGTGTGATCCTGTTCGCCGCGTTCCTCGTCTACGAGTCACGCGCCAGCGACCCGATGCTGCGGCTGGACCTGTTCAAGAGCCGGAACTTCGCGGTCGGAAACGTCGAAACGCTGGCGCTCTACGGCGGCCTCTCCGCACTGTTCTTCTTCCTCGTCCTGTACCTGCAGCAGGTAGCGGGCTACTCGCCGTTGGAGTCGGGTCTGGCGCTGCTGCCGGAGAGCCTGATCATGTTCGCGCTGTCATCGCGGTTCGGCGCCCTCGCCGATCGGCTCGGCCCGCGGCTGTTCATGGGCGGTGGCCCGCTGATCGCCGGCGCCGGGATGCTCATGCTGCTCGGCTTCGGGGTCCACGTCGATTACGTGACCGAGGTCCTCCCCGGGATCCTCATCTTCTCGCTCGGTCTCTCGATCACGGTGGCGCCCCTGACCGCCGCGATCCTCGCGGGCATTCGCGAGGACGAGGCCGGAATCGGTTCGGCGGTCAACAACGCCGTCGCCCGAGTCGCCGGCCTGATCGCGACGGTCGCGATCGGCGCGGTGGTGGCGGCGCAGTTCAGCTCATCGCTCGATCGGCATCTTGCCGGGCGACCGCTCACCGCTGGAGGGCAGGCGGCCGTCGCGGAAGCCAAGCAGCTGACGCTCGGTCGCCCGTCGGTCGCCGGCCTCCCGCCGCGCGAGGCGGCGGCGATCACAGTCGCATCGGGCCAGTCCTCGCTGGAGGC
The DNA here is from genome assembly GCA_963725925.1 of uncultured Solirubrobacterales bacterium. Taxonomy (GTDB): domain Bacteria; phylum Actinomycetota; class Thermoleophilia; order Solirubrobacterales; family Solirubrobacteraceae; genus Palsa-465. The sequence continues at coordinate 102,537 of CAVSAY010000032.1, forward strand.
GTTCCGCGTCGGCATCGGCGTCAGCGGCGTGCTGGTCGTGATCGGCGGCCTGATCGGCGCCGCGGGCATTCGCAACCCGCGGCGGGTCGTCCAGGCCAAGCAGTGCGCCGGTGGCCAACTGGCCGGCGCACCGCTGGACGCCGCCGGGCTACACGCCTCCGGACCGGCCTGAACCGTCGGCCCTCTCTCGGCTGCGTGCCACGTCCTTGAACGTGTTGAGCACCTCCTCGATGTGGTGATCGCGTAGCCGCTCGTCGTCCACGGCCGTCGCATCGGGCAGCCCGTTCGGCTGTCGCTCGCGATCAGGGCCCGGTTCCCTGTCCCGCACCAGTTCTACCTCCTCGGTTGTATCCGAGATGTTATTTGAGCGGAGGCGGAGGTGTCGGCTCACGAGCTGCCGGCGGAGACCTTCTTGTGCCCCGGGAGCTTGGCCTTCAGCTGCGCGAGCTTCGCGTCGACGTCGTCCTTGCGCTGCTTGTGGCGCGCTTCGCGCAGCTCGTCGCGGGCCTTCTTCTTGGCCTCGCGCTGGGCGTCCTGGGCGGCGGCGATCTCAAGCTCGACGTCGGTGACGGATCGGCGGACCACCGTCCCATTGAGATGGGCCATGACCGCGTCGACCGCCGCGGGATCCTGCTCGGACACCTCGGCGAGGAGGCCGGGGGGTCCGACGCGGATCGAGCTCGAGAGGTCGCCGAGCACCGACTGGGTGTGGTCGTCGTCGTCCTCGTCGAACAGCGAGCCGATCACCAGGCCGGTCGCCCCGCCCACGAGAACTCCGAGCGGGCCGCCGAGCACGCCGACGAGTAGGCCCAGGAGCCCTCCGCCCGCGGTGTTCTCATAGCTCTCCTTGCCGAACTGGTCCTTGATCGTGATCTTGCCGTCCTCCTCCCGCGCAACCACCGCGGCACCGGGCACGTCGACGTCTCCCTTCGCGTCGAGCTCCTTGAGGCGGGCGAGCGCCTCGTACGCGTTGGCTTCCTCCGGGAAGGTGACCGCGATCACGTTGTCGTGGGTGAGCGTGTCGTCTGTCATTGCTGTTCCTCTCTTGTTTGTTGTGATTTGTGCTGCCATAGCGCCGGTTACGACCCGGCCGCCACCGCGGCCTGCTCCCGGTGGCGCCACCAGTCGCGCAGCACGATCTGGATCGCGGCCGCGGTTGGGATCGCAAGCAGGGCCCCCAAGATCCCGAGCAGCGACGCGCCGGCCAGCACCGCGACGATCGTGACGATCGGGTTGACCTTCAGCGTCTTGCCATACACGAGCGGCTGGACCACGTAGTCCTCGAAGCGCTGCCACACGATGATGAACGCCACCCACACGATCGTCGCCGTCGGAAAGTCGACCGGCACGGTCGCCACCGCGACGAAGATCGCGCCGAGCGTCGCGCCGACGAGCGGGATCAGGTCGAAGAACCCGACCAGGAAGCCGAGCGACAGCGCGTACGGGACGCCGAGGATCGACAGGACGATCCAGGTCGCCACCGTGGCCAGCACGCTGATCACGATGTTGCCGAGCACGTAGTCCGCGACCGCCCTGTTCACGTCGACGATCAGCTGGCGGTAACGGCGGCTGCGCGGGCCGCTAACGGTGAGCCCAAGGTTCACGTACTCGCGTCCGTGGAGTATCAGCAGGAACGAGATCGCGAGCACCGTCGTGAGCTGCCCGATGAAGCTGGCCGCCTGCACGGTGACGTCCTTGAGCGGCCCCACCAGGTGCCCGAGCAACTGCGGCAGCCGACGCGCGTCGTCGACCAGCTTCGCGCTGATGTGGTAGTGATCGTCATAGTGACGAAACGTGCCGTTGTGGCGTAGGTCCGCGGCGTAACGGGGCGCGTCATGTGAGATCTGCTGCACCTCTTTGACCAGGCTCGGGACGACGACGTAGCCGATGACGGCCACGCTCACGATCAAGACCAGGTAGACGATCAGGATGATGAGCGCCCGCGGTGCGCGCATGCGGCTGTCGATCGCGTCGACCACCGGCATCAGGGCGAGCGCCACGAACAGACTGATCGCGACGAGCCGGATTACCTCTCGAACCCGCCAGACGAGATACAAGACGATCGCGCACGCGGCGACCATCAGGACGATTCTGACCACACCGCCCAGCGACGGAGAGGCGATGCGAACCAGCCGTGCCCGGGCAGGCGCGGCCGGTTCGCTCGTCGCCTGAGTCGGCGGCTCGATTGCCGATTCTCCGTCGGGGCTTGTCGGTGAGGAGGACAGCGGTCGGCTCAGGACGCCACGGGGGTGAGGCTGTCCTGGCGGGGCCTCGACGCGCCGCCGTTCTGGCCGGACCCGCTGAACGCGCGGTCGATGGTCTTCGGAAGGTTCTTGACCTCGAACGAGAGCACGACCCGCATGACTCCGACGGCGACTGCCCAGATCCCACCGACGGTGACGATCGCGGCCAGCGTTGCGCCCGGGTTGGCCAAAGCCAGCACACCGAGCGGCACCTCGAGCAAGCCGATGATCAGCACCAGCCACCAGTTCGGCAGGAAATGACGCGCGGCGAGTGAGCCAGAGATCGTGATCGTCCCGACGACGATCAGCCAGGCGCCGAGGAAGATCGCGACCGCGACGATCCCGGGGCCGGGCCACACGATGATCGCGACGCCGACCGCAATCGACAGCAATCCGGTGACGACGTTGGCGCGGCGCGAACGTGCGTCGATACCGAGGGTGAGGGCGATCGAGATCCCCTCGAAGATGAACAGCGCGCCGATGAAGGTGGCGAGGCTGCGGACGCTCCAGTCGATCGTGAAGATGAGGAATCCGGCGACGATCAGCAACAGGCCGTTGACAAGCAAGAGCGGCCAGTTCTGGGCCACGCGCTCCGCGCCCTCGCGGGAGAGCCTTTGGGCAAGGTCGGGTGGGGCTGTGCCCGGCGCAACGAACATGTCTGTCCTCCAGGTGTGTGATGTAAATCGCCGATGCCGGCAGCCTGCGACCTGCCTGACGCCGGCCCTAGACGGCTGGCCCTGCTCGTCCATCACCCGCGGTTATGAGCCGGGCCCCGACCGTTGGCTGGTTGTTCAAGGCGTGATCACCTCGATCTTGTTGGTGATGCCCAAGACCCCCTGCAGCGCAGCCACGTCCGCATAGGCGGCATCGCTCTCGAACTGGTAGTTGACGATGCCGGTCAATGTCAGCCAGCCCTCGTCGACACTGACGTCGATCATGTCGTCGGGAACCTGTGTGTCCCAATGCATGATCTGGAGCGCGACGCCGCGTATCTCGGCGTCGCCTCGCCGGGCGTCGTCCAGCAGGCGGACCTGAATTTGGTCGTCGAGGTTGTAGACGCCGGGGACCCTGCGGGCATCGCTGACGGCTGCGCGGCGCTGGCTGAAGCTCCCCACCGTGCCCCTGAGCACGACCGCGCCGTCGGTCGCCGAGACGGCGACCTCGTCGGGCGCCGGCAGGCGCGGATCCTGTGACAGCAGTCCCCGAATCTGATCTTCAACGACGGCATCCGTTGGCATCACGCGGTAGCTCCTTTGCACTGGGTGTGAAGCCGAAGTTGGAGCCGCGCGCGCGCGGCCGGTAGACGTGCGACGTATGGCCGACACGTCAAAGACCTCTCGCGAGCCCGGCCGAGGCCACTCAAGCTCACCCCATGTCGTCCACCACCGAACCCACGGCGCAGAGCGCTCATCACGCGCACCCCCGACGGCTGGTCCGCTGGTTTGTCCCCCGGCCGCTTCCTCCGCCGGTCGACCCGGCGCTGATGAAGCACGCCGAAGAGCGCGCCAAGAATGTGCAGGACCGCGTCGCCGACCGGATCACGGCGTTCTCGGGATCGATGACGTTCGTCTACATCCACATCCTCTGGTTCGGACTGTGGATCGGCCTCGGCGTGGAGAAGTACCCGTTCGGGCTGCTGACGATGATCGTCTCGCTGGAGGCGATTTTCCTCTCGACATTCGTGATGATCAGCCAGAACCGCGCGGACGCCAAGCGGCAGGTGATCGCCGATGAGCAGTGGAAGACGGTGCAGATCGAGGATCAGCAGAACGAGGAGCTGCTCAAGCTCTCCAAGCAGATCCTCGAGCTGACCCAGGAGGTCAGGTCGTTCGCGGACAGGTTCGCCGGCGACACGAGGCACCATTGATCCCGCTGTCCGATGGCATCCCTGCGCGAAGCTTTCCGTTCGTCAACGTCGCGCTGATCGTCGCGAACTTCGCCGTCTGGATCTTCTACGAGCTTCCACATCTCGGGACGTCCGTCTACCACGCGTCCTTTTACCCGTGCGCGGTGCAGGGCACCTGCCACGCCCCCGAGCCCTGGGGCGTGAGCTGGTTCACCGCGATGTTCCTGCACGGCAGCTGGGACCACATCCTCGGCAACATGCTGTTCCTCGCGATCTTCGGCAAGAACGTCGAGGACTCGTTCGGACATGTGCGCTATCTGGCGCTCTACATCGCCGGAGGGTTCGTCGCGGCGTTGACCCAGACGCTGATGACGTTGATCGGGGGCTCCGCGGCCGACGCCGCCGTGCCGGTGCTTGGCGCAAGCGGCGCGATCGCCGCCGTGCTCGGTGCCTACTTCGTGTTGTATCCGGACTCCCGGATCCTCACGCTTGTGCTCGTCTTCCCGGTGCGGATCTATGCCTGGGTCTTTCTCGGCCTGTGGTTTCTCTATCAGCTCGTCGAAGCCAACTTCGGGCTCTTCTCGGCGAGCGCCAACGGCGGCGGAACGGCGTTCTTCGCCCACGTCGGGGGCTTCGCCTTCGGCTTCATCGTGGCCCGGCTGCTCGCCGGCTCAGGTGTGCTGGCTGGGACCGCGCGCGCACCCACGGCCGTGTCCGCCGGCGTGTAACAACCGCGCCACCGGGTCGCGCGGCCGATTGTCGCCCGAGCCCAATGTCCGGCCACGAGAATTGTGGCCCGAGCCAGTGTGCACGCCTTCGTCGCACCGTACGTTTGAGCGCGTGACTGAGGTACGCCAACGATGAAGCTCGTCGGCCGGCGCAGTGAATCCGCGGAGCTGGCGCGACTGATCGAGATCGTGCGCCAAGGCAGGAGCGCGGTGCTCGTGGTGCGTGGCGACGCCGGAGTCGGCAAGACCGCGCTGCTGGAGGACGCGCTCACGACGGCGCACGGGTTCCGGGTCGCCCATACCGTGGGAGTGCAGTCGGAAGTCGAGCTGGCCTACGCTGCGCTGGAGCATCTGTGCGAGCCGATCCTGGACCGCCTGGACCGCCTGCCGGAGCCGCAGCAGGACGCGCTTGGGGCCGCATTCGGGCTGAGGGCCGGGACCGCACCGGAGCGGTTCCTGGTCGGACTTGCGGCGCTCAGCCTGCTGTCGGCCGCCGCCGACGAGCAGCCGTTGCTGTGTGTGATCGACGATGCCCAATGGCTCGATCGCCCATCGGCGCAGGCGCTCGCGTTCGTGGCGCGACGGGTGTTCGCCGACCGGGTCGGGCTCCTGTTCGCGACCAGAACGCGCAGCGAGGAGCTTGCCGGCCTGCCCGAAGTGGTGATCGAAGGCCTGGCCGACGAGGACGCGCGCGAGCTGCTCGTACGCACCGTCAAGCGACCGCTCGGCGAGCGAGTCAGCGCCCGAATCGTTGCCGAGACGCGCGGCAATCCGCTCGCATTGATCGAGCTTCCCCGCGGCCTGACGCCCGCCCAGTTGGCGGTGGGGTTCGGAGCGCCCGCAGCGACACCGATCTCGAGCAGGATCGAGGAGACGTTCCGGCGCAGAGCGCAGCAGTTGCCCCCGCAGACACAGCGGTTGCTGCTGCTCGCATCGGCCGACGAGCTCGGCGGCGCACCAAAGCTCTGGCGAGCGGCCGGGCTGATGGGGATCGGCTCCGAAGCGGCCGAGCCGGCTGCTGTCGCAGGCCTCGTGGACATCGGCACCCGAGTGCAGTTTCGCCATGCCTTGGTGCGCTCGGCGATCTACAGGTCAGCGCCGTTGGCGGACCGGCGCGCGGTCCATCGGGCGCTCGCCGACGCAACCGAGCGCGAGCTCGAGCCCGACCGCCGCGCGTGGCATCTCGCGGCGGCCGCAGGCGGACCCGACGAACAGGTCGCCGGCGAGCTGCAGAGGTCGGCGGATCGTGCTCAGGAGCGCGGCGGCGTGGCCGCAGCGGCAGCGTTCCTGGAGCGCGCCGCCGAGCTCACGCCCGATCCGCAGCTTCAGGCCCTGCGACAGCTCCTTGCGGCCGCGGCGTATCTCACCGCCGGCTCGAGCGACAAGGCGCAGGACCTGCTCGAGCTGAGCGCACGCCGGCTGGCCGACCCGGCGTGGCGCGCTCAGGCGATGCGGCTGCAAGGAGCCATCAGGTTTGCCACGGGCCGGGGCGGTGAGACTCCCGCCCTGCTGTTCGATGCGGCGATGGCGCTGGCGGATCTCGAACCGCGGCTTGCGTGCCAGACGCTGATCGAGTCCTTCGAAGCCGCCATGTGGGCTCAACAGTTCACGAGCCGCACCAGGATGAGCGACATCGCGCGCGCCGCTCGCGCCCACTCCGCATTCCAGGGCAATCAGTCGACCGCGAGCCTGCTCCTGGCTGGATACAGCGCGCGCTTTACGGGCGGCTACGCGGCCGCCGTCGAGTGGTGGCGCGCGGCGGCCGAGGGGGAGGCAGACGACGCACGGGGTGAGGCGCGCCTGCAGCTGCTCGGGATGGTCTGGAACGCAACCGGGGAACTCCTGGACTTCGAGCGCCACAGCGCCGTTGCGAGGCTGAGGGTCCGACTCGCGCGCGAGCAGGGCGCGCTCGCGGCGCTGCCGGTTGCACTGAGCTGCCTCGCCTGGTGCGAGCGGCTGAGCGGACGGATCGACGCCGCCGACGCGTTGGTCTCGGAAGCGATCGAGATCGGCGGGGCGATCGGCGCGCCGGCATGGCCAGGCGCGCAGCAGCTCATGCGCCTCGCCGTGCTCGTGTGGCGCGGCAGCGAAGAGGAGGCTCGACGCGTCGCCGAGGAGGTGGGCCGCGAGGCGGTCGCGCGGGGCCAGGGCCTTGCGGGCAGCCACGCCGAGTTCTGCCTGGGCCAGCTCGAGCTCAGCTACGGACGCTACGAAGAGGCACGGGACCACGCGATCCGCGTCTTCGATTTCGATTCGCCATACACCTCTTCGATGGCTCTCGGCGACATGCTCGAAGCGACCGCGCGCAGCGGCGACGATGCTGGGGCGAAGGCGGCGCTGTCGCGGCTTTCCGAGCGCGCACTCGCCACGCAGACGCCGTGGGCGCTCGGGCTGCTGGCGAGGGGCCGCGCACTCTTGGCCTCAGACGAGGACGCTGAGGGCTTCTACATGGAGTCGCTGCGGTACTTGATCGACTCGGGCGTCGTCACCGAGGTCGCTCGGGGCTACCTGCTCTACGGGGAGTGGCTGCGTCGTCAACGTCGCCGCCGGGATGCGCGCGCGCAGCTGCGGATCGCACACGACATGTTTCAGGCGATGGGCGCGGTGGGCTTCGGCCACCGGGCCAGCGTCGAGCTGCTCGCGACCGGAGAGCACGCACGCGCTCGCGACCCTGAGCTGCGCGATCAGCTCACTCCCCAGGAGCAACAGGTCGCTCAGCTCGCCGCCGAGGGCGAGTCCAACGCCGACATCGCGGCTCAGCTGTTCATCAGCCAGCACACCGTCGCCTATCACCTGCGCAAGGTGTTCTCCAAGCTCGGGGTGACCAAGCGACGCCAGCTTGCCGGTGCGCTCGGTGAACAGCTCGAGGGTCCTGCGGGGCGAGGACGACAGGCACTACTAACGGGCTAGGCCTGCGCGGTCCCGCGACGTCGTGTGGTGGCTCGCGCTCCTGTGCAGTCCCCGCTCCGCAGGCCAGCGAGCATTGCTGGACGGCAGCGTTCGGCGGGCCGCTGCTGGCTCCAGTAGCGCGTTCAGCCGGCGGGATCGAACTCGGTCGCGACAATGCGCCGGCCGTGCACGCCGGCGGCACTCTCGGAAGCGAGCCACACGATCGGCGGCCCCATCACGGCCGGATCCAGCAGCGACGCCCGCGTCTCGGCGGACGCTCCATCGGGGATCATCCCGGTCAGGGTGGCCCCGCCGGGAAGCAGGATGTTGACGGTCACGGAGGTGCCGGCCAGATCCGCTTCCATCACTCGCGACAATGCTTCGACGCCGGCGCCCGAAGGCCCGTATGGCACGAAGCCCCGGCGGACCATGGTCTGCTCGTTCATCGAGATGTTGACGATCCGCCCGCCGCCGTCGGCGAGCATCAGCGGCACCACCGCGCGCGCCATCAGGAAGCAACCGACTACCTTGGTCTCGACCACGTCACGGAAGCCCGCGGGCGTAACCTCCCAGAACGGCTGTGGCTCGGACATGAACCGGGGGTTGACCGTTCGCATGCCGATCCCCGCGTTGTTGACGAGCATGTCTATGCCTCCCCACGCCTCGCGAGCCCCAGCGACACATTCCGCCACCGAGCGCTCGTCGCGGACGTCGAGCTGCCACCCGATCGCCGACGGGCCCAGCTCGTCGGCCGTCGCCTGCGCCCGGGCCTCGTCGCGCCCGGTGACCATGACCCTGGCGCCGGCCTGCGTGAGTGCCGCCGCCATCGCCGCGCCGAGGCCGCTGGTGGCGCCCGTCACGAGGACGCGGATGCCGTGGAGCTGGTTCTTCGGCGTGTCGGCGGGCATGAGGGCGTCTGGGAACGTAGCGCGACCTCGGGCGCGCTCGTCTGTTAGGGCTACCGAGCGATGTCCCGGATGACCACGCACCACCCGCGCGCGGCCCGGCTCACGCCGGCGCTGGTGATCGCCGTCGGGGCGCTGGCGACGCTGTCTGCCTCCCCGGCCACCGCCGGGGTCGTCACGCATGCCTACAAGGCGGCCGTCCGGAGCCCCGGTCTGAGCGCCGCCGAGCGCCGCGCGATCTCGGTCAAGTCGATCACGGCGACCGCCGACGACTCGCTGGGCGTGCTCGTGTCCGTGCAGTTGCAGGGCGATCTCGAGCGCTCGCTCGGGCGCGGAGGCCTCGCCAACGGCCTGCTCGCGCTCGCGCTTGTGCCGCCGGGCTCCGGGGGCACGCCCAGTGGACTGATCGACCAGGGTGGCGGGCTCACGCGCACGGCGTTTGCGCTGGTGGGCAAGCGCGGTCGCAAGCTTGCGGGCCGCGGCAGCGTCGATCTGATCGGCGCCGAGCGCGTCACGCGCATGCTCACCGGCGCTCGCGTTCAGGTGATCCGCGCCGCCAACAGGATCATCTTCTACGTGGCCGATCGCGACGTCGGCCGCATCGCCGGCGTCCGGCTCGAGGTGTTCGCCAACAGCCCGATCGGGTCGGGCCCGATCGCCGCCCGCAGTCGTGCGGCCGCCTGGGCGCGCGTCCTGCACGCCAAGCCGGCGTTCGGGACAACGCTCTCGCTCGATCCAAGCCGGCTGTCGGGCGACGATATGGATCGGCTGCGCGTCGATCTCACGCAGGTCCGCTCCTCCGTTCTGGCTCCGGAGCTGAGTCGCCAGCAACGGGCTCGGGCGCAGCTGCGCAGCACGATTCGCGGCGCCGCGCTGCGCAAGCAGACCTCGTCGTCGCGCCTGCAGAGGCTTGCGCTGACGGACGCGTTCCGGGCGACGACGGGCGGAATCGCCCACCTCCGCGCCGAGATCGCGACGCTCGGCGGTTTGACCGCGCAGCTGAACACGCTGATCAGGTCGTGGATCCCCTCGGTCGGAGTCGTCCAGACCGCCGCGGGGCTGTCGCAGTACCTCGCGCTGCGGCCGTCGCTCGCGATGTCACCGATCAAGGCACCGGGACTCCCGGTCATCGACGTCGACGACACCCTTCGCTATCAGCAGTTCTCTGGAGTCGGCGCCGCGATGACCGACAGCTCGGCCTGGCTGCTCGACTACGAGCTGCCCGCCGACCGCCGGCTCGCGCTGATGCAGGCGCTGTTCGGCAACCTCGGCCTGCCCAACGCGCTGGGGGTCCCGGCGATCCACCTGAACTTCCTGCGTGTCGCGATCGGCTCCTCGGGCGCGATGACCGTGGGCGCGCCCTACAGCTACGACGACATGCCTCCGGGCCAGAGCGATTCGGACCTGTCGAACTTCTCGGTCGCCCACGACACGTCGTACCTGATCCCGACGCTGCAGCAAGCGCTGGCGATCAACCCGGGGCTAGAGATCCTCGCCAATCCCTGGAGCCCGCCCGCGTGGATGAAGAGCAACGACTCGCTCGACAATCTCGGAGGGAGCGGAACGCTGCTCGCGTCGGCGTACCGGCCGCTGGCGCGCTACATCGTCAAGTTCATCCAGGCCTACGAGCGCCAGGGCATCCCGATCGACGAGGTCACCCCGCAGAACGAGCCATCGTCGGGAGGATCGGGGACGCCGTATCCGGGGCTCACGCTGCCCGCGGCCGACGAGGACCAGTTCATCTCCCAGGATCTGAGCCCCGCGCTTCAGGCGGCCGGGCTGAACACCAAGATCTACGCCACCGACCACAACTGGGACCGCCAGGCCTACGCGAACAGCGTCGCCACCGGCGCTTCGGCGGGCGACCTGGCGGGGATCGCCTGGCACTGCTACTTCGGCACGCCGACGGTGATGAGCCAGATGCAGCAGAGCTCTCCGTCGCTGGACCAGATCGTCGACGAGTGCTCACCGGAGCTCAGGTCGTTCGGGACGCCGGAGTTCCTGATCTCGTCGCTGCGCAACTGGGCGCGGGTCGTGTCGGTGTGGAGCGTGGCGCTGGACCCCAGCGGCGGCCCGATTCAGGCGGCCAACGACTGCCGGGGATGCACCGGGCCGGTGACGATCAACGAGCAGACGCAGGCGATCACGTTCCGGCCCGAGTACTACCAACTCGGGCAGGTCAGCGCGTTCGTCCAGCCTGGCGCTCAGCGGATCGCATCGACGACCTACGTCGGCTACGGCCAGAACGCCTCGGGCGTGGAGACGATCACACCGGGCCTGGACGACGTCGCGTTTCTGAACCCCGACGGCAGCAAGGTGCTGGTCGCCTACAACAACTCGCGCGCGCCGATCTCGTTCGACGTGGAGTCCGACGGACGCCACTTCACGTACACGATCCCGGCGCGCGCGATGACGACTTTCAGCTGGAGGTAGCTGTCAGGCCGGGATGCTGCCGTGCGCGATCCCGAGCTCGCGAAGCTCCTCCTCCGGCGGGAGCCCACCCGTCTGCTCGATCAGCGCGATCAGCTCCTCGAAGTAGCTTTCGAAGCCGCCGGGGGTGACGAGCACCAGCGAACGCGACGGCTCCTCGCTCGTGTTGGCGAACGTGTGTCGGTGCTGATCCTCGATCGCGACGATCGGATCCTCGCCGCCGACGCCGTCGCGCGACGAAGGCTGGCCACGGTCCCCGACCCACGCCCGGTTGAGCTGCCCGGCCTGATCTCGTTCGTTGCGGCGCAGGCCCGGTGGGGAGCCGAGGGACGATCGCAGACGGCACGAATGCTGGCCGACGACGGACGCTGGTTTCTCGTCAACGCCTCGCTGCTCGACGATCGCGACGCGGGCAACGTCGCCGTCGTGGTGCAGCCGGCGCCCGCGGCAAGCGTGGTCGACGGTGCGCTGCGCGCGCTCGGGCTCAGCGCCCGCGAGCGCGAGGTCGCGGCGCTCGTCCTCCAGGGCCACTCGACCAAGGCGATCGCGTCGGCGCTGGTGATCTCCCCCTGGACCGCCCAGGATCACCTCAAGGCGATCTACGAGAAGGTCGGAGTTTCGAGCCGCTCGGAGCTGGTCTCGCTCGTTCCGGCGGCCGTCTCCGCCTGACGGTCCGGGTCCCCGGGCCGGCGCGTCGCGACGCCGACGATCAGCGGCTGGATGAACTTCGGCGCGTGCTTGAGCGTGTCGCGCTCGAGGCTGGTGATCTCGAAGCCGGAGCTGCGGATGCTGTCCAGCGTGCGTCGGTTGGGATGGCATCCGTGTGCCACGCGCACGTTGATCGGCAGCATGCGGTCCTGGCGGCGCGCGAGCGCCGGGTCGTCGGACCGGACGTGCTCGATGAACAGCAGCTTGCCGCCCGGGCGCAGCACCCGGTGCAGCTCGCGCAGAGCGCGCGGGACGTCGTCGACCGTGCAGAGGACGAGCGTCGAAACGACGACGTCGAAGCTCGCGTCGTTGAACGGCAGGTCCTCGGCCGGTGCGCGCAACACCTTCGCTTGCGGTGCGCGCTGCTCGATGTGGCGCTCCAGCCGCTTCAGCATCGGCTTCTCGGGCTCGACGAGCGTCAGCGTCCGCACGCCGTCTCCGTAGTACTCCAGGTTCGCGCCGGTGCCGCCGCCGATCTCGAGCACGTCACCGGTCGCCCCGGCGAGCAGCGCCCGGCGGTGCTCCCCGAGTCCGGCCCGTTCGGTCTTTCCCGCCATGCGGTCGTACAACGCGGCGAATACGTGGCCCCAAATGCTCATGTGATCGGCTCCTGACTACTGGTGATCGATGTGCTTTCGCACGGTAGAGATGCACCGCCGGGGCGGCATGAGGCGATCCCCCCATCTTCTGTGCTCCGGGATGGTCGGTTCAGACCGTCACGGCGGCCGGGATCTGCTCCTCGGGCAGCAGCCCGTGCTGCATCGCGAACAGCCCCGCCATCGCCCGGCTCGACGCGTCGATCTTCACGTAGATGTGCTCGACGTGGTTAGCGACGGTCTTGGGGGAGATCACGAGCTGCTCGGCGATCTGCCTGTTGGACAGGCCGCGCGCGACGAGCCTCAGGACCTCGACCTCGCGCTGAGTCAGCCCGGCGGGACCGGCTCGACGCCGCGACACCCGGTGGCCGGCCGCGCCCAGGACCGCTTCGACCGCGTCGGCGTCCAGGCGGCCCGCTTTGACCTCGGCGCGCAACTGCGTGGCGGCATCGGGCGCCACGATGGCGCCGCGGTACGGTCGTGGCTCGCGCATCGCCTGGTAGGCATCGGCCGCGCCCAGCACCCGGGCCGACTGCTGGATTGCGGGTCCCGACAGGCCTCGCGGGTAACCGGATCCGTCGAGCCGCTCGCGGTGCTGGACTGCGATCGCGCCGAGCGGCGCCAGCACGTCGGACTGGTGGAGCATGCGCTCGGTGATGTAAGGGTGAAACCGCACGCGCTCCCATTCGCCGGCGCCGAGCGGCCCCGGCTTGTCCCAGATCGAGTTCGACACGCCGAGCCGTCCGAGGTCGTGGACCAGACCGGCGCGCCGTAGCGTCCGGACGTCGGCCTCTGACAGGCCGAGCTGCTCGCCGGCGGACGCGACCAGCTCGGAGACGGCCTGCGCGTGGCCCAGCGTGTACGGGGTCTTCAGATCCACGAAGTTCGCGATCGCGCTCAGCGCGGCGTCAAAGCGATCGCCCGACAGCACGATCGCGAGCGCCGGCTCGGCGCTGATGACCGCGTCCCACGTCGCCACAGCGTCGAGCCCCGACAGGATCACGTCGGCATCGCGGTACATCACCTGTGCGAACGCGGGATCGAACTGCTTGCCCGCCCGCTTGCGGGCGAGCTCTCGCGCCGCAACCACACCGCCGACCCGATGTGCCACCTCGACGTACTCGGCCAGCATCGCCACCCGCGATGCCAGGGGCACCTCCTCTCCGCTGAGCTTGCCCGGCCAGCCGCGTCCATCCCACATCTCGTACGCGCTGCCCAGCGCGTCGAGCACGTCGACCGGCAGCTCGAGCTGCTCGCCCAGCGACCGCGCGATCGCGGCGTGGTGGGAGATCATGTCGTCGACCTCGCGATGCCCTGACAGAGCGAACTCGAGGCCCACCCGGAAGCGGTGCAGCGGCGGATGGTTGGAGCCCAGCAGCTTCATGCCCGATGCCATTCCGCGCAGGCTCCGCAGCTCGTGGTCGTACTTTCCGGACTTCAGCGCGATGTCGTCGCCGAACCACTTCGCTTGCTCGTGCGCGTCGGAGTGACAGCCGACGTTGACGAGCAGCGCCGTGTAGTAGACGTTCGCACGCGTCTGCTCATCGAGTCCCATCCGCTCGGCCAAGCGCAACGCGATCAGGCACTGGCGCAGCACGTGCTCCATCGGCTGCCCAAAGCCGAGGTCGATGCCGAGCGACAGCGCCGCCACCAGCTCGGCGAGGCGGACGTGCGCGCGATCGGTATCAGTCACGGCGCGACACTATCGCTGCGCGCGCCGATCGGGAAGATGAGGCAAACGACTCATGACCATGCGCCGCTGCCCGCGTACCGTCGACCAACGCAAGCGATCAAACGCAGGAGGGCAGCGATGGCGGTCATGGGGCTCGATCAGGTCAAGCAGGGCGCACGGGCGGGCTGGGCGGCGGGCGACTATCCCGCGATCGCGCAGCGTCAGCTCTGGCCGGTGGGAGAGCGGATCGTCCGCCGTGCGGCCGTCGGGCCCGCGGACGATGTCCTCGACGTCGCTTGTGGCACCGGGAACGCAGCACTGCGGGCGGCGCAGGCCGGCGCGAGGGTGGTGGGCGTCGACCTGACGCCGGAGCTGCTCGAGGAGGGGGCCCGGCTCGCCGAGCAGCTCGGAGTCGAGGTGCAGTGGGTCGAGGGCGACGCGGAGGCGCTGCCGATGGAGGACGCGAGCTTCGACGTCGTCGTGTCGGTGTTCGGCTGCATGTTCGCCCCGCGCCACCGCGTGGCCGCGGCGGAGCTGGCACGGGTGCTGCGGCCCGGCGGACGACTGGCCGTGTCCGCGTGGACGCCGGACGGCGCGATGGGCGAGTTCTTTCGAACGCTCGGCGGCCATCTGCCGCCGCCGCCCGACTTCGTGCAACCGCCGCTGCTGTGGGGATCGGAGGACCACGTTTCAGACCTGTTCGCCGACACCGGCGTCGAGGTCGAGTTCGCCCGCGAGTTCGTCGAGTTCCCGCGGATGCCTGTCGACGAGGAGATCGAGTTCGCGACGAGCAAGTTCGGCCCGCTGATCCTGGCGCGGCGCATGCTCGAACCGCAGGGTCGCTGGCCGGCACTGATCGACGACCTGCGGCGGCTGCTCGAGAATCCGCGGCCGGCCGAGTACCTGGTCACGACCGGGGTCAAGAGCTAGCGGTTCGCCCCGCTCGTCACTCGTCGGCGAGCACCTTGCGCATCAGATCGCGCAGCTGACGGTGCTCCGCCGGCGTCAGCTGCTCAAACCCCGCGGGGGGCTGTCCGACCAGATCCAGCATGCGCGCGCGCAGCTCCCGGCCCGCGTCGGTTAGCACCACGTGCTTGACGCGACGGTCGTAGGGGCTCGGCTGTCGCGTCACGAGGTCTCTGGCCTCGAGCCGGTCGATGAGCCCGGTGACGTTGGAGTTGTCGCACGCGAGCAGCGAGGCGAGCTCGTTCATCGGCAACGGCGTCGCCAGCTGCAACAGCGCTCCGGCCTGGGCCGGATGCAGATCGAGCTCGGAGGCAGCGATGAGAAACCGGCGCCGCTGCTGTCCAAACAGCGTGCGCAGAAGCATCCAAGCTTCGTCTGCCGGGGCTGCCGTGTTCGAACGATCGGCGGTCGTTGCCATTTGCAACAACAGTCTATTGAGAATGTCGAACGTTGACAACCTCAAGCTTTTGCTAGAGTGCCGCCGGTGAGCACCCAGCCCGCCATCGAGGTCGAGCAGCTCGTCCGGGAGTTCAAGAAGGGACCGAGGGCGGTCGACGGGATCGATCTTGCCGTGTCCCCTGGCGAGATCTACGGCTTCCTCGGACCCAACGGCGCGGGCAAGTCGACGACCGTGTTGATGCTGACGACGCTGCTGCCGCCGACGAGTGGGCGGGCGAGCGTCGGCGGCTACGACATCGTTCGCCAGGGCTCCCAGGTCCGCGCGACGATCGGCGCGGCGCTGCAGGAGGCGGCGCTTGACGCGATCCTCACGGGACGCGAGCACCTGATGCTCCAAGGCACGCTGCAGGGCCTCCCGTCTGCCGAACGCCGGCGGCGCACCGACCTGCTGCTCCAGCGCGTGGGACTCACCGAGGCTGCCGACCGCCGCGTCGGCGGGTACTCGGGCGGCATGAAGCGCCGGTTGGACCTGGCGCTGGCGCTCGTCCATTCACCGCGCATCCTGTTCCTCGACGAGCCCACTACGGGCCTTGACCCGCAGAGCCGTTCGGCGCTTTGGGAGGAGGTCGCGCGGCTCGCGCGCGACGAGGGCATGACCGTGTTCTTGACCACCCAGTACCTCGAAGAGGCCGATGTCCTGGCCGACCGCATCGGGATCATCGATCACGGCCACATCGTCGCCGAGGGAACGCCCGCCCGCCTCAAGGCCGAGATCGGCAGCCCGACCGTGGAGGTCACGCCGACCGAGCCAGAGAGCGGCGACCGGCTGGCCGAGCTGCTGTCGGGGTTTGGCGAGATGCGGCGCAACGGCAACGGCAGCGTCACGGTGCAGCTGCCCGGCGGCGAGGCCGAGCTGGCCGAGATCGTCCGCATCCTCGACCGCGCCGACCTGCACGTGCAGACGCTGCAGCTGCATCAGCCGTCGCTCGACGACGTGTTCCTGGCCAAGACCGGGCGCAAGCTCGAGGGCTCCGCAGACGACGCGAATGCCCCGGCGCCGGCGGATGCCGGCGGCGGTCGCGGGCGGAGGCGCCGTGGCCGTTGACGCGGCAGCCCCCGCTGCGAGCCTCCCTGCCACCCGTGAGCGCGCGAGCCTGCTCGAGCAGACGCTCGCGGTGGGACGCCGTTCGGTGGTGCGCACCTCGCGCCAGCGCGCGCTGCTGATCTTCCCGATGGTGTTCCCGTTGATCCTGTTCGCGATCAACGGGTCGGCGCTGAGCGCCGCAACGAAGATCCCCAAGTTCCCGACCGACAACTACCGCGACTTCCTGATTGCGGTGCCGTTCGTCCAGGGCGCCATGTTCGTGTCGATCACCGCAGGCGTCGATCTCGCGCGCGACATCGAGACCGGTTTCCTGAACCGGCTGGCGATGACTCCGCTGCGGGGCGAGGCGCTGCTGATCGGCCAGCTCGGCGGCGCGCTCGTGCTCGGCGTGATCCAGGCAGTCGTCTACCTGCTGGTGGCGCTTGCCACCGGCGTGACGATTGTGAGCGGCGTTGGCGGCGCACTCGTGCTGTTGCTCCTCTCGGTCCTGATCTCGTTCGGGTTCGCGAGCCTGGGCGGGCTGCTCGCACTGCGGTTCGGAACCGGCGAAGCGGTCCAGGGGATCTTCCCGCTGCTGTTCGTGACGCTGTTTCTCAGCTCATCGAGCCTGCCGCGCAACCTGATCAAGGCTGACTGGTTTCGCGAGGTCGCGACCTACAACCCGGTGTCGTACCTGCTCGAATCGATCCGCAGCCTCGTGATCACCGGTTGGGACGCGCAGGCGCTGATCCTGGGATTCGGGTTTGCGACCGTGCTGCTGGCGGTCTCGCTGGCGTTCTCGCAGTCGGCGATGCGGTCGAGGCTGGCGCGACGATGAGCCGCTTCTTCAACGTCGCGCGCGGCGTCGCCTGGCGCTCGATCCACAACACGCTCGTCAACCCGGCGATCCTCGTTCCTTCGATCGTGTTCCCGCTGTTCTTCCTGATCGCGTTTGCGGGTGGCCTGTCGCGGATCTCAGACGTTCCGAACTTCCACTATCCCCCGGGCTACACGTCGTTCCAGTTCGTGTTCGTGTTCCTCCAGTCGGCGGCGTTCGGCGGCGTGTTCACCGGGTTCGCGGTCGCCCGCGACTTCGACTCCGGGTTCGCGCGCCGGCTGATGCTGAGCGCGCCGCGGCGCAGCGGGATCATCGCCGGGTACGCCCTCGGCGCCCTGATGCGCTGGGCGCTGACCGGGACAGTGGTGACGATTGCCGCGCTGATCGCGGGCATGAACGTCTACGGCAGCGCCGCGCAGTTGATCGGGCTACTCGGCCTAGGGATCGCCATGAACGCGGTGGCGGTGCTGTGGGCCTGCGGCGTGGCGATGTTCCTGCGCACCGAGCAGGCCGGAGCGCTGATCCAGATGCCCGTGTTCATCCTGCTGTTCCTGGCGCCGGTGTACGTCCCGATCACGCTGCTCGAAGGCTGGATCCACGACGTCGCCAGACTCAACCCGGTGACCGCCGTGCTCGAGGCCGGCCGCGGTCTGCTCGCGGGGTCCCCGGTAAAGGTTGCGCTGGCGTTTTCGGGGCTGCTCGTCGCCGGGCTGATCATGGGCACGTTCGCGCGCCTGGGCCTCGCGTCGGCCGAGAAGGCCGGCTGAGGGCCAGTCCCGAATCACGCGATGATTCGGGACCGATAGGGCAACCGAATAGGAGGCGCACCGTGAGCACGTGGGATGTGATCGTGATCGGCGCCGGCGCAGCCGGGGAGAACGCCGCGCAGTACGCCATTCAGAGCAGCGACCGGACGGCGGCGCTGGTGGAGCCCGAGCTCGTGGGCGGCGAATGCTCGTACTGGGCTTGCATGCCGAGCAAGGTGCTGCTGCGACCCGTGGAGCTGCTCGACGACGCGCGGGCGGTGCCCGGCGTCTCCCAGATGCTGTCGGGGTCGCCTGACCTCGAGGCCGTGCTCGAACGGCGCGACTCCTTCACGCATCACCACGACGATTCCAGCCAGGTGAAGTGGGCCAAGGGCGCCGGAATCGACGTGGTCAGGGGCAGGGCGCGCCTGGCCGGCGAGAAGACGGTCGAGCTGACGGATCCCGATGGCTCGACTCGTACCTTGGAGGCGCGCCAAGCCGTCGTCGTCGCGACCGGCAGCACCGCAACGGTCCCTCCGGTTGACGGTCTGCGCGAGGCCAGGCCGTGGACGTCGCGGGATGTCACGAACATGCGCGAGCTGCCCGAGCGCGTGCTGGTCGTCGGTGGCGGGGTCGTCGCCTGTGAGTCGACCACGTGGCTGAACGGACTCGGCGCTCGTGAGGTCACGATGGTCGAGATCGGGCCGTCGCTGCTCGGGGAACAGGAGGCGTTCGTCGGCGAGACGATGGCCGAGCAGTTCGCCGAGCGCGGGATCAAGGTCCTCGTCGACACCGAGATCGAGTCGGTGGAGCGTCCCGGCGTGCAGGACACCGGGATCGGCCAGATCCACGGCGGGCCGGCGAAGGTGGTGGCGGGCGGATCGACGTTCGAGGTCGACGAGATCGTCGTCGCCGCTGGTCGAACGCCGGCCACCGAAGACCTCGGGCTGGAGCGAATCGGGATCGACGTCAGCGAGTCCGACGGCTATCTCACGACCGATGACCACATGGCGGTGGTTGGAGGCCCCGACTGGCTATACGCGGTCGGCGATGTCAACGGGCGGGCGCTGCTCACCCACATGGGCAAGTACCAGGCGAGGATCGCGGGCGACGTGATCGCCGCGCGCGCCGAGGGGCGGTCGATCGAAGGGCTGCGCTACCGCGACGTTGCCGACCACGACATCGTGCCCGCGGTCGTGTTCTCGCAGCCGCAGGTGGCGTCGGTGGGAGTCGGCGAGGCGACCGCCCGCGAACGCGGCATCGACGTGCAGGCGCTCGAGTACGACATCGGTTCGGTCGCGGGCGCGAGCGTGCTGCGCGACGGCTACTCCGGCAAGGCAAAGCTCGTCGTCGACCGCGCGAGCGACACGCTGGTGGGCGCGACCTTCCTCGGCCCGGATGTCGCCGAGCTGCTCCACGCGGCCACGATCGCGATCGTCGGCAAGGTCCCGCTCGAGACGCTCTGGCACGCGGTGCCCTCATATCCCACGGTCAGCGAGATCTGGCTGCGGCTGCTCGAGAGTCGCAACTGACCCGCCGCCGGCGTCGCCTCAGCGCTTTCCCTCCCACAGCGCGATCTCGCCCGCCCAGGGCGCGGCAACGACGCTGCGCCAGCCGGCAGGCCCCTCGCGCGGCTCGAGCAGAACGCGCCCACCGAGCTCCCAGGCGCGCTCAGTGACCTCGCCGATCCTCTCGACGTTCACGTAGGGCAGCCACAACGGGTGCGGCGTCGGGCACTGAACGATTCCGCCGCCGACGCCGTGGCCGAGAGCGAGGGCCAGATACGAGCCGCAGGGCGTCCGAATCGGCTCCGGGTTCCACCCAAGCAGCTGCTCGTAGAAAGACCGCGCTTGCCCGAGGTCGCCGGTGTGCAGCTCCATGTGGACGACTTCGCTTGTCCGCGCAACCTCCATCCGCTGCTACGACTCGCGAGCTCGCCCAGACTCATCGGCCGATGAGTTCGTACGGTCGGGCCGGTCTAATCTCCGATGGGCATGACAAGCATTCGCACGGGCGCAACGTCCGACTCGGCGCTCGTGTCCGCGGCGGGCGCCGGGGACGAAGATGCGTTCGCCCAGATCGTCGAGCCCTATCGAGGCCAGCTGCATGCGCACTGCTACCGGATGCTCGGCTCGGCGTACGACGCCGACGACGCGCTTCAGGAGACGCTGCTGCGCGCGTGGCGCGGCCTGTCGCGCTTCGACGGGCGCAGTGCGCTGCGGTCGTGGCTCTACACGATCGCGACCAACGTCTGCCTGACGCAGATCTCGCGCCGGCCCAAGCGCGTGCTGCCGATCGACTACGGCCCGCCGACCGATCCGCACGTGCAGCCGGGACGGCCGCTCGTCGAGTCGGTCTGGATCGAGCCCTATCCGGACGAGTCGCTGGGCGCCGAGGACGGCTTCGCGGCGCCCGAGGCGAGCTACGAGCAGCGTGAGGCGGTGGAGCTCGCGTTCGTCGCCGCGCTCCAGCATCTGGCGGCCAACCAGCGCGCCGTGCTGATCCTCCGCGAGGTGCTCGGCTTCTCGGCCAAGGAGACCGCAGGGATGCTCGAGACCACGGTTGCGTCGGTCAACAGCGCGCTGCAACGGGCGCGAGCGGCCGTGGCCGAGCGGGTTCCCGAACGCAGCCAGCAGGCGACGCTGCGGTCGCTGGGCAACGAGGAGGTTCGCGAGCTCGTCGGTCGCTACGTCGACGCGTGGGAGCGATGCGACATCGAGGCGTTCGCGGCGATGCTCGCGCAGGACGCGACGTTCGCGATGCCGCCGATGTCGACCTGGTACCGGACCCGGGAGGGCATCAGGATCTGGGCGAGCCAGTCGCCGCTGACGGGAGATTGGCGCTGGAAGGCGGTCGTGACGCGGGCCAACGGGCAGCCGGCGCTTGCGTTCTACGCCTGGGACGAGGCGTCGCGCACATATCTGCCGTTCGCGCTCAACGTGCTGAGCTTCCGGGGCCGGGAGATCGTCGACGTGACCGCGTTCATCGTCCGCTCGACCGAGTCGCCCGATCCGGAGGCCTACGAGCGCCACCCCGAGCAGCCGTTCGACGAGCGGCGTGTGGCCGCCGCGTTCTGGCGCTTCGGCCTGCCTGAGCGGCTTTGAGCGTCACGCTCGTTCGGTTTTCGGAGCGGCCCGAGCTCTGGGATGACACGGAAGCGCTGTCGCGCGCCGTCTGGCCCGAGTACAACCTGCACGGGGCGGTGCTCAACAGCTACTGGAACCGGAACTTCGACGATTTCCCCGACTTCCAGTTCGCGCTGTTCGACGACGAGCAGGGCGAGGTCCTGGCCGAGGGCCACACGCTCCCTTGCCCGTGGGACGGCACCACCGAGGGGCTCGGCGACGGAATCGACGCGATGACCGTCACGGCGTTCGAGGCGGCCGCGTCGGGACGCGAGCCGACCGCGCTGTGCGCGATGGCGGCCGAGGTCGACCCCCGCTTTCAGGGAAGCGGCCTCGCGGACCGGGTGCTGGAGGCGATGTCGCAGGTGGCTCGTGAGGCGGGTCTTGGCTCGCTGATCGCCCCGGTGCGGCCGAGCTTCAAGGACCGCTACCCGATCACGCCGATCGAGCGCTACGTCGCATGGACCCGCGCGGACGGCGAGCCGTTCGATCCGTGGATTCGCATCCACACGCGCCGCGGCGGGCGGATCGCCAAGCCGATCCCCCAGTCGCTGCTGATCACGGGCACGGTCGGCGACTGGGAGCAGTGGACCGGCATGAAGTTCCCGGAGTCGGGCGAGTACGTGTTTCCCGCCGGGCTCGCGCCGGTCCTCATCGACCGCGCGCAGGATGTGGGCACCTACTGGGAGCCGAACGTGTGGATCGTCCACACGATCGGCTGACGCTCAGCTCGCGACTGTCGCCCAGTCGGCACGCGGATCGGGCAGCGGCGTGAGGACCTGCTCGATCTGCTCGCGGCGCGACTCGAGAAACGGCGGCAGGATCACCTTGGTGCCGAGCTCCTGCAGCGGCAGGCCGTCGACGAGGAAGCCCGGCTCCTCGGTCGCGAGCTCGTACAGGACCCCGCCCGGCTCGCGGAAGTAGAGCGAGTGGAAGTAGTGACGGTCGACGTAGCCCGAGTTCGGCACGCCGGCCTGCCCAACGAGCTCGATCCAGCTCGGCAGGTCGCCGTCGTAGGTGCCCCACGCGACGTGGTGCACGACGCCCGCGCTCTGGCGCCCGCGCTCGGCGGGCGCGGGGTCAAACGCGATCCAGCCGCCGCGCCGCTCCCCTCGCAGCTCGAACCGATCCTCGCCACCGACGCGGCGAGCGCCCATCAGCTGCTCGAGCATCTGCGCCGAGGCGGCGGGGTTCGCGCTGTAGGCGCGGACGCCCTCGAAGCCGCGCAGCGCGAACTCGGCGGGAACCTCGGGGTGCACTGCGACGAGCGGCGCGTCGTCGGTGGGGTCGGCGATCAGCTCGTGCGCGAGGCCCTCGGGGTCTGCGAACCGCAGGCCGGCCTGATCGCGCTCGAACGGGATCCCCTCCGCGCCGAGCCGGCCGGCCCAGAAGTCCAGCGCCTCGTCGGACGCGACGCGGTGGACGATGCGATGCACCATGCCGGCGCCGGGGCGCCCGGGCTTCGCGCCCGGGTACTCGAAGAACGTCAGGTCAGCGCCCGGCCGCGCGTGCTCGTCTCCGTAGAACAGGTGGTAGACGGTCGGGTCATCCTGGTTGACCGACTTGGCTGTCAACCGCAGGCCGAGGACCCGGGTGTAGAAGTCGATGTTGCGGCGGGCGTCGCCGGTGATCGCGGAGATGTGGTGGATGCCTTCGAGTTCCATGGCGCTGCCTTTCTTCGTGCGGCGGCGGAGGGGTGTCGAGTTGTTGTGTGCACAACTATAGCGGGCCAGGTTTCAGCACCGATTGTGTGCAGCGCACAACTCGCAGCCGGGGCGATCCGGCGCGACGGGCGTTTCGAGGGGGTGGGATGCGAAACGCCGGATATACCGCCGTTTCTCATCCCACCTCGGCCCGGGCGACGCGCGCGTTGTGATCCGGCCACAAACGGGCCGACGCGGTTTTGCGCGACCCGGCTCGAGGCAGGGTCGGCTCGACGAGCCCGCGTGAGCGTTACGCCGTCAGCCCCAGCCGGTGCGCAATCGCCGCCGCCTCGCCGCGGTTGCGGGCGTCGAGCTTGGCGAGGATGTGGGAGACGTGCACGCTGGCGGTCTTCTCGGTGATCACCAGGCTCGAGGCGATCTCACGGTTGGTGGCGCCCTGGGACAGCAGCACGAGCACCTCGCGCTCGCGAGCGGTGATTCCCAGCGGCAGCTCGCCATCGACGGGCCCGGCGCCGTCTTCGCCGAGCGAGATCCGCGAGCGCCGCGCCAGCGCCTCAATCTGCTCTCGAAGCGGCACCTCCCCCATCCCGACGGTCAAGCGCGTGCGCGTCCCGGAGCGAGGACTTCGGCAACGGCGCCGCCGCCGCGGGAGCCGGCAGCCACGGCGGCCTCGGCCTGGCGGAACTCCGCGTACGCGACGACGTAGGGCTCGCCGAGCTCGCGGAACTGCTCGGCGGCGACCGCCCACCCACCGGGATCTGCGCGTCCCGCCGCCCGCGAAGCCTCGGCGGCCGCCAGCGATCGACATGCGAGCCCGCGCGGCGCCATGCGGCCCTCGGGTATCTGCGCGAGCATCTCGTCGCATCGGGCCACGGCCGCGGCCGCGCCCGCCGCGGCCGAAGCGGCGGCATCGTCATCGCCGCGCGCCCGGGCATCCGCGGCGCGCTCGGCGTCGACCCGTGCTGCCGTCGGATACACGATCGAGAAGTCGACAAGCCACGGGGCAAACCCCGGGTCCGCGATCGCATCGAGTGCCGCGTGCGCGGCCTGCGCGGCGTCATCGAGCCTGCCCTGCCAGAGCCGCAGCACCGCGATCGCGGCGGTCGTCGCCGGCCACCACTCCGGACCGCCGACACCCAGTGCGAGCTCGGCGGCGCGGTCGAGGTCTCGATCGGCCTGAGCAAGCTGGCCCCGCAACGTCGACAGCAGGCCGGCGACCTGATACCAGGCGGCCGCCACGGTGCCGCCGCTCGGTTCTGCGTCCGCCCACAGTCGCGCGGCCGCATCGACATCCCCGAGCCGCAGCTTCCACGCGGCGACGGACACCGAGAGATACACCGCGAAGTCGGTTATCCCCCAATGCGAGGAGATATCGATCCCCTCCTGGGCCAGCCGGATCGCGTCCTCGGTGCGGCCGAGGTACTCGTAGCCCTCGCTGCCGTTGACGTACGAACGGCCGATCTCCTCGACGATGCCGAGCTCGGATGACAGCCGGCGCGCAGTGTCGGCGTGCTCGACCGCGTCGCCCGCCATCCACGCCATCCCAGCGAGCGTGTTGTGGACGTGGGCCTGAACGTGACGTTCATCCAGCGCCTCCGCGAGCTCCAGCGCCTGCGCGCACCGTTGAAGCGACGCCGCAGACTGGCCGGTCAGCATCAGCGCCTGGGCTTCGGTTGCCAGGACCAGCGCGCGTTCCGGGCTCCGTGGCTGCTCGGGCACCAGGCGCACCGCCTCACCGTAGGCCGCGAGCGAACCGTCCGTGTCGGCGCTGAGCCACCGGCACCGCCCGAGGATCACGTACACCTGCGCGAGGCGCACCGGGTCATCGTCGGAGTCGAACTCGGCGACCGCCTCGGCTGCGAGCACGGCGCCGCGGTGCGGCTGCTCGGCGCGGATCGCGGCGACCGCCGTCCGCTCAAGGAGGGCCACGCGGTCGATCCCTGCCACGGCTTCGGCGTCCGGCACCCGGTACCAGATGCTGAGCGCCCGCTCGCAATGGCGCAGGGTCTCCGCGAACGCAAACGCCCGGTCGGAGTCGACGCCCGCCTGCACCGACGCCTCCAGCGCGCGCACGAGATCGCCGGCGGAATACCAGTGGTGAGCGAGCTCGCCCGAGACTCCGATGGCGCTGGCCCCCAGCTCCGGGTGCTCGGCCAGGGTCCGGGCCAGCGCGAGATGCAGCGTCGTTCGCTCGCCGGCCAGCAGATCGCGATACACGGCTTCGCTCACGAGCGCGTGGCGGAACGCGTAGGCGCTGCCGTCGGCGCGCGCCACCAGCACCTGCTGATCCAACGCCTCTCGCAACGCCGGCGCGAACGCGGCATCGGAGACGGTGCCGACCGCCTCGAGCAGCCGCTCATCGACGGCGCGCCCGGCCGTCGCCAGCAGCGCGAGCAGCCGACGCGCGGGCTCCGACAGGCGTTCGATTCGCACGAGCAGGAGGTCGCGAAGCGACACCGGCAGCTCCGCGTCCCCGCCGGCGGCGAGCAGCTCCTCTGTGTAGAACGCGTTGCCCTCCGAGCGCTCGAACAGCCGCGCGACGAGGTCCGCGCGTGGCCGCTCCCCGAGGATGCCCTCGACCTGCTCGGCGAGCTCCTGCGTGGTGAACGGCACCAGCTCGAGCCGACGCACGCCTCGGACGCGCGTCAGCTCGGCGACGAAACTTCGCGCCGGATGGTCTCGGGGAAGCTCGTCGAGACGGAGCGTCGCGACCGCGAGGATCCGCTCGCCCCGCGCGGCGCGGACCAGGAACGCGAGGAAGTCACGCGTCGAGCGATCCGCCCAATGGAGGTCCTCGACGATGAACACCACGGGTCGCTGGCGCGCCAGCGCGGTGAGCAACCTGAGCAGCAGCCCGAACACCCGAGCCTGGTTTGACGGGTCCGCTTCCGAGCCGGCCTCCGGCTCACCCCCCAGCTCCGGCCACAGCCGCGAAAGCTGCCGGCGCTCGCCGGCGGTGAAGACGTCGGCGGCGAGGTCGAGGTGGAGCACCGAGCGCAGTGCGCTCACGACCGCCGCATAGGGCAGCTCGCCGTCGGTGAGCTCCAGGCATTCGCCGACGAGCACGAACTTGCCGTCGGCCATCGCACGCCGTTCGAGCTCGGCGACCAGGCGGCTCTTGCCGACGCCGGCGTCGCCGACGATCACGACTGCGCCCGAGTCCTCCTCAAGAGCTTCCAGCTCCCCCTCGCGACCCACGAATCGCTCGCTCGCAACGCGCCCACGCACACCGCGATTATCCACATTGCCCTTACGGGCCTTAACGACTCACGCCAAAGATAAGGGGACAAATCAGGACTTCGCCCGATGTGCGACCCCTGGCCTTATTCGTAGCTTGATCGCTGCACAAACCAACTCAAAGGAGCAGCGATGACGGGCCAACTCTCAGCACAGATCGCACAGCAGCGCGTGATGGACATGATTCACGAGGCCGAGCAGCACCGCCGGACCCACGCCGAGCAGCTCGACCGTCTGAGCGGCCGCTGGATCCGCTTCAGCCCCCGCCGCCCGCGGGCCGCGATCGCCCCGGCACTGGTCACCCACGACCCGTGCCACTGAGCGCGACCAACGAGCGACTAGAGAGGATCAGCACGTGTCCACAGTCTCGACAGCGATCGACGAGCAGCGCCTCGAGGAGTTCATGCACCGGTTCGTCGGTGACCTCGGCGCCGCGATGAGCGCGGCGCTCGTGGTCATCGGCGACCGGCTCGGGCTGTACCGGGCGATGGGGGATTGCGAGCCGATCACCGCGGAAACGCTCGCCCGGCGCACGCAGACCGACGAGCGGTACGTGCGCGAATGGCTTTCAAACCAGGCCGCGGGCGGCTACGTGAGCTACGACGCCGACCGCGACGAGTTCTTCCTCACGCCCGAGCAGTCGTTCGCGCTCGCGCAGGACGGCAGCCCGGCGTTCATCCCCGGCGCGTTCCAGGCGGCGACGGCGATGGTCAAGGCGACCGACAAGGTGACGGCCGCGTTCGAGCACGGCCACGGTGTCGGCTGGGACGAGCACGACCAGGACCTGTACTGCGGCACCGAGCGCTTCTTCCGCCCGGGGTACACGGCGCACCTCGTCTCCTCGTGGATCCCTGCGCTCGACGGCGTGCAGGCCAAGCTCGAGGCGGGCGCACGCGTCGCCGACGTCGGCTGCGGCCATGGCGCCTCGACGATCCTGATGGCGCAGGCGTTTCCCCGGTCGCGGTTCACCGGATTTGACTACCACGCGCCATCGATCGCGCACGCGCAACTCGCCGCCGAGGAGGCAGGCGTCGCCGACCGCGTCACCTTCGAGGTCGCCTCGGCCAAGGAATACCCTCGGGATCAGACTGCAGGCTATGACCTCGTGACGATGTTCGATTGCCTGCACGACATGGGCGATCCGGTCGGCGCGTCGGCGCACGTGCTCGAGACTCTGGCCGACGACGGCACGTGGATGCTCGTCGAGCCCAATGCCGGCGATCGACTCCAGGACAACATCAACCCTGTCGGCCGCGTGTTCTACGCCGCATCGACGTTGGTGTGCACCCCTGCGTCTCGCGCGCAGGAGGTTGGGCTGGCGCTCGGCGCCCAGGCGGGCGAGCGGCGTCTGCGCGAGGTGCTCGAGGCGGGCGGCTTCACTCGCGTGCGCCGCGCGACCGAGACCCCCTTCAACATCGTCCTCGAAGCTCGCCCTTGACGAGCGGCCTCCGTACCGGGGACGCTGTTCCCGGTATGGAGCTCAGCTTCGGACAGCCGCTGGGCTCGATCGTGCAGTACGCCTACGTGGTGCAGAGCATCGATCGAGCCGCAGCAGACTATGTCGACCGGCTCGGGATCGGCCCGTGGTTCGTCCGCGGGCCGTTCACGCCGTCCGCAGGGCGCTACCGAGGCCGGCCCACGTCGGCGGCCATCACTCTCGCGCGCGCGTTCTCGGGCCACGTGATGCTCGAGCTCGTGGAGCAGCACGACGACACGCCGTCGGTCTTTCACCCGAGCAGCGGACAGCGGCGCTACGGGTTTCACCACTGGGCGGTGTTCACCGAGCAGATCGACGCCGACATCGAGCGCTACCTGGCGCTCGGCTATGAGGAGGCCTACTCCGACGTCCTGCCGTCCGGGTCACGGATCTCGTACGTCGACTCCACGCGCGACCTGCCGGGGATGATCGAGCTCGTCGAGCACACCGACGCGCAGGAGCAGGTGTACGAGACGATCTACCGGGCGTCGGTCGGCTGGGGCGGCGACGAGCCGCTACGCCGCAGCGAGATCTGATGACCGTCGAGACGGTCAGCGGCCCAGTGGCGTTGGACGACCTCGGTCGCACCCTGATGCACGAGCACGTCTTCGTGATGGACCCCGAGGCGCTGCAGAACTGGGGCCACGTGTTCGGGCCGTTGTACTGGGACGAGCGCGAACGCGTGGACGATGCGATCGCCAAGCTCACGCGCGTGCGCGAGGCGGGGATCCGCACGATCGTCGATCCGACCGCGCCGGGCCTCGGGCGCTACGTCCCCCGCGTCCGGGAGGTCGCGCAGGCCGCCGGGCTCCAGGTCATCGTCGCCAGCGGCGTCTACGCGTTTCTCGAGCTGCCGGGATTCCTCGCGTACCGGCCGACCAGTGCGATCGCGTCGCTGTTCGTGCGCGAGATCACCGAGGGCATCGACGACACCGGCGTCAAGGCGGCATTTCTGAAATGCGCGGTCGAACGCCACGGCGTCATCGGCGACGTCCCGCGCATCCTGGAGGCCGTCGCGATCGCCGCCACGGAGACCGGCGTGCCCGTGATGGTGCACACCAACGCCGCCGAGCAGACAGGCTTGATGGCGCTCGAGAAGCTCACCAGCCACGGCGTCGATCCCAGCCAGATCGTCATCGCCCACGCGGGCGACAGCAACGACCTCGACTACCTGCGGGCGATCGCAGGCACGGGCGCCTGGCTCGGCTGCGACCGGTTCGGGATCGAGCACTTCAACCCGCTCGAAGATCGGATTCGCACGCTGATCGCGCTGTTGGGCGAAGGGTACGGCGACCGCATCCACCTCTCCCACGACGCCGCCTGTTTCATGGACTTCATGACCGGCGACCCGTTCTTCGCCGACGAGCGGCCCGACTACCTGCTGATCTCAAACCGCGTCGTCCCCGCGTTGCTCGGAGCCGGCGTGACCCAGGAGCAGATCGATCAGATGATGGTCGAGAACCCGAAGCGGTTCTTCGGCGCCTGACCGCTGACCGGCGGAATCAGAGCTCGACGCCGCGATCCGCGAGCCAGTCGACGACCGCCTCGGGCGGATCTCCCTTCCATTCGGCACGCGCAGCCAATCGGAGGATGTGCTCCGGATCGCCGTGCAGCTCGTCGCGACGGTGGGCGAGATAGAGGATCGTGGCGGCGGCCATCGACACGGCGGGGTCGTCGATCTCGACGTCGACTCCTTCGACGGCGATCGCGACGCGCTCCTCGAGATTCTGGATCGCGGTCACGGGCTCGTCGGCGTCCTCGAACTGCTCGAGCAGGTCTCCCAGCCTCGCATCGTTGTCATCGGGATCGCTGACCTCGACCGCTCGCTTGGCGACGTCGAACAAGGTGATGGGTTTCGGTTCGGTTGGCACGCGCTCAGCTTACCCGCCGCGTAGCGCCCGCCCCACCGACTGGACCAGGAGCACGAGCACCGCCACCGGCATCACCCACCAGGCCGCGGCCCCCGAAGACGCGATCACGGCGGTGATCGCGATCGCCACCGCCACGCCCGCGGCCGTGATCCAGTCGTCTCCGACGACGAAGTCCCACACGCCGAGTGCCACCCTCTTGACGGCGCTCATGCCGAGCGCTCCACGAGCCTCGACGCGGCCGCGCGACGCAGCCACGAGACGATCGTCAGCGCAGCGATCAGCAGGCCCGGAATGATCACCAGCAGCGCCGCGTCCCCGCCCGGCCAGTGGGCGCCCGCCCCCTCGGCGCTCCAGAAGGTGCCGAACGACGTGAGCATCACGCCGACCGCGAACTTCAACGCGTTCTCCGGAACCCGCGCCAGCGGCGCGCGCACCGCGAAGCCCAGCGCCACGACCACGACCACCGCCGCCAGCGCGGCGATCGCAGCCAGGCCGATCCGGTGCTGGTTGGCGCCGAATGTGAGCACGATGAACACCACCTCCAACCCTTCGAGCAGCACGCCTTTGAACGACACGGTGAACGCGTATGGGTCGATGCCGGCGCGCTCGTGCCCGTGCGCCACCGTGCGAGCGCGCTCGGATTCCTCCGCGAACAACGCGGCCTCGTCGTGAAGCGCCTTGAGTCCCGCGGCCCGCAGGATCGCCTTGCGCAGCCATTGCAGCCCGAACACCAACAGCAAGCCGCCGACCACGACGCGCAGGACCCCGAGCGGGAGCGCGGTCAGCGCAGGACCAACGATGGCAACCACGACGGCGAGGGCGACCGTCGCGGCGGCCACTCCGTACCAGGTGGAGCGCCAGGACCGGGTGGTGCCCATCGCGAGCACGATCGTCAGCGCCTCGACCGCCTCGACGGCGCAGGCGAGAAAGACCGATACGGCGAGTCCAAGCTCGGCTCCGGACATGTCTGTGAGTATGGCCCCGGCTACGTGGTGGTGTAGATCACCATCGCGAACCCGAACACCAGGCAGTAGATGCCGAACGGCGTCAGGTTGTTGTTACGGAAGTAGCGCAGCAGCCAGTGGACGGCGGCGATCGCGGCCAGCGCGGCACAGACCGCCGCGACCACCGCCTGCCCACGGATCCCGGCCCCGAGGGGGCCCGTCAGGTCCGAGAGCTTGAAGATGCCCGCCGCGAGGATGATCGGGGTCGCGAGCAGGAACGCAAACCGGGCCGCATCCTCGTTATTGAGGCCGCGCAACAGGCCGGTGGTCATGCAGATGCCGTCGCGGCTGATCCCCGCGATCAGGGCTGTCGACTGCGCGAGCCCGATCACGCCCGCCTCCTTGTAGCTCAGCGCCGTCATCCCGCGCCCCTCGCCTGGATCCGGGCGCCGCTGGGCCGCCCGCCACCGAGGGTCGCGGCGACGGCGCAGCCGCTCGGCGGAGATCAGGATCACGCCGTTGACCATCAGGAAGATCGCCGCGGCGGTCGGCTTGGCGAGCGCGACGCGAACGGGGTGCTCGAGCAGCAGGCCGAGGATCCCGGTCGGGATGCTGGCGGCGATGATCAGCCACGCCAGCTTCTCGTTGGGCGTCTCGATTCTGCGCTTGCGCAACGAGGTGAAGAACCCCTTGATGATCTGCACCCAGTCGCGCCAGAAGTAGATCAGCAGCCCGACCGCGCTGCCGACGTGCAACATCACGACGAACGCCAGCCAGAACGACTCGGGGTCGGACTGCGAACGCACCAGCGCGTGCCAGCCGAACAGAGTCGGGAACAGCACCGTGTGGCCGAGGCTCGAGATCGGAAACAGCTCCGTGACTCCCTGCAGCAATCCCAGCACGACGGCCTGGAAGTAGGTCAATGGAGCCGCGGCAATGCTCAGGTGCGCCATCCGGAGGATCGCCATCGCCGGGAGTTCTAGGCGCGGCAGATGAGATCGAAATGAATGGTCCCCGCGAGGCCTACAGGCGATACTGCCCCGATGCGTGTCGCCGTCCTCGATGACTACCAGCGGCGCGCCGAGCATTTCGCCGACTGGGGATCGCTCGGGCGCGACGTCGACGTGTCGTTCTTTCACGCCCCGATCGAGCGGGCCGAGCTGCCGACGACGCTGGCGGATTTCGACGCGCTCGTGCTGATGCGGGAGCGCACCGCATTCCCCAGATCGGTGCTCGAGCAGATGCCTCAGCTCGAGCTGCTGGTTACGACGGGCATGCGCAACGCGTCGGTCGACGTCGACTACCTGCACGACCGCGGCGTCGTCGTGTGCGGCACCGGACTCAGCGGCGGGTCGCAGGCCCCGGGGGTGCCGAGCACGGTCGAGGTCGCGTGGGCGCTGATCTTCGCGACGTTCAAGCGCGTGACGATCGAGGACCGGGCGCTGCGCGCCGGCGTCTGGCAGCTCGACCTGCCGCGCAACCTGGCCGGCGCCACGCTGGGCCTCGCCGGTCTCGGACGGCTCGGTGCCGCGATGGTGGGCCCGGCGCGGGCGTTCGGCATGGACGTCATTGCCTGGAGCGAGAACCTGACCGAAGCGCGGACGGCGGAGGTGGGCGTGGCCAAGGTCTCCAAGGACGAACTGCTCGAACGCGCCGACGTGCTCTCCATCCACCTCGTGCTCAGCGACCGCACCCGAGGCCTGTTCGGCGCCGGCGACCTGGCGCTGATGAAGTCCTCCGCGGTCCTGGTCAACACCTCCCGCGGCCCGATCGTCGACGAGCGGGCGCTGATCGACGCACTGCGATCGCAGTCGATCGCCGCTGCCGGGCTGGATGTGTACGACCGCGAGCCGCTGCCCGGAGACCACGAACTGCTGGCGCTCGACAACGCGGTGCTGCTCCCGCACCTGGGGTACGTGAGCGAGGATTCGCTGCGCGCGATGTACGCCCAGGTCGTCGAGGACATCGCCGCGTTCGTCGGCGGTTCGCCGATCCGGGTGCTGACCTAGAGCCGTGTCCGCCCCCGGAGAACGCGCGCGGACCGACACGCTCGGGCTCGAAACCGACGAGATGCGCCGACTGGGGTACTGGGTCGTCGACCGCGTCGTTGAGCACTTCGAACAGGGCGCCGACGGACCCGCGATCAACGCGTCGCCGGCCGGCGATCTGCGAGCCGCGCTCGGCGGCCCGGTCCCCGAGGCTCCGGGAGATCCAATCGAGGCGATGCAGACGCTCGTCGACGTCGCGCTGTCCAACATGCAGCACGGCGATCACCCCCGGTACTTCGCACGCGTGCCGGGACCGTCCTCGTACGCCGGCGTCCTCGGAGACTGGCTGGGCACCGGCTTCAACACGATCGCCGCGTCCTGGGCGGGATCGTCTGGGCCGTCGACGGTCGAGCTCGTCGCGCTCGACTGGCTGCGCCAGCTGCTCGGCCTGCCCGAGGGGACAGAGGGGATCCTGATGAGCGGGGGATCGCTGTCGAACATGACGGCCCTGGCCGCGGCCCGCACCCACCTCGGCTCGGGCGTGGCGTATCTCTCCGATCAGACTCACGCGTCGATCCCACGCGCGCTGACCGCGCTGGGCTTCCCAGCCGAGCAGGTGCGTGTGTTGCGAAGCGATGAGGGGCTGCGGCTGACGGAGGCTGCCGTCGCTGAGGCCGTCCGTGCCGACCGCCGGCGGGGGCTGAACCCCCGGTTCATCATCGCCACGGGCGGCACCACCAACACCGGCGCCGTCGACGAGCTCGAAGGCCTGGCCGAGCTCGCCGCAGCCGAGGGCATGTGGCTCCACGTGGACGGCGCTTACGGCGCGCCGGCGGCGCTGTGCCCCGCCGGCCGCGCCGCACTGCGAGGGCTCGAGCTGGCGGACTCGCTCGTGCTCGATCCCCATAAGTGGCTGTTCGCCCCATACGACGTCGGCTGCCTGTTCGTGCGCCGGCCGGGCGTGCTGGACCGGGCGTTCAGCATGCGCCCGGAGTACCTGGCAGACGTCCGGCCCGACACGGCCGAGGTCAACTTCGGCGACCGCAGCCTCGAGCTGACGCGCCGCTCGCGCGCGCTGAAGCTGTGGCTGATGCTCAAGGTCTACGGCGCCGAGCGCGTGCGCGATGCGATCGAGCGCTGTATCGGCCTGGCCGAGCACGCGCAGCGGCTGCTCGAGTCAGACCCCGGCTGGGAGGTGGTGACCCCCGCCCAGCTCGGGATCGTGACCTTCGCCCGTCCGGATTGGAGTGCGGAGGAGCACGCGGCCGCGGCCGCCGCGATGGCCGCCGGCGGCTATGCGACGGTCACGAGCACGGTCCTGCGAGACCGCCCGGCCCTCCGTCTGTGCACGATCAATCCGCTCACGACGGAGTCGGAGGTGGAGGAGACGCTCCGGCGACTCGCGGGCTAGCTGCTGGTGCACCAGAGGCCTACAGGCGTGACGTCTTGCAACCTGTGGTCAGCGCGGGCCGGGAAATTTGTCACACCAGATCGAAGCGCATCGGCAGAATCAGTCTGCACGTCCCAGCATGGCTGCCCGATTCGACCCCCGCACACCCCCCGACGCCGGCCCGATGGAGCCGGCGCCGTTCGCTGTCGCGGTATCACGGCTTGGCGATCACGAGATCGAGGTGGCGGTCACGGGCGAGCTCGATCTGGTGAGCGCATCGCAGCTCCAGGAGACGCTCAAGCGCGAGCTGCTCGCGGACAACGACGTCCTGCTCGACCTGTCCGACATGGACTTCATCGACTCCACCGGCCTTCACGCGATCGTTGAATCCGTGCGGACGGCAAAGTCGGTGGGCCGCAAGCTCAAGCTCAGCGCGGAGCTGCCGGCGCATGCGCGCCGCCTGATGGAGATCGTGGGACTGCTGCCGTTCATTCCGATAGCACCGGAGTAAGCAGCACAACCGCGTCTTCGCCGGATTCGAGGCCGTCGACCGGCGCGGCTAGTCGCCCGCGCTCAGCCTTGCTCGGAGGGATGCGGCGGGTCCTGCGGCGTCGGGAACGCGCTGTCGATCAGCTCGATCCGGTAGCCGTCGGGATCGGCGACGAAGCAGATCCGGTACTCCTCGCGGCCGCCCGGCGCGTAGGGCGGCTTCTCGGGCTCGATGCCGGCCGCAGCGAGCTGCTCGAGCAGCCCGTCGAGGTCGTCCACCACGAGCGCCATGTGGTTGTAGCCCTCGCCGAGGTCGTATGGCTCGTCACGTCCGACGTTGACCGTCAGCTCGAGCACGTCGCCGCCCTCGGGCAGCCCCATGTAGATGTTGTAGGCGGACTCGAAGTTCAGCCGGCCGCGATGCTCGAAGCCGAGCCGCTCGTAGAACTGCCTCGACGCGTCGATGTCCTTCACCCTGATGCATGTGTGTACGAAGCTCGCGCTCATGCTTGCGGAGCATATTGCTCGACCCAGCTCACGTACACGTCGATGAACGCCTCCATCGCGGCGTCGACGCCGGCGACGTCGCCGGTTGCGAGCAGGTCGAGCAGGAGCCCGCGCGTCACCGAGACCCCGAGGCGAGCGTGTGCCCTGGCGAGGTCGCGGGACATGCCGAGCGTCTGGTTGATCTCGGCGACCGGGTCGACCCAGCTGTCGACGATCCCGTCGAGCACGTCGGTCGTGTGCGCACGCCCCTGCAGCGCCTGGCCGTAGATCTCGAAGAACAGGCGTTCGTTGGGCCACAGCGCCGGGTCGGAGATGTGCTTCCACCACACGCGCATGGAGGTGCGAAGGTCCGCGCCGGGATCGGGCAGGAGGTCACCGAGCAAGTCGCGCTGCCGCTGCTCGACCGTGCGCACGATCTCGACCCAGAGCTGCTCCTTGGAGCCGAAGTGATGGATCAGCATGCGATGGCTGGTACCGAGCGCCGCGGCGAGCGTGCGCAGGCTGAGGTCACCGATGCCGTTCGCGGCGACGTAGTCGATCGCCGCGTCGAGCAGGCGATCTCTGGGGCCCTTGCCTTCCACTCCACAGCACTGTACCATGTGGTACATGAAACCTGTACTGACATCCATCGACGTGCCAAATCAGCGCGAGCAGGTCTTCGACTTTCTCGACGTGATGGCCAACCACGAGCCGTTCACCAACCACATGCTCAAGCAGTGGGAGTACTCCGGCCCCGACCGCGGGATCGGGTCCAAGGCGCGCGTGCAGGTCAGCGCCGCCGGCAGGACCGAGACCGTCGACATCGAGGTCGTCTCCGCGGAGCGCCCGAAGCAGATCGTCGAGCGCAACGTCGGCCTCGGCGGGCGCCGCATCGGCAACGGCACCTACACGCTCGAGGAGCTTCCCAAGGGAGGCACCCGGATCAACTTCGAGTACTCATGGCAGCAGGCGCCGCTCAGCGAACGGCTGGCCGCCCCGCTCGTCCGGGGCATCCTGCGACGCGGGAACGAGCGCGCGATGCAGCGCCTCGCCGAGCAGCTTCCGGCAGCCTGAAAACGCCCTGCAAGCGGCCGGGGAACTGCCGCATGAGGCGCGGGCTCGGGCATACAATGGAGCCATCCAGTAGTCAAGGGCGCGCGTGCCATGCAGGGTGGCAACTAGTTGACGCGCGTCTCAAAAGATGTCTTCGTCAACGAACCGCGACCGGGAGGGCTTGTGGCTCGACCTCCAGTGGGAGGTCGCAGACACGCTTGCGCGCTGCGACTCAACCGCAGAGGCGATCCCCCGCGTTCTCGAGGCGCTCGGCTCGGCACTCCAGTTCGATGCCGCGACGTTGTGGCAGGTCGACGGCGACGGACTGCGGCGCGTAAGCCAGTGGACGACGCGCGCTAGCCGAGCCGGGTCAAAACGGGGCGGGTTCGTATTCCCCATCGAAGGCCCTCACGGAGCCCTGGGCTCGGTCGAGCTGATCGGTGCCGAGGACCGCGACCTCGACGAACGACTCGAACGGCTGCTGATGCTGATCGGCCGGCAGATCGGCGAGCACCTGGAACGAGAGCGCGTCGCGAGGCTCCGCGAGACCGAGGGCGCGACCCGCGAGCTCCTCAGCTACGTGGTCGACTCCTCCGACGACGCGATCGTCACCAATTCGCAGGACGCGGCGATCACGAGCTGGAACCGGGCCGCCGAGCGGCTGTACGGCTACACGGCCGAGGAGGCGATCGGCCGCCCCGTCTCGATGATCGAGTTGCCGGACCGCAAGGGCGAGCAGGCCGAGGTCCTGCGGCGTGTGTTCGCCGGCGAGACCGTCGACCAGCTCGAGGCCGAGCGGGTGCGAAAGGACGGCAGCACGATCGTGGTCTCGCTGACGATCTCGCCCGTGCGGGACGCCGACGACAAGATCGTGTCCGTCGTGGTCATCGCACGCGACATCACCGAGCAAAAGCGCGACGAGGACCGCTTGCGCCATCTCGCCGAGCACGACCAGCTCACCGGCCTGGTCAACAGGCGGCGCTTTGACCAGGAGCTCAAGCGCGAACTCGCCAAGGCCGGGCGCTACCACTCGCACAGCGCCGTTCTGAGCGTCGACATCGACAACTTCAAGGCGATCAACGATTCTGCCGGGCACGCCGCGGGCGACACGGTGCTGACCGAGGTTGCGGACGTGCTCAGGGGCCGCTTTCGGTCAACCGACGTGGTCGCCCGCCTGGGCGGGGACGAGTTCGGGGTGCTCGTCACGGCGGTGGGCATCGAGGAGGCGCGGGCCGCCGCGGACGATCTGCTCGGCACGATTCGCGC
Organism: uncultured Solirubrobacterales bacterium; assembly: GCA_963725925.1. GTDB lineage: Bacteria > Actinomycetota > Thermoleophilia > Solirubrobacterales > Solirubrobacteraceae > Palsa-465. The sequence continues at coordinate 139,577 of CAVSAY010000032.1, forward strand.
CCGTCCGGCGATGTACGGCGGGATGCCGTTTCGGATCACGGCGAGCATCGGCGTGACCGCGTTCCAGTCAGACGACGTGACCGCCAGCGAGGTGCTCGTCAACGCCGACCTGGCGATGTACGCCGCCAAGGCCGCCGGGCGTGACCGCGTCGTCGTCTACACCCCCGACGAGGCGCGCAAGGCGCGCGCGATGGCAAAGCTGACCTGGTCGCAACGCATCCAGGACGCGCTCGAGCGCGACCGCTTCGTGCTGCACATGCAGCCGATCCTCGAGCTGGCAAGCGGCAAGGTCCGCCACGGCGAGCTGCTGCTGCGGATGCGCGGCGACCACGGCAAGCTGATCGCCCCCGGCGCGTTTCTGCCTGCGGCCGAGCGGTTTGGGCTGATCCACGCGATCGACCGCTGGGTCGTGCACGAGGCGATCAGGATGATCGCCGGCGCCACGCCGGGACAGGCGCCGCGGCTGGGCGTCAACCTGTCCGGCGAGTCGGTCGTCGGCGACCCCGAGCTGCTGTCGATGATCGAGCGCGAGATCGACAACGCCGCGGTCGATCCGTCCAGCCTGATCTTCGAGATCACCGAGACGGCGGCGATCGCGAACATGAGCGAGGCGACGCGGTTTGCGCAGGGCCTGACGAACCTAGGTTGCAGCCTCGCGCTCGACGACTTCGGGACCGGCTTCGGGTCGTTCTACTACCTCAAGCATCTGCCGGTCCGCTACGTCAAGCTCGATGGCGAGTTCATCCAGAACCTGCCGCGCAATCCGGTCGACGAGCACATGGTCAGGGCGATCGTCGGCGTCGCGCACGGATTGGGCATCCAGACCGTCGCCGAGTCCGTCGCGGACGACGAGACGATCGAGATGCTGCACGCGCACGGCGTCGACTTCGCCCAGGGCTTTCACATCGGCAAGCCCGCGCCGGTGCACGAGCCACTCGCGGTCTAGGCACACACGGGCGTGGTCGCCGGCGCGCGCGACCAGTGCGACAGGTAGGTCAGATGATCGGTCTCGCGATAGCTCTTGTGGCCGAATGAGTTGAACTCGTCGACGCGATAGATCAGGTCGGTCGCCGGGTTGACGTAATCGAGCTCGTGATACTGGAAGCGGGGGGCGACCGCCCGGATCACGACCTGCGTGGGCGACTGGCTGACGATCCTGACCCGTTCACCGGGGAACGGATAGCCGACGAGCGACTGCTTGACGAACGGCATCGGGAACTGAAGCCAGCAGTCGAGGCCCTGGTCGAGCTGGAACCACCCGCGTGGGCTTCCCACCGATCGAATCGACGCCTGCGATCGTGCTCTGACCTCGCCGACGTAGCGGACCACCCGGCCGCGGGAAAGATCGATCTCCTCGGTGACGTGGGCGTGTTCACGGCAACCGGAGATCGGCGCGTTGATCCACCCCAGCGGGACCTCCGGGCAGTAGGCCACCCAGCCGGTCGGCGTGTCGCTGACCGCCGGAAACCGCGCCGTTTGCGCCTCGATGCGATGCACCAGCACCAGCGCCGCCGGGGTTCCGGTGAACGCCTCAGCGCCGGCTCCCCAGATCAGCCCGATGCCGGCTACGCACGTCGCCACCCCCAACACGGCTGCCACGCTCCGCGGCACGCGGCCGATCATAGCCCCGCGCCCCGTTGCGCGTTTGCGCATACGGGGCGCGGAGCGGACTGGATCAGCGTCAGTGCTTGTGGTGCTTGGGCGCCTTGAACGTCAGCGTCCGGCTGGCCACCGTCACGGTGTGGTGGTTGGCCAGCGTCTGCGCCACACTCAGCGAGACCTTGAGCGTGTGGTGCTTGGCAAGCAGCGCGTTGCCGGTGCGGTTCAGGGTGATCCGCACGACCCGCGTCTGGCCGGCGGTCAGCGTCACGTGAGCGCTGCCGACCCCGACCACCTCGCGGTGCGTGTGGGCCTGCTTGCGTGACGTGATCGCGATCACCTTGTGACCCTTCAGCGTCTCGGTGACGGTCATCGTGAGCGCCAGGTTGCACGTCTGACCGGTTGACCCCGAGCACGTGACGGGCACGCTCGCGGTGTTACCCGAGACCTTCACGTGACCGATCGAGGCGTGGCCCGAACCCGCCGGAGGCGGGGGCGGGGTCGACGCCGTGGTGAGCGTCTGGTCGGCACCCACGAACGTCCCGAAGTCGCTCGTCACGACCGCCCGGTAGTGGATCGTGGTCCCCGCCGCGAGTCCAGTCAGCTGAGCGCTGAACGGAGTCGCCACGTTGTTGGGGCCGAGCTTCTGCGCCGCGGTCGAGCTGCCGTACGCAGTCGTCGCGCCGAACTGGAACGAGGCACTGACCGAGGCGCCCTCGGGGTTGTCGGTGGCGTTCAGAGTCCCTGCCGACATGCTCACGCCGCTCGCCGTGCCGGTGACCGGCGCGTCGGGCGCGTACGCGCTCGAGAACAGACGCAGCGGGTTCGTGCCGTCGGTGAACAGCTCAAACGGTGTTCCGACCGCGGAGCCCTGGCAGGCCTGGCCGTCGGCGTTGAACGGCGTGGCGATGCACGAGGACGAGATCGGCTCGCGCACGTCCGCCATGCCGGCGCCGTCGCCGGTCGGCGTCAGCGGGATGTTGCTCTGGTCGAGCACGAACGTCGGGTTGGCCGCGTTGACGAAGTGGCCCGCGAAGCCCTCGCTGACGCCGTTGACCTGCTGGCGCCAAGTCACGTAGGGCGTGTTGCCCGAGAACGTGATGTCGGGGCGAGTCGCGTCACCCGATCCGCTCGAGATCGGCTGGCCGCCGTTGACCAGCTGGAAGCGAGCTGCCGCTCCCGCACCCACCAGCCGCGAGACGAAGATCTGGTGGCTGGTGCCGGTGCCTTCGTCCCACACGACCCACGGGACCGTGGGGTTGGCGGGGTTCATCGTCCCGGCCGCGACGCGCGGGTCCTCGGCGTCCTTGGTCGGGTCGAGGTTGAGCGCGCACGCGTGCTCGTCGTCGAGGTTGGCGCCGCATCTGTTTGTCGTGTCGAGCACGGCCTGAGCGTTGTTGCCGACCGCGATCCAGTTGAAGCCGCCGTCCACCGTGCCGGCCGGGGGCGTCGTGGCGTTGGGCGCGACGCCCTTGGCCGCGAACACCATCTCGTTGTCGCCGAGCTTGTTGGGACCGGTGGTCCCAGTCGGGTTCTGCTCGTACCACACGACCCACGGAACGGAGTCGTTGGCACCGGTGAACGCGATGTCGGGCTCGACGCCGTCGCGCGTCGTGTCGATGTTCAGCGACGGGTCGGCACCGAGTCGTTCGACGCCGACCTGCTGGAAGCAGAAGCCCCCGATGGCCGGAATGTCACCTGCTCCGGAGTCGCCCTTGGGCGTGACGGTGTTGCAGTTGACCGTGCCCGGGCCGACCGGCTTGGACACGAAGATCTGGTCCTTGTCGACGCCCGGAGCGTTAGCGCCCTGCTCCTGCCAGGTCACCCACGGACCGGGCTTGGTGGGATCGGCCGCCGAACCACCCGCGACCGAGGGGTTCTCGGCGCTCTTGTCGGTGTGGATGTTCAGCGACGGGACGGCGGGGCCGGCGCCGCCGTTACCGCGGCTCTGACCGGCGAAGATCCACTTGCCGCTGGTGTTGTCAAACCGGCTGGCGAAGATGTTGTTGGCGCCGAAGCCGGCCCCCGTCGTGTTCTCGTACCAGGTAGCCCACGGAACGGTTCGTCCGGCCCCGGCGAAGTCGATCGCCGGCGCCTCGCCGTCCTGGCCCTGATCGAAGTTCAGCGACCCTGGGAACGTCGGGGCTGCGCTTGACCTGCCTCCGACCGTGCCACTGCCCCGCGTCTTCCAGGCGCCGTTGGCAAACGAGCGGCTGAAGATCTGATCGTGCGCTCCGGCGGTCTCCGTCTGGCGGAAGATCGCCCACGGCACGGCCTTGCCGCCCGCGGTGAGCGCACCGCCGACGACGTCTGCGTTGGTTGGGTCCTCGCCGCTGACGCTGAGCGCCGGGTTGATGCCGGCCGCCGGGTCGTCATTGACCTGCGCTCCCGGCGGGAGCGCCTGCAAGGCAGCCGCCGCCGATCCGGCGGTTGCCAGCGCGAGTACCACACTCGCGGCGGCGACTCGCGCGCGCCGCCGAGATGTGCGCCTACTGGTCCCCATCACTTCTCCTTGTGTTGTCGTTTGGACTTGCGCCCTCGGGCAGGTACGGGGCGTCGGACCAAACGGTTCGCGGAGACCTTTCAGCCGGAGCTTTTGATCGTCCCGATGAGGACGCGCTGACCCGAGGAGGCGGGGTTGCCGTTTGCCTCCTGGCGAGTGACGGTGAGGGTGCGGAACTGCGTCACCGGCACGCCCGACCACAGGGTCACCTTGAGGGCATCGTTGAACGTTCCGATCGGGACCAGTACCCCGGCGGAGTTCTTCAGCCATGCCTGGTAGTAGCGGCCGCCTGAGAGGTGCGGCAGCCCCGACGCCGAGAGCTCGACCTGCCAGCCCGAGCTCATCTTGGTCAAGGTCGCCGAGCCGTGCGCTCCGGGCGCCAGCGACGTCCCGGTGACGACCATCGCGAACTGCAGGGGCGCGGGCTGTGGGTTGCCACCACCCGATCTAGAGAGCGCGGTCGCGCCGGCGACCACCGCTACGAGCACCGCCAACAAGCCGAACGCGTACGCCGGCCGCTCCAGGATCGTCATCACCCAGGAGCGCTCGCGGCGGGGTTTCTTTACCCGGCGAGCCGCCTCGGGCGATGGCGCTTGTCGTACCGGAGGCGCAGGCGCCGGCTGTCTGGCTTGCGCTTCGCGGGCGGCGCGCTGCACTCCGGCGGGTTGCACCGGCGTGGCGAACTGCCGTGGGCGTGGACGCTCCGGCTGCACCGCAGCGGCGCTCGTCCCGGCGGCATCGGCGATCGCTGCGACGACGCGATCCTCGAGCTCCGCGGGCGGCTCGGCCCACATCTCCTCGGCCTCGAGCAGCACGCGAAGCTCATCGAGCTCGGTGCGCTCGTCAGGCGTCAGCGACTCGACGTGCTCGCCGGCCAGATACGCGATCCGGTCCTCGTCGCTAGCGCTCAACACGGCTCCTTGTCGGTGGGGGATGCAGCCGAGAGGCGATCCGCGCCTCTATGGGTTATTACGAAAGCAGAAAACATACGGTTCTCATTCTTCGCGCAAATGGCCGAGCAGAGCGGCCAGACGTTTGTGTGCCCTGAACGACCTGGACTTGATCGTCCCGACCGGCAGATCCAGCCGCTCTGCGATCTCGACGTGCGTGTAGCCCTTGAAATGCTGGAGGCGCACGACGTCCTGCTCCTCGGGTGGCAGCTCCGCAACGGCGCGGCGAACCTCCCAGACGTCGTACACCGCCTCGACCGCTTCGGGCGATGAGCTCAGGGCCGGGTGTCCGGGCGCGACCGAGTCGAGCGGGTCGGCGGCGCGAACGGTCTCGCGGCGCGAGACGTCGATCGCGACGCGGCGCGCGATCGCGACCAGCCACGGTCCGAGCTCGCGCTCGGCATCGAAGCTTGCGGCGGCGCGCCAGGCCTTGACGAACGTCTGCTGGGTCGCCTCCTCGGCGAGCCCCCGGTCACCGAGAACCCTGTAGGCGACGGCGAACACGAGCCGGCCATATTCACGGTAGACAGCACGCACGGCGTCAGGGTCACCGTCGCGAAACCCAGTGCTCAGCCCCGCGTGCGCCACGGCGCTGACGCTACAGCAGCCACCCGATGCGCGGTGTGAGTTTTGCCGCCGTCAGCCGGCGGTCCGGCCGGCCCAGCGCTTGGCCCACGCATCGACCGGAGCCAGCGCGTCGAGCAGCGCGCTTCCTTCGCGCGTCAGCCGGTAGCCGCCGGCCCGCTCGCCGTCGACGATCCCGGCGTCACGCAGCTCTCGCAGGCGATCGTTGAGCACGCTGGATGAGATGTCGCCACAGCGGGCCTGCAGCTCGCGAAAGCTCGGCGCGCTGCCGTCGCGCAGCTCCCACAGCACGCGCAGGGACCAGCGGCGCCCCAGGAGATCCAGCAACGCCATCACCGGACGGCCCGTGCGCGATCCGCGGACGGCACGCCCGGGTGAAGGCGTGGCGCTCAAACCGTGGTCTTGACGAACCGTTCGCGCAGGTCTGTTTTCTTGAACTTGCCGGTGGCGGTCCGCGGCAGGGCGTCGATGAACTCGAAGCGATCGGGGAGCTGCCACTTGGCGAAGACCGTCGCGAGGTGCTCTCGCAGCTCATCGGGAGTGACCTCTTCGCCGTCCTTGACGACGACCACGCCCATCGGGCGCTCGCCCCACCGCTCGTCGGGAATCGCGATCACGGCAGCCTCGGCCACCGCCGGATGCGCCATCAGCAGGTTTTCCAGATCGACCGAGGAGATCCACTCGCCGCCGGACTTGACCAGGTCCTTGGAGCGGTCGCAGATACGGATGCACCCGTGGGAGTCGATCTTGACGACGTCCCCGGTCTGGAACCAGCCGTCCTCGGTGAACTTCTCGGCACCCATGCCACGGTGGTAGGCGGCGGCGACCCAGGGGCCTCGGACCTCCAGCTCGCCCATCTCCTCGTCGTCCCACGCGATCAGCTCGCCGTCGTCGCCCCTGGCCCGGACGTCGACGAACGGGATCGGAACCCCCTGGCGGGAGCGGAAGTCGTACTGCTGCTCCGACGGTGCATCGTCGAGGTCGGGCGTGAGCCGGCAGACGCTCCCAAGCGGCGACGTCTCGGTCATGCCCCACGCCTGGATGATCGTCAGGCCATGGCGGTCAAAGCCCTCCAGCAGGCTTCTCGGCACAGCCGATCCGCCGACCAGCAGCCGCTGCAGCGCGCTCAGGTCCCAGCGGTCGGGTTCGGCATCGAGCGCCTGCAGGACTGCCATCCATACGGTCGGCACCCCGGCCGTCAGCGTCACCCGCTCGTCGGCCATCAGATCGAGCACGCTCTCCGCGTCGAGCTTGGGGCCGGGCAGTACGAGCGCCGCGCCGACGAACGTGCCGGTGTACGGCAGGCCCCACGCGTTGGCGTGGAACATCGGCACCACCGGGAGGATCGTGTCGTGTGCCGAGGCGCCGTTTGAGTCCGGCAGCGCAGCCATCAGCGAGTGCAGCACGAGCGCCCGGTGCGAGTACACGACGCCTTTGGGTCGCCCGGTCGTGCCCGACGTGTAACACATGGCCGCCGCGCGACGCTCAGCGAGCGCAGGCCACTCCATCGGTTCGTTGGACTCGATCAGCGACTCGTAGTCGATCGTGCCGTCCGGAACCGGCCGCTTCTGGGAGACGACGATCACGTGCTTGAACTCGCGCGCGTGCCGGAACCCCTCAAACGCCTCCAGCAGCGACTCGTCGACGATCACCGCGCAGTCCTCCGCGTCGTCGACGATGAAGCTCAGCTCATCCGGATGCAGGCGCGGGTTCAGGGTGTGGATCACGGCGCCGATCGACGGAATCGCGAAGTACGCCTCGAGGTGCTCGGGCTGGTTCCACATCAGGGTCGCGACGCGATCGCCGTCGCGCACGCCTAGCTGCACCAGCGCCGACCCCAGCCGGCGCGCGCGGCCGGCGCAGTCGCCGATCGTGGTTCGATGGATCTCGCCGTCGGGACGCCGCGAGACGACCTTGCGCGACGCGCTCAGCAGCTCCGCCCGCTCGACCACCGCTGTCAGCGACAGGGGGTAGTCGTCCATCATCAGGCCGTTGAGCAGTGTCTCGGTCATCCTCGCCTCCTACTGGGTGTGATCCTCAGGCGTGAAGCATGAGGCGATCCGGTATGGAGCGCAAGCAGCAGCCGACACCGGTTACCGTGCCGGTTCCGCCGATGGCCATCGCCCGACCGACAGATTCCTACCCGGACCCATCGTGGTCGGGCTGGGGAGATCCCGCGCAGACACCCGTGCTCGGCGAGGACGTGCGCGCCCTGCTGACGCAGGCCCTGGGGGTCAGGGAGCCGAAGACACCGGCGGTCGCGCTGGGTGACGTGCGGCTCCCGCCGAGTCGGCTCGGCCCGTCGGCGGTGGGCGAGCTCGCGGCGATCGTGGGCGCCGAGCACGCGCTCTCAGACGACGAGACGCGCGTTCGCCACACCCGCGGCAAGTCGCTCGCCGACCTCTTGAGGCTGCGCGCCGGGGAAGCCGCGGATGCGCCGGATCTGGTGCTGCTGCCGGGTTCTCACGACGAGGTGCTGGCCTGCCTGCGGGTGTGCTCGGAGCGGCGGATCGCCGTGGTCCCGTTCGGCGGCGGCACATCCGTGGTCGGCGGGCTCGAGCCGGCTGCCGGCGGCTTCGCCGGCGTCGTGGCGCTCGACCTGCGGCGCATGAACGCGCTGGTCGAGCTCGACGAGCAGTCGCGGCTCGCGGTGCTCGAGCCCGGGCTGCGCGCCCCGCAGGCCGAGGCCCTGCTCAACGAGCGCGGATTCACGATCGGCCACTTCCCCCAGTCGTTCGAGTACCTGACGCTGGGCGGCGCCGCGGCGGCGCGGTCGAGCGGACAGGCCTCCGCCGGCTACGGGCGGTTCGACGATCTCGTGCTGGCCCTGCGAGTCGCCGCGCCGGCGGGCACGCTCGAGTTCGGCCGGGCACCGAAGTCGGCCGCCGGCCCGGATCTTCGCCAGCTGATCCTCGGCTCGGAGGGAGCGCTCGGCGTGATCACGTCGCTGACGGTGGCGCTACGGCCGGTGCCGGCGCAGCGGGTGTACGACGGGTGGCGGTTTGAGTCCTTCCGCCAGGGAGCGGACGCTGTACGGCGGCTGGTCCAGGACGGACCGCGGCCCACCGTCCTGCGCCTGTCCGACGAGGCCGAGACCGCGCTCAACCTCGCGCGGCCGTCAGAGCTGGGCAGCGGTGCCGCCGGATGCCTGGCGATCGCCGGGTACGAGGGAAGCGCCGAAGAAGTCGCCTCGCGCCGGGCGGCCGCGTCCGCCGCGTTCGAGGCAGCGGGCGCCCAGGCGGTGCCGGACGCGGGCGAGGTCTGGGCGCGCGACCGCTATCGCGGGCCCTACCTGCGCGACGCGCTACTCGACGCGGGCGCGCTCGTCGAGACGCTCGAGACGGTCGCGTTCTGGTCGGCGCTACCCCGGTTGTACGAAGCTGTGGTCACGGCACTGCGCGAGTCACTGTCTGCCCAGGGGGCGCCGCCGGTCGTGGTGTGTCACATCTCGCACGTGTACGCGTCGGGCGCGTCCCTGTACTTCACCGTCGCGTGCGCGCAGCTCGACGATCCGGTCGCGCAGTGGCGCAGCGCAAAGGCGGCCGCCGGGGACGCGATCCTCGCCGCGGGCGGATCGATCACCCATCACCATGGAGTCGGCCGCGACCACGTCGAGTGGTACGCGCGTGAGATCGGCGAGCTCGGAGTCGGCGCGCTCGCCGCGGTCAAGCGCCGCCTCGATCCGCAGGGCATCCTCAACCCGGGCATCCTGATTCCGACGCAATGAGCCCCCTCGTATCCTCCGCGCGATGATCGAGCCCCTGCCGACGGTCCATCGCCTGGCCGAGCTCGCGGTCGTGCTCGGCGCAAATCTCCGGCCGGGACAGATTCTCTGCCTGTCCTCCGAGCCCGGCAAGGAGCAGGTGGCTCGCGCCGTCGCCGAGGTCGCCTATCGCCGGGGGGCGAAGTTCGTCGACCTCAACGTGTTCGACTACTACCTCAAGCGCGCGCGTGCGGTCCACTCGGACCCGGAGCTGCTCGACTACGTGCCGCCCTGGTACGGGGAGCGTCTGCTCTCCGTGGGCGATCACCGCTGCGCGCTCGTGTACCTGGCGGGTCCGGCGGCGCCGAACATCATGGACGGCGTCTCGCCCGAGCTCGTCGGCAAGGACATGCTGCCTCACATCAGAGAGTCCAGCCAGGTCGTCAACGAGCGCACGACCAACTGGACGGCGGTTCCCTGCCCCACCGCCGGATGGGCCGAGCTCGTGTACCCCGAGCTTGACCCTGCGGCCGCGCTGCAGCGCCTCTGGGAAGAGATCGGGTACGTCTGCAGGCTCGACCTCGATGACCCGATCGCGGGCTGGACGCAGCGGCTCGACAGGCTCGAAGCGGTGGCCGACAAGCTCAGCGGTCTGCGGCTGGATGCGCTGCGCTTTCAAGGGCCGGGGACGGATCTGCGGGTCGGCCTTTTCGCCTCGAGCCGCTGGAAGTGTGCGCGGCTGACGACCGTAGACGGAATCGCGCACTCGCCGAACCTCCCCACCGAGGAGGTGTTCACGACGCCCGACCCGGCGCGGGTCGAGGGCATCGTCACCTCGACCAAGCCGCTGTTTCAGTCCGGGGCGGTGATCACCGGCCTGAAAGTGCGGTTCGAGGCCGGCCGGGCGGTGGCGATCGACGCCGACGAAGGCGCGGGCGTCCTGCGCACGCTGGCGGAGCGCGACGACGGCGCACAGCGCCTGGGCGAGGTCGCGCTCGTGGACAACGAAAGCCGCATCGGGCGGCTGGGCACGGTGTTCTACGACACCCTGCTCGACGAGAACGCCGCCAGCCACATAGCGCTCGGCCACGGGCTGGACTTTGCCGTCGACGACCCAAGCGACCGAGACCAAGTCAATTCCAGTCAGCTGCACATCGACTTCATGATCGGCTCAGACGAGGTGTCGGTCACGGGAATCACCGGCGGCGGCGACGAGGTGCCGTTGCTGCGTGGCGGCACCTGGCAGATCTGAGGATCGGTACGCTAAGCACGCTCCAGGAGGTCGTCGAAACGGGCTCCCACGGAGAGGTGCCGGAGCGGTTGAACGGGCGCGACTGGAAATCGCGTAACGGGGGTTAACCTCGTTCGGGGGTTCGAATCCCCCCCTCTCCGCTTTGCCCACACGCCGGGTCGGGTCGGCGCGCCCACGTCTGCGCCTCCACTTAGCCTCCCGTGAGCACCTGATTAGGTGACATTTAGCCTGCGGGCCGTCCCCACGCCAGCGGGTCGAAAATTTCCGCTAGAAGCTCTACATCTTGGAGTTTGAGCTTCCGTTCGTCCGTTTCAAGAGCTACCCTCCCGGGTCGGTTAGGGGCAATGATTCCTGCACGACTATCCCGTCCGGCACTGAGGCTCGTAGAGGGGGCTCAGGTTGCCCCTGCCGAAATTGAGTGGACTTGGTTCTGTGGTCATTGCGCCGCTCCTTCTCCCTCCGAAGACCCCCCCGCCCCGACCGCTCGGGTGTGCACCGCGTGCGGGCTGGGCTTGCTGCTCGAGACTCACCGCAACACCGTCCCAGGACCCGACGACGCATTCCTGGTGATCGACCACGGCCTGCTGGTTCAGGCCATGTCGCGGCGCGCGCAGGTGCTGCTCGGGCTCACCGAGGCCGAGGCGATCAACCGCCGCGTGGCCGAGCTGCTGGTGCCGCCCGACGCCGAGGCACGGGCGCCTACGGGATTTGCGGCGGCGATCGTCGATGCGGCCTCGGGCCTCGAGGAATCGGCGATTGTCACGGTTCGGCCCTGGAACACGTTCGGTGTGCGGATGCGCGCGCGGATCGCGCCCTGCGGCCCGCCCCGTGCGGCGCTCGTGATCCTCGAGGATCCGACGTCGCGCCCGCTTCGCGCGGTCGACTGATCAGGCCGGCGGCAGTACTCCCGGCATGCCGTAGGGGATCAGCGCCTCGGGCAGGCGTATCGAGCCGTCGTCCTGCTGACCGTTCTCCAGCAGCGCGATGATCGTGCGGCCGACCGCCACGGCCGTCCCGTTGAGCGTGTAGACCGGCGCCGGCCGGCCCTCCGCGGGCCGATAGCGGATGTCCAGGCGCCGGGACTGGTAGTCGGTCGTGTTCGAGGTCGAGGTGAGCTCGCGGTAGCGGCCCTGCCCTGGCAGCCAGGCCTCGCAGTCGTACTTCATCGACGCCGACGCCCCGAGGTCGTTGACGGCGATCGCGACCACCCGGTAGGGGATCTCGAGGTCCTGGAGGACCGACTCCTCGATCGCCAGCAGGCGCTCGTGCTCGGCCTGGCCCTCCTCCGGGGTCACGAAGCTGAACATCTCGACCTTGTCGAACTGATGCACTCGGAAGATCCCCCGCGTGTCCTTGCCCGCCGCGCCGGCCTCGCGCCGGAAGCACGGCGAGAAGCCCGCGTAGCGAATCGGCAGCGCGTCGCCGGGAATGATCTCGCCCGCGTGCAGCGACGCCAGCGGGACCTCCGACGTGCCGGCGAGGTACAGGTCGTCGTCCGCCAGACGGTAGATCTGCTGCTCGGTGTCGGGAAGCATGCCCGTGCCGTACAGGGCCTGCTCGCGGACCAGCACGGGCGGGATCACCGGCTCAAAGCCCTGGGCGCGGAGCTTTTCGAGCGCGAAGTGGACGAGCGCGAGCTCGAGCATCACGAGATCGCCCTTCAGGTAGGCGAACCGCGAGCCCGACGTGCGGGCCGCGGCCTCCATGTCGATCCGCGGGCCGGCCAGCTCGAGGTGGTCGCGACCTGTGGCCCCGGCCTGCCCGACCTCTCGCACGACCGTGTCCTCGTCCGGCGCCTCGGGGGACGGCAGCGCCGGCAGCGCTGACAGCTCGGAGTCTCGTGCCAGGCGCACTGCGTTCTCCTCGTCGGAGAGCGCGCGGCCTCTTGCCGACAGCTCCGCGAGCCGCTCGCGCTCCTCCGGGCTTGGCGGGCCCTTGCGGCCCTTGCTGGCCGCGTTCTGCTCGGCCTGGAGTGTCTCGAGCTCTGCTCGGAGCGCTCGCCAGCGCTCGTCGAGCTCGAGCACGCGGTCGATCGCCGCCGCCGCTTCGGGACCTCGTCGGGCGAGCGCGGCGCGCACGGCGTCCGGGTCACGGCGGATCAGCTGGATGTCGAGCATGGTCTGCCGCTCCTCGTTGGCGGACGGGCCACGGATACTAGGAGCTGGGGCTCTTCTTCTTGGCCTTGGCGCCCTTGCCGTCGTCGGCCGACTTCGTGCCCGAGCTTGGGGCGGTCGTGCTCGCCGTTGTGCCGGTGGTCGCCGTCGTGGCGGTCGGGTTGGCGACCGGGAGCGTGCCGATCGGCTGCTGTTTGCACGGGGTCACGCCCGGGACCTTGGGCGCCTGGCGCCCGGAGTAGGTGGCGACGAAGTTCGCGACGTTGCGCGCATCCTGGCCCACCACGATGTTCTGGGGCATGATCGCGCCCGAGAAGCCGCCGTTTTGGATCGCGTAGAGCACGCGGTCGACCGGCCGTTCACAGCGCTGGTCGAAGTTGGGCCCGTTGACGATCTCACGATTGCGAGCGTTCGGCGCCGAGCCGTGCGTCGCGGCGTACGAGAGGGTGTGACAGCCCGAACACCGCTGGCTGAACAGAACCGCGCCCGCATGGTTGGGGCTGGACTCCGGGACGCTGATGTTCTCGGTGCCGCATGCCGCCGTGAGCGTCGAGGCAACGACCGCGGCAGCCGCTATGAAGAGGACCTTGACGGGTCGGCTCATCGAGGGCGGGATCATAATCGCATCCCCATGACAGGGCTGCGCGCAACGAAGTTCGCCCTCCTTTTGGCGGCTGTGGTCCTGGTAACCGCGTGCAGCCACACCGAGGAGGTCGGTAGCAATCGGACGGTCCAGATCCAGCTCAGCGAGTACCGCTTGCAGCCCCAGAACATCAAGGTGAGCCGCGGTCTGCTGACGATCATCGTCCACAACCACGGACTGCTCGACCACAACCTCGCCCTCTACCAAAACGGCGAGACCGTGGACTCGATCAACCCGCTGGGCCCGGGCGAGACGTCGCAGATGACGCTGTTCCTGTCCCCGGGGACGTACTCGATGGCCTCGACGGTGCTGTCGGATCAGTCGCTGGGGGCCTACGGGACGCTCCGGGTGACGAAGTAGCCGCGTCCGGGCGGGGTGCAGGCCGCTCGTGGTCGTGCTCCTGCTCGTGCTCGTGCCCTTGCCGCTGCGGGGCGGGAAGTTCGTTACATGCGGGGAGCGCCCGCCCGCCGCGTTCGACGTTATGCCCGCTGAGCGGGATGTTCGTCACATGCGGCGTTCCGGGGTCCCAGCGCATGCAACGGAACGAAATCAGGGCCGGGAAGGACCCGGACGACCCGCGGCGAACCAGTGCGCGATCCCCGGCGCCGGCTGAGAGACGTTCGCCAGACCTTCAATAACGCGTTCGTCCCACGGCGGCAACCATGGGGCCGGCGCCGGGGCCCCCACAAACCGCCGCCCCTAGCCCGCGGTCGCCGCAGCCCTCGCGAGCAGCACCACGACCACGACCGCCGACAGCGCCATCACGCCGATCTCGCGCTGCAGGATCGCCGTCACCAGCCCGCGCTGCTCCTCCGGCGGCAACTCGCCGACCTCCTCGTTTGACTCAAACCCCCGCGAATCCAGGAACATCTGCGCCGTCGCGGCGCGCAGCTGCTCGGCGAGGATCGCCACCAGCAGCGGCAGCACTCCGTAGAGCACGTGCAGGCCAGACGTCTTGTGACCGGTCAGCCGCAGCACCCCGCCCAGCACCACCTCGACGACCACCATGATCTGCCCCGCGCGCAGCACCCGCCAGAACCACTGGCTCGGCTGCGCCCGCCACCAGCACCAGCCGCCGAACAGCGCCGCGAAGCCATTCAATGCGATCGCGAGAACACCGACGACTAGATGGACGTCCTTCACGGGTATAGGTGGCCAGTCTTAACGGCCCTGAGATAGCGATATTCCGCACTAAGTAACACCCTGTTACAAGCTATCTCTCACCGGTGATATAACGACTCGTCGTGCTCCGTGACTACTTGCCCGCGATTGTCTTCCTGATTTTGGGAGGGCTAGTCGGCGGACTGTTCTCGGTTCTGAACATCCTCGTCGGCAAGCGCCGGCCGAATCGGTCGAAGATGGAGCCCTACGAATGCGGGCTTCCGTCCGAGATCCAGCGGGGCTTCCGGTTCGGGATCAGCTTCTACCTCGTGGCGATGCTGTTCATCCTGTTCGATATCGAGGTCATCTTCCTCTTCCCGATCGCTGTGCAGCTGCGCGCGTTCGGGACCTTCGCGCTGATCGAGACGATCGTGTTCGTGGTGCTGCTGATGATCGCGTTCGTATACGTATGGCGGAGAGGAGCGCTGGAATGGAAGTGAAGCGCGAGAAGATCCCCGCGGATTTCCGGATCCGCCAGCTGCAGGCGAGGGACATGCTTCGCGGCGATCTCGAAGGCGAGGACCTCGACCGCTACGTCGAGGAGCGCGTGCTCACTACGACCGTCGACAAGGCGGTCGGCTGGGCGCAGGGCAACTCGATCTATCCGCTCACGTTCGGGCTCGCCTGCTGCGCGATAGAGCAGATCCACATCGTTGCTGCGCGGGTGGACATCGCGCGCTTCGGGTTTGAGGCTTTCCGCGCCTCGCCTCGGCAGGCGGACCTGATCATCCTGTCCGGCCGAGTGTCGATCAAGATGGCGCCGGTGATCAGGCGCATCTGGGACCAGATGCTCGAGCCGAAGTGGGCGATCTCGATGGGCGCCTGCTGCTCGTCGATGGGTGTGTTCAACAACTACGCCCTCGTCCCGTCTGACAAGTTTCTGCCGATCGACGTGCACGTGCCCGGCTGCCCGCCCCGTCCCGAGGCGCTGATGCACGGGATCCTGAGGCTGCGAGACCTGATCCAGGGCCACGGCCGCGAGGGCTGGCGGGCGCGCTACGACGCGGTCGGCACCGAGGAGCTGCTGCCCGGCGATGCCGAGCTCGGAAGCGCCGCGATCAACGTATTCAAGCCTGGGGACACTGCCGGTGCCTGACGCCACCGAGCTCGAGCTCACCGCCCAGGAGCTACGGGACGCCCACACCGAATCAATCTTCGACACTTCGTTTCACCGAGACCGGGCGACGCTGATCGCCAACCCGCAGCTGATCCGCGAGGTGCTCGGCCATCTTCAGGGCAAGGGCTACACGATGCTGGCCAGCCTGCACGGTGTCGATTACTACCCCGAGGAGCCTCGACTCGGCGTCCTGTACGAGATGCTCGACATGAAGCGCGTCGACCGGATCAGCGTGAAGGCGCGCGTCTCGATCGATGATCCGCACATCCCGTCCGTGGTCGACATGTTCCCGACCGCCGATTTCCCCGAGCGCGAGGTCTACGACATGTTCGGCGTCGTATTCGACGGACATCCCGACCTGCGCAGGATCCTGATGCCCGAGGACTACGAGGGCTATCCGCAGCGCCGGGACTTCCCGGTCGGAGGCGAGCCGGTGCTGTTCACCTACAACGAAGACCAGAGCTACGGGAAGCACCAGTGAGCACCGGGCAGCAGACACCGACCGAGCAGCAGCGCCTCAGCGAGGAGTATCGCCGTCGCGAGTCGTCGATCACGCTGTCGGCCGAGCCGGCCGGCGAGGGCGAGACGCACGAGCTGCTGACGCTCAACATCGGGCCCCATCACCCCTCCACCCACGGCGTGCTGCGCCTGCTCACGACGCTCGAGGGCGAGGTGGTACGCGAGATCAAGCCGATCGTCGGCTACGTCCACACCGGGATCGAGAAGACCGCCGAGGACAAGGCCTACTGGAAGGTGATCCCGGTGGTCGAGCGGATGGACTACCTGAGCTACTACTTCAACGCGATGGCGTACTGCGGCGCGGTGGAGTCGCTGCTCGGGGTCGAGGTCCCGACCCGCGCCCAGTATCTCCGGGTGATTCACATGGAGCTGAACCGAATCGCCTCGCACCTGGTCTGGCTCGGGACCAGCGCGCTTGACCTCGGCGCGATCTCGATGTTCTGGTACACGTTCCGGGACCGGGAACTGGTGCTCGATCTGTTCGAGATGTCCTCCGGCCAGCGCATGCACACGCGCTACTTCCAGGTCGGCGGCGTGTTCGAGGACATCCCGCGCGGCTTCGAGCAGAAGCTCCGCCAGTTCCTGAAGCTGATGCCGACGCGTGCGGACCAGTACGCCGACCTGTTCGAGAAGAACCAGATCGTGATCGAGCGGCTCCGGAACACCGGCGTGGTCGACCGGGAGACGTTGTTGAAGCTCGGTGTCACGGGCCCGCTCCTGCGCGCCGCCGGCGAGCCGTGGGACCTGCGCAAGGCCCACCCGTACTCGAGCTACGACCAGTTCGAATTCAAGATCCCGGTCGGAACCGTCGGCGACAACTACGACCGCTACAGGGTCCGTCACGCCGAGTTCTACGAGTCGGTCAAGATCATCGAGCAGGCGCTCGATGGCCTCCCCGAGGGTCCGTTCATCACGACCGATCGCAAGGTCGCGCTGCCGCCGCGGCACGAGCTCGCGACGTCGATGGAAGCGCTGATCCACCACTTCAAGCTCGTCACCGAGGGATTCCGCGTGCCGCCGGGTGAGGCCTACTACCCGATCGAGTCCCCCCGCGGCGAGCTCGGCTGCTTCGTGCGCTCGGACGGGTCGGCCAAGCCGGCCCGCGTGCACATGCGCGATCCGAGCTTCGTCAACCTGCAGGCGCTGGAGCCAATGGTCAGGGACGGATATATCGCCGACTTGATCGCGACGCTCGCGATGCTCGACCCGATCCTCGGAGGAATCGACCGATGAGCCCCGCCCCGCGCGCCGTCCCGCGCTTTGGCCACGGCTCCCGCGTTCCCGGGTGGGACGAGGCCGTCGACCTGACCAAGCCCCCGGCGGTCGTCCCCGACCCCAACGTGACGCCGGTGCCGCCGGAGCTCAGGGCCGACATCGAGGCGGCGATGGCCAAGTACCCCGACCGCCGCTCGGCCGCGATCCCGGCGCTGCACGCCGCCCAGGAGCTCCACGGCTGGTGCTCGCCCGAGGCGATCGAGCAGGTCGCCGCGGTGATGCAGCTGACCCCCGCATACCTGACCTCGGTGGCGACGTTCTACGACATGCTCGAGACGCACCCCAAGCCGCGCAACGACGTGTACGTGTGCACGAACATCTCGTGCTCGCTGCGGGGCGCCGACGAGTTCCTCGAGGCGATGCACGAGGCCGCGCTCGAGGACGTCGACGTCAACGTGCGCGCGTTCGAGTGCCTCGGTGCATGCGACATCGCGCCGATGGCATCGGTCAACGGCGAGTACGTCGGCCCGCTGGAGCCCGGTGACGCGGCCCGGATCGTCGAGGACCTGCGCGCCGGCAAGCCGGTGCTCGAGTCAAAGCAGCTCCGGTACCGCAAGTGCGTCGACCCCGGTGTCGCAGAAGGCGCGCAGGACTTCAGCCCGCCGCCCGCGGACGTCCCCAGGGCAGACACAGCGGGCCTCGGCCCCGAGGGCGACACCGTCGACCGCCCCGGACCGACAGCACCGATCGAGATCCCGCGCGAACAAGCGGAGGCGGAGACTAAAGCGAGGCCGGAGGCCGAGCAATCCGATCAAAACGGGGGGCAGGACGCCCCGCGGGGGAATACCAGCTGAAGATTCTGTTCGACCGCATCGACGAGCCCGGCCTGAACACGCTCGAGGTCTACCGCCGCCGCGGCGGCTACGGGGCGCTCGAGGAGGCGCTGAAGATGGAGCCCGACGAGGTGCTCGCTCAGATCAGCGCGTCCGGGATCCGTGGCCGCGGCGGCGCGGGCTTCCGGATGGGCCAGAAGGCCAGCTTCCTCCCGCACGGCGACATGGAGAAGTACCTGGTCTGCAACGCCGACGAGTCCGAGCCCGGCACCTTCAAGGATCGCGAGCTGATGCAGAAGAGCCCCCACATGCTGATTGAGGGGATCATCATCGCCAGCTACGCGGTGGACATCCACCGGGCGTTCATCTACATCCGCGGCGAGTATGCCCATCAGGCCGACATCCTCGAGGTCGCGATCGCCGAGGCGGTCGACGCGGGGCTGCTCGGGGAGCGGATCCTGGGGTCCGGGCACTCGCTGACACTGGTGCTTCACCGCGGCGCGGGCGCCTACATCTGCGGCGAGGAGACCGGCCTGCTCGACTCGCTCGAGGGCAAGCGCGGCAACCCGCGGCTGAAGCCCCCGTTCCCGGCGATCGAGGGCCTGTACCACGGCCCGACGCTGATCAACAACGTCGAGACGCTCGCGACGGTCCCCGCGATCATCCGCATGAGCGGCGAGGAGTACGCCGAGATCGGCACCGAGACCTCGACGGGCACGAAGCTCGTGTCGGTGTCGGGCGACGTACGGCGCCCCGGCAACTACGAGATCGAGCTGGGGATCTCGTCGCGTGAGCTGATCTACGACCTCGCCGGCGGTCCCGAGGAGGGCCGCGAGATCAAGTTCTGGTTCCCGGGCGGCTCGAGTTCACCGGTCCTCACCGCGGACGACCTCGACGTCCCGTATGACTTCGACTCGATGGCAAAGGCCGGATCGATGCTCGGCTCGGGCGCGGTGATCGTCGTCGACGACAGCCACACGGTGCTCGAGGTCGCGCTGAAGCTCGCCAAGTTCTACGCGCACGAGTCGTGCGGGAAGTGCGTCCCGTGCCGCGAGGGCACCAACTGGACGGTCAAGATGCTGCAGCGGATCGAGTCCGGCGAGGCCACACCGATGGACCTCGACATCATGGCCTCGGTGCAGGAGCAGATCATCGGCAACTGCCTGTGCGTCTTGGGCGACGCGATGGCGATGCCGATCGGCTCGATGGTCGAGAAGTTCCGCGAGGAGCTGGAAGCAGAGATTGAGGCGGCGCGGGAGCGCGCCGCCGCGGGGCAACTGGAGGACGTGATCCCGATCGGCGTGGCAGACGAGCACGCCGGACCAATCCCCGTGCACTAGCCCTCCGGCATGCCGCGGCCCGAACAGAAGACCATCCAGCTGACCGTCGACGGCCGCGAGATCCGCGCGGTCGAAGGGTCGATGCTCGTCGACGCCGCGAAGGAAGGCGACGTCGAGATCCCGTACTTCTGCTACGAGCCCAAGCTCGGCAACCCGGTCGGCGCCTGCCGGATGTGCCTGGTCGAGATCGAGGGCATCCCCAAGCTCCAGACGTCGTGCTCGACCCCGGTCAAGGACGGCATGGTCGTCCACACCCAGACCGACCGGGTGCGCCACGCCCAGAACGCGATCGTCGAGTTCCTGCTCGTCAACCACCCGCTGGACTGCCCGGTGTGCGACAAGGGCGGCGAGTGCCCGCTGCAGGACATCACGTTCGGCTGGGGGCTCGGCCGCTCCCGGTTCATCGAGCCCAAGCGCCACTTCGAGAAGCCGCTCGCCCTGTCGCCGCTGATCGCGATCGACCGCGAGCGCTGCATCCTCTGTTACCGCTGCGTGCGCTTCTCGCAGGAGATCTCCGAGGACTTCCAGCTGATCTTCGCCGAACGCGGCGCCCACACGTTCGTCTCCACCCACGACGGACACCCCTACGTCGCACCGTTCAGCGGCAACATCGTCGAGCTGTGTCCGGTCGGCGCGCTGACGTCACAGGCCTACCGCTTCCGTGCGCGGCCGTGGGACATCGAAGGAGCCTCCGGAATCTGCACGCTGTGCCCGTCGCAGTGCAACGTCGAGTTCACGGTGCGCGACGAGAAGGTCGTGCGAGTGCTGTCGCGCGACCCCAAAGGCGCGGGTACCGGCGGCGGGCCCGGAGGCAATCCCGAGGTCGACGACGGCTGGCTCTGTGACAAAGGCCGCTTCGCCTACCAGGCGATCCACGTCGACGATCGCATCACCACGCCGCTCGTGCGAGACGGCGGCGACCTGCGGCCGGTCTCCTGGGAGCGCGCGCTCCAGGCGGCCGCCGGACTGGGCCGCCACAAGGGCCACGTCGGCGCGCTGGTCGGCGGCCAGGCCACCAACGAAGAGGGCTTCCTCCTGGCCCGGCTGATGCGCGAGGGCCTCCAATCCCCGAGCATCGACTCGCGCGGCGGCGAGGCGATCCCGCTCCAGACCGCCCGCGCGCTGGCGGCTCCCGCGCTGCAGGCCACGGTGCCCGACATCGAGTTCGCCCACACCGTGCTGGTGCTCGGCTGCGAGCCGCTGGACGACGCGCCGATCCTCGACCTGCGGATTCGCAAGGGCGTCCGACGCCGCGGCGTCAAGCTGGTCGTCGCGAGCGCCCGGCCGAGCGCCCTGGACCCCAACGCCCGTCAGGTGATCCGCTACGGCCCCGACGGCGAGGCCGCGTTCATCGCCGAGCTCACGGCGGCACTCGCGGGTGGCAGCGCCGGCGAGGACGCGCGCGCGCTCGCCGAACTGCTGCGCGAAGGTGGCGAGGACATCGTGATCCTCTGGGGCGAGCAGATCGGCGCGGCCGCCGGCGGCCTGCTGGCGCTCGCCGATGCGCTCAACCTCGCCGACCACGACGGCGCAGGGCTGCTGGAGATCCCCTCGGGCGCCAACGGCCGCGGGCTGCGCGAGGCGGGAGTGCTCCCGAACGCCGGCCCCGGCTACTCCGAGCTTGAGGTCAACGGCCTCGGCGCCGCCGGCATCGCAAAGGCCGCCGAGGAGGGCGAGATCACGGCGCTGTGGCTGCTGCAGACCGACCCGGTCCGCGACCTTCCCGACGCGGCCCGCTGGAACCGCGCGATGCACCGCGCCGGGCTGGTCGTGGCGCACGCGTCGGTGCTGACCGAAGGAATCCACGAGCACGCCAACGTGGTCTTCCCGGCCGAGTCCCACGCCGAGAAGGAAGGCACGGTCGTGCATCCCGACGGCCGGTTGCAGCGTCTTCGCACCGCGATCGCGCACCCGGGCGAAGTGCGCGCGGGCTGGTCGGTGATCGCGGACATCGCCAAGAGCGCAGGCCTGGATCTGCAGGTGCTCACGAGCCCGATGGCGTTCGCGCAGCTCGCCGCGACGGTTCCGTTCTATGAGGGGATCACGCTCGACGAGATCGGCGGCCACGGGGTTCGCTGGCCCAGCCGTCCGCAGGCGTCGGCGATGCCCGCGGGCGAACGGCCCGTCGCCGACGAGCCCAAGACCGCGACCGCCGCACCCGCGCAAGCCGCCGCGTCGGGCGCCGCCGCCCGCAACGGCTCGCTGAAGCTCGGCCGCTATCGGTCGATCTGGGCCTCGCCCGAGGTTGAGATCTCCCCGGCGCTGCACTACACGATCGCCCACCAGCAGATCGAGCTCGCCCCCGAGGACGCGACCCGCCTCGGCATCGCCAACGGCGAGACGGTCGTGGTGTCCCAGAACGGAACCCGCCTGCAGGGGCGCGCCGCGGTGCGTACCGGCGTCCCGGCGGGCGTGGCGTTCCTGGCGGAGGGGATTGCGGCGGACTCGGCAAACCTGCTGACCGAGGACGAGATCGAGGTGCGCAAGCCGTGATCCACGTCGTCGTCGCGAACGTCAACTACTACGAGCCCTGGTGGATCCAGATCGTCAAGGCGCTCGTGATCTTCCTCGTGGCGTTCGCGATCCTGCCGATGCTGACCGTGTATGAGCGCAAGCTCCTGGGCCGGTTGCAGGGACGCTACGGGCCCAACCGCGTCGGACCGTTCGGGCTGCTGCAGCCGATGGCCGAGATCGTCAAGTTCGCGCTCAAGGAGCCGTTCCGGCCAACGACCTCGGTCGGCTTCCTGTTCCGGATCGCGCCGGCGATCGCGATCCTGACGGCAATCGGCGCCCTGGCCCTGGTGCCGTTCGGCGACGTACAGAAGATCTTCGGCACGCCGGTCGGCCTGTACGGGATCGACGTCTCGATCGGGCCGTTGTACGTGTTTGCGCTCGCTGGGATCTCGTTCTACGGGATCATGCTCGGCGGCTGGGCGTCGGGTTCGAAGTACTCGTTCCTCGGCGCGATGCGCGGCGCCGCGCAGCTGATCTCCTACGAGGTCTCCCAGGGCCTGGCGCTGGTCGGCGTGATCATGACCGCGCAGACGCTGTCGCTGACGGGGATCGTGCACGCGCAGGAGGGCATGTGGTACATCGTCCCGCAGTTCGTCGGCTTCCTGGTCTTCATGACCGCGTCGTTCGCGGAGACCAACCGAGCGCCTTTTGACCTCGTCGAGGGCGACACCGAGCTCGTCGGGGGCTACTTCACCGAATACGGTGGCACGCCGTTCGTCGCGTACCTGTTCGCCGAGTACATGAACATGTTCGTCGTGTCGGGGATCGCGGTGACCATGTTCCTCGGTGGCTGGCTGCTGCCCTTCGGGATCGATCCTCCGGGCTGGGTGGACCCGATCGTGGTGCTGGTGAAGATGATGCTGTTCGTGACCTTCTTCATCTGGATCCGTGCGACGCTTCCGCGCCTTCGCTACGACCAACTCATGTCGTTCGGATGGAAGGTGCTGCTTCCGCTCGCGACCCTGAACATCCTGGTGACCGCGATCTTCGTGGCCACGTGATCCCACTGGACACATGACCCCTTACGACCCCAGCGCAGACGTAATCGAGGTAATCCGCAGCCCGGGCGTCGGCCCTGTGGCCGGCGCGTACCGCACCTTCGGCGAGACGCTGCGCGGCCTCAAGACGACGTTCGCGCGGATCGTCGAGGGCCCCTCGACGATCCAGTACCCCGAGGAGAAGACGCCGGTCTATCCGCGCTTCCGTGGGCGCCACAAGCTGCACCGATTCGAGGACACCGGGCTCGAGAAGTGCGTGGGCTGCTCGCTCTGCGCCGCCGCCTGCCCGGCTGACTGCATCCGTGTCGTCGCGGCCGAGAACACGCCCGAGAACCGCGTCTCGGCCGGCGAGCGCTACGCCGCCGTCTACGAGATCAACCTCAGCCGCTGCATCTTCTGCGGCTACTGCGAGGTGGCCTGCCCGTTTGACGCGATCACGATGGGCCACGATTACGAGCTTTCCGACTACACCCGCTCGGACCTGATCTTCACCAAGGAGATGCTGCTGGATGAGGCGATCGAGCGCACGCCGCTGAGGCAGGAGGGCGAGTGAGCGCCGTCTTGTTCTTCATCGGCGCGATCGGCGCGATCACCGGTGCGATCGGCGTGGTCACGGTCCGCAACCCGTTCTACAGCGTGCTGTCGCTGGTCGTCCACCTGATCTCGCTGGCGGTGCTGTTCTTGCTGCTGCGTGCCGAGTTCGTCGCCGCCGCCCAAGTGGTGGTGTACGCGGGCGCAGTGATGGTGCTGTACGTGTTCGTGGTCGCCTACGTCGGCGGTGGCGAGCAGATGCTCGGCGGCGCGGTGCTGCGCGTGCTCGGCCCAGTGTTCGCGCTCGCGCTGGCGATCGAGCTGTGCATCGCGGTGCTCGGCTCGGCGCTGAAAGGGGTCTCCGGGAAGGGAGCCCCCTATGCGCCGGGGTTCGGCACCCCCGCCCACATCGGCGCCTTGTTCTTGACCAAGTACCTGTTCCCGTTCGAGGTCGCCTCGATCCTGCTGCTGGTCGCGGCCGTCGGCGCGGTCGTGCTCGCCCGGCGCCGGCGCGGGCTCGAGCAGCCCGACGAGCAGTTCGAGCTTCGGCTCCACGCTCCGCGCCCCGCCTACACGGGCACGATGGCGGAGGCGGCCGGCACACGGATCATCGAGACCGTGCCCGAGCCGGAACGCGTCGGCGAGGTCGGCACTCACGAGGGCGGTTGGTAAGTGGCCATCGGCTGGTACCTGAGCGTCTCGGCGATCATCTTCTCTATCGGAGCGGCGGGCGTGCTCACCCACCGCAACCCGCTCGTGATCCTGCTGTGCCTCGAGCTGATGCTCAACGCCGCCAACCTCGCGCTGGTCGCCTTCTCACGCATGTGGGGCGGCGAGGACGGTCAGGTGTTCGCGCTGATCGTGATGGTTGTGGCGGCCTGTGAGGTGACCGTCGGGCTCGGCCTGATCGTCGCCATCTACCGCCGCCAGATGCCGATCGACGTCGACGAGCTCAACGAGCTTCAGGGGTAAGCGCGTGGCCGTAACGACCTTCGGCTGGTTGATCCTGCTGTGCCCGCTGATCGGGACGACCGTGATCGCGCTGCTGTTCAAGCGGCTGCCGGGCCGCAGCGCCGGTTGGATCGCGACCACCGCGATCGGCCTGTCGTTCGCGTTCGCGATCGCGACGCTGGTCACGATGCTGAGTCACAGCCCCGACCATCGCCAGTTCACGTCCTCGCTGTGGGACTACGACGTGAGCGTCGGCGTCGACGCGAAGCTGTCGATCCTCGTCGATCCGCTGTCGGTGTTCATGGCGCTGATCGTCTCGGGCGTCTCGACGCTGATCCACCTCTACTCGGTGTCATACATGACCTCCGACCGCGGCGACTCCCGCTACTTCTCCTACCTCAACTACTTCGTTTTCTCGATGCTGTTGCTGATCCTGGCCGGCAACTTCCTGTTGCTGATCGTCGGCTGGGCGTTCGTCGGCGCCGCGTCGTATCTGCTGATCTCGTTCTGGTACCGGCGCACCACTGCCACCCGCGCCGGTCTCAAGGCGTTCGTGATCAACGTCGTCGGCGACGTCGGACTGGTGCTCGGGACGTTCTTCATCTTCAAGCACACGGGCTCGGTGGACTTCGTCAAGACGTTCCACGAGGCCCCGCAGGTCTTCACCCACAACAGCACCGACATCACCGTCGCGTGCCTGCTGCTGCTCGTCGGAGCGTTCGCGAAGTCCGCCCAGGTGCCGCTGCACACATGGCTTCCGGACGCCATGGAGGGCCCCACCCCGGTCTCCGCGCTGATCCACGCCGCGACGATGGTCACCGCCGGCGTGTACCTGATCGCGCGCATGCACCCGCTGTTCGAGCAGTCGACGACGGCCGCCGACGTCGGCGCGATCGGGGGCTGTCTGACGCTGCTGATCGCCGCCACCGTGGGCCTCGTCCAGACCGACATCAAGCGCGTGATCGCCTACTCGACGATGTCCCAGATCGGCTACATGATCATGGGCGTCTCGGTCGGCGCCTACTCCGCGGGGCTGTTTCACCTGATGACCCACGCGTTCTTCAAGGCGCTGCTGTTCATGGGCGCCGGCTCGATCATCGGCGCGATGGCCGGCAACCAGTCGCTGGACCGGATGGGCGGCTTTCGCAAGGCGCTGCCGTTCACGTTCGTCGCATTTGTGATTGGCGGCCTGGCCCTGTCGGGCCTGCCGCCGTTTTCGGGCTGGCTGTCAAAGGACGACATCATCGCCTTCACCGACCACCGCGGCGGCGCCTTCGTGTTGCTCGGGATCGCCGCCTATGTCGGCGCGCTGCTGACGGCGATCTACACGTTCCGGATGATCTTCCGAGCGTTCTTCGGCGATCCGGTCCCGGAGGCCGTCGAGCTCGAGCACGGCCACCTTGCGCACGCTGAGGTCCCGACCAATCCGATGACCGGCGAGGTGGAGGACACCGACGTCGGCTTCCCCGGCCCCGGGCACTTCATCGCCGAGCGCGAGGTCCCGATGAAGGTCGCGATGGGCACGCTGATGGTGCTGGCGGTGATCGCGGGCGTCCTGCAGATCCCAGGCGTCGACGACGTCGTCACGAAGTTCCTCGCCCCGACGTTCGCCGACTCGAAGTTCGCGAACGTCGAGCCCTCCACCGGATCGGCCTGGCTCGGGCTCGTGATCGGCGCCGGGATCGCGGTCGCCGGGATCGCGATCGCCTACCGGATCTGGGTCGTCGCCCCGGGCACCTCGACCCGGGTGCGCGAGCGCGTGCCGGCCGTCTACCGCTTCCTTTCGCACAAGTGGTACTTCGATGAGCTGATCGACTTCCTGATCGTGCGCCCGACGCTGTGGGCGGGGCGGTTCACGCAGAACGTGCTCGAGCGGGTCGTGATCAGCGGCGCCGTGACCGACGGGACCACCGGCCTCGTGCGCGCCGGCTCGGCCGCCGTGCGCCGCGCGCAGACCGGATACCTGCGCTACTACGCGGCCGTGATGGTCGTCTGCATCTCGGGCGTCGCCCTCTACTTCCTGATCTCCGCGACATGACGCTCTCGATCCTGATCTGGCTGCCGCTGGCGATCGCGCTGATCGGCGCGGTCGTCCCGCGCCCGCTCGTGGGCCGGTTTGTCGCGGGCGCCAGCCTGGTCACGCTCGGCGTCGCGATCTCGTTCCTGGCTCGCTTCAAGCTCGGGCACGCCGGGCTTCAGTTCGTCACCGACAAGGTCTGGATCTCGGCGCTCGGGATCCACTACAAGCTCGGTCTCGACGGCCTCAATGTCGCTCTGGTGGTGCTGACAACGGTCGTGTTCAGCGCCGCGCTCGTGTACGCGTCGTTCCGCGAGTGGGACCGGCCGCGCGTCTTCTACTTCCACTTCGGGCTGGCGGAGGCCGCCGTGCTGGGAGCGTTCTGCGCCCAGGATCTGGCGCTGTTCGTGGCGTTCTTTGACCTGATGCTGATCCCGTTCTACTTCCTGACCGGGATCTGGGGCACAGGCGACCGCGTGCGGGCCACGACCAAGCTCGTGATCTACACGCTGGTCGGCTCGTTCTTCATGCTGGCCGCGGCGATCGCGACCGGCGCGCTGGCCGCCTCCCAACACCACACCGATCTCAACTTCACGTTCTCGGCGCTGCAGCAGCTGCGGCTGTCGCACGCCTCGCAGGAGTGGATCTTCCTGTGCTTCGCGGTTGCGTTCCTGGTGAAGATGCCGCTGGTGCCGTTCCACGGCTGGCTGGCCGAGGGCTACAAGTCGATGCCGATCCCGGCGGTCGCGGTGTTCTCCGCGATCCTGTCGAAGGTCGCCGCCTACGGGTTCCTGCGGATCGTGCTGCCGCTGTTCCCGTATGCCTCGCAGCACTACCAGACGCTGATGCTGCTGATCGCGCTGGTCTCGATCCTGTGGGCGACGGCGCTGGCGTTCACCACTCCCGACGCCCGGCTCGTGGTCGCCTACTCGAGCGTCGCGCAGCTTGCGTTCATCACGCTCGGAATCTTCTCGCTGCGCCCCGAGGGCGCCCAGGGCGCGCTGCTGCAGATGGTCAACCACGCGCTCGTCACGGCTCCGGCGTTCTTCATCGTCGCCGCGCTGGCCGCGCGCGTGGGTGGCTCCGAGAAGCTGCGCGACATGGGAGGGCTGGCGTTCCGCGCGCCGGTGCTCGCATCGCTGTTCTTGATCGTGGCGCTTGCCTGGCTGGCGATGCCCGGGTCCTCGAACTTCGTCGGGGAGTTCATGATCCTGCTCGGCGTGTTCAAGTCCAAGCTCGCGATCTCGGTGATCGCGTTCGCGGGAGTGGTCGGTGCTGCCTTCTACGCCCTGCGGCTGTTCATCTCGTCGATGCACAACCGTCTTGGTCCCAACGAGAACTCCCGCGAGATCGGGATCGCCGATGCGGTCGCGATCGTCCCGTTCGTTCTCGTGATCCTGGTGCTCGCGTTCTACCCCCAGTTCCTGCTCAAGCGGAGTGAGCCGACGGTGTCGGGCTCGCAGATCCCGTACGTCACCACGGTGGCCTCACGATGATCGCGCTCGTCGCCGCCGCCCAGGTCAAAGGCCCGCACATCGACTGGGCGGCGCTGTCGCCGATCATGGCGCCGGCGGCGGCGGGCCTGGTGCTGCTACTGATCGGCCTGTTCCGCAGCGCCGTGGTCCGCGAGCGCGTGATCCCGGTCCTGGCGATCGTGGGATTCGCGGCGATGCTGGGATGCGCGATCTGGCGCTTTGACCACCCCGCGTCGATCGTCTCCGACGCGCTGGCGATCGACAAGCTGTCGCTGACGCTCGACATGCTGTTTGCGGTGGCGGGGATCGCCACCGTGCTGCTGTCGTGGGACGGCGTGGCGTCGCGCGACGCCGGCCAGGGCGAGTACCACTCGTTGCTCTTGTTCAGCGCGATGGGCATGGCCGTGTTCGTGTCCGCGCAGAACCTGGTCACGCTGTTCGTCGGGATCGAGCTTCTGTCGATTCCGCTCTACATCCTGTGCGCTTCGGAGTCCCGGCGCGAGCACTCACTGGAGTCGGGCCTGAAGTATCTGGTGATCGGATCGGTCGGCTCGGCCACGCTCGCCTACGGCCTGGCGCTGATCTACGGCGCCACCGGCTCGACCGACTTCTCCGGGATCGCAGGCGCGATCGCGCACGGCAAGCTCGGCGTCGGCATCGCCGGCGATCCGATGCTGCTCACCGGCCTGGGACTGGCGATCGCGGGCTTCGCGTTCAAGGCGTCGGTGGCGCCTTTTCACCAGTGGACGCCCGACGTCTACGAGGGCGCGCCCACGCCGATCACCGCGTTCATGGCGACGGCGACAAAGGCCGCCGCGCTGGGCGTGTTCATCCGATTCTTCGACATGGCGGCGTTCGGCGTGCACGACAAGTGGGCGCCGCTGCTGGCCGCCGTAGCGGCGATCACGATGATCGTCGGCAACGTCGGCGCGCTGGGCCAGTCCTCGCTCAAGCGCATGCTCGGCTACTCGGGCGTCGCTCAGGCGGGCTACATGCTCGGCGGCGTGGTAGTCGGAACCCGGCTTGGGATCCAGGCCACGGTGCTGTACCTGCTCGCGTACCTGGCGATGAACTACTCCGCGTTCGCGGTGATCGTCGCCCAGGAGCGCGAGCTCGGCAGCAGCGACGTCGGCGGGGTTGGTGGTGACGACATCTCCGCGCTCGCGGGCCTGGGTGCGCGCAATCCGCTGCTCGCGTGGCCGATCACGATCTCAATGCTGGCCCTCGCCGGGATCCCCGGGACCGTCGGGTTCATCGGCAAGTTCCAGCTGATCCACGCGCTCGTCGACGGGAACTACACGTGGCTGGCGATCGTGCTCGTGATCGGCTCGATGATCTCGCTGGGCTACTACCTGCGCGTGATCGCCGCGGTGTGGATGCGGGCGCCGGCGGTGCAGCCGCTGGCTGCGGGGGCCGGCGCCGGCAGTGGGCTTGCTCCGATCGCCGGCGGATCCCCCGAGGCCGACGCTCCCGCGGAGACCGTCGACCCGTTCGCGATCCGCGCGATCATGCTCGTCGCGGTCGTGTTCTCCGCCGCGGTGATCTTCTTCGGGGTCTTCCCCCAGCCGCTGTTCGACCTCGCGTCGCACGCTGCCCAGGGCTTCGGCACGCTGCTGTAGCCGGGCCGACCGCGCTCAGGCGGGAGCCGCCGCGTCGGGCTCGACCACCGGCTCGGGCTCCGCATCCTGTTCGAAGAACTCCGCGCCCTCGATGCTGATGTGCGGAACGAACCGGTCGAGCCAGCGCGGCATGTACCAGTTGCGCTCGCCCACCAGCAGCATCAGCGCGGGGACCAGCAGGCAGCGCACGACGGTCGCGTCGAGGATCACCGCGACCGCCAGGCCGACCCCAAACTGCTTGATCGTCGGGTCGCCATTGAGCACAAAGCTGCCGAACACGAACACCATGATCGCGGCGGCGGAAGTGATTACGCGCGCACTCGTGACGAGGCCCGAGACGACCGCGCTGCCGTTGTCTTCGCCCGCGCTGTGGTGCTCGTCGATCTGGCTGACGAGGAACACCTCGTAATCCATGGACAGCCCGAACAAGATCGCGAACATGAACAGCGGCACGTACGAGACGATCGGCACCGAGCCGTCGAGCCCGATCAGCCCGCTCAGCCAGCCGTACTGGAAGATCGCGATCAGCACGCCGTAGGCGGCCCCGATCGACAGCAGGTTCATCAGCGCCGCCTGGGGCGGGATCACGACGGTCCGGAAGGCGAGGATCAGCAGGATGAAGCTGAGTGCGATCACGACGATGATCTGCAGCGGGAGCTTGCTCGAGATCCGTGACGCGAGGTCGTCGTAGCCGGCGGTGCTGCCGCCGACGTGGGCGATCATGTTCGTGCCGTGCTCGGCCGTGGGGATCACGCTCGAGCGCAGATGTCTGACGAGCGTCGTCGTCTCGCTGTCAGAGGGCCCCGCCTTGGAGATCGCGTTGAACAATGCGGTGGTCCCGGCCTTGTCGATCTGGATCGGCGTGACGCCGACGACGCCCGGGGAAGACGCCACGTCCTTCTGCAGCGTCTGCAGCCGCGGGTCGCTGGTCCCGCTCGCCGGCGTCCCCAGCGACACCGCGACGATCAGCGGGCCGTTCACGCCCGGGCCGAAGTTCTGCGAGATCTGGTCATACGCCCGGCGCGCCGTGGTCGACGTCGACAGCGCGCCGACGTCCTGCTGGCCGAGCGTCAGCGAGAGCAACGGGATGATCAGTGGCACCAGGATCACGAGGCCGGCAAGCCCAGCGACCAGGGGATGCCTGGCCACGGCCGCGGCCCACCGCGACCACAACCCGCCCTCCTGGTGCTCGGGATCGACGTGCCGGACCTCCAGGGCGGTGATGCGCGGCCCGAGCAGCGCCAATACCGCGGGCAGCAGCGTCAGCGCGGCGAGGACCGCGACGACGACGGCCACGGCCGCCATCAGACCCATCGTGGTGACCAGCGGAATGCCCGCCACCGCCAGCGATATGAGCGCGACCGTGACCGTGCACCCGGCGAACGTGACGGCTCCACCCGAGGTCGCGACCGCCCGCGCGATCGCGTCGTCGACCGGGAGATCGGCATGGATCCCACGGAAGTGGCGTGTGACGATGAACAGGGCGTAATCGATCCCGACCCCCAGCCCGATCATCGTCGCGAGCGTCGGCGCCACAGTCGGCACGGTCGTGACGTGGCCGAGGATGCGGATGATCGCCAGCGTGGACAGCAGCCCAAAGATCGCGGTGATGATCGGCACCAGCATCGCGGTGATCGTCCCGAACGTGAACGTGAGGATCACCATCGCGGCGATGATCCCGACCAACTCGCTCGACTCGGTCGCCGGTTTGGAGACCTTCTGGCCGAGTTGGCCGCCGGTCTCGACCTCCAGCCCGGCGGCCTTTGCCGGCGTCGCCGCGGCATCGATGATCGCCTGGGCGTCGCTGGTCGACAGCTGACCGGGCGGCACCGCAAGCGTCACCGACAGATAGCCCGTCTGCTGGTCCTTGCTCAGCGCCGAGGCGCCCTGGGGCGTCAGCGGGTTGACGACCGAGGCGACGTTCGGGGCCTTCGCGAGATCGCTTGCGGCCTCGTTGACCGCTCCCGAGTACTTGGAGTCGGTGAGCTTGCCAGACGGCGCGTGCAGGACGATCGGGCTCGTGCCGTTGGCCTGATCCGGGAAACCTTGCTGGAGCACGCTCGTCGCCTGCTGGCTGTCGGTCCCGGGCAGCGAGAGGTTGTCGTTGGTGTTGTCGCCCAGGCGGTGGGACACCACCACCAGCACGACGGTCACGACAAACCACGCGAGCAGTACGAAAAAGCGGCGCCTGACGCTGAATCGCGCCAGTGCGTGGAGAGCCCCGGTCACGGCTGTCGCATCCTGACCCGGCCGCGAGTGGCTGTCAAATGCGCTCGCGGTCCTATTCTTGCCCGATGGCTGTCGCCGCCAGCTCCCGGCCGACTGCTGCGACGCCAGCAACCGTCGAGAGCGATCGCTCGCGCGCTCGATGGCTGCTCGCCGGGATCATCGTCCTCGGCGCCGCGATCCGGTTCTCGACGCTTGACCAGCAGAGCTTCTGGCTCGACGAGGCGACGACGTGGGGGATCGTGTCGCACGGGCTCGGCCACGTGCTTTCGACGGTGCCGAAGACCGAGTCGACGCCGCCGCTCTACTACGTGCTGGTGTGGCTGTGGGCGCAGGTCTTCGGGGCCGGCGAGGTCGGACTGCGCTCGTTCTCGGCCCTGTGCGGGACGCTGACGATCCCGGTGATGTGGGCGGTCGGGCGTCGTTTGGCATCGGAGCGGATCGGGCTCGTCGCGGCACTCGTCACCGCCGTGAACCCGCTCCTGTTCTGGTACTCCCAGGAGGCGCGCTCCTACGCGCTGCTCGTCCTCCTGAGTGCGCTGTCGCTGTTGGCGTTCCTGCGCGCGCTCGAGCAGCCAAGCGCCGGCCGGCTGGTGTCGTGGGGAGCGGTCTGCGCGCTGACGATCCTCTCCCATTACTTCGGGGCGTTCATCGTCGCCGGCGAGGTCGCCTGGCTGTTGGTGGCGTTGCGCCGGCGCGGCGTGCTGACCGGCGCGGGCGCGGCGATCGCGCTTGCCCCGATCGTGGTCGTAGGCGCGGCGCTGGTGCCGCTCGTGATCCACCAGAACGACGGCCGGGCGAGCTTCATCTCGACGGCCAGCGGGTCGCTGCCCTATCGGCTCGGACAGCTCGTCAAGCAGGACATCCTCGGCGACGGCCAGCCGTGGAAAGCGCTCCTGCTCGCAATCGGGCTCGTGCTCGTGGCCCTCGCGCTCGTGCTGCTCCTGACCCGTGCCAGCCGCCCGGAGCGTGACGGCGCGCTGATGATGCTCGTGATCGGCGCCGGCGGCGTGCTGCTCGCGTTCGTGGTTGCGGCGGTCGTGACCGACTACTTCGACACCCGCAACCTCCTGGCTACCTGGCCGGCGCTGGCGCTCGTCGTCGCGGTCGGATTCGGCGCCGCGCGCGCCGGCCGGTGGGGCGCGGCGGGCCTGATTGGGCTCGTGGTGCTGAGCCTCGTTTGCATCGCCAACGTGATTCGCGATCCGGACTTCCAGCGCGACAACTGGCGCGGCGCGGTCCAAGCGCTCGGCGCCCCGACGGCGGCCCGGGCGATCGTGGCCGACGGCGTCAGTCCGGTGACGCTGGCGCCCTACCTGCACGGCGCGGGCGCGTTTCCGCCGGCGGGCACCCCCGTGCGGGAGGTCGACGTGATCTGGGTCGGCCGCGCGGGCTACGGACGTCCGCTGATCCCGGTCGCGCCCGTGGCGCTCGGTGGCTTCCAACGCCAGGAGATCCGCACGAAGTCCTACATAGTGGTGCGTTACCGGGCCCCCACGGCGAAGCCGGTGCCGTTCGTGAACCTGCGCGAGCTATACCCGGTCCCGGCACGGGCGCTGGCGTACCTGCAGCCCTAAGGCCGCATCCCCGACGCAACTGCGGCCGCGGCAGCAGAAAGCCCGCCCCGATGTGTAGTCAGAGCGGGCGGGATCATGTTGATACGTGCGTCGGATGGAACCACGCGGGTAGCTGATCGCCATGGAAGAACGACGCTCGGACACCGAGGAGACCTACGGCGACCAAGAGCCGCCTGGCTCGGTCTCAGACCAGAACGCCGAAGAGCAGCCGGGGCAGGGCTCCGGAGCCAAACGCGACAAATCGCGCGGCAAAGGCGATGGCGGCAATGGCGACGGCGAGGCCGGCGAGGGCTCGCAGTCGACCGGCAGCCCCGACGCAGCAGGGTAGGCTCGCAACCGCCGGTTCTGCGGGTACGATCGACGGCCCTTGCAGTATCCGGTTGAGAGCTTCACAGCGGCCGAGCGAGAGCGGCTGGCACCCCACTTCACGAACCTGGACAGGCCGGTGTTCGCGCTGGTGGACATGCCCGAGACCGTCAAGGGCGCGCTGTTCGCGCGCTACTCGCGCTATCAGGGCACGCTGCGGCGGCTGTTCCTCGACGAGTTCGCCGGCGATGTGGCGACGTCAGGCGCCGGCCGCGACGCCGGCGAGGGCGAGCGTGCGGCAAAGCTGTACGAGCGGATCTTCCTCGGGTACGGCGACGACTCGGTCGCCCAGCTGGGCGGCGCGCACATCGCCTGCGAATGGGTCTCCAACGTCCTCACGAAGATCCTCCAACGGCCCCGGCTGGGCGCCTACCTGGAGCAGTCCACGCGCTACATCGCCTATGACGCGCCGATGCCCGACCCGCCGGGCGGCTACCGCTACTACTACGACTCCCACCTCGGCTTGCGCTACGCGCAGGCGATGGACGAGCTGTTCTCGATCTACTCGCAGGCGCTGCCGCGGGTGGTCGCCTGGGCGGCCGAGGAATTTCCGCGGGAGGCCGACGAGGCCCCGGCGGCCCACGAGCGCGCGATCAAGGCAAAGGCGCTCGACCTGCTGCGCGGGCTGTTGCCGGCGAGCTCGCTGTCGCACATGGGGATCTTCGCGAGCGGCCAGACCTACGAGCAGCTGATCCTGCACCTGCTCGCCCACCCGCTCCCGGAGGCTCGCAGCTACGGGCAGATGATCCTCGACGAGGTCAAGGCGGTGATGCCGAGCTTCGTGACCCGCGTCGAGCGGCCCGACCGCGGTGGCGAGTGGATCGGCTACCTGGAGTCCCGCGCGGCTGCCGGCGAGCGCTGGGCTCAGCGACTCGGCCTGCGCGAGGGCGGCTCCGACGCCGACCACGGCCCGTCGGTCGCGCTGACCCAGGTGCACGGCGACGAGGACGACCTGCTGGCGGCGCTGTTGTTCGAATCGACCACGGTCTCGGAGGACGCTGCGCGCGATGCGGTGTCGCGGCTGGACTCCGACGAGCGGGCCGAGCTGCTGGGCGACCTCGTCGGCGAACGCGCCAACCGGCGCCACCGGCCGGGGCGCGGCTTCGAGGCCGTCCGGTACCGCTTCGAGATCGTGTCGGACTACGGCGCCTTCCGCGACCTCCAGCGCCATCGGATGCTGACGCCCCAGTGGCAGACGCTGACGCCCGATCTGGGGGCGGGTGTGCCCGAGCAGGTGGAGCTCGCCGGATGCGGAGACGACTACCGCCGCGCGCTCGAGGTGTCGCACCGCGAATACGACCGGCTGGTGGCCGCCGGCCTGGCCACGGCGGCACCGTACGCGCTGTGCCTCGGCTACCGGATCCGCTACGTCCTGGACCTCAACGCGCGCGAGGCCATGCAGCTGATCGAGCTGCGCTCAGGCCGTGAGGGACACCCGAGCTACCGCGCCGTCGCGCACGAGATGCACGCCCAGATCGCCGCGGTGCACCCGGCGGTCGCGGCGGCGATGACGCACGTCGACCGCGAGACCGAGCCGCGGCTGGAACGAATCCTGTCCGAGCTCCGCTCGCACGCCCGCGCGGGCTAGTCCGACTTCTCGAACTCCTGCTGGCGCAGCTCGATGCGCCGGATCTTGCCGGTCAGCGTCTTCGGCAGGTCGTCGACGAACTCGACCTTGCGCGGATACGCGTATGCCGACAGGTTGTCGCGCACGAACGCCTTGATCTCGTCGGCCAGGGCGTCCGACGGCTCGTGGCCGGCGGCGAGCACCACGAACGCCTTCACGACATGGCCGCGGCGTTCGTCGGGTGAGGCGACCGCCGCCGCCTCGGCCACGGCCGGATGCTCGAGACACGCCGACTCGACTTCGAACGGGCCGATCCGGTAGCCGGCCGAGATGATCACGTCGTCGGCGCGACCCTCGTACCAGTAGTAGCCGTCCTCGTCCTCTTTGGCGGCGTCCTTGGTGTGGAACCAGTCGCCGCCGAACACCTCCTGCGAGTCCTCCGGCGGGCGGTTCCAGTAGCCGAGCGGGTAGTGCGGGTTGGTCCGCGCCTTGAGGCAGATCTCGCCGCGCTCGCCCTGGTCGACCTGGTGCTCGTCCTCGTCGAGGATCGCCACCTCCCAGCCGGGCATCGGCTTGCCCATCGAGCCCTCCCGGACCTCCATGAACGGGTAGTTGGCGCACAGCGGATAGGACTCCGTGAGCCCGTAGTAGTCGAGCACGGTGATCCCGTACTGCTCGCGGAACCACCGGATCGCCTCGGGGTTCAGCGGCTCGCCCGCCGAGCACACGATCCGGAACTTCTGCGGGTAGCGGCTGCCGGCGTCGCCGATCGACATCATCGAGCGGATCGCGGTCGGCGTGGCGAACACGTTCGACACCGCGTGGCGGGACAGGAACGCGAGCTGCTTGGACGGATCAAAGCCGCCCTCGCGCTGGTACACGGCCTGCACGGCGCCGTGGCGCCAGGGCCCGATCAGCGGGCAGATCCCGGCCGCCCACGCCCACTCGCCCATCCCGTGGAACAGCTCGCCGTCCCGGACGTCGTGGCAGTAGATGAACTCCTCGTGGGCGAGGATGTAGCGGTGGGCGTGGAGGATGCCCTTGGCGAGCCCGGTGGTGCCGGACGAGTAGTACAGCTGCGCCGGGTCGTCGGCCGCGGTGTCGAGGCAGTCAAACGCGGTCGACCCGTGACCGAGCAGCTCGTCGTCGAGCAGCAGCAGGTGCTCGACCAGCGAGCGCTCCATCCGGTCGGCGTTGGCCTCGTTGGTGACCAGCACCTTGGCCTGGGAGTCGGTGAGGCGGTGGCGGATCCCGTCGTTGCCGTACAGGACCGACATCGACAGCAGGATCGCCCCGACCTTCCAGGTGCCGAAGAAGGCGGCAGCGGTCTCGGGCGTGGCCGGCAGCAGCATCGCCACGCGATCCCCGGCGGTCACCCCGTGCGCGGTGAGCACGTTCGCGAACCGGTTCGACGTGTCCTGAAGCTCGCCCCAGGTGACCTCGCGGACGGTCCCGTCGTGATGCTCGTGGATCATCGCCAGCTTGTCGCGTGGATGGCGATCGCACACGTCGGCGGCGATGTTGTAGCGCTCGGGCACCTCCCAGCGATGGGCGGAGCGCGCTTCTTCGTAGGAGGAGATCGTCGGAGTGGAGCTCATCGCCTCATCATGCCGCCCGCGACCACTCGACTCAAGCCGCGCCTGCGTGCTGTGACAGGCCTTGACGGTGGTTTGACGTGATGCACAGGTAAGCTTCCAGTTGAGGAGAAATGGACATTGCACTAGGCGTGCTGCTCGGGACCGGGCTCGCTGCCTTGCTCGTCGCGGCGTGGCGTTGCATACGGGCGCTCCGAGCTGCCGACGCGCCAGAGGCCGCCGGCATGCAGTCGGCGCTGCACGCGGCGACGTCGACGTTGCCGCACCTGCGCAGGGGCCTGTCGCCCCGCACGGCTGAGCGAACCGTGCCCTACCTGCGCGCGCTCACGGGCGCCGCGGCGATCGCGCTGGCCGATACGCGGGCGGTACTGGCGATCGACGGCGAGGGTCGCGAGCAGGTTCGCCCCGGAGACCTGCTCTCGCGCCTGCTCGAACGCACCCCCGACCACCGCATCCACGTGGTGCCCAAGCTGGTCTCGTCGGATCCCTCGTGCCCGCTGCGATCGGCCGTGCTCGCCCCGCTGGTCGTGCAGGGCAAGCGCGTGGGCACGCTGATCCTGTTCTACAAGTCGGTGGGCCGTCCCAGTCACGCCGAGCTCCGCGTCGTCCAGGAAGCCGCAAGCCTGGTCGCTGCCCAGGTCGAGCTCTCGGTCGTCTCCGAGCAGGAGGAGCGCCTGGCGCAGGCGGAGCTGCGCGCGCTCCGCGCGCAGATCTCGCCCCACTTCATCTACAACGCGCTGGCCGCGGTCGCCGGCGACATCCACGCGCGGCCCGACGAGGCGCGCGAGCTGCTGACCGACTTCGCGGAATTCACGCGCTACCTGTTCCGGGACGGCCGCTCATACGTGACGCTGGGCGAGGAGGTCGACCACGTCGAGCGCTACCTGCGCCTCGAGCAGGCGCGCTTCCGCGACCTCAACGTCACGATCGAGGTCCCCGACGATGCGCGCGCCACCGTGGTCCCGGCGATGTCGCTGCAGCCGCTGGTCGAGAACGCCGTCAGGCACGGCATCGAGCGGCGCGCAGGACGCGGTCGCGTGGCGATCGTGGCGACGCTGATCGACGGCGACATCGTGCTTCGGATCAGCGACGATGGCATCGGGATCGAGCCCGAGCGGGTATCCGAGGTGCTCGCCGGCGCCGGCGGCGGGATCGGCGTCTCGAACGTCGATTCGCGCCTGCGCGCGACCTTCGGCGAGCGCTACGCGCTGCGGATCGAATCGGAGCTCGGCGCGGGGACCACGACGGTCATGACGGTTCCGCACCTGCGCGGCGAGATCATCAACCACGACCTGGCCGACAGTCCCGACCTCGCTTGGCTGGTGTGAGGGAATGAGCGCCGACCGCCTGACGATCCTCGCAGTCGACGACGAGCGCACCCAGCTCGAGGACCTCGCGCGGCTGCTTCGGAGCTTCCCGTCGGTCGAGGACGTGGAGTGTGCCTCCGATGGCCACGCCGCGCTCGTCATGGCGTCGACGGAGCGCTACGACGCGATCTTCCTCGACGTGCGGATGCCCGACATCGACGGGCTCGAGCTCGGCCGCGTGCTCCGCCGGTTCGCTGCGCCGCCACAGCTCGTGTTCGTCAGCGCGTACGACAACGCCGCGGCCGACGCCTTCGAACTGCGGGCGCTGGACTACCTCCGAAAGCCAGTCAGCCGCAGACGCGTCGAGGAGGCGCTCGAGCGCGTGACCGCGGCGGTCGACGCGGCCGGAGCCGACGGCAACGGCCACGAGCGCCAGCCCCAGCGCCACTCCCCGGGCGACAGCGAGATGATCGCGGTGGCCGCGGCAACAGGGGGCGCGACGCGGCTGATCACCCGCGGCTCGGTGCTCTTCGTGCAATCACACGGCGACTTCGTCCGCGTGGTCAGCGAGGACGGCCGGTATCTGCTGCGCGCGACGCTCTGCGAGATCGAGCGGCGCTGGGAGCCTCACGGGTTCGTGCGCGTGCATCGCCAATACGTGGCCAACCTGCACCGCGCGGTCGAGCTGCGCCCGCAGCTGCGCGGGACCGCGGAGCTCGTGTTCGGCGACGGTCAGACGATCCCAATCGCCCGCCGGCAGGTCAACGAGCTCGGCAGGCGACTGGGGGTCTGAAGGGCGTCAGTCGGCCTTCGCCTGCTCGTCTTTGATCTTGCCCTCGAGCTGAGACATCACGTCGGGGTCGCGCAGCGTCGTGACGTCGCCGAGCGCCCGGCCTTCGGCGATGTCGCGCAACAGCCGGCGCATGATCTTGCCCGAGCGGGTCTTCGGCAGGTCGTCGGCCCAGATGATCCGCTTGGGCCGGGCGAACTTGCCGATCCGGTCGGCGACGTGGGCGCGGATCTTGTCGACCAGCTCGTCGGTTCCCTCGGTGTCGCCCTGCAACGTGACGAACGCGCAGATCGCCTGTCCGGTGTCCTCGTCGGACTGACCGATCACCGCCGCCTCGGCGACGAGGTTGTAGGAGACAATCGCCGACTCGACCTCGGCCGTCGACAGCCGGTGCCCCGACACGTTCACCACGTCATCGATCCGGCCGATGATCCAGAAGTAGCCGTCCTCGTCCTTGCGGGCCGCGTCGCCCACGAGGTAGGTCTCCTTGCCGAACTTCGAGAAGTACGTTTCGACGAAGCGGTCGTCCTCCTTGTAGAGGGTGCGGAGCATCGCCGGCCATGGGCGCTTGATGATCAGCAGGCCCTGGCCCTTGTCGACCGGCTTGCCCTCGCTCTCGTCGACGACCTCGGCGGAGATCCCTGGGAACGGCCGCGTGGCCGATCCGGGCTTGGTCGACACGATCCCCGGAAGCGGCGTGATCAGGATGCAGCCTGTCTCGGTCTGCCACCAGGTGTCGACGATCGGGCAGCGCTCGCCGCCGACGACCTTGTGGTACCAGAGCCAGGCCTTGGGGTTGATCGGCTCGCCGACGGTGCCCAGCAGCCGCAGCTTGGACAGGTCATGCTTCTCGACGTACTCGGCGCCCCACTTGATGCAGGCGCGGATCGCCGTTGGGGCCGTGTAGAAGATCGTCACGCCGTAGCGCTCGGCGATCTCCCACCAGATGTCCTTGGCCGGATAGTCGGGCGCGCCTTCCCACATCACGCTCGTGGCGCCGTTGGATAGCGGCGCGTAGACGATGTAGGAGTGCCCGGTGACCCAGCCCACGTCGGCTGCGCACCAGTACACGTCCTGCTCCGGCTTGAGGTCGAAGATGTACTTGTGGGTGGCGGTGACGCCGGTCATGTAGCCGCCCGTGGTGTGCAGGACGCCCTTGGGCTTTGCGGTCGAGCCGCTGGTGTAGAGCACGTACAGCGGGTGCTCGGCGTCGAGCTCTTCGGCGGGACACTCCGCGTCGGCCTTGTCCATGATCTCGTGGAACCAGACGTCGCGCCCGTCCTGCATCTCACAGTCGGTCTCGGTGTGCTGGACGACGATGATGTGCTTGAGCGTGTCAAGGCCCTTCATGACCTTGTCCACCTGCTCCTTGATCGGCGCGACCTTGCCCTTGCGCCGCGCGCCGTCGACGGTCACCAGCGCCTTTGCCTCGGAGAACTCCATGCGCTCCTTGACCGCGTCGGCCGAGAAGCCTCCGAACACGACGTTGTGCGGCGCGCCGATCCGCGCGCACGCGAGCATCGCGATCACGACCTCGGGGATCATCGGCAGGTAGATCCCGACGATGTCGCCCTTCTCGACGCCGAGATCCTTCAGCGCGTTGGCGAACTTCTGCACCTCGGTATGCAGCTCGGCGTAGGTGAGGTCGCGCTCCTCGCCTTCCTCGCCGCGCCAGTGGAACGCGACCCGGTCACCGTTGCCCGCCTCAACGTGACGGTCCAGGCAGTTGTACGACGCGTTCAGCTTGCCGTCGGTGAACCACTTGTAGAACGGCGGGTTGGATTCGTCGACGATCTCGGTGGGCTCCTTGAACCAGTGGAGCTCCTTGGCCTGCTTGAGCCACCACCCCTTCCAGTCCTTCTCGGCCTCTTCGTAGATCGAAGGATCGTTCAGCAGCGCGTTCTTTACGAATTCCTCAGGCGGATCGAACTTCTCGATCTCCAGCATCTCCTCGAGCTGGGCCTCGAGCGTCTTGTCACCTGTGCTAGTTGCTGAGTCAGCCATCGATGGGGCCCTCCTTCATGTAGCGCTCGAGCTTTCGAGAGTGGATAGCTCCCTATTTCTACTCCACACGGGGGATTCGCGTGAAACGACGCGTCATCCCAGGTACAGGTCGGGCGCCGGCTCCGCACCGGCGCCCGAACCACTTGCCACAGGTCAGGGCTCCCTTGCCGCTACCTGTTTCACCCTCTCCGTAGGGTTGGCGTCCTCAGCGATTCAGTGGGAAGACTGGCAGGATCGTGCGGCCGTACGTCGACTCGAGCACCGCCGCAATAGCCGTGTACCATGCGGCGACCGCGGTCGCGAGTCCGAGCCATCCACCGAGCTTGATCGTGCCGTTGGTCGTCTGCAGGGTTCCGGTCAGCGCGGAGTTGCCGATCCCGAGAACGATGAATGTGATCGCGAGCAGCAGGAACACGATCGCAACGGCGCCCGTGGTCCGCAGCGACGCGAAGAACATCAGGGACGTGAAGATCCCCCACGTCCACAGGTAAAGGCCGATCACGCTGGTGATGTCCTTGACCGGGACGCCCTTCAGTCCAACCGTGACCAAGAAGTAGAACGAGATCCAGAACGCGCCGTAGGAGCAGAACGCGACCGCTCCGAACGTGTTGCCGGTCCGGAACTCCCAGATGCCGGCGATCAGCTGGGCGATTCCACCGTAAGCCAGCGCCAAGCCAAGAACGCCGGTCAGAGAATTGTGGTTGACCAGGTTCGCGTTGATCATGCTGAGCATGAACGTGGTCGCGGCGAACCCTGCGAGCCCGAGCGGCGCCGGGTTCGCCGGGACCCACCCGGCGGTCCGGCCGGCGTAGGGATCGGCTGGGGCGGGGGCGACGTCCGCTTCGCGCCCGCCGCCGATGTTTGCGGCTTCCATCTATCTCCTCCTGATGGGGTAATGGATGTCGCAGCGAACGTTTGCGCCGTCGCGGGGCTGCAAGCAACGAGAGATCGTCGAACGGTCGTCAGGGCACGACGAGCGGCGCGGATGGCACGACGAACGGAAACCGCTCGGGGAGGCCCCGCAGTCCCGGCCCCCCGCGTGGTTAGGGGACCGGGACAGTCTCGGCCGGGGCCGTCGATCGCCGCCGCGCGTATGGGTGCCCTTGCGGGCCGCGCCGGGTGGAGTGGCGCTGCCGGCGGCGAAGTAACGAGCACGAAGCGCAAGAGCCTCGTGCCCATCAGATCGGCAATCGGCGACCCGGCCGATAGCGGGGGCGGACAGATGTCTGAGGGGCGCCTAGTGGCGCCGCTTGCGCTTGCGCTTGGGTGTGTTGGCGCGGGTGGTCCGCGCGGCGACGGTCTCGGGCTC
This sequence comes from uncultured Solirubrobacterales bacterium, assembly GCA_963725925.1. Taxonomy (GTDB): domain Bacteria; phylum Actinomycetota; class Thermoleophilia; order Solirubrobacterales; family Solirubrobacteraceae; genus Palsa-465. Next base: position 181,957 of record CAVSAY010000032.1, read on the forward strand.
TGGCTCCGGCTCCGGGGCGGGGGCGGGCTTGCGGCCGGGCCTGCCGCGACCTTGGCGCCTGATCCCCTCGGCCCGCTGCTCGCGCATCGCCGACGCCGACGGCCAGGGCTCAGCGCGTCCGGTGCTCCACGCCTTCGGTACGCCGCTCGGCCAGCGCCCCGTCAGCAGGTACGCGACCGCCCCCAGCCAATAGGCCTGGACGACCGGCAGCTGCACCACGGGGATGATCACCATCACGCCGGCGAAGATGCCCAGATACCCCAGAAAGCGTGTCAGCAGGCCCACCCGCATCGCCTGAAGGCAGATCATCACGAACGCGATCGCCACCAGCAGCGCGGCCGCCTGGACGAGGATCTGGGGCGCCACGAACGCCGCCGAGCTGGTGAGGTGATGGGCCTGCTCATAGGTCTGGTCGCCGTGCGTGACGAACTGGCCGGACTTGATCGAGATCAGGACCGCGGAGATGATGCCCGCGACGGCGGCGGTGACGCCGCCGACGATCGCGAGGATCCTCAGGAAGCTCAGGGAGCTTGGGGTTACGAGCCTTGGTGGCCCCGAACAGGAATACGAGCGTCCAGGCCACCGTCAGCGACCCGATCGCCTGGAACGCCGCGCCCAGCAGGTCGAGGCCCATCCGCTTGTGCTCGGTGATCAGACCGATCGTCAGCTCGTTGACCTTGCTGTGAGGGCCGACCAGCTGCGTTATCGAGGCAGCGAGCAGCGCCGCGGCCGCCACCCCGGCGATCACGGCCTGGCGCGGGCGGACCCGCGCTTCGTAGAGGAGCTGGTCGTCGGCGGTCATCGGGCTCGCCCGCCAGTGTACGTGCGCGACCCGGACCGCGCAGACGAATCGGAGCCGGTTGTCGAGGGCGATTCCGGGGTCCTCCCGAGGGCGGCTACCATTGGCGTCATGGAAGGCAGTGGATTCGGCAATATGTTCGGCGACCCAGACGACCTTCAGCGCCGGCTGGGCGAGTTCGCCGAGCAGATGCAAGGAGCCCAGCGTCTCGCCTGGGCAGACAACGCGATAAAGCTTGCGGTCGACCTAACGGTCGCATCGATCAACCGCGTCAACATCCAGGGCACGACCGAGCAGCAGGCCGAGCAGATCCGCTCGGTCATGGCGGTCGTGTTCCCGGAAGCGGTTACGCTCGTGCGCGAAGCGCGCGAGGGCCTGCAGTAGAGGCGTAGAGGCCGCGGCTACAACGCCCCGAGCACGAGCTCGTCGTGCTCGGCCGGCTTGACGCTGCGGAATACGTCCTTGACCTTGCCTTCGGGGTCGATCACGAACGTGGTGCGCTCGTTGCCCATGTACGTGCGCCCGTAGCGGTTCTTCTCGACCCATACGCCGTACGCCTCGGCCACCGAGTGGTCCTCGTCTGAGAGCAGCGGGAAGCCCAGGCCGTACTTCTCGTCGAACTTGGCGATCGGCTTGACCGCGTCGGGCGAAACGCCGAGCACTACCGCGTCCGCCTGCTGGTAATCGGCCTGGTGGTCGCGCACGCCGCACGCCTGCGTGGTGCAGCCGGGGGTGTCGGCCTTGGGATAGAAGTACAGGACCACGGTCTTGCCGCGGAGCCCCGACAGCGACACGGGATTGCCGTGCTGGTCGGGGAGGTTGAAATCGGGGGCGGGGTCTCCTTTTTCGAGCATGTCGGCAGCGTAGACGACCGATCGCCGAGCCATGCTGAGTACCGAAAAAGTAGGAACCGATTTTGGAAAGCTCCAATAACGGCAACTCTGCAGCTGAGGGTGGCGCAGAGCGAACCCCAGTGGAGGGAACGTCGATGATCTGGGTCCTGATAGCAGCGTCCGGCATGGCCGCGTGGCTTTTGTCCGCAGCGTTCGTTGTCGGCTTGTGCCGTGCCGCCAGTCGAGCCGACGAGCTCGGAAGCGTTGGCTTCGTGTCCGACCGACGGAGCGGCGCGCTCAGCGGCGAGGGCAACGTCGTTGATTTGAGCGCGTTTCGCGCAACGCGCGCCAGCTCGAAGCGTGCCGCTTGCCCTACTTCAGCAGCCTCGAGAGCCGCCGGTCCTTGAGCAGCTTGCCCTCGGTCTGGCAGGTCGGGCAGTAGCACATCACGTAGTCCTCGTAGAAGACCGCCTCGAGGCGGTCGCCGCAGCGCGGGCACGGCTCGCCGTTTCGGCGGTGGACGGTGAGCGGCATCGGCAGCTTGTCGGGAATCGGGACCGACAGCGTCTCCTCGTAGTGGGCGATCGCATCCGACAGGCGGCGCACGGTCGCTTCCCGCAACGCCTGCGCCTCGTCGGGCCCGAGGTCCGAACCGCGTTTGAACGGCGAGATCTTTGCCGCGTGCAGGATCTCGTCCACCCACGACCGGCCGATCCCGGCGATCACGTGCTGGTCGCGCAGCAACGCGTACAGCGGGCGAGGCTCGACCAGCAGCTCCTCGAACGGCGGCGGATCGGGCCACGCCTCGGGTCCCAGCGCCGCGATCGTCTCCTCCTCGTCGACCTCCCCAGAGCGAAGCAGCTTCACCCAGGCGCGCTGCTTGGTGCCGAACTCGCGTAGCCGCAGCTCGCGTCCGTCGTCGAGGCGGACCAGCAGCCTCGAGGTCCGGTCGCGCAGCGACGCGCGCGTGTCGAACAGCTGCAGGCGCCCCGCTGACATCAGGTGCACCATCATCGTCAGCTCGTCCTCGAGCTCGACGAGGAACAGCTTGCCGCGCCGGCGTATGCCGGCGACCTCGAGGCCGTCGATCGCGCTCAGCGGCGGGTCGTAGGTCTTGAGCGCGTTGATGCCCGGAGCCAGCGCGGACTCCACGCGGGCACCCGCGACCGCGTCGCCAATCAGCCGGGCCGTGATCTCGACTTCAGGTAACTCGGGCATCGCTCTGTAATCGAGGGTAGTGCACGATCGCGCCCGCGCCGGAGACGACAAAAAGCCGCCATTTGCGAGAACTGTTCGAGGCCGTTGAATGAGTCTTTACAAAGGCACAGAACACTCGGATCAATGAGCGATCTACTTGCCGTGGTCGGGGACGAGATCACCGACGAAGAGCTGCTCACCGAGATCGCGCGCCGACGGCCCGATCGCGTGACCGTGCTCGCCGAGGAGGAGCGCGACGAGAATCGCGTCGCCTCGCTCGTCGACGCAATCGAGGAGCGAACGGGGGCAGACGTCGTGGGCCTCGCGGACAGCCGCAGCCAGCTGCGCGGATGGCGGTTTGACCGGGTGGTCGGCGACAACGCGCCCGCCGGGGTCAAGGTGCAGCTGACGTCGCGGTCCACCTGGAGCTGACGCCGCGGTCCACGGGCGGCTGACGCCGTGGTCCAGGCGGAGTTGACCGGCCCTACGCGGTGGTCTTTGTCGCCATCGGCAGGCTGAAGCGCACCCGCGTGCCCACGGTCGCGTCGACGAGCCAGATCCGCCCGCCGTGGGCCTCCACGATCGCGCGTGAGACCGCGAGCCCGAGCCCGGCCCCCGAGCCTGTGCGGGACGCGTTGGCGCCGCGATAGAACGCCGTGAACACGTGCGGCCGCTGATCGGGCGCAATCCCCTCGCCCGTGTCGGCGATCTCGATCTCGATCCGCCCGGCGACCGGCTCCGCGCGAACGACCACGCTCCCGTCGGCCGGGGTGTGGCGGATCGCGTTCTGGATCAGGTTGAACAGGACCCTTTGGAGCTTCTCGGGGTTGGCGCGAGCGGGCAGCAGGGCGTCCGGCATCTCGGTCACGACCGCGACGCCCTTGGCATCGGCCTGCACCCGCATTGCAGCCACGGTCTCGCCCACCAGTTCGCCGAGCGGCACCTGCTCGAGCGACCAGCGGATGTCGCCGGCCTCGAGCCTGGACAGCTCGAACAGGTCGTCGATCAGCGCGCTGAGCGCGTCGATGTGCACGCGCATCCGGTCCAGATAGCCCCGGCGCACCTCGCCGTCGACGATGTCGTCGCCGACCGCCTCGGCCAGCAGCCGCAGCGACGTGATCGGCGTGCGCAGGTCGTGCGACACGGCGGCGACCAGATCGCGGTGGGCGGCTTCGGCCTGATCTCGTGCCGCCTCCTCGTAGCGCAGGCGCCCGATCATCGCGTTGGCCGCGGCGGCGAGCTCGCCCAGCTCGTCGGGCACCGCGGTGACGATCTCGACGTCGTGCTCGCCGCGGCGAACGGCGATCAGACCGTCCCTGATCGCGTGGATGTCACGAAGGATGCCGCCGGCCAGCAGCCGGGCGACGATCGCTGCCAGCACGCCGGCGAACACGACGATCCCCGCCACGATCGCGACGTCGTGGCCGGACACGACCATCAGCAGCGCGATCACGATCAGTCCGAGCAGGACCGGCGCCACCACGATCGCCACCGCCAGCGCGAACTGCCGCGACAGCGAGCCGAGGCGAGCGCGGATGGTGCTCACAAACCCGAGCTCGCGTCCGTCGCGGTTGGACTTGAAGCTCGGCAGCGGCAGCGTCGAGCCGCGCTCCTTGCCGCTCGGGACGGGCCGCACGCTGCTCATGGCTGAAAGCGATAGCCGACGCCCCAGACCGTCTGGATGTGGCGCGGCTGCGACGGATCGGACTCGATCTTGGCGCGCAGGCGGCGGATGTGGACCGTGACCGTCGAGGTGTCGGTGTAGAACGAGTACTGCCAGATCGCGTCCATCAGCTGGTTGCGCGAGAACACCTGGCCGGGGTGGCGCGCGAGGAACAGCAGCACGTCGAACTCGCGCTGGGTGAGCTGGACCTCGTCGTCGTTGACGAACACCTGCCGCGCCGCCGGATCGATCTTCATCTCGCCGATCTCCATCGGCTCCTCGTGCGCCGGCGAGTTGTCAAAGCGCCGCAGCACCGCGTCGACCCGGGCGACCAGCTCGGCCGGCGAGAACGGCTTGACCACGTAGTCATCGGCGCCGAGCCGGAGGCCGACCACGCGGTCGGACTCCTCGCCCTTTGCGGTCAGGAGGATCACCGCGATCCGATCGCGGTCCTGTTCGCGAAGCCGGCGCATCACCTCGAGCCCGTCAAGCCCGGGAAGCATCAGATCGAGCACGACGAGATCGGGGCGCTGCTCGGCGGCGGCAGCGATCGCCTCGACGCCGTCGCCCGCCACCCTTGTCCGGTAGCCCGCCCGCTCGAGGTAACGCGCGACGACCTCGGCAATCGTCGGCTCGTCGTCGACGACGAGCACGGAGCCCCTCGAGTGATCGTCCATTGCGCGATTGTCGCAGCCGGGACGCCGCGCGCGAGGATCGCGAACCCGTGTTCACGAGTTGTTCAGGAGCCGAGCGCCGGTAGATTGCCGCTGCATGACCGTCGCACTGGCACCCGATGACATCGTCCGCACCCACGCCGAGGCCGATCGCAACTCGCGCCAGCCGCTGCTGGTGCTCGAGCCGCTGCTCGAGTTCATGCACGCTAACGGCCTTGACGCACCGGACGACCTGACGGCGGTCCCGATCGGAGACGGGCACTCGAACGTCACGTTCGGCCTGTCCACGGGCGTGGTCTTGAGGCGCCCGCCGCGGGGGCCACTCCCGCCAAGCGCCCACGACGTGCTGCGGGAGGCGAGGCTGCTGAGTGCACTGGACCCAACGCCGGTACGGGTGCCAACGGTGCTGGCCGTGTGTGATGACGAGTCGGTGATCGGCGCCCCCTTCTACGTCATGGAAGAGGTCCAGGGAGAGGTGATCACGGACTCGATGCCCGAGGCTCTCGACACTCCCGACCAGCGCGGCCGCGTCGCCGACGAGCTGATCGACTCGCTCGTCGAGCTGCACTCGGTCGACTGGACCGCGATCGGGCTGGAGGGCTTTGGCAAGCCGACGGGCTACCTCGAGCGCCAGTTGCGGCGCTTCAGCGGGCTGTGGGAGCACAACCGCACCCGCGAGCTCAGCGAGGTCGAGGATGTCGGGGCGTGGCTCGCGGCAAACATTCCGGACTCCCCGCCGGCCACGATCGTCCACGGCGACTACCGCCTCGGCAACACGATGTTCGCCTCCCGCAGCCCGGCGCAGCTGGTCGCGATCCTCGACTGGGAGATGGCGACGATCGGCGACCCGCTCGCCGACGTGGGCTACATGATGATCCACTGGACACGGCCCGGCGACGAGGCGGGCCGCTTCAACCTGCACAGCGTCACCGCCCTGGACGGCTTCCCCAGCCGTGACGAGTTGATCGAGCGCTACGAGCAGCGCTCGGGCCGCTCGATGCAGGCGGTCAACTGGTACGTGACGCTCGCCCTGTGGAAGGCCGTTGTGTTCATGGAGGGCAACTACAAGCGCGCGCTGGCCGGCTCGACCGACGACCCCTACCTCAGGACATTCGGCGAGGGCGTGCTGGAGCTCGCGCGCCGCGCCGCGCACGTCTCACAGCATGGCTTCTGAGAACGGGGACACCGCGGCGCACCCTTACCGCGGACTGCTGGTCGACTGGGGCGGCGTGATGACGACCGACCTGTTCGCCTCGTTCAGGGCTTTCTGTGAGGAGGCGGGCCTCGAGCCCGACACGATCCGGCGGCGCTTTCGCGAAGACCGCGAAAGCCGGAACCTGCTGATCGCGCTCGAGACGGGAAAGCTGTCGGAGGAGGAGTTCGAGCCCCAGTTCGCCGCCAAGCTCGGAATCGACGGTGCCGGGTTGATCGACCGCCTGTTCGCAGGCTCGAGCGTCGATGATCGAATGGTTGCGGCGGTCGCTGCCGCGCGCGCGGCGGGCATCCGCACCGGCTTGATCTCGAACTCCTGGGGAACGCGGCGCTACGACCGCGCGCTGCTGTCGCGGCTGTTCGACGGCATCGTCATCTCCGGCGAGGTGGGTATTCGCAAGCCCGCGCCCGAGATCTACAAGATGGGCGCCGACAGCGTCGGACTCGCTCCGCCCGACTGCGTGTTCGTCGACGACCTGCCGTTCAACCTCGAGCCCGCGACCGAGCTGGGGATGGCGACCGTGCACCACGTCAGCCCCGACCAGACGATCCCGCAGCTCGAGAAGCTGCTCGAGGTCAAGCTCGGAGCTGACGAGCGCTAGCGCAGGGTCCGCGCGAGCGCCAGCGCCTGCTCGAGCGTGTCGGCGCCCTCGATGCGCACGGTCAGCGGCCCCTGCAACCAGGTCAGTACGTCCCCCGGCGCTTCGCGCGTTGACGCTCGAGCCGTACACGCCGGGACGGCCGTTGACCCACGTCAGCTTCGCATGGATCCCGGGACCGATCAGGCTGAGGATGTAGGGGAGCACGGCGCCACGGAACTCGGTGATCAACATCCGCCCGGCGATCACCGAGACCCTGCCGCCGGGTACGTCGCGGCCCAGGTAGGCGCCACCGGGGGTGGGCGGCATCAGCGTCTTGAACGCGGCCGCATGGCGGGCCTCGAACAGCGGGATCCGCCGTCCGAGTGCAAACCGCTCGGCGCCGGCCAGCGGTGTGAGCAGCGCCGCGCGGGCGCTGGGGACCGCGTGGCTCGCGGTCGAGCCGCGCAGCGCGGGCACGACGAGCATGGCTGCGACTGCGACGATTGCGGCTACCGCGGCAACGCCGGCGAGCCCCGGGTGGCGACCGCGGCGGGGACGGTCATCGAGCGCGGCGAGGACTGCATACGACAGGTCCGGTGCGGCCGGAAGATCGCTGCCGGCGCGCGGCGTGAGCTGCGCGCCGGGGCACGCGAGCGACAGCACCCACTCCGCGAAGGGCACGATCGCGGGCTTGCGCCGCAGCGCCTCCCATCCCTGCACGAACGCTTGCATCGTGACAGTCTGCGCTTGCGCCGCCGATCCGATGCGTAGGTATGCGGCGTGGAATACCGCCACCTGATGGCGCCTCAGCAGTTGTTCGTAAGCAGGCTTGTCGCCGGCCGTGGCCGCCGCGATCAACCGGAGCTCATCGAGCTCAAGGGAGACGGTGGCCCTGCTCGTCACACCTGCTGGCTAGTCTCCGGTCGCGACTCGAAACGATGCACAACACATCGTCAGAACTCGTACATCCTCGCCCAACCACGCTCCGATTGGCAACCGCCTGTGTTTACGTAGCTCGGATGCTGGTCGGCAACAGCAGCCGCCGCATTGGCGGCGTCGTATTGCTTGTGCTCTCCCTCACGTTCTCGGTATGGGTGGGCGCCGCGCAGGCGACCCCGCTGAAGGTGGTCCGCTATCACGGCTACGTCGTGAAGGTCCCCAGGTCCTGGAGGGTCTACGACCTCGCCAAGAACCCGCACGTCTGTGTGCGCTTTGACCGCCACGCGGTCTATCTGGGGGCGCCGACGGCCCAGGAGCAATGCCCGGCACACACGGTCGGCCGCACGGAGGCGATCCTGCTGCAGCCGGCGAACGCAACGATCCGCCGCGCCCTGGCGCGTTCGACAGCTTCGGCCGCCGCCGCGGCCGTACCGCGAGGCGCGGGAGCGGCGACGTTTCTGGCGCGGTCGCGCGGGGTCGTCGTCACCGCCACCTGGTCTCACGATCGCGGCGTGGTGGCCGATGCGCTGAACCGGCCGACTCTGCGTGCGAGCGGCGCCACGGCGACCGCCTCGCCGCACCCCGTGGTCCGGGCCGCCGCCCGGGCCTCGTCGCCGTCGGCGCACCCCGCGGCGGCGGTGTTCGGAGGGCTTGGGTTCGATGCGTGCAGCGCCCCCTCCCCGACCGCGATGACGGCTTGGGGCGCTTCGCCCTACCGCGCAATCGGGATCTACATCGGCGGCGCGAACTCCGCCTGCGCCCAGCCCAACCTCACCTCCACCTGGGTCGCCAACGAGGTGGCCGCCGGATGGCACACGATCCCGATCTACGTGGGCCTGCAGGCGCCAAGCAACTCGTGTGGCTGCGCGGCGATCTCGCCGGCTCAGGCCTCCGCGCAGGGCACCGCGGCCGCGATCGATGCCGTGGCGGACGCGCAGGGCATCGGGATTCCGGCCGGCAACCCCATTTACAACGACATGGAGGGCTACTCGCGGACCACGACCAACACGTCGGCGGTCCTCGCCTTCCTGTCGGCTTGGACCGCGCAACTCCACGCCGAGGGCTACCTGTCGGGCGTCTACAGCAGCTCCGGCTCCGGCGTCTCCGACCTGGTCGCGCAGTACGGCACGACCTTCCTCGAGCCCGACGACATCTGGTTTGCCGAGTGGAACAACCAGCAGTCGGCCACGAGCGCCTACATCCCGGCGACCGACTGGCCGAACAACCAACGCCTGCACCAGTATCAGGGCGGCCACAACGAGACATACGGCAAGGTCACGATCAACATCGACAACGACTTCGTCGACGGCGCGACGGCCGATACGTCGGGGAGCATCGCAACCGCGCTGCCGCCGCCTCCGCCGCCCACGCTGAAGGTCTCGCCGGCCTCCGACGGGACCGTGTCGCTGTCGATGAGCTACAACGGAGGCAACGGCGTCTCGTCGTGGCGAGTGCTCGCCGGATCGAGCACGACAGCCCCGCTGGTCGGCGTCGCGAGCTCGCGATCGCGCGGCGCCAGCTCGCAGGTCACGGTGCGCAGCGCCGCGCCGGCGTTCGCCGTTCAGCCCCTCGACCCGACCGGGGTGGTTCTGTCGACGTCGCCGACGGTTGCCACGCCGCCGCACATCGCGGTGTTCGGGCGCAGCGCGTTCGTTCCATCCGGCCCGGGCCTCGGTGGCATCCCGGTCGGTTGCTACCGCGGCGTCACGTGCCACGTCGTCACGACCGTGTTCGCCGGGCGCACGACGATCGCCACCACCGGAAAGGAGCAGATCGGCGCCAACAGCACCGGCCTGGTGTTCTTCAAGCTCACCTCCAAGGGGCGGTCATTGCTGAATCATGCCCGCGGGCACCGGCTCGCCGTCAACGTCAAGGTGCAGGACGTGGCGGGCACCAAGGCGTTGGTCAAGCTGGCGCTCGTCCCGTTCACCACGTCCGGGAGCGGACCGCACCGCAGCGTGACGCAGGCTTCGCCTTTGCGGATCATCGGTGGCACGGACTTCGTCTCGTCGCGCGGAGTGGGCGGCATCCTGGCCGCGTGTGGCAGCGCCAGCACCTGCCCGGTCACGACCGAGATCTCAGTCGGGCGCACGGTCATCGCAAGCACCGGGCGCGAGCTGATCGGCGCCGATGAGCTCGGCTATCTGATCTTCTCGCTGACGCCCCGAGGAAAGACGTTGCTGGCCCAGGCGCACGGCAACCAGCTTGGCGCACGCGTGACCATCACCCAGACGCTGCCGAGCGCCGGGCAGGGCAGCGTCAGCCCGACCCCGACGACGGTGCGCGCGACCGCCAACATCGCGCTCGTGCGCTTCAGCTGAGTCCGGACGACCCGGGCCTCGAGTCCTTTGAACGCCGAAGCCCGCCCGCGGGGTCCGCGGACGGGCTGACGTACTTTCCGTCGCTCGCTATGACGCGGGCGCCGGCATCACCACCTTGACGGTGTCGCTGCAGTTGAAGTGCACGCCGTCGGCCGACGAGCAGTTCATCGTTCCCTTGCCGGTGGCCTTCTTGAAGGCCCCTGTTCCACCGTCCAGGGTTGCCGTCCCGGAGTAGCTGATGGCGGCGAACGTGGTCGGCGACGACGGCGGACCGGTGTCGGCCGGCGTCAGGTTGAACTTCCCGTGAATCGTGCCGACGCCGAAGTACTGCGTCCACGACCCCTGGAGGTCGCCGCTGTCCAGCAGCTTGAACGAGTTGGCGGCGATGCCGCCACCGAACACCTTGCCGCAGTGAACTGCGCCGTACTGCCAACCCTGGTCGACCGGCGGGACAACCGAGTTGTCACCGTCCGCCGGCACATCGCCCACGGTGGACTTACAGGTCACCTTGAACTTGACCGGCTTGGCCTTCGTCACCGCGGGCTTGGCGCCCAACGCCGACGCAGCACCAATCACCAGCAGGCCCACGGCCATCACGGCCACAACGAGCCACTTGCGTTTCAACTCAACCTCCCCAGTTATTGGAGTAGGGGACGATCCCTGTCTCGTCCTCGTTCGTTAGCACCGGCGCCTCTACCCGATCTTCCCGAGCGTCCGCTTGGCCGCGTTGAGGACGACCTTGGGGATCGGCGCGAAGTCGAGCGCCGGTCCAAACGACTGGCCCTGGCCGATCGCGTAGGTGATGAACTGCTTGAGCAGTGCACCATTCGGCGCCGACGCGGGGACGATCGCGTAGGTGAACGTCGAGATCGGGTAGGCGATCTTGGCGCTCCTGGGCGGGTTGACGATGTGCAACTCGTTGTTGCCCGGAACGTGCTTGACCGTCTTTGCAGCGTTCTCGATGTTCGCCAGGTTCGGGTACTCGAACTTTCCGGCGCGGTTCTGAATCGCCGCTGCCGGGAGGCTGTGTGCGATCAGGTACGAGACCGCGATGTAGGCGATCGAGCCATTGGTCGACTCGAGCACGGCCGTCACGCCGGAGTTACCGCTACCACCGATTCCGGCGGGGAAGCTGACGGTAGTCGCGAACCCGACCTTGTTCTTCCACGTGCTGTTGACCTCTGAGAGGTAGTTGGTGAACGCGTACGTGTCACCGGAGCCGTCGCTGCGGAACACCGGGGTGATCTTCAGGTTGGGCAGATGCACGCCCGGGTTCAGCTTGGCGATCCGCGAGTCGTTCCAGTTGGTGATCTGGCCGAGGTAGATCCCCGCGATCACCGGACCGCTCAGACGCAGCTTGCGAACGCCGTGCAGGTTGAACCCGACGCCGGTCGCCGACAGCGCCCACGGAATCTGCCAGCAGCTGTGGCACGTGATTGCCTGCGTCGGTGTCATCGGCGCGTCCGAAGCGCCGAAGTCCACGAGCCGGGACGAGATGTCCTTGATCCCGGTGCCCGAGCCGACCGCGCTGTAGGTGACCGTATTGCCGGTCTTGGCGCCCCACGCGTTGGCCCATTCGGCCTCGATCGGCGCCACCAGCGTTGAGCCGGCACCGGTGATCGTGACGGCCATGGCGCTTGCCGGGATAGCCATCGTGGCGCACGCGGCAATCGCCCCGATGGACACTGCTATCAACTTCTTTCGATTCAAGGCGATGCCCCTTTGATCGATTGACGGTTCCGCGCTCGGCCCATGGTCCGGCCACCCCGAGCTAAGCGCGCCGTAGCATCGCTTCGCCAATCACGGCACTTGTTGCTGGTTTGTTGCCAAGATTTCAAAATCTTGTGTCGTAGCTCATAACCACGAGCGCGGCAGGCGGCGACTTGTCTACGCTGCCGCGCCGTGGGGACGAGCACCGCATCCGCTTCGCGTGAACGCGCGCGGCTGAGGCGGACCGCGCTTGTCGATCGCGCCGGGTCACGGGGGCTGCTCGGGTTGTGCGTGCTGGCCGGCTTGCTGACGGTGTTCGTGCTCGCCGAGATCGCCTATCAGGTGATCGACGGCGCGCGGCCGGCGATCTCCCACTTCGGCCTGCACTTCCTCGCGAACCCCGCGTGGGCGCCGAACTTCTCCAACCTCGGCGCCGCCACGGTGCTGTTCGGGACGGCCGTGAGCGCGCTCATGGCCTTGGTGCTGGCGACGCCGCTGGCGATCGCGATCGCGATCTACCTGGCGATGCTGGCTCCGCGTTCTGTCCGCGCGATCGTGGGACCGCTGGTGGAGATGCTCGCGGCGATCCCGAGCGTGGTGCTGGGGCTCTGGGGCGTGATCGTGCTGGCCCCGTTCGTCGAGCGTCACATCGAGCCGTGGCTGCACTCGACCTTTGGCTTCCTCCCGATCTTCGGCGCCCAGCAGACGACGGGGCTCAGCGTGTTCACCGCCGGGCTGGTCCTGACCGTGATGGTGATCCCGATCATCGCGGCACTCAGCCGCGACCTGTTTCTCACCGTCCCGCGCGAGCTCAAGGAGGGGGCCGAGGCGCTCGGAGCGACGCGCTGGGAGGTGATCCGCGGCGTGGTGCTGCCGACGACCGTCTCGGGTGTGGCCGCGGCGACCGTGCTCGGGCTGGGTCGCGCGCTGGGCGAGGCGATCGCCGTCGCCCAGGTGATCGGCGACGGCAGCAGGATCCGCCCGTCGCTGTTTGCCCCGGGAACGACGCTCGCCAGCAAGATCGCGGTCGACTTCCCGAACACGCTCAACAAGCTGCACGCCGCATCGCTGTTCTATCTGGCGCTGATCCTGCTCGTGATCGGCGTCATCACCAGCCTGATCGCACAGGCGATCGCGAATCGATTCGACGCCACGCGACTGGTCACCAGATGAGCGCGATCGTCGACCCAACGGCACCCCTGACGCCCTCCGGGAACCTGCGCCGCCGGCTGCTCGTCAGCCAGCTCGTGTCCGGCGCGTCGATTCTCGCGTCGTTCGTCGCGGTCGCCGTTCTCGTGCTCGTGACCTACGACGTGGCCAAGCAGGGCGCAAGCGCACTTAGCTGGGACTTCATCACCAAGAACCCCGTCGGCCTGGCGGGCGGCGGGATCGCCAACGCGATCATCGGGAGCACGCTGATCATCATCTTCGCGACGTTGATCGCGCTCCCCGTCGGGGTCCTCACTGGGCTGTACCTGACGGAGTACGCCAAGCCGAATTCGCGCTTGGCTCGAACTCTGCGGACCGCGCTTGACCTGCTGCAGGGCGTCCCCACGATCGTCGTCGGCCTGTTCGTGTTCGGCCTGATGGTCGTTGGGCACAGCGAGACGGGATTCGCGGGGTCGGTGGCGCTCTCGATCGTCATGCTGCCGCTGATCGCCCGCTCCAGCCAGGAGGTCCTGCTGCTCGTGCCGAGCACGCTGCGCGAGGCCGCAGACGCGCTCGGGGTCGAGCGCTGGCGCGCGGTCCTTACCGTGGTCCTACCGGCTGCAGCCGGCGGAATCGTCACGGGCGCGATCCTCGCAGTCGCCCGCGCGGCAGGCGAGACCGCGCCGCTGCTGCTCGTCGACTCGCTCGCCAACCCCACGCAGACGCAACTGCTCGTCTTCGGCCACGGGGTTCCGAACATCCCAGTGCTGATCTATACGGCGTCCAACCTCGGGATCCCCGAGGCCCAGGCACGAGCGTGGGGCGCCGCGTTCGTGCTGCTGGGACTGATCCTGATCGCCAACATCGGTGCACGGCTGGCGCTCGCGCGTTACCGTGCGCGCCTGGGACAGTGAGAGCACCGGAAGCCGATACCCCCGCCGAGCGCACGGAATCGCAGACGATGCGCACGGAATCCCAGACCGGGCGCACAGAATCCCAGGTCCGCCCGCGGCTGCTGATCCGCGACGAGTCAGGTCGTGCGGCGACGACCGAGGTACCGGCCGTGCCGGCCCCCACGGCCGCGGGCGAGACCGTTTTCGACGTCCGCGACGTGTCGGTCTTCTACGGCGCCAAGCGCGCGGTCGGCTGGACGACGCTGAAGATCTACCGGCACCTGATCACGGCGGTGATCGGTCCCTCCGGGTGCGGCAAATCCACGTTCCTGCGAAGCCTCAACCGGATGAACGACTCGATCCCGGGATTCAAGCTCGAGGGCCAGATCCTCTACCACGGTCACGACGTCTACGGCGGCGGCGTCAACCGAGTCGAGGTGCGCCGCCGGATCGGCATGGTGTTCCAGAAGCCCAACCCGTTCCCGAAGTCGATCTTCGACAACGTGGCCTGGGCGCCGCGAAACCTGGGCATGAAGTCGGGGCTCAACGAGCGCGTCGAGCGGGCGCTGCGCGACGCCGCGCTGTGGGACGAGGTCAAGGACCGGCTCAAGGACAGCGCGCTCGGGCTCTCGGGCGGCCAGCAGCAGCGGCTTTGCATCGCGCGGGCGATCGCCGTAGAGCCGGACGTCGTGTTGCTCGACGAGCCGGCGTCAGCGCTTGACCCGATCGCCACCGCTTCGATCGAGGAGCTGATGCTCAACCTCAAGCACCGCTACACGATCGTGATCGTCACCCACAACATGCAGCAGGCCGCGCGGGTGGCCGACCGGACGGCGTTCTTCAGCCTCGACCCTGCCGAGCGCGTCGGCACGCTGGTCGAATATGACGACACGCGGACGATCTTCAACCGTCCCCGCGATACGCGGACCCGCGATTACGTCACCGGGCAGTTCGGCTAGGTCGGCTAGGGCGCGAAGATCGACCCGGGCTGCACCTGCTCGAGCAGCCGCGAACCGCATTGCCAGCAGAACGCAGCGCTCGGGCTGTGCGGCGCTCCGCACGCCGGGCATGAGCCGGCGGAGCCGGTCTGGTCCATGCGCAGGATCCGCTCGACCTCGCCCAGCTCGGCGTCCGCGTCCTGGAGCACGGCCGCACGCTGGACGAGCACGTCGACGCGGATCTGGTCGCGGACGGCCATCTCGTAGACGAGGCCGCCGAGGTCGAATGTGAGCTCGGCGACCCGCGCGGTGAGCTGATCGCGGCGGCGGCGCAGGTCGATCATCTCCGAATCGGACGGAGCGGGCGGCGGGGGCCCGAATGGGGTGCGGCTCGCCTTGCTGCGGGTGATGATGCGCGTTATCGCGCTGTCAGATCGCGCCATCGGGCTACTGTCCGAAGAAGGTGCCGGTGAAGTGGCCACCGGAGTAGCCGGGTCCGTGTCCCTTGTCGCCCACCTTGGTCGTGGGCGGAGGCAGGTTCTTCGACGACCCCAGCACCTTTGACGCGGCCGCCTGCGCCTTTGCGGCCTGCTTCTTGTCGACGCCGGCGGACTTCGAGCCATTGCCCTTGGACTTCTTCGAGGACTTGGCCTTTGCCGCTTTGGCCTTGCCCTGCGTCGTTGCCGCGGCAGCGCCGGCGGAGGTGCCGCCGCCGGTGCCGCCGACCGTGATGATCTGAGCTGGAGCGTTCGTGTTCTTGCTCGAGCCGTTGTCGGTGTGGCCGATCAGGACGCCGACTCCCATCGCGAGCAGCAGCGTCCCGACGCCCGCCACGAGCGCCGTGCTCGAGGACAGGCGCTGCTTCTTCGACGGACGGCTTGCAGCGGCGGGCGCAGCAGCCGCCGGGGCGGGAGAGGACCCCAGCGCGAACCGTGGCTTGCCGCGCCGTTCGCCGCAGTTGAGGCAGTACTTCTGATCTGTCGCAAGCTGGGTGCCGCAGGCCGCGCAACGGTCGCCGACGGTGGCGCCCACGAACTGCTGCGTAGGCCCGTCGGCGGGAAGTCCGGCGACGTTCACTCCCGGCTCGTCACCTCTAGCGGCGGTTGCCCCCATGTGCGCAAGTATCCGGTTCCGCCCGCCTGAACTTGTGAACCTGGCGTTACCGAGATCTTCACACCTCGTGGGCGGGCCGCCCCTAGATTCCGCTCAGTGACCACACAGGGGCCGGTTGACGCTGCCAGTTCGTCGAACGCGGCGCGCTGCGCGGAGTGTTCTTCGCCGCTCGCGTACGACCAGCGCTACTGCCTCGAGTGCGGTGCGCGGCGGGGTCCGCTGCCGCGTCATCTCGCCGCGATGATCACCGGCCTCGCGCCGCCGAGCGCCGACGTCGATCCGCCGGCGCCGGCCGACGCGCCTGACGCGAGCGAGCCCGACGACGCCGAGCCTGCGCGTCCGGGTTGGCTGCCCGCGCCCCGCGCCACGGCCGTGGCGATCCTCAGCATGCTCGCGTTCGGGGTCGTGGCCGGGTCGCTCGTCAAGCCCGAAGCCGAAAGCCTGGCCCGCACCTACGTCGTTGCGATGCCTCCCGCGGCGACGACCCCGGCTGTGACGCCCGCTGCCGAGTCAGGCTCGTCGTCAGACGGCGGTGGTGGCGGCGGCGGCGGTGGTGGCGGCTCCTCCTCAGGATCGGGATCGGGATCGGGATCGACCGCTCCCGCGGACTCGTTGGACACCGGCGCGGCCACGCTGCCGCCCGACACGGGCACCGGCGACCAGGGAACCGGTGACGGCGGAGGCGGAGGGGGAGGCATCCTCGGCCTGCCCCCGGTCAAGCATGTGTTCCTGATCGTGCTCTCCGACCAGGGCTACGCGAACACGTTCAGCCCCGTGTCGACCGACCGCTACCTGTCAAAGACGCTCCCCAAGCAGGGCGAGCTGATCAACAACTACTACGCGGTCGCGGGATCGCCGCTGGCCAACGACATCGCGCTGATCAGCGGACAGGGTCCGACCCAGCAGACGGCGAGCAACTGCCCGACGTTCAGCCTCGTCTCTCCCGGAAGCACGCACGCCGGCCAGGTACTCGGAGATGGCTGTGTGTACCCGGCCAGCGCGCACACGCTCCCCGACCAGATGACGGCCAAGGCACCTGACCTGGCGGGCGTACGTCCAGGGGATCGGCGACGGACCCGCGGGCCAGCACAAGACCTGCCGGTTCCCCAAGCTCGAGAGCACCGACCCCGACCAGTTGCCTCGTCCCGGCGATCCGTACGTGACCTGGCGCAACCCGTTCGTGTACTTCGACTCGGTGCGGCTCGGCCCCGACTGCCACAAGGACGACGTCGACCTCACGCATCTGGAGACCGACCTCTCCAAGCCCGCCAAGACGCCGTCGCTCGCCTACATCGCGCCGAGCCCGTGCGACGACGGCAGCGCCGAGCCCTGCAAGCCTGGCGCGAAGGCCGGCCTGCCCGTCGGCCGACGCGTTCCTGAAGAAGGTCGTGCCCGAGATCAAGCAGTCCGCCGCCTACAAGGACGGCGGGCTGATCGCGATCACGTTCGACGAGGCCCCGCAGACCGGGGTTGGCGCGGACCCGAGCGCCTGCTGTGGGAACCCGGCGTATCCGAACCTGCCGGCGCCGGCGGCAACCACTCCCGGCACGACGACGACGCCCGGGACGACGACCACACCGACGACGACCACCACCACACCGGCGACCACGACTACGCCCACGACGACCACCCCGGCCACAACGACGCCGACCACGGCAACGACAACGCCAACGACGCCAACGACCACCACGCCTGCGCCAACCACCGGCGAGGGCCCGACCACGCCCACCGGCGGCGGCGGTCAGGTCGGCCTGCTGCTGATCTCGTCATTCGTCAAGGCGGGGAGCAGCGACCTCGTCGACTACTACAACCACTTCTCGCTGCTTGCCAGCATCGAGGACCTGTTCGGCCTCAAGCACCTCGGCTACGCGTCGGACCCGTCGCTCTCGAGGTTCGACGGCGCGACGTACAACGCCGGCAAGCCGGGGTAACCGGCGAGCGCTGAGGGCCGCAGCGGCACCCTCAGCCCCAGAGCGCGCATATCGGAGCTGCAGTGATTGCGTCGTCCAACTCGTATACCCGCGGGCCTGTGTGCAGGACCAAGCCACGGACGAACCTGTCACCTAGCTCCTCTCGCAGCCACTGTAGATGCCGTGCGTCACCAACACCCGGCGCTGCCGAGGCTTTGATCTCGATGCCGATGACCCGCTGGCCGCCGAGCTCCACCACCACGTCTACCTCGTGCCGACCCCGCTCGGTGCGCAGGTGAAACAACCGCGGCTCGGACTCGGCGACCACGGCCTCGGGGCGGAGCTGCGCGACGACGAACGTGTCGAACATCCGCCCAAGCACGTCACCGTCGTTGATGACAGCCTGCGCGTTGAGGCGTAGGGCCGCTGGTATCAACGCCGCGTCTACCAGATAGCGCTTCGGCGCGCGGATGAGCCGCTTGAGCCGGTTCGACGTCCACGCCGGCATCTGGTCAACCACGAGCAGCCGCGTCAGCAGGTCCTCATACTCCGCGGCCGTGGTCTTAGCGATCCCGGCCGCGTCGTAGATGGTCTTGTGCTCTGCTACCCCGGCGGAATTCAGCGCGTAGGCCTCGACGTAGCGCCGCAGCCGTTCTGGGTCTCGCCGCTGCGTCGCCGGATCCTCGAGCTCCTCGATGTCATGGGTGATCAAATCATCAAGGTAGCTCTGCAGCCACATTCGCCGTGGTCGGCCCGTCAGTTGCAGCGCGGGCGTGGGAAAGCCGCTCTGCATGCTCAGTTCTACGTAACCGCGCAGATCCGGCGTATCCGCGGGGATAGTCAGATCATCGCCGTCGGCCAGCTTGTCCAGAAACGCCTTGGCGGCTGCGTCGCCTACGCGCTCGCGGACGGTCATCGGATACATGGGAAGGCGGACGAATCGGCCCGTGCCGGGCCAGACCTCGTTGACATGGAGCGCTTGGACCGAGCCGGTCAGGTAGAAGCGGTTCGGATGCGGATCGGCGTCCACCGCCCGCCGGGCCGCCGCGAACACCCCCGGTACCTCCTGCCATTCGTCTAGCAGCACCGGTTCGACAAGCCCGCGCAAGGCAACGTCCGGGTCGGCAAGAAACGCAGCCGCCTGCGCGTCAGCGTTGAGTTGGACCACCGTGGCCGCGCGGCGTGCCGCCATCGTGGTCTTCCCGCAGGCCCGAGGACCAGTGACCATAACTGCCGGGATCTGGCTCAGCAGCTCATCCAGGAGGGGGTCAACCATCCGCGCGCGATACTCGTGAGTCGCGGACATCAAATAGGCGCCTTCTTACGCGGCAAATAGACTCCTTTTCACGCAGATAATAGTAGCCGTTTCACGCACCGAATAGGCTCCCTGACACGCACGGTGTCCTGACCCCGTTTTCCTGTCGCGGCCTTGGCCCCGTCGACTTCGCTGACCTAGCCCGCGGCCATCAGCACGACCCCGGCCAGCGCCGCCGCGATCCCGAGCTCCTGCACGCGCCGCACACGCTCACCGAGCACGACTCGTGCCAGCAGGACCGTCGCCAGCGGGTAAAGCGACGCCGCAACCGACACCACGCTCAGCAACCCGTGCCGAGTCGCAACGGCATAAAACCCGGTGGCCGACACGTCCAGCACCCCCATCAGCGCCAGCGGCCACAACCGACCCGGCCGCGCGACCGCGATCCCGCCCTGGACGGCGGCGACCACGAGCAGCAGCGCGACGCCCGCCACGCGCGACGCCAGCAGCGCCCACATTGGGTCTGCTCGCGCGCTCGACTGGACGCCGACGAAGTAGCAGCCGAACCCGGCCGCCGCCAGCAGCGCGAGCGCCACGCTGGCGCGGCCTGCGCCGCGGTCCTCGATGCCCGGCCCGTGCTCGCGGCTGGCCAGCACGACACCGATGACGGCGATCACGATGCCGATCAGCTGGCTTGCGGCGGGATGATCGCCGCGCGCGATGCCGACCACGACCGGCACCGACACGCCCGTGGCCGCGATCGGCGCGACGACGCTCATCGTCCCGATCGCGAGTGCGCGGTAGAAGCTCGTCAGCGCCGCGATCCCAGCTAGGCCGCCGCCGACCGCGGGCAGCAGTCGCACGAGCCCAGGGGCGCCGGTTCCGCGGATCGCGACAACGCCGATCACGACCGCCAGGCCGACAGCCTGGCTGGAGACCATCACGAACAACAGGGGCAGCCGGCGGGCCGAGAGCCCGCCGATGAAATCCGAAACGCCCCAGCAGAGCGACGATGTCAGGCCAAGGCCAAGCCCGAGCAATCAGTCCCGCGAGCCGCGGCCGTAGAAGAGCTTGAAGAACCGCCGCAGCAGCATCGTGCGGCGGGCGCGGTAGGGGAACATGAACGGCTCGCGCTTGAGCGCTCGCTTGGTGACCAGCAGCGACTGGACCTTCGTGTACTTGCGAATCCCCTGGGCGCCGTGACGGGTGCCCAGCCCCGATGCCTTCCAGCCTCCCATCGGGAGGTTCAGAGCCGTGTAGTTGATCTGTGCGTCGTTGACGCACACCACCCCGGCCTCGATGCGGCGCGCGAGCGCCTCGCCCCGCTCGGTGTCGCCCGTCCAGACGCTCGCCTGCAGGCCGTAGACCGAGTCGTTGGCGAGGCGAACGCCCTCCTCGGCATCGGCCACGCGCATGATCGGCAGCGTCGGGCCGAACGTCTCGTCCTGCATGATCTTCATCGAGTGATCGACGTCGACCAGGACCGTCGGCTCGTAGAACCGGCCCGCCCCGGGCCGCCTGCGGCCACCGGTCAGGACCTTGGCGCCCTTCTGCACCGCGTCCTGGACGTGGGCGTCGACGATCTCGATCTGCGGCGGGAACGTGACCGCGCCGACGTCGACGGTTCCGACACCGGCGGGCGCTCCCTGCCGCAGCCGGCGCACGTTCTCGGTGACCGCCTCGACGAACCGGTCGTACACGGGCTCCTCGACGTACACGCGCTCGACCGAGATGCAGACCTGGCCGCCGTTGTTGAGCCCGTAGAACGCGGCCGCGTTGGCGGCGCGCTCGATGTCGGCATCGGCGCAGACGATCATCGGGTCCTTGCCACCGAGCTCCAGGTAGCAGGGGATCATCTGCTCGGCGGCCGCCTTGAGCACCGTCTTGCCGGTCTTGTTCGAGCCCGTGAACATCACGCAGTCGACCTGCTCGATCAGCGCAGCGCCGGTGCCGCCGTCGCCCGTGGCGACCTGAAAGACGCCTTCGGGCGCGCCGCATTCGAGCAGCATCTCCTCCATCAGCAGCGAACTCAGCGGCGTCACCTCGCTTGGCTTGAGCAGCACGCTGTTGCCGGCCGCGAGCGCCGGGATGCAGTCGCCGAATGAGTTGGCGATCGGGTAGTTCCACGGCCCGATCACGCCCACCAGCCCGATCGGGGCGTAGCGGATGACGAGCTTCTTGCCCGCCGCGACGGGGTTGTTCCACGAGGGCACGCGCTCGTCCGCGAGGTACCCCGCGGCCTCCTTGGCCCAGAAGCCGAGCGCCGCGACGGTGTAGCCGAGGTCCGCCAGCTGCGCGTCCTCGTGAGTCTTGCCGCTCTCGGACACGACCACGCTGATGATCCGGTCGGCGTTGTCGAGCATCCACTTCTGCGCGCGCCGCAGGACCCGGCCGCGCTCTTCGAACCCGAGCTCGCTCCATCCCGGCTGGGCCGCACGCCCGCGTGCGGCGAGGGTTTGCAGGTCGCCGGCCCCGAGCACGGGAACCGTGGTGATCAGCTCGCCCGTCGCCGGGTTCTCAACCGAGATCGTGGCGGTCGTCGCGCCACCGTTGCTTTCGGCAGACGTCCGCTCGGTGGCGCTCGCCATCACTGCCTCCTTGTCGCTATCCGGGTTCGGGGTTAACGCTAACCGAGGCTCGGCTCGCGGGCGAGACGAACATCCGACCACATCGCGGCGATGCGGTCGAACAGATCGAACGCGAGCTCTCGCGCCCCTGGCCCGTACCGGTCGATCTCGCGTTCGAGCTCGGCCTCGTCGACGCCATATGCGCGCAGCTTGTCGCGGCCTCCGTCGACCCAGCCGCGCACCACCGCGGCGTCGGCCTCCGGGTGAAACTGCACGCCGACGCTCGCGCCGTCGACGAACGCAACCACCTCGGT
The DNA here is from genome assembly GCA_963725925.1 of uncultured Solirubrobacterales bacterium. Classification (GTDB taxonomy): domain Bacteria; phylum Actinomycetota; class Thermoleophilia; order Solirubrobacterales; family Solirubrobacteraceae; genus Palsa-465. Next base: position 204,025 of record CAVSAY010000032.1, read on the forward strand.
CTCACTTCCTGCGAGCAGCCGCGCGCCGGGCGGGAGGTCAAAGCGGTCCTCGTGCCAGAACGGCCACGGGCCCGCGGTGATCAGCTCGGGGGCCTGTGTCTCGATCGGGCGCCACGTCACTTCCGCTTGCGGCGCCCGGGAGACGGTGCCACCCAGCGCCGCCGACAGCGCCTGGCCCCCGAAGCAGATCCCGAGGACCGGCACCGACGAGGAGTGCGCGGCGGCGAGAAACTCGATCTCCTCGCGGATCCACGGCTGCGAGACGTCGAGCGCCGAATACTCGGATCCCAGGCTGACGATCGCGTCCGCGTCACGCGGCTCCGGCCAGCCCTGCAGGCTCGCCGGGAGGACCACATCGAGATCGTGCCCGCGGGCCTGCGCCCACTCACCGAGCAGGCAGGCGGGCGCGTCCGCCTGGTGCTCGAGGATCAGGATCCGCACGGCCGACTGCGATCAGGCGGGGTCCAGCTCGATCGACTCGATCACCGGGGGATCGACGGGACGGTCCTGCGCGCCGGTGGGGGTGCCCTCGATTGAGTCGACCGCGTCCATGCCGCCGGTCACCTGGCCGAACACGGTGTGCTTGCCGTCCAGCCAAGGAGCCGCGTCGATGGTGACGATGAAGAACTGCGAGCCGTTGGTGTTGGGCCCGGCATTCGCCATCGCCAGCGCGCCGCGGACCACCTTGTGGTCGTTGAACTCGTCCTCGAACGTGTATCCCGGTCCGCCGGTGCCCGTTCCTTGCGGACAACCGCCCTGGATCATGAAGTCCGGGATCACCCGGTGGAAGATGATGCCGTCGTAGAAGCCGTCGCCGGCCAGCTTGCGGAAGTTCTCGACGGTCTTGGGCGCGTCCTCGTCGAACAGCTCGAGGGCGATCGTGCCATGGCTGGTGTTCATGTTGGCTGTGCTCATGGCACCGAGACTATCCAGTTGCAGTCGGGCGCCGGGCGGCGCGCGTCCGTGCGCGTCGCCCGACCTCCCGGTTGGGTCTAGTTGTTGCTCTGGGTCGGAATCGCGTTGAGCGAGCTCTGCACTGTCACGCCCGGGTCTGGCGTCGCGGGCGTTGCCGCGTGCTGGCAGTCGACGTGCGCGGTGCCCTGCGGCGCCCCGACCGTAGTCGGGAACGTCATCGGGATCGCGACCGTCTGGGTCCGAGTGCTCTGGCCGACCTCGATCGATGCCGTCCGGGTCTGGCTCGAGCCGCTGGCGGCCGACAGCGTGCAGGTGACCTGGACCTGCTGGCCGGCGGCCGTGCTCGACGGGTTGATCGTCGCGTATTGCGTCGCGGTCAGCAGGTAGTTGCCGGCCGGGAGGATCTTGCTGACGACCGTGGTCGAGGCGGTGCCGACCGTGGTTGAGTCAGACGAGGCGCCGAACTCCGTGGGCAGCGTCGACTGGCACGTCACCTTGCCGCCCTGGGCGATCGTGTTGATCGCCGAGGCGTTCTGGCACGTCCCGCTCACGCGGACCTGGACCTTGGTCGCGTCGATGCGCTGAAGACCGATCGTGTGGGTTGCGATCTTCTTGTAGTTGACCGCGTTGTTCTTGATCTGCGCGGTCCCAACCGAATTATTCGGAAGTGAGACGGCGGCGTAGCTGGCGCCCCCGAGTGCCACGAACAGGGCGATTAGCGATATCACCATCGACGCCGTGGGACGACGCCGGAAGAGCGCTCGCAGATGCATCGCGTTACCTCCGTGAGTTGCTTCCCGGCCTGGATCTGGCCGGCCTGTGAAACTCACAACACGACCCGGCGCTAGGAGTCTCGGCTCCGTGTCAGTTAGCTGACGCGGAGCTGACGACGTGCAAGAAACCGTGCTTCTGGCGTGGTTTGCGGTGTGCGCCGGCGCCGACCAGGCTTAGCTTCGCGCGGCCTCGAGCCGCAGCGGCCGGCCGTTGACCTCGGTGCCGTCGACGCTGTCGACGATCCGCGGAGCCTGGCTCTCGGGAACCTCGACGAACGAGAAGTGCTCGAGCATCCGGACGTTTCTGACCGACTCGCCGTCGAGGCCCGTGGCGGCGGTGATCGCGTGGATGATGTCCGACGGCTCGAGCCCGTCCGCTCGGCCTGCCGCGAGGATCAGCTTGGTCGCAGGACCGTCGCCATCCGGCGAGACGTGCGGCTTGGAGTGCCGGCGCGGCTTCGGGCACGACCGGCGTCGGCGCCACGTGCGCGCCCTTGACCCAGGGAGCGAGCTTGACGCCCGCGTGCTTCTCGATCGCCTCGATCTCGCGCCGCTGCTTGGGCTCGTAGAACGTGATCGCGCGGCCGCTGCGCCCGACTCGCCCGGTCCGGCCGATGCGGTGCACGTAGACGTCTGGCGACGTCGGCACATCGAAGTTGATCACGTGCGAGATCCCCGTGATGTCAAGCCCGCGCGACGCGACGTCGGTCGCGACGAGCAGCGGCAGCCGCCCGTCCTTGAAGGAGATCATCACGCCGTCCCGGGCGCCCTGGGTCATGTCGCCGTGCAGCGCTTTGACGTTCATGCCGCGGTCGCGCAGCGTCCTGTATAGCTGCTCGCAGCGGATCTTCGTGCGGCAGAAGACGAGCGCCTGCTCGGGCCGCTCGGCCTCGATCACCTCGACTAGCTGATCGGTCTTCTCGCGCGGCTTGACCTCGAGCGCGAACTGCTCGACGGTGTCGACCGTCAGCGTCTTGGTGGCGACCTTGACCATGACCGGATCGAACAGGTAGCGCTCGGCCAGCCGCCGGATCGCGGGCGGCATCGTCGCCGAGAACAGCGCCGTCTGGCGGCTGGAGGGGGTCAGCGACAGGATTCGCTCGACGTCCTCGAGGAACCCGAGGTCGAGCATCTCGTCCGCCTCGTCGAGCACCACGAACCGGCACGAGTGCAGCATCAACGAGTGGCGGGAGATCAGGTCCTTGACCCGCCCGACCGTGCCGACGACGACGTGGCCGCCGGCCCGCAGCTGGGCTGTCTGAGATCGGATCGGAGCGCCGCCGAATACCGCGACCACGTCGACGCCCTTGCGCCGCCCGTAGGCGCGCAACGCCTGTGTGACCTGGATGCAGAGCTCGCGCGTCGGCGTCAGAACCAGCGCCTGGACCTCTTGGTCTGAAGGGTCGACGTACTGCAGCATCGGCAGCCCAAACGCCGCCGTCTTGCCAGAGCCCGTCTGTGCTTGACCGATCACGTCCCGGCCCTCGAGCAGTGGCGGGATCGCCTCTTCCTGGATCGGACTCGGCGCCTCGTAGCCGACGTCATGGATCGCCTCGAGGATTACCGGATCGAGGCGGAGGTCGGCAAACGTGGTCATTGCCACTGACGATAGACGGCGCGGGCCAATCAGGCTGCCGCGCCTGAGCAAGATCACGCCCGTAAGACCGGGTCTTGCCCGAAGTCGGGGTCAAGCGTGCGGCTAGACTTGACGATAAATGATTCGGACCCTAACCTTTCGGGTCCGAGACAATCTTCGACTCGACGACACAAAGGCTTCCCCGACTCTCATGACAACCGCCCCCGCCTCGAACAAGATCGACGCTTACGTCTGGCGCATCAGCGCCGTCGTGATCGTCGGTTCGATCATGTCGATCCTCGACACGACGATCGTCAACGTCGCGCTCGCCACGCTCGGACGCGAGCTCCACAGCTCGATCGACCAGATCCAGTGGGTGGTGACCGGGTACCTGCTGTCGCTCGCCGCCGTGATCCCCGTGACCGGGTGGGCGGCGCGCAGGTTCGGCGCCAAGCGCGTGTACATCATCTCGCTGGTCCTGTTCACCGCCGGCTCGGCGCTGTGCGGCCTCGCGTCCTCGACCACCGCGCTGATCCTGTTCCGCGTGCTTCAGGGCATCGGTGGCGGCATGATCCTGCCGATCGGCCAGCTGATGATGGCCGAGGCAGCCGGCCCCAAGCGCATGGGCCGCGTGATGAGCATCGTCGCCGTTCCGGCGATGCTGGCGCCGATCCTCGGCCCGGCGATCGGCGGCCTGATCCTCGACAACGCGAGCTGGCAGTGGATCTTCTACGTCAACGTTCCGATCGGACTCATCGCGGTGATCGCGGCGATCCGGATCCTCCCCAAGGTCAAGCCTCAGCCGACCGAGAAACTCGACGTCCGCGGCTTCGCACTGCTGGCCACCGGGCTGCCGCTGCTGACCTACGGGCTGGCGGAGATCGGCGCGACCGGCACGTTCACCTCGCCCAAGGTCGTGTACCCGATCATCGCCAGCATCGTCCTGATCGGAGTGTTCGTGTGGCACGCGCTGCGGATCAAGAACCCGCTGCTCGACCTGCGCCTGTACCGCAGGCGGACGTTCTCATCGGCGTCGTTTGCGATGTTCTGCCTCGGCGCCGCGTTGTTTGGCGGCATGATCCTGCTGCCGCTCTACTGGCAGGGGATCCGCCACGAGGACGTCGTCAAGACCGGCCTGCTGACCGCTCCTCAAGGACTCGGGATGGCGCTCGTGATGCCGCTCGCGGGCAAGCTGTCTGACCGCCTCGGCGGCGGCCCGCTGGCGCTGTTCGGCGTGATCGTCACGACCCTGGCGACGATCCCGTTCGGGCTGATTACCGCGCACAGCTCGGTCTTCGGGCTATCGGTCGCGATGTTCATCCGCGGCATGGGCATCGGGTTTGCGTTCATGCCCGCGATGGCCGCCGCGTTCGCCTCGCTCGATCGGTCCGAGCTTTCTCATGCCACCCCGCAGATGAACATGCTCCAGCGAGTCGGCGGCTCGATCGGCACTGCTGTGCTCGCGGTCGTGCTGCAGCGCGCGCTGATCGGCGCGCACACGATCAGCGCGCAGGCGGCCGCGTACGGGACCGCCTTCTGGTGGTCGGCCGGCCTGACCGCGCTGGCGATCATCCCGTGCATCATCCTCCTGCGCGCCGAGCGCGCCGCTCGCGCCGCCAAGGGCGCGGTTGTGGCCCCGGACGCGGAGGCGATGGCCGAGGCGATCGCGGCATGAGCGGCTCGCACGGTTCGAAGGTGAAGGCGGTCAGCGAACCCCACCGCCGGCAGGCGGCCGAACAGCTGGCCCGTTCGTTCAAAGGGTCCATGGCCGCGGTCCGGCGCCTGCGCGGCCGCGAGTCGCACCGGCCCGGCGAGCTGTCTGACGCTCAGTACAGCCTGCTGTTCGGCCTGCGCGAGTCCGACGCCGTCCGCACAAGCGAGCTTGCGCTGGCGGCCGACCTCAGCCCCGCGAGCACGACCGAGATGCTCGACTCGCTGGCGGGCGCGGGACTCGTCACCCGGGTCCGCTCAGAGCAGGATCGCCGCGTCGTGCTGACGTCGCTGACCGAGCGCGGGCGCGAGCTCGTCGAGGAGCGCCGGGCCCGGTATGAGCCGCGTTGGCTCGCCGCCCTCCAGGACGTCAGCGAGCGCGATCTGCTCGCAGCCGCCGATGTGCTCGACCGGCTACGCGGGCTGTTCGACGAGCTCGCCGCGGAGCGCGTCGTCGACGACGAGCGCGTCGCTTAGCGGCTGGGCCGGCGTCGCGTCGTCGACGGTCGGGACGGGCTCGCTTCCGAGCGCGACCATCTCGTCGACCATCGCCAGCAGGCCGACGTGGGCCTCGTCCGACCACCAACCGGGACGGCTGCGAAAGCGGCGCCGGTGTCCCAGCGACCCCATCACGTACCAGGCGATCTCGTTCGGCCCGTTGTCCGGGCTCGGCGTGGCCGGAGCGCGGCGCAGCAGGCCACCGCGCTCGGCGTAGCGGCTGCGCGCCCACTCGATGGCAATCTGCGCCCGGCGGCGCTGAAGCGGGAAGTCTTCGCGCGTGAACACCGCCTCGGCCGCGTAGCGGTACAGGTCCTGACGGCGGCGATCGTCGAGGTTGTCGTTGTAGGCCCGCAGCAGTGAGCCGATCACCGGGCAGACCGAAACGGGGTGGTCTGAGAAGCGCTCGCCCGACAGCATCGCCGCAAGCTCCATGATGCAGACGACCGCACCCGGGCCGTCGTGACGGCCAGGGCCGAGGCGGGCGGTCTGATAGGTCGCCATCTCCGGTGACGGGTTTCCGTCCATACGTCCCCGGGTTATCGGCCGAAACGGCCGGTTCGTTAGGCGATCAACTCAAGCTGACCAAGCCGTCCAGGTGCGGCGTGCCCTTGCGTGCGTCGCGAACGCCGAAGCGAATCGCGCCGTCGCTGAGCTCCTCGGCGAACTTCACGGTCGCCGGCAGCAGGATCGGCTTGCGAAACGCGACCTCGGCCGTGAACTTATCGTCGAGCCGCGGGCCGAGCGCGGCCAGGCAGCGCGCCTTCGTCCACATCCCGTGCGCGATCGCCGTCGGAAAGCCAAACAGCTTCGCGCTGAGCGGGTGCATGTGGATCGGATTGCGGTCGCCAGACACGCCCGCGTACTGGCGGCCGAGGTCGCCCGGCAGCTTCCAGGTGGCCGTGGCCGGCACGTCCTCGGTCGAGGCCACGTCGGGCGCACTGGCGGCCTTGCCCGTCTTTCCGTTGCCGCCGCCGCGGCGGAGGTTCGTCGCCCACTCCTCCCACACGAGCTCGTCGCCGACCCGCGCCTGGGACCGCAACGTGAACTGGGTGCCGCGGGGATGCGGCTCGAGCTCGGTAGCCCACACACGGAGCGATACGCGCTCGCCGATGCCGACGGGCCGATGCTGGGTGAACTTGTTGGCGATGTGCACGAGCCCGATCGCCGGCAGCGGAAAGCTGCCGTCGGTCATCAGCTTGAGCTGGAGCGGAAACGCGAGAATGTGGATGTAGGCGGCCGGGACATCGTCGCTCAGCGAGTACCCGCAGACGCGATCAAACGCCGCCAGGCGATCTTGATCGATGGCGACGTCGTCGAGCACCAGCGCGACGTCGGGGACCTCGCCGCCACCGCCCGAGACGAACGGCAGCTTGCCGGCACCGGGGAGTACGGCGGCGCCCGCGCGCGCGAACAGCGCCGTCATGCTCGGGGTGCCGCTGAGTTGGCGTTCACTCATGGGTTCAGGCTCCCAGGAGGCTCTGGCCGCAGACGCGGACGATGTTGCCGGTGACCCCGGCCGAGCCGGGGCTCGCGAACCAGGCGATCGTCTCGGCGACGTCGACCGGCAGCCCGCCCTGCGCGAGGCTGTTCATCCTGCGGCCGGCCTCGCGCGTCGCCAGCGGCATCGCCGCCGTCATCTGCGTCTCGATGAACCCGGGCGCCACCGCGTTGATCGTGACCCCGCGCTTGGCGAGTGCGGGCGCCCATGACTGCACGAGCCCGATCACCCCGGCCTTCGACGTCGAGTAGTTCGTCTGCCCGGCGTTGCCGGCGATCCCGCTGATCGACGAGACGCACACGATCCGCCCGTTCTCGCGCACCGCCTCGCGCTGCAGCAGCTCGCGATCGATTCGCTGTGGAGCGAGCAGGTTGATCCCGAGGACCATGTCCCAGCGGTCGTCGTCCATGCCGCCCAGCGTCTTGTCGCGGGTCACGCCCGCGTTGTGCACGACGACGTCGACGCCGCCGTGTGCGTCGAGTAGGTGCGACGCGATGATCGAGGGCCCGTCCTCGTCGGTGATGTCGACGGCCAGCGAAGAGCCGCCGATCTCCTGGCTCACCCGTTCGAGATCGCTCTCCGCGTTGGGGATGTCGAGGCATACGACGTGCGCACCGTCGCGCGCCAGCACCGTGGCGATCGACTTCCCGATGCCTCTCGCGGCGCCGGTGACCAGCGCCGTTTTCCCGTCGAGCGGACGCTCCCAATCGACCGGGGTTGAAGCTGCCGCCCCGGGGCCGATCCTCACGACCTGCCCGGACACGTACGCCGACTTCGGCGAGAGCAGGAATCGGAGCGTCGACTCGAGCTGGTCCTCGGCGCCGGGCTCGACGTACACCAGCTGCGCCGTCGAGCCGCGGCGCACCTCCTTGCCGATCGACCGGGTCAGCCCCTCGAGCGCGCGCTGCGCGATCGCCTCGGGTGGCTCGTCACAGCTCCCGGGTGGGGTGCCGAGCACGAGCACGCGCCCGCAGGCGCGGAGCTTGCGGATCACCGGATGAAAGAACGCGTATGCCTCGTGGAGCTTCTCCGTGGAGTCGATCCCTGTCGCGTCGAGGATGAGTGCCTTGAACGTCAGGTCGGTCGGCCCCGTCTCGGGTGCCCAGACCTCGGCGCCGAGCGTGGTGAGCAACTCTGCTGTTGGGCTAGTGAGCCGCCCGCCGCCACCGAGCAGCACGGGTCCGGTGACGACCGCCTGGCCGGGCTCGTAGCGCTCGAGCTTGACGGGCGTCGGCAGGCCGATCTGCTTGGAGACGATCTTGCCGACCGGCGTGTTGACGAGTTGCTGGTAGCGATCGCTCATGCCGCCGCCTCCATGATCGCGGTGACTCCGAGTCCGCCCGCCGCGCAGATCGAGATCACGCCGCGCCCCGATCCCTTTTGGTGAAGCATCTTCGCCAGGCCGCCGACGATCCGGCCGCCGGTCGCGCCGAAGGGGTGACCCGCGCCCAGCGAGCCGCCGTGGACGTTCAGCTTGTCGCGGTCGATCGAGCCCAGCGGACCCTCCAGTCCGAGCCGGTCGCGGCAGTACTCCTCATCCTCCCAGGCCTTCAGCGTGCAGAGCACCTGCGATGCGAACGCCTCGTGGATCTCGTAGAAGTCGAAGTCGCCGAGTCCCAGCCCGGCCTTGTCGAGCATCCGTGGCATCGCGTAGGTGGGCGCCATCAGCAGGCCCTCGCGCTTGTGCACGTGGTCGACGGCGGCGGTCTGGGCGTGCGTGATGTACGCCAGCACCGGGAGCTCGCGTTCGGCGGCCCACTCCTCGCTCGCCAGCAGCACCGCCGAGGCGCCATCTGACAGCGGCGTCGAGTTGCCGGCGGTCATCGTGCCCTTCTCGCCGCCGAACACCGGCTTGAGCTTGGCGAGCTTCTCGGTGCTCGAATCAGGGCGCAGGTTCTGGTCGCGCTCGAGTCCGAGGTACGGCTTGACGAGGTCGTCGAGGAAGCCCTGGTCGTAGGCGGCGGCGAGCTTGCGGTGACTCTCGACGGCGAGCTCATCCTGATCCTCGCGTGTGATCTCCCACTCCTCGGCCATGATCGCGGCGTGCTCGCCCATCGACAGGCCGGTGCGCGGCTCGGCGTTGCGCGGGATCTCCGGCACGACGTGCTGCGGGCGGAGCCGGGTCAGCGCCTTGGCGCGCTGCACGGGCGACTTGGCGCGGTTGACCGACAGCAGCGTGGTCCGCAGGTTCTCGTTGAGCGCAAGCGGCGCGTCGGACGTGGTGTCGACGCCGCCGGCGATCCCGGAGTCGATCTGCCCGAGCGCGATCTTGTTGGCCACCAGGATCGCTGCCTCAAGGCCGGTGCCGCAAGCCTGCTGGACGTCGTAGGCCGGCGTCTCGGGGGCGAGCTTTGAGCCAAGGACGCTCTCGCGCGTCAAGTTGAAGTCGCGGCTGTGCTTGAGGACGGCGCCCGCCGCAACCTCGCCCAGCACGGCTCCGCGCAGGCGGAACCTGTCGGCCAGAGCGTCGAGCGTGGTGGTCAGCATGTCCTGGTTGGAAGCCTGCGCGTACGGCCCGTTCTGGCGCGCAAACGGAATCCGGATGCCGCCGAGCACAGCGACACGGCGGACGCTTGAGTTCATTTCAAACTGCTCCTAAATCGCTTAGTTACAGTGGTGTAGCTTAGGGAGCGGTGTCCGTCCCCGTCGCGGTCCGGTCCTGCCCGGTAGCGGTCGTGAACGCACCACCGGCCGTCGCGCGGCGTACGGCCGCCGGAGCAACCAGCCGCGCGACCGCCGCCAGCCAGTAGGCCCGCGGCACATAGCGCTCGGCCTTGCCGCCGGGGCCGGCCTCGAAGATCGCCTCGGCGACCGTCTCGGGCTTGGCGAGGATCCAGCGGGTGGCCGCCTTGGCCTTCAATTCGTTGGCGGGGAAGCCTTCGGTGGCGACGAACCCGGGAAGCACGACGCCCACGTGCACGCCGTTGGGACGTTCTTCTGCATGCAGGGCGTCATTCCAGCCCACGAGCGCGAACTTGCTCGCCGAATAGGCGCCCGAGTTGGGCCTGGACACGCGCGATGCCGTGCTGGCGACGTTGACGATGCTGACGCGCCGGTCGCCGTCGCGTGCGGCGGTGGCGCGCAGGAGCGGCAGCAACGCTTCGGTCAGCCGCACCGGCGCCTCGAAGTTGAGCTTCATGTGGCGTTCGACGTTGTCCCAGCCCTCGTCGCCGAAGCGCCCGCGCCAGGCGGCCCCGGCGTTGTTGACGAGCATGTGGAGCTCGCCGCCGTGCTCACGGTCGAGGATTTCACGAATTCGTTGCGGTGCGTGCGGGTCGGTGAGATCCGCTGCGATCACGGTCGCCCCGCCCAGCTGTTCGGCGAGCGTGTTCAGCTGCTGCTCGCGCCGCGCCACGAGCACCAGGCGGGCGCCGGGCTCCTTGGCGAGCCTGCGGGCCGTCGCCTCGCCGATGCCGCTCGAGGCGCCCGTGACCAGCGCTGTGAATGTTGTCGCCATCGTCTCAGCGAGTGCCCGCGCTCATGACCTCGTTGGGCTCATACCCGCCGAAGCTGACGCTGCGCGCAAATGGAAGCTTGTCGTTGACGATCACGCAATAGGTGCGCTTGCGGTCGTCGCTGGGGACGCAGGTCCGGTAGATGCTGCCCTGTTGGATCACGAAAGTGTCCACCAGCTCGAGGTTGCGCCGGAACTGCGCCGGCGCGCGGTCGCCGATGTAGGCCTGCGCGCGCTTGATCGCGTCGTACATGGTGCTGCGCTGCGCCTGCAGCGTGGACCGGTGCAGCAGGCCCGCGGTCAGCAACGCCAGCGCGATCACCACGATGACCGTCGTGCCCGCGTAGTCGCGCGCGACGATCGACGGGAAGATCGCCGCGGGCGCGCCTCAGCACCGCGCCGAGCGGACGCGACAGCAGGATCACGGCGATCAGGTTCAGCACGAGCGCCACCAGTGCGGCGCTGACAAGCGACTGCCCGTCGCCCGCCGGCGGGAGCATGTGACCGACGACGGCGTCGGCGATTGTCAGCGCGACAAACGCGGGCCAGAGCCACGCTCCGCGGAGCCGCCAGCGAAGCCGGTGCAGCGACGCGCCGTCCATGAAATAAGGGTAAACCCGGCTTCTTGGTGCGGTCGTTACGCGCGAGGCACCGACTAAGCTAGGTGCTGCCCGATCGAGGGGCCGAACCGGAGATCCCGGCGCGGCTTTAGGAGAGGGTCGGACGGAGATCCCGGGCCGGCCCACGAACGAAAGGGAAGCAACTAGATGGCAACCCACATGGCCGAGCCTGCGGCAGGCGGAACCGAAGCCACAAGCGAGCATCTGACGCTCGAGGACCGGGTTTGGCTGCTGCGCGCGATGCTGCTGATGCGCGGGCTCGAGGAACGGGCGATGACCCTGTACCGGCAGGGCAAGGTTCCCGGCTCTTTCTACGACGGATACGGCCAGGAGGCGGTGTCGGCCGGCGCCGCGTTCGCGATGGCTCCCGAGGACCGGCTTTGCATCCTGCATCGCGACCTCGCCGCCCACATCATCCGCGGCGTCACGCCGGAGCGGATCCTCGCCCAGTACATGGGCCGCGCCGCGGGCATCACCGGCGGGCGCGACGGCAACGTGCACTTCGGCGACCGCCACCTCGGCTGCGTCGGCATGGTCTCGATGCTTCCCGACATGATGCTGATCGCCACCGGCATGGCGATGGCGTTCAAGCTTCGCGGCGAGCCGCGCTGCGCGCTGACCTGGTTCGGCGACGGCTCCACCTCCCGGGGCGATTTCCACGAGGCGATGAACTGGGCCGGCGTGCAGAAGCTCCCGGTCGTGTTCGTGCTCGAGAACAACCAGTACGCGTACTCGACGCCGCTGGACAAGCAGTTTGCGGTCGACCCGGTCGAGCGCGCCGCGGCATACGGATTCGCCGGCGTGACCGTCGACGGCAACGACGCCGAGGCCATGTTCGAAGCCACGCGCGAGGCGCGTGAGCGCGCCATCGGCGGCGGCGGGCCGACCCTGATCGAGGCGGTGACGATGCGCATGCACGGTCACGCGGCCCACGACGACATGAAGTACGTGCCCAAGGAGCAGGTCGAGGAGTGGCGCAAGCGCGATCCGGTCGACCGGCAGGAGAAGCGCCTGGCCGAGCTGGGCGTCGACATCGAGGCATTGCGCGCTGAGGTGCGAGCGTCGATCGACGCGGCGGCCGAGACGGCGCTTTCGGGTCCGATGCCGGACCCGGCTGGTGTGGTCGAGGGCGTGTTCTGTGAAGGCGAGGCGGAGCCGCTGGGCGACGGCGTCGCTCGCTGGAGCGGGTTCGCTTCCAGGGCGGTGGCGTGATGGCGACGCTCACTTATCTGCAAGCGATCTCCGCGGCGCTGCGCGACGAGCTCCGGGCCGACGAGCGGGTGCTCGTGATGGGCGAGGACATCGGTGTGTTCGGCGGCGCCTTCAAGGTCACCGACGGCTTCATCGACGAGTTCGGACCCGACCGCGTGATGGACACGCCGCTGGCGGAGTCGGGGATCATCGGCACCGCGATCGGCGCGGCCGTGGTCGGCATGCGACCGGTGTGCGAGATGCAGTTCTCCGACTTCATCTCCTGCGGTTTCGACCAGCTCGTCAACGTGGCCGGCAAGATGCACTACCGCCAGGGTCTGGCCGTGCCGATCACGGTACGTCTGCCGTCCGGCGGCGGGTTCTCCGGCGGCCCGTTCCACTCGCAGAACCCCGAGGCGTGGTTCATGCACTCCCCCGGGATCAAGGTCGTCGCGCCGTCGACGGCTGAGGACGCGAAGGGGCTGTTACACGCCGCGGTGCGTGATCCGAACCCGGTGTGCTTCATGGAGCACAAGCACCTGTACCGGCGAATCAAGGGCGAGGTGCCTGAGGGTGTGTACGAGACGCCGATGAAGGCGCGCGTGGCGCGCCCGGGTGATGAGCTGGTCGTGATCGCGTACGGCGCGATGGTGCACACCGCGCTGGAGGCGACCGAGGACATCGACGGCGCCTCGATCGAGGTGCTCGACCTGCGTTCGCTGGTTCCGTTGGATTCGGACGCGATCCTGGATTCGGTTGCGCGCTGCTCGAAGGTGGTGATCGTCGACGAGGCCAATCAGATGTGCGCTGCAGGCGCCCAGGTTGCGGCCTTGATCGCCGAGAAGGGCTTCGAGGATCTCGACGGCCCGGTCGTCCGTGTGGCCACGCCCGACGTGCCGATTCCGTTCTCGCCGCCGCTGGAGCAGGCGGTGCTTCCGTCCGTCGAGCGCGTAAAGGAGGCGTGCCGTGACCTCCTCGCGTACTGATTCAGCCCTGGTCGACGTGACGATGCCCCAGATGGGGGTGTCGGTCGCCGAGGGCACCGTCGTCGGCTGGCGGGTCGAGGTCGGCGACCGGATCGGCGCCGATCAGGCGATCTGTGACATCTCGACCGACAAGATCGACACCGAGGTCCCGGCGCCCGTCGCCGGCGTGGTGGCGGAGATCCTGGTGCCGGTGGACGAGACCGTCGACGTCGGGACAGTGCTGGCGCGGATCGCGACCTCTGGCTCCGGACCGGCGCCAGACGCGCCGCCGGCGACGCCCGAGCCGTCCGCCGAGCCACAGGCTGTCCCCTCCAACGGGGCGGCCAACGGTGCCGCCGGCACGCCGCCGGCCGCGGGCGACCTGCGCCGCTACTCCCCCGTCGTCCAGCGCATCGCCGCCGAGCACGGCATCGACCTCTCGCAGGTGGAGGGCACCGGGCGCGGTGGGCGCGTGCGCAAGCAGGACGTGCTCGCGCTCGTCGAGGACGGCGGCGGCGCGTCGGCGCCGTCGATCGAGGACCCCCCGCTGCACATCGAGAGCCCGTACCGCCCGGACCCGGTTCCGGCGGCTGCGGCGGCGCCGGCGGTTCCGGCTGCTGCGGCGGGCAGTGGACAGCTCTCGCGGATGCGGCGCCAGATCGGCGAGCACATGAAGCGCTCGCTGGAGACCGCCGCGACCTGCACGACCTGGATCGAGGTCGACATGTCCCGCGTCGAAGCAGCCCGCAAGCGGCTCGGCGTGACCGGGCTGGCGTTCGTGTCACGGGCCGTGATCGATGCCCTGCGTGAGCACCCCTCGTTGAACGCCACGATGGAGGGCGAGCAGTACCAGGTCCACCACGATGTGAATTTGGGAATCGCGGTGTCGCTCGGCGAGGACGGCTTGATCGTGCCCGTCATCCACGGCGCGCACGAGCTGTCGGTCGAGGGCCTGGGAGCGCGGATCAAGGACGTCGCACGGCGAGCGCGGTCGCGCGAGCTCAAGCCCGACGAGGTTCGCGGCGGCACGTTCACGATCACCAACCCGGGCCAATACGGGTCGATCATGGCCACGCCGATCATCAACCAGCCGCAGGTCGCGATCCTCGACTTCGAGGCCGTGATCAAGCGGCCGGTGGTCGTCACAGACGCCGACGGCAACGACTCGATCGCGATCCGTCCGATCACGATCCTCGGGCTCAGCTGGGATCACCGTGCCCTGGACGGCGTCCTCTCGGCACAGTTCCTGGCGACGGTCAAGCGGCACCTCGAGGGGGCGGTCGGCGGGTGACGCCGGAGCTCTGGGTCTGCCACCTGGGGGTGGTCGACTACCGCGACGGGCTCGCGCTGCAGGAGCGGATCTGCGCGGCCCGTCAGCGCGAGGAGCTGCCCGACGTGCTGCTGCTGCTCGAGCATTTCCCCGTCTACACCCGCGGTCGCCGGTCGGGGGCCGACGAGCTGCCGATGGGCGAGGAGTGGTACCGGATGCAGGGCTTCGACATCGTCCAGACCGACCGCGGCGGCAAGCTCACCTATCACGGCCCGGGACAGCTGGTGGGCTATCCGATCGTCCGCGTCGACGACGTGATCGCGTACCTGCGGTCGCTCGAGGACGCCCTCGTCGCGGCCCTGGCCGAGGAGGGCGTCTCCGCCCGGGGCCGGGTCGCGGACGGGCCGGAGTACACCGGGGTCTGGGTCGACGACCGCAAGATCGCCTCGATCGGAGTGCATCTCTCGCGTGGCGTGACCACGCATGGCTTCGCGATCAACATCGAGAACGACCTGCAGCCGTTCGAGTGGGTCGTGGCGTGCGGCCTGCAGGGCGTGCGGATGACGTCGCTGATCAAGGAGACCAGGCGGCTCGCCGGCCAGATGCCGTGCTTCCGCAAGCGCGCCGCCTACCAGGTCGCGCAGGCGCTCGGGCGGCGGCAGCGGCTGGTGAGCCTCGCGCGGCTAGAGGCCGCGTGCGGCGCGCTCGCGACTCAGTAGCCGGGCTATACGGTCGGTGATTTCGCTCGGGCGCTGGGTCAGCTGGCGCCAGGTGATGCGGATCACGGTCCAGCCGGCGACGATCAGCCGCTGGTCGCGCAGGCGGTCCTCCTCGAAGGCCCGTCGGGTGCGGTGGGTCTCGTGGCCGTCGGTCTCGACGATCACCCGCTGCTCGCGCCAGACGAAGTCCACGCGGATCGCGGTGGGATCGCGTCGTGCGGGTCGATCCAGGGCGTTGACCTCGGGCATCGGGAGCTTTGCTCGGCGGCAGGCGGCGAGCAACGCTTCCTCGAGCTCGCTCCAGGTCGGCGTCGATCCGATGTAGTGCTGGTCGAGGACCGCTTGGAGGCGCCTGGCGGCGGGGCGGGCCTTGTTGCGCTCGATCTGGTCGTCGAGCGCAGCGAGGTCCAGTAGGTCGAGGATCTCGGCTTGGTCGAGCGCTCGCTCCAGCGGGCGGCCCTTGATGACCTGAGCCAGGTCGAGGATCGTGCGGGCGACCGTGGTGCAGGGGATGCCGTGGACTGTTGTGACGTCCTCGGGGGTGAGCGTCGTCGAGCGGTGGACGTCGATGCCGGCGTGCTTGCGGGGCGAGCGACCGGGGATGGTGACGTCGATGTTGGTGCGGGCGGAGCGCCGGATCTCGTGCAGGGCCGCTGCTGAGCGGTAAGACAGCGCCGCGGTCGGGCCGCACGCGAGGACAGCGGCCATGTAGCGACCGTTGCGCCCAAGAAGGTTCAACGGCACCAATGAGTAGACGGCGTGGTGGATGCGGTGTAGACGGCCCGAGTCGGCTCGGTCCTGGACAGCCCGGCGCGACAGGCCCAGCTCTCGGAGCTGATCGAGGCTGACCACCGCGTATTGGCGAGCCGCCAGCGCCGCCAACCGGACATCCAAGGCGATGTGGGATGTGAAAAGGCGGTATTTCACGTCTTTTGCGTCCCACGTCTGTTAAGAGCAGCGAAACAGGGTGGATTCACCCCCTGGCCCCGAGATGCCGGTGAGCTAGCCTTGATCACGTGGCTACGCGCGCGAGATCGAATCCAGGGGGGATCGCGGATGTGCTCACGCTCCTCGGCCCCGAGGTGCAGGCCCACAAGGCCCGCAAACCGCCCTGGTTCAAGGTCCCCGCGCCCGGCGGCCCGCGCTACCGCGAGCTGCACAGCCTGATCACCGCGGAAAATCTCCACACGGTCTGCCAGGAGGCGGCGTGCCCGAACATCGGCGAGTGCTGGCAGCGCGGCACCGCGACGTTCATGATCCTCGGCGACACCTGCACGCGCCGCTGCGGCTTCTGCAACGTCAAGACCGGCAAGCCGACCTGGAACGACCCGCTCGAGCCGGCCCGAGTAGCGCGATCCGTGGCCAAGATGGGCCTCAGGCACGCCGTGATCACGAGCGTCGACCGCGACGACCTGCCCGACTACGGCGCGTCCGCGTTCGTCGGCGTCATCCGGCAGATCCGGCATCAGGCGCCGCGCTGCAAGGTTGAGGTGCTGACGCCCGACTTCCGCGGCGAGGAGATGCCGTTGGCCAAGGTCGTCGCCGAACGACCCGACGTCTTCAACCACAACGTCGAGGTCGTCCCGCGGCTCTACCCGCTCGCGCGCAGAGGCTCGAAGTTCGAGCGCTCGTGCCGGGTCCTGCGCACCGCCAAGGAGCTCGCGGGCGACGAGGTCGTGACCAAGTCGGGCCTGATGGTCGGACTCGGCGAGACCTTCGACGAGATGGTCGACGCGCTCGGCACGCTGCGCGAGCACCACGTCCAGGTGCTGACGGTCGGCCAGTATCTGCGCCCGACCGAGAATCACCTGCCGATCGTGCGCTACTGGCATCCCGACGAGTTCAAGGCGCTCGAGGAGGCCGCGTACGCGCTCGGCTTCGAGCACGTCGCCGCCGGGCCGCTCGTGCGCTCGAGCTACCACGCCGACCAGCACGTCCCCCAGGACGAGCCCGGCGTCGGACCGCTCGCCCAACTCGAACCCGCGGCACAGCTATGACGCGCCGGCGCCGCATGGCGATCGCGGCCGCGATTGTGGCGATCGCGGCGGTGCTGATCGGCGCGCCCGAAGCGTTTGCGGCCGCCGGCGGTGGCTCGCACAGCTTCGGGGGCGGCGGCGGTGGAGGCGGCGGCGGAGGCTTCGGCGGCGACGGCGGTGGTGGCCGCGGCGTCGGCATCTACATCCTGTTTCAGATCCTGATCCGGATCGCGGTCCTCGGCCATGGCCTCGGCGCGCTGTTCCTGATCGCGCTCGCGCTCGTCTGGTTCACGTTCAGGAGAATGGGGCCGCAGGCCAGCCGGTTCTGGTCGGCGCGACAGCGTTCCGGGCGCGCGGCCCGAGCCGACACCGCCCGCCGCGAGCGGCGCGTGCAGCTCGCGGCAGCGGAGGCCGCCGAGGAAGACCCCGCGTTCGCACCCGACGTCGTCAAGCCCGCCGCAGCCGCGCTGTTCATGGAGATCCAAGGTGCCTGGGACACGGGCAATCGCCAGACGCTCCAGCGTCTTGTGGCGCCCAAGCTGCTCGCCGAGTGGGAGCACCGCCTCGACGACTTCCAGCGCAGAGGCTGGCGCAACCGCGTCGAGCCGATCGGCACTCCGAACGTCGAGTACGTGGGCCTCAGCAACCGCGCCGGCGACGACAGCGATCGCGTCGTCGTGCGGATCGAGGCCAAGGTCCGCGACTACGTCGTCGACCACAACGGCAAGCACATCAAGAGCGAGGGGCAGCTTTCAGAGACCCGCCGCCTGCGCGAGTTCTGGACGCTGCGCCGGCGTGGCAACCGCTGGATCCTCGGTTCGATCGAGCAGGGAGCCGAGGGATCGCACGCGCTCCAAGAGGAGGTCGTAGCGACCCCATGGGCCGACGAGCAGGGAATGCGCGACGAGGCGCTGGTCGAGGGCGCCGTCGCCGATGCTGTCCCCGAGGGAACGAGCGTCGCCGACGTGGCTGACCTCCAGTTCGACGGCGACGGGCGCGCCGCTGCGCTTGACCTCAGCCTCGCGGACGGCCGCTTTGCTCCCGATGTACTCGAGGTCGCGGCGCGACGGGCGGTGGCCGCGTGGGCGGACGCCGTCGACGGCAGCGACGCAGAGCTCAAGGCGATCGCCCACCCCGAGGCGGCAAGTCAGCTACTGCACCCGGGCGATTCCAGTGGCGCCACGAGGCTGGTCGTCCGCGGTCCGCGCGTCAAGCAGATCCGGATCGTCGCGCTTGACGCCGGGGCAACGCCTCCGACGATGACGATTGAGGTCGACGTGATCGGCCGGCGCTACATCGAGAATCGCCGCACGGCCGAGGTGCTGGCTGGAAGCCAGTCACGCGAGGCGAGCTTCACCGAGCACTGGACGTTCGCCCTGGACGGTCCCGCCGAGCAGCCGTGGCGGATCGCCGCGGCCGGCGCCCCGCTCGCCAGGGCATAGCGGCCCAGCGGCCTGGCGGCATCCCGCGACCGCACAGCGTCCTAAGCTCACCGGCGCGTGATCCCGCTGAAGGACAACATCCCGACGGATCGCTTCGGGTTCGTGACGCTCGCGCTGATCTTGGCGAACGTCGTCGTGTATCTGCTGGCGATCCGCCACGGCGGATCGTTCTTCGCGGGCCCCGACAATCACGAGATCCTCAAGTACGGGGCGATTCCGTACTCGCTGACACATTCGGGCGCGCCGTGCGCGGAGTTCGCTCAGCAGACGGCCGCCGGACCGCAGGCGATCGGAGTCTTCTGCAACGGCCAGGCGCTCCCGGACGGCACCGTCGCCCACGTCAGCTCAGCGGGGACGATTCCGGCGTGGCAGACGGTCTTCACCGGCATGTTCATGCATGCATCGTTCCTGCACATCGCGGGCAACATGTTGTTCCTCTGGATCTTCGGCAACAACGTCGAGGACTCGATGGGACCGGTCAAGTACATCTTCTTCTACCTGCTCGGCGGGATCGCGGCGCTGGCGCTGCAGGTCGCCGTCGACCCGAGCTCCACCGCGCCCACCGTCGGAGCGTCGGGGGCGATCGCCGCCGTGCTGGGCGGCTATATCGTGCTGTATCCGCGGGCACGGGTGCTGACGCTCGTGTTCATCATCCTGTTCTTCACCGTGATCGAACTGCCGGCCTGGGTGATGCTGGGGCTGTGGTTCGTCCAGCAGGCAATATTCGGCGCCGTGGGGCTCACCAACCCGACCGGGGGAGGCGGCGGCGTCGCCTACTTCGCACACATCGGCGGCTTCGCGTTCGGCGGACTGGCGATCAGAGCGCTCGCCACGAACCGCAAGCATTTAGAGCCGCCGGCCGCCGTTTATTGATCGCGTGCGCATCTTCGTCTTCACGATCGCGATTGTGTTCATCGCTGCCCTCGGGGTCGGCACGGTGCTCGACATCCAGCGCAACGGGGTCACGATCATCAGCGTGATCGCGGTGGTGCTGTTCGGGGTGATCATGATCGGGGTCGTCGGCGCCCTCGGCTCCGGACCGCGCAAGTGAGTCAGCGGCTGCCCGTGCTGGAGCCGGGTCGCGGCCGGCGGCGACGCCGGCGCCGGTGGCCGCGGCGCCTCGGCTTCGTGCTGGTCGTGGCGGCAATCGGCATCGTCGCGCTGCTGGTGCTCATGTCCTCGCGCGCGTCCGGACCGGCCAACGTTCATGCCGCGACGAACCCCGTCGCCCCTCGTGCACCCCACCGTCCCGCGCCCCACACCGAGTACGGGATCAAGCTCGCTTCCGGTAGCGAGCAGGTTCGCCTCAACCCCAAGCACCTGCGAAGCGGTCTGTTGTTCGACGTCCACACCGGAGCGGTGCTGTGGGAGCGAGCGCCGGGACGTGTGCTGCCGATCGCCAGCCTGACCAAGATGATGACCGCGCTCGTCACCGTCGCCCACTCCAAGCCGGGCGACCGGGTCCTGATCACGCGGGAGGCGACGCGCTTCACCGGCTCCGGCGTAGGCCTGCTTCCCCGGGGAAAGCGTGTGCCGGAGCGAGCCCTGCTCTACGGGCTGCTGCTGCCGTCGGGCAACGACGCCGCGGTCGCGCTCGCGCAACACGTCGCCGGCACGCAGGGTCGCTTCATCGCCAAGATGAACGCCGAGGCCCACGCCATGGGGCTTCGGTGCACGCACTTCACGACCGTCTCGGGCGTCGTCGACAAGGGCAACCACTCGTGCGCCTCCGACCTGGCACTGCTGGCTCGTGCCGTGCTCACAAACCACCTGCTCGCGAGGATCGTGGGCTCGCGCAGCGCGATCGTCCCGTTCCCGATCAAGGGCGGCAAGCTGTACCTCTACAACAACAATCCGCTGCTGGTCACGCGGTATCCCGGCACGAACGGCGTCAAGACGGGCTACACGACCGCATCGGGGCCGTGCCTGGTCGCCACCGCCCGGCGCGGGCGCGCGTGGCTGGGAGTGGTGCTGCTGAACTCGTTCAACACCACTGGCCAGGCCGAGCAGTTGCTGAACGCCGGCTTCGCGAAGTTGCGAAGCTAGTGGGGCCACTAGGCCCGCTTGTCGACCGCGGCCCAGGCCTGGTGAAGGAAGTCAGAACCGGCCACGATCGTCAGCAGCATCGCCGCCGAGCGACCCAGATCGGGATCGCGCACATACGCCGCCAGCAGTCCGGCCCCGACCCATTGCGAGATGCAGTACGGGCACACCAGCAGCTCGCCGATCGAGTACTGCAAGCCCTCGCCTCGCGCCTCCTCGCTGACCTCCGATGGGCGCTCGGCATCGCCCTGATAGCGCGTGAAGGGGGCGCGGGCGAACGCCATCACGCGGTCCTTGGTGATCAGGCGGCTGAGCTTGTAGGTGCCGGCGGTGAGCAGCGCCAGGTCCGCCACCGGCACCCGCTGCGGCAGGGGCCGTCCGGCCTTGCGCTGTGAGACCACGAACGCCGTGACCGCCCCGCCCCACACCGCCGTCAGGCCTGCATAGCCGCCCAGCGGCTTGGGGTCATCTGGTGAGTATCCGGAGAGAAATTTCATCCCGCCGGGACTACCCCACTGCACTCGATGCAACCGCGGGTCGCCACGCGCCAGAAGCCTGAATGGGACAGCGGCAATGCGGGCATCCTGGAAGCCAGGCCAAGCACCAGGTTCACGAAAGGCGCCGATGTCTCCCGTTAGCTATCAAACGATCAAGCTCAGCAAGGGCAAGCATTCCTCCCCCGACGACGGCGCTTGCGTGATGGAGCTCGCCTCGATGCTCGCCGGCGAGCCGTTCACCGACCACCCCGCAGCGGTGTGCCCGGTGATCGGATCGTTCATGCGCGCCTATAACGACGCGGTCAACGACAGCCGCCGGCAGGACCTGTACGCGTACGCCTCGATGGTCGTGGGCAGCCGCACATCGGCCGACCTCCAGCGCACCCGCGCAGCGTTCCTCACCGCCTGGGCCCAGCAGTTTCGCCGCAACGGCTGGACGCGCCGCCTCGTCCCCGAGCGCCTGCGCTCCCTGACCCGGCAGCGCAATCCCTCGCTCGAGTCGGTGGGCACCCACGCCGTGCACGCGATCACCAAGCACAGCGACGCGACACATGCCGCCGTGCTCGAGGCGATCGACCAGCTGCTGTCGATCGGCGCCGAGCGCCGGCCGGCTCCCGCGTTCGCGCCAGACCGCAGAGCGCGGACGCGAGTCCCAACCCCCTGACGGGCCCCCGCCGGAAGGCGCGGATTAGGCTGGTTTTTGCACAGGGTGGAGGTTCGGTGAGTCTTGGACAGCAGATTCGGGAATAACCAACTGGTGTCCGTTTTTGAGCACACGACCAACGAGACCAGCCAGGTGCTGGCCGACGACGCCGAGCTCGCCCAGCATTTGCGGGGAGAACGGCTCGCTGCGGCGGTTCGAGAGTGCACCGCGCGGACCATCCATCTGCCCGCCGGACCGTGGACTCCGCCCGAGCAGTACGAGAACATGCGCTTCGGGATCGGCCTGCTGATCCTCGACGGGCTGGTTGTGCGGCGGGTCGGGGTCGCGGGGCGGTTTGGCGCCGAGTTGCTGGGCGATGGCGACATGCTGCGCCCCTGGCACCAGGACGACGGCAGCACCACGCTGCCGCGGACCGGCAGGTGGCGCACGCTTCGCCCGAGCCGGCTGGCGGTACTCGACAGCGACTTCTCCCTGCGGGTGACGAGGTATCCCGAGGTCATGTCCACGCTGTTCGGCCGCGCGCTGCGGCGCTCGCGGCACATCGCCGTGAACATGGCGATCGTGCAGCAGCCGCGCATCGATCTGCGCCTTCACATGCTGTTCTGGGAGCTGGCCGATCGCTGGGGCACGGTCCGCCAGGACGGCGTGCACGTGCCGCTGTACCTGACGCACTCGACGCTTGCTGATCTGGTGGCTGCGCGGCGGCCGACCGTGACCAAGGCACTGGGCGAGCTGGCCGAGCGATCCACGGTCATGTGGACGGGCGAGGACTGGCTGCTGCCCGGCGATCCGCCTGACGAGCTTCACGCCGTCGGAGCTGTGTCGCTCCCCGCCGGCGCTCCGTAAGCAGAAACCGCACCGGCGACCGCGTAGGCTTGGTATCAGGTGGCGGCGTCCGCTCAAAGCTCCCCCCGCAAGTCCCACGCGCTGCAGCTGTTCTCCGGTCTGCCTGGTCGCTACGACCGCATGGGCGCGGTCATGAGCTTCGGCCAGGACCCCCGCTGGCGGCGCGCGCTCGTCGCCGGGATCGACCCGACGCCGGACCAACGGGTGCTCGACGTGGCAGCCGGGACGGGCCTGGTCACCGCCGAGCTTGTTCGCCACGGGGCGGGTGAGGTCGTGGCGCTCGACCAGAGCGCCGACATGCTCGCCGGCGCCCAGGCTCGCGCGGCGCGAGATCCGGCGCTCGCCAAGCGGGTCACGTTCGTTCAGGGCGAGGCCGAGCGGCTCCCGTTCGCCGACGGGCACTTCGACGCCCTGTCGTTCACGTACCTGCTGCGCTACGTCGACGATCGCGCCGCGACGCTGCGCGAGCTCGCGCGCGTGGTGCGGCCCGGCGGGCGCATCGGGATGCTCGAGTTCGGTGTCCCGAGACAGCCCGTGCTGCGCGCAGCATGGCGCGCCTACACGCGCGTCGGCCTGCCCGCGATCGGGAGGCTGGCGTCTCCGGCGTGGTACGAAGTCGGACGCTTCCTCGGACCGAGCATCGAGGGCTTCGCCGCCCAGGAGCCGGATCTGCCCGCGGTGTGGCGCGCCGCCGGGATCGCCGACGTCCGCGAGCAGCACATGAGCTTCGGCGCCGGACTGCTGATGTGGGGAGTGAGAGATGGCAACAGCACCGCGTGAGCTGGATCGCCCCGCGTTCTACGCGCTCTCGTCGGGAGGCTGGCGCGATCTCGTCACGATCCTGCATCCGCCGTACACGCTCTGGCACCTCAGCTACGTCGCCCTCGGCGCGGCGGCCGCAACGACGATCCACGCCGACCGCCTGGCGGCCGCGCTCGTCGCGTTCTTTCTGGCGGTGGGGATCAGCGCGCACGCGCTCGACGAGCTGCGCGGCCGTCCCCTGAACACGAAGCTCAGCCGCACGGCCCTGGTCGTGCTGGCGGCCGCCGGGCTCGTCGGAGCGGTGGCGATCGGCGTCGCGGGGATCTTCATCGTCTCGCCGCTGCTGATCCCGCTGGTGCTGATCGGAGCGTTCATCGTCCCCGCCTACAACCTCGAGCTGTGGGGCGGGCGGTTTCACAACGACGCGTGGTTCGCGATCGCGTGGGGCGGCTTCCCGGCGTTCACCGGCTACTTCGTAAACGCGCTCGCGATCCGGCCGGCGGGCATCCTCGTGGCGGCGGCGTGCTGCATGCTCAGCGCCGCCCAGCGCCGGTTGAGCACGCCGGCCCGGGAGCTTCGGCGCCGCACCGTGTCGGTGGAGGGACAGCAGCGGCTCGACGACGGCACCGTGATCGAGCTGTCCAAGCAGCGTCTGGCGGATCCGCTCGAGGGAGCGCTGTCGGCGCTGTGGCTGGCGCTCGTGCTCATGGCGATCGGCCTAGTGGCCGTCCGCGTGTGAGTGTGCAAAGCTTCGCGCGCTTTGGCCAACGTTGTCGGACAGCGAGTGCGCAGGCGGGAAGACCCGCGGTTCCTGCGAGGGCAG
The DNA here is from genome assembly GCA_963725925.1 of uncultured Solirubrobacterales bacterium. GTDB lineage: Bacteria > Actinomycetota > Thermoleophilia > Solirubrobacterales > Solirubrobacteraceae > Palsa-465. Next base: position 228,270 of record CAVSAY010000032.1, read on the forward strand.
GGACAGTACGTGGACGATCTGCCGCTCGAGGGAGCGCTGCACGTCAACTTCGTTCGCTCGCCCTGGGCGCACGCAAAGATCACCGGGCTCGATGCCACGGCGGCTCGCGAGCTGCCCGGCACCGAGGTGTTCACCGCCGCTGACGTCGAGCTGACAGTCAACCCACAGCCGCCGTTCCTGGGGATCGACGAGCGGATGTTCCGCCCGTTCCTGGCCTCCGACACGGTTCGCTTCGTGGGCGACATCGTCGCGGTCGTGCTGAGTGAGACGCGCGCCGGCGCGGTCGACGCCGCGGAGCTTGTCGACATCGACTACGACCCGCTGCCCGCGGTGACCGACATCATCGAGTCGGCGCGCGACGAGGTCGTGCTGTTCCCCGAGGTCGGCACGAACACGTGCGTGCACCGCCCGCTCGACGCCAGCGACGATCTGTTCAGCTCGTGCGAGGTTACGACGAGCGGCGCGGTGATCAGTCCCCGCCTGGCCGCGTGCCCGCTCGAGCCACGGGCCAGCGCCGCGATCGCCGGCGACGACGGGCGCATCACGGTTTGGCTGTCGACGCAGACCCCCCACCAGGACAAGATGGGGCTGTCGATGCTCCTCGGGCTCGAGGCCGATCAGGTGCGCGTCGTGGCGCCCGACGTCGGCGGCGGCTTCGGGGGCAAGGGCCTGGGTGTCGAGGACGTGCTGCTCGCCTACCTGGCGCGCAAGACCGGCCACCCGCTTCGCTGGACCGAGACGCGCAGCGAGAACCTGGTCGCGATGCACCACGGCCGCGCGCAGCGGATCGACTTCGAGATCGGCGGCAAGCGCGACGGGACGGTGGAGGCACTGCGCTGGCGGATCCTCCAGGATGCGGGCGCCTATCCCGGCCTGGGCGCGTTTCTGCCCAACCTCACCGCGATGATGGCGAGCGGCGTCTACCGCATCCCGAACATCGAGATTGAGGTCACAGCGGTGGTGACCAACACCACGCCGACCGGCCCGGTGCGCGGCGCCGGGCGCCCCGAAGCGACGCAGGCACTCGAGCGCGCGATGGACATGTTCGCCGCGGACCTGTCGATGGACCCGGCGGAGGTGCGCCGCAAGAACTTCATCCCCAAGGACGCGTTCCCGTACCAGACGGCGTCAGGCGCCCACTACGACATCGGCGACTACGAGCGTGCACTGGACCTCGCGCTCGAGCAGGCCGGATATGCCCAGCTGCGCTCCGAGCAAGCCGCGCGACGCGACAGCGGCACTCATAAAGAGCTCGGAATCGGGATCTGCGTGTACGTGGAGATCACCAACGGGATCAGCGAGACCGAGTTCGGATCCGTCGAGATCACCGGCGACGGCGAGGCCGTCCTGAAGACGGGCTCGCTCTCTCAGGGGCAGGGTCACGAGACGACGTTCGCGATGATCGCCTCCGAGCGCCTGGGAATCCCGATCGAGAAGATCACGGTGCTGAGGGGCGACACCGACGTGGTCGCGCGTGGAACGGGCACGTACGGTTCGAAGTCGACCCAGATTGGCGGCGTCGCCGCCGGACAGGCATCTGAGGAGGTCGTCGAGATCGCCAAGAAGCTCGCCGCCGAAGAGCTCGAGGCCAACCCCGATGACATGGTGCTCGACGTCGATGCCGGGCGCTTCCACGTGGCCGGCGCGCCGCAGGCCGCGCTGAGCTGGAGCGATCTCGCCGGGAGACTCGAGAGCGCCGACCGGCTGCAGGAGCTCCGGGCCGAGGTCGACTTCACGGCCCCCCAGCCGACGTTCCCGTTCGGCGCGCACATCGCCGTCGTCGAGGTCGACGTCGAGACCGGCAGCGTGGACCTGCAGCGGATGATCGCGGTCGACGATGCGGGACGGATCATCAACCCGCTCGTGGTCGAGGGACAGGTGCACGGCGGGGTTGCGGCGGGGATCGCCCAGGCTCTGTTCGAGGAGCTCACCTACGACGACGACGGCAACCCGCAGAACTCCAACCTGGTGACCTACATGTTCCCGGCGAGCACCGAGTTCCCGCAGTTCGAGCGCGTAAGCATGGAGACGCTCACCCCGGTCAACCCGCTCGGCGTCAAGGGAATCGGAGAATCCGGAACGATCGGGTCGACGCCCGCGGTCCACAACGCCGTCGTCGACGCGCTGACGCCGTACGGCATCCGTCACGTCGACATGCCCGTCAACGGTGAGACCGTGTGGCGGGCGCTGCAGGACGCAAGCACGAGTGACTGAGCCGGAAGTCCTGTGGACTCCGCGGGCCGGCGCGGTCGGGTCGTCGCAGGTCGGTCGCTTCATCGGCTGGGTTGGTGAGAACCGCGGGGTGCAGCTCAGCGGGTACAACGATCTGTGGCAGTGGTCGGTCTCAGACCTCGAGTCGTTCTGGGGAGCGGCCTGGGAGTTCTTCGGGATTCGCGCGCACACCCCGTATGAGCAGGTGCTGAGCGGGCACGAGATGCCCGGCGCGAAGTGGTTCACCGGATCGCGCCTGAACTACGCCGAGCGTGCGCTGGGGCCCAAGGAGGACCGCGACGAGGTGGCGGTGCTCGCCCACTCCCAGACGCGCGCTCCGATCGTGCTGACGTTCGGCGAGCTGCGCGATCAGGTCGCAAGGGCGCGTGCCGGCCTGGAGCGCCTGGGCGTCAAGCGCGGGGACCGCGTGGTCGCCTACATGCCGAACATCCCCGAGACGCTGGTGGCGTTCCTGGCGACGGCGAGCCTCGGGGCGATCTGGGCGGCGTGCGCGCCGGAGTTCGGGCCGCGCAGCGTGACGGCCAGATTCGGAATCGTCGAGCCAAAGGTCCTGCTGACGGTGGCCGGCTACCGCTACGGGGAGCGCACGATCGACCGGCGCGCCGACGTCGCGACGATCCGCGCAGCGGTGCCCACGCTCGAGCACGTCGTGCACGTGCCGTATCGCGGTGGCCGCGACGACCAGATCCCGGATGCGATCGAGTGGGACGACCTCGTCGGCGAGCCGGCTTCGCTGCAGTTCGAGTCGCTGCCGTTCGACCACCCGCTCTACATCCTGTTCTCCTCGGGGACGACCGGGCTGCCCAAGGCGATCGTGCACAGCCACGGCGGGATCACGATCGAGCACCTGAAGAACCACGGCCTGAGCTGGGATCTGCAGCCGCGTGACCGACTGCTGTGGTTCTCGACGACCGCGTGGATGATGTGGAACGCGCTGGTCTCAGCGCTGCTGCTGCGGTCGGCGATCGTGATGATCGACGGCAACCCGGTGTACCCGGACGTCGGCTTCCAGTGGCGCCTGGCCGAAGAGACGCAGGCGACGATGATGGGACTGAGCCCGGCGTTTCTGATGGGTTGCCGCAAGGCCGGGCTGCGGCCCGGCGAGCAATTCGACCTGTCCCGATTGCGGTCGATCGGCGTGGCGGGATCGCCGCTGCCGCCGGAGGGCTTTGACTGGATCTACGAGCAGCTCGGCCCCGACGTCCTGCTGAACAACGGCAGCGGCGGCACCGACGTGTGCACCGGCATCGTCCAGGGCGGGCCACTGCTCCCCGTCTACCGGGGCGAGATCTCCGGTCCGTGCCTGGGGGTCGACGTGGCCGCGTTCGACGCTGACGGCAAGCAGGTCGTCGGCGAGCTCGGAGAGCTCGTGATCCGCTCGCCGATGCCGTCGATGCCGGTGGGCTTCTGGAACGACCCGGGGGACGAGCGCTACCGGGCCGCGTACTTCGACTACTTCCCGGGCGTGTGGCGCCACGGCGACTGGATCATGTTCACCGAGCGCGGCAGCTGCGTGATCACCGGGCGCTCGGACGCGACGCTGAACCGCGGCGGCGTGCGGCTGGGCTCGGGAGAGCTATACGCGGTCGTCGAGGAGCTTCCGGAGGTCGCCGACAGCCTCGTGGTGCACCTGGAGGACAGCGACGGCGGCCCGGGCGAGCTGATCCTGTTCGTGGTGCTGACGCCTGGCGAGCGTCTCGATGACGAGCTGCGCACGCAGATCGCGTTCACCCTGCGCGGAGCCCTGTCGCCCCGGCACGTGCCGGACTCGATTGAGGCCGTGCCCGCGATCCCGCGGACGCTGACCGCCAAGAAGCTCGAGCTGCCGGTCAAGCGGATCCTGCTCGGCGCCAAGCCCGAAGACGTCGCCAGCCGGGACGCACTGGCAGAGCCCGGCGCGCTGGACGCGTTCGTCACGATCGCGCGGACGCGGGCCGCCGCCGCGGCCTAGCGCCTAGCGCCTAGCGGCGGTCGACGACGCGGACCGCCTTGCCCTCACTGCGGGGGATCGTGCCGGGCTCGCACACGACGATCTCGAAGCGGATGCCCATCTGCTCGCGCAGCTGATTGCCGACGCGCGCCGCGAGATCGTCGGCCTCGGCGCCGGGTGCCGGTTCGCATTCGAGCGTCAGCTCATCCATCGCGCCGGTCCGTTCGACGATCAGCCGGTAGTGCGGTGCGACGCCGTCGACGCTGAGCAGAACGTGCTCGACCTGTGAGGGGAACACGTTGACTCCGCGAACGATCAGCATGTCGTCGCGGCGCCCCCGCAGCTCCATCAGCCGGGCCGTGGTCCGGCCGCACTCGCACGGATCGGAAGTGATCGAGACCAGGTCACCGGTGCGGTAGCGAATCAGCGGCAGCGCCTCCTTGGTCAGCGTCGTGAGCACGAGCTCGCCCTCGCTGCCCGCGGCCACCGTTGCACCGCTGTCGGGATCGATCACCTCGACCAGGAAATGATCCTCCTGGACGTGCAGCCCGGATCGGGCGACCAGGCACTCGGCAGCGACTCCAGGGCCGCACATCTCCGACAGGCCGTAGAAGTTCATCGCCTTCAGTCCGATCACTCGCTCGATCTCGGCCCGCAGCCCTTCGGTCCACGGCTCGCCGCCGAACAGCCCCAACGCAAGGCCCAGAGACCGCGGGTCGCGGCCGCTGTCGAGCACCGCCTGGGCGATGACGAGCGCGTACGACGGTGTCGAAACGAGCACCTGCGCGCCGAGGTCGCCGAGCAGCAGCGCCTGGCGCGCCGTGAAGCCGCCGGACACGGGGACGACCGTGGCGCCGATTCGCTCGCCGCCCTGGTGAAAGCCGAGCCCGCCGGTGAACAGCCCGTAGCCGTTGGCGTTGTGGATCAGCATCCCGCGACGCACGCCGGCCATCGTCATGCACCGCGCCATCAGCTCGGTCCAGGTGTCGAGGTCGGCGCGCGTGTAGCCGACGACCGTCGGCTTGCCGTGGGTGCCGCTCGAGGCGTGCAGGCGGACGAGCTCCTCGCGCGGGACGGCGAGCAGTCCGAACGGGTACTGGTCGCGGAGGTCGGCCTTGGTCATGAACGGGATCCCTGCAACGTCGGCCAGCGAGCCGATGTCGTCAGGGCCCGAGACGCCGGCGTCGGCCAGCCGCCGCGCGCCCAGCCCATCGGCACGCAGCACCCGGTCAACGGTCTCACGCAACCGGCGGAGCTGGAGGCTCGGCCAGCTCGGCGCGCGGCAGCGTCTCGGCGGCGTCCCAGACCGCCGCGTCAGACGCTGCGCTGGTGGGCATTCCAGTGCGTCTCGAGGTTGCGCACGAGCGCGGGGCTCAGGTGGCAGTAGGCCTGCTCGCGCGCGTACGTGGCCATGTACTCGCGGAACAGCTCGAGCGGCTCCTGGCCGACCCGGATCGCGCGGCGGTTGGCGGCCGCGTTGATCAGGCCGGAGCTCGTCAGCGCGTCGATGCGCGCGGCTAGCGCGGCGTCCATCTCCTCCGGATCGACGACCTCGTCGCACAACGCATCGGCGTCGGGCTGACCGGCCGTCCATTCCCGGCCCGAGAGGATCGCCTGGCGAGCGGCGCGGTCGCCGACGGACCGTGGCAGCCGCAGGTTGGAGGCGCCGGGAATGATCCCCTCCTTGCGGGCCGGCAGGTACAGCCGCGAGCCGCGCGTGGCGATCACGTGATCCATCACGTGCAGGAGCTGGCAGGCGCCGCCGATCGCAAACCGCTGCACGGTGGCGATCCACAGCTTCTCGACGGTCCCGTCCGCGGTGGCGAGGCCGCGGTAGAGCTTGTTGACATAGCCGAGGTCGCGAACCAGGTAGAACAGGAAGTCGATGCGCCCCTGATAGAGGTGCGTGAGGTTGATGCCCGCGCCGAATATGCGCTCGCCGGCGTAGCGGGGATGGTCGACCACCGCGCCGCGCATGACCCCGATCTCGATCTCGGGATCGAGCAGCGCCAGGTCGACGGCAACCTCGGTCGGCCCGAGGGTGGCTCCGTCCTCGGCGTTGAGGTGACGGACGTTCACCAGCTCGACGACGCCCGCGCGGCCGGTGCGGGTGACGCGAGCGGATCCCAGGTCGACGGCGCCGGTCGCGCGAAGCTGCTCGAGGTGCTCGAGCGCCTCGGGCATCGGCTCGAGCATCGTCGTCACGAGATGACGGCCCGGGTCGGGCGCCGCCAGCACGTGGGCGGCGAGCAGTCCCTGGGCGAGCTCGAGGCCCTCCTTGTCGGCGAGCATCCGCGCGCGCTCGGTCTCCATCTCGGTGCGGCTCGGCGTGAGCCCGGGCACCTCCGCGGCCGCGTCGTAGACGAGCTGCTCGAGGCGCACCGGCGTCGCGTAGTCGTTGGTGAGGCGCTCGTAGAGCGTGGTCGCGTGGTCGTCGAGGAACGTCTCGCGCGCACGGGTCAGGCTCTCTTTGATCGCAGCGGCGGCGGCACGCTCGAGCTCCGAGCGATCGCGCGGCTCCGGAAGGCGCCCGAGCAGCGCTGTCCCCCGCGCGAGGAACTGAGCGACCGACTGCGCCGCAGCGTCGAACAGGTCGTGAGCGGCGGGCGCCGACTCAGACCACGCCGCGACGTCGGCTCCCGAAAGGCCGGCCGACTCGATCACATCGGTTGCGAACCCAAACAGTCGTGACCCGCCGACCATACCCGTTGCGATTAACATGAGGGGCGCAGCAAGAGGCTGCGTGGTCGTCGGAGAGAGAGGAACTCAGACGTGGGTGACCGGTCCGCGGTAACGCACAGCAACGGGACCCGAGAGCCAGAGCGCTGGCGGGTTAGCGGTGCGAGCACGCCGCGCCGGCTGGAGTCCTGGTCGGAGATCCTGGCCGACACGCACCTGGCGTTCGACGTCGACGCCACGGCGAAGACGCCCGGGAAGTTCGACGGCGCCGTCACGCGCCGCAGGTTCGGCGAGCTCGTGCTCGTCGACTGCGCCGCGTCGCCGTTCCGGGGTCATCGCGGCCCATCGGTGATGGGTGGGCAGCGCGAGCGCGAGCAGAGCGAGCAGATCCTCGGCTTTCAGTTCGTGTGCCGCGGAGTGGAGACGGTCAGAGAGGGCAGCCGCCAGCTGGCCCTGACGGCGGGAGACGTGGTGCTGTGGGACGGGACGCTGCCGACGGACGTCGAGATCGTCGAGTCGTTCTACAAGCGGACGCTGCTGTTCCCGCGCGATCGCGTGCTGGCACTGTGCCCCAGGCTCGGCGAGGTCAACGCGTTCCCGTCGCTCTCGCAGAGCGGACCCGCCCGGCTGCTCGTGCGCTACATGAACGCGATCGTCGCGGAGCTGCCGCGCCTGGACTCGGCCGCGAGCAACGCGGCAGCGAACGCCGCGTTCGAGCTGCTGCGCGCCGCGATCGAACCGACGCTCCCGCCGAGCCGCTCGGTTGCGCGTGGTGCCATGCGCTCAGAGATCCGGCGATACGTGCGAACCCACCTGCACGAGCCGGGGCTGAGCCCGGCCTCGATCGCGCAGGCGTACGCGATGTCGGTGCGTGCGCTGCACGCGCTGTTCGAGGATGCGGACGAGTCGGTCGCCGGCCTGGTTCGCAGCGAGCGGCTGCTTCGCTGCCTGGAGGACCTTCAGCGATCCAACGCCGGCTCGGTCACTGAGATCGCGTTCCGGTGGGGGTTCTGCGACGCGGCGCACTTTTCGCGCGTGTTCAAGCGCGAGTTCGGAGCCACTCCCAGCGAGATCCGGCGCGCGGCGGTCGCGCACTCACAGTAGGGGGAGCAGGTCCGCGACGCCGTCGATCACGGCGTCGGGACGGCGGCGCTCGGGAATGCGGTCGAGGTCGATCTGACCGGTGATCCCACTGCGCACGAGCACTGTGCGCGAGCCGCCCATCCTTCCCAGGACGATGTCCATCCCGAGGTCGTCGCCGATCACGGCCAGCTGGTCGGTGGGCAGCCCGAAGTGCGTCGCCACCTCGTCGACCGCCGCGCGCGATGGCTTGCCGACGACCTTGGGGCGCGCACCGGTGACCTTGGCGATCGCGGCGGTGACCATCGCGCCGCGGCTGAAGATGATCCCGTTGGCACCGGCGTAGCCGGGAACGTAGCTTCCGGTCAGCAACGGCGCGCCGCGCTTGACCGCCCGTGCGGCGCGCTCGAGCGATGGAAAGTCGATGTCGTCGACGTGCGCGACGAACACGACCTCCGCCTCCTCGCCGGTCGCGATCGGGATGCCGGCCTGCGCGATCAGCTCCGTCGCCGCCGCCGATGCGAACAGCAGCGCCGGACTGCCTGGGTGGCGACGGCGCAGATAGGTGATGGCGCTCTGGATCGGCGTGAGCACCTCGTCATCGCCGATCTGCAACCCGTCCTCGCGCAGGCCCTTGGCGATCGCCGCAGGGCCGACATGGCTGCCGTTGGTGAACAGGACCAGCGGCCGGCCGGACGCGCGGATTCGCTCCAGGGCGTCTACGGCTCCCGGCTGCGGGCGGCCGCGGCCATCCGGTCCGCGGTGCACGAGCGTCCCGTCGACGTCGAACACGAAGCCGCGGACGCCGCCGAGCTCAAGCACGTCGCCACACGACGGTCTCGCCGTCCTTTCGCAGCGCAAGGCTGGAGATCGCCGGCCGCCGCGCCAACTCCTGCAGCAGCGTCACCAGCGGGGCCCGGCCAGGTCGCGCCGCCGGCGCAGGGGCATGACCTCGCGCTGCGACCATCGCGTCGACCTGCTCTGCGGGCATCGTCAGCCGCAGCAACAGCTCCTCCTCGGAGATGCGATTGCCGAACCGCTGGCGGGCGCCTTCGAGGCTGAGCGGCTCGAGCTGCCGTAGCTTGTCCACCCCGGGCCGCGACAGCACGCGCTCTGACACGTCCGGATCGAGCGGCGCGACCGGGTCGCCGTAATGGCCGAGGAAGTAGCGCACGGTCTCGTCGGAGACGTTGGCCCAGCGCTCGGGATCGATCACGTTGCGCGCGGCCTGGCTTGCGACGAACTGCGAGACCGGCGTGACGAGGATCGGATAGCCCATCTCGGCGCGCACGCGCGTGACCTCCTCGAGCACCTGATCGAACAGCTCGGGGCGGCGGAGCTCCTCGAGCATGCGGCGCGTGGTCGTGACCATCCCGCCCGGGAGCTGGTGGTTGTAGTACGCGCCGTCGAACTCGCGCGGCGCGCCGCTCGGCAGTCCCTTGGCGCGCGCGACCTCGCGGAAGTGCCCGGCGACGATCGCCTCGGCCTCGAGGTCGAGCGCGTGCTCGTAACCGGCGGCCTCGAGGTTGCCGACGGTGTTGACGACCTCTGGCTGCGAGGTTCCGCGCGACAGCGGCCCGGAGGCCGTGTGGACGACCTGGAAGCCGGCCTGCACACCCTCGACGTAGACGAGCGGCGCCAAGCCGATCGTGCAATGGCTGTGGAGCTCGACGGTCCGCCCGCCGGCGGCGGCGACGAAGTGCGGCGCGAGCTCGCGGACGGCGTCGGGCGTGAGCAGGCCACCCGGGTCCTTCAGGTACAGCCGGTCCATCTCGGCGCAGCCGGCGAGCGCGGCCGCGCGCTGGGCGTAGTACTCGTGCGTGTGGACCGGGCTGATCGAGTACGTCAGGCCGATCACGACCTCCTCGATGCCCTCGGCCTTCGCCATCGCGGCGATCCGCTTGAGCCGATCCGGGTCGTTCGAGGGGTCGGCGATCTGGAGGCGGCGCAGTCCGTTGCGAACGACGAGCCGAAGCGACAGCGCCATCACGTCGGGATTGGCCGGCGTCCACGAGATGAACCGCATGCCGGTCGTGATCATCCCCAGCGGCGTGTTCGGCATCGCCGCGCTGACCAGACGGATCCGCTCCCATGGGTCCTCGTGATGGAAGCGGACCGACACTGCCATGTGCGTGCTCGACGTGAAGTCGAGCGCGTGGTACCCGACCCGGTCCATCGTCGGCGCGATCGCGAGCACGTCCGGCGTCGTCAGCCCGGTCGCGCTCCACAGGCTCTGGTTGCCGTCGCGGGTCGTCGTATCGACGAACTCGATCGAGCTCACGCCGGGTCCACCCGGAACAGCGGCTGGCCGTACTCCACGAGCGCGGCGTTGTCGCAGCACACCTCGGCGATCGTGCCGGCGATGCCTGCGGGGACCGAGTTCATCATCTTCATCACCTCGATGATGGCGACGATCGTGTCTGGCTCTACCTCGGTTCCGACTTCTACAAAGGGCTCCGCGCCAGGGCGCTCCGCCCGGTAGAACGTGCCCAGCATTGGCGACTCGATCGCGGTTGTCCCGTCCGATGCCTCGGGACGTTCTGTCTGCTCTGGATGCTCGGGTGTGCGGGTGGGAGAAGCCTCTCTCACTCCCATCAAAGGAGTGAGAGAGGCTCCATCGCCACCCGCACCCTTGGATACGTGGAGAACGAAGTCAGCGGTCTCGATGTGGAGCTCGTCGAGGTCGGACTCGTCGATCAGCTTCAGGATCTCGCGGACATCGTCGTCGGTAAGGCTCATCGGCTGCCCCGCTTTACGTTGGCGCCGAAAGTGTGCATGACCGCAGCGATCGCTGAGCTCGGCGCGGGCTTTGGTTTGGGCCCCTCAACTCCGGTGACGGGGCGGGACTGCAGGAGGTAGAGGCCCGTCGGGGGCCGATGGTGCCTCGTGCGATGGCCCATTCGATGTCTTGGCGGGTGCCGAAGTGGCGCTCTACTCGTTTGGCTACGTCGACCAGTGCGGCCAGGGCTGCTTCGTCCAGGCAGCGGGCGGTGCGGCGGTCGTCTTCGACGTCGCGGCGGATCGCTCCGTGACCGTTCGGGTCGGGGACGTACTCGTGGTGCTTGTCGTTGACCTTTGCGCGGACTACCTCGCGGGTGACCTTGCTCACGAGGTAGTCGTCGGGGGTGACCTCGCCGCCGACGACGGCCAGGCCGAGGCCCCAGGAGGCGTTGACCGCGACCATGCTGGGGTCGCCGCTGACGGGGTTGCAGGTGAACATCACGCCCGAGATCTCGGCGTCGACCATCTCCTGGACGGTGACTCCCATCGCCGCCTCGCGATCGCGTCCCAGCCGGGCCCGGTAGGAGACCGCGGTCGGGCTGTAGAGGCTGATCCAGCAGTCGCGCACCGCCTCGCACACCTGCTCGACCCCGCGCACCCACAGGAACGTCTCCTGCTGGCCGGCAAACGTCGCCTCCGCGCTGTCCTCGCCGATCGCGCTCGAGCGCACCGCGACGGGCGGCTCCCCAAGGGCCGCGTACGCGCCGGCGACCTCATCTCGCACGTCGTTGGGCATGTCCACGCCGCGCATCGCCTCGCCGATCGCGTCAGCGTCGCCCGCGGCGATCGCGGCGGCGACCGCTTGATCGGCGGCGAACTCCGAGTACGCCGCGGTCGACAGGGCGAATCCCGGCGGCACCGGAATCTCCGCCGCAAGCAGCTCGCCGAGGCTGGCGCTCTTGCCGCCGAAGCTCGACTCGTCCTCACGGCGCAGCCGATCCAGCGAGCGCGTGTAGCCCGTGCTACTCACCCGCCAGCAGGGTGACCGTGCCAGCCGAGCCGTCGACGCGGATCATCTGGCCGGTGCGGATCTGAGACGTGGCCCGGCCGGTGCCGACCACGGCCGGCAGCCCGTACTCGCGGCACACGATCGCCGCGTGCGACATCACGCCGCCGACGTCGGTGACGGTCGCGGTGATCTTCGAGAAGATCGGCGCCCACGCGGGGGACGTGCTGCCGCAGACGAGGATCTCGCCGTCACGGATGTCGGCGATCTGATCGACCGTCCTGACGACGCGCGCAGCGCCCTCGACCACGCCCGGCGACGCGGCCGCCCCGTTGAGCACGTGGCCGCCGTCCTCCTGGCGCGCCCACTCCTGAACCCGCTCGGTCGTGACGCCCCACAACATGATCGTCATCGGGTCGGTGATCGCCTCGGGGGTGACGCCGAGTGCCGGCGGCGGCGTCCACTCGGCAAGCCGCTCGAGGATCTGCTTGCGGCGCGCGACGATCGGGGGCCAGTGCATCGGCCCCAGCGGGCGTCCGCCGGTGGCCCACGTCAGCACGAGCTCATCGAACGCGCTGGCGACCTCGTGACGCGAGAGCTGGAAGATGTCCTCTCCGTCCTCGAGGAATCCGTGCTCGGCGAGCAGCGCGCCGAACTCGCGGATCTTGTTCCACCACCGCGTCAGGAACCAGTAGTCGCAGAAGAACTTGTGCTCCTCCACGTAGGGGAACACGGTCCGCGACAGCGACAGGAGCTCGTTGAACGCGCCGCGCACCTCCTGCTCGAGCAATTCCTCGTACTCGCTCGCCAGGCGCTCGCGCTCGCGTTCGAGCTCCTCGGTGGGGCGGGTGATCTGCTCGCCGGCGCGAAGTGCGTTGATGTGGCCGATGAGCGACGCGTAGGGGATGCTCGGGTCGTCGAGCCAGCTGCGGTAGTAGTGGTAGAGGCCGTCGCCGGTGGCCATGTTGAACCACGGGTCCTTGACCTTCTCGAGCTCGCTCAGCCATGCGCGGCCGGCTTCGCGGGAGACCAGCTCGGAGTCGATCTCCTGCGGTGTCCGGCCCTCGACGAACGCGTCGTCGACGCCGGTGTCGATCGCCAGATGCGCGAGCCGCCGCAGCTCGGCGTCGGGCCTGAACAACAGGACGTCGATCCCCGCGACCATCTGCGCGATGTGCTGGTCGGGGATGTCAGGGAGGTTGCCCTTGCAGAACTCCGCGAACGTCGCGTAGGCGCCGTAGCCGAGCAGCAGGAACTCGAAGTGGTGCTGCCACATCATGTCCCCGAGCCGGAGTACGCGGCCGTAGGCGTTCAGCAGCTCGTAGAAGGCGGTGTTGCGGTCCTCGCCGAGTGCGACCTCGTCGGGCTCGTACTTCGGAAGCTGCGGGACCTGGAGGTCATCGAGCTCGCCGATCAGCGCCTGCATCTTCGCCTTCCACTTGCCGTACAGCTCGGCCCAGTTGGCGAAGTAGTGGCCGGCGCGCTTCTGGAAGAAGTCGGCGCGCTCGGCGATCTGGTCGGGGTCGGTGACCGGGTTGCCCGAGATGTACACGTAGCCGTTGACGATCCTGTAGTCGATCCCCATCGCCGGCGGCACCGCGAACACGCGGTTCTGCCAGGCTCCGACGGCCTGGTAGGGGGAGTCGATGCAGATCGCGTCAAACGCGGGCATCGGGACCGGGAAGTGCATCGAGTTCCAGAACCAGAAGCGGGGCTCGTCGGTGTCGCGCCGGCGCTCGTCGAACATCGCGTAGTAGGGGTACATCTCCTCCCAGCCCTCACATCCAGGGGGCGTCTCGATCGAGAAGGGACTGGGAAATGCGCCGAGCGCGGGCGTGCTGCTGGCCATGCGAACTCTCCTCAGGGGGCCACCGGGTACGAAACCGCCTCGCGGCGGCGCCACGTCGATCGTGTCCTATCGGCGCACGTTGCGCAAGTCAAGGAGCTTGCCACTGAGCGCATCCGCGCTTGCGATCGGACGCGCGATCGCGCCGCGAAGCAGCGACCCGTGGGGACTCCTCACTACGATCGCTTCGCCGTGGCAGCGGCAACGACAATGCGCGTCTGTGAGGTCACCGAGTTCGGCGGTCCCGAGGTGCTGCGCGAAGCGCAACGCCCGTGGCCGAACGCTGCCGCGGGCGAGATCGTCGTGGAGATCGCCGCGACGAACATCAACCCGACCGACATCGCCGCCCGCTCCGGTGCGCACCGACGGCGAATCCCCGATCTGGAGCCGCCGTTCGTAGCCGGATGGGACCTGTCGGGCGTGGTCAGCGAGGTCAACGCCCGTGACACCGGCTTCAGACCCGGCGATCGCGTCGTCGGCATGATCCCGTGGGCCCGGATCGGTGGCCGGGTCGGCGCCTATGCGCAGGCGGCCGCGGTCGATCCGGCGTGGCTCGCCCACCGCCCCGATGCCCTCGACGACATCCAGGGCGCGACAGTGCCGCTGAACACGCTCACGGCCCATCAGGCGCTCGAGCTGATCGACGCTCCCGCCGGCGCAACGCTGCTGATCACGGGAGCCAGCGGCGCCGTGGGCGGCTTTGCCACGCAGCTCGCCGTTCAGCGCGGCCTGCGCGTGCTCGCGGTCGCTTCCGACGCGGACGAGGACTGGGTCGCGAGCCTCGGCCCCGATCAGGTGCTGGCGCGGGACACCGACCTCGCCGACGTCGGCCCCGTCGACGCGGTGCTCGACGCGGTGCCGATCGGCGCGGCGGCGATCGCGCCGGTTCGCGCCGGCGGCGTGGCGCTGTTCACCCGCGGATCGGTCGAGCTTCCCAGGGGGCTCGACCTGCGCGTCGAGATGCCGCTGGTCGACTCCGACCCGGCCGCGCTCGAGCAGCTGACCGCGCGGGTTGCCGACGGCAGCCTGAAGACGCGGGTGGCGATGACGCTCGACCTCGCGGAGGCGGCCGAGGGCCACCGGCTGGTGGAACGCGGGGGTTTGCGGGGCAAGATCGTGCTGACAACCGGATAGGAGGTCATCTAATGGCAAGGATCGTGCTGGTCCATGGGGCATTCGGCGGAGCCTGGTCGTGGGAGCCGGTGATCCCGGGGCTCGAGGAGGCCGGTCACACGGTGCAGGCGATCGACCTGCCCGGGTCGGGCGAGGACCAGACGCCCGTGGCCGATGTGACGCTCGACGCCTACGCCGAGCGCGTGTGCGAGGCGCTGGCATCAGGACCGCCTGCCGTGCTCGTCGGACACAGCATGGGCGGCGTCGTGGTCACGCAGGCTGCCGCCCGCACGCCCGAGCAGGTCGAGACGCTCGTGTACGTGGCGGCGTTTGCCCCGGCCGACGGCCAGAGCCTGCTCGACCTCACGTCGCTGCCCGAAGGCGCCGGCGACCAGGTGCAGGCCAACATCGTCGTCGACGGCGACCCGCCGGTCGCGACGATGCCCGAGGCAGCGGCGCGGGTCGTGATCTACGGCTGCTCGAGTGACGACGCGGCCGCACAGGCTGTCGCCAGACGCCGCCCGCAGCCGGTCGTGCCGTTCACCCAGCCGGTCCAGGTTCCGGATGACACGCGCTCGGAGTTCGAACGGCTGCCGCGCGCCTACGTCAGGTGCCTTCAGGACCTCGCGATCCCGCCGGCGTTACAGCAGCGGATGTCCGCCGCCGCCGGATGCGATCCCGTGATCGAGCTCGACACCGACCACACGCCGATGCTGTCGCGCACGAAGGAGCTGGTCGGGATCCTCGACAGGATCGCCACCGACGCGACGCGCGCAGTTTCCGCCTAGCCGCGGATCTGGGTATACCGCGCACAGGATGAAGCACGGAACGCTTGCATTGCTCGTGGGGCTGTTGCTGGCCGCGGTCGTGCCAGCGTCGGCAAGCGCTGCACCGAGCTGTCCGTGGATGAACACGAAGCTCTCCCCCGACCAGCGCGCGCACGAGCTGGTGTCGGCGATGACGATCGATCAGAAGATCGGGATTCTCTCCCAGGCGCAGCCGGTCTGGGCGCATTACGGCGCCGCCGGCTTCGTGCCCGGACAGTCCTCGCTGTGCATCCCGGACCTGGTGCTCAACGACGCGGGCCAGGGAGTCGGCGATCTCGAGACCAACACCACCGCGTTCCCGGCGCCGATCGCCCAGTCCTCGAGCTGGGACCCGGTGCTGCAATGGCGGTTCGGCGCCGCGCTCGGATGGCAGGCGTGGCACAAGGGCATCAACGTCCAACTCGCGCCCGGCGTCGAGATCGACCGCGTCCCGCTGAACGGGCGCAACTTCGAGTACATGAGCGAGGACCCGTACCTGGCGTCCCAGGGAGCGGTCGCCGAGGTTCGCGGGATTCAGTCAAACCCGGTGATCGCGACGGTCAAGCACTACGTGGCCAACAGCCAGGAGACCAACCGCATGACGGTCTCCTCCGACGTCGATCAGCGAACGCTCGAAGAGATCTACACGGCGCCGTACGAGGCCGCCGTCAAGCAGGGGCACGCCGGCTCGGTGATGTGCTCCTACAACCGGATCAACGGCACCTACGCTTGCGAGAACCGCGACACCCTGACGACGATCCTGAAGCGGCAGTTCGGCTTCACCGGGTTCGTGATGTCGGACTGGGGCGGGACGCACTCGACGGTTGCGGCGGCCAACGCCGGGCTCGACATGGAGATGGACCTCAAGCCGGGCCAGTACTTCACCGCGCCGTTGAAGAACGCCGTGCAGGGCGGGCAGGTCCCGATGTCGCGCCTGAACGACATGGTCACGCGGATTGCGCGCACCATGTTCTCGATCGGGATCTTCGACCATCCGGCCGCGGCCGAGCCGGCCGCCGCAGCTGCCAACGTGCAGCGCCCGCAGGACATCGCGCTGGCGCGGAGCCTCTCCGAGAGCGGAACCGTGCTGCTCAAGAACCAGGGCCGGCTGCTTCCGCTCACCGGCAACGGAAAGCGGATAGCCGTGATCGGACCGGGCGCCGGTCCTGCAGGAGCCGAGCAGTTCTACAACGGCGCCGGCAGCGGGCACATCCCGGAGTTCGGCGCCAAGTCAGACGTGGTCACACCGCTGCAGGGCATCACGCAGCGCGCGCTGTCAGACGGCGACGTCGTGACGTACGCCGACGGGAGCGTGCCGGCCGCGGCGGCGCTCGCGGCGAAGGCCGCCGACGTGGCGATCGTGTTCGCGGGATCCGAGGACAGCGAGGGCATCGATCGCTCCACGCTGGACCTGTCCTCGGGCAACTGCACCCTCGCCGGCTGCGTGCCGCAGACCGTCGACCAGGACGGCCTGATCTCGCAGGTGGCCGCGGCAAATCCGCACACGGTCGTCGTGCTGAACACCGGCGGCCCCGTCCTGATGCCATGGCTGAACCAGATCCAGGGACTGTTCGAAGCGTGGTATCCGGGACAGCAGGACGGCAACGCGATCGCGGCGCTGCTGTTCGGCGACGTTGATCCATCCGCCAAGCTGCCCGAGACGTTCCCGGCGTCGCAGGGTGACCTGCCCACCCGTACGGCGCAGCAGTATCCGGGCGTCAACGATGCAGCCGGCATCCCCCACGCCACCTACTCCGAGGGGATGCTCGTCGGCTACCGCTGGTACGACGCCAAGCACATCAAGCCGCTGTTCCCGTTCGGGTTCGGGCTGACCTACACCACGTTCGCGCTGCGCAATCTGCAGCTGAGCGCGGGCCACGGACGTCCGGCGCTCGCGACCGCGACGTTCACGGTTGCCGACACCGGCCCGCGCCTCGGCGCCGACGTGGCGCAGCTGTACGTCGCCGACCCGCGCAACGCGGGAGAGCCGCCGAAGCAGCTCAAGGGATTTCAGAAGGTGCTGCTCAGGCCCGGGGCGCGAACCAAGGTCAAGCTGGCGCTCGACTTCCGCTCGCTGGCTCACTGGAGCGACTCCGCACACCGCTGGAAGGTCGGCTCGGGCTGCTATCGCGTGCTGGCCGGGGACTCGTCAAGCAACCTGCCGCTGTCGGCGACGATCGCCGTCGGCGGCGCGCGCTGCAAGGGCGCGAAGGTGCACGTGACCGATGCGACGCTGCGTCGCGCAGCACGCGGTCACTCCACCTGAGCTGAGAGCGTCGATCCCCAGGGCGCTGATCGGCAAGAAGGCCTGCGTCCGATGGCTTGCTCGCCCTCCGGGCCGGCGCTAGCTTGGACCGGTAATCCCGAGAGGAGTGGCGATGGGCGAAGTTGAGCTGCTGGCTCTGTACTGGACCGTGTGCGGACCGGCGGATGTCCACGTCGGCAGAGAGTGGAGCCTGTTCGACTGGCGCGACCGCTGCGCCAACGCCGCCAAGTTCGGCTTCAAGGGGCTGGGCCTGTGGCACGCCGACATCGAGCACCAGCTCGAGACGAGCTCCCTGAACGAGATGAAGCAGATCTTCGACGACGCGGGCCTTCAGTACCTGCAGGTCGAATTCCTGGCCGACTTCTTCGTCGCACCGGGCGACCCGCTGCGCGAGGACTCGGACAAGCGGCGCAAGCTGCTGTTCGACACGGCGGCGACGTTCGATGCCCATCACATCAAGGTCGGCAACATCCCCGGCACTCCATGCGAGCTCGACGTGCTGGTCGAGTCGTTCGCGGAGCTGTGCCAGGACGCCGCCAACCACACCAACGCAAAGGTCGCCTACGAGTTCATGCCGTTCGACGTCAACGTCAACACGCTCGACACCGCGCTGACGCTCGCGACCGACTCAAACCAGCCAAACGGCGGCCTTGCGATCGACACCTGGCACATGGCCAAGCTCGGCATTCCGCCGGATGAGCTCAAGCGCATCCCGCCTCAGTATCTGACCTGGGTCGAGCTGTCCGATGGGCAGTTCGAGAACATGGAGGACCCGATCGACGAGGTCGTCAACCACCGCCATCTTCCGGGCGAGGGCGAGTTCGACATCCCCGGTTACGTCGAGGCCTGCCGCGAGGTGGGATACGAGGGGCCCTGGGGAGTCGAGGTTCTCTCCGAGGCGCTGCGCGCCCTGCCGATCGAGGAAGAGTTTCAGCGTGCATACGAGACGACGATCGCGCAGTTCGGCGCGGGCGTCGCATAGACGAGGAGCGAGGTCGATGACCAACAGCGAGAACGCCGTGCTCGACAACGAGCGGCTGGTGTGGATGTTCACCCAGATGCTGCGGATCCGCGAGTTCGAGGAGCGCGTGAAGCGGACGTTCGAGGATCACCCCGGCGTGATCCGCGGACACACGCACCTGGCCGACGGCGCGGAGGGCTCGATCGTCGGCTCGTTGGCGACGCTCGAGCCGGAAGACCAGCTGCTGACGACCTATCGGTGCCACGGCTATCCGATCGTGCTGGGCACCGACTGCAAGGCGATCATGGCCGAGATCTACGGCCGGCGCGACGGCCTCTGCGGCGGCTATGGCGGATCGATGCACCTGGCCGATCCCGAGCGCGGCTTCCTCGGCACGTCGGGGATCGTCGGGCAGGGAATCCCGCAGGCCACGGGCGCCGCGTGGGCGGCGCAGATCCGTAAGCAGGGTCAGGTCGTGCTGTGCTTCTTCGGCGACGGCGCGTCCAAGCAGGGCGCCTTCCACGAGTCGCTGAACCTCGGCTCGCTGTGGAAGCTGCCGATCGTCTACATCATGGAGAACAACAACTACAACGTCGCCACGCGATCCGAGCAGGAGGACGCCAACGCCGCCGCCGGCGAGCCGCTGTCGATCAAGGCAACGGCCTACAGCATGCCCGGTGTGACCGTCGACGGAGGCGATCCGGTCGCCGTCTTCGAGACGGTCGGAGCCGCCGTGAAGCGCGCCCGCGCCGGCGAGGGACCGACCCTCGTGGAGTCCAAGGTCTACCGCCTGTCGGCGCACGGCAACCTGATTGCGCCCCCGGGGGTCCCACTGCACTACCCCGAGCACGAGGCGATCACGGTGTTCGGCAATCGCGAGGAGTACGAGGCCGCGCTGCGCGGCGACCCGGTGCCGCGGTTCCGCGCACGGCTCGTCGAAGACGGCGTGCTCGACGCCGACCGCGCCGATCAGATCGCGCAGGAGGTCCGCGACGAGATGGAAGCGGCGGTGCAGTTCGCGCTCGACGACCCCTTCCCCGAGCCCGAAGCCGCCCTGAAACACGTCTACGCCTAGGAGCACGACCATGGCACGAGAGATCCCCTACATCGCGGCGGTCAACGAGGCGATCGCGCTTGAGATGGCCCGCGACGAGACCGTCCTCTTCTACGGCCAGGACGTGGCGCCGAGCGACGACGACGAGCTCGTGAAGTCGTTCGGGCGCGACCGCGTCCGGGTGTCGCCGATTTCCGAGACGGCAGAGATCGGCATGGCGGTCGGTGCCGCGCTTGCCGGCTATCGCCCCGTCGTGGAGCTGCTGATGGCCGAGTTCATGCTCGTGGCGATGAACCAGGTCGTCAATGAGGCGCCGCGCCTGCGCTACATGAGCGGCGGCCGGGTCAAGGTGCCGGCCGTGTTCAAGGCCGGGTACGGGTTCACCGCCGGATGGGCCGGTCAGCACACGGGCTCGATCTACGGCATGTTCATGGGCATTCCCGGCCTGAAGGTCGTGCTGCCCTCGACTCCCGCCGACGCCAAGGGCTTGATGGCGACGGCGATCCGCGACGACAACCCGGTCTGTTACCTGATGCATTACCTGCTCGTGCTCGAGCACGGCGACGTGCCCGAGGGCGAGTACCTGGTGCCGTTCGGCGAGGCTGCGATCCGGCGCGAAGGCGGCGACGTGACGATCGTCGCGACCGGCTGGACCGTGGGCAGGGCCCTGGCGGCAGCGGAGACGCTTGCCGGCGAGGGCATCCAGGCGGAGGTGATCGACCCGCGCACGATCGCGCCGCTGGACACCGCGACGATCCTGTCCTCGGTAGAGAAGACGGGGCGGCTCGTGATCGCCGACCAGAGCACCCGCCACGGCGGCGCCTCGCCGGTGATCGCGGCCGAGGTCGCCGAGCACGGGTTCTCGTCGCTGAAGGCGCCGATCGTGCACGTGACCGCTCACGATGTGACCGTCCCCTACAGCGAGCCGATGGAGGCGTTCGTGCTCCCCAACGACGAGAAGATCGCGGGAGCGGTGCGCCAGGTGCTGGGCGAAGCGCCCGTCGCCGCTTAGGGCGGCATTGACAATGGAGCTCGACGCGCGGGCAGCTTCCGAGCTGCTCGCGACGATGTGGCGGATCCGCTGCTTCGAGGAGCGGGTGGCGTCGCTGAAGCGCTCGCGCCAGGTCCACGGCCTGATCCATCTGAGCATCGGCGGCGAGGGCGTGGCGGCGGCCGTCTGCGGACAGCTGCGCGACGACGACGGCGTCTACAGCGGTCATCGCGCGCACGGCCACGCGATCGCCAAGGGCGCCCCGCTCGATCGCGTGATGGCGGAGCTGATGGGACGCGCCGACGGCATCTGCGCCGGGCTTGGCGGATCGATGCACCTGGTCGATGTCGAGCACGGATTCCTCGGCGCAACCGGGGTGGTCGGCGGCAACCTGCCGCTCGCTCTGGGCAACGCCCTGGCCGCCCGGGTGCGCGACTCCGATCAGGTCACGGTGGTGTTCTTCGGCGACGGCGCGGTGCAGGCCGGGCACTTTCACGAGTCGGTCAACCTCGCCGCGCTGTGGGAGCTGTCGCTGGTGTTCGTGTGCGAGAACAACGGCTTCGCCGAGTTCACGCCGCGCTCGGCGCATACCGTCGTCGAACGTGTGTCGGACGTCGTCGCGCCGTACGGGTTCGAGCGAAGGACGGTCGACGGCGGCGATGTCCCCGCGGTCTACGAGGCGTTCGGCGAGTTCCTCGCGACCGCTCGCCAGGGCCGTGGCCCGATGCTGCTCGAGTGCCTGACCCACCGCCGCCGCGGCCACTACGAGGGCGACCAGCAGAGCTACCGCGACCCGGCCGCCGAGGCCGAGTGGGAGCGACTCGACCCGATTGCGCGGCTGCGCGACGAGGCGCGGCGGCAGGGTTGGCTCGACGACCACGCGATCGGCGAGCTCGAGCAGGCCGCGCGCGCCGAGGTCGACGCCGCGGTCGAGTTCGCGCGCGCCAGCCCGTTCCCTGAGCCAGCGGCGGCCCGCCGGCTCGTGTACGTGGGGCAGGCCGAATGACCGACGGCGAGACGACATTCCTGACGGCGGTCAAGAACGCGCTCGCAGACGCGATGCGCTCTGACCCGCGGGTGATCGTGCTCGGCGAGGACGTCGCCGAGGGCGGCCCCTACGGCGCGACCGCCGGGCTCGCCGAGGAGTTCGGCCGCACGCGCGTGCTCAACACGCCGATCAGCGAGGGCGCCGTCTGCGGGGCCGCGATCGGCGCCGCGCAGGCGGGGCTGCGCCCCGTGGTCGAGATCATGTTCATCGACTTCATCACGCTCGCGCTCGATCAGCTCGTCAACCAGGCAGCCAAGGCCCATTTCATGTCGGGGGGCCAGCTCACGGTGCCGATGGTGCTCCGTACACAGGGAGGCGCCGGCAGCCGCAGCGGCGCCCAGCATTCACAGAGCCTCGAGGCGTGGCTGGCGCACGTGCCGGGGCTGAAGGTGGTGATGCCCAGCAACGCCGCGGACGCCGCGGGGCTGCTTGCGAGCGCGATCGATGACCCGGGCCCGGTGGTGTTCGTCGAGAACAACTCGCTGTACTTCCGCCGCGAACCAGAACGGGCCGATCACACCGGGCCTGTCCCGATCGGGAGCGCGCGGACCGTTCGCCGCGGCAACGACCTGACGATCGTCGCGACGAGCCGGATGGTGGGCGAGGCGACACAGGCCGCCGAGCGGCTGGCGAGCGAGGGAGTGCAGGCCGAGGTGATCGACCCGCGCACGCTCGTCCCGCTCGACATCGACACGATCGCCGCCTCGGTGCGCCGCACCGGCCGCGCCGTCGTCGCCCACGAGGCGGTCACGACCGGCGGCTTCGGCGCCGAACTGACCGCGCGGATCCAGCAGGAGGCATTCGACTGCCTCCAGGCGCCGATCCAGCGCGTCGGCGCGCCGTTTGAGCCGGTGCCCGTCAGCCCTCCGCTCGAGGACGACTACCGGCCGGACGCCGCAGACATCCACGCGGCTGCCCGGGTCGCCATCGAATGGGACTGGCCGGAGGGGCGAGGCTCCTAGCCTCGCGCTAGCGCGAGGCGGGCTCGAGCTCTTGAGGCAGCGTGATCAGCGACGAGCCGGGGACCAGGTCGAGCATCTCGCGGTGGCGCAGCACGATCTCCAGGTTGGTCAACGCGATTCGCGCGTGCTCGCGGGCGAGCGCCTCGGCGCGAGCACCCTGCCGGGCCTCGATCGCCTCGATCAGCCCCTGGTGGTGGCGGTGGGCGATCACGAGGATCTGTCGAGACTCCGGCAGCTCGGCCTCGGTCAGCACCATCGCGTTGACGCCGCCGAACGGCAGCGACAGGATCCCGTCGAGCGCGCGGTCGAGCAAGGGGCTGCGGGCGATATCGAGCATGCGTGCGTGAAAGCGCTCGTTGAGGTCCATGTAGGCCTCGAACGACTCGTAGTCGGCGAGGGCCAGCAGCGGCTCGATCTGGGCGTTGATCGTGCGCAGCGAGCGGATCTCGCGGCGGGTCGCGCCGCGCTCGGCGGCGAAGCGGGCAGCCGTGCCCTCGAGCACGCCGCGCAGCTCGACCGCGTCGCGCATGTCGGCCTGGGTGAACGCGCGCACCGCGTAGCCACCGCCCGAGAGGCTTCGCAGCAGGCCCTCGTGCTCGAGCGTGGCCAGCGCCAGGCGCAGCGGCGTGCGCGACACGCCGAGACGCTCCACGAGCGGCAGCTCGCTCATCCGCTCGCCCGGCTCGAACTCGCCGCTCAGGATCAGTTCGCGCAGCCGCAGCAGCGCCCTCATCATCTGGGATCTGCTGGCCTGATTCGCCATCTACCTCGCCTGCTCCTCGCCCTCCGCGCCGCCGCACGCGTCGACGCGTGCATGTCACGGCTCCATCGGCGCGGAACTCTAGCGCCGCCACATAGCTGTATGCAGAAATGTCAAGAAATGGCCCGACAGGGCTTCTTTGGGGTCAAGTTAGGGATGTCTTGCATACAACCGACGCCGCGATTAGTATCGCGGCCCGCGCTTCGCAAAACCGGGGCGGGTTCAATCCTGGATCACTCGAGGAGGAGAGATCGTGAGGTTGTTTGAGTACGTGCCGCGCGTGCGCCTACTGCTGGCATTGGCAGCAGTCTTGGGCGCAGCAATCCTGGCCGGATGCGGCAGCAGCAGCAGCAGTACCAGCAGCGCCCCCGCCGCCAGCGGCGGCAGCACAAGTTCGTCCAGCTCTACCACCGCAAGCACCGGGTCGAGCGACACGTCGTCGTGCGGGCCCAAGCCCGGCGTGAAGGCCACGGGCACGCCGATCAACATCGGCACGATCGACACCAAGCAGCCCGGCACGGACTTCAGCGACGGGCCGAACATGATCACCGCCTACTACAACTGCGTCAACGCGAACGGCGGCGTCAACGGCCACCCGGTCAAGCTGTTCGTCGAGTACGACCAGACGCAGCCGCCACAGATCGCGGCGGCTGCCAAGAAGCTGATCCAGTCAGACCACGTCGTCGGAATCGTCGGCGTGTTCGACCTGCTCGAGTGCACGATCGATCAGAGCTACTGGAAGCAGCTCGGTATCTACGAGATGGGCGCAGGCATCGCGCCTGAGTGCTGGTCGACGCCCAACAGCGCAGCGGTCAACATGGGGCCGCGTTACAGCTCCGACGGCGCGGTGCAGTACGGCCTCAGCCAGAAGCCGTCGAAGATCGTGTTCGTGCAGTCAAACGTGCCGGGTACCGGCTACATCGCCGCCGGCCCGACGGCACTCGCCAAGGCCGCGAACGTGCCGATCACGGCACTGACCGAGAACGTGCCGATCAACGACGCCAACTCGGTCGCGCTGGACCTCGTCAACAAGGCGGGCTCAAACGGCTGGGTCGTGCTGAACTTCACCCCGCCCGAGGCGCTGGTGATCCTGCAGGCCGCGCAGAAGCTCGGCCTCGAGGACCGCGTCAAGGGCTGGGGCTGCTCGACCCCGTGCAACACGGACTTCCTGGCCAAGGCGCTGGGACCGAAGTGGAACCACAAGCTGTTCGTCAACGCCGAGCTGACCTCGCCCGATGACCACAACGGTCCCGAGATGCAGCTCTACAAGAACATCCTGTCGCAGTACGGCAAGAACGTCGCCGGCGGCCTGGGCTCGTTCAGCGAGATGGGCTACCTGCTCGGGAAGTTCTCGGTCGGCGCTATGCAGACCATCAAGAACAACGACTACAGCCTCAAGAGCGTCAACGCGGCGTTCAAGGCGATCAAGGATCAGAAGACGGAGCTGCTCTGCCAGCCGTGGGTGTACGGCGACTACCCGCTGCACATCCCGAACAACGCGGACTTCACCACGACCCCGGACAACGGGAAGATGGTGACAGCGCAGCCGTGCTTCAACGTGTCGTCGGATGACCCGCAGATCGCCCAGTACCGCAAGGCAGCGGGCACGGCGCCGTCGACGAATCCCCCGACGTCGTAGGAGTAGGGTTAACGCGAAGAGGGCGCTTGAGGACCAATGCCGACTTGGACTGACGCAGAGCAGTTCCTGGTGACAGGGTTGTCGCTCGGAGGCGTCTACGCACTGTCCGGGGTCGGCATGGTCGTCCTCTATCGGGCCACCGGCGTGCTGAACCTGGCGTTCGGCGCGATCGGTGCGTTCGGCGCCTTCATCGCGTGGCAGCTCATCAACCACTCCGGCATGAGCTTCTGGCCCGCGTTCGTGATGTCGGTGCTGATCGGCGGGTTGTTGACGCTGGCGTATGGAATGGTGTTCGGCCCGGCGCTCGCGCTGCGTGACCCGTTGGTCAAAGCGACCGCGACGCTGGGCCTGGCACTGATCCTGCTCGGGGTCATGGACCTCCTGTGGCCCTCGAGCGGGGGCGCCTCGCGGGCGCTGACGGTTCCGACCGACAACAACACGTTCCAGGTCGGAGAGATCTCGGTCACCTACACCAACGTGCTCTCGCTGGTGCTGGGCCTGGGCGTAACCGTGGTTGCTGCTGTGTTCCTGCGATTCACGAAGCTGGGCACGGCGATGCGCGCAATGGCCAACGACCGCGAGATCACGGCATCGCTGGGTGTCCCGGTCAGAAGGGTGACCGCGGCCGCGTGGTTCGGGTGCGGTTGCCTGGCGGGAGTGGCCGGCGTGCTGCTCTCCGACCTGGTCGCGCTCGACGCGACGACGCTGACGTTCCTGGTCATCTCCACGCTGGCGGCCACGCTGGTCGGCCGCCTCAGATCGATCCCGATCACGTTCCTGGCGGCGATCGTGATCGGCGTGATCACCGCGGAGCTGACGCCGATCTCGTCGCTGAGCAATTACCGCGACATGACGCCATTCGTGGTCGCCGCGATCGCGCTGCTGTTCCTCAGCCGCCGCCGCGTGATATCGGTGGGCCGTCAAGGGGTCTAATGGCCCAAGCCACTAGACAGGGGAGGCTTTAGGCTTGGAATCTGCCGGTGTGAAGACCGCGGACGACTCGACCGCCGGCAAGGAGGGCACGGCGCCCGAAGTAGGGAATCGGCAGTCACCGCGGCGACCCCGCATCGAGCCTCGGTCGCTCGTGCGCCCCGCTGTGATCGGGGCGCTGGTGGTTTTCGCGCTGCTGGCGATTCCATCGATCTTCAGCCTCTACTACGTCGACGCCTGGACGCAGGTGGCGATCTACTCGATCGTCACGCTCGGCCTCGGGCTGCTCGTCGGCCGCGTCGGCATGGTCTCGCTCGGCCAGGGCGCGGTGCTCGCGCTCGGCGCCTGGGTGGCGGCGCGGCTGCTGTTCGCGACGGGGCTTCCGTACCCGCTCGTGCTGTTGTTCGCGGGCCTGATCACGATGGTGCTGGGGACCCTGGTCGGGCTTCCGGCGCTGCGCCTGAGCGGTCTGTACCTGGCGTTGATCACGCTGATGCTCGCGGGCGCGATCACGGTCGTGCTGACCACGATCAACTTCCCAAACGGCGGGGTGGCTTCACCGGATACGACGGCGCAACGGTTCACATCCCGCCGATCCGCCGTCCGTCGGTCGCGACCACGGACCCGGCGTTCTTCCGCTACTCGATGATCGTGGCGATCCTGATGTTCGCCCTTGTGTTCTTCCACATCCGAGGGCGCCCGGGACGAGCGTGGGCGGCGATCCGACAGAGCGAATCGGCGGCGCTCGCGGCCGGCATCAACACCACCTTCTACAAGCTGTGGGCGTTCGCGCTCGCGTCGTTCGTCACCGGTGTCGCCGGGGGTCTGGTCGCCGGCAGCTTCCGGTACCTGAACTCACTGACGTTCACCACCCAGGATTCGATCACGCTGCTTGCGGTGGTGCTGATGGGCGGTGCCTACAGCATGACCGGCGCGGTGATCGCCGCGTTCCTGCTGAAGTTCCTGCAGGCCCTGCTCAACGACTGGGGCGTGTCACCGGACTGGCTGACGATCCTGTTCGGAATCGGAGTGCTCCAGGTCCTGACCACGGCTCCGCGGGGGATCGTCGAGCAGTTCCCCAGGGACATGGCGCGGCTGGGCCGTCTGATCGCCGGATTGTTCCGCCGAAGGACCCCGGCCGCGGAGCCGGCCGAATGATCGAGGTCTCCGGACTGACAGTTCGCTTCGGAGGCGTGACCCCGCTGGACGGCATGGACGTCAAGTTCGAGTCCGGCACCTGCGGGCTGATCGGGCCCAACGGGGCCGGCAAGACGACCTTCTTCAACGTGCTCAGCGGCTTCGTGCGCCCGGCCACAGGGACGATCGACGCCTTCGGGGAGAACCTCCTGAAGATGGCGCACTTCCGTCGCGCGCGGTGGGGCGTGCGGCGCACGTTCCAGACCGAGCAGGCGATCGAGGAGCTCTCGATCTACGACAACGTCGCGATGGTCCACGAGCAGTCCAAGGGCTCAAGCGGCTCGCGTCGCGAGGAGACGCTCGCATCGATCGAGTTCGTCGGCATCAAGTCCGATCCCTACGCCCAGGTGAACACCCTCGGCGTCGGCGAGCGCCGCCTCGTCGAGGTTGCGCGTGCCGTAGTCGGGCAGCCGAAGCTGGTGCTGCTCGACGAGCCGGCCGCGGGCCTGCCCGAGGAGGAGACAGAGCACCTCTCAAACGTGATCCGCAAGATCCCCGAGCACACCGGGGCGCTGACGATCCTCGTGGACCACGACATGAGCCTCGTGTCCGGGTGCTGCGAGACCACGGCCGTGCTGGACTTCGGAAAGCTGATCAGCTCCGGCCCGACCGACCAGGTGCTGCGCGACGAGCGCGTGATCCGTGCGTACCTCGGGACCGAGGAGAATGTCTGATGGTTGAAGCGGCCGACGCGCTCAGGGTTGCTGGGCTGACCGTCCAGCGCGGCGGCCGCGCGGTCGTGCGCAAGGTGGACATCGAGATCCCGGCCGGCGAGATCACGGCGCTGCTCGGACCGAACGGAGCGGGTAAGTCCAGCCTCGTGCTTGCGGTCGGCGGCATCCTGCGGCCGACGGAGGGCACGATCGAGGTGGGCGGCGCCAACTTCGCGGGCAAGCGGCCGGAGCGCATCCGGCGCGCGGGAGTCGCGATCGTCCCCGAGGGACGCCGGCTGCTGCCGGAGCTCTCAGTGGAGGACAACATCAAGGTGGCGACGTACACGCTTCCGCGAAACCAGGCACAGGCGGGACGGGCACGCGCGCTCGAGCTGTTCCCAGAGCTGCAGAAGCGCCTGGACGCGCCGGCTCGGGCGCTGTCCGGCGGCGAGCAGCAGATGGTGGTGCTCGCTCAGGCGCTCGTTTCGCAGCCGAAGTACATCCTGATCGACGAGCTGTCCCTCGGCCTGGCGCCGGTGATCGTCAACCGGCTGATCCCGACGATTCGCGAGATCGCCGAGTCGGGGATCGGCGTGCTGCTGATCGAGCAGTTCGTGACCGTGGCACTCGGGCTCGCCAACCGCGCGCACATCATGGAAGGTGGGCGCATCCAGTTCTCCGGCGCTCGCCAAGGAGCTGCGCGAGAACCCGGAGCTGCTTCACACCGCATACCTGCTGCGTGGCAGTAACGGCGCGGCTCGCACGCCGGCGGTCGCCGGCGGCGAGCCAGCTACATGAGCAGCGGCGTAACCGCGATGGAGCACGTGCTCGTGCTCGCGGACGACATCGAGCAGGCCCGCGAGTTCTATTGCGACGTGGTCGGGCTCGAGCTCGGCGAACGTCCGGCGCTCGAGTTCCCGGGCTACTGGCTGTACGCAGGCGCAACACCCTGTTTGCACCTCGCGGCACGCGAGCCCTATCTCGAGCACGCGCGCAAGCTCGGTCTGCCGGTGGCCGGCGGCGCGGGACCCGGGCCCGTCGACCACATAGCCTTCAGAGGTATCGACTACGAACAGACCCGCGCGCTGCTGGACCGCAAAGGCGTGCCCGCCGTGCTGAACACCGTCCCGGGCGGGGGCCCCCGACAGGTGTTCGTCCAGGATCCGAGCGGCGTGCGGATCGAGATCAACTTCATGCAAGACACCACCGGGAGGTAGTAGATGGCCGAGCTCCAGACAGAAACCGCGGTCGCCGGCGGCCGGCGGACTTCGCCGCCGTTTCGGGCAGACCACGTCGGCAGCCTGCTGAGGCCGCCGGAGCTGCTCAAGGCGCGCGAGGAATTCAAGGCCGGCAAGATCGACGCGCTCAAGCTTCGGGCCGTCGAGGACGACGCGATCCGCGACGTCGTCAAGCTGCAGCACGACGTGGGGCTTCAGTCCGCCACCGACGGCGAGTTTCGCCGCGCCTCGTGGCACATGGACTTCATCTACCAGATCGGCGGGATCTCGACGGCGCCCGGGGACATCAAGGTCCAGTTCCGCAACGCCGACGGCGTGATCGAGTGGAAGCCCGCGGCGCTGCACGTCGGCGAGAAGCTGCACCTCGATCACACGATCTTCGGCGAGGACTTCCAGTTCCTCCAGGGCCTGGTGTCCGGCGACGTGACGCCGAAGCTGACGATCCCGTCTCCGAGCATGGTGCACTACCGCGGCGGCACCGCGGCGCTCGATCCGGACGTGTATCCCGACGCCGACAGGTTCTGGGCCGACCTCACGGCCACCTACAACGAAGAGGTCAAGGCGCTTGCGGCGCTGGGCTGCACGTACCTGCAGTTCGACGACACCAGCCTTGCCTACCTCAACGACCCCGCTCAGCGCGAGCAGATGGCAAACAAGGGCGAGGATGCCGAGCACCTGCACGAGGCGTACATCCGCCACATAAACGAGGCGCTCGACGGACGGCCGGAGGGCCTGACCGTCACCACGCACCTGTGCCGCGGGAACTTCCGCTCGTCGTGGGCCGCCGAGGGCGGCTACGACTTCGTCGCCGAGGCGCTGTTCGGCGAGCTCAACGTCGACGGCTTCTTCCTCGAGTACGACGACGCGCGCTCGGGCGGATTCGAACCGCTGCGGTTCGTGCCCAAGAACAAGCTCGTGGTGCTGGGCCTGGTCACGACCAAGCGGCCCGAGCTCGAGAGCAAGGACCTGCTCAAGCGCCGCATCGAAGAGGCCACCAAGTACATCGCGATCGAGCAGCTGTGCCTGTCGGGGCAGTGCGGGTTCTCCTCGACGGTCGAGGGCAACGCGCTGACACGCGACGAGCAGATCGCAAAGCTCAACCTGATCGTGGAGACCGCGGCGGAGGTCTGGGGATGAGCGGCGCCGCGGGGGCCTGATGCGCGCGGTCGTGACCGAAGGCGTCGGGGCGATGGCGGTGACCGACCGCCCCGACCCGCCGAGCCCCGGGCCTGGCGAGGTGCTGGTTGCGCCCGAGGCGACCGGGATCTGCGGCTCGGACTACCACTTCTTCACCGGGGAGCTGTCCGATGAAGCGGGCGGCTCGCAGTTTCCTCGCGTCCAGGGTCACGAGGTGTCGGGCACGATCGCCGAGCTTGGGCCCGGCTGCCGCCCCGAGCTGGCGACCGGCCAGCGGGTGGCGCTGTGGCCCCTGCATGCGTGCGGGGAGTGCTACCCCTGCAGCGTCGGGCGCTTCAACACGTGCGACAACTTCCAGCTGATCGGCATCCATGTCGACGGCGGTCTGCAGGAGCGGCTGTGCATGCGCGAGGACCACGTGTTCCCGATCGCAAGCGACGATCCCGCGGTCGCGTCGATGGCCGAGCCGGTGTCGATCGCGGTACGCGCGGTCGAGCGTGCGCGCATCGCGGCCGGCGAGCGCGTCGTGGTCCTCGGGGCCGGCCCGATCGGCCAGTGCGTGAGCCTTGTCGCGATCGAGCGTGGTGCCGAGGTGCTGCTGATCGATCTGCAGGAGTCGCGGCTGGCGCTGGGCCGCGAGCTCGGCGCCGAGACGCTTGCGTGGACGACCGCCGGCGAGGTGGTCGCCGGCGCGCGGCGGTGGGCGGGTCCGGCCGGCCCGCCGGTCGCCGTCGACGCCACCGGCGTGCCGGCGGCGGTTCGCGCGATGGTCGACATGGTCGCCTCGGCCGGGCGCGCGGTGCAGGTCGGGATGTCGGTCGACGAGGTGCCGATCCGGATCGGCAGCCTGACGGAGAAGGAGCTGGACTTCCTGGGCGTGTGCTGCTGCGGCACCGGCGAGTTCGCCGGCGCGGTCGAGGTCGTCGAGCGCAACGGCCCGGCGCTGGCGCGGATGATCAGCCATCAGTTCCCGCTCGCGGAGGCGCCCGAGGCGCTGCGGTTCGCGATGGACAATCCGAGCGACGTGATGAAGGTCGTGATTCGGAGCGACTGAGCGCCCCGGGGAGCGCCGGACCGGTTTACGGGCGGGTCGTCAGCGGCTCGTGCAGCGGCTCACCGTCGAGCCAGGCGGCGCCGCGGCGGTAGAGCAGCTCGACCTCCGGCCCGACGAGACCGGGCATGTCGCGCTTGACGTCGAAGCCGGCAGCCGTCTGCACGTAGCCGAGGTGGCGGTAGCCGTCGGGGAACTGCGACAGCAGCTCGTCGTCGAGCTTGAGCTTGGCGGACGGGTCGATCGGATCGAGCCGGTCCTTCTCGTAGATCGGCTGGCGCAGCACGATGCCCCAGCGGCCGTCGCGCCGCTCGAGGAAGTCGTAGAAGCGCCCGGTGCAGACGACGTCGACGGTGACGCCGTCGAGCTCGGCGCGCTGTGAGATCGTCATCTTCGTCTGCGAGATCGCCCTGTCGCCGACGACGTCGGCGGTCGTGCCGCCGAGGAAGTGCAGGATGCTGACGCCGCGCTCGAAGCCCTCACGGCTGACCCGGATGAAGTCCGGCGCCGGACCCTGGAACCAGGTCGCCATCATGAAGCCGTCGTCATGCCAGACGGTCGCGAACCGTTCCCAGTCGCCGGCGTCGCGCCACAGCGCCCAGTTCTCGACCAGCTCGCGGATCAGCAGGCGGTCGTCGGCGGCGCTCATACGACTGTCGCCTCGGGCGGCGCCGGTATCTGACTGGTCGGAGGAATCGGCGGCCCGGTCGCCTCGCCGCTGATGTCGGGCGTGCCGTAGGTGTGAAACGTCTCGATCGTCTTGACGCCCCAGGCCTGACCGCGCGCGCGCTCCGCCTGGGTCCAGGCGACGGGCTCGTAGTCGGGGTCGTAGATGAAGTGCGTGCCGGTGGTCACCTCGACGCGGTTGCCGCCGGGCTCGTACACGTACAGGAACATCCCCTGAGCGACCGCGTGCTTGGACGGCGCGGCCTCGATCGGCACGTCGGCGTCGAGGCAGATGTCCGCTGCGCGCAGGCATTCCTCGCGCGTGTCGACGAAGAACGCGAGGTGATGCAGGCGGCCGCTCGCGCCCGCGTTGTCGGCTACGTAGATCAGCTCGTGGGCGGCGATCGTCAGGCTCATCCAGGCCCCGGACTCGGTGCCGTTGTCGAGGATGACCTGCTCGTAGAGCCGATAGCCGAGCTGCTCCTGGGCGAAGCGGCGGTTGGCCGCGACGTCGGCGGCGAGCACGTTGATGTGGTCCAGGCGCTTGACGCAGATACCGCGACCCGTGTACCGCCCCGGGACGTTGCGCAGCGCCGGGCGCAGGTGCGGCGGCGGCTGATAGCGCTCGGCCTCGTAGTAGAGCTCCATCGGGTGCCCGTCGGGGTCGGTGAACTGGTACGCGGGACCGTGGCCGACGTCGCCCTCGATCCAGCCGTTGCCAAGACCGGTCTGCTCGATCGCCTCGACGCGCCGGTACAGGGCCTGCTCGCTCCAGGCCCGGATCGCCATGTGGCCGAGGCCGGGCAGCTTGGACTCGGTCAGCTTGAGGCTGTAGCGCTGGTAGTCGCCCCAGCCGCGCAGGTATACGGACTGGCCCTCGCGCTCCTCGATCTCCATCCCGAACACGTCAACGAAGAACCGCAGGCTCTCCTCGGGAAACGGCGTCAGCAGCTCGGCGTGGCCGATGTGCGCGAGGTCGTTGATCGGCTCGCTCATCGCCCCACCTCCACGCGCTCGCGCAGCCCGTCGAGGTCGTAGGACAGGGCGCCGCCCTCGAGCTTCTCGCGCTTGACGCGCTCCTTCTCGGCGCGTTCGCGCGCGGCCTCCAAGA
The DNA here is from genome assembly GCA_963725925.1 of uncultured Solirubrobacterales bacterium. Taxonomy (GTDB): domain Bacteria; phylum Actinomycetota; class Thermoleophilia; order Solirubrobacterales; family Solirubrobacteraceae; genus Palsa-465. The sequence goes on from CAVSAY010000032.1 coordinate 261,347, forward strand.
CCTCCTCGGCTCGCTCGCTCTCCACCACCGCGACGCCGTCGACGTCGAGCACGACCGCGTCGCCCTGGCGGATCTCGGCGCCGCCCACGATCACCGGCTCGCCGATCACGCCCGGCGCGTCCTTGGTCGCGCCGCGGACCCTGATCCACCGCGCCCAGATCGGCAGGCCGAGCTCGACCAGGTCCTCGAGGTCGCGCACGGACGCGTCGACCAGCAGCGCGGCCGCGCCGTGGGCCTTGGCCTGCGTCGCCAGCAGCTCGCCGATCAGCGCGACCGGGCGCGGCTCGGGCATCGTCAGCACGAGCACCTCCCCCGGCTGCACCTCGGCCATCGCCGCGTGGACCATCAGGTTGTCGTCCTGGCCGCAGCGCACCGTCCGCGCGGGACCGGCGGCGCGTGAGCCCGGCACCACCTGGATCAGGTCCGCCTCGACATAGCCGCGCCGGCCGCCGGCCTCGTAGACGGTTGCCGAGCCGAGGCTCGCGAGCTCCGAGAAAACGTCGGTCATAGGGCGCTCACCACCTGGGGGATCACTCGCTGAAACGCCTCCGCCTGCCTGATGTCGGCGTTGCCCGACGCTCGCCGGGCGTGGTTGCCGCGGTGGTCGGCGCGTTCGGTGTAATAGGTCTGGAGGTACTTCTGGGCCTTCATCTCCGCCATCGCCGCGATCTTGCGGTCCATCACCGCGGTGATGTCCACGAAGGTCGTCGGCGTGAAGTTGCACAGCTCCGGCTGATGGGGCTCGAACAGGAACAGCGCCGGCGGCGTCACCGTCCCGAACGCGCTGGCGACGCCGGCGCCGGCGGCCAGGCTGCGGGCTCTGGACACCGCCGCGCACGCGACCGGGTGGTCGGGGTTGAAGGGGTCGGTGTCGGTGTGCGTGATCAGGACATCGGGCGCGAACTCGCGGATCTTGTCGGCGATCAGGTTGAGCGCGTCGGTGTCGATCTCGAGCGGATAGTCGCCGAGGTCCAGGCACTCGAACTCCGCGCCGAGCGCGCCTGCCGCTCGCTCGGCCTCTCCGTGGCGGACCTGCTTGACGTTCTCGACCGTTTGGCCCTCCTGCTTCCACAGCTCGCCGGACTCGCCGCGCTCTCCGTAGGACAGAGCGATCACCTTCGACGCGCCGCCGTTGTCCGTGTTGACCGCGACGGCGCCGCCCGAGCGCCACACGAAGTCCGCCGAGTGCGCGCCGATCACGAGCATGCGCGTCATTTGCCCGCCACCCTGCGCGTGTTCTCAACGGCCATCACGTGCACCTCCTCCTCGTCCAGGCCGGCGTCGAGCAGCCGGTCCACCATCAGCCCCATGCCGTCCTCCACCTCGGGGTTGAAGATCTGGCCGAGGTCGGTCGACAGCACCGAATGCTCCGGCCCCGTGGCGCGGATGTTGTCGATCCAGGCCTCCCAGGCGATCTTGCCGGTGTGGGGCGTCGTGAAGCAGCGCTCGAGCAGCGCGCCGCGCTCCACGAGCGCCCTCTGGTCCTCGACCGAGAGGTCCTGTGACGGGAACTCGGGATGCGTGATCACGATCTGCTGGACGCCCTCTTCGCGCGCCGCGTCGACGACCGCGAAGATCTCGTCGCGGCCCAGGTGGCCCGTCGCGAGCAGCATCCCGTGGCGCGCAACCATCGCCAGCACCTCGCGCGTCTCGGGCAGCACGGCGCCCGCGTCGTCGACCACGGGCACGGGCTCGATCTCGATCCCCTGTTCGCGCAGGTCGAGCTGAAGCCGCACCCACACCGGGACCTTCGCACCGGGCGCCGCCTCGCGCTCGTGCGATTCGTTGACGGAGTCCACGGTCGGCAGCCAGACGGTGCGAGCACCTTCACGCGCGGCGATCTCGACGGCCAGCGGGTTCATCCCGCCGACGGCGCGGTTGAGCGCGATCGCTCCCAGCGCCTCGATCCCGGGCACCGCCTTGCGCACCACGGCAGCACGCTCCGCCGTCGACGTGTAGTGCGACTTGAGGATGAAGCCGGCCATGCCGAGCTCCTGGAAGCGCCGCGCGAGCGAGATGTCGTCGATCTTGCGCTCCACGACGTCGGGTCCGACATGGATGTGGGTGTCGTAGGCGCCCTGCAGGAGCTTGCGCGCGCGCTCGGATGGCTGCTCGCTCATGCTTCGGCGCTCCGCAACGCGTCGGCCACGTGCGAGAGGTGCGTGCGCATCGCCGCCTCGGCCTCGTCGCCGTCGCCGTCGGCGATCGCATCGACGACCGCCGTGTGCTCTGAGAACGACCGCTCGCTGCGGCCGGGGAGCAGGATCGTGCGGTACTGAAAGCGCACGAGCTGTGACTTGAGCGCCGAGATCAAGCGCGTCGCGGTGTCGTGCCCGGCGATCTCGAGCAGCTTGCCGTGCAGCACCGCGTTCTGGTCTGAGGCGCCGAGCAGGTCGCCGGTGTCGAGCAGCGCGCTCATCCGGGCGAGGATCGCACGCAGGTCGCGGATGTCCTCCGGGGTCGCGTTGTGCGCGGCCTGGCGGGCCGACAGCCCCTCCAGCACCGCCCGCGCCTCGAGGATCTCAACCGCCTCGTCCTTGCCGATCAGCCTGACCCTCGCGCCGCGGTTGCGCTCGTGCTCGACCAGGCCCTCCTGCTCGAGCCGCACCAGCGCTGTCCGGACGGCAGACCGTCCGACCCCGAGCGTCCGCGCGAGGTCGATCTCGATCAGCCGCTCGTTGGGCTGAAGCCGGCCGCTGACGATCGCGTCACGCAGCTCGTCCTCGGGCCTCGAGGGGCCATCCACCAAATTGTCGACAATTTTGTCGACCATGCCGGTAATGGTATGCGGCCGGTCAAATCGCCGGGCCGCGGACCCAGCCGGCGGCGGAACCGCTCACTCCCCCACCACGATCTCGAGCAGCAGCGGCTCGCCGCGCTGCGCCAACCCGGGGAGCACCTCGTCGAAGGCGGCGATCAGCTCGTCATGGCTCGAGATCCGCCGGGCGGGGCAGCCGAGCCGCTCGGCGATGCCCGTGATGTCGACGCCGTCGAACGCGGGCCAGGCGCCCTCGCCGCCGGCGGCGCGCGCCAGGCGGTCCATGACGGCGTAGCGGCCGTTGGACATCACGAGCAGCAGCGCGCCGACGTGGTACTGCGCGGCGCTCCACAACGACTGGATCGCGTACATCGACGAGCCGTCGCCGACGATCCCGATCACAGGGCGGCTCGGCGCGCCCATGCGAAGGCCGATCGTGCCGGCCAGGCCGAACCCGAGGCCGCCGTTGGCGGCGGCGTAGTAGCCGGCCGGCGCCGTGATCGGGAGTCGCTGGTAGAGCTCGGGCTGGCTCGACGGGGTCTCCTCGACGACGATCGCGTCGGGCGGCATCTGCTGCGCCAGCGCGTCGAAGACATGCCCGGCTCGCAGCGGGGCGCCGGGGCCGGGTGGTTCGAGGTGCGGCGGCCGACGCATCGGTTCCGGCGGGGAGCCATCGCGCGCGGGGACCGCGTCGGCGAGCGCGCGGCACGCGTCGGCGACCGGCGCGACGAGCGCGAGCTCACAGGGGCTGCGGAGCGCTTCGGCCGGGTTGTCGGTGACGACCGCAACCAGCGTGCCTGGCTCGACGAACGGACCCGGCTCGTCGAGGATGTACAGCCGGAAGGCGGCGGCGCCGACCGCGACCACGAGATCGTGCGGGGCGAGCGTCTGGCGCATGGCCTGCCGCTGCCAGGGCAGGATCCCTGCGAACAGCGGATGGTCCTGGGGAAACCCGGCGCGCCGCACGAACGACTCCTGCCAGACCGGACAGCGCAGCCGTTCGGCAAGCGCGGTGACCGCGAGCCAGCCGTCCACGCTGTCGGAGCCCGCGCCCACGACCAGCGCCGGCGACCGAGCCTCGGCGATCATCGATGTGAGCTCGGCCACGTCGTCGGGCGACACCGAGCACGGCCACAGCATCTGGGCCGGCGATCCGGCCGAGGCGTACTCGTCGGCAGGCTCGAGCCAGTCGCCCATCGGCACGACGACGAGCGCCGGGCCGGACGCGAGCATCGCCTCGTTGTATGCGCGCGCGATCGCGCCGGGGACGTCCTGGGCGCGGGCCGGCAGGTTGCTCCAGACCGGATACTCGCCGGCCAGCCGCTCGAGCTGTCGGCCGGTGAGGAACGGCTCGAACGCGAGCTGGCGGCGGTCCTGCTGGCCGACCACGACGATCAGCGGCGCGCGGACGTCGCGCGCGTTGACGATCGCGTTGATCGCGTTGCCAAGCCCGGGCGCGGTGTGGAGGTTCACGAACGCCGGCTCGCCGCGCGCGAGCGCGTAGCCCGTGGCGATGCCGACGACCGAGCCCTCGTGCAGGCCGAGCACGAACCCGATGTCGTCGGGCAGGTCGGTGAGGAACGGGATCTCGGTCGACCCCGGGTTGCCGAAGATGGTGGTGAGACCGAAGCGGCGCATGGTCTCAAAGGCCGCGTCACGGACGGTCGTCATCGCGCGCAAACCTACTAGAGCTTCACCAGCGGCGATTGGCCGCTCCGTCTAGATCTGGATCGTCTGGGACGTCTCCGTGTACCGACCTTCGCCGGAGGGCTTCCCAAAGCGGTTCAGTGTCGGCAAGATCATCTGCTGAGGGGCGACCACCGACAAGTAGAGGTTGGTAGATGACTGTTCCGCAGGTGCTTCATCCGTTTGCCGCACCGACCCGCCAGGCCGGCGACTTCCTCGAGATAGTGCGCGGCGAGGGCTGCCGCCTGTGGGACTCCGACGGACACGTCTACCTGGATGGCACCGCGTCGCTGTGGTACTGCGCGGTCGGCCACGGGCGCCGTGAGATCGCCCACGCGGTCGCCGCTCAGATGGAGCAGGTGGCCGCCTACCACACGTTCGCCAGCTTCACGAACGGTCCCGAGCAGCGCCTTGCCGAGCTGCTGATGGAGCTCGAGCCGATTCCGGACGCGCGCGTGCTGTTCACGCTCACCGGCTCCGAGGCGGTCGACAGCGCGCTGAAGCTGACGCGCGCCGGTCATCGCGCCGCCGGCGACGCCGGTCGCACCGTGTTCCTCAGCCGCCACTACGCCTACCACGGCGTGATGCTCGGCGGAACGTCGGTCGCCGGCCTGCCCGCCAATCGCAGGCCCTACGGTCCGCTGCTCGGCGACTGCTTTCAGGTCGAGCGCGACTCGCTGGAGGCGATGCGGGCGGCGGTCGCCTACCACGGTCCCGAACGCATCGCGGCGATCATCACCGAGCCGGTGCTCGGCGCCGGCGGGGTGTTCCCGCCGCCGCCGGGCTACCTGCAGGGCCTGCGCGAGCTGTGTGACGAGTCCGGAGCGCTGCTGATCTTCGACGAGGTGATCACCGGGTTCGGCCGACTCGGGTCGTGGTTCGGCGCTCAGCACTACGGCGTGACGCCCGACGTCATCACGTTCGCCAAGGCGATCACCAGCGGCTACCTGCCGCTCGGCGGCGTGATCGTCGGCCCGCGCTTGCGCGGGTGGCTAGAAGCCGACGATGACTACCTTCTTACGCACGGCGGGACGTACGCTGGTCACCCGACCTGCTGCGCCGCCGGCATCGCCAACCTCGAGATCATGCGCGCCGAGGACCTGCCCGAGCGGGCGCGCCGCGGCGGCAGCCGCCTGCGCGCCGGCCTGGACCGGCTCGCGGACCGCTCCGGAGTCGCCGAGATCCGCGGCGAGGGCCTGGTGCAGGCGATCGCACTGCAGGCGCCGCTCACCGCCGGAGCGATGGTGGCGGCGCTGCTGGCGCGCGGGATCATCGCCCGCGGCCTTCCCTACGCGAACTCGGTCGCCTTCTCGCCGCCGCTGATCATCAGCGACGGCGAGATCGACGAGATCGTGGAGGCGGTCGACGCTGCGCTGGCCGACGTCGCCGCGGTCGTCTGAACGAAGCGCGCTCACGCCGCTTCCTCGAGGAGGACGGCTTCGCTGAACGCGGGCTCCTCCTCGGCGACTGCGTCCTCCGCGATCCGCGGGCCTGACCGCAGACCAAAGACCGCGAGCACGAACCCGACGGTGATCAGCACAGCTCCGATCGTGAACGCCAGGTGGTAGCCGCTGGTCAGCGCCGACCCGATCGAGTCGCCTTGGGCGAGCAACGAGGTCGAGTGCGTGCTCGACAGCGTCGCGAGGACCGCGAGTCCGAGCGCACCTCCCACCTGCTGGGTCGTGTTGACCAGCCCTGAGGCGATTCCCGCGTCCTCCGGCGTGGCCGAGGACATGGCGATCGTCATCAGCGAGGGGAACGCGAGGCCCGCGCCGACGCCGAGCAGCACCATCGTCGGGAACAGGTCGGGCAGGTACTGCGCGTGGACCGGCGCGTTGCGGAACAGCAGCAGCGCGACCGCCGCGAGTGCCGTGCCGGCGACGAGCGTCGGCTTGGCGCCGAAGCGCATGATCAGCCGCGCCGCAAACCCGAGCGACAGCGCCGCGATACCCAGCGCCACCGGCAGGAACGCGAGGCCGACCTCAACCGCGTCGTAGTGCAGCACCCGCTGCATCTCGAGCGCGCCGAGGAAGAACATCCCGAACAGCCCGGCGACGAACAGCATCTGGATCACGTTGGCGAAAGTCACCTCGCGGTTGCGGAACACGCGCAGCGGCATCAGCGGGTTGGCAGCCGTGGCCTGGCGGGCGACGAAGCCGGCCAGCAGCGCCACGGCCAGCGCGCCGAATCCGAGCGTGTGCGCCGAGCCCCAGCCGAAGTGCCCGGCCTCGACGATCGTGTACACGGCGAGCATCAGCGAGCTCACGAGCAGCACCGCGCCCGGGGCGTCAGCGCCCTTGTCGAGCCCGATGCCCGGGTCGTCGGGCAGCAGCCGCGTCGCGAAGACGCCGGTTGCGATCCCGATCGGGAGGTTGACGAAGAAGATCCAGTGCCAGTTGATGGCCTGGGTCAGGACGCCTCCCATCAGGAGGCCGACGGCGCCGCCGGCGGCGGCGACGAAGCTGTAGACGCTGATCGCCTTGGCCTGCTCGGACGGCTTGGGGAACATCGTCACGATCATCCCGAGGATGACCGCGGCCGTCATCGCACCGCCGATCCCCTGCACGAAGCGGGCGCCGATCAGCAGCGCCTGACTGTCGGCCAGTCCGCACAGCAAGGAGGCGGTCGTGAACAGGGTCAAGCCGGCGAGGAAGATCCGCCGGCGGCCGATCAGGTCGCCGAGGCGGCCGACCAGCAGCAGCAGACCACCAAACGCGATCAGGTACGCGTTGACGACCCAGGCGAGGTTCGACTGCGAGAAGTGCAGGTCGCTCTGGATCGACGGCAGCGCCACGTTCACGATGGTCTGGTCGAGGATGATCATCAGGAAGCCCGCGCACAGCACCACAAGCGCCACCCAGCGCCGGCGGTCTTCGCCTGCTTGCGGTTGGATTTGGGTTTCGGTGGTCACAAGCTCTCCTGTCGGCTCGTTCGAGGTCATTGGACGACTCAATAAAGAACCGTAGCAAATCATCTGCTTCAAGACGATCTGCCTCCGTTCTTTCTCTGTCGGTCCATACAGGGTGAACTGCGACCGTCCTGCGCACATCGGGAGTTAGGTACCTATATGGGCTCCGGGACCCTTAGGCCTGGCGCCGGTAGGCCTTAGCCCGCTGCCCACCCGACGTGGGATGCGAAAGACGTGAAATACCGCCGTTTAAACGTCCCACCCCTCCGGGAGGGCCCCGGGGGCTAGGCGGAGGAGGGGCTGAGGGGCCGCACGCCGACGACGATGTCGGCGGAACCCTCGGGCGGCTGCTCGGCGAGCCTCGCGGCCTGCCGGCCGCGACGGCGAGGACGCCACACACGCACGTACTGCGCACCGAAGTAGGAGCCGACCACGAGCGAAATGGCGAGGAACTGGCCGGCGAACGTCTCCCAGTTGTTGAACAGGCTGAACCAGGTCCCCATCCACCCCGGGATGTGCAGCCAGCTGATCTCGGTGGTCCCGATCCAGCCGGCGAGCTGCATCTCGTTGACCTCTTCGCCGACAGCGACGATCAGCACGAACAGGAGCATCACGCCGGTGATGATCAGCAGCCGCTTGTACGGGAGGCGCTGGTGCAGCGCGAACGTGAGCACGCCGACGGCGGCGGTGAACAGCAGCCCGATCGTGACGCCCTCGAGCACGACGCCGGCGCCGTAGAGCTCGCGGAGGTTCTGCAGGAAGATCACGACCTCGAAGCACTCGCGGTAGACCGAGGTGAAGCCGAGCAGCGCGAGCCCGAGCAGCAGCCGGCGCTGGTTGGTGTCCGGATCGGAGGACAGCAGGCCGCGGCGGCGCTTGTTGTGGTGCGAGATCCAGCCGGTCCAGTAGACCTTGTGAAAGAACCAGTTCATGACCAGCAGCAGCACGAGCAGCGCGGGCAGCCCGGTCGCTGCCTGGATCGTGAGCTCGGAGCCGTGGAAGCGGCCGATCAGCCAGATGACGCCGAACCAGGTCGCCACACCGGCCGCGATCGCCAGCCCGCTGCCCGCGGCGACGGGCTTGCGGAAGGAGCTGTTGGCGCCCCGGAAGCTGGCCACGATTGCGGCGAGGACCAGCACCGTCTCGAGGCCCTCGCGAAAGACCAGGATCGCGCTGTTGAGCACGACCGTCGTGTGGCTGAGCTGATGGCCGGGCGGCAGATCGGTGGGATCGGTGGTTCCACCGCTCGCGTGCCAGCTGATGATCACTACGACGAGCGCCACGGCGAGCACGACGCCCGTCCACAGGTAGAGCCCGAAGCGCTCGTGGGCGCTCTGCGCGGGGGGCGTCGAGGTCTTGCGGGACGTGCTCGTGGTCATCCGCCCTCGGAACCTAGCACACCTTAGGGTGACCTAATGAGGTAGACCTAATCGCCTGGTCCAAGCGGCCGCCGTCTCCTGTGTAGCGGCCGCCGCCGCGCTTGTTGAGAACCGTTTAAGCACTGGACACTGGACGGTTGCGGACGCAAGGGAGCTTCAATCGGCTCCGTTGCTTGCATAGATGGTCCGACAGAAGATCCCGGTGTCCGCGCTGGTGGGGCTCGTCGTCGTCGCGGTTGGAGCCGTCCTGGTCGTGGTCCTCGGCGGGTCGTCGAAGCACCCGAGTGTTCAGGCGGCCGCCACAAGCCAGCCGTCCGAGGCTCCCGCGCTCGCGACCTACTCCGAGCGCGTTCCGCACGCCGCCAGTCAGCTAAACGCGTACGCGCTGCAGGGAACCGTGCGAGGCGCAGCGTCGACGCCTCAGCCGACAGAGCCGCCCGTGTCCGCATCGGCGTTCACGGCGCCGGTCGCCGCCTACAAGGCGTATTCCGGACAGCAGCTCAAGCTGATGGAGAACGACATCACGCGATTGAGCACGGAGCTTACGGCGGGTGACAGGGCGGCAGCCAAGGACGCCTGGCGAGACGCGTTCGCCGATTACCTAACGCTTGGGGCTGTCTACCTCGAAGGTCCCGTCGCCGATCTCGACCAGGCGATCGACGGAAATCCAGGTGGTTTGAAGGGCGGGACAGCTTCGCCGCAGTTCACCGGGCTGCACAGGATCGAGTTCGGCCTCTGGACCGGTGCGTCGCTCGCGTCGCTCGCGCCCTACGCGCGCCGGCTGGCATCCGATGTGGTCGAGCTTCGCCGGGTCTTGCCCAGGGTGCAGGTCGATCCGCTCGATTACGCGACGCGCGCCCACGAGATCCTCGAGGACGCCGTCCGCGACCTGCTCGATGGCACCGACGTTCCCTGGAGCGGCGAGGGAGTGCTCGGCACGGCGTCGGGCGTCGCCGCGACAACCGAGGTGGTCAAGACGCTCGCGCCCGTCTTGAAGTCGCGCGAGGGCGTGCTACCGGTGGTCAACGCACAACTGGCCGCGCTCCGATCGACGCTTGCGTCGCTAAAGGCACAGCACGGCGGTCGACTCCCGGCCAACTCACAGCTCACGCAGATCCAGTCTGAGCGGCTCAGCGCTTCGATCGGACAGGCGCTTGAGGCGTTGGCTCAAGTACCAGGAGCACTCGAGACGACCACCACCCAGCGAATTCCGAGCATCCCGCGAAGCGACGAAAGGATCGTTCCGTGAAGCCGCTGGATCGTCGCGCGTTCCTCGCTCGATCGACGGCGGTGCTCGGCGCTGCCGGCGCAGCCGCGTACATCGACGTCGCGCGCGCCAAGGGCGCCGGCACAGCGGCCGACGCCCCCCCGTCGACGCCCGGCGGCGCAGCCGAAGGATCGGACTTGGAGGCGCGCGAGCCGTTCACCGGCGTACACCAGTCGGGAATCCTCAACCCGGCGCCGGCGCACGCCACGCTGGTGGCGATGGACTCGTTCGCGCCCGACCGCAAGACGCTGCAGACCGCGCTGAAGGCGCTCAGCAACCGCGCGTCGGAGCTCGCCACGGGCGGCCCGATCCCGCTGCTCGAGGTCGACGCGCCACCGGCCGACTCAGGGACGCTCGGGCCAGACAACGCGCCCGACGCGCTGACGATCACGATCGGGCTGGGGGCGTCGCTGTTCGACCATCGCTACGGGTTGGCCAGCAAGCGCCCGCGCGAGCTGACCCAGATGCCGACGTTCCCTGTCGATCAGCTCGACCCCAGCATCACGCACGGCGACGTGCTGCTGCAGATCTGCGCGCAGCACCGCGACACGGTCGTGCACACCGTGCGAGAGCTGATGCGCACGGTGCGGGGCACGTTCCAGCAGCGGTGGACGATCGATGGGTTTGCGAGCGCCAACCGCGGGCCGACGCAGAAGAGCAGCCCCCGCAACCTATTCGCGTTCCGCGACGGCACCGCAAATCCGTTGACGACCGACGGGACGCTGATGAACGAGTTGGTGTGGGCCGGTGCCGGCGAGCCGGCGTGGGCGGCCGGCGGCACCTACCAGGTCGTGCGGATCATCCGCATGCACGTCGAGTTCTGGGACCGGGTCGGACTGCGCGAACAGGAGAACATGATCGGCCGTTCGCGTGACACCGGCGCGCCGCTGGGCGGCACTACCGAGTACGAAGACCCACGCTACGACCTCGACCCCAAGGGCGATCGGATCCCACTGGACGCACACATCCGGCTTGCAAATCCCCGCACGTCGAGGACCGCGGACCAGCGAATCCTGCGGCGTGGGTTCAACTACAGCCGCGGTTTCGACAAGGCCGGCCAGCTTGACCAGGGACTCGTGTTCGTGGCGTTCAACCAGAGCCCCAGCCGACAGTTCGTGACGATCCAGAACCGCCTCAATTCGGAGCCGATGATCGACTACATCACGCCGGTTGGCGGCGGGTACTTCTTCGTGCCGCCGGGCGCCAGCGGCAGCAACGATTACGTCGGCAGTGGCCTGTTCGAGTAGACCGGGCTCAGCTACGGCGACGAACCGTGTGCGCGCACGCCACCGGCTCTGACAGCCGGCCGCACGCAAGCCGTCCCAGCGCGCGCAGGAACACGTCGCGCTCGTCGTCGGGCAGCGCGCCCAGGACGTCCTCGCGCACCTGGTCGAGCACCTTCTCGGCGGCGCGGACCTTGCGAGTGCCCGCCGGGGTCACGGCGATCACGCGGGCGCGGCGGTCGGTGGACGACGGCCGGCGCTCCGCCAGTCCGGCCGCCTCGAGGTCGTCGATCGTGACGACCATCGTGGTCTTGTCGAGCCCCACCATGCGCGCCAGCTCGGTCTGTGTGTAGGACCCTGTCATCGCTGTCACCAGCACCGAATGCTCGCGCGGCGAGATCCCGGATTGCTCGAGCGCGGCGGTCATCTCCGTCATCAGGGCATGGCTCGTGCGCGCCATCAGCCAGCACAGATCTGATGCCAGCGGCGGGGGCGGTGCGGTGGGTATGGCTACAGGGATCGCGGTTGTCATGTTGTGAATGATAGTTCGGTTCGCAGAAGATCTGTGGACAGATGATTACCGGACGATTACCGACGCTATTGTTGCGTCCGTGGCGACCGGCCCCCACAACCTTGCCCGCCTTGCAGAGGCATCATTCGAGCGGCGCGGCGACTACGAGGCGCTGCTGTTCGAGGACCGCTGGTACCGCTCCGGCGAGCTGTTCGAGCGCTCCTGCCGGGTCGCCGCCGGCCTGGCCGAGCTGGGGATCGCGCCGGGCGAGCGCGTCGTCGTGACGATGGCCAACAGCCCCGAGGTCGGAGTGCTCTACCAGGCGCTGTGGCGGGCCGGCGCTGTCGTCACCCCCGCGACGTTCCTGCTGCCGCCTGAGGATCTGCGCCACGTCGTCGCCAACGCCGAGGCGTCCGCGGTGGTCACCAGCCCGGAGTTCGTCGACAAGGTCAACGAGGCCGTGCGCGGCCTGGACTGCGTGCGCAACGTGATCTCCAGCGGCGACGTCGATGGCGACGTGCTCGCGCTCTCCTCGCTCGAGCAGGCCGACCCCGCGTCGATCGTCGACCGCGCGGACAGCGACCTGGCGGCGCTGCTGTACACGGGCGGCACGACGGGCCGCGCCAAGGGCGTGATGCTGTCGCACGACAACCTGTACTTCAGCGGTCGGGCCGGCTACGAGGCGGGCCACGTGCCCGGGATCAACCGCTCGCTCGGGACGCTGCCGCTGTCGCACGCCTACGGGCTGCTGGTCACGATCGTCGGCATGCACGCCGAGGAGCAGGGAGTCGCGGCGCTGCTGCGGTGGTTTGACCCGCAGGCGTTCCTGTCGCTGATCCAGGAGCACGGCCTACAGCAGAGCGCAGTCGTCCCGTCGATGCTCCAGATCCTCCTCTCCCTGCCGCTCGAGGACTACGACCTGTCCACGCTTCAGTACCTGTCGTGCGGCGCCGCGCCGCTTGCGCACGAGGTCGAGGAGGAGGTCCGCCGCCGGGTGCCGTCGGTCTCGATCCGGCAGGGCTACGGGCTGACCGAGTCGGCCGCGTTGATTGCGACCAACCCGGCGGGGCGCGAGAAGTCAGGCTCGGTCGGAATCCCGGTTCCCGGCACCACGGTGCGGATCGTCGACGACGAGGGGCGCGAGCTGCCGGCCGGCGAGCCCGGCGAGATCTGCGCCCGCTCGCCCGGCGTGATGGACGGCTACTGGAGATCTCCCGAGGTCACCGCCGAGGCTCTGCGCGACGGCTGGCTGCACACGGGCGACGTCGGCTACCTCGACGACGAGGGGTACCTGTTCATCGTCGACCGCAAGAAGGACCTGATCATTCGCGGCGGCTTCAACGTCTACCCCCGCGACGTCGAGGACGGGCTGCTCGAGCACCCCGCGGTCGAGATGGCCGGCGTGGTCGGCAAGCCCGACACGGTCCACGGCGAAGAGGTCGTGGCGTTCGTGTCGCTGCGAAACGGCCAGGAGATCACCGGCGAGGAGCTGGTCGACTGGGCGCGATCGCGGATCGGCGGCTACAAGTACCCGCGCGAGGTGCGGATCGTCGAATCGATCCCGCTGACGCCGGTGGGCAAGATCGACCGCAAGGTGCTGCGGTCAAGCGTGGCCTCCAAGGCCGCTGCGACCCCGACGCCCGCCCCGACGACCTGAGCGACCTGAGCGAGAAGGAGTCCGAGCGACCGACCAGTGTCGCTCGAACCACCCTCTCACACGGGCGCAATTCTAGACACAGCCGCGAGGCGTATCAAATACCGAGAAGGGCGGCCTGAACGTCTCGCAGGCGATCGACGTCGCCGCGGATGTCGCTCGACGCGTCGTTGTACAGGAACGACTCCGCGAGCCGGACGATCGCAAACGCAAGCGTGCCCGGGTCGATCGCGCCGAGCAGATCGTCGTCGCCGAGCTCGGCCCTGATCATCCGTTCGATGCTCGCGACCATCCGCGGGTGCACGACGCCGTCGGACGCGGTGAGCACCCGCAGCGCGGGTAGGCCCTCGCGGCGCAGGTAGGCGCGCAGCGCGTCCGACGACGCGATGTCGCGGTTGACTCGTCCGAACAGCTCGAGCAGCCCGCGGCGGCCCCGCTCGCAGGTGTTCGCCGCGGCGTCGTCCACCAGCCCCTCGCCGAGCTGGGCGAGCACTTCGCCCATCAACCCATCGCGGGAACCGAACCAGCGGTACACGGTCATCCGCGCGAGGCCGAGCCGGTGCGCCACGTCCTGCAGCTCGACGCGCTCGCCGCGCAGGAAGCGCCGGCGCGCTTCGGCCAACAGCTCCTCTTTGGTTGCGGCCGCGGGTCGCCCGACCGGCCTTCGCGCGACTGCCTTCATGCTGTGGACGATAACCGCGCGCCGGCCGGCGCTGGGACAGATCTCCAACGAGGCAGGAACTCCTCCTCGAGCCATCGTGTGTGCACCCGCGCCGCAACCACGTCCGGATGCCTGAGCACCTCGCGGGCAAACGGCGCCGTGGTCGCGATCCCGTCGACGCGGAGATGAGCCAGGGCGTGGATCAGCCTCGCGATCGCCTGCGGGCGATCGTCGCCGATGGCGATCACCTTGGCGACGATCGAGTCGTAATGCGGCGGGATCGTGGCGCCCGCAAAGCAGGCCGTGTCGACGCGGACGTAGCTGCCGACCGGCGCCACCCATCGCGAGACCCGCCCGGGCGAGGGCGCAAAGCCACGCTCTGGGCTCTCGGCGTTGATGCGCGCCTCGATCGCGTGGCCGTTGAAGCACACGTCCTCCTGCGCGATCGAGAGCGGCTCGCCCGCGGCGATCCGCAGCTGCTCGCGCACGATGTCGACCCCGGTGACCATCTCCGAGACTCCGTGCTCGACCTGAAGTCGCGCGTTCACCTCGAGGAAGCCGTAACGCTGACGCTCCTCGTCGACGAGGAACTCGCAGGTCGCGGCGCCGCGGTAGCGCAGCGAGCCGATCAGCGCGGTTGCGGCGGACAGCATCTCCCGCTCGAGGTCGGGTGACAGCCCGGGAGCGGGCGCCTCCTCGATCAGCTTCTGGTAGCGGCGCTGGAGCGTGCAGTCGCGATGGCCGAGGTGGATCACGTTGTCATGCGCGTCGGCGAGCACCTGGACCTCGACGTGCCTGGCGCGCTCCACGAACCGCTCGACGAACAGGCGTCCGTCTCCGAACGCCTGCCGCGCCTCCGCGGCCGCCGCCGAGAACGCCGGGCCGAGGTCGTCGGCGGTCTGCACCAGGCGCATGCCGCGACCGCCGCCGCCGGCTGCGGCCTTGAGCAGAAGCGGGAAGCCGACCGCGTCGGCCACGGTCCGGGCCTCGGCCTCGGAGCCGACCGCGTCGGAGCCATCGCCGACCGAGATCCCGAGCTCGATGGCAGCTTCGCGCGCAACGAGCTTGTCGCCGCTTCGCCGCATCGCCTCGGGCGGCGGGCCGATGAACACGATCCCGGCGTCGGCGCACGCCTGCGACAGCTCGGGCCGCTCGGACACGAATCCGTACCCCGGGTGCAGGGCGTCACACCCCGTCAGCGTGGCCGCCGCGACCAGCCTGGGGATGTCGAGGTAGCTCTCCGCCGGGCTCGCCGGGCCGATGCAGATCGCGCGGTCGGCGAGCTGCGCTCCGAGGCTGTCGCGATCGGCCTCTGACACCGCGAGCACGGCCTCGATGCCCTCGTCGAAGCACGCGCGGATGATCCGGACGGCGATCTCGCCTCGGTTTGCGACCAGCACGCGCTTGAGCCCCACACCAGGATGGTCGCACGCCTGGCGACGCCGGGGCCGCGCGTCAGATCAGGCCGTCGCCGTCGCTGGGGCCGCCGTTGTTGTCGCCGTCGGCATCGCCCCCGTTGCCCTGGGGGATGCCGCTGGTCGGCGGCGGCGAGGTCTTCGTGGTGGTCGGCGGCGGCGAGCTCTTGGTCGTCGTCGGCGGAGGCGCGGGCGTCGGCGCCGGTGTGGGCGTCGGCGACGAGGTCGTCGTGGGGGGCGGAGCTTGGCTCGTCGTCGCCGGCGTCGAGACCGGCGGCGGCTTCGGAGGACGGACGATCACGCACCAGGCTCGCATGGATGTGCGGGTTTGACGCCAGCGTCACGCGGAGGTCGTGGCGACCCGCCGCGACGCCGTGGAACGTGATCTTGGCTCCGGCGCTTCGCTTGATCGAGCCAAGGACGTAGTGAAAGCGCGCGTGCTGGCTCGATGTTCCGCTCAACCTGACCCGCACGGTCAGGTCCTGGCCGGTGTGGGCGCCCGGCTTGGGCGAGACGATCCGCAGGTGGATCGCCTGCGCCGGCTCGGTCTTGGACTTCGTGGTGGTCGTGTTCGCCGCCGGTGCGACCTGGGCGGCGGCGGTGCTGCTCGAGCTCGAGGAGCCAGAGCCGCCACACCCCGCCACGAGCGCCGCAAGCGCCACCGCCGCGGGTGCCAGCAAGCCGAGTCGTGAAGCGCGGATCGTTCTCATCGTCAGTGAGAAGGACGCCACGATCCAGGGCTTCCTTCCCTGCTGAAAGCGTCAGGCGCCCAAGGCCACCTGCGCGTCGCGCAGCCGCTGCGCCAGCAGCTCGCCGCGGCGGTCGCTGTAGGCCGGCCCGGCTCCTTCGGTCAAGAGCCTCGAGAGCATTGCGATCCCGCGCGCGTACAGCGGGCCGGAGCCGCGCAGGCGCGCGGCGAGCGCGTGCAGCTCGGACGCATTGGCCGCCGCGGCACGTTTGAACGGCCGCACCTGCCAACGCGCCGGTGCCTCGCGCCCCTCGAGGGCTAGACGGTCGAGCCCACGCGCGACCTCTCGGCGCATCGGCATGGACGTCAGCCTCGCGGCTCGCGCGGCGAGCTGCGCGGTGGCTGCAGGGTCGGCGCCTTCGATCAGGGCCCGGTCGAGCGCGTGGCCCCTGGCTCGTGCGGCAAGCCTCGCCGTAAAGCCTGGTTCGAACCTACCGGCGGCGAATCGATCGAAGTCCGCCACGAATTCGGCGCGACCGCCGTGCATCAACATCACATCACCTCCGTAAGCGAGTAGCTGGTTACGTAACCTACTACATCGCTTTGCCGGTTTCAAGGGCGGCTGCCCGGATGTCGACGTGCACCGGCGGCGGCTCGGGGCTCTCGAACAGGCGCTGCGTCAGCACGATCACGGTGAGGTCTTCATCGGGCTCCACCAGCCATGACGTCCCGAAGCCTCCGTTCCATCCAAACGCGCCATCCGGATACACGGCTTGGCAGAAACCCCAGGACAGGTTCTCGAAGAACCCGGGACCGAGGCCACCGCGCGCCTTCTGCTCGGGGGTCAGCTGGTCGCTCGTCATCGCCCGCACGGAATCCGCCGACAACACTCCCGCGCCGCCCGCGAGCAGCATTCTCGAGAACGCGAGCAGGTCGTCGGCGGTCGACACCAACCCACCGGCGCCGTCGGCGAAGTCGGGCCGCCGGCTCCAGCGGCCGTCGGGCTCGTCCCAGACCTTCAGGCCCATCTGAGTCGGCAGGTAGCCGGTGGCGAGTCGCTCGGTCCGTGGCGTCCAGAACGCGGTGTCCCGCATCCCCAGCGGCTCGAACAAACGCGTTCTCAGGACGTCCTCGAACGGCTGTCCGGCAGCCCGCGCGACGAGCACGCCGAGCACCGACGCCCCGGTGTTGTACAGCCACCGCTCGCCCGGCTGCGCGATCAACGGCAGCGATCCCAGCCCCGCGATCCAGGTGTCCGGATCGGGCTGCACCTCGGGGTTCGGCGGCCCGATCGTCGACAGTCCGAGCTCGTCCGAGGCGATGACGACCGGCCAGCCGGCACCGAACATCCCCTCGCCCATGCCGAAGCCGAACGTGAACGTCAGCAGGTCACGGGTGGTTATCGCTCGGCTGGCGGCGACCGTCTCCTCCAGCGGCCCATCCGGCCGTCGCAGGACGCGCCGCTCGGCGAGCTCGGGCAACAGCCGATCGACCGGCTCATCAAGACCGATCAGTCCCTCGCCGACCAGTGCCATCGTCACCGCTGCGGTGATCGGCTTCGTGATCGAGGCGATGCGAAACAGCGAGTCGCGCTGTACCGCGGGACGGCCGACGCCGAGGCGGCCGAACGCCTCGGCGTAGACGTCGTCGCCGCGGGCCACGAGCGCGACGAGACCGGGCACGCGCGTGTCGCCGACATGCTGTTCGGCGGCGGCGCGCAGCCGCTCGATCGCCGCGCTGGTGAGCCCGGCGGCCATCTACAGGTTGACCGCGGCCATCCCCGCTTCGTCGTAGCGATCGCCCGACGCCGTCGGCAACTCGGCCTCGATCCGGCGCAGATCGTCATCGCTCAACTGCACGTCCGCGGCGGCGGCGTTCTGCTCGAGATACGTGCGCCGCTTGGTGCCGGGGATCGGGACAATGTCCTGACCCTGCGCGAGCACCCACGCCAGCGCAAGCTGCGCGGGGGTGATCCCCTTCTCCTCGGCGATCTCGGCGAGCTTGGCGGCGAGCTCGAGGTTGGCCTTCAGGTTGTCGCCGGTGAAGCGCGGCCCGTTTCGCCGGAAGTCGCCCTCGTCGAGATCGTCAGGCGATTTGAACCGCCCCGAGAGAAACCCCCGCCCGAGCGGCGAATACGGCACGAAGCCGATCCCCAGCTCACGGCAGGTCGGGAGCACCTCGCTCTCGACGTCGCGCGTCCACAGCGAGTACTCGGTCTGCAGCGCGGTGATGGGATGTACCGCGTGCGCGCGCCTGATCGTCTCCGGCGCCGCCTCGCTGAGGCCCAGGTGCCGCACCTTGCCCTCCTGGACGAGCTCGGCCATCGCGCCCACCGTCTCCTCAATCGGCACGTTGGGGTCGACGCGGTGCTGGTAGAAGAGGTCGACGTGATCGGTGCCGAGGCGCTTGAGCGAAATCTCGATCGAGCTGCGAACGTGATCGGCCGAGCCGTCCACCGCACCGACCGTCGACATGTCACCGGGCGTCGCGTTGTCCATTCGGCGCGCGAACTTCGTCGCGATCACGTACTCGTCACGCCGGCCCTTGACGGCGCGGCCGACCAATTCCTCATTGGTCAACGGGCCGTATAGCTGCGCGGTGTCGAGAAAGTTGATCCCGAGCTCCAGCGCCCGCTGGATCGTCGCGATCGCCTCGGCCTCGTCGGCGGAGCCGTAGAAGGCCGACATGCCCATGCAGCCGAGCCCCAGGGCCGATACCTCGAGCGATCCGAGCTTGCGGGTTTCCATTGGGTGCTCCAATCCTCGATATTGGTTGAGCACTCCACGATACGCCTCGTCGTCAGCTGACGTGATGAGGCCCCCTCGGCCTGTGGACGTGCGCGTCGACGCTCTCCATCCGGGGCTGCAGGTGGTGCGGCTGCGACGCATACCACTTGGCATATGCACGAGCGAGGGGGGCCGCCGTGAGCCCATGCGCGAGCACCGACAGGCCGATCGTGAAGTACGTCGTCAGCAGGATCGTGGTGGCGCCGGGGAGGTTGGCCTCTTGGACGACGATCACCGCGAACACGATCGACGCCAGGCCTCGCGGGCCAAACCAGCCCACGAACGCGACCGTGCGCCAGTTCGCCGAGGTCCTGACCAGCGCGATCGCGACCGGCAGCATCCGCACCACGGTCAGGCTGAGCACGGCGTACAGCACGATCTCCCAAGTCACGTGCTTCAGGGCCGGCCCGAGCAGAATCGCGCCGAACACCAGGAACGTGACGCCGCCGAGCACGGCTCCCACCTCCTCGCTGAAGCGCGATGCCTCGTCGGACTCGCGCGATGCGATCGCCCCGAAGATCGCGCCGCCGACGAACGCAGCGATGAACCCCGAGCCGCCGAGCGCGACCGCGATTCCATACGCCAGCGCAGCCCCCGCGACGGGGATCACCTGCAGCCAGGACCCGGTGACCAGCCCGCGCCGATAGCCGACGGCGACGACGGCCGCCGCACACACCCCGGCCGCCACGCCCCCGACGATCCCGTATCCGATCTCTTCGGCGACGATCGTGATCGCGTGGTGGCCGCTGCTCGCGTGGTCTTCGACCTCGGCCGCCGCCAGCACGATCAGCAGCAGCGGCACGCAGATCCCGTCGTTGAGGCCACTTTCCACGTTGAGGCCCTGGCGAATCCGCGACGGAAGCCCTTCCTCGGTCACGACCGATTGCCCCAGCGCCGCGTCGGTCGGCGCGAGCAGGACCGCCAGCACGAGCGCCTCGGCGATGCTCAGCTCACCGAACACCGCTCCGGCGAGCACGGCACCCGCGACGATCGTCAGCGGCAGGCCGATCGCCAGCAGGCGCAGCGGCACGGTGTACTCATGTCGCAACAGGCGCAGCTTGATCCGCGACGCGTCGGCAAACAGGACCACGCTCAGCGTCGCCTCGGCCAGCGTGCGCACGTCGGTGCCGGCGGGGCTTTCGGTCACCTCGCCGATCACGAGCGGACCAAGCAGCACGCCGATCACGACAAACACCATCGCCGGAGTGACAGGTGTAGACGTCAGGCGGCTGGAGAAAGCGGCCACCGCGAGCACGGACCCGGCGACGATGGCGAGCTCCCATTTCACGGCTGTGGCGACGCCGGCGGTCGCGCCGCCGTCCAGTCGGCGCCCGTCTGCTCGCGGAAGCTGTCGACGGCGGCCTCGATCGTCGGAAAGAAGTGGTCCGGGTCCAGCGGCCCGATCAGCTGGTAGCGCTCGAGCTTGGCCCGGACGGGGTCCTTGAGCTCGGCGAACACCAGCGAGATCCCCTTGGCGTTCAGCTCCTCATCGAGGTCGGTGAGCATGTCCGCGGCCGTGGTGTCCACGTCTGTGATCGGCTCCGCGGCGACCAGGATCCAGTGCGGCGCGGGCTCGGAGGCCGCCAGCTCCCGGATCAGATCGCGAAATGTCCTCGAGTTGGCGAAGAACAGCGGCGCGTCGAAGCGGAGGATCTCGAGGCCGGGCAGTCGCTCGCCGTCGGGGTAGCCCGCGGCGATCGTGATACCCGGCCAGGCCGGGGACCCTGCCGAGGGTGGTCTCGTACGGCCGCCAGGCGCGCCGGAACACGTTCAGGATCGAGAGCCCGACCGCGACGGCGATCCCCTCCAGCACGCCGAGGAGCGCGACCCCCAGGAACGCGGTGACCGTGAGCAGGAACTCGACGCGTCGCTGGCGCCACAGCCGCACGGTGCCACCGATGTCGGCCAGCGACAGCGACGCCGCGATCACCACCGCTCCGAGCGTCGGCTGCGGCAGGTTTCGCAGCAGCCCGGGAACAAGCACGAGCATCAGCACGATCGCGACCGCCCCGACCACGCCCGTCAGCTGCGTCTTGGCGCCGGTCTGCTCGGCGACCGCCGTCCGCGAACCGCTGGTGCTCACCGGGAAGCCCTGGAAGAACCCAGCGGCGACGTTGGCGGCGCCGATGCCGATCATCTCGCCATTGCCGTCGACCTCCTGTCCCGTGCGCGCAGCGAACGCTGAAGCGGTCGAGATCGTGTCGGTCAGCGCGACCAGCACGATGCCCAAGCGCGCCCGCCACCAGCAGCGGC
Organism: uncultured Solirubrobacterales bacterium; assembly: GCA_963725925.1. Lineage (GTDB taxonomy): Bacteria > Actinomycetota > Thermoleophilia > Solirubrobacterales > Solirubrobacteraceae > Palsa-465. The sequence goes on from CAVSAY010000032.1 coordinate 282,536, forward strand.
AGATCCGACACCGTGGTCGGCACCGTGAACGGTGGGAACCCGGTCGGCAGCGTCCCCACCACCGAGACCCCATGGTCGGAGAGGTTGAAGGCGCCCGCGGCGGCGATCGCGACGACCACTGCTGCCAGTACTCCCGGCACGCGCGGAAGCCATCGACCGAGCGCCAGGATCAACGCCAGGCTGAGGAGCCCGACGGCGGCGGCGGCCCCCACCGCTTCCCCTGAGGCCAGTCCATGGACGAACGCGTGGATCTCATCGATCAGGCCGTTTGCGTCGGTCGAGAAGCCGAACAGCTTCGGCAGTTGGCCGATCAGGATCGTGAGCGCGAGACCGTTCATGTAGCCGATCTGCGTGGGCTTGGAGAGCAGATCCGCAACGAACCCGAGCTTCGCCACCCCCGCCGCGAGCATGAACACGCCCACCAGCAGCGCCAGCATCGAGGCCAGCTCCACGGCGCGTTCGGGGCTCCCGCCTGAGCCGATGATCGGGATCAGCGTGGCGGCGATCATCGGCCCGAGCGACGAGTCGGGGCCCAGCACCAGGATCCTCGAAGGTCCGAACACGGCGTAGCCGAGCAGACACAGGATCGTCGTGTAAAGGCCCGTGATCACGGGAAGCCCCGCGAGCTCGGCGTAGGCCATCCCCTGCGGCACGAGCAGCGTCGTCAGGACGACTCCGGCGACGATGTCCTGTCGAAGCCATGAGGCGCGATAGCTCGCGAACTGGCGCAGCCCCGGAAGCGCAGTTGACATTTTCATTACTTACTGCCGCTCGACGGTGCAATGCTTACCGAATGAGTGATCCCTGCCACGGAGCTTCTTCGGATCGGTCGGGTGCCAGGTGCGCGCGGTAGCACGGAGAGCCGCCGTCGGATTGGGCGTCGCCGGCGTGCTGTTGGCGCTCGGTGCGTGTGGCTCGGGCCAAGTCAAGGAAAAGCTCGTGGCCAACACGACGACGACCAAGACGCAAACCGTCACCGAGCCGGCCAGGACCGTCACCGCTCCCGCGCGGACAGAGACCATCACCAAGACCGAGACGGCTACCGCCCCGGGCCGGACGACGACGATTCAAAGCAACACCACGACCGTCAAGGTCACCCCGACGACCGCGAGCGCAGAGCAGTCGAGCGGCGGCCTCCCAGGCCTGGGCCTGGGTCCTGATCGGAGCCGGAGCCGTGCTGCTCGTCGTCGCGATCTTCATGATCGGGCGGTCCCGCGGAACCCGGGCCCGCGATGCAACCACCCCGCCCGGCCCGACCGGCCCGCCCGACTCGGCGATGCCGCCACGCGGCCCGCCCGAGGACCCGATCTGACACGACGCGCCGCCGCCGGCCGCAGGTCGATTGTCTGCTCAAAGTCCGGTCTGCGCGGCGACCCGGCCCGACTTGACCGCGTCGGCCAGCTCTTTGTAGTCGCTGTCGTTCTGCGCGGCGTAGGCCTTGGAGAACTCGAGGATCGCGCGGTCGAAGGTGTCCCCGCCGCCCAGGTATGAGGCGATCGCGATGCGGTCGCCGCTGCGCGCGTGGGCGCGCGCCAGCGTCCAGCCACACAGCCGGCCGTACACCGACATGCCCTCCGGGACCATCTGCTCGATCTCCGCCGAGGCCTTCCAGTCCTTCAGCTGGCGGACGTAGAAGTCGCGGCTGCGGCCGTCCATGCCCTCCGGGTTGTGGACCCAGCCCAGGAAGATGTCGCTGACGGCCTGCATCAAACGCTGACCGGTGACGACACGCTGGCCGTGGTTGGCGAACTCGCTGGCGCCGAGGAACGGCTCGAGCACCGACGCCTCTGCTTCCTTGATCTGCAAAAACAGCGGATCGTCGCCGTCGCGTCCCATCATCAACGCGATCCACGCGCGTGTCCCCACGCTCCCGACGCCGACCACCTTGCGCGCGAAGTCCTGCAGGTGGAACTCCTCGATCAGGATCCGTCGGTCGAACTCGAGCGACTCCCGGTAAACCCGGATCAGCATCCGCAGCTCGTCGAAGATCGCGTCGATGTCCTCGCCCGCAGCCAGCTTCTCGATCGGCACGATCAGCGGCGACTGGTCGACGATCTGCACCTTCCCGTCGACCACTTCGGTCAGCTTCTTGAACGCCGACATGCTGTCGCGCGTGCGGGCCTTCGCGACCGCCTTCTCCGCACGGGACACCAGCTTGCTCTTGAACTGCGGCGCGTACTGCTGGACCGCGTTCTCAAAGTCCAGGTGCGAGTACCACACCGCAAGGTTGTCCATGCCCGCGAAGTCTCGTACAGCGTTTCGGTAGGCGCCGACCGTCTCGAGCACGATCTTGTCCCGGTCCTTGGCGCTGTAGCTGTTGTCATTCGCGGCGATCAGCATGCTGGCCGCGAGCCGTTTGACGTCCCACTCCCAGGGGCCCGGTCAGCGTCTCGTCGAAGTCGTTGATGTCGAACACCAATCGCCGCTCGGGCGAGGCGAACGCACCGAAGTTCGACAGATGCGCGTCGCCGCAGCACTGCACCATGAGACCGGAGCGCGGCGTCGCCGCGAGGTCGTGCGCCATGATCATCGCCGCTCCGCGGTAGAACGTAAATGGCGAGACGAGCATCCGGCCGTAGCGGATCGGCACGAGCTCGGGCACCCGCGTCTCCGCCTGGCGCTCGAGCAGCTCGACCGGATCCGCGCGGACGTCCGAGGGCTCGAAATGCGCGTGCAACGAACGCGGGACCTCCTGGCGAGCCGCCTTGCCTCGTGCGATGCGCTCCTGAACCGACAGGTGTGGGACCGGGGGCGGCTGCTTGGCGGCCGCCGCGCGTCGACGCCGCTTGGGGGCGTCGGATGATTGTGAAGATTTCGTGGCCATTGGGGCGATCGTCGCAGGCCGGATCCGGCGCTCCATCACCCATACCGGATGACGGCTCAGGCGCCTCGTGAGAGTACAGTCGCCGCGTGTCCCACTGGCTTGCGTGGCACGGTCAGCCCTTGCAGATCGAGCGGCTCTTGTTCAATGCGCGCGGGGGCCTGATCGATCGCGCCCAACAGTCCGGCAACCAGGGCACGGGCTTCGGGATCGGCTGGTATGGCACCGGTGACGGTCCTGGTGTGTACCAGAGCGCGCTGGCGCCTTGGGACGACGGCGGCCTGCGCAACCTGGCGCGGCACGTCAGCTCTCCCCTGTTCATTGCGCATCTGGGGTCGACCGCGGCCCCTGCCGTCATGCAATACGGCCGCTGGCTGTTCGTGCACGACGGCGCGATCAGCCACTTCGACGACATCAAGCCCGAGCTGCTGGCCGCCGTCAACCCGTCGCTGATCAACGCGCTCGGTGGCTCCAGCGATTCCGAGGTGTTGCTCGCGCTCGCGATCACGTTCGGGCTGTCTGACGACCCGGTGGCGGGTCTCGAGCGGGCGGTCGGCTTCGTAGAGGCGATCTCAGAGCGCCATGGAGTCGGGTCCGCCGTCCAGGCGAGCATCGGTCTCAGCGACGGCGAGTCGCTGTGGGCGGTGCGTTACTGCACCCGTGGCCCCGCCCCTCCGCTGTTTGCCTCCGCCGACGTGCAGGCGGCGCGGATGCTCTATCCCGACCGGCCGCTGATACAGCTGCTCAAGGACGACGACCACCTGATCGTCTCCGAGCCGCTCGCCGACATCCCGGGCGCGTGGGACAAGCTCGCGGAGGCAAGCGCCGCGGTGGTACACGCTGGACGGTACGAGCGCCTGATGTTCAGGCCGGGGCGTGGTCGGGTGGCGGGAGAGCCTGTTGGAAGCTGAGGGCTCCGGGTGGGCCTCATTGTTCTGGCAGGCTTTCAGGCAGTCGCGCAACCCGATGATGCTGCTCGACGAGCGGCGCTGCATCGTCGACGTCAACGGTGCCTTAATACGCCTCGTCCAGCACCAACGGGCGCAGCTGGTCGGACACCCGGCTCACGAGCTGGTCCGCGACGGGCCGCTGTTCACCACGGCACAGTGGCGCGAGCTGCTGGCACAACCCCAGTTCACCGCCTCAGCCGAGCTGATCCACGCCGATGGCAGCCGCGTGACCGTCGACTTCGCTGGTCATCCGGAGGTCGTGACCGGACGCCGGCTGATCCTGGTCGTCGCGTTGCGGGTCGGGCGTGGCGGCAGGCGCCCCGCCGACCCGGATGAGCTGCCCAAGCGGGCGGGGTCGCTGTCGGCGCGGGAGCGCGATGTGGTGCGGCTGCTGTCGCGTGGCTCGACCGGTCCCGAGATCGCGGACGAGCTGCAGGTTGCCCACAACACCGTTCGCACGCACGTCCGCAACGCCATGACCAAGCTGGGGGCGCGTTCCCGAGCGCAGCTCGTGGCGATGTCGCTCGGCGATGCCCACGCGCTGCAGTGATCCTGCAACTGCGGTACGACGCCGAGGCGGTCCTGCGCAAAGCTCGATAAGTGCCCAGAGTGACCGTCCTGATCGTCGACGACGCTGCCGTGATCCGCCGGCTCGCCCGCGAGCTGCTCGAACGCCGTGGCTACACGGTCGTCGCAGAGGCCGACTGCGCGACCACCGCGCTGAGCCTCGCCGACGCTCTGACACCCGATGCGGTCCTGCTCGACGTGCGCCTGCCGGACGCCGACGGGTTCGAGGTGGCGGCGGCGATGACCGCATCGGCGCCAAACGGCTCGCCGGCGGTGCTGCTGATGACAGCGGATCCACAGCTGAGCCATTACGCGATGCTCGAGCAAAGCGGCGCGCGTGGGCTTGTTGCCAAGGCCGATCTCGCCGGCACCGATCTGCACGCTTTCTGGCCGGCTGCCGGATAACGGCATCACCCACCTTGGGCGATGCGCTGCGCGACCGCGGCGTTAGGGTCCCGGGCCACGATGCACGAAGCAGAGCAGCTTCTTCGTCGCCTCACCGAGAGCGAAGACGAGTCGCTCCGGACGGTCCTGGCGCTCCGGCCGGATGCGGACGATGACGGCGAGTGCGCCGTCGCGCTCACGCCGCGCATCCGGACGCTCGTGCGTCTGGCCGCGCTGGTTGCGGGCGACGCTTCGACCACGTCGCTGCGGTGGGCGGTGGAGCTGGCCTGGAGTACCGGCGCGGTCGACGAGGAGATCGTCGGAGTTCTGCTGTCGATCGGCCGGGAGATCGGCCTGCCGAGGATCGTCGACGGTGCGCCGCGGCTTGCCGCCGCGATCGGATACGACGTCTAATCGCCCAGGAGACCGGCACGCGATGCGCGCGCGACAGCCTCTGAGCGGCTGGCGGCGTCGAGCTTGCGATAGATCGCGTGCGCCTGCGTCTTAACCGTGTTGACGGAGACGTCGAGCCGCTCGGCGATCTCCCGGAACGAGCGATGGCTCGGCAGGAACCTGAGGATTCGCAGCTCCGCGATCGTCAGCGAGGAAGGGCCTGCCAGCGTCGCCTCGGCGAGCGAGTCGATCTGCGCCCAGGCCTGCTCGAAGCAATGCTGGAAGATGACCGCGCCGCAGGTGCGGCGCGCGAGCCTCGAGGCCTCGGCGAGCAGCGTGCGCGCCCGGACGGTGTCGGCCAGCCCAACCGCCGCCCGCGCGAGCATGATCCGCGTCTCGGCGCCGTACCAAGGAATGAAGTCGCCGAGCGCGGCGAGCAGTTCGGTGCCGTGCCGGAGATCGCGCTTGGCGGCATCCACGTGGCCTCGGTGCGCCTCCGTGGCGGCCGCCGCGGCGAACACCAGCGCCGAGATCGGGGATGCGACCAGACCCGGTGAATCGGCGACGGCGAGCCCACGATCCGCCACCTCGGCGGCGGTTTGCCAGTCGTCCTGCTCGATCGCCAGCATCGCCAGCTGCGCGAGGCACAGCGACGCGATCCCGGGAACGGTCGCGGATGCAATCGCCGCGCCCTCCTCGAGCTTGCTCGCGGCTGCCGCATGGTCGCCCGCGAGGTGCGTGGCGACACCCGCGACCAGCAGGCAGTAGGGGCGCCAGGGGCTGTCCTCGGGCTCGAGCTCGTACGCGGAGTCGGCGGCGCGAGCCATACGGCTGACGTCCCAGCCGACCGCAAGCGCGTCGAACACGGCTTCACCGGCAGCGAGCGAGCTCGGTTCGGGGAGCGTGGCGGCCGCGCGGCGGGCGACACCGGCAGCCAAGCGGTAGTGGCGCGCCTGGTCGATCGCGCCGGTTACCAGCCCGCTGTGCGCCGCGGCCAGCGCCAGCGCTGGCGAAGCGGTGATCTGATCGGCGCGAAGTGAACCAAGCCACTCCTGTACGACCTCGTTGCGTCCGCCCGCGACGTACCCGAGGATGTTGCCCCACAACAGATCGCCTGCGCGCGGAGCGTCGCCCGCCGCAATCGCATGGCCGATGGCGCCATCGACGTCGCCGTGGACCTCGAGCCAGTCGCTCGCCCGGTCGTGGAGCCTGGGCTCCAGCTCCGGCTCGGTGCGCCGCAGCTCTGACCTGAGCATCGCCCTGAACAATCCATGCCACCGAAAGCGCTCGTGCGTCCGGTCCAGCGGCACGAGTAACTGGCTGGAGCGCGCGAGCTCGTCGAGCACGCCTGCCGCGTTGGTCTGCTCGAGGACGGCGTCGCAAACCGAACCCGACAGCTCATCGAGGACCGAGGCACGAGTCAGAAACCGCGCTCGCTTTCGCGAAAGGGGAGCCAGCACCTCGTCTCGGAAGTACTCGGCCACGAAGTGATCGTCGCCGGCGAAGCGCCTGAGCGCTCCGCGGACGTCATCTTGATCGCGAAGCGACAGGGCCGCCAGATACAGCCCCGCAGGCCATCCTTCGGTCTCCCGGGAAAGCGCCTGCACGGACGCGAAGTCGAGCTCGAGCCCGGCCAGGCGAAGCAGGTTTGCGGCCTCCGCCGGGCTCATCGCGAGGTCCTCGGTCCGGATCTCGACGAGCTCGCGCTGGGCGCGAAGGCGCCCGATCGGCAGCGACGGTTCCGTCCGTGACGCGATCACGAGCTGCGAGCCCGAGTCGAGCTCGGCCAGCACCGCTGTCGCGAGCTGTCGGAGCGCCGGCGCCGGCACCGAGTGGGCGTCGTCGATCACGAACACCGACGGCAGATCCGCCGCATCCTGCAGCGCGCCCTCCACGACGATCTCCACGTCAACACCGCCGCCGGGCACGATCGGGATGAACCGCCGGGGGTCGCAGTGCGCCCATTCGGCCAGCAGCGTGGACTTGCCGTAGCCGGCGGGCGCGACAACCAGCACCAGCCTGGCGCTGCGCGCGTCGAGCACTTGCGCCATGAGCTCGGCGCGTCCGACGTAGCCGTCGGCGAATGGCCGCGCGTCGCGCGAGCGTCGGCACGCGGCAAGGCGGTTTGGCGCGGTGATCGTCGTCAATTTTTGGGGACTGCTCGGACCTTGACCTGCTTGGTGCAGGTTCTCGCGCACCGGCGATCGCTGACAAGGTGGCACGCCTCTGTGTTGGCGGGTGTAGACACCACCTCTGCGGTGCGTGCGCAAGTTGCGCCACGGCCGGCGGGTCATCCGATTTGGATGATGTGGCCGACGCGCTGTCGCGAGATGGTGAAGAGAGCGCAATGGATGCGTCCCGCCGAAGACTGCCCTGGCCGGCCCGCAGCGTGATCGCGGGCACCACCGGCACCGCCGCCCTGTCGTTTGCCTACGCGGCCGAGCGCCGGCTGCGCCCGCATCACCCGGGCCCGCTCGACTACGACGACAGCCTCGTGCCGGGACAGATCGTGGCGAGCATCATGCACCTGCCACACGTGACCGCGCGTGAGGAGAACGAGCTCGGGCTCGCGCTGCGGTGGGGCTACGGCTCGGCGTTCGGCCTGTGGCACGGACTGCTGCGGCGGAGGCTCGGCGAGCCGAGGGCAAGCCTTGCGTTCGGCGCCACCCTGATGACCGCGACGCTGACGTTGTTTCCGGTGCTCGGGCGCACGCCGCCGCCGTCCAAGTGGCCCCCGAGCGTGATGGCGACCGCGTGGTTCACGCACGCCGCCTATGTGGGAGTGCTCGCCGCGGTCGACGATGCGTTGTAGTGCCCGCACCCGTCGAGGATGAGGGGTGAGCTCCATTGTCTGCCCGGAACTTGAATGCGATCCTCGGACTCGTGCGATGCATGCGTAGCCCGAGGCTGTGGGGCGTGCCGGCCGCGATCGCGGTCGTCGCGGTTCTCGCGGCGTGCGGCGGCAGCAGCAAGCCCAGCTACTGCCAGCAGACCGCGAGCCTCAAGCAGTCGGTTCAGGACCTCGGGAGCGTGAACATCGTGCAGGGAGGGACCAACGCCCTGACCTCGGCGCTCTCAAAGGTGCAAACCGACGCCAGCGCGGTGGTCAGCTCGGCCAAGGGCGACTTCCCCAGCGAGACCTCCGCGATCACCAGCTCGATCGACGCGCTCAAGAAGAGCGCCCAGTCACTGGCCTCGTCGCCCACCCAGCCCGCGGTCATCGCGCAGGTCCCCGCGCAGATCAGCGCGGTCGTCAAGTCGGTTCAGGACTTCTCGAGCGCCACCAAATCGAAGTGCAGCTGATCACGACGCGATCAGCGTGACCACGCCCTGAACGACGAGCAGCGTCCCGATCGTGGTCACGGCGATGAACGCAGCGGTGTGCCCGTGCCTCCCGAACCATCCCTTCGCCCGCTCCAGCGCGGCCGGGGTCCAGGTCGGAGCGATCGTGAAGCTCAGCAGCGGCACCTCGATCAGCGAGAGCATGATCACGTTGACCAGGACCACCAGCAGCACGTCTTCGGCCTTGCTGTAGTTCAGCTTGTGGATTCCGTCCAGGGCCGCAAGATACGAGGCGCCGGGAAGCGTCAGCAGCGCACCGACGACGAACGTGACCCTTGGGTTGCCCTTGCCCAGCGCCTCCTGCCAGCGCGGTGTCTTCTTCGGTTCCTCACGCGCTCGTTTTTGCGCCCGGCGTTCCCGGTAGCGCCGGTCGCGCCCGGTCCCCAGCGCGAATCCGATCGCCAGGAGCAGCCCCCCGATCGCCAGGTCCACCACCGGGTTGACGGAGTTCTGCGTCGTGCTGACCGCGCCTGACTCGCCCAGCGACAGGACGACCACGCAGCCGATCGTGATGCTCGTCATGTATGCCCCGAGCAGGTAGCCGAACATCAGCTTCTTGGGGCTGGGAAGCAGCAGCATCACGGTCGTGGCGGCGACAAGCGTCGGGTTGACCGCCGCGGTGAGGGAGAACAGGATGACTCGACTCATGACCGGGATTGCTCGATGCGGCGACCGATCAGGATGCTGATCACGGTCACAAGGTAGATCTGGCCGACGAGCATCTCCAAGACCGCGAGCGCGCGGCCCGCGCCATGGGCCGCGGTGAAGTCACCGAACCCCGTAGTGGTCAGCACGGTGAAGCTGTAGTAGACGCGGTCGCTCGTGCTCACGTGCGCAGCCTGTGTGAAGAACTGCGCGTGCGCCGCGACCGACACGAAGCCGATCAACGACGAGAACGCGAGCCCCAGCAGGAGGTAGATGGCCAGCCCACCCGCCACGGCCTGAACCGTGGCGCCCCGCTCGCGCACCAGCCTCAGGAGCCCGCCCGTGAGCGTCGCAGGGACTACCAGCGTCATCACCGCCCCGACCGCAAACGTGATCGAGGTGGAGATGGCACCCACCGCAGTGAGCACCGTGATGACCACGACGGTCGTTCCGCCAATGACCGCCCGCCGGCGCCGCACGACGCTCCGCTCGCGGGACGTGAGAATGGCCACCAGCAGCGCCAAGCCGACGAGCAAGAACGCGAATGCCCGGGAGGCGTCGTTGTCGGGCGCGACGATCACGAACACGACCACACCCACGACGAGCAGCAGCACCGCGCCGTAGCGATATTGCGCCACGTCGGAGGCTCCGCCCCGGTCGGCAGCTCGGATCCGCGGAAGGCGACGGCCTGCGGGCGTACTCATGAGCTGACAGCGGCCGGCTCGCTCGACCGACGCGACAGCAGAAGCGTCACCACGTAGGCCACGACCACCCCGACGATCACGAGCGGCTCCGCTCCGACCCCCGAATTCGCGGTGAGCACGATCGCCACGACCACGGCTGTAAGCGGCAGCCTCAGAACGGAGACGACCCCTGCAGACATGCCGACCGCGACCGCGGCGGTGATGTGAAAACCCGGAAGGTGCGACGCCATGATCCCCGCGGCTGCCCCGATGAACATCACCGGAAATGTCGGACCGCCGCGGAAGCTCCCCAGCGAAAGGGAGTAAGCGATCCCCTTGAACCCGACTATCAGCGCGAGCGCACCGACCGAGTAGGTGCCGGCAGCTGACACCAGACCCGGGAGCTGGTCCTGGCCGGAGAACAGGATCTCGTCGGTGCCCTTGCCGGTGATCTCCGAGAACAGGATCGCCAACCCGGCTATCGCCAGGCCGACGATCGGAAGCAGTACGAACGGCTTTGGCGACACCATGGTGTAGGTCCTCTTGCCGCCGCGCATGATGACGTGCGCTCCGGCGGCGATCGCGATCGCGAGACCGATCGTCCACGCGAAGTTGCCCGGATCGGGGTGCGCGAAGGTCGGAAGCGGGAGCGCACTGAGCGCATAGGCCTTGGTGCTGAGCCCGGTAAACGAACCCATCCCCAGCGACACCAACGAGCCGATGCCCGCGGCAAGCAGTCCCGGAACCAACAGCAGCGGAAGCCTGGCCCCGCCGATCCCCGATGCCTCGATCAGGATCACGGCGGCTATCAGCGGCGAGCTGAATACGAACGACACAGCCGCGAAGCTGCCGGCCGCCGCAACCAGCGTGATGACCTGGGGCTGGGCGTCCTTGCGGGCGCGGCGGATGAAGAACGCCCCGAGCCCTGAGCCCAGCGCGATCAGCGGTGCCTCGGGGCCGAGCACCAGGCCCATCCCGATCGTGGCGAACGCCGCCAGCAGGACGCTGGACAGGTCGGGGATGGTCGGAGGCGGGCCTCCGGTCGCCAGTCCGTTGGCGGGGATGTGCCCACCCCGTCCGGGCAGCTTTTCGATCGCAAACGCCGTGATGAACGCCGCGATCGGCAGCACCGGCAGCGGCCACCACCGCGGCTCGCTCGAATACCCGAAGGCGTGCGGGAGGTGGACGAAGACCTCCTGCTGGATCTGGTGGATCAGCTCCAGGAAGCACCAGGACGCCAGTGAGACGGCCACGCCGACGATCGCCACGAGCACCAGCAGCACGACGAACGGCTTGCTGCTCATCATCGCGCTCGCCGACTCTGCCGTGAGCGGCGCCTCGGCGGGCGGAGGGGTACTCGACACGCGTGCAAGCTAGGGGCCGACCAACGGCCGGTCATCACCCCGTTCGGATGACCCGCGGGCGGGCACTAGCGCCTACGCTCGACCGGCGGCGCACGAATCGCAATGAACATCGCTTACCGCCACGTCGTGTTGATCGGGATGATGGGCTCGGGCAAGACGACGTGCGGCCGTTTGCTGGCCAAGCGTCTGGGCTGGGGCTTCTGGGACTGCGACGAGGCGCTGATGGAGGCGACCGGCTCGACAGCCGGCGAGCTGCAGCGAATGCGGGGCCAGGCGGTTCTGCACGCGATCGAGCATCGCCTGCTCCGCAATGCGCTGATGACGCGAACCGACACGGTGTTCGCCGCGGCCGGCAGCGCCGTGCTCAAGCCCAGCGTGCTGCAAGGCGAACTGACCGTCTGGCTGCGCGCGAGCGCAGTCCACGAGAACATCGCGCATAGCGGCCAGCATCACCGGCCGCTCCCCGAGGACCCGATCGCCGTGCTGCAGCGGATGAGCGACGCCCGCCTCCCCGCCTACAAGCGATTGGCCGACATCACCGTTGACGTGGCGAGCGATTCCAACGTGACCTGCGACCGGGTGATGCAGGCGCTCGCGGCGAGGGAGTAGTAGCGGCATCGTGGACCGTCGCCTCCTGCGTCACGCGCACGCGGCCCGCGCTTTCATCGGCGCCTGTGTCGTGCTCGGCGCGATCAACGGGTTGCTTGTCATTGCGCAGGCGTGGCTGATCGCGGTGATCATCTCCGACGCGTTCGACGGTCGAGGCCTATCCCAGCTACGCGGCGCGCTGACGGCGCTGCTGGTCGTCGTGGCCGGACGGGCACTGGTCGCCTGGGGCGGCGAGGTCGTGGCCGGGCGCTCGGCGCCGCTGGTCAAGACCCAGCTGCGGTCGGCCTTGCTGTCGCGGCTGACGCGCGATCCCGGCGCTGTGTCGGCCCCGGGGACCGGCGCGGTCGCCACGCTCGCCGGCCGGGGGATCGACGCCCTGGACGCGTACTACTCGCTGTATCTCCCCCAGCTTCTGCTGGCCGCGATCGTCCCGCTCGTCGTCGTCGTGGCGCTGCTCGCCGCCGATTGGATCTCCGGTGTGATCGTGGCGGTGACGCTGCCGTTGATCCCGGTGTTCATGGCGCTGGTGGGCGCGACCACACGCGACCGGACCGAGGCGCAGACGCGCATCCTCGAGCGGCTCGCCGGGCACTTCCTGGACGTCACTTCGGGCCTGCCCACGCTCAAGGTGTTCGGCGCGGCCAAGCGTCAGACGCAGGTGATCGCCGACGTCGCCGATCGCCATCGGCTCGCCACGCTCGCAACGTTGCGCGTCACGTTCCTGTCCTCGCTGACGCTCGAGCTGCTGTCGACGATCTCGGTGGCGATAGTGGCGGTCGCGGTGGGGCTGCGTCTGCTGGCGGGCGATCTCGACCTTCGAACCGCGCTGTTCGTGCTGGTGCTTGCGCCAGAGGCGTACCTACCACTGCGAACGCTGGCGGCCAACTACCACGCCAGCGCCGACGGCGTCAGCGCGGCGGAGCGGATCTTCGCGTTGCTGGAGGCGCCGACACCGGCGCGCGGGCGGAGCGTCGACATCCCCGACCTGTCGACCGCCGAGCTCACGGTGCAGGAGCTCACGGTGTCCTACGCGGGCCGGGCGACGCCGGCGCTCGACGGCGTGTCGCTGAGCGTTGCGCCCGGGGAGATCGTGGCGCTCACGGGAGCCAGCGGCTGCGGGAAGTCGACGTTGCTGAGCGTGGTCCTCGGATTCACTGCGCCGGAGGCGGGATCGGTCTTGATCGGCGACGCCGACCTCGCGGAGCTGGATCCCGACGCCTGGCGTGCCCAGGTTGCCTGGCTCCCGCAGCGACCGCAGCTGTTCGCCGGATCGATCGCGGACAACATCCGCCTGGCGAGGCCCGGCGCGACCGACGAGGAGGTGTCGCGGGCCGCCGCGGACGCCGGCCTCGCGGAGGTGGTCCGGCTCCGCCGCGAGGGCCTGGAGGCCGCGATCGGCGACCGCGGCTCACTGCTGTCGGCGGGCGAGCGTCAGCGCGTCGCGCTTGCGCGGCTGTTTCTTCGCGACGCTCCGCTGCTGCTGCTCGACGAGCCGACCGCCAACCTCGACGGGGCTACCGAGTACGAGGTGCTGGAGGCGGTGCAGCGACTGATGCGGGGGCGGACCGCGATCGTCGTCGCGCATCGCCCCGCGCTGGTCGCCCTCGCCGACGCCGTCGTCGACCTGACGCCGAGCGCGGTGCCCGCATGAGATCGGCGCTGGCGCTCATCCGGCCGGCGCGTCGGCGGCTGCTCGAGTCTTGCCTGCTCGGGGCGTGCGCGCTTGGGGCGGGGATCGGGCTGCTCGCGACGGCGGCATGGCTGATCTCTCGCGCCGCCCAGCACCCGCACGAGTCCGCGCTGGCGCTCGGGATCGTCGCCGTGCAGTTCTTCGGGCTGTCGAAGGGACTGGCGCGCTACGGACAGCGGCTGGTCGGGCATGACGCGGCGCTGCGCGCGCTCGCCGACCTGCGGGTGCGCATCTACGCAGCGCTGGAGCCGCTGGCGCCCTGCGGCCTGCCCGCGTTTCGCAGCGGCGACCTGATGGCGCGGTTCGTCGACGACGTCGATTCGGTCCAGGACCTGCTCGTCCGGGTCATCGCTCCGTTCGCGATCGCGATCATCGTGGGAGTCGGCACGGTCATGCTCGAGTGGGTGCTGCTGCCGGCAGCCGGGGCGATCGTCGCGGTGGCCCTGCTGCTCGCCGCGACCGTCGTGCCGTGGCTGACACAGCGGCTGGCCCGCCAGGCTGAGGCCGCGCAAGCCGAGGTGCGAGGCGCGCTGAGCTCGGCGGTCGTCGAGCTCGTCCGCGGTGCCCCTGAGCTTGCCGCCTTCGGAGCGGCGGACCGCAAGCTCGGCGAGGCCATGGAGATCGACGCGCGGCTTGCGCGGATCGCGCGCCGACGGGCGCTGACGGCGGGGATCGGTCAGGGCCTGGCGACGCTGCTGCCGGCGCTGGCCACGTTCGGCTGCCTGCTGGTCGGCGTCTCGGCGGTGCGCGCGGGACGCCTCGACGTCGTCCTGCTGGCGGTGATCGCGATCGTGCCGCTCGCCGCGTTCGAGCTCGCCTCGCCACTGCCGGCGGCCACCCAGACGCTGTCTCGGGTGCGCGGGTCGCTGGAGCGCGTCGGCGAGGTGCTCGAGGCCGAGCCGGCTGTCGCCGAGCCCGCGCGGCCGCAGTCGCTGCCCGACCAGCTCGCGACACACGCGCTCCGCATCCGAGGTCTCCGCTGTCGTTACGACGACGGGCCGTGGGTGCTGGACGGGGTCGATCTGGATCTGTCGGCCGGGCGACGAGTGGCGGTCGTGGGCCGCAGCGGCGCTGGAAAGTCGACGCTCGCGCGTGTGCTGTTGCGCCTGGCGCCCTACCAGAGCGGCTCGGTGACGCTCGACGGGATCGAGCTGTCGCAGCTGGAAGGCGACGCATGCCGCCGGGTCATCGGGCTGCTGTCGCAGGACGCGCACGTGTTCGACACGACGATCCGGGCGAACCTCCGGCTGGCGCGGCGCGAGGCGTCCGACGAGCAACTGCGTGAGGCGCTCGTGGCCGCTCGCCTCGGTGCCTGGGTCGACGGCCTGCCCGATGGGCTGGACACCTATGTGGGCGAGCTCGGCGAGCGCATGTCAGGAGGCGAGCGCCAACGGCTGGCTGCCGCGCGCGTCCTGTTGGCGGACTTCCCCGTGATGGTGCTCGACGAGCCCGGCGAGCACCTTGATACGGCCACGGCCGATGCGATCGTCGCCGACGTGCTCGACGCCGCCGGCGACCGGGCAGTCCTGCTGATCACGCACAGGCTCGCCGGGCTGCAGGCGGCCGACGAGGTGATCGTGCTCGACGGCGGTCGGGTGCTGCAGCGCGGCACACACGACGAGCTCGCGGCGCGCCCAGGTGCCTATGCGGAGATGTGGCGTCGCGAGCAGGGGCTGCGATGAGCTGGGCCAGGCGCTTTCGCATCCGGCAATACCTGCGCGGAAGCCTGTGGGTGCTGCCGTTGGCGGGAGGGGTGCTCGGAGTGCTCGCGGGCTCGGGCGTCCTGCTGCTCGACAAGAGCCTGTCGCTGCCCGACGCGCTCACCTACTCGTCGTCGACGGCGAGCACGTTGTTGACGACGATCGTCGGGGCGACCGCCGCGCTCACCGGGTTCGTGGTGACGGTCACGGTGCTGGTCGTGCAGATGGCGACCGGGACGTTCTCCGCGAGGTACATGAGGATCTGGTACCGCGACCGGATGCTCAAGGCCGTGCTGGCCTTGCTGGTCGGGACGCTGGCGTTCTCGTTCATGCTGCTGCGCCGCGTCGAAAAGAACTTCGTCCCCAACCTGGGCACGTCGATCGCGGGCGTGCTGCTGATCGTGTCGCTGCTGGTGTTCCTGATCTTCCTCGATCGCTTCCTGCACCGCTTGCGGCCGGTCGCCGTGGCGTCGCTTGTCAGCGGGTACGTGCGTCGCGACTTCGTCGCACGCGAGACACGGCTCGCGGCCGAGCCCGACGTCTTCTGGGGAACGGTGCAGGACCGCGACGAGCCGGCCTCGGTGGTGGCCCGCAGCGCTCGAGCCGGGGCGATTCAGGCGGTCGACATCGACGGCCTGGTCGCCTGGGCGCGCCACAACCGCCGGCTGGTCGTCATGCGCCACAGGATCGGCGACTTCGTCCCCGCCGGCGCCGTCCTGATCGAGGCCTACGGCGGCCCCGCTACCGATGGCGGCGAGTACGAGGCGCTGCGCGCAATGATCGCCCTCGGAGACGAGCGGACGGTCGAGCAGGATCCGTCGTTCGCCATCCGGATCATGGTGGACGTCGCCATCAAGGCCCTGTCGCCCGCAGTCAACGATCCGACCACCGCGGTCCAGGTGATCGATCACCTCGGCGACGTGCTGCGCGTGATCGGCGGCATCGACCTGTCGCGATCGCAGTGGACCTCAGAGCACGAAAACACGATCGGCCTGGTGTTCCCGATCCGAAGCTGGGACGACTACCTGACGCTCGCTGCCACAGAGATCCGCTGCTACGGAGCGTCGTCGATCCAGGTGATGCGGCGGATGCGCGCCCTGCTCGAGGAGCTGCACGACGAGGTCCGCGAAGAGCACCGGCCCGCGATCGACGAAGAGCTGGCGCGCTTGGACGCCACCGTCGCTCGGAACTTCGCCGACTCGGTCGACATCGACCGCGCCCAGGTCGCCGATCCACAGGGGATCGGCGGACGCAGCGGCGATGTCACTCGGAGACCGGTGCCGTGAGCGACGCGTCCGCGCGCGGCGACTGCGCCTGAAGCAGGCGACGCCATCCAGTCAGCACGGCGTGGACCTGCGCGGCCCCGACGATCGGCTCGGCCGGCAGCGGCAGCTCCATGGGGTACAGGAGGAAGGGCTCGGTCTGCGGGCCTCCCATGCCGCCGTGGAACGAGATCAGCTCCTCGAACGCGCAGCCCTGGTCGAGCTCGTGGTCGTAGAAGCTGTTGACCATGATGTCGGCGACGTGGTCAAAGCCGTCCGTGCGCCGCAGATGCGCGGCGGCGTTTGGCGGGAACGGGGCGAGCGGGTCTTCGCCCTCGATGCGACCGTCGTCCAGATAGTGCGTCCCCTTTGCTCCGAGCACGACGGGACCGTGTCGGCCTGAGCGGACCAGCAGGAAGCCGATGTGCGGATGGTCGCGAAGCGCCGGGATCAGGCGCGGGTGACGCTCTTCGATCTCCTCGAGCGTGAGGCGGCGCTTCTCCTCCATCAGGTAGATCAGACCCAGGTTCCCGGACGCCAACGCCACCACGTGGCGATCGGTGAGCTCGTCGCTTTGTTCGTCGTGCGCCGCGTTGGTGCCGGTCGCCTCGTTGACCGCGTGACCGACCGCGGCGTCGTTCTCGTCGCCCTGAGCGATGTGCGCAATCGTCCCGCGTTCGATCGACCGCTCGACGAGCTGACCGAGGTCGTATCCGTTGCGCTGCTTGAACGTCGCCCCCTGCGTCTGCCCGTGGTCTGAGAGCACGACGAGCTTGTAGGGGCGCGGGGCATAGCGACGGGCGCGGTCGATGCGCGCGAAGTGCTGGTCGAGCTTGCGCAGCGCCTCCATCGTGTCGGCCCGCTCGAGGCCGGAGTGGTGGGCGACCTCGTCATAGCTCGAGAACGTGGCGTATACGGCCGGCCGTCCGCGCATCATGTCGGTGAGCACGCCGAACACGATCAGGTCGCGCACACCGACGCACAGGGCGGCGCGCAGCAGCGCGTACTTGCGGGTGCGCTCGCCGCGCGGCGTGACGTCCCGGCGGACCTGACGGATGGCCGCGATCCGCTCGAGGATCACCTCCCAGCCGAACAGCACCAGCACCCGGGTCACGTTGAAGCCGTTGGCGAAGAACGCCCGGTAGCCCGGGTTCGCGCGCTTTTCCGCCTCCATCTTGCTGACCGTGAGGATCACCGCGTCGGCCTCGCCGGAGAACAGATTCCCGCGACTGGCGCCGTCGTTCGTCAGCAGCCCGTCGCCCGTCGCCACGCGCCGCTCGATCTCGGCGCAGTCCGCCGGCGAGGAGCACGACATCACCTTCCCGGACTCCTTCTCGACCCACCGAAACGCCGGGATGTTCTCATTTGAGCCCAGCAGGATCCCCGCCTGACTTGCCCCGGTCTGCGAGCTCAGGTCGGTTTCCCACTGGACCAGCAGATGCGTGCCGCTGCTGCGCCACCGGTGCATCTCCGGGACCACGCCGTCGCGCATCGCCCGCGCCAGCACGGGCAGCGCCAGACCGTCGATCTCGAGGAACACGATCCCGGGCTCCGACGTGTGCGCGTGGCCTCCCTGACGGCGGGCGATTCGCCTGATCACCCGCAGCATGTACGTGTCCTCGTCGTTGACGCCGAGGAGCGCCTGCAAGATCATGCTTGCCGCGGAGATCACGAGCGCAGCGGCCAGCGCCCAGCCGAACGAGTCGACCTGGATCGAGTTGGGGTCGATCTTCGACGCGAGCAGCAGCACCACGGCGTCCAGGACGAGCACCAGCACGAAGCTGAGCGCGAGCGTGAACGGCAGGCGCAGCGCGGCGATGACGGGTGACAGGACGGCATTTAGGATCGCGATCACCGCCGCGGCGATGAACGCCTCGCCGACACCGTGGACGGTGACGTGCGGGACGATCGCGGCGGCCACGCCGACCGCCGCGGCCGAGACGATCCAGTTGATCGCGAGGTTGAGCGGCTTGAAGCGCGGCACGTCCGGGCTCCAGACCAGCTCTTCGCCGTAAGTGGTGTCGAGCTCTCGTTCAGTCATTCGTGTTGCGATTATCGCCGCGGGGTGCGCCGGGATCGTCATTCTGTTCGGAGGATGAGCGGCGACCGGATCACCTGGCTCGGACACGCCACCGTGCTGATCGAGCTCGACGGCGTGCGATTGCTCACCGACCCGGTGCTGGGGCGACGCGTCGGTCCGCTGGTCCGCGTCTCCGGCGAGGCGGTGGACGCGGCGGCGCTGGCGCCGATCGACTCCGTGCTGCTCTCGCATCTGCACGCCGACCACGCCGATCTTGGTTCGCTGCGGCGCCTGCACGCGCCGGTGATCGCGCCGAGCGGAGCCGGCGATTGGCTGCGGGGCGCCGGCATCGAGGTTGTCCGGGAAGTCTCGGCGGGGACCGAGGTGTCGGTCGGTGACGTGCGCGTGATCGCCACACCGGCGCTGCACGACGACCGGCGGCGGCCGCTCGGCAGGCACGCGGATCCGGTCGGCTTCGTTGCGCGGGGACCGCTCGGGGTGTACTTCGCGGGCGACACCGACCTGTTCGAGGGCATGCGCGAGCTTCGCGGGACCGTCGACGTCGCGCTGCTGCCGGTGTGGGGCTGGGGCCCGAGCGTCGGCGAGGGGCACCTCGACCCCCAGCGGGCCGCTCAGGCGGCCGCGATGATCGGCCCGAAGCTGGCGATCCCGATCCACTGGGGCACGTTCGCGTTGCCGTGGGCGCGGGACGGAGGCTCCGACCGGCACGCGCGGGAATTCGCCGAGCTGACCGCGGAGCTTGCGCCGGAGGTCGACGTGCGTGTGCTGCTGCCAGGGGAGTCAGCCGAGCTCTAGCGCTCTGATCCACAGATCGCGGACTAGATGTGGGACGCGAAAGACGTGAAATACCGCCCTTTCGCATCCCACATCGGGTTCAGACCACCGGGGTGAGCGGCTCGCCGCCGTCGAGCACGGCGATCACGTTGTCGGCGACCAGCCGCGCCATTGCGTCGCGCGTGCTCTCGGTGGCCGAGCCGACGTGCGGGAGCAGCACCGTGTTCGGCAACGCCCGCAGCTCCGGCGGCACGTTGGGCTCACCCTCGAACACATCGAGCCCCGCTGCCGCCGGCCGCCCCTCGCGGAGGGCGCGGATCAGCGCCTGCGTGTCGACGACCGCGCCGCGGCTGGTGTTGACCAGGATCGATCCCGGCTTCATCAGCGCGAGCGTCTGCGCGTTGATCAGATGCCTGGCGCTCTCGGTGAATGCCACGTGCAGGCTGACGAAGTCAGCCACCGCGAGCAGCTCGTGGAGATCCAGCCGCTGGGCCGGCACTTCGGTCTCGACGTCGGCCACGTCGGCGTACACGATGCGGACGTCGAACCCCGACAGCAGGCGCGCGACGGTCTGACCGATGCGACCGAAGCCCACCAGACCGACGGTGGCCCCCACCAGGTTGCGGCCGAGGAACGTGTCTGCGCCGTGGGCATCCCATTTCCCCGCCCGGACGATCCCGTCGCCTTCGGCGACCCGGCGAGCGGCGGCGAGCATCAGCGTCACGGCGAGCTCCGCGGTCGCAGCGCTGAGCACACCCGGCGTGTTGGTGACGCGCACGTTGCGCCGGCGCGCGGCGTCGAGGTCGATGTTTTCGTAGCCGACGCCGAAGTTGGCGACGACCTGAAGCGAATCCCCCGCGGCATCGAGCACGTCGCCGTCGATCGGCACGCTCGTGCGCGAGACGATCGCCGCGGCACCCGGTAGACGGTCAAGGACGTGCCCGCGTGCCGGCGCATCGCCGAGCACGACGACCTCGTAGCGCGCCCGCAGCGGCTCCAGGCCGGCGTCGCGCAGCGTTCCAGTCACAACCACCAGAGGCTTAGTCATGCGACCAATTCATACCAACGGGGTGATGCCCGCGCGGTCAAGCGCACTTAGCTTGCGTGGCACAGCATCAGTTGCCGAGGTGAAATCGGCCGCGATAAGGAGATTTGAGACATGGCAGTGGCCACCGAGCAAAAACCGGGTGAGCCGGGCGGCCCAGCCGACTTCGAGGGACCAGCCGACGCGCTCGTCGTGTTCGGCATCACCGGCGATCTCGCAAAGGTGATGACCTTCCATTCCCTCTACAGGCTTGAAGCGCGGGGGCTGCTGAATTGCCCGATCATCGGGGTAGCGGGCAACGACTGGTCGCTGGATGAACTGCGCAGCCATGCGCGGACAGCGATCGAGAACACCGGGGAACGCGTCGATCCGGACGTGTTCGGGAGGCTCGCGGACCGCCTCTCGTACGTCCAAGGCGATTTCAGTGATCCCGGGACGTTTAGCCGCGTCGCCGAGGCGATCGCCCAGGCGCGAACCCCGGTGTTCTACCTCGAGATACCCCCGTTCCTGTTCGCGACGGTGATCAAGGGGCTGTCGGAGGCCGGCCTCACCCGCAACGCACGCGTGGTGGTCGAGAAGCCGTTCGGTCACGACCTCGAATCGGCGCGTGCGCTGGCCGCCGACATTCATCAGTACATCACCGAGCCTCAGCTCTACCGGATCGACCACTTCCTCGGGAAGATGGGGCTTGACGAGTTCCTGTACCTGCGGTTCGCCAACTCGAACCTCGAGCCGATTTGGAACCGCAACCACATCGCCAGCGTGCAGATCACGATGGCCGAGGCCTTCGGCGTCGAGGATCGCGGCCACTTCTATGACCCGGTGGGCGCGCTGCGCGACGTCGTCGTCAACCACCTGATGCAGCTGCTCGCGGCGGCCGCGATGGAGGCCCCAGCCGGCTCGGATCCACGAACGTTGAAGGACGCGAAGTTCGCGGTGTTCCGCTCGATGCCGGAAGCCGATCCGGCGCACTACGTCCGCGGCCAGTACGACGGCTACCTCAAGGTCGACGGCGTCAAGCCCGACTCCACGACGGAGACATACGCGGCGCTGCGGCTCGAGATCGACAACTGGCGGTGGGCCGGCGTGCCCTGGTTCATCCGCACCGGCAAGCTTCTGCCGGTGACCCAGACGGAGGTCCGGCTGGTGTTCCGCCGGCCACCCCGGCTGGGATTCCTTCCGACGACCGGGCGGCGGCCGCCCGTCGAGAGCCAGCTCGTGATCAAGCTCGATCCGACGACCGGCATCCGCCTGATCCTCGACGCCCACCGCGCCGACGAAGGAGGTCCGCGCGAGATCACGATGGACATGGAGTTCGCCGAGGAGGGCGGCGAGGGCCCGACCCCCTACGAGGTGCTACTGCTCGCCGCGATGCAGGGCAACAGCGCGCCCTTCACCAGACAGGACAGCGTCGAGGAGACCTGGCGGATCATGCGACCGCTGATCGAGCATCCCCCGCCGGTGCACTCATACGCACCGGGCAGCTGGGGACCGGAGGAGGCCGACCGGCTGCTCGCGGGCACCGGCCGCTGGCGCGGTCCCTGGATTGCGTCATGAGCGCAACCGAGAAGGAGACGAACACGATGGCCACGGCCAGCAAGAAGAAGTCCCCACGCACCAACCACGGCGACAAGGCCGCCGAGACGGTGCGCGAGTTCCAGAGTGCGGCCGCGCCGTCGCCGTTTCCCCCGATCGCCGACTACGCGTTCCTGTCGGACTGCCACACCGGTGCGCTGGTCGCGCCCGACGGCTCGGTCGACTGGCTGTGCGTGCCACGGTTCGACTCGCCGAGCGTGTTCGGCACGCTGCTGGATCGCGAGAGCGGGAATGTTCCGCTTCGGGCCATTCGGCATCAACGTCCCCTCCGGTCGCTACTACGAAGCCGGGAACCAACGTCCTGATCACGACGTGGAAGACCCCGCGCGGGTGGGTGGAGGTGCGCGACGCCCTGGTGATGGGCCCGACCAAGCGCGAGGACGTGATCACCCCGCACACGCGTCCGCCGGCAGACGAGGACGCGGAGCACATGCTCGTGCGGACGGTCACGTGCCTGGACGGAGAGGTCGAGGTCGAGCTGGTGTGCGAGCCGGCATTCGACTACGGGCGCACACCGGGCGAATGGACCCTGGTGGACGGCAGCCGGCACGTTGCCGACGTGACGGGCGCCGGCCTGACGATCCGCCTGCAGACCGATCTCGAGCTCGGGATCGAGGGCACACGAGTTCGTGCCCGGCACACCCTGTCGGCAGGCGATCGGGCGTATGTCGCGCTTTCCTGGGAGGACGGGCTGATCACTCCAGTCGATGTCGACGACGCCACCGCGCGGCTCGATGACACGGTCCGCTTCTGGCGGCGATGGCTGGCGCGCGCCGCGAGGTTTGCCGACCATCGCTGGCGCGAGGCGATCCAGCGCTCGGCGCTGGTGATCAAGGGGCTGACCTACATGCCGACCGGCGCGCTCGTGGCGGCGTTGACCACGTCGTTGCCCGAGACTCCGGGGGGCGAGCGCAACTGGGACTACCGCTATTCGTGGATGCGCGACTCGACGTTCACGCTGCAGGCGCTGCACCTACTCGGGCTCGACTGGGAGGCCGACGAGTTCATGCAGTTCGTCGGCGACATCGAGCCCAACAGCGACGGCGGGCTGCAGATCATGTACGGCATCGACGGGCGGCGCGACCTCACCGAGTCGTTCCGCGAGGAGCTCACCGGCTACGCCGGCGCGTACCCGGTGCGGATCGGCAATGGGGCCTTCGACCAGCGACAGAACGACGTCTACGGCGCGGTGCTCGACTCGATCCTCAAGCACACTATGCACAGCCAGCGCCTGCCGCGCCGGCTGTGGCCGATCGTCGAGGCCCAGGCCGAGTGCGCCACCAAGGTCTGGCGCAAGCCCGATCAGGGCATCTGGGAGGCGCGCGGAAAGCCCCAGCACTACGTCTCCTCGAAGCTGATGTGCTGGGTGGCGATGGATCGCGCCGCCAAGCTCGCCGCGATTCGCGGTAATCCGGAGCTCGAGGCGAAGTGGGGCGCCACGGCCGCCGAGATTCACGCCGACATCCTCGCGCACGGCCTCACCAAGGACGGCGTGCTGCGCCAGCACTACGACACCGACGCGCTCGATGCCTCGACGCTGCTGGCGGCGATGTTCGGCTTCCTGCCGGGCGAGGACGAACGTATGCACGCAAGCGTGCTCGCGATCGCCGACGATCTGACCGAGCACGGCTTCGTGCTGCGCTATCGCACCGACGAGACGGACGACGGGCTATCGGGCAAGGAGGGCACGTTCCTGATCTGCTCGTTCTGGCTGGTGAGCGCGTTGTCGATCGTCGGCGAGGGTCAGCGCGCCCACGACCTGATGGAGCGTCTGCTGCGGGTGGCGTCCCCGCTCGGGCTGTACGCGGAGGAGTTCGATTCCGACACGGGCCGGTTCCTGGGGAACTTCCCCCAGGCGTTCTCGCACCTGGCGTTGATCGAGGCCTCCTCGCGGATCATTCTCGCCGAGCAGCTGGCGCTGGAGGGACTCGGGCCGCCGAGCTCAATGGCGCTGCTGCGGTCGATCCCGACCAAGCGGTAGGGGGCGACAATGGCCCACTACGACGTGATCATCATCGGCTCCGGCGCCGGTGGGGGGACGCTGGCACGCCACCTCGCGCCGTCGGACAAGAAGATCCTGCTGATCGAGCGCGGGGGCTGGCTGCCACGCGAGCCCCAGAACGTCTCGGCGGAGGAGGTATTCGTCAACGGCCGCTACGTGACGTCCGACATGTGGCGCTACGAGAACGGCGAGGTGTTCCAGCCCCAGGTGCACTACTTCGTGGGAGGCGCCACGAAGATGTACGGGGCAGCGCTGTACCGGTTGCGAGCGGAGGACTTCGGCGAGCTTCGCCACCACGACGGGATCTCGCCGGCGTGGCCGATCGCCTACGACGAGATGGAGCCGTACTACACGCTCGCCGAGCGCTACTACCACGTGCACGGAGCCCGCGGCGAGGACCCGACCGAGCCACCTGCCGGCGCGCCGTACCCGTTCCCGGCGGTCTCGCACGAGCCGCGGATCCAGAAGCTCTCCGACGACCTGGGGAAACTCGGCCACCATCCGTTCCACGCGCCCTGCGGCGTGATGCTCGACGAGAGCAACATGCCGTTCAGCACGTGCATGCGCTGTGACAACTGCGACGGCTTCCCGTGCATCGTTCACGCGAAGGCCGACGCCGAGGTGCTCGGCGTGCGCCCCGCGTTGCAGCACCCGAACGTCACTTTGTGGATCGACTCCGAGGTCAAGCGCCTGACCACCAACGACGCCGGGACCGAGGTCACCGGCGTCATCGTCGACCACGACGGCGCCAACGAGAGCGTCAGCGGCGACGTTGTCGTCGTGTCCTGCGGCGCCGCCAACTCGGCGCGGCTGCTGCTGATGTCGGCGAGCGACAGCCACCCCGACGGGCTCGCCAACCGCTCCGGCCAGGTGGGGCGCAACTACATGTTCCACAACAGCCAGGCCGTGCTGGCCCTGTCGCGCGAGGAGAACCCGACGGTCTTCCAGAAGACGCTCGGGCTCAACGACTTCTACTTCAGCGGCCCGGACTTCGAGTTCCCGATGGGCAACATCCAGATGGTCGGCAAGTCACAGGCTGCGATGTTCCGCGGCGAGAAGCCGGGCGAAACGGCGCTGGCTCCGAGCTGGACGCTGCGCGACGTGGCGCGGCACGCAGTCGACTTCTGGCTCTCGACCGAGGACCTGCCAAGGGCCGAGAACCGGGTCACGGTCGGCCGGGATGGCACGATCACGATCGCGTACAAAGCGAGCAACGAGGTGCCAAAGAAGCGGCTCTACGAGCAACTGAAGTCGATGCTCTCGCACCTCGACATGCATCACCACCACCTGTTGCCCCACAACGCGTATTTGAAGAACGAGATCCCGGTCGCGGGCTGCGCGCACCAGGCGGGGACCTGCCGGTTCGGCACAGACCCGGCCAGCTCGGTGCTGGACGTCAATTGCAAGACCCACGAGCTCGACAACCTCTACGTCGTCGACACCAGCTTCTTCCCGAGCATCGGCGCCGTCAACCCGGCGCTGACCGCGATGGCCAACGCGGTCCGTGTCGGCGACCATCTGCTGGAGCGCTTGTCGGCGCGCGCGTCGGTCGCTGCTGAAGGGAAGGCAGCGTCATGAGCGGGGGCGAGCACCGTCACGTGGTGATCGTGGGCGGGGGCTTCGCCGGCCTCGGCTGCGCGCAGCGGCTCGCTGAGCACGACGACGTCCGGGTAACCCTGATCGACCGCAACAACTACCACCAGTTCCAGCCGCTGCTCTACCAGGTGGCGACCTCGCAGCTCGCGCCCAGCGACATCGCGCACTCACTGCGGTCGGTGTTCGCCGACCAGAAGAACGTCGATGTCAAGCTCGCCGAAATCTCCGCGGTCGATCTTGCCGCGAGAACCGTGACGTCGACCGACGGCGGGCAATGGAATGCGGACGTGCTCGTGCTCGCCGCCGGCTCGCAGCCGAACTTCTTCGGCACGCCGGGCGCCGCCGAGAGCGCGTTCCCGTTGTACTCGCTCGACGACGCCACGCGGCTGCGCTCGCGGATCCTCGGGATCTTCGAGCAGGTCGATCGCGACCCGAAGCTGATCGAACGTGGCGCGCTGAACTTCGTGATCGTCGGGGGTGGGCCGACCGGCGTCGAGGTGGCGGGAGCGATCGCCGACATGGTGTCGGTGACGTTGCCCGCGACGTACGGGGACCTCGACGCCGCCGCGGCGCAGATTCACCTGCTCGACTACGGCGACGCACTGCTCAAGCCGTTCTCGGACAAGGCTCACGGGTATGTCGCCAAGGTGCTCGAGGAGAAGGGCGTGAAGATTCACCTCGGGCACGGGCGTCAAGGAGGTCGGCACCGGGCACGCGCTGCTGTCGGACGGCAGCACGATCGCCACGCGGTGCGTGATCTGGGGTGGTGGCATCAAGGCCGCGGCCGTCGCCGCCGACGGGGGGCTCGCTCAGGGGCGCGGAGGCCGAGTCGACGTCCAGGGCGACCTGACGCTGGCAGGCCACAACGGCGTCTACGTGATCGGGGATATCGCGAACATTCCCGAGGCCGGAGCCGGCGCGCTGCCACAGCTTGGATCGGTCGCGCTGCAATCCGGCCACTGGGCGGCCGACAACATCCTCGCCGACTTCGAGGGCAAGCCCCGCAAGCCGTTCGTCTACCACGACAAGGGCATCATGGCGATGATCGGCCGCGGCGCGGCGATCGCCGAGGTCGGCAAGCGCCACCACGAGATCCACGGCCAGCTTGCGCACATGGCGTGGCTTGGCGTGCACGCCAGCCTGATGACCGGCACGAAGGCCAAGATCGAGGCGTTCGTCGACTGGGCGTGGGACGGGTTCTCAAAGACGGGCGGCCCGCACGTACTCGACCGCGGCGACGCCGCACAGATCGACTGGGACGAGGACGTGGTCGTCAGCCGGTCGGCTCAGTCGTAGCGGCCGTCGCCGGCGGCTGTGGATCGGCGGGCGCCTTGCCGCGACCGATCCGTGCCCGGAACACGTGGTACGACCAGCCCTGGTAGAGCAGGACCAGCGGCAGGAACAGCACCGCGACCACCGTCATCACGGTGAGTGCGTACTTGGCAGAGGAAGAGTTGGAGACCGTCAGGTTGTAGGCCGCGTTGGTGCTCGACACCATCACGTTCGGGTACAGGGCCACGAAGATCGACACCACGGCGGTGGCCATCCCAGCGGCCGACGTGGCGAACGCCCAGCCCGCTTGTTGGGTGCTGATCAGGTAGGGAGCGGCGAGGACGGCGATCGCAGCCACCGCGATCAGCGGGCTCGGGAAATGCGGGCCTGCGATCGCGCGGGTCCAGATCACGAACGCGAGCATTGCAATGGCCGCAGGCCACACGAGCCGTCGGGCTGCCGTCGCGGATCGCTCCCGTAGCTCGCCAGTCGTCTTGAGCATCAGGAAGGTCGCGCCGTGCAGCAGCGACAGCAGCAACAACGTCAGCCCGGTCCATAGACCGTACGGCGTCAGCAGATCGAAGAAGTTTCCCGTGAACTCGTGGCTCGAGTTGATCGGCAAGCCGTGGAGCAGGTCGCCGAGGCCGACGCCGACCAGCAGCGGCACGAGCGCGCTGCCCCCGACCGTCGCCCACGTCCACCCGCGCCGCCAGCGCGGATCGTCGAGCTTTTCGCGGAACTCGAGCGCGACACCGCGGGCCATCAGCGCCGCGAGGACGAGCAGCAGTGCCAGGTACAGGCTCGAGAACATCGTCGCGTACCAGCCCGGGAACGCAGCGAACGTCGCCGCGCCGGCGACGATCAGCCAGACCTCGTTCCCGTCCCAGAACGGGCCGATCGATTCGAGCGCCTCCGCCCGCTCCTCGCTGGTCCTGCCGACGACGACGTGCAGCACGCCCACGCCGAAGTCGAATCCCTCCAGGACGAAGAACCCCGTCCAGAAGAACACGATCACGACGAACCAGAGTGTGTGGAGTGCAAGCATCAGTAGGCCATCTCCGGCAGCGCTCCGCCCGGGAGCTCGCCCTCACCCGACGTCGAGACCGCCTGTTCGTCGGGCAGCCCCCGGCGGGCGTAGCGCATCATCAGGACCAGGTCGGCCACGCCGAGCACGACGTAGATCAGGACGAACGTGATCAGGCTGATCCAGATCTCGGTCGTGCTGACCGACGGCGACACCCCCTCCGTGGTCTTCATCAGACCCTGCACGATCCACGGCTGGCGCCCGTTCTCGGTCAGCATCCACCCCGCGGTGTTCATCAGGAACGGCACGACGATGGCCCACCCTGCGAGCACCAGAAACCAGCGCGACAGCTCGAGCTTTCCCCGCCGCATCAGCCAGCCGCCCCACAGCGCGAACACGAACAGCGCAGCCGCGAGGTAGGCCATCACCCGCATCGACCAGTACTGGATGAACACGTTCGGGATGTAGTCCCCGGGGCCGTACTGCTTGGTGTACTGCTGCTGCAGCTGGTTGAGGCCGACGACCTGGCCCTTGAAGGAGTTGGTGGCGAGGAACGACAACAGATCGGGGATCGCGATCACCTTCGTCGGCGTCATGTCGTGCTTGCCGCCGCCGATCTGAAACGCCGAGAACGAGCACGGCTGACACGTGTTCCATTGCGCCTCGGCGGCGGCGATCTTGATCGGCTGGTACTTGTCCTCCACGACGCCAAGCTCGCTGCCGACGAACAGCGCCAGCCCGAGCGACGGGATCAGCACGATCAATGCGAGTTTGGATGAGCGCTTGAATGCCTCGACCTCGACCTTGCGCCGCAGGTACCACGCCGACACCGCGAGCATCACGACGCAGCCGGTGACGAGCGACGCAAGGATCACGTGCACGTAGCCCCACAGGAAGGTGGGGTTCGTGAACAGGGCGAGAACGTTGTTGAGCTCGGGCTGGTGAGTGGTCTGGTTGATCGCGTAGCCAACCGGATGCTGCATCCACGAGTTGGCGGCGAGGATGAACGCGGCGCTGAGCATCGAGCCGGCGGCGACGAGCCAGATGCAGGCGAGGTGGACCCGCTTGGGCAGGCGGTCCCAGCCGAAGATCCATAGGCCCAGGAACGTCGACTCCAAGAAGAACGCAGCCAGCCCCTCCATCGCCAGCGGCGCACCGAACACGTCGCCGACGAACCGTGAATAGGCCGACCAGTTCATCCCGAACTCGAACTCTTGGACGAGTCCGGTGACCACGCCCACGGCGACGTTGATCACGAGCAGGACGCCGAAGAAGCGCGTCAGCCTGCGGAGCTCCGGGTTGCCGGACCGGTGCCAGGACGTCTGCAGCACGGCGGTCAAAAACGACAGCCCGATCGTGACCGGCACGAACAGGAAGTGGTAGATGCTCGTCGTCGCGAACTGCCAGCGCGCGAGATCGGTCATCGACATGCATCGAACCCGATCGCCCGGCCGGGCTCATCATCCCAATGGGGTGAGGAACAGCGCCGCCGGGCGCGGTTTCATGACCAGTGTTGGCCGCACGAGGAAGGAAGGCAGATGACGCGAGTAAGCCACCAGACGATCAAGCTCAGCCCTGGCAAGCACTACTCCCCAGACGACGGGGCCTGCGTCATGGAGCTCGCGTCGATGCTCGCGGGTGAGCCGTTCAACGACCATCCCGCGTCGGTCTGCCCGGTGCTGGGCTCGCTGCTGCGGTCCTACAACGACTCCGTCGACGACGACGCCCGTCAGGACCTCTATGCATACGCGGCGAGGATCGTGGGCACGCGGGCCGATGCCGACGTCGAGCGTCGCCGGAGCGAGTCTGTGACCGCATGGACCTACGAGCGCCGCTACCGGCGGATGCGCCGGTTCCTTCCGGAGTTCGCCGCGCGTCGACTGTGCGAGCTCAAGACCCTCAGCCTGGAGTCGATCGGCACCCAGGCCGTACGCCAGATCCCGAGGCACACCGACGAGACCCACCGGGCGATGCTCGGGCTGATCGACGACCTGCTGGCGATCAGGCCGCGCAGGATTGCTTCGCGCGCACGGAACGGGCGCCTCGAGGTCCCGTTGAGCCCGCGCTGACATGCCCGAGGGCCTCTCGCCGGGTGAGGTCAGTAAGGAGATCGCCGAGCACAGGGAACGGGCTGCTGAGGCGGAGGCCGGTTCCGAGAGCGAGGCGCCGACCGGGCACGACCGCCGACTGTCGATCGCCGAGGCGCTGCTGCTGTCGCTCGTCGCAGTGCTCGCGGCGTACTCGGGGTATGCCGCGGCGAAATGGGGAACGGAGTCGTCGGTTCAGCTCGCCAAGGCATCGGCACAGCGAACCCGAGCCAACCGCTTCGACAACGACGCGATCGTCACGCGCACGCTTGATTCCGTGTCGTTCAACGCCTGGTTCAGCGCCTTCTCGGTCGGCAACAAGAAGGCCGAGGCGCTGGCGGTCAAGCGGCTGCGCCCCGGCTACCGGCCGGCGTTCTACGCGTGGCTTGCGACCGACCCCGCGCACAATCCCAACGCTCCGCCGGGGCCCTCGTACATGCCCCAGTACGTCATTCCCGAGGCGACCGCGTCCAAGGTGGCCGACGCCGCCGCCGACGAGGCGTTCGCGAAGGGCACCGACGCCGGCGAAACCGCCGACAAGTACATCCGCGACACCGTGTTCCTCGCCACGGTGCTGTTCCTGGTCGGAATCAGCGGCCATTTCCGGGTCGTGCAGGCCCGGCTTGGCCTGATCGGGCTCGGCGCGGCGCTGCTCGTGTTCTCGGTGATCCAGCTGCTCGGGCTCCCCGGTCCGCCGTAGGGTGGCCCGGAGCACTTGGCCATCACCCCCTTTGGGCGATGAGAAGGCCGCGCGTTGCTCATACCTTCGCCTCGAGTGGATCAAGTAGAAGAGCTGCTACGCCGCCTCGCGCTGAACGACGAGAAGTCCGTCGGAATGGTGCTGACGAGCGGATCGATCCCCGACACGGACGTTGCGTTGGTACCCAAGGTCGACCTGCTCGTGCGACTCGGCGCGCTGGTCGCGGTAGGAGCCGCGACCGCCTCGCTGCGACGCACCGTGCAGCTCGCACTCGCTGCCGGGGCGACTGAGTCCGAGATCGTCGGGGTGCTCGTCGCGGTGGCCCCGACTGTGGGGCTCGCGCGCGTGGTGGCCACTGCCCCGAAGCTCGCCGACGCCATCGGCTACGACGTGGCGAGCGACGAATGACGGCTCGCCCCGACCCTAATTGACTCCGAGGAGGACCTGAAATGGCCGTTGAACCCAAGCACACCAAACCGAACGGATCCGACGGCGGGGGCATCGACGAGCTCGAGCAGCGGTTCGGAAACCGCTTCCTCCAGAGCGACGCACCGTCAGAGCGCATGCCGCAGAACGGGATGCCCGCGCTGGACGCGCTGCGCCTGCTCGAGGAGGAGCTCGTGCTCGACGGGATCCCGGTTCGGAACCTCGCGACGTTCGTGACCACGTGGATGGAGCCCGAGGTCCAGCGGATCATCGTCGAGAACCTTCACCGCAACTTCATCGACCACGCGGAGTACCCCAAGACGGCCGAGATCGAGCAGCGCTGCATCCGCATGCTCGCGCATCTGTTCCACGCTCCCGGCGAGACGACCGGCGCGCGGACCCAGGGTTCGTCGGAGGCGATCATGCTCGGAGCGCTGTCGCTGAAGTGGAAGTGGCGCGAGCGCCGCGAGGCCGCCGGCAAGTCGACCGACAAGCCGAATCTGGTGTTCGGCGGTGACGTGCACGTCGTCTGGGAGAAGTTCTGCCGTTACTTCGACGTCGAGCCGCGGATCGTGCCGCTGCAGCCCGACAAGTACACGATCGGGCCAGAGGACGTGGAGCCGCACGTCGACGAGAACACGATCGGCGTCGCCGCCGTGCTGGGCACGACGTTCACGGGACACGCGGACGACATCCCCGGGATCAACAAGCTGCTCGTCGACATCAAGAACGAGCGCGGGCTCGATGTCCCACTGCACGTCGACGGCGCCAGCGGCGGGTTCGTGTGGCCGTTCCTTTACCCGGACTCCGAGTGGGACTTCCGGCTCGAGCAGGTCCGCTCGATCAACGTCTCGGGCCACAAGTACGGGCTGGTCTATCCCGGCATCGGCTGGCTGATCTTCCGCACTAAGGACGACCTCGCCGGGGACCTCGTCTTCTATGAGAACTATCTCGGCAAGACCGATGCGACGTTCACGCTGAACTTCTCAACGGGCTCGGCGATGGTCCTCGCGCAGTACTACAACTTCGTCCGCTACGGGTTCGAGGGCTACAGCTACATCATGCACACGATG
Organism: uncultured Solirubrobacterales bacterium; assembly: GCA_963725925.1. Taxonomy (GTDB): domain Bacteria; phylum Actinomycetota; class Thermoleophilia; order Solirubrobacterales; family Solirubrobacteraceae; genus Palsa-465. The sequence goes on from CAVSAY010000032.1 coordinate 314,582, forward strand.
CAGGCCAACGCGCAGGCGCTGGCGGGTGAGGTCGAGGCGAGCAAGGACTTCAGGCTGGTGGGCGAGAAGGGCGCCGAGCAGCTGCCGTTGGTCGCCTTCCAGCTCGACGGCGAGCACAGCTACGACGAGTTCGACGTCGCCGGGCAGCTCGCCGCCGAGCGCGGCTGGATGGTCCCCGCCTACACGATGCCGCCCAATGCCCAGCACGTGAAGATGATGCGGGTGCTCGTCAAGCAGACCATGGGGCGTTCGCTGACCACAGCGTTGTCCCAGGACATCGCGGAGGCGTGCGCCGCCCTCGAGGAGCGCGGCCGACTGCACCCCACGGTGCGCAAGCGGGTGCATTCGAACACCGGGTTCTAAGCGGGCTGCCGCCTGGCGGCGGCCCCTCGCCGCGGGCGGCGCCGGCAACGCCGCCCGCAGGCCGCGGCCGGTAGGGTGGCCGGCTGGATGAAGATCGTCTACACCCTCACCGACGAGGCCCCTGCGCTCGCCACGGCGTCGCTGCTGCCGATCCTGCGCGCCTTCTCCGGCGCCGCCGGGATCGCGATCGAGGTCCGCGACATCTCGCTCGCCGGGCGGATCCTCGCCCAGTTCCCCGACCGCCTCGACAACGGCCAGCAGGTGGCCGACGCGCTGTCCGAGCTGGGCGAGCTGGCGCTCGAGCCCGAGGCCAACATCATCAAGCTGCCCAACATCAGCGCGTCCGTGCCACAGCTCAAAGCGGCGATCGACGAGCTCCAGGGCCAGGGGTTCGACATCCCCGATTACCCGGAGGACCCCTCCGACGACGACCAGCGAGATGTGCGCGCCCGGTACGACAGGGTCAAGGGCAGCGCCGTCAACCCCGTGCTGCGCCAGGGCAACTCCGACCGCCGTGCGCCCGCCTCGGTCAAGCAGTACGCGCGCCAGCACCCACACTCGATGGGCGCCTGGTCGTCGGACTCCCGGTCGCACGTCTCGACGATGAGCGACGGCGACTTTCGCTGCACCGAGCAGTCGGTGACTGTGGACCGGCCCGGCGCGGTGCGAGTCGAGCTCGTCGGTGCCGACGGTGACGTGACCCTTCTCAAGGAGAACATCAAGGTGCAGGCGGGCGAGGTGCTGGACGCCTCCGTGATGCGCCGCGCAGCCCTGCAGGAGTTCCTCGCCGGGCAGCTCGAGGACGCCAAGGAGCGCGACGTCCTGTTCTCCGTGCACCTGAAGGCGACGATGATGCGGGTCTCGGACCCGATCATCTTCGGCCACGCGGTGCGGGTGTATTTCTCGCGCGTGTTCGAGGAGCACGGCGAGGCGCTGAAAGCCGCGGGCGTCGACCCCAACGACGGCCTCGGCGCGCTGCTGAAGTCGATCCAGTCGCTGTCTGACGATCAGCGCGCCGCGATCGAAGCCTCGATCGAGGCGGCGTACTCTGAGGGGCCGCGGCTGGCGATGGTCGACTCCGACCGTGGGATCACCAACCTCCACGTTCCCAGCGACGTGATCATCGACGCCTCGATGCCGGCCGCGATCCGCTCGTCGGGGCAGATGTGGAATGCGGACGGCAAGCTCGAGGACGCAAAGTTCGTGATCCCTGATCACTCCTACGCGGAGCTCTATCGCGAGGCCGTCAACCACTGCCGCGAGCACGGAGCGTTCGACCCCTCGACGATGGGCAGCACGCCCAACATCGGGCTGATGGCCCAGGCCGCCGAGGAGTACGGATCGCACGACAAGACGTTCGAGATCTCCGTGCCGGGCACCGTTCGTGTCGTCGACGACCAGGGCACGACGCTCATGGAGCACGAGGTCGACACGGGCGACATCTGGCGGATGTGCCAGACCAAGGACGGCCCGATCCAGGACTGGGTCCGCCTCGCCGTGTCGCGCGCACGCGAGACCGGCACGCCGGCGGTGTTCTGGCTCGACGAGACGCGCGCCCACGACGCTCAGCTGCTGCGCAAGGTGCACGCGGCGCTCGGCGAGCTCGACACCGAAGGGTTGGACATCAAGATCCTCGACGTCGCCGAGGCCGCCCGTTTGACGCTGGAGCGCGCGCGCGACGGCAAGGACACGATCTCGGTCACGGGGAACGTGCTGCGCGACTACCTCACCGACTTGTTTCCGATCCTCGAGCTCGGCACGAGCGCGAAGATGCTGTCGATCGTGCCGCTCGCCAAGGGCGGCGGGCTGTTCGAGACCGGTGCCGGGGGCTCGGCCCCAAAGCACGTCCAGCAGTTCCTCAGGGAGAACCACCTGCGTTGGGACTCGCTGGGCGAGTTCCTCGCGCTCGGCCCCTCGTTCGAGCTGCTGGCCGACAGGACCGACAATCCTCGTGCAAAGGTGCTGGCCGCCACGCTGGATCGCGCGACCGGCCGAGTGCTCGAGGAGAACCGCTCGCCGTTGCGCAAGGTCGGCGAGCTCGACAACCGTGGCAGCCACTTCTACCTCGCGCTCTACTGGGCACAGGAGCTCGCGCGGCAGTCAGATGACGCCGACCTCGCCGCGCGCTTTGAGCCGCTGGCAAAGGCGCTGGCCGACAACGAGCAGCAGATCGTCGACGAGCTCGACGCCGTCCAGGGCCAATCCGTCGAAATCGACGGCTACTACCGCCCGGACAACGACAAGGTCGCGGCTGCGATGCGCCCCAGCGACGACCTTGAACGAAGCGCTGGAATCGTTCTCGGGCTGAACCGCGGGTGCCGGGCCTGACCGGCGCTCATCATCCGAAGCGGATGACGCCACGCGCTGCCCGGCGTGAGAGCCTGCACCATCCCCTGTCTGATCGCACTGTTCGCTCTGATTTCGCCGCGGCTCGCGCTGTTTCTGCTGTGGATCTTCAGCAGCGTCCTCAGCCGCGCGTTTGACAGCTGGCTCCTCCCGCTGCTGGGCTTCTTCTTGCTGCCGTGGACAACGCTTGCCTATGCCGCGTTCTGGGACTGGGGGTCAGGGCACCACGTCACCGGGTTCGAGTGGTTCTTCGTCGGCCTCGCGTTCGTCATTGACATCAGCTCGTACGCCGGCGGGCGCCTCGCGCGACGCTGATCAGCTGCAAGCAACCTCGCCGCTAACAGCAATCGCAGCTTCGTCCGCGCCAGGCGTCCCGCGCCTCGCGCACGGCGACGCAGCCGATGCCGATTGCCACCAGCGGGTCGGCCCACCACCAGCCGGCCACCGCGTTGGCGGCAAGCCCGACGAGCAATCCGGCGGACAGATACGCACACAGCAGCGTTTGACGGCTCTCGCTGGTGGTCGCCGCTGACCCGAGCGCGTTACCGACTTTGCGTTTGGCGGCGGCGAGCGGCGGCATCGTTACGAGCGTGACCACCGCCAATCCGATTCCGACCCAACTCGCGGCGGGGTGCCGCCCGTCGAGCAGGTCGCGACCGCCCTCGATGATCACGTATACGGCGAGCAGCATGAACGAGGCGGCGATCAATTGCTGCGCGCGACGCTCTGCTCGCTGAGACGCCGAGCGCTGTCCCGCCATCAGCCACAGCACCACGACGCCGGCAGCCGCCTCGATCAGGCTGTCGGCGCCGAAGCCGACGAGCGCGACCGACCCCGCGACGACGCCCGCGCCCAGCGCAACAGCGGCCTCGACCAGATGCCAACCGAGGCCGAGGCGTGCAAGCAGCCGCGCATGCCGGACCAGGCGTTGACGGTCAGCACCTCTCGGCGCCTGCCCGACGCTGGGGAGAACCGGCAGCGAGGTACCCGTGCTCACGCCGACAACGCTACAGGTGGAGCCAACGGGATTCGAACCCGTGACCTCCTGCGTGCAAAGCGTGAACCTGGAACCGCTCCGGGAGCGCGGATCGCCCGGAAACATTGGGGATCCGCGCTCTTCGCGCGTGCGGGGCGCGGCGCCAGATTGCCCGGAATTGATGCTGTTTTGCGCCGATTACGGCAGGGCTGCCGATTCGGCCCCCGGCGGATTCCGCGCTGACGGGGTGAGAAGCCCTCGCGAATCGCCTGCGCCGATTAGCCGAGGGCCGGCGGTTCCCAGGTATTACGCCCGAACCCGCGCTCAAGTTCTCGCTAAATGCTCTCAAGCTCGTCGACGCGTGGCTCGCGCACCCTCGGTCCATCGACGTAATGTCTCTGGTTGGCAGGACTCGGCTCGCGTGTTGGACGGCCTCGTTGCTTCTGTTGATGACGACGCCAGATGCGCCTCGCCTTGACCCCCGAAGAACTGGACGGCCTTGACGAGCGTCTCCCAGAAACGCCGCGCGTTGCGCGTGATGTCAGGGACGGCGACTTCGTCCAGGGAGCTCCACACGATCGCCACGCAACCGTCCCAGAATGCCGCTGCCGTCGTGCCCTCTCCGCACTCCTCCGAGGCCGTCCACACACGGAGGCAGTCTTGGTGGACCGAGCCGCGAACTCCGTAGCGGGCGTAAGGATCGAGCTGCAGATCGGCGTGAACCAGGTCCGTAACGGGACGGGCCGGTTCCTGCGAGAAGAGTGCTTGTGCTTTGTCCACCGGTCCGTCAACCCCGCATAGCGAGACGGCCATTACGCTGTGTTCGGGCGCGAATGCGCCGGCCTCGCTGACTATTCGTTGGGCTGCCCGAAGCGCGTTCGCCTCGGTGCGCGTCCGAATCGTGGCGCCTCGTTCGAACAGGTCGGAAAGGACCCGCTGGTCCGTTACCGGCCGCGTCTGCCCGGACACTCGCTGATAGACGACGCCGGACGTCGTCATGCACGGCGGGCTGCTCGTCGGCTCGATCCTGACAACCACCGCGTCAACGTCTTGTCCGCGGGGAAACGCTTTGACGTCGAAGCGCGGCAACGGCGTTACACCCGAGCTGACGAGGGAACTGATCCACGTGCCCGGTTCATCGCTCGGGAAGCTGACGCCCCGCAGCCGCCAACCGGCGCCTTCCCGCTCTGCGCCGATTATCAGGTAGCCGCCGATCGCATTCGCGAAGCCGCACACAGCCTTTGCGACCGAATCACGCCGAGCGGGACGCTTTCCCCTTCGCCTCCCAAGTGAGTCCCTCATCGCCGGCTTCGGCGAGGAACCTCTCAACGGCATTGGCCTCGCTCCCACGACTGATAGGCGCGGAGCGTGACCCCGACAGTCTGTGCTACGTGCTCTTGGCTGACGCGCTGGTGACGGCGTAACTGCTTGATCCGGCCGCCTTGACGTTCGAGCTTGGTGTCGTGGCTGCTCATGGTTCGCTCTCGTCGGCCACGGTGGTTTCGGGAATCCGCGAGTACCACGCCGTTCCGCTGTCGGCTGCCATTGGATTTCGTCTCCGTTTTCGCCGCCGCGGGATCGGCGGGCGCTTGGCATTGTCGGCTACGGGTCGGTCGGGCCGTTAGCTGGCCGAGGGTTATAGATTGCCTCGCGCTTGGGGCTGAACCCCGCCGAGACTCGCGGAACTCAAGGAGCGCAGCGGTGCCCTCGATCGCCGCATAGCCCGAGTCATCGACTGAGAGCGCTTCCGCGAGCGGCCTCATCGCACGGGCTGCCTCAAGCTCGAGCAGTTCGAGCTCGGCCGGGTTGGCGCCGCCGCGGTTTGGGCTGGGTTTGTGGTCAGACCTCTGACCGATCGTCCATTTCCTGGTCTTATGCGGTTTGGTTAGTTCTCAAATGGGAAGGGGAACGTTTGATGGACCATCTTCCCGCCCAGCAGCGCAGGGTCTTGGGAATTGGGGTGAGATCACTCCGCTGGACTCTCGTCGTGTTGCTGGTAGGGGTTGTAGGGGTGGGGAACGCGTGGGGTGCGTCTGGGCTGGTAGGGACGACAGCTCAGGTCACCGGGTCGGCTACCCAGCCAACCACGCAAGCGGCGGGTTCTGTGGCCCAGGCTGCATCTCCGGTCCCGCAGCCGGTCACCCAAGCCACTGCTCCGGTCACCCAGACCGTCGCGAAGCCGACGGTGCCTTCACCGCAGACGGTCGCACAGACTGCGGCAGCACCGGTGACGCAGGCTGTCGCTCCGGTGAGTAAGGCCGCGGCGCCGGTCGCACAGACTGCGGCGCCGGTCGCCAAGCCGGTCGCACAGACTGCGGCGCCGGTCGCCAAGCCGGTCGCACAGACTGCGGCGCCGGTCGCCAAGCCGGTCGCACAGACTGCGGCGCCGGTCGCCAAGCCGGTCGCACAGACTGCGGTCGCGCCGATCACGCAGGCCGTCGCCCCGGTCGCTCAGGCCGTCGCCCCGGTCACGCAGACCGTCGCTCAGGCCGCTGCCCCGGTCACTGCAGGCCGTCGCCCCGGTCGCTCAGGCCGTCGCCCCGGTCACGCAGACCGTCGCTCAGGCCGCTGCCCCGGTCACTCAGGCCGTCGCCCCGGTCGCGCAGGCCGTCGCCCCGGTCACGCAGACCGTCGCTCAGGCCGCCGCCCCGGTCGCGCAGGCCGTCGCCCCGGTCACGCAGACGGTGGCTCACACGGTCGCGCCGGTCGCGCAGGCCGTCGCACCGGTCACGCAGACGGTGGCTCACACGGTCGCGCCGATCACGCAGACCGTCGCACTGGCCGCGCAGACGGTCGTTCGAGCGGTCGCGCCGATCGTCCAGCCGGTCGCGAACACGATCTTCCCGGTGACGCAACGTCTCGCGAACCCGGTGGCTCCGGTAACCCGTCAGGCCGCGAAGACGATCGCTGCGGTGACGCAGACCGTGACGCGGAACATCGCTCCGGCCAGCCAGCCGGTGAGCAAATCGGTCGCTCCGGCCGCCCAGTCGGTCGGGAAGTCGGTGGCTCCAACGGTCCGGCCCGTCTTGCCGGCGGTCGGTCCGATGACGCAGACGGTGACTTGGCTCGCTCCAATCGTCGCGATCGACCCGGTGAGCGGCGTGACGAGCTCCGGCTCGCCGGCGAGCGAGCACGTGAACCAGACGGTCGCGCCGCGCTCGTTCGGCACCGGCGCGTCCGGCCTGGTCGCTCCCCAGGTGGTCACACCGGCTCTGCCGCTGGCATCCTCGGTCGCCCTGACCGGCGGCTTCGTCTCCATCACGGCTCCGCGCACCGCGTGCCCGAGCTGCGGTCTCGCCGGGCGCCCGTCGCGGTCGGCTCCGGTCCAGGCTCCACCGCCCCCGTTCTCACCTTTCACGGGTGGGGCGGCGTCGGCTGCTAGCGGATCTGGCGGCTTCTCATTGTTCTTGTTTGGGGTGCTGTTCCCGACCCTGGGGGCGGCGCTGCCGCGCTGGACGCGCCGGCGCACTGAATCGGTGTCGGGCTGGCCCGCGCCGTTTATCGCTCTGTCTGTTTCTCCTGACTAGCCGCGGCGGCCGGAACGGTCGTTGAGCGGCCCGGGCAGCAAGCCCCGCCGCTCTCAATCTCGGCACATGGAGGAAAACCATGTCACGCCTTCTACGGGCATCGGCAGCGATCGCCATCGGCATCGCGCTGACGCCAAGCGTGGCGCTGGCGGCCAACAACAAGCACTCGAGGCCGCACAGCCAAGACAGCAGACACAGCAGTACGAGCACACACAACGACAGCGCTGCGCGAGTGGCGGTTCTGACGATCGGAGCCGGCTACGCGCTCCAACACGGCTCCCCAGCGGTGCGGTCGCTTCAGCGCCAGCTGATCGAGCAAGGGATCGCCCCCGGTTCTGTCGACGGTCGGTATGGCCCGCTGACCGCTGCCGCGGTGCGGCGGTTCCAGCAGGCCCTGCGTCTCACGGTCGACGGGATCGTGGGACCCCAGACCCGCGCCGCTTTGGCCATCGGCACGCTTGGCGCCGGAGCCGGCTACCTGCAAGCGGACGGCTCTCAGCGGGTGCGGTCACTCCAGCGGCGGCTCGCCAAGGCAGGGTTCTCACCGGGACCCGTGGACGGCCGATACGGTCCCCGTACGCGGCGGGCGGTCCTGCGCTTTCAGCAAGCACACCGCCTGCCCGCCGACGGGATCGCCGGGAGACAGACCCAGGACGCGCTCGGCGGCCAGCCAAAGGCACCGGCTCACCGCCGTCATCAGCCCGCCCCGGGTAAGCAGGCACAGCCAAAGTCGCACGCCGCTCCGGCTCCCTCCCGTCAACCATCGCGGGGGAATGGCAACCACGCTGCGGCGCCCGCTGAGCCCAGGTCCACGGCGCCAGATCACGAATGGCATCCGGGTCTGCTGACGGTACTTGCCGTGATCGCGCTCGCGGTTCTGGCGATCGCGCTGCTGGTGGCCTTCATCAAGGCCACAAAGTGGCGTCACCCGGCGTCCGCGTCGTCGGCCAGCGAGACAGATACGGCTCCGGCCCCTACCACGGCAGCCTCGCCGGCCGTCGCGACCGTCGCGGCACCGTCACGACCACCAGAACCCGATCCCCAACCGGCTGATCGCGAGCCCGCTCCCGACGTGCCCAACGGGGTCGAGGCACTCCCAGGGGCCGAGATGGCCGTGACTGGTGTGTCGTCGAACCCCGAACGCGACGAGTCAGACGACTCAGCGCCCGAACCACCACACAATCCGGCACGCGCCGAGCAGGTTATGGCACTGCAGCGCCAACTGGCCGTGCTCGGTTTCGACCCCGGACCGGTGGACGGCCGTTACGGCCCGCAGACGACCGACGCGGTCAAGCATCTCCAAGACGCTGTCGGGCTCGAATCCGACGGGATCGTAGGGCCGCTAACCGCAGAGGCGCTTCGCCGCAATACGCCCGAGCCACCTGTCGATGATCGGGCCAAGCGCGTCAAGGCGCTCCAAAGCCAGCTCAGCTGGCTGGGGTTTGAACCGGGTCCAGTTGACGGACGTTATGGGCCGCTGACCACCGGCGCCGTCAGACGCTTCCAGCAAGCGCACGACCTTCCGGTGGACGGGGTCGTCGACCCCGCGACCGCGGAAACGCTCCGAGCGAGCATCGCCCAACGACCAAGCACCGATCGCAGCGACCGCATCAAGCTGCTTCAAGGCCAGCTGCACTGGTTGGGCTTCGAACCCGGGGCCATAGACGGCCGCTATGGCCCCCAAACCACCGAAGCCGTCAGGCTCTTCCAAGAAACAGAGGACCTGCCTGTCAGCGGCGTCGTCGACTCCGAAACCCAGAAATCACTACAACACTCAGTCCAACGGTCCGGCCAATTGTGACCCCTTCCCGCCGCCGGACGCAGCCGAGACGTCCGGCGGCGGGGTCACCCGGCCCATTGGGCTAATCACTCGGCACCAAAGTAGATACTTGGCTGGGGCTCCCCGTCCCGCGCACCCGCCTCAACGGCGAGACCACGATCAGCGCGCCGGTGATCGGCCGCTCGTCGGCGTTCGCCAGCTGGCCAGTTCGCCCAGACGCAACCACGGGGCGTCTCACTCGCGGAGGCGGTTGCATTCGCCGTCGCCCTGGACGTTCCACCGCCGAGCCTGTTCCTGCCAATCACACGCGCGGACGACGTTCTGCTGGTGCCTCAAGTCCCCGCTGACGTAGAGACCGCCCACGCGTGGGCGCGCGGCGAGCAACCGCTCGATCCGGCGGACGACCAGTTCTACCGGTCCCAGACTTTCGCTCGCAGGGCGACCATCGCGGACCTCGAGAGCCTCGGCATCCGCTTCGTTCAAGAACCCACTAAGGAGGACTAGACCATGGCGCTCAAACCCACTGGTGGCGTCGTGGAGCACATCGGTCGCGATGGCCGCACGTATCGGGCCCTGCGCTTCACCGCGTGCGGCAAGCGCCGCTTCGAGTCCCTGGGACCAGTCAGCGAGGGCGACGCGCAACGGGCTCTACGGTACGTGCTCGACGACGTTGAGCGCGGCATCTGGCGGCCACCGCAAGCGGTCGAGGCGCCACCCGAGCTCGAGCCAGTGCCGACGTTTCACGAGTACGCCGAGGGATGGTGGTTGCTGAACGAGAGCCGCTTGCCGCAAGGACGGTTGAGGACTACCGCTGGCGACTCAAGCGCAAGGGGGGCTTGATCGACTGCTTCGGCGAGCTCCCGCTAGACAAGATCACGGTCGACACGGTGGAGTCGTTCATCGCGGCGAAGCTCGGCGAGGACGAGCCGCTGTCACCGCGGTCGATCAACATGATGCTCACCCTCCTGGCCGCGATCCTCGACAGCGCGCGCGAGCGCAAGATGATCGAGGCCAATCCGGCGACCGGCAAGCGCCGCCGAGTGCGGGAGCGCAAGCCACAGCGCAGCTACCTCGACAGCGCGGCGGCCATCAAGGCGCTGTTGGACGCTGCCGCCACACTGGACGCCAAGGCGCGCGACAACGGACGAGAGGAACACGTTCACCGCGAGGCGCTTACCACCGTGCTCGTGTTCGCGGGACTCCGTGTATCAGAGTTGTGCGACCTGCTCTGGCGCCACGTCGACCTCGCCGTTGGATGGCTGCACGTCGTCGACTCGAAGACCGACACCGGCGTCAGGCGCGTGAAGATCCGCGGCATCGTCCATGACGCGCTGCTCGCGATCAAGCCGGTTGACGTCGACCCGGACGCCTACGTTTTCGCAACGTCGAGAGTTGAAGGCATGAACGTCTCTTTCGTTCAGGCCTACACAGTTCCTAGGACACTCCCTCGTGCTGGCCAGGAACGCGTGCGCGGTGCATTTTCAGCCTCGGACCCCCTCTGGTGAGCTGGCGATACTTAGCCGAGGCTGAGTGACGCTGTTGACGGCGACGATTTTGACACCGCTGGTCGCCGGTGCAACGTGAGCGGTCGGCCGAAAGAGCGTTCACCGTTTGGCTAAGGCCAAACCGCCGTCAGGATACGTATGTGACATCGGGAATCGTCTTGGGGGCACAGACGCCGAGGGGTGGCTGCTTGCGGATCAGGCGTCGCAGCGGACGCCAGTCTTCGCCGGGATACGCATCGTGAAGGTCGAGCAGGTTGTCATATAGGTAGGAGACGGCGGTCGCACAGCGGCCCGGCAGTATTGGATGAAGGCTCATCAGGCCGCTGAGGCCCATGTATGCGGCAAAGGACCGGTAGAACGCGGTGCGGCCTGGGGCGAGGGCCATTGTGCGAAGCCGAATCGCGTTCTTCAGGGTGATCCAGTCCTCCGCGTTGAGTCGCGACGTACGGGCTGCGTGGGCGACGGTGTTGTGCCGTGGCTGGCTGTGTGTCGTTGGGCGGCTCGTTCCCGTGGGTGCGAGCATCACGATCATCACCGTGAGCGCGAGGGTCGCGACGAGCGCGGTTACCCCGATTCCGATCGCGCGCCGGAGTCGAGGCGCGATTGACCTGGCGGCCGCGGGGGTGCTGGATGTGTCGACCATGATCGGCCCTCCTCAGCTCGTCGGGGCTGTGTCGCTGTGGGGTGTGCGGCGTTGTGAGACGACGAGCGCGCCGCCGATGCCGATCATCGAGAGCGCGAAGCCGCCGGCAGCGCCGATGCCGGCGTCGCTCCAGTCAAAGCCACCGCCCCGTGAGCTGATCCGGACGATCGTTGGCGAGGCGCTCACGGATCCGCCGGTGTTGATCTGCTTCTCTTGGTTGGGTCGCCTGGCCGCGCCGTAGAGCTGCTGCGTTGGGTTCGCCAGCGCCGGCGGCGCACCGGCGGCGAGGGTCAGCGCGACCGTGACGGCGAGGCCTGAGGTGATGCGATGCTGGGTGTTCACTGCCACCGCCTCCGCTTGTTGCCGACCGCCCGGTGCGATCGGATCGACATGACGGTGGCGCTTGACAGCAAAGGAGCGCTTAGAAGCGCTTAGAGTTCGGTAAAACGGCCCGCGGCAGGGGCTATCTGAGGGTGCCGCGCGGTGGTAGCGTTGCCACCGGAGGGGCGGTGCGCGTGGTTGAGTTTCGAGTTCTGGGAGCGTTTGAGGTGGTCGATGGCGATCGCCCGGTGGCGCTCGGCGGTCCTAAGCAGCGCGCGCTGCTGGCGATGCTGCTGCTCCATCGCGGAGAGGTGGTCTCGACTGACCGGCTGGTCGATGCGCTGTGGGGCGAGCGGGCATCGGCGACCGCCGCCAAGACGGTGCACGTGTATGTCTCGGGCCTGCGCAAGGCGCTGGGTGACGACCTGCTCGTTACCCGCGGCCACGGTTATCTGCTGCAAGCCGGACCCGGCCGCGTCGATCGCGACCGCTTCGAGGAGCTCGCGGCTGCCGGACGCGCGGCGCTCGAGGCCGGCGATCCCTGCACGGCGGTCGAGCGGTTCGATGCTGCGCTCGGGTTGTGGCGCGGCCCCCCGCTCGCCGATCTGGCGTATGAGTCCTTCGCCGGGGCGGAGATCGGCCGGCTGGGGGAGGAGCGCTTGGCCGCGCTCGAGGATCGAATCGACGCGAAGCTCGCGCTGGGGGAGCACGCCCGGCTGACCGGCGAGCTCGAGGGGCTCGTGCGCGAGAATCCGTTGCGCGAGCGCCTGCAGGCCCAGCTGATGCTCGCGCTGTATCGCTGCGGCCGCCAGGCCGATGCGCTCGAGCGCTACCAGCAGTCCCGCCGGATGCTGATCGATCAGCTCGGGATCGAGCCAGGACCGGCGCTCAAAGAGCTCGAGCGCGCGATCCTGGCCCAGGACCCGAGTCTCCAAGCGCCGAAACGCCCTGTCCGTCCGGCCGGTCCGGCCGCGAAACGCCCCCGGCGCGGGGGGCTGTTGATCGCCGCGGGCGGCGCCCTCCTTGCCTTCGCGATTGCGGCGGTCGCTCTGATCCTGGCCGGCTCCAGCTCGGACCAGGTACGGGTGGCGGCCAACGCTCTGGCGGTGATCGACCCGCGTGACAACCGGGTGGTCGGCGCGGTCCCCGTCGGGACCAGGCCGGGCGCGATCAGCTATCACGCAGGATCGCTGTGGGTCGCCAATCAAGACGACCAGACCGTCTCCCGCGTCGACCCCCGGACGCTGCGGACGCTGCGGGCGATCCCGGTTGGGGATCCCCCGACCGGGATCGCGGCAAGTGCGGATCGGGTCTGGGTCGCCACCTCCGATCTGAACCCGTTCTCGACCGCAGCCTCGGTCGGCCGCATCGATCCTCAGTTCAACCAGCTCGAGCCGGTCGTGGGGATCGGCAACGTCATCCAGGGTCCAGAAGCTCTCGCGGCGCGAGGCGATCAGGTGTGGGCGGCGCCGTCCACAGGACTGCTGACCCGTCTCGACGCAACGACGGGACGCGTTGCGCAACGGCTCGACCCAGGCGCTAGCCCGAGCGGGATCGCCATCGGCGAAGCTGCGGTGTGGGTCACGGACAACCTGGCCGACAACGTCACGCGCGTCGACCCGACCGGAGCGCTGACACCGATCGCGGTCGGAAACGGGCCGGGCGGGATCGCCGTCGGCGAGGGAGGCGTGTGGGTCGCCGACTCACTCGACAACGCACTCGTGCGGATCGACCCGAACAGACGAGCCGTGGTCGAGACGATCCCGGTCGGGCAGGCGCCCGCCGGCGTCGCCGTCGGCGGCGGCTCGGTATGGGTGGCCAACAGCGGCGACGGCACCGTGTCACGCATCGACCCCGTGACGGACACGGTGGTCGCGATCCCGGTTGGGGGCAGCCCGCAGGCGCTCACGGTCGCTGACGGACGCGTCTGGGTGACCGTCGACGCGCAGACGATCCCACGTGCCGGGACCTCGGCGGGAGGTGGAACGCTTCGGATCGACTGGCCGTCCGGCCCCGACTCGATGGATCCTGCGGTGTCTGGGTCGGTGCAGCTCTTGCAAGCCACGTGCCTCAAGCTGCTGAACTTCCCGGACAAGTCTGGTCCCGCCGGTCTGGTGCCGATGCCCGAGGCGGCGCAGTCGCTGCCGTTGGTATCGGCCGACGGCACCACGTACACGTTCAAGATCCGCCCCGGCCTTCGATTCTCGCCGCCCCTGAACGAGCCGGTCACCGCACAGACGTTCAAGCACTCGCTCGAGCGCGCGTTCAACCCCAAGATGAAGGACGCATGGGTCGCGGATTTCGGCGACATCGCCGGGATCAGCGCCTACGAGGCCGGCAGCGCGGACCACGTCGCCGGGATCGTGGCGCGCGGAGACACGTTGACGATTCGCCTCCGGGCGCCTAACCCGGACATCGTGTCGCGACTCACAGAGCCGCCGGCGTGCGCGGTCCCCTCCGACACCCCGATTGACCCTCGCGGAATCAACGTCATCCCGTCGGCCGGCCCATACTACGTCCAGTCATTCACTCCCGGCCAGGGGTTGGTGCTTGTGCGCAACACGAACTACCACGGCAGCCGCCCTCGGCAGTTCGAGCGGATCGAGGTCGCGATCGGGATGTCCGCGGGACGCGCCGTGACGGCGGTGAAGGCCGGCGCCGCCGACTTCACGACGCTGGCCTTCGGGTCGCCGTCTCCCGGCTCCGGGCTGCACGGGAGCGTCGCAGCCGAAGCCTCAGCGCTCGCCGCCGGGTATGGACCCGGTAGCCCGGCCGCCGCACGCGGAAGGCAGCGGTACTTCGTCAACTCGGGGTTGCAGCTCGACTACTTCGTGCTCAACGCCCACCGGCCGCTGTTCCGCGACGTGCGACTGCGCCAGGCGGTGAACTACGCGATCGACCGGCGCGCGCTGGCGGAGCTGGGCGATGGATTCCAGCCGCTGCCCGAACATCCAACCGACCATTACCTGCCGCCGGGAATGCCCGGCTATCGCTACGCGCACGTGTACCCCCTGAGTCCCGATCCCGTCAAGGCCACGCAGCTGGCCAGCGGGAAAGGCCGCACGGCGGTGCTCTACACCTGCAACGTATCCCCCTGCCCGGAGCAGGCGCAGATCGTCAAGAGCAATCTCGCCGCGATCGGGCTACGCGTCGAGATCAAGACGTTCCCGCTCGGGACGCTGTTGTCGAGCTTGTTCAAGCCCGGTGCGCGATTCGATCTAGCATGGAGCGGCTGGGCCGCCGACTTTCCCGACCCCTACGGGATGCTGAACGAGCTGCTCGAGACCAGCCCAGTAATCGAGCCCACGCCCAACGACCACACCTACCAGCGCAAGCTCGCCGCCGCCGCGCAGCTATCCGGCCCGGGACGCTACATCACCTACGGCAAGCTCGACCTCGACCTTGCGCGCAACAGCGCGCCGCTGGTCGCGTTCGGCAACGGCTCGACCCACGACTTCTTCTCCGCCCGGATCGGCTGCCAGACATACAACGCCTACTTCGGCGTGGACCTCGCCGCGCTCTGCCTTAGACGCGTCCCCAGCACGTGAGGAAAACGCAGGTCCTGCGACCGATCGTCGGTTATCGGCACACGCCCGCGGGGCACCCGGCGGGTCGAGGTCCTCGCCAGTAACAGCTCTCGTTCGCGCCACCGCTACATCGAGCCTACGCATTGATGGCCGAGAGGGAGCCCCGCCCCGCCCGTAGTTTCGCGCGCGCTGTCACGCGAGAGCAGTCGTGCAGCAGTCGTTGACCGCTACAGGCGTGTAGCGCGCGCTGGCGCTCGCGGTCGTGCCGACGGCCGGCGACCATCGCCGACCCAGCCGGCGTGGCCGGTCGTGTCCGACACAAGTCATGCGGTCCATATCGTCAGCGCTCACTGTGGCGGCTGCTTCGCGTCGAGGGCAGCAGCGCTGACGTGCTCGATCGCAACTGTCTGCTGACGCTGATTGACCGCGGCGAGGCCGCGTATCAGCGCTGTCTAAGGAGCGCGGCCAGTTCGCGCCGCTGACGCTCCGAAAGTCCGCCGAGAGTCATGCTCGGCGTGATCCGGCACTGCTTAAGGATCCAATTGACCTTCACGCGCCCATACTTGGGAACGGAGAGCAGCAGGTCGAAGACCTTTGCGGTCAGTAGATACTCGGGTGGTTCGAGAAGGAGCACATGGATCGTTTGGCGGCCAGCCTTGAGGTCGCGCTTCAACTGCGCTCTGCGCCTCCGTACCACGTTGGCACGCCGAAGCGCCTCCATGCGCTGCGTGCTGGTACGTTCCGGCGCGACCAAAGGCTTGGCCGACGGTCCACTGGCCGGCGGCCTGACCGACGGCATGGGCGCCGACTATACATAAAGCTCATGGAACATACATAAAGCTCGTGGCACGTACATAACGCTCGCGGAACGACGATCGGCCACGGGGCCGGCGCTGACGTCTTGGCGCGAGCCTTCCGACGAGCGTTCGTGCAGCCCCCGTGAGTGCGAAAACCGTGCGTACGCCCTATGTGCGACGTGGCCCGTCGGCTCGGCGCTGAAGATCGGGCGAAGCCCGCCGGCTGCCACAGGCGTTCGGTGTCGGATCGGCTTGCGGACGCGCAGCTGTCCGCCGGCGGCCGCCGCTTGCCACGCGTAGCGGCAACCTGATCGTCACCGCCGTTCGGAACAGGCTCTCGGCGGTCGTCGAACCCGCCGCCCCGTTCGGTTAAGTGCTCGTTTGCTGACCTACTCAGCGATGTTTTTCTGCCATGCGAGCGGTGAGTGCCGCGGCCGGGCCCGATCGCCGGCGCCGATCGGCGTCTCAGGCACCAAATGCCATTTGCGACGGCTTCGATCTCGACCTAAGTGCGCCCAAACGGGACGAGGCCGGCGCCTCGAGTCACGTTCTTGTCCACAAGCGCGATCGCGTTAGGCGGCCTCAGACGGCTTACCACGGAGAACGGGACGCCTCGTCGATCGCCGTTTCCCGGCTCAAGTACCCGAAACGACGATGCGGGTCGCGGGCGCGTCGCTCACGCGTTGCGCGGTTCGGGAAAAACCGGGCGAGCCGCTTACGCGGCTCGCCCGGCGTTACCTCGACCCTGTCGCTCACGCCTGCATGCACGGTGCCGTGCCCCCACGGCGCCGAGCGCTGGGAACCTCAACGAGAGCCAGGGTTGTGTGGTCATCCGATGACTCGAGGCAACTGATATATCGATATACTGGCATTGGACGTTGGTTATGTCAACCGATACCCGGGTCAACCCTCGTGACAGCCATCCCTGACGGTCTCCGGCAGCCCGGCCCGTCACCAGCACCATCTTCGCGGGCGCCGTTCCGGCTCATCCCATCACTGTCTGCCAGTCCGACGAGCGTCGGCGACGCCGTCTATGACCAGATCCTCGAAGCGCTCCAACAGGGCCGTCTCCAGCCCGGAGAGCGGCTACACGATGGCGAGTTCGCCGCCCAACTCGGTGTGTCGCGCACCCCGGTCCGCGAAGCGCTACTGCGACTGCGCGAGCTCGGCGTCATCGAGTTCGCCCCCGCCCGCTACACGCGAGTCGCGATCATCGACCGAACCCAAACCGGCCACGCCATCGCCGCGTGGGTGACCGTCTACGCCGCGATCGCCGCCCTCGCAGCCAGCAGCGGCGTGCCGGCGCCCACGCTCAACGCGATGGCCGACGCTCACGCCCGCTTCCAAGCGGCCAGCGACCCGTACGACTTCCAAGCGCTATCGACCGCCAACGCCGACTTCTACGACCAGCCCACAAAGCACTGCGACAACCCGATCCTCGTGCGTTGCGCTGACCGCGTCGTCCACGTGGTGCGCCTCGGCCTGCTCCAACTCCCAGGGCCCCTCAACCCCGCCCCCGTTCACGCGGCCCAGGCCAGCCTCCTCGCCGCCCTGTCCGCCGCCGACCCCCACGCCGCCCGACGGGCCGTCTACCGCATCGCCGAAATCCCGTTCTAACCCGCCAACGCCCAGACGCACCAGGCCGAGGCGGACGCGCCGCAGCGGCCGCTGACCGCCAGTAGAGCGGGTGCTTCGGGCCGACACGGCGACCAAAGCCGGCGAATCGCGGCCTCGCACACGCGCGGGATGAAGATCACGGTCTGGAGCCAACCGATCTACGGGATCGACTACACCGCGACCGGACGCTACATCGTCTCGCTGCTCAACCGTCTCGGATACAGCGCACGGCTCAAGACATTCGCGGCCGGCGACCCATCCTACGCACGATTTTCGGATCCGGACACGAGGGGCCAGGCAGCGTTCCTGACAGTGGCGTCTGCCTACACGGCAGCATCGGAGTTCATCGAATTCTTGTTCAGCTGCCGATTCTTCCCAGGCTCAAACAGCTCCGAGTTCTGCAGCCCACGCCTCGGCACGACCATCAGCAACGCGTTCGCCGCGGAGGGCACAGCAGGCGCCAATACGCCGGCCGCCGCCAGCCTGTGGGCAAGCGCTGATCGGCAAATCACCGACCAGGCGCCACTGGTGCCGCTCGTCACGCCCTACACACTCGACTTCGTATCGGCGCGCGGAGGCAACTACCAATACAACTCCGTGCAGGGAGCCCTGATCGACCAGATGTGGGTCAAATGACTACTGCCGGCGACGGTGCTTCTGGCGACACAAGAGCGACGGCGCGTTCACGGGTGCGGCAAGCGATCGCACTTGCTCCGCGTGGTCCACGCTCCGGTCCACGCGAGTAACAAACACCCACCCGAGGATGACCCACAGCCAACTCAGCCACAAGAAAAGCCCAGCAAACACCAGGCTTTTCGGGATGGAGCCAACGGGATTCGAACCCGTGACCTCCTGCGTGCA
>CAVSAY010000033.1:0-212654 GCA_963725925.1 uncultured Solirubrobacterales bacterium
CAGGTCACGGCGATCCGCGTGCCGGGTCTCGGTCGCGTTCCAGTACTCGCCGATCCGCTCCGCGGCCGCATGTGGTTCTAGGTCGACGATCGACTTGATCTCGGCGAGCGGGATCTGCAGCTGCCGCAACGCAGCTATCAGCCGAGCGCGGTCAACCTGCGTCGCCGAGTAGTAGCGATACCCGGAGTCATCATCGACACGCGCCGGCTCTAACAGACCAAGCTCGTCATACAAACGCAGCGCCTTAGGCGACAGCCGCGAACGTCTGGCGAACTCTCCGATGCTCATCTGATCCACCTGCACACTGCCTCCTTGACAGGGTTACCGCACCAGTGTGCGGCCTCCCCAGGGTCAAAGTCAAGCGTCGTCCGCGGGGCCATTCTTTCGGTCCAACCGTAGCCGCTCGTTGATGACAGCCGGCGGAGGTGCCAGCGCTGCGTTCGGCCGATCGAGCCGCGAACGGGCTCCGTTATGCATACGCCGATGCAATCCGGCGTGCGTCGCCGGTGACTCACGGTCCCGATTTGAAGGAGACACGGGCGCCGAAGTGAACCATGAGCCGTGCGGGCCTGCGGCGTCCGGGGCGTGACGGGACATGAGCAAGGTCAGAACAACAGCACTCCTCCTGGTTGGCGCGGCGGTCGCATTCGTCTCGGTGACCGCGACTGGAGCTCCCGAGGTCCCGGCGCGCACGCCGCGACTCGGTCAGCGCATCGCCGCGGTTCTCGCGCGGCCCGCAGTCCGTCTCGGTGCGGTGTCCGTCGAGCTGCGGGTGCTACCGCGGACAGCGCATGCGCATCGCGTGCCGTCGAGGGTGCTACGCGTCGGCATGACCGGAGCGGATGTCCGAGCCGTCAATCAGCGGCTCTTCAATTTGCACTTCCTGCCTGGCCCAGGGTCAAGCGAGTACACCACGGCGACCGTAGACGCAGTCATCGCCTTTCAGAAGTGGACCGGGATCACCCGCGACGGCACCGCGGGGCCGCAGACCCAGAAGGCGCTTGCGCAGGCGGCGGCACCGACGCCGCTGCTGCAACGCGCGGGTAGACGCGTTGAGGTGTCAATCTCAAAGCAGCTCGCGCTCGAAGTGTCGGGCGGCAAAGTGCTCTGGGTGCTGCCGGTGTCCACAGCGATGCCGGGGTACGTAACGCCGCTGGGCCGATACCGCGTGTACTCGAAGTCAGTGGAATCCTGGTCAAACCCGTACAAGGAATGGCTGCCATACGCCAGCTATTACGCTGGCGGACGGGCGCTGCACGGACTTGCGTCCGTCCCGCCATTCCCGGCGAGCCACGGCTGCATCCGGGTGCCGCTTGAGTTCGCGCCGCTCCTCTACAAGTTCGACACGGTCGGCACGGAAATCGACGTGCTCGCCTGACCAGGGAAGCGATCCCCTTCCCACCCTCGCTTGCCTAACAACTCGCCGCAGACGGTCGGGTCGGCGCCAGAGCACGCTCTGGGCGGGGGCGTAGACTGCCGCCGTCGGGAACCCTGAGGGGGCGTGTGTGGCTGAGTTGGTTGAGCTGGCGACGATCTGGCTCGTCGATCTGGTCGGGTCGACGCGGTTAGCGACGTCTGTGGGGCCAGCGCGGGCGGACGAGTTGCGGGAGGAGTACTTCGCGCTGTTGCGCGAGGCGATCGATGCCTCGGGCGGCCGGGAGTTCAAGAACACGGGCGATGGGCTGTTCGTGGCGTTCTCGTCGGCGTCGGCGGCGGTGGGTTGCGCCGTTTTGACGCAGCAGTTGTTCGAGCGGCGCTATCGCGGAGCGGAGCAGCGGATGCACGTCCGGATCGGGTTGGGAACGGGCGAGTCGACGATCAGGGACGGGGACTACTTCGGGATGCCGTCGATCGAGGCGGCCAGGCTGTGCGATCAGGCGCCGGCGGACGGGATCCTGGTTTCGCCGGCGACGAAGATGCTGGCGGGCAGGGTCGACGGAGCGCGGTTTGAGTCGGTCGGCGAGCTGGAGTTGAAGGGGATCGCGGAGCCGGTTGAGGCGTTCCGCGTGATGTGGGAGCCACTGGATCCGGAGCAGCGGCTGGAGGTCGGTCGTTGGCCGTTGCCCGAGGCGCTGCGCGGGGTGCCGCGCGTGGCGTATGTGGGGCGCGCTGCTGAGCGAGCGATGCTCGACCAGGCACGCGGATCGGCGCGCTCTGGTGCGCGTCAGTTTGTGTTGTTGTCGGGTGAGCCGGGGATCGGGAAGACGAGGTTGGCAGCCTATGCGGCGCTCGGCGCGAACGCGGACGGGTTCGGTGTGTGTTGGGGGTCCTGCTCGGAGGATCTCGCGGCGCCGTATGAGCCGTGGATCGCAGTGTGCTCACAGCTGATCGAACACGCTCCTGCCGAGGTGCTCGCCGGCTACCTGGCGCGGTTCGGTGGCGAGGTCGGCCGGCTCGCTCGCAACCTGGCCCAACGGGTCACGGACGCGCCGGCGCCGCAGTCGTCCGATCCGGAGACCGAGCGGTTCCTGCTGTTCCAGGCCATCGGGGAGCTGCTCCGTGCGGTCGCATTGACGGCCCCGCTGTTCGTGGTCTTGGACGACTTCCATTGGGCTGACGCGCAGTCGGTCGCGCTGCTCAAGCACGTCGGACGGTCGATTATGGATTGCCCGCTGACGGTGCTTGTGACCTACCGCGACACCGACGTCGGCACGGACGATCCGCTCACCGCCGTCCTTGCGGATCTGCGCCGCCTGGAGGGTGTGGAGCGGATCTCCTTGCACGGCCTCGCCGTAGAGGATGTTGAGGCGATGACAGCGGCCGTCGCTGGTCATGACCTCGACGAGGAGGGGGTCGCCCTGGCGGGCGAGATCGCGGCCGAGACCGACGGCAATCCGTTCTTCGTCGGCGAGATCTTGCGGAACCTCGCGGAGTCGGGGCTCGTCGTGTTCGATGAGGGGCGGGGTCGGTGGCAGGTTGATCGCAGCTCTGGGGTGGCGCTGCCGGAGAGCGTGCGGGAGGTCGTCGAGCGGCGCGTGGCGGTGCTCGGCAAGGGCGCGCGACAGACCCTCACGGTCGCGGCGGTGATCGGTCGCAGTTTCGATCTGGAGTTGCTCGCGAGGCTGGTTGAGATCGACGAGACAGCGCTCCTCGACCAGCTCGAAGCGGCAGTCCAAGCGTCACTACTGCGCGAATCGACCGATCAGGTTGGGCGGTTCACGTTCGAGCACGCGCTGATCAACCACACGCTGTATGAGGGGCTCGGCGGCAGCCGGCGCGCGCGGGTTCACCAGGGCATCGCCGAGGCGCTGGAGGACCTCTACGGCACCGACTCCGGAGAGCACCTGGCCGAGCTGGCGCTGCACTGGCGGCTGGCGACCGTGTCCGTCGACAAGACCAAGGCGGCGCGGTACGCCGTGCGCGCCGGGCGACAGGCGCTCGACAGCCTCGCGCCGAGCGAGGCGGCGAAGCTGTTCGCTGACGCGCTGGAGCTGCTCGGGACCGACGTCACGGTCGAGCGCTGCGAGGCGCTGATCGGGCTTGGCGAGGCACAACGCCACGCCGGTGTTCCGGCGCATCGTGAGACGCTGCTCGAGGCGTCCGGGATCGCATCGGAGCTCCACGACGCCGACCTTGCCGCCCGCGCGGCGCTCGCGAACAACCGCGGTTGGACGAGCGGCATAGGTAAGGTCGACGTCGAGCGGGTGGCAGCGATCGAACGGGCGCTCGAGCTTGATGATCCGCCGCAGCCGGACCGGCGTGCACGGCTGCTGTCGCTATTGGCTGTGGAGTTGACGTTCGCGCCGGAGCATGCGCGTCGCTGGGCGTTGGCCGAGGAGGCGATCGCGCTCGCCCGCCAGGCGGGGGACCCGCGGACGCTTGCGGTCGTGCTCGCGGATTCCGCCTACGCATGCTGGGCGCCCGACACGCTCCCAAAACGCGCTGAGTACGTTCGCGAGCTGATGGCGCTGGTCATGGAGGTGCAGGATTTGCGCGTCGAGTACTTTGCCGCGCTCCGCCAGACGCACATAGCGATGGAGCTGTGCGATTTCGCGCGCGCCGACGCGGCGCTCGCGCGCATCCACGCGATCGCCGAGCAGACACGGCAACCGACGCTGAGATGGAACGTAGGCTTTACCACGGCCGCAGTTCGCTGCACGCGCGGCGAGTTGGAGGCCGGGGAGCGGCTCGCCGAACAGGCGCTGCAGATCGGGCAGGAGAGCGGCGAACCCGACGCCGCGATGGCCTACGGAGCCACGCTCATCTCGAACCGCATGTACCAGGGCAGGGGCGCCGAGGTGATCGGGCTGCTCGAGCAGGCGGTGGCCAACTTCCCGGGCGTGCCAGCTTGGGAGGCCGCACTTGGCCGCATGTACTGCTTCATCGACCGCCGCCCAGACGGCGCGGAAATACTCGAGCGTGCCGCCGCGCAGCGCTTCGGACACCTCGGCCACGACCAAATGCGGATGTGCGGGTTGGCGATGCACGCGGACACCGCCGCGCAGACGGGTTCGGTCCAGGCGGCGGCGATGCTGTACGAGCTGCTGGATCCGTACGCGGACCAGTTCGTCTGGAACGGCGGCATGGGCTTCGGACACGCACGCATGTCCCTGGCGCTCCTCACCGCGACGTTGGGCCGCCACGCGGAGGCCGACGCGCACTTCGCGTTCGCCTGCGCCTTTCACCACGAGCACGGCCTACGCCTCTCGGAAGCTCGCTCCGAGCTCGGCTGGGCCGAGGCACTCGCCGACCGCGGCGAGACCGAGCGCGCGCGCGAGCACGCCGCCCGCGCGCTCGAGCTCGCCCGCAAGCACGGCTACGGCGCGTTCGAGCCACGCGCTGCCGCGATCCTCGCCTCCCACGCGGCGATCGACAGCTGATCAGTGCAGGCGCCGCTGCTGGCCGGAGCGCCACACGCCGATACTCGACCGCGTCCCGCGCCAGGTGCCCCCGGAGCTTGATGATCTCGTTCCGTCAAAGCGTCGTCCCCGCGGAAACAAGACCTGACAGTCGCGCGTGAGCGCGCCCGCGTCGGCGTGCCGGCGGACGGGAGGACCGCTCTATTGCGACGGCGGCTGGGAGTCGACCAGCTGCGATCCCAGCTCGCGAATCCGCGCCACCGCGCGGTCGAGTCGCTCGTCTTTGAGCGACCCTTCGTCGACGAGCGTGTACGTCGTCCGCCCGAGTTCGGTGTATGCGTTTTGCAGCTCGCGCCTGACCTGGGCGTCGTGCATGGTCTCGCGGGCGCGCGCCGTCGCCTCTCCGGCCCCGGTCTTGACCTCTTCGGCGCCGGCCTTCAGTTTGTCCCTCCACCCCATCGCCGACCCTCCTTCATCCGGGACCCTGTCTCGCGCGCAAGCAATCGTAGACCACCGATCCGCGCACCGGCCAGGGCTCAGACTGGGCCAACACGGCGCTCTCGTCGCGGCTTCTGCTCGGCGCGCGAAGCGGGGACGACCGAAGGACGGCTCGGGACGTCCGGGTCACGGTTGGCCTGATGCGTAGCCCAGCGCACCTCTCCGCGCTTCTTCAGGCACGTCGCGATCTCGTCTTGCCACGACCGCAGGAAATCGGCGTAGTTCTCGGCGAAGTGCTCGAGGTCGTGCTCACCCTTCTCACTGAGCGGCGTGAGCTCGTAAACGACCTCGACCTCGCTTCCCCCCTCGATCGCGTCGAGCGTAACGGTGATGCTCCCCGCCCTGTGACCCGGTATGACCTGGGCGTAGGCGATTCGTCGTCCCCATTCACGGTCGGTCACCAGCCAGGTTCCCCGGCGGCCATGGGCGTCGGTCTGAAAGACCGTGCCTGGCGCGCTGTCATCGTCGGTCGGCGCGGGAAAGGAGGGGTCCCACCCGTGCGCCCATTCGCGCTCTCCACGTGGCGTGAACAGCTGGAAGGCCTCCTCGGCCGGCAACGCCACGCGGATCCGCTCGCTGAGTCGATGTTTCAACTCTCACTCCTCTCGGTCATCTTGTGAGCGTCGGCGGCTGTCAGCGTTAGGTCGTAGACCGCTTTGAGCTGCTCAATCTTGGTCAGAACCGCGGGGCTAAACGGCGCCTTGCCCTCGAAGGTGTGGAGCACGATGCCCTCCACCAGATCGCCGAGAGACAGATCCAAGTATTCAGCCAGGGCCTTGAGAACCTTCAGCGTGTTCCTCTCGATCCGCAGGCCAGTCTGCGTACGCTCGATTGTTACCATGGTACCAAGGTACCAGATGCGCGATCAGCCTCCGTGGTCCGCGACGCGCTGACCTAGACGCAACCGGGAGGTTGCACTAGGCTTCGGGGCTCATGCGGATCCTCGCCCTGTATGACGTCCACGGCAACCCCGACGCCCTGGAGGCGGTGCTGGCCGATCCGCGGGCGGCGGGCCCTGACGCGATCGTCGTCGGCGGCGACGTCGTGCCCGGCGCGTTTGGAGGCGCCGTCCTTGACCGCCTGCAGGCGCTGAGCGCAGACGTGCACTGGGTCCGCGGCAACGGCGAGCGGGAGACGGCGGCGGCCGTAAATGGACCGCGGCCCGCCGAGGGCGACAACGCCGCCGAGATGTCGGCGTTCACCGCGCAGCAACTCGGCCCCGAGCGCGCCCGCGCGCTGGGCGAGCTGCCCTTGAGCGTCATCGTCGACGGCGTGCTCTTCTGCCACGCCACCCCGCGCAGCGACGAGGAGCTGGTCACCCGCCTCTCACCGCCCGAGCGCTGGTCTGAGGTGCTCAGCGACGTCGACGCCGCGCTGGTCGTCGCCGGACACACCCACCAGCAGGACGACCGCATGGTCAACGGCGTGCGCTTCGTCAACGCCGGCAGCGTGGGCCTGCCGTACGAGGGCGACGGGGATGCGCGGTGGCTATGGATCGAGGACGGCGTCCCCGAGCTGCGGCGCACCGCCTACGACGCGGCCGCTGCCGGCCGGCGCATGCGCGACGCCTGCGCGGCCCTGACCGACTCGGTCAACGCCTCGCTGATCGAGCCCGTCGAGGCAATCGTGGTGACGCGCATGTTCGAAGAGCGCGCCGGGTCGGACTAGCGTCCGGTCGAAGCCCGCTTGGATCAGAGCGGCTGCCGCTGCCTTCGGCGCGCTACCTGGCTCGTGGCGCCAGCGTCCGTGGACCGGCCCGATGTACGGGCTGCTGATCTGGAGCGGCTTCGAGGCGACTGCCCCGCTGCTTGGCCTCCCGTACGCCGAGGGACCGCGCGTCAGACAGCGACTCGCGTTCTCCGCCGACCACGCCCTGTACGGCTTCATCCTCGACGAGACGCGGCGAGCACCACAGAGCTAGACCCCGCGCGCCCCAGGGGTCGTCATCGGCGCGGGCACGGCGATTCGCCATGAGAACGTCCCACTCGATCCCTCGCGACGCTCGAGCGGGCGAAAAGCCGCGCTCACCGCGGCTAACGTCCCAACGCGGGGCCGGCACCGGTCGAGCGGGACGTTTTCCGCGGCCGCCGACCACGACGAAGACGACGAAGACGACGAACGCCGCGCCCGAAGCAGCGCCTCACCAGCCGTTGCGGTGCACGACGTCATCGAACGCCCGCCGCTTCAGGCGGGTACCTGGCGAGAGCGGCCGGCCGGCCGGATAGCCGAGGTCCATCACGAACGCGACGAGCTTGCCCTCGGGAACACCGAGCACCGACCGCGCCAGGTCCTGGTCGCCGACGGCCGAATGACCGCTGCCGATCCCGAGATCGGCGGCCGTGATCATCATCTGCATGGTCGCTTGCCCGATGTCGAAGCGGTTGCGTTCGCGGACGCGCGGCTCCTCCGCGTCGGCGATGACCATCGCGATCGCGGCGGCGGCGTTTGCGATATGCCCGCCGCCTTGCCACACCTTGGAGAGCTCGGCCAACTTGTCCCTGTCGGTGACGGCGACGAAATCCCACGGCTGGTTGTTCTGCGATGAGGGAGCGATCCGGCCGGCCTCGAGCACCCGGTCGAGGTCCGCGTCCGCAATCGCCCGATCCGAGAACTCCCGGACGTTGCGCCGAGCGGTGATGGCATCCCAGGTCTCCATCTACAGCCTCCTCAGTCGTGGCCGTCGTTGAATGCGGTCAGTACAGCTGGAGCGTACGGACCCCGAGGCCGGCGCAAAAGGCGGCGCCCGCGGCCTGTAGCTCGCCGCCGCGTGAGCGCCCTGCCAGCCCTCGACCAGAGTGGTCTAATTGCGTCAGGAACCGATCGTGCGAGCCGAAAGCGAAGGCGTATGCCCTACAGCATCAAGAAGACCGACGGGGCGTATCAAGTCGTGGATCGAGAGACCGGCAAGGTCTACTCACGCCACACCAGCAAGGAGAACGCGGAGCGCCAGCGCCGGCTGCTCGAGGGCGTGAGGCATGGCTGGAAGCCGACGGGCAAGAAGCCCGACGGACACTGACGCGCAGAGCGGCCGGGCTACGCGAGCGCCTTGGCCTTGATCGCGTCGAACTCCTCTTGGCTGATCGTGCCGTTGTCCAGTAGCTGCTTGGCGGTCTGGATCTCGCTCGCGGCCCCGCCTGTGCCCGCGGCCTGGCGGACGTACTGGTCGAACTGGGCCTGTGCCACCTGGGTGTCCTGGGACCGTCGCTCGGCCATCCCGGTGTGGTTGACGATCAGGTAGGTCAAGACGCCGATCCACGGCAGGATCACGACGAACACGACCCAGGCGGCTTTGCCCCAGCCCGAGATGTCGTTTCGGCGAAAGACGTCGATCAGCACAGTGATCGCGATCCAGATGAAGATCACCCATGCAAAGAAGATGAGGATGTCCCAGAGGACGTTCAGGAACGGGTACGACGCCGCGATAACCAATCTGGTTCGCCTCCGATTTGTCTGGTTGCCTTAACCCTGCCGGTCTCCCTGGATCGTGAGAGCGTAACGCGACGGCATGTCGTACCGCTTGCTCTGATGGCGTGCGATCGCCCGGCCAGGTCAGCGAGCCCGCGGGACCCGGTCCTCCCGGCGGCGTTCCGGCAGGTTGCGGATGCTGAGCACCTGCATCTTCAGCAGGTTGTAGACCGCAAGGCCCGCGATCGAGCCATCGGCGACCACGTCCAGCATTCCGAGCGTCTCGTCGTGCTCGAATCCTTTGGAGTTCGTCTCGCAGCGTTCCATGACGATCACGCGGCAAGCCGCGCAGCCTCGCGGCGGAACAGAGATCGCACCTGCGCGCCGCCGCCGGCCTGGCGCAGCACGAGGTACCGGTGTCGCCGCAGCAGCGTCACGGCGTGCACGACCGCTGCGGAACGGGAGGACCGGTCGGTGAGCACAGCGCCGCTCGCGACCTCGATCGCGGCGAGCAAGCCCTGGTCGTCTTCGGCAATGAGCGCGCGGCCATGAAGGCGCCGCGCGTCCCCGGCTTCGGCAAGGCGAGCGAGAGCCTCGGCGTCCGCCGCGGTCGCGGCCCGGATAGTGGTGATTGTGTGCATCAGAAGCTCCTTTGGAGTGCCGTCAAGATGCAGGCATCGTCCGACCCCCGGATACCGATTCGCACCGTGGACACCCCCCTGACTTTGGCGGGGCGCAGCCGTGGCCGGGCACCGCTGTGCCGCTTAGAATCGATCGCTCCAGGACGCCGCGGACCTAGGAGCTACAGATGCACAGGCGCACGCTGACCGCGATCGCGATCGCCGCCTTCTCGGTGGCCAGCCCGGCGGCGCTCGCGGCAAGCGCTTCGGCCGCCCTCCCATCGCGTCCGAGCAAAGCCGACTGGCAGAAGATCCAGACGGCTGCCAGCCTGCGCAAAATGGCGCTGGCACGACATCGCACGGCCCGCTTCAGGTCGTTCACCGCGTCGCTGGGGCTCGGGCAGCTGGCGTCCGTTCACCCGCTCGCTCCGGGCCGGTGCCGAAACGCGGTGACCGACCTGTACAACAACCTGCTCGATCTCGAGAACGCGGTTCCCGGCGAGGACTGGAATCCGCTGCGCCGCGCGGTCGCCAAGGAGCCCTCGATACACGCCTGCGCCCCGTCTGCCTGACCGCCGCGCTCTCCTGGCGGTCACCCCGGGGTGCTGTACTGACTCGGTGGCCGAGCCGCTCGTCTTTCGACACTGCGTCGCGGCTCGCAGGCGGCTCATCTCCGGGCTGTTGTAAGCGGCAGCCGTTCCCGATAGGCGGCGTTGGCCTGGACCCGTGTGAGGTGGTGATTGACGACGAGCCGATCGAGCACGTGCAGCTGTCGCTGCTTGGCGAGCGCGAGGTGTTCGAGCGGGTCATAGGTCGAAGGCGCCTGTGGCAGGCCCGCCAGCAGCGCCGCCTCGGCCCAGTCGAGTCTGTCGGGGGTCGTGTGGAAATAGCCCCGCGCGGCGGCGACGTCGCCCCAGTAGCCGTGCCCGTAGTAGACGGCGTTGAGGTACATGTCGAGGATCTCCGGCTTTGGGTAGCTGAGCGACAGCTTCACCCCGAGCGCGATCGCCTTCAGCGTGGCGCCGAATCCATCACCGACGCCGTAGAGCTGCTTGGCGAGCTGCTGGTCGATCGTGCTGCCGCCGGGATCGCGGTTGGTCTGAAGCACGCCGAGCGCCGCCCGTCCGGCGCCGTCGGCGACGTTGACGACGAAGTTGTCGTAGAAGTGCTCGTCCTCGACCGAGACGACGGCGTCGCCGAGGATGCGCGGCGGCGGCGGGCGCTCGTAGACGCCGTGATGAAGCGCGAGGATCTGCTTGACCCGCGACAGCGCGTCACCGACACCCGGAAGGCTGATGACGTAGGCGGTCGAGCCGACGACGGCGATCGCGACCACCGCAACCAGCGCCCAGACGCCTCTGATGATCCGCCGCTGGGCGCGGGAGCGAGGCGGGACGACGACGCTCGCGGCCACGGGCACAGCCGTGCGCATGCGCTCAGTGTGCGAAGCAAACGTGAGATCCAGATGAAGCCCGGCGGCTGACCGACGGCGCTAAAGCTCCGCGCGAACCACCGCCGCGGCCTGCGCCATCGCGCGAAGCTTTCCGTACGCCGTCTCGCGCGGCAGGTACTTCATCCCGCAGTCCGGCGCCAGGACCAGTCGCTCGGGATCCACGTGCTCGAGCGCCTGTCGGATCCGTCCGGCGATGACCTCGACCGGCTCGACGCCGGGATCGTTGAGGTCGAGGACTCCAACCGCAATCCGCTTGCTCGCCAGCGCCCGCAGGACCGACAGGTCGAGGCGGGGCTGTGCCGCCTCGATCGACACCTGCCCCACCGAGGATGCGTCGAGCTCGGCGAGGAACGCGTAGCGCTGGGCTTTCTCGCGCACGACCGCGGCGTAACCGTGGCAGATGTGCAGCTCCGTCTCGGCCGCGATCCCCTGAAGCGCCCGATCGATTGCATCGACGGCGTATTCCCGCGCCTGCTCGGGCCGCGCCTGCAGCCACGGTTCGTCGAGCTGAACGACGTCGGCCCCGGCGGCGACGAGGTCGTGCAGCTCCTCGTTGACCGCCTCCGCGTACGCCAGAGCGACCAACCGGGGGTCGCCGTAATGCTCGTCCTGGGCCTGCTGAGACATCGTGAACGGGCCGGGGACGGTGGCTTTGATCTTGCGGTCGGTGACGGCGCGCAGGAACGCGACGTCGCTCGCCTGCACCGGCCGCGGCCGCCTGATCTCGCCGACCACGCGGGGCACCAGAACGTCCTGCCCGCTGCGCCCGACGGTCTTTCCGGGATGTTCTAGATCGAGGCCGTCCAGCGCGGTCGCGAAGTGGTTTGAGTAGCTCTCGCGACGGATCTCTCCGTCGGTGACGACGTCGATGCCGGCTCGCTCCATCGCCCGGACCGCGAGCTCGGTCGCGTCATCCTGGGCCTGCTCGAGCAGCGACGGCGCGATTCGCCAAAGCTCGGGCGCGCGCACGCGCGGCACCTGGCTCGCCAGTGCGGCCCGGTCGATCAGCCAGTCCGGTTGCGGGTAGCTGCCGACGACCTCGGTGGGTAGGAGATGGCCTGAGATCGCGTAACTGGTATCACGTAGCGATGGCCCAACGTCACAAGGTTGAAATGCTGCTGCTGCACGACGACAGCCCCAGGGACCTCGAGGCCCGCGAGCAGCTCGCCGCGGTGCTGCCCGGCGCCGAGGTCACCGAGCCCTCCGACGTCGGTGTGTTCGACGTCATCCTTGACGCCGACGATCAGGAGCAGGCGCTCCAGCGCGTCTGGGACGCGGTCGCCGCCTCGGGCACCGATGACCACATCGTCTTCTTCGAGCACCCGGACTTGCCCGAGCACTGGCGGCCGCGCAGCGGCCGGCCCGCCGGCTGATCGCTACGACAGGTCCAGCACGCGCGCGAGAAACTCCGCCTGCTCCGCATACAGGCCGGCCGGCAGCGACGCAAACCAGCCGCAACCCTCCGGCGCGTCGACGTCCGGCCCCGCCGCCGGAACCGTCTCAAACGCAAGGCCCACCGGCGAGTCGAGCCCATTCTCGTAGTGACTCGGATACTCGATGTAGCCGAGCAGATCGCCGACGGACACGTCGAGGCCCAGCTCGTCGCGGGCGACGCGCCTCACCGCGTCGGTGACGCGCTCGCCGAACAGGACCGTGCCCCCCGGGATGTGCCAGGCGCCGACGTTCGGCGGGATGTCACGCAGCATCAGCAGCACGCCCCGCTCCGGCGTGTAGATCACGACCTCGACCGACAGGCGGGGCACGCGGCTGAAGATGGCGTCGAATTCGGCCTTGGGAAGCCACCCGGGCGGACGAGAGGACTCGGTCACGAACGGAATTGTCACGATCCGAGCGCGCCGGACGTTCTCAGCTCATGACCGATCGACCCCTGCGGCTCTACGACTACGCGGCCTCCTGCAACTGCTACAAGGTCAGGCTGCTGCTGGCGCACCTCGGGATCCAGTACGAACGGATCCCGATCGACATCTTCGCCGGCGCGACGCTCACCGACGACTACGCGCGGATGAATCCGATGCGCACCACGCCGGTGCTCGAGACCGCGGACGGCAGATATCTCGTCGAGTCAAACGCGATCCTGCTGTACCTCGCTTGGGAGACCGCGTACCTCCCGGATGACTCGTTCGAGCTCGCCGAGGTCGCGCGATGGCTGATCTACGAGCAGACCGACGTCATCCCGATGATCGGCGGGCTGCGTTTCCGGCTGCTCACGGGCCGGCTGAAGCCCGCGGACGCCGAGGCGGTCCGCCGCGCCGCCGGCGCACAGGAGGTGTTCGAGCTCCTCGACGACCACCTGAGCGCGCGCGAGTTCTTCGTCGCGGACCGGTACACGATCGCGGACATCGCGATCTACGGCTACACGCATCTCGCGCACGAGGCCGGCCTCGACGTGACGCCGTTTGCGCGGCTGCGCGCCTGGCTGGCCCGCGTCGAGAGCCAGCGCGGATACATCGAGGACGTCGAGCCTTACGGCGCCAACTCGGCGCCGGGCGCGGGCAGCTCGGTCTACGACTGACGCCGGCGCCGGGTTAAGGTTCGCGGCGATGCAGCGCTCGGGCATCTCCGAGACGGGCCGGGCCAGCCGCACCGCGGTGATGACGGCGTGCGCGCGCGGCGCGCACCTGCTCACCCATGGCCGGCGTGCCGTCCTGGCCGACTGGCTGGCGTGGCCGTTGGTCGGCCCAGAGGCCGAGTCGATGACCGTCCGCTCGCGGACGGTGTTCGGCGACAGCGCGCCGCTGCTCGCGACGTGGGTGGCCGCACGCTCGCGATTCACCGAGGACTGGCTTGCCGGTTCGGGGGCGACTCAGTACGTGATCCTCGGCGCGGGTCTGGACACGTTTGCCTGGCGTCAGGCCGGGAGCGTGCGCGTGTTCGAGGTCGACCATCCGGCGACCCAGGCGTGGAAGCGGTCGCGCCTCGATGCGCTCGGGGTCCTCGCGCCTGCGGAGCTGGTGTGGGCGCCGGTCGACTTCGAGGCCGAGTCCCTGACCGAGGGGCTGAGCCGGGCCGGCCTGGGCGCCGGCCACACCTTCGTCAGCTGCCTCGGGGTCGTGTCCTATCTGTCGCTCGATGCGATCCGGGCAACGCTGTCGGACCTCCCTCCGTGCACGCTCGCCGTGTCCCACGGGGCGCCTCAGGACATGCTGCCCGACGAGGTGCGGGCGGTGTCCAAGACGTTTCGCTCGATCGCCGTCGGGGCCGGGGAGCCGCCGCTGACCCGGCTTGCTCCCGAACAGTTCGCGGACCTGCTCGGCGAGCACGGCTTCGAGATCCTCGAGCACGTCGGTTACGCGGACGTCGAGCCACGCTGGGGCCTGCCGGCGCTGAACATCGGCAACGAGCGCGTCGTCCTCGCGGTCAAGCGTCAGTAGTCCCGAGGTGAGCCGCGGGTACAGCGTCTACGAGCGCAGCGCGGCGAGCAGGCGACCGCACGACTCGACCGCGCCGAAGCGCCCGGCGAGCTCGTCCAGCGCGGCCCGGTCGACCGGGTATGCGTCCCGGCGACCAGCCGGCAGCTCGATCGGCAGATCAGCGACTGGTGCCACCACCCGCATCGCGGACTCCAGGTACTCGCGGTCGGCGTCGCGCAACTCCCGGTCGCGCAGCACCCCGGCGATGTCGCCATGTCGCCGGATCATTCCCGCCGCGGTGACGTTGCCGACGCCCTTGAGACCGGGAAGCCCGTCGGACGGATCGCCGCGCAGGATCGCGAAGTCGGCGTACCGCCTGCCCGGGATCCCGTAGCGGCGCGTCACCTCGCTCTCGTCGATCACGCTCAGCCCGGACTTCTCCGGATACAGCACCGACACGCGCGGGTCCTCCACCAGCGCGAACAGGTCCCGGTCCCCGCTGGCGATCTCGATCGTTCCGTCGGCGAGCCGCGACCACGTGGCGATGACGTCCTCCGCTTCGTACTCGTCGACTCCGACGATGTCGACGCCGACTGGCCTCGAGGATTGCGCGGATCACGGGGATCTGAGGCTCGAGACCCGCCGGCACGGGCTCGGCGACGCGGTGGGACTTGTAGGTCTCGATCAGCTCGACCCGCCACGCCGGACGCCACGCAAAGTCGTCGGCGATCGCGAGGTGCCGCGGCCTGCGCTGCCTGATCAGACGCCCCAGGCGGTCGAGAAAGCCACCGATCGCGTTGACCTGCATACCGCCGGGACCGGCGCCCGTCGTCTTGGAACCGTAGTAGGCGCGGAAGATCATGCTCGATCCGTCGACCAGTAGCCAGTCGCAGGCCATCCCGGAATTCTCCACGCTGGCGCTCGGCCGCTGAATTAGAGTCGCCCCCAATCCCGCCGCCAACATAGGAGGACCCACCTTGTCCAGCCTGCTCGACCTGACGGTCCAGGGCGACGTCGCGACGATCACCGACGAGTCCAAGCTGCCGCAGGTGAAGCTGATGACGCCCCTGGAGCTCTACCGCCTGTGGGAGCGCCAGAACTGGTCGTCGCACGAGATCGACCTCGAGCAGGACCTTCGCGACTGGGAGGCGATGGATGAGGACCTGCGCGATGAGATGGCGTGGGGCCTGTCGGCGTTCTTCGTCGGCGAAGAGCGCGTCACCAATCAGTTTTCCGGGCTGGTTCTGTCGGCCGAGGACAAGCACGAAGAGGCGTTCCTGCTCACGCAGCAGGTTGACGAGGCGCGCCACGCCCAGCACTTCAACCGCCTCTACGAGGAGGTGTTCCGCTACGACGGCAGCTTCGAGGACCGGCTCGAGCGCGCACGCCACGACCTCACCGCGGACTACTTCAAGCTGTTTGACGGCTACCTCGTCGACGCGCACCAGAAGCTGCTGTCCGACCCGTCGGACATCGCGGCCAAGGTCGAGTTCGTGACGCTGTATCACATGGTCATCGAGGGGACCCTGGCGCTGACCGGTCAGTACTTCCAGACCGACAACATGGAAAAGCGCGGGATCTTCCCCGGACACCTGAAGGCGTTCAACCTGATCTCCCGGGACGAGCACCGGCACGTCGCCTACGGGACCTGGTTCTTGCAGCAGAAGGCCCGCGACCCCGAGCTCGCCAGGCGCATCCAGGACACGCTCACCGAGACGCTGCCGTCCGCGGCCGGTGTGCTCGTCCCGCGCGGGTACCAGCTCGGCGACGAGTACGAATACCTCGGCTACAGCAGCCAGTCGATGAACGAGTTTGCGTTCACGGCGCTGTCGCGGCGGCTGAAGGTGATCGGCGTGGGGCTGCCCGCGGTCGCGGGGTAAGGACACCAGGGAACGAACTCGCCTTCTCAAACGTATAGGGAGCGACTGGACAATTCCCTACACGTGGAGGACGGGCGATGAGGTTGAGGGTTGCGATCTTGGCAATCGGCGTCGGACTCGCATGGCCGGGCGTGGCGCTCGGCGCCGGCGGCCCGGTGCCGCCCGTGCAGGGTGCGGGCAACGGCATCTCGGTGGCCGGGAGCCCGTACCAGTACGTCGCGCTCGCGGACGGGCGCAGCACCGACATCCAGCAGCTGAAGCGAACCGGGCCTGTGCGGTCCTCGATTCGCCTGCCCGGCCAGTACGGGATCCCCGGCGTCGGCTACAACGGCCAGACCACCGGCCTGTCGGCCGACGGCGGCACGCTGGTCCTCGCCGACCTCCCGGGCAACGGCACGCCGCGAACGACGCGGCTGGTCGTGCTCGGCGCGCCGGATCTGACGGTGCGAGAGCGAATCGTGCTGCGCGGCTGGTTCACCGTCGATGCAATCTCGCCGACCGGGCACTTCCTGTACCTCATCCACTATCCGTCGTCGGACATCAGCAAGTACGAGGTGCGCGCCTACGACCTTGCGCACCACCGCCTGCTCGCCGCGCCGATCGTCGACCCGCACGACCGAGGCGAGGCGATGACGGGCTTCGCCGTGACCCGCGCGACCAGCAGGGACGGCCGCTGGGACTACACGCTCTACATCCGTCCGGACGACGTCCCGTTCATTCACGCGCTCGACACGGTGGCGCTGCGCGCGGTGTGCATCGACCTGCCGTCTGTCAATCAGGCAGACCTCGGCAACGCGACGCTGAACCTTGGGCCGGGCGGCAGTGTCCTGAGCATCGAAGCCCAGGGCCGGCCGGTGGCGAGGGTAGACACCGCGACGTACGCGGTGACACCCGTCGCCGAGCGCGTGTCGGCCGCGCCGATCCGGCGCCCGGCTGCCGGCGCCGAACAGAGCACCGGCGACGGCGGCGGTGACAGCACCCCGTGGGCGGTGCTCGCGCTGCTGCTCGTCGCGGCCGCCGCGTTCGCGGTCGCGGGATTCGGGGCCCGGCGGCGCGCCAGGGCCCGGATCACCTGAGCGACCGCGCCAGCGCCAACGCGTCGCTGAGCGATCGCGCGCCCTCGATCCGCAAGGTCAGCGGGCCGCGCTGCCACAGCAACACGTTGCCGGCGAGCCGCACGTTGTCGGTGCGCGGCTTGCCGTCGGCGTCCAGGAAGAACACGTCGTGAGGCGCCCCTTCGAGGTACGCGGCGGGCTGACCGCCGACGGTGGTGCGAATCACGCGCGTACCCACGGCGATCATCTTCAGGATGAACGGCCGCGACGTGCCGCGGAACTCGGTGACCAGTAGCCGGCCCGACGTCATGCTGACGCGGCCGCCGGGGACGTCGTTGGCGACGTAGGCGGCGCTGACGCCGCTCGGAGGCAGAAGCGCCGTGAACGAAGCGGCGTGGCGCGCGTCGGACACGGGAATCCGGCGGCCGAGATGCAGCGTGCCGCCTGCCGCCTTCGGCAACGTCGGCACGCGCTCGACCACCGCCCCATTGATGCCGAACACCCGCTCGACCGCGTGTCTGACGGACGGGATCGCGGCAGCCGTTCCGGCGAGCAGGACCGCGAGCGCGATCCCGAGCGCGACCGAGCGGCGCCGTACACGAAGCGGGCGCCGGCGAGCGCGGCGGGCGGGACGGCTCGGGAGCCGCTCCCGCACCGCCGCGACCAGATCGGGCGCGTCCGGAATCTCCAGCGCGGACCCGAGATCGGTCAACTGCTGCTCGAGCTCGTTCACTCAGTCTCTCCCAGTACTTCGCGAAGCCGCGCGAGCGCGCGCGACAGTCGCGACTTGACGGTCCCCGGCCGCAACGACAATGCGGCCGCGGTTTCTGCCTCCGACAGCCCCACGAAATACCGCGCGGCGATCACGAGCTGGTCGGCTTCCCGCAAGCTCTCGACCGCAGCCAGGAGCCGCGCGCGGCGCTCGCCGGCGAGCGCGATCCCCTCGGCTCCAGGCACCGTTTCCTCCGGCGCGCGGGCGAGTCTCAGGGAAAGCCGCTCCTGACGGCCGGCGCTGCGGCGCCGGTTGCGTGCCTCGTTTATGACGATCTGCAGCAGCCACGGACGAAACGGCGCGCCGGGCCGGAACCGGTCGAGCGCCAGCCATGCCTTCACGAGCCCCTCCTGTGCGGCGTCCTGTGCATCCGCGGCCGACCCGGTGATCAGGTAGGCGGCTCGGAAAGCGACCGGCGCGTGTGGGGCCACGAGCGCCGCGAACGCGTCCTTGTCCCCGCTCTGCGCTGCCTCGACGAGCCCAGACTCGGTCGGTTGACGCGAAGAGACCACGTCAGGACCAGACGCTACATCGCGATCGGGACACAACGGGTTACACCCCCCGCGACGGTTCGGTTCCCGATGGTTCCGGGTCTAGCGGTGGCGGGTCACCGCGCCGCCAGGCGCTGGTGCACCAGTCGCACCGCCATCGATCCCTCGCCGACCGCGGACGCCACTCGCTTGATCGAGCCGGAGTGGACGTCGCCCACCGCGAAGATCCCGGCCTGGCTGGTCTCCAGGAAGTAGGGCCGCTGGCCGTTGAATCCCGAGAGCTGCTCGTCTCCAATGTCGGTTCCGGTCAGCACGAACCCGTGCTCGTCCAACGCGACGTGGCCCTGCAGCCATTCGGTGTGCGGCGACGCGCCGATGAACACGAACAGCGCCTTGACCGGAAGCTCGCGGTGCTCACCGGACCGCGTGTCTCTGACGACGACCCCCTCGAGCTCCTGGTCGCCCTTGAGCTCGACCACCTCGTGATGGGTCACGACCTCGACGCGATCGTTGTTCCCGATCTCGTCGACCAGATAGCGCGACATCGATTTGCCGAGGTCTCCGCCCCGGATCATCAGTCGGCACGTGGCAGCGTGCTGAGACATGAACATCGCGGCCTGACCCGCCGAGTTGCCGCCGCCCACCACCAGGACGGGATCGCCGACGCACCTCTGCGCCTCGGACTGGGTTGCCGCGTAGTAGACGCCGACGCCGTCGAATTCCTCCAGTCGCGGCACGGGCAGCCGTCGGTAGCGGGCGCCGGTCGCGACGATCAGCGTCCGGCCGTTGACGACCTCACCGGTATTCAGCTCGATCGAGAAGTGGCCGTTCTCCCGCGACAGCGCCGTCGCCTCGGCGGGGACCATCAGGCGCGCGCCGAACCGCTTTGCCTGCAGCGAGGCGCGTGCGGTCAACTCGCTGCCCGAGATCCCCGTCGGGAACCCGAGGTAGTTCTCGATCCGAGCCGACGTGCTCGCCTGCCCGCCGAACGCGACGGCGTCGATCGCCTGCGTATCGAGTCCTTCGGACGCTCCGTACAGGGCGGCCGACAGCCCCGCCGGGCCGCCGCCGACCACCACGAGATCACACAGCGGCGGCGGCGCGCCTCGGGCTCCGAGACCGAGCATCTCCGCGACCTCGGCGTTGGACGGATCTCGCAGCACGCCCTGTCCCCCCGCCACAACCGGGGTGTCCGCGGGCTCAACTCCGAGCGCACGCAGGCTTCGCTCCGCCTCCTCGTCCTCCTCGAGGTCCACCCAGTGATACGGGACGCGGTTTCGCGCCAAGAACTCCCGCAGCCGCCGAGCGTCGAGCGAGTAACGCGAGCCGATCACCCTGACGCCGCCGCCGACCTCGATCAGGATCGAGCGCCGGGCCATGAACGCTCGGAGGATCATGTTGCTGAGCTCCTCGTCGTCGGCCACGAGCCGGCGCAGGTTGTCGATCGGCACCTGGATCACCTCGCCGGCATCGCGCACCACGGCCGACAGGTACACGCGCCCGCCGGTGAGCAGGTTCAGCTCACCCAGGAAGCGGTGCCGTCCGTGGACGGCGATCACGTGGTTCTCGTCGCCCAGCCCTCGCACGATCGCGACCGCGCCCGATTCGACCACGAAGAAGTCGTAGCTGTCATCACCGTCCGTGAACAGGACCTCCCCGGGGACGACCTTGCGCAGCTCGCCCACCGCCAGCAGCCGAGCGCGCTGGTCGTCGTTGAGCCGAGGAAATGCTCCGTTGCGGTCGGGTGGCTCCTCGAGGCCGATCCCGAGCGGCTCGGTCACCCGCGCTCCTCGATGATGAACGCCTCGTCGTCGATGAAGCAGTACGACCAGTCCTCGCCGCGCTCCATCGACGTGATGATCGGATGCGTGCTCTCGCGCGCGTGCTTGGAGGCGTGGCGGTTGGGCGACGAGTCGCAGCAGCCGACCTTGCCGCAGCTGCGGCAGACGCGCAGGTGCACCCACTGGGCGCCGATCGCCAGGCAGTCCTCGCAGCCGTCGGTGTGGTCGGGCCGCCGGACGGTGACCTGATCCAGATGTGTGCAGTTGACCATGTCGGGCTCCTCGCTCTCAGCTTTGGGTCGTTT
Source organism: uncultured Solirubrobacterales bacterium (assembly GCA_963725925.1). Lineage (GTDB taxonomy): Bacteria > Actinomycetota > Thermoleophilia > Solirubrobacterales > Solirubrobacteraceae > Palsa-465. The sequence goes on from CAVSAY010000033.1 coordinate 20,431, forward strand.
GGGCGCGCGGGTTGACGAGCGGGGTCAGCTCTGCCTCGAGCTGCTCGCGCATCTGCTCGTACTGCGGCGGGAGACGCAGCTGCTCGCCGAGGTGCTCGGGGTCCTCGTCGACGGCGAACCCCGGACTCGGCGTCGCCAGCTCGAACAGCACGCCGCGCGGCTCGCGGAAGTAGATGCTCAGGAAGTACTGGCGGTCGATGATCGGCGTCGGGCCGGCGCCGATCCGGCGCAGGTCGTCGCGCCACGCGGCGTGCTCATCGTCGCGATCGCACCAGGCGATGTGGTGCACGCTGCCCGCGCCTTGAAGCCCGGCTTCGGGGGGCGGGTCGTCGTAGCCGTACGTGGCCGTGCGGTGGCCACCCTCGATCGTGTACTCCCCGGGCGCCGTGAGCGTGAACCCCAGGGCCTCGGTCAGCAGCCGGTTCTCCCGCTCCCGCGCGGCGCCGTACACCCGAACCCCGTCAAACCCCTGGAGCGCGTGCTCAGCCGGGATGTCGTCGGCTCGCGCCGCCAGCGGAGGGTCGTCCGTGTCCACGACCGCGAGCTCCAGGCCGAGGCCTTCGGGGTCGGTGAACCTCAGCGCGTGGTCGCCACCGCTCGAGTCGAGCCGCACCCCGTCGACCGCGAGCCGCTCAGACCAGAACTCAAGCGACTCCTGCGACGCCGACCCGCCAGCGCAGCCGGTGGATCATTCCCGCGCCGGCCCGTCCGCGCGCCGCGTCGGGAAACTCGAAGAACGTCAGGATCGATCCCGGGGCTCCCCGCTCGTCGCCGTAGTACAGGTGGTAGACGTCGGGCGCGTCGAAGTTGACGGTCTTCTTGACCAGCCGCAACCCCAGCAGGCGCGCGTAGAAGTCGACGTTGCCGGGCGCGTCCGCCGTGATGCACGTGATGTGGTGGATGCCGTCAAGCTGCATTTGGGCTCCTGGCTCGGGATTCGCTCTGCCCTGCACATTGCCGAACCTGTCAAGTGCGATCAGGCCGGGATGTTCTGCAGGCGCACCTGACCGCGCGCCACGAGCTTGCCATCGTCGGGCCGGCGGATCTCGACCTGCCAGAGCTGCTGCGTGCGGCCCTGATGGACGGGCGCCGCCACCACGTCGAGCCGGCCACTGGTGTGGGGCCGCAGGAAGTCGGTCGAGTTGGCGACTCCGACCGCGCGCTCGCCGCGATCCTTGATCGCCTCGAACGCGCCCGTCGTCGCGAACGTCTCGACGACGGTCGTGTACAGCCCTCCATGCACCTGTCCCCACGGCTGGTGGTGGCGTTCGTCGGCGGCGACAGACCCGGTCACGCGGGTTGGCGAGCGCTCGTCGAACTGGATGTCGAGCAGCGCCATGAGCTCGCTCGGGGTGGTGAGGTTAGGGTTGACGGAGTCGGTCATGGCTCAGACCCAGCCCTTTCGCCGGAAGTAGATCAGCAGGCCGACAATCGTGGCGGCCATGCTGCCGACGCCGATCACCCAGAACGTCCACGGCGTCCTGATCAGGTCCGTGACCAGGTAGGCGAAGTTCTGGCCGAAGAACCCCGTGATGAAGCTCAGCGGCAGGAAGATCGTGGCGATCACCGTGAGCTGCTTCATCACGTCGTTCTGGCGGTTTGAGACCGTCGACAGGTATAGGTCGGTCGCGCCCGACAGCAAGTCGCGATACGAATCGATCAGGTCGCTGATCCGGATCAGGTGGTCGTAGATGTCGCGGAAGTAGTCGCGTTCGTCGAGCTGGAGTCCGGGCAGGTCGGCGATCTGGTCGATCGAGCGCGCGAAGATGTCGCGCTGCGGCGTGACCACCTTGCGCATCGCCACGAGCTGGCGCTTGAGCGCGAACAGGCGCTGAAGCTGCTCGTCGGTGGGGTTCGCGAGCACCGCGTCCTCGAGCTGGTCGATCTCGTCGTCGATGTCCGACAGCAATGGGAAGAAGCTGTCTGTCAGCGCGTCGAGCACGCGGTAGATCAGGAACTGCTCGCTGTGCAGGATCTGCCCGTCGAGCTGCTCGCGCTGCTCGTCCAGCGGCGGCAACGGATCGCGGTGGATCGAGATCACGTACTTGCCGGAGATGAACAGATGCACCTCGCGCAGCGGGTCCTGCGGGTGATCCCCGCGGGCGCCGTAGAACACCAGGAACACGTAGTCGCTGTAGTTGTCGAGCTTGGGCCGCTGGTGAAACTCCTCGCTGTCCTCGATCGCCAGCGGGTGAAAGCCGAACAGCTGCTGCAGCTTGCCCAGCTCCTCGTGGCTGGGCGATGTCAGATCCAGCCAGAAGAAATGGTCGCGATCCAGGTGATCCTTGATCCAGGCCTCATCGAGGTCAGGGGTGCACGGAGCGATGAACTGAAAGTTGGGATCGCCTTCGTCCCGCGGTTGATGCTTTGGCCTTTCCGACAGGCATCGTCGTCTCCTTGGTTGATGGCGACCCCGACATTGTCCCGGGCGCACGAGACGCCTCACGGGTACGCTTGCTCCATGCGCATCGCGATCGCAGGCGGGCACGGGCAGATCGCTCTGCAGCTCACGCGGCTGCTCCACGCTCGCGGCGACGAGGTGATCAGCCTGATTCGCAACCCGGCCCACGCCGACGATGTGCGTGCGGCTGGAGGCGAGCCGAAGGTTTGCGATCTGGAGAGCGCCACGGTCGACGAGGTAGCCGACGCGGTCCGCGGAGCGGACGCGGCGGTGTTCGCCGCCGGGGCAGGCCCGGGCAGCGGCGCCGAGCGCAAGCTGACCGTGGACCGCGATGGCGCGATCAAGCTGCTCGCGGCCGCTGTGGTGACCGGCGCGCAGCGCTACGTGATCGTCAGCTCGATCGGCGCCGAGAACCCGCCCGACGACGACGACGTGTTCAGCGTGTACCTGCGCGCGAAGGCCGAGGCGGACGCCGCCGTGCGCGGCTCAGACCGGGAGTGGACGATCGTCAGGCCGGGCGCGCTGACCGACGAACCCGGCACCGGCCGCGTCAGCATCTCCACCGACCCGTTCCGCGGAAAGGTCTCACGGGAGGATGTCGCGGCGGTGCTCGCGGCCGTGCTCGGCGAGCATCCTTCGATCGGCAAGATCTTCTATCTGAACGGCGGCGACGACCCGATCGAGCAAGCGCTCGCGGCGATCGCCTAAGCGCCGGGGGTCGAGATCACCACGCCGTCGTCGAGCGGCACCTGGACGGACACGTAGCCTGAGCCGGGGTCGAGCATCTGCGCCCGATAGCGCTCGAGCTCCGGGTCCCCGGCGCTGAGGTCGGCGACGACGAGCGCCCCGGGCGCAAGGCGCGGCGCCACCAGCTCCAGCACACCCCGATAGAGGTCGTTGGAGCCGTCCAGGAACAGGAAGTCGACGTCGTCGTCCAGGCTCGCCAATGTGTCGAGCGCGTCGCCGACCCACAGCTCGACGACGTCGTCGAGTCCGGCCTGCGCGAGGTTGACGGCCGCCGTCCCGGCCTTGGCGGCAGACAGCTCGGTGGTGATCAGACGGCCGCGCCCGGCATCCCGCAGCGCCGCCGCCAGATGGATCGTCGAGTAGCCCAGCGACGCGCCGAACTCAACGATCGTCCGCGGCCGCCGCGCCACCGCCAGCACGTACAGCAGCCTCCCGACCTCCGCCGAGATCGCCAGCGGCGCGCCGCCGTAGGCATCGGCTCGCTCACGGCCGTAGAGCTTGCGCCCGAGCTCGCGCTCTTGCGCCGCGACGCGGACCTTCGCCGGCGCGTCTTCTGAATCGGCCTGCGCGCGGAGGCGTGCAAGTACGGCGGCGACGGCGGGGTCGTGAAGCGTCGAGCTCATGGGCGGCATTCTCGCGGGGTCTGGCGAACCGGCGCATCCCTTCCTACGCGTTCGTAGGATGCCCGGCATGCGGAAAGCGATCGTCGCCGTCGCGGTGGCGCTCGCCGGCGGGGTTCCGGTGGCGTCTGCCCGCGCAGCAAACTCCTCGTTGTATTCCGGACCTGGACCGAAGCCGGGCCCGGCCATCCTGTACCAAGCGCCTGCCACGGCGCCCCAGCTCACCAACGCCGGACCTTGGAAGGCGCCGCCGATCCTGGTCTCCGGCGCGACCGCCTACCGGTCCGGCGAGTTCCTCTACCAGGACTACCTGTATGACGACCACGGCGCGCGCGAGCTGCCCGACCCGACCGATCCGCGAGCGTCGAGCGAGGGCGACCTGTTCTCCAAGCCCAACGGCACGTACACCTATCCCACCGGCCCGGGATACGACAACGACGCCGCCGACCTCGTCGAGTTCCGTACCAGGCCGCTCGCGAACGCGACCGCGTTCCGCGTGACCTTGAACACGCTCGAGAACCCTTCGCTGGTCGCTTTCTCGATCGCGATCGGCGGCAAGCCCGGCACCGTCTTCCCGTTCCCCGACGGCGCGAATGTCAGCGCGCCCGCAAGCATGTTCCTGACCGTCCACCCGTCCGGCTCCAAGCTGGTCGCAGATCTCGTCCACGCCGGCAGCAATGCTGCGGTGAGCGGCCCCGCGCCGACCGTCTCGGTGGATCGCAAGCGCCGCCAGATCGAGGTCGACGTACCCCACCAGGACTGGAATCCCGGCCAGAGCACCGTTCGCCTGGCGATGGGCGTCGGCCTGTGGGACGCCTCCAACAGCCGCTACCTGCTGCCCCAGGCGATCGCCGACGCAACCCACCCGGGCGGTGCCGGCACGGCGGCCAACCCGCCGGCGTTCTTCAACGTCGCCTTCAGGACCGCCGAGCCGCTGCCGTCGGTCACCGACAGCCTCAACGCGGTGGCGAACGCCGCCTGGTGGCGCGACCGGGATCAGGGCACCGCGCTCGCCGCCGGCAACATCTCGCAGTTCTTTGCGAACGTCAGCTTCGCCAAGCTCGCCGGCGGCGCCACCGACAATTCGGGCGTGCCGACGACCGGCCCCATGGACCGGATCCTCGCCAGTCACTTCGAGCCCGCCCAGGGCGCGAACTTCGCCAGCGAGTGCGGGTTCGGCGGCGCGACCAATCCCTCGTCGTGCGTGCCCGAGTACACGGGCCAGCTGCAGCCATACGCGATCTACGTCCCCAAGACCGCGGCGCCGGCCGCCGGCTACGGGATGACGCTGCTGTTGCACTCGCTGTCTGCCAACTACAACCAGTACAGCGGCAGCCGCAACCAGTCGCAGTTCGCCAACCGCGCGGCCCCGTCGATCGTGATCACGCCCGAGGCTCGCGGCCCGGATCAGTTCTACGAGGGCCTCGGCGCCGCCGACGTGTTCGAGGTGTGGGCCGACGTCGCGCGCACCTACCACCTCGACCCGTCCTACACCGAAATCACGGGCTACTCGATGGGCGGGATCGGCACGTTCAAGCTGGGCGCGCAATTCCCCGACCTGTTCGCGCGCGCGCAGCCCACGGTCGGCGACGAGTCCAACAACGACGTGCTCGCGTCGCTGCGCAACGTGCCCGTGCTGATGTGGAACAACTCCGCCGACGAGCTCGTCGACCCGGCGCTGTACGGGCAGACCGCGGACAAGCTCCAGAGCCTGGGCTACCGCTACGAGCTCGATGTCTACGAGCCCTGTCCCGCGGCACCGAACGCGTCGCTGTGCTCGCCGCTGTTCCCGGACCATCTCGAGCTGGCGGTCAACGACCAGTTCGCGCCCGCGGCGGCGTTCCTCGGGACGGCGCACGTCGACTTCAACCCCGCGCACGTCACCTACGTGGTCGACGGCGCCCGCGACAGGCCGAGCCTGGGGATCGTCGGCGACCACGCCTACTGGACGTCCGGGCTGACGCTGCGAAGCACCTCGCACACCGGCGGCAACGGTGACCCGGACGGCCAGTTCGACGCTGTCTCGCACGGCTTCGGGGTCGGCGATCCGACCGCATCGGGCCTGGCGGTTCCCGGCGTCGGCACCTTGACCGGCGGGAACCTCGGGACGCTCACGTTCGCGAGCACCAAGCAGACCTGGGGTCCGACCCCGGCGGCGCCGTCGAGCGACTCGATCACGATCAACGCGACCAATATCGCCACCGCGTCGATCGACGTCACTCGTGCCCACGTGAACTGCAACGTCGCGCTGAACATCACCACCGACGGTCCCCTGACCGTGACGCTGCCCGGCTGCAACCGCACCGTGACCGCCGGATAGGCCCCCGGACGCTCCCGGTGCGACACTGCCGGGCATGGAACTCTGCTTGATGATCGAAGGCCAGGAGGGCGTCACCTGGCCGCAATGGGTCGCGCTCGCGCGCGCCTGCGAGCAGCACGGGATCCCGTCGCTGTTTCGCTCAGACCACTACATGAACCTCGACGGCCAGCACCCCGAGCGTGGTTCGCTTGACGCCTGGGGAACGCTGTGCGGGCTCGCGGCCGAGACGTCGACCCTGCGGCTCGGCACGATGGTCTCCCCCGCCACGTTCCGCCACCCGTCGATGCTCGCCAAGATCGTCACGACCGCCGACCACATCTCCGGCGGGCGGATCGATCTCGGCCTCGGCGCCGGCTGGCACGAGCGCGAGCACGAGGCCTACGGCTTCCCGTTCGCGTCGACCAAGGAGCGGATGGACGTGCTCGAGGAGCAGCTGGAGGTCGTGCTCGGCAACTGGTCCGACGAACCGTTCACGTTCGAGGGCGCCCACTACACGCTGCGGGACCTCGACGCCCAGCCCAAGCCCGTCCAGCGGCCCCACCCGCCGCTGATCATCGGCGGCAGCGGCGGCGCCCGCAGCGCCGCGCTCGCCGCGCGGTTCGCGGACGAGTACAACACCCCGTTCGCGACGGTGGACGATGTTCGCGCGCGGCGCGCCGTGGTGCTGGCGGCATGCGAGAAGGCCGGGCGCGAGCCGCTGCCATTCTCGATCATGACCGGCGTGATCGTCGGGCGCGACGACGCCGAGCTGGGCGAGCGCGTTGGCCGCCTCGCCGCCGTCACGGGCCAGGACGCCGACGAGCTGCGGTCACAGCCGCCGCCGGCGTGGATCATCGCCACGCTCGACGAGGCGACCGAGCGGCTGCTGGCGCTGCGCGAGGCCGGCGTCAGCCGGGTGATGTGCCAGCAGCTGCTGCACGACGACCTCGACGCAGTCGCGCTGCTGGGCTCCGAACTCGCCCCGCGGGTGGGCTGAGCTGCAATACAGTCCTCGGCGATGAAAGCGTTCGTCACCGGCGCCACCGGCTTCATCGGTGGCCACGTCGCTCGCAAGCTGCGCGAGCGCGGCGACGATGTCGTCGCCCTGGTGCGATCCCCCGACAAAGCGGGGGCGCTGCGCGCACTAGGTTGCGAGCTGGTGGCGGGAGACCTGTCCGACGGCGACGCGATCCGGCGCGGGACGGCCGGATGTGACGCCGCCTTCCACATCGGGGCGATGTACAAGGTCGGGATCCCGAAGTCAGCGCACCCCGCGATGTACGACGCCAACGTACTCGGGACCCAGCGGGTGATCGACGCCGCGGTCGAGGCCGGGGCCTCGCGCATCGTGTACGTGTCGACCGGGAACGTGTACGGCAACACGCGCCGCAAAGTGGTCGACGAGAGCTACGAACGGCCTCAGCCGCCGGAGTTCCTCTCCTACTACGACGAGACCAAGTGGATGGCGCACAAGGTCGCCGCCGACCGGATCGCCAACGGTGCGCCGGTCGTGATCGCGATGCCCGGCGGCGTCTACGGGCCCGACGATCCGTCGGAGCTCGGCAACCTGATCGACCAGACGCGGACCGGCAAGCTCAAGCTTCGGATGTTTCCCGACTCGGGGTTCAACTTCGTCTACGTCGAGGACCTCGCCGACGGAATCCTCGCCGTCCACGACCAGGGCAAGATCGGCGAGTCCTACAACCTCGCCGGACAGCAGGGCACGTTGGGTGACCTGATCGACAAGACCGCGGCGCTGGTCGGCCGCAAGCCCCCGCGGATGACGTTGCCGCCCGCAGCGATGAAGCTGGCGATCCCGATCGGCCCGCTCGTCGGCAAGGCGATGGGCTTTCCCGGCAACCTCGGCGAGCTGATCCGCACGTCAGACGGGGTCACGTTCTGGATGACCGACCAGAAGGCGCGCAGCGAGCTGGGGTTTGCGCCACGCGATCTCGACACGGGCCTGAGGCAGACCCTCGGGATCGCCTGACGGCCTGAGGTTTAGTCCTGTCGCCGGGAGAGCATCGAGCAGCGGCCGCAGATGCAGTGATGACCGTGCACCGGCGAGACCTTGATGCCCGACATCGCCGGGTGGCCGTCAGTCCGCACGCGCGAGCTTGAGCCGGCGGGGGCGGAGCTGCCTGCGCTGCGGGAGCGGCGGGTGGCACCAACGACACGAAACATTGACCAGGACATGATTTACCTCGATTGGCTACGTTAGCCGCGTGGTCGGCAGAAACACCTAAGACTTGAAGAAGAGAGGGACGACGATGGATGAAGCAGGCATGAAGGACACGATTCAGCGCCACGCCGCGGCCGTCGAGGCGGGCGATTGGGACACCGTGATCGGGGACCTGTCCAAGGAGCTTCAGACCCATGCCGCGACGATCGCCCAGACGCTTCCTCAGCCTGTGACCTCCGCCAAGGTGATCAGCGTCGAGGTCGGCGATGACGAGACCGTCGCCCAGATCCACTACGCCGGCGACACGAGCGAGGTCACGATCCAGTCGCACTGGCGCGACGTCGACGGCCGCCCCGCGATCGTCCAGGCCGGGCCCGTCGCCTAGCCACAAAAATCCGTAGTAACTCCGGTCGAGCGGCCGGCCGTAGACGCCGATCGGGCAAAGGTGGACCTGAATCAAGCGGCGAGCTTGCAGGCGCCAAGTTCCGAAGTCGACGACGCGGTTCCGCTCGAGCAGTACCGACTGGCTTTCGAACGCAACCCACAGCCGATGTGGGTCTACGACCTCGACAGCCTCCGGCTGATCGCCGTCAACGACGCCGCAATCGCGCATTACGGCTACTCCCGCGCGAAGTTCCTGTCGATGACGATCAGGGACCTGCGTCCCGGCGACGAGCTGCCGTCGCTGGAGGAGAACCTCAGGGCAGGCTCACACGGCTTCGAGCGATCCGGCGGCTGGCGTCATCGCAAGAAGGACGGGACGATCATCGACGTCGAGATCGTCTCCCACGAGCTGACGTTCGCCGGGCGGCGTGCGCGGGTTGTGCTCGCGACCGACGTGACCGCGCGCCGCAGCGCCGAGAACGCTCAGCGCGCCCAGCTGGTCGTCGCCCAGCGCCTCGTCGACTCCACGACGATCGACGAGGCCGGCCCCAAGCTGCTTGACGCGCTCGGCTCGACGATGGGCTGGGACGCCGCGACGATCTGGAGGGTCGACGGGACTTCCGAGGTCCTGCGCTTCGACACGTTCTGGTCGGTGCCGACCGCCGATCCCGGCCTGACCGCCGAGCTCGAGCACAGCCTGCGCTCCGCGACCTTCCGCTCGGGCGACGGCTGGGCGGGACTGGCCTGGCAGACCGGCGAGCCGGTGTGCGAGGAGAACGGCCCTCCCGTCGAGGTGTGTCCGGGCGCCGCGGCCCTGAGGCGCGCTTCGCTTCACCGCACCGTGGCGATCCCGATCGTCGGCAGCAATGGCGTGCTCGGGGTGCTCGAGTTCTTCAACCGCACCCACCGCCCGATCGACGACGGCTCGTTGCGCACGCTGACCATCGCCAGCGCTCAGCTCGGCCAGTTCCTCGAGCGCAAGCGCGCCGAGCAGGCGCTCGCCTACCAGGCGCTGCACGACCCGCTCACCGGCCTGCCCAATCGTGCGCTGTTCCTCGATCGCTTGCAGATCTCGCTCGCCAACTCGCGCCGGCGGCGCGGCACGGTGGCGGTGCTGTTCCTCGACATCGACAACTTCAAGGTGATCAACGACAGCCTCGGTCACCGCGCCGGCGACGAGCTCCTGACGATGGTCGCGACGCGGATCACGGCTGCGCTGCGGCCGGGCGACACCGTCGCCCGCTTCGGCGGCGACGAGTTCGTGGTGCTTGCCGAGCAGATCAGCGGCGTGCAGGACGCGGTCGTGATCGCCGAGCGGATCTCATCCACGTTCAACGAGCCGTTCTCGCTCGAGCTCGGGGAGAACTTCGTCAGCGCCAGCATCGGCATCGCGCTGTCGGGCAACTCCCCCGAGGACGCCGAGGACCTGATCCGCGGTGCCGACTCGGCGATGTACCGCGCCAAGGACCGCGGCCGCGGGCAATACGAGGTATTCGACGAGCTGATGCACGCGCAGATGCTCGGACGGCTGCGGACCGAGAAGGACCTGCGCGAGGCGCTGCGTCGCGACGAGCTGACGCTGTTCTACCAGCCGGTCGTCGACCTGCCCGACGGCAACGTCGTGGGCGTGGAGGCCCTGCTTCGCTGGAACCATCCCGAGCGCGGCTTGCTCGAGCCGGCCGAGTTCATCACGCTGGCCGAGGAGAACGGCCTGATCCTGCCGATCGGGCGCTGGGTGCTGCTGGAGGCCTGCCGCCAGGCGGCGCGATGGCACCGGGCGCGCCCGGGCATGCCGCCGATCTCGGTGTCGGTCAACGTCTCGGCGATGCAGGCGGTCCACGGGTCGCTTGACCGGGTGGTTGAGGAGGTGCTGCGCGAGACCGGCGCGGACGCCCACATGTTGAAACTGGAGCTGACCGAGAGCGTGCTGCTCGAGGAGACCGACGGGCTGCACGAGACGCTCCGCAACCTCGAGGCCCGGGGTGTTCGGCTGGTGCTCGACGACTTCGGGACCGGGTACTCGGCGCTTGGCTACCTGCACCGGTTCCCGATTCAGGGACTGAAGATCGACCGCTCGTTCGTCGACGGCATCGAGACCGACCGCAAGCGCACCGCGATCGCCCAGGCCGTGATCGACATCGCCAGGGCGCTCGACATCGAGGTCGTGGGCGAGGGGATCGAGTGCCGCCGTCAGGCCGAGCTGCTGTTCGAGCTCGGCTGCAACTACGCGCAGGGCTTCTACTTCGCCCCGCCGGCACCCGCCGAGCGGATAACCCGACTGCTCTAGACCGCGAGTGGCGGCCGGTTGTCGGCCCAGGGACGAGCCGCTTCGATCTGGCCGGCCAGCGAGTACAGCGTGTCCTCGGCACCGTGGCGGCCGACGAGCTGGACGCTCAGCGGCAGGCGGTCTGAGCCGAAGCCCGCAGGAATCGCGATCGCGGGCTGGCCCGTCAGGTTGAACGGCGCCGTGAACGGCGTGAAGCGCCCGGCCTTGTCGATCGCCAGCGGCGCGCTCTTGCCGTACGCGCCCTCTGCCGCAATCGCGGTCGTCGCCAGGCCCGGGGTCAACAGCACATCGATCTCGTCCCACAGCGCGGTGATCCGAGCGGTCGTGGCGGAGCGCTTGGCGAGCAGCTTGTCGCGGCGGCGGTCGGGGACCAGACGGCGGCCGGCGCCTGCCATCTGTCGCGTGAGCTTCTCGAGCTTGGTCGGATCAGGGACCTCGAGCGACTCGTCGTAGATGCCGCGCAACCACATCTGCACGAAGTCGATCTGCACCAGCTTGTAGTCAGGACTGCGCTCCACCACATCGTGACCGAGCTCGCGCAGCAGGTCGGCGGTCCGCTCCCAGGCGCCGCGCTGGTCGGCCGACACCTTCGCGATCAGGCCCGGGGGAACCTTGCGCGAGATCGCGATCCGCAGGCGGCTGGGCGGCGTCGCGGCCGCGTCGAGGTAACTGCCGTCAAACGCCGGCGCGGCATCCCTGTCGCCTGGTGCGAGACCGTGCATGGCGTCGAGCATCAGGGCGCTGTCGGCGACCGTGCGCGCCACCGATCCGTAGACGGCCAAGCCGAGCCACCCCTCGGTCCTGGGCTGCAACGACACGCGCCCGCGCGTTGGCTTCATGCCGACCAGCCCGCAGGCCGCGGCGGGGATCCGGATCGACCCGCCGCCATCCGACGCGGTCGCCGCCGGCACCAGTCCGGCCGCCACAGCCGCTGCCGAGCCTCCCGACGAGCCTCCGGGCGTGCGCGTCGCGTCCCAGGGGTTGCGGGTGATGCCGTTTGCGTCGGTTGCCGTCCACGGGAAGATCGTCAGCTCGGGGACGTTCGTGATCCCGATTGGGATCGCGCCCGCCGCGCGCAGCCGGCGCACACCCTCGGAGTCGGCGGCGTTCGCTGGACCGTAGCTTCGCGAGCCGACGGTGGTCACCTGGCCGGCGACGCGCTGGTCGTCCTTGACCGCGATCGGAACCCCGGCCAGCAGCCCCGACGGCTCGGTCATCGCGTCGGCCTCGGCCAGCGCCTGCTCGGGAAACGTCGTTCGAAAAGCATTCAGGTAGGGATTGATCTGCTCGATCCGGCGCAGGAACAGCTCGACGAGCTCGCGCGGCTGTGCCTGTCGTAGGCGGACCAGCTCGGCCAGCGCCGCCGGGCCCGCGAATGCAACTTCTTGATCGGTTGTCGTGCTCACGCGCGGTAGCTTCGCACTCTCACGCGTCCAGCGCGATTAAGAGCTCGCGGATCGCCCCCGGGTAGCGATAAGTGATCCCGCCGTGCTTGCCGTCGAACAGCTCGAGCGTGTGGTTCACGCCCAGCTTCTCGAGCTCCTGCGCGAACGCCTGGGCGCCGAGATCCAGGAACCACTCGTCGCTCTTGCCGGCGTCCAGATAGATCCGCCGCATGCTGGTCAGGGCGTCCTTGCTGCCCGGCGCCATCCGGACCGGATCCAGTGCCAGCCACCGCTCCCAAACGTCGTCGACCAACCGGCCCGTGGTGATGTCGAACGGCAGCAGCGCCTCACCCGGGCGGTCGGGATCGGGCGTGTACGCACAGGCGTAGCCGTACACCTCGAACGGCTTGCCGAACCGTCCCCAGTCGAAGTGATCGGTTTCGCCCAGCTGCTCGAAGAACACCTCGTAGGAGCCTTCGAAGTTGTCGCGCAGCGTCCGCGCGGCGAGTGGGAAGTCGCGCTGGTAGCAGGCCTCGAACAGCGCGTCGCCGGCGTGCGAGGCGAGCGCGCCGAACACGTCGGGGCGCAGCATCGGGACGACCATCGCGCCGTAGCCCCCCGACGATTTGCCCGCCAGCCCGCGATGGTCGCGATCGGCGATCGTCGGGTAGCGCGCGTCGATGAACTCGGTGATTTCGTCACACAGGTAGTCCATGTACTGGCCGGTGCTCGAGGAGTTCAAGAACTGCGAGCCGCCGCGCGAGGTCCAGCAGTCGACGAACACGACGATCCCGTCGGGGCAGTCGCCTTGCGAGAACATCGCGTCCAGGCGCTCGATCATCGTCGGCTCAAACGGCGTGCGGCTGAGCCACATGTCGACCTGTCCGGTGAATCCCTGGATCACGTACACCGACGGCACGGGACCGCTCGTCTTGCCGGACACGAGCCCGGGCGAGCGGTACACGTAAAGCGGTCGCCGCGGCGAGTCCCCGAGCGGGTTTCCGGCCAGCAGCTCGGACTCGATCGTGAGCCGGTCAAGCGCCCCATTGAGGGGGCTCCCCCATGGCGGCCCGGCGGGGCCGTCGAGTTCGCGTAGCGACACGGCGAGGACCGTAGCGCACGCTGGTCGCAACCCCCCGGCTGGGGGTACAGACCGTTTGTATAGTGGCTCAACAGGCGAACATCTAGGTATCGATAAGGGCAATGACTGATCCGGTCCAGACCCATTCCTCAAACGGCGCTGGCGCAGACATAGACGCCGTAGAGACGACCGAGTGGCTAGAGGCGCTCGATTCGGTCGTCGCGCATGACGGACCCGATAGGGCCCGCCAGCTGCTGACCGTCCTACTCGAGCGCGCGCAGCATTCGGGCACCGGCCCGATCGCGAGCCTCAACACCCCCTATGTCAACACGATCTCGCCCGATCGCGAGGCCAAGCTGCCCGGCGATCCGGCGCTCGAGCGCCGGCTTCGGTCGATCGTGCGCTGGAACGCGATCGCGATGGTCGTCCGCGCCAACAAGGTGTCCTCCGAGCTCGGCGGCCACATCGCCACCTACCAGTCGCTCGCGACGCTGATGGAGGTCGGCTTCAACCACTTCTGGCACGCCCCCAACGACCAGCACGGCGGCGACCTCGTCTACTTCCAGGGCCACTCCTCCCCGGGTAACTATGCGCGCTCCTACCTTGAGGGCCGCCTGACCGAGGACAAGCTCGACGGCTTCCGCCAGGAGGTCAGCCGCGACGGCCTGGCCTCATACCCGCACCCGTGGCTGATGCCCGACTACTGGCAGTTCCCGACGGTTTCGCTCGGGATCGGCGCGATCACCTCGATCTATCAGGCGCGCTTCATGAAGTACCTCAAGGCGCGCGGGCTGGCGGACACCGACGGCCGCAAGGTGTGGGTGTTCCTCGGCGACGGCGAGATGGACGAGCCCGAGTCGATGGGCGCGATCGGGCTGGCCGGACGCGAGCGGCTCGACAACCTGATCTGGGTCGTCAACTGCAACCTGCAGCGCCTCGACGGCCCGGTCCGCGGCAACGGCAAGATCATCCAGGAGCTCGAATCCGACTTCCGCGGCGCCGGCTGGAACGTGATCAAGGTCGTGTGGGGATCGCGCTGGGATCCGCTTCTGGCGGCCGACACCGACGGCGCGCTCGTGCGCGTCATGGACGAGTGCGTCGACGGTGACTACCAGACGTTCAAGTCGCGCGACGGCGCCTACGTCCGCGAGCACTTCTTCGGACGCGACCCGCGCCTGCTCAAGCGCGTCGAGCACATGTCAGACGACGAGATCTGGCTGCTCAACCGCGGCGGTCACGACCAGCAGAAGGTCTACGCGGCCTACCACGACGCGGTTCGCCACAAGGGCCAGCCGACGGTGATCCTCGCCAAGACGATCAAGGGCTACGGAATGGGCGTCTCGGGCGAGGGCCAGATGACCACCCACCAGGCCAAGAAGATGACCGAGGACGCGCTGCTGGCGTTCCGCGACCGCTTCGAGCTGCCGCTGACCGACGAGCAGGTGCGCGCCGCCGAGTACTACAAGCCTGCCGAGAACTCGCGCGAGATGCAGTACCTGCGCGAGTGCCGCGCGTCGCTGGGCGGCAGCCTCCCCGTGCGACGCAGGCACGCGGAGAAGCTGGCGGTCCCCGACCTGGACCTGTTCAAGAGCCAGCTCGAGGGCACCGGCGACCGCGAGATCTCGACGACGATGGCGTTCGTGCGCGTGCTGGCCGCGCTGCTTCGCGACAAGCAGATCGGCCGCCACATCGTCCCGATCATCCCCGACGAGTCGCGCACGTTCGGCATGGAGGGCTTGTTCCGCCAGGTCGGGATCTACTCCCCGTTCGGCCAGAAGTACCAGCCCCAGGACTCAGAGCAGCTGATGTTCTACAAGGAGGACGAGCACGGCCAGATCCTCGAGGAGGGGATCACCGAGGCCGGCTCGATCTCCTCGTTCATGGCGGCGGGCACTTCCTACAGCGCCCACGACGTGCAGATGGTGCCGTTCTACATCTACTACTCGATGTTCGGCTACCAGCGGGTCGGCGATCTCGTGTGGGCCGCAGCCGACCAGCGCACGCGCGGATTCATGCTCGGCGGGACGGCAGGACGTACCACCCTGAACGGCGAAGGACTCCAGCATGAGGACGGGCACAGCCACCTGCTGTTCTCCGTCGTACCCAACTGCCGCGCGTACGACCCGACGTTCGGCTACGAGGTCGCTGTGATCATCCAGGACGGGCTGCGCCGGATGGTCGTCGATCAGGAGGACGTCTTCTACTACGTCACCTTGATGAACGAGAACTACCGGCATCCGCCGATGCCGCAGGATGCGCAGGAGGGGATTCTGCGCGGGATGTACCTGCTGTGGGAGACGCCCGACCACGACCGCCCACGGGTCCAGCTGCTGGGCTCGGGCACGATTCTGCGCGAGGTGCTGGCCGCCGCCGAGATGCTCGACTCGGACTTCGGGATCGGCGCGGACGTGTGGAGCGTCACCTCGTTCACCGAGCTGCGCCGCGACGGCATCGAAGTCGAGCGCGACAACATGCTGCACCCACTGTCCGAGCAACGCAGCGCCTACGTCACCGACTGCCTGCGCAACCGTCGCGGGCCGGTGATCGCCTCGACCGACTACCTGCGCGCGTTCGCCGACCAGATCCGCCAGTGGGTGCCCGACCACTACCGCGTGCTCGGCACCGACGGGTTCGGCCGCAGCGACTTCCGGAACGCGCTGCGCCGCTTCTTCGAGGTCGACCGCCACTACATCGTCGTCGCCGCGCTCAAGGAGCTCGCCGACAACGGCGAGGTCGAGGCTCGGGTCGTGCAGGATGCGATCGAGCGCTACCACCTCGACCCCGAGGCAACGATCCCGACCAAGACATGAGCGCTACCGACGTCGTATCCGTCGAAGTCCCCGACATCGGCGATTTCGAAGACGTACCGGTAATCGAGATCCTGGTCTCGCCCGGCGACACCGTCGAGACCGACGACCCGCTGCTCACGCTCGAGTCAGACAAGGCGACGATGGACGTCCCCGCCCCGTTTGCCGGGACGATCAAGGACATCCAGGTGGGCGTCGGCGATCGCGTCTCCCAGGGCCGCGTGCTGCTGACGATGGAGCAGTCCGGATCAGCGGCCGGGCAGTCCGAGGCATCCGCCGCAGCGTCGGACGGCGCGGCCACCGAGGCCCAAGCGCCCGACGCTGTGGAGAGCGCCGTCGAGGCCGAGGAGGCGTCGGCGCCCGAGGCTGACTCGGAACCTGCTCCCGCGGAGTCGGAACCTGCTGCCGAGGAGTCAAACGGGGCTGTGTACGCGAGCCCCTCGGTCAGGCGCCTTGCCCGCGAGCGCGGCATCGACCTCCATGAGGTCCACGGCAGCGGGCGCAAGGGCCGGATCACGCGCGAGGACGTCGAGCAGTTTTCTGCTTCTCCAGAAGGACCGGCTCCGGCTCAGGCTCCGGCTTCGCCGGCCGGCTCCGATTTGGGTCTCGACCTGGCACCCGAGCGCAAGATCGACTTCGAGAAGTTCGGGCCCGTGGAGCGCGTCCAGCGCTCGCGGATCCAGCGGATCTCGGCGCCGCACCTGGCGCGCAGCTGGGTCACGATCCCCCACGTCACCCAGAACGACGACGCCGACATCACCGAGCTCGAGGCGTGGCGTCGTCGCCTCAACGAGGAGAACGCGCGCGAGGGCGTGAAGGTGACGATGGTCTCCTTCCTCGTGGTCGCCTCGGTGGCGACCCTCAAGGAGTTCCCGAACTTCAACTCGTCCCTGGACGGCGACGACCTGATCCTCAAGCACTACTACAACATCGGCTTTGCCGCCGACACTCCCGGCGGCCTGGTCGTCCCAGTCATCAAGGACGCGGACAAGAAGGGTCTGCTTGACATCGCGCGGGAGCTGACCGAGCTGTCGGGCAAGGCCCGCGAGGGCAAGCTCGCCCCGGGCGACATGCAGGGCGCGTCGTTCACGATCTCCTCGCTCGGCGGGATCGGCGGGACGTCGTTTACCCCGATCATCAACTCGCCCGAGGTGGCGATCCTGGGCGCCAGCCGATCGGCGATGAAGCCGGTCTGGAACGGCAGCGAGTTCGAGCCGCGCCTGATGCTGCCACTGTCGCTCTCCTATGACCACCGCGTGATCGACGGCGCCGCGGCGGCCCGGTTCGTCGTGCACCTCGCCGGCGTTCTGTCTGATCTGCGCCGGGCCCTGCTGTGAGCGAGGTCACCGAAGTCCGCGTCCCCGACATCGGGGATTTCGACGACGTTCCCGTGATCGAGATCCACGTCTCGGCCGGCGACGAGGTCCAGCCCGAGGACCCGCTCGTCACGCTCGAGTCAGACAAGGCGACGATGGACGTTCCGGCGCCGTTTGCGGGGACCGTGACGCAGCTCAGCGTCGGGATCGGCGATCGGGTGTCGCAGGGCAGCGTGCTGCTGATGCTCGAGAGCCCGGCCGAATCGGATGGATCGTCCAACGGCGGCGCACCCGAATCCGCCGCCGTGGAAGAACCCGCGCCCGCCCCGGCCGAACCCTCCCCGCCCCCACCCTCGCCATCGGGCGACTCCGAGCACGACGCGCAGGTGCTCGTGCTCGGCGCAGGCCCCGGCGGCTACACGGCCGCGTTCCGCGCCGCCGACCTCGGGCTCAAGACGATCCTCGTCGAGCGCTACGAGCGCCTCGGCGGCGTCTGCCTGAACGTCGGCTGCATCCCGTCGAAGGCCTTGCTGCACGCGGCGCGAGTGATCTCCGAGGCGCAGGAGATGGGCGCCCACGGCATCCACTTCGAGCAGCCGCACGTCGACCTCGACGCGCTGCGCTCCTGGAAGCAGTCGGTGGTCGACAAGCTGACCGGCGGGCTCGAGGGCCTCGCGCGCCAGCGCAAGGTCGAGGTCGTCCACGGGTCGGCGCAGTTCACCGGCCCCAACAGCATCGAGGTCGGCGACCGCACGATCACGTTCGACAGCTGCATCATCGCCTGCGGCTCGCAGGCCGCATCGCTGCCGCATCTGCCCGACGACAGCCGCATCGTCACGTCCACGGGCGCGCTGGAGCTCAACGGCGTCCCCGGCCGCCTGCTGGTGATCGGCGGCGGGATCATCGGCCTGGAGATGGCGACCGTGTACGACGCGCTCGGCTCGCAGATCACGGTCGTGGAGATGCTCGACCAGCTGCTGCCCGGATGCGACCGGGACCTCACGCGGCCGCTGAGCAAGCGCATCTCCGAGCGCTATGACGCGATCCTGCTGGAGACCAAGGTCGAGGCGATCGAGAGCCACGACGACGGTCTGCACGTGAAGCTCTCAAACGGCGACTGGCAGACGTTCGACGCGGCCTTGGTCGCGGTCGGCCGGATCCCCAACGGCGGCGCGATTGGCGCCTCGAACGCGGGGGTCGAGGTCGACGAGAAGGGCTTTATCGGGGTCGACGAGCAGATGCGCACGAACGTCGGGCACATCTATGCGATCGGCGACGTCGTGGGTGGCCCGATGCTCGCCCACAAGGCTTCGCACGAAGGCAAGGTCGCAGCCGAGGTGATTGCCGGCGTGCCGGGAGCCTCGTTCGATCCGCGCGCGATCCCGTCTGTGGCCTACACCGACCCCGAGGTCGCGTGGATGGGCCTGACCGAGACGGCCGCCAAGGCCGACGGCATCGAGTACGAGAAGGCCGTGATTCCGTGGTCGGTCTCGGGTCGGGCGTTGGGCCTGGGGCGGCCGGACGGGATGACGAAGCTGCTGTTCGAGCCCGGCAGCCGGCGCGTGCTCGGCGCCGGGATCGTCGGCGTCAACGCGGGCGAGCTGATCGCTGAGACCGTCCACGCCATCGAGATGGGATCCGACGCCGAGGACATCGCGCTGACGATCCACCCCCACCCGACGCTGTCGGAGACCGTCATGTTCGCCGCCGAGATGGCCGCGGGGACGATCACCGACCTGCCGCAGCCCAAGCAGCGCGCGCCGCGCTGAGCAGCTTCCTCAGGTCGTCGAGCACGGCTTCGGGTTCGTTCTGGAGGCGTTGCTGGGTGATGCGGAGGACGCGGTAGCCGGCGATGGTGAGTTTCGCGTCGCGGCGGCGGTCGGCTTCGAACTGTGCGCGGGACTTGTGAAACGCGAACCCGTCGAGCTCGACGATCACGCGCTCGTGTCGCCACAGGGCATCGACGAGCTCGCCTTCGACGAGCACGTTGGCCTCGTGCTCGGGTAGGTCGGACGCGCGGATCAGCTCTCGGAACGTTTCCTCGAGCACCGACTGCAGCCACGGCGCCGGTCCGTTCATCTCGGCGGTCGCTTTTCGGAGGGTCTTGACGCCCTTGCGGTTCGGCGTGCGCTCGAGCAGCTCGTCGAGCTCGCGGCCGATGTAGACGCGGCGGCGCTCCAGCGCTTCCAGGACCAAGCGGACCTGCCGCTGGTTGGCGATCGCGGCGTAGTCAACGACGGTCCACGCCAGCGACGTCACCGGAATCCCATCGACCTCGGTCACGTCGCCCTTCTGCAGCAGCTTGGACCGATGCACGCGTACACCGCGTGGTCCGCGCCGACCCGAGCGCCCCGGCACGGTCACATCGATCAGCCCGCTCTCGCTCGTCCTCAGATCCCACAGCGCCAGCGCCGCTCGGTGACTGAGCCCAGCGCCCGGGCCGCAAGCGAGGACCGCGGCCATCCAAACACCTTTGAGAGTGAGCTTGCGGTGCCCCACCGCGTACACCCCTCGATGGACCCGAGTCAGGTGCCCACTCGTGACCCGATCCTGGACGAGATGCCGGCTAAACCCCGCCCCCAACAGCTGGCTACGCGCGACCACGCCATGCTGACGCCCAGCCAGAACAGCGAGCGTCCCGTCGACAAATGCACTTTGTGCCGATATATCCGGTACTAACCGCGCAGGTCGATCCACGCCGCCCAGCGTCCCACCACGCCCGTGACACGTGGGTCACGCGGCGCTTCAACTCAGCGCAAAACCTGCGTCGAAAGCGCTACCGGGGCCGAGATCGCAGGCGCCGGACGGCTATCACGACGGCGAGCGCGATCGCGGCCACGAAGGGCCCCTTGCGCCGAGCGCTTCGGGCGAACGAGCTGCGCTCCCCGACCGGCCGACCCGCCGGCATCGCGAACTCCTCGGCGGCGAGGATGTCGTGCGGCTCGGAGATCCCGGTGGGATCGTCGGGCAGCACCACCGGCTCGTGCCCCAGCGAGGGGTCCCGGGTCGGGACAGCGAACGCCTCCGCCGCAAGCACGTCGTGCGCGGGCTCGTCGGCTCGTGGTCTTCCGTGTTCGGACATCGGTCCGCGCATGATCCCAGATGTAGCCACACCGGACCGGCCAGCAAACGGACCAAAGACAGCCGACGCGATAATCTAAGTGCAGGAGGCTCAGATAAAGCCCACACGAGCCTCTCAAACTGCTACTCTTCTACTTACCATTCGTAAGCAACTAGCGAAAGTGAAATCTTGATGAGTCGACTGCTCTTGGTGCCATTGGACGACGTCGTCGTCTTCCCGGGCATGTCGGTCACTCTCGCCGTCGACGCCGGCGAGGACGATCGCGTACTGCTTGTGCCCCATCACGAGAACGAGTACGCCGGGGTCGGCACGATTGCCGAAGTTTCAAACCGCGTCCGTCTGCCCGGCGGTGGCCGGGCGGTTGCGCTCGAGGGCCTGCACCGCGGTATCGCGGGAGCGGCTCAGACGCTGCCGAACGGCCGTCTGTACGTCGAGGTCGAGGAGAAGCCGGACGACGTTCCCGTCGACGGCCGCACCCGCAACCTCGAGCGTGAGTACCGCGCCGTGGTCGAGGAGATCCTCGAGCTGCGCGGCGACGACGGCCGCATCTCCGCATTCCTGCGGAGCATCACCGAGCCGGGCGCGCTGGCTGACACCAGCGGCTACTCGCCCGACATCTCCTACGAGAACAAGGTTGAGCTGCTACAGACGGTCGACGTGACCGAGCGGCTCGAGGTCGCCGTCAGGCTCCAGCGCGAGCGGCTCGCCGAGCTGCAGGTGCGCAAGCGCATCCGCGAGGACGTCGAGTCCGGCGCGGAGAAGCAGCAGCGGGAGTACTTCCTGCGCAAGCAGATGGAGTCCATCCGCAAGGAGCTCAACGAGGACGACGCCTCGATCGTCGAGGAGTACCGCACGAAGATCGAAGAGGCCGAGATGCCGGAGGGCGTGCGCGAGCAGGCCGAGAAGGAGCTGGGACGCCTGGAGCGGATGGGCGAGCAGTCCGCCGAGTCCAGCGTGATCCGCACCTACCTCGACTGGCTGATCGCCGTGCCGTGGAACAAGCGCTCCGAGGAGCGCCTGGACCCCGTGCACGCGCGTGAAGTGCTCGACGCCGACCACGCCGGCCTGGAGGACGTCAAGGACCGGATCGTCGAGTACATCGCGGTCAAGAAGCTCCGCACCGAGCGGGGGATCAACGAGGACAAGCGCTCCGGCGCGATCCTCACGCTGATCGGCCCCCCCGGGACCGGTAAGACGTCGATCGGCGAGTCGATCGCCCGTGCCACGGGTCGCGAGTTCGTCCGGATGTCGCTGGGCGGCGTCCGCGACGAGGCCGAGATCCGCGGTCACCGGCGCACGTACATCGGCGCGCTTCCGGGCCGCCTGGTGCGCGCGCTGCGCGACGCCGACACGATGAACCCGGTGATCATGCTCGACGAGGTCGACAAGGTCGGCGCCGACTGGCGCGGCGACCCCAGCTCGGCTCTGCTCGAGGTGCTCGACCCGGCTCAGAACCACAGCTTCCGCGACCACTACCTGGACGTCGAGCTGGACCTGAGCGGCGTGATGTTCATCGCGACGGCGAACGTGGCAGACACGATCCCCGGCCCGCTGCTGGACCGGATGGAGGTCATCCGCTTCGACGGCTACACCACCTCCGAGAAGGTGGCGATCGCCCGCGGCTACCTGTGGCCGCGTCAGCTCGAGCGCAGCGGCCTGCGGGCCGATGAGGTCGAGATCTCCGACGAGATCCTCGACACCGTGACCACCGAGTACACGCGCGAGGCCGGCGTCCGCCAGCTCGAGCGCAACCTCGGCACGCTGCTGCGCAAGACAGCGACGAAGATCGCGTCGGGCAAGGCCACCGCTCCGGTGACGATTGACCTCGACGCCGTGCGCGACGCGCTCGGGCGCCAGCGGTTCTTCCAGGAGTCCGCGATCCGGACGGCCGTCCCCGGCGTCGCAACCGGCCTGGCCGTGACCGGCGCAGGTGGCGACGTGCTGTTCGTCGAGGCGACCGGTATGCAGGGCAAGCCCGGCCTGACCCTGACGGGCCAGCTCGGGGACGTGATGAAGGAGTCCGCGCAGATCGCGCTCTCCTACGTCCGCGGCCACGCATCCGAGCTCGACATCGACCCGGCGTCGTTCGATGAGAAGTCGTTCCACGTCCACGTGCCCGCGGGCGCGATCCCCAAGGACGGCCCGAGTGCGGGCGTCACGATGGTGACCGCGCTGACGTCGCTGCTGAGCAATCAGCCGGTGCGTCACACCGTCGGGATGACCGGCGAGGTGACGTTGCAGGGCCGCGTGCTCCCGATCGGCGGCGTCAAGCAGAAGGTGCTGGCGGCGCATGCGGCGGGCCTGACCGACGTGGTCCTGCCCGAGCGCAACAGGGGCGATCTGGACGACGTTCCGCAGGAGGTTCGTGACGCGATGAACTTCCACTTCGCAATGACAATCGACGAGGTCCTGGGCGTCGCGCTCGAGCCCGCGTCGCTGACGGCGGCCGCGTAAGCGGTCGCCGTCGGTTGCGGCGGCGGCCGCGTAAGCGGTCGCCGTCGGTTGCGGCCCCCGGCGTCGGGTAGGTTTAGACCCATGAGCACGATCTCCGCCCCAGCAGAGCAGAAGATTCTCGAGCTGGTCCCCAAGCAGCTGTACATCGACGGCGAGTGGCGAGACGGGAGCAAGGGCACGTTCTCCGTCGAGGACCCGGCGACCGGTGAGACTTTGGTCGACGTGGCCGACGCGTCCGAGGACGACGCGAAGGCCGCGCTCGACGCCGCCGCCGCGGCCGGCCCGGAATGGGCCGCGTACCCGCCGCGCGAGCGCGGCGAGATCCTGCGCCGCGCGTTCGAGAAGATCATCGCGCACGAGGACGAGCTCGCGCTGCTGATGACGCTCGAGATGGGCAAGCCGCTGAAGGAGTCAAAGGCGGAGGTCGCCTACGGCGCCGAGTTCCTGCGCTGGTTCTCCGAGCAGGCGGTGCGGATCGAAGGCCGCTACGCCACTTCGCCCAACGGCCAGGGCCGTCTGCTGACGATGCAGCAGCCCGTCGGGCCGTGTCTGCTGATCACGCCGTGGAACTTCCCGCTGGCGATGGGCACCCGCAAGGTCGGTCCCGCGATCGCGGCCGGCTGCACGATGGTCGTCAAGCCCGCGCAGCTGACGCCGCTGTCGATGCTGATGCTCGCCAAGATTCTCGAGGACGCGGGCCTGCCCAAGGGCGTCCTGAACCTCGTCACCGCGACCAGCTCGGGCGAGACGATGGGCCCGCTGATCGCCGACCCGCGGCTTCGCAAGCTGTCGTTCACCGGCTCGACCGAGGTCGGCAAGAAGCTGATGGCCCAGGCCTCCGACAACCTGCTCCGGCTGTCCATGGAGCTCGGCGGCAACGCGCCGTTCATCGTGTTCGACGACGCCGACATCGACTCGGCGGTGCAGGGCGCGGTGATCGCCAAGATGCGCAACATCGGCGAGGCGTGCACCGCTGCCAACCGCTTCCACGTGGCTGGGTCGGTTGCCGACGAGTTCGCCGAGAAGCTGGCCGGCAAGCTCGGCTCGATGAAGGTCGGCCGGGGCACCGATGACGGTGTCGAGGTCGGTCCGCTGATCGACGACAACCAGCGCTCGAAGGTCTCCGAGCTGGTCGAGGACGCGGTCGGTCGCGGCGCCAAGGCGCTCGTCGGCGGCCACGCTCGCGACGGCGCCGGCTACTTCTATGACCCCACCGTGCTGACCGAAGTGCCTGACGACGCCCGGCTCCTGTCCGAGGAGATCTTCGGACCGGTCGCGCCGGTCAAGGGGTTCGCCGACGAGGACGAGGCGATCGCCGCGGCCAACGACACCGAGTTCGGACTGGTCGCTTACGTGTTCACGAGCGACCTGAAGCGGGCGCTGCGCGTCTGCGAGAAGCTCGAGACCGGCATGGTCGGGCTCAACCAGGGAATGGTCTCCAACGCGGCAGCGCCGTTCGGCGGGATCAAGCAGTCGGGCTTCGGCCGCGAGGGCGGTCCCGAGGGGATCGAGGAGTACCTCGAGACCAAGTACGTCGCCGTCAACCTGTAGCCGGCTGACATAGTTCGGGAACCCCCGCGCGCCCACGGCGGCGCGCGGTCGGCTCCCGCCCAGCGGAGCAGTCGTTGCGACAGTTCTCCGACCAGCATCTGGCCGCGCTCACCGTCATGGTGGTGGGCATCGCCGCGGTCATCTGGGCGGGCCGCCGCGGCGGCCAGCGCGTCAACCAGGCCGTGACCTACACGCTCGCCGGGCTGATCCTCCTCGGATGGATCGGCGAGTACATCGATGACGCCGTGCTGGGCCAATGGTCGACGACGTACACGCTGCCGCTGCAGCTGACCGACGCCGTGTCGGCGGTCGCGGTGCTGGCGCTCCTGACCCGGCGCCAGTTCCTCGTTGAGCTCACCTACTTCTGGGCGTTCACGGCGAGCTTGCAGGCGACCCTCACCCCCGACCTCGGCCACGGCTTCCCGAACGTCCTGTACTTCACGTACTTCCTCTACCACGTGGGCGCGATCGTCGCGGCCGCGTTCCTGGTGTTCGGCTGCCGGCAATACCCTCGCCCGACGGCCGTCTGGCGCGTGTTCGGCGCCACGCTCGCCTGGGCTGGGGTCGCCGCACTCGCCGACATCATCACCGGCGGCAACTACATGTACCTGCGCGCCAAGCCGGTGCACAACTCGCTGCTGAGCGTGATGGGACCGTGGCCCTGGTACATCGCCGCCGGGATCGGCGTCGGCCTGGCGATGCTGTTGTTGGTCGCGGTGCTGACCGAGCTCTTCCGAGGACAGCCGGTCAGACGAATACTCCCGGCAATGCACCGACTTTCGCAGAATCCGGTTCGTGGTCTGTACTCTCATGCCCAGGATCAATGGCTTACGCCGAAGAGAGACCCCCGAGCATGAGCCGGGAGATCAACGAGCACGCCTCCGCGCTCGCGTATGAGTGGAGGCGGCTGACCCGTGCCGCCACCGCCGTGGCGCTGTTCACAGCGCCGGCGTTCTTTCTGATCCTCTACGAGTCCAACCACATCAGCCTGATCTGGTCGCTGCTGATCACGGTGATCGCGGTGATCGGGTTCCGCGGCCTGGTCGAGGTCCTCGCGCGCAAGCTGATCCCATCCCCCAGCCTGTACGGCGCCGATGCCAGCCTCAAGGAGGACGACCTGGTTGCGCGGCGCCGGTACTGGTATTGGCGCACGAAGTTCCGCCGCCTGCCGGTCCTCATCCTGATCATTCTCGCTCTGCTGGCGCTGTGCCAGGTGTTCTTCGCGTTCGCCGGCGTGAGCGCTCCGTTCTTCCATCCGTTCGACGGCCTGCGCCAGATCTTCCCGCCCGACACGCTGCCCCAGCTCGGCCTTGTCTTCATCCAGCTGCCGCTGCTGTTCTTTGTGAACTTCGCGATCTTCTTCGGCCCGTTTCTGTTCTTCGCGGTGCGACAGATCCGCGGCTATGAGCCCGGTGACGCGAGCTGGGGCGTGAAGATCGACGATGTCCGCGGCCAGGCCGAGGCCAAGGAGGAGATCACCCGCGTGATCACGCTCTGGCAGTCGGGCGAGGCGTTCGAGAAGGCCGGCGGCAAGCGCGAGCGCGGCCTGCTGTTCCTCGGCGCACCCGGCACCGGCAAGACGATGATCTCCAAGGCGATCGCGACGAACTTCAACTGTCCGTTTGTGACGATCCCGGGCTCCGGGTTCGCCGGCATGTTCATCGGCATGGACGCGATCACCGTGCAATTCCTGGCCCACAAGGCGCGCAAGCTGGCCAAGAAGTGGGGCGGCCAGTGCATCGTGTTCATCGACGAGATCGACGCCGTCGGGATGCGCCGCCAAGCGCTCGGCAGCTCGATGACCGAGGCCAATCCGTCGTCGCTACACGACTTCTGCTTCTTCGGCCCCAACGGCTCGCTCACCCCGTCGGGCGACCTGGTTGTCGAATCGCGGGCGTGGCGCGAACGGATGTTCGCACAGCGCGCGGAGACCCCGCAGAGCGGCTACATCGCCTTCAACGAGCGCGTGGGCGAGCGGATCCGGCGTATCTACCCCGGGTTCGGGATGGGCGGCGGGCAGGGCGGCCAGGCGCTGAACCAGCTGCTGGTCGTGATGGACGGAATCGACGAGCCGCCGATGTTCCGCAAGTTCTTCACCAGCCGCCTGAACACGTTCCTCGACGCGATCTTCTTCGTGCCGCGCAAGGTCGGCCCGCTGAAGCTGCGGCTCAAGCCGCCGCGCCCGCGCGAGGAGCAGATCTACTTCATCGGCGCCTGCAACGTACCGATCACGGTGCTCGACCCGGCGCTCACGCGAGCCGGGCGGATGGGCCGCCACATCTGGTTCCGCACCCCTACCAAGGACGACCGCCTCGACATCTTCGACCTCTACCTCGAGAAGGTCGATCACGAGCCCGACCTCGACTCCTACCGCCGGCGCGACGAGCTGGCGCGGATCACCAACGGCTACTCGCCGTCGATGATCGAGCAGTGCTGCTCGATGGCGCTGACAATCGCGCACTCCGAGGGCCGCCGCCGGTTCGGCTGGGAGGACATCGTCGAGGCGATGACGACGGTCGAGACCGGAACCGCGCAGAACATCGAGTACATCCAGGAGGAGACGCGCGCGGTCGCGATCCACGAGGCCGGTCACGCGGCCGCCGGGCACGTCTATCTCGAGGAGGATGTGCTGTCGACGAGATTGTCGATCCGCAAGCGTGGCGGCTCGCTGGGCCACTACCAGAGCATGGAGAAGGACGAGCGCTTCTCGCACTTCCGCAGCCACGTGATGGGCACGCTGATCATGACCCTCGGCGCGATGGCCGCCGAGCACGTGTTCTACGGCGAGAACTCACAGGGTGTCAGCGGCGACGTGGCCAGCGCCACGGCGACCGCGGCCGCAATGGTCGGGATGTGGGCGATGGGACCGGACCCGGTCCACATCGAGGGCAGCATCGAGACCAGCGAGGAAACCGAGCTCGTGCTCAAGCGCCTGGAGCGGATCGGCTCGGCGATCATGAACCGCGCCGGCGGCGCCGGATTCATGGTGGAGGACCCGATCGGATCGATCCTCCGCAACCAAGACAAGAAGCGCGGCGCGGCGCAGATCATCGGCCAGGCGTACGTGACGGCCTATGCTCTGATGGCCTCCAACCGCGAGCAGGTCGAGCGGATCGCCGACACCTTGATCGAACGCAGGGAGATGCACGGCGACGAGGTGGTCGACATGCTCAACAGCGTCGGCCTCAAGCGACCGGAGATCGACCTCATGGATGACAAGACGTGGCCGAAGGTGTGAACGACGAGCCCCGGCCGGTGAGCGCCAGCGACGACCACACAGCCGACGCTCGCCTCCCCGCCGCCGCGACGACGAACGTCAGCGGCGGCTCCAAGCGCCGCCCGGGGTCGCCCCACTCGCTGCGGTTCGTTGCCGTGACCGCGGCGCTCGTGGGGATCGCGATCGGCGCGATCGGCGTCGCGGTCGCAATCCTGGTCGGAGACCACTCGCCCGGGCCGCAGCCGAAGTGGTCCACGTTCACGCCGCAGGATTCAGGCGTCGGCGGCGAGCGCGACATCGCCAACTACGTGGCGCCGCTGTACCGGGCCGCTCCGTCGACGCAGCTGGCGGTGGTGACGGTCCAGAACTATTCCGACACGGGCACGGGCACCCAGGTCGCGCTGCGCAACGCCAATGACGGGACGCTGTCGGCGCTCTCCGGCACCACAGCGGTGTTCAACCTCTGCGGCCTAGGCCCGAACTGCGCGATCGCTGGGGGCACGCCGTCGACCGATCGCCTGCTGTTGCTCAGGCGCGAGGCCCTGGAGCTGGCGCTGTACACCTTCAGGTACGTCCACAACGTGGACAACGTGGTCTCGATCCTGCCGCCGGGCCGCACGCAAGCGGTCACGACCGCCAAGCTCACGGCAAGGCCGCCGGACAAGGCGGGCTCCAAGTCCAAGGTCGCGACGCTGTACATGGCGGTCGCGTTCCAGCGCCGCAGCCTGCAGCCGTTCTTGAACCGCCCGCTGACCGAGACGCTGCCCGAGCAGATACCGCCGACTCCGACGACGATCGGACAGGCGCCGGACGCTGAGCTGGTGAGCGTGCTGACCGCGCAGGCGCTGTTCCAGCAGAAGGTCATTCAGGCCCAGGACGGGAGCAACGTGCTCGTCCTGGATCAGCTGCCGCCTCAGTAGGCTCGTAGCCGTCGCACTGGCTCACGGGCAACCGCGGGTAGCGCGGGAAGCGGTCGGGCTCGGTGCGAGACCGCAGGCACAGTGAGAACACCGACCCGCGGCGGTTGGGCACGAGCTGCTGGTGGCGGCAGCTGTCGCACAGGCCGGCCGGCGGACCCGAGCCTCCCGGCATCGCCTCGGCTAGCCTCGAGTCAGCGCTTCGAGCGCCAGCACGAACGACTCGTAGGACCGGCCCGTCACCTGCTGCAGCGCGACCTCACAGGTCCGGTTGCTCGACACGCACGCGTCGAACGAGCGGCCCTCGAGCTCCCTGGTGACGTCGCGGAGCGCCGACGCAGGCAGCTCCGGGTGCAGGTAGCCGCGATCGCCCGCCATCCCGCAGCATCCTGCCGTCGCCGGGATGACGACGTCATCGGACAGCCGCGAGGCGATCGCCGCAAGCTTGCCCGACAGACCGAGGTGCCGCGAGGAGCAGGTCGGGTGCACGACCACGCTGGCGAGCTTGCGCGAGACCTCGAGCCGCTCGAGCAGCCGGTCGTGGACCCACGCGATCGAGTCGATCACCTCGACCCCCGGAGTCGCGCCGTCGGCGACGAGCGCGTGCGTGCACGAAGTGGCGTCGCTCACCACAGGCAGGCTGCCGTCGTCGGTCCAGCGGGCCAGCGCGGAGCCCGTGCGCGAGGACATCAGCTCGTGTCCGGACTGATAGCCCTTCGAGCTCCAGGGCAGCCCGCAGCAATGCCCGGTCACGTCGTCGGGGATCCACAGCGGCAGCCCGGCCCGCATCGAGATCGCGACCAGCGCCTGCGGCACCGAGGGACGTGCCGGGGCCCCGGGGGCGTTGCCGAAGATCCTGTTGATGCACGAGGGCAGGTACACCGCCGCGGCCCCCTCGCGCACCGTGAACGGCAGCTCCGGCGCCGCCTGCGGGATCGACGATCTCCACAGCCGCGCGGCGCGACCACCGAGCCGCAGCCCCGCCCGGCCGGCGCGCTCGACCGCTCCGTAGCGGGCCGCGAGCTCACGGGCCGCTCGCTGCTCGCGCGGGCCGTGCCCGCGGACGCGCAGGTCCTTGACCAGCTTGCCGGTGTCGATCGCCACCGGGCAGGCGTGCATGCAGGACCCGTCCGCGGCGCAGGTCTCGATCGCGTCGTACTCGTACTGCTCGAGCAACGCTTCGAGCACCGGCGAGCCGGGTTGCTGGCGCGCCATCTCGCGGCGCAGCACGATGCGCTGCCGCGGCGTGGTGGTGACGTTGCGCGACGGG
The DNA here is from genome assembly GCA_963725925.1 of uncultured Solirubrobacterales bacterium. GTDB lineage: Bacteria > Actinomycetota > Thermoleophilia > Solirubrobacterales > Solirubrobacteraceae > Palsa-465. Next base: position 50,431 of record CAVSAY010000033.1, read on the forward strand.
CACACGGGCTCGCAGAACCCGCACTCGATGCACTTCGTCGCCACCTCCTCGATCTCGGGCGTCGACTTGAGGTTGCGCAGGTGCACGCGCGGGTCGCGATTGAGGACGACGCCGGGCGCCAGGATCGAGTCGGGGTCGGCGAGCTGCTTGACGCGCCACATCATCTCCGTCGCCTTGCTGCCCCATTCGCGCTCGACGTGCGGGGCCATGTTGACGCCGGTGCCGTGCTCGGCCTTCAGCGAGCCGTCGTACTTGTCGACGATCAGCTCGGTGAGCCCGCCCATGAAGCTGTCGTAACGCTCGAGGTCCGCCGGCTCGGTGAAGTTGGGCGTCAGCAGGAAGTGGAAGTTGCCGGCCGACGCGTGGCCCGCGAGCCCCGGCAGGAAGCCGTGCTCGGTGAGCAGCGCCTGCAGGTCCTTGGCGGCCTCGGCGAGGCGTGCCGGCGGCACGCACACGTCCTCGACGATCAGCGCCACGCCCGGCGGGCGGAATGCCGCCACGAGCCCCTGCATCCCCTCGCGCACGTGCCACAGCATCTCGATCTCATCGCGATCGCGCGAGAACCGCGGCTCGTCGACGAGCTCGCGGCCCGCGAGGAACTCGAGCGCTCGACGCTCTGGTTCGTCGAGCTCGCCGGCCTCGGCGCCGCGGAACTCGATCAGCAGCGCGGCCGCCTCGGGCGGCAGCGTCTTCCAGCGCTCCGGCGTGCCCGGCATGTTGAACGCGGCGGCGATCAACGTCGGGGCGATCATCAGCTCGGTCGCGCTCGCGCCGAACGAGACCAGGTCGCCGACCGCGCTCGCCGCGGCGTCGAGATCGCGGAAGAACACGAGCGCGACCGACGCGTGCGAGCCGAACGGGACCGTCTCGAACACCGCCTCGGCTACAAACGCGAGCGTCCCCTCGGACCCGATCACCAGCCGCCTGAAGATCTCCAGCGGCTCGTCGGCGTCGAGGAACGCGCACAGCCGGTAGCCCATCGTGTTCTTGATCTCGAACTTGCGCGCCACGCGCTCGGCAAGCTCGCGGTCGGCTCGGAGCTCGTCGCGGATCTCGACAAGGCCACGCGCCAGCTCGGGCGCCGCGGCCGCGAACTGCTGCTCGGCGCCGGCCTCGGCCGTGTCGATGACCGCGCCGTTGGCGAGCACGAACTTCAGCGAGCGCACGGTCCGGTAGGAGTCGGCGACGACGCCGCAGCGCATGCCGCCCGAGTTGTTGGCGATCACACCCCCCACGCAGGCGATGTCGCTGGACGCCGGATCGGGCCCGAGTTTGCGGCCGTGGCGCGCCAGCAGGCGGTTGACCTGGCCGACGACGATCCCGGGCTTGACGCGGACGGCGGCGCCGTCTTCGAGCACCCTCGCGCGCTGCCAGTGCCTGCGGACGTCGACCATGACCGAGTCGGTCTGGGCCTGGCCGTTGAGCGACGTGCCGCCGGCGCGGAACACCAGCGGAACGCCGCGCTCACGTGCGAACGCCAGCAGCTTGACGACGTCGTCGACGTCGCGCGGCATCGCGACCGCGCGCGGGATCAACCGGTACGGGCTCGCGTCCGACGCGTACATGACGAGATCGGTCGCGCGTGTCAGCACCCGGTCGGCGCCGAGCGCGGCCGTCAGCTGCGATCGCAGTGGCTCGGGAGTGCCGCCGGCCACCCAGTCGGGCGCGCGATCCGGAGCCGGGTGCGCCTCCGGAGCGATCGCAGCGTTGCTACTCAAACCACATCCCCGCAGCCACCCGTGCCTGCACGAGCCGCGGCCCGTCATCGGCCGCAATCGCCTCGCTCAGGGCCGCGGTCAGCTCCTCGCGGCTGTTGGCGTCGACGCTCGGCACGCCGTATCCGCGGGCGACGGCCGCGGTGTCCAGCGCGGGCAGCTCGAGCCCCGGAGCGCCCGTCACCTGCTCGAGCGTCGCGAACCACTTGAGGATCCCGTACTCGTCGTTGCGCAGCACCAGGAACGTGACCGGCGCCTTGTAGGCGACCGCGGTCCACAGCGCGGTGATCCCATACTGCGCCGAGCCCTCGCCGAGCACGCACACAACCGGACGGCCACGCTGCGCGAGCTGCACACCGACGGCGGCGGAGATCCCGAATCCGAGGCCGCCGCTGGCGCCGAAGTAGTAGCTGCCGGGTCTGGACAGGCGCAGGCGGTTGCGAAGCGCCAGCGTGCTCGAGGGAGACTCGAGCACCGCGATCCCATCCGCCGGCCAGGCGTCGGCGAGCGCGGCCATCGCCTCCGACCCGCTCATCGGATCGCCGGCGGGCGGTTCGGGCGAGGGTGGACGCGGCTCGGGCAGCCGGCGGTCAGATTCACCCACGAGCCCCACCAGCGCCGCCAGCGCGCCTGCCACGTCGCCGACGATCGCCTCCCCCATCGGCGCGCGCGCCGCTTCTCCCGGGTCGCTGGTGATTGCCACGAGCGACGCGCCCTCGGGCAGCAGCGGGCCGGGGATGTACGGGTAGTACGGGAACACCGACGATCCGACGACGAGCAGCAGATCGTGGTCGGCGAGCGTCTGCGACAGGGGGCCGATCGCGGGCGGCAGCACTCCCAGGAACTGCGGGTGGTTCTCGGGAAAGCCGATCCGGCTGCCGCCGGTCGCCGGCGACGCCCATACCGGCAGGCGCTGGCGCTCGGCCAGCGCGATCGCGGCGTCCCAACCGCCGCTGGCGTCGATGTCGGGGCCGGCGATCAGGACCGGGTTGCCGGCCGATTGGAGCCTGTCGGCGAGGTCGGCGAGCGCCTTCGGATCTGCGCCCGTGCGTCCGCGGACGGCACGCCCGATCGCGTTGACGGTCCGGTCCTCGTCGGCCTCGGCGCCCCAGTCATCCATCGGGATCGACACGAATACCGGCCCGCGAGGAGCCAGCGACGCCAGGTGGATGGCGCGCGCGAGCGCGCCGGGAACCTCCTGCGCGCGCGGCGGCTCGTGGCTCCATTTGACGTACGGCTGCGGCCCGACCACGGCATCCCGATTTGTCAGGTTCGCCTCGATCGTGATGTGGGGGCGCACCTGCTGGCCGGCGGTGATCACCAGCGGCGACTTGTTGGCCTGGGCGTTGAAGATGCCGCCGACCGCGTTGCCGACGCCCGGGGCCGTGTGCAGGTTCACGTGCGTGGGGCGTCCGGTCGCCTGCGCGAAGCCGTCGGCCATCCCCATGACCGCCAGCTCCTGCAGCCCGAGCACGTAGGTGAAGTCGTCGGGGAAGTCGGCGAGCATCGGCAGCTCGGTCGAGCCCGGGTTGCCGAAGATCGTCGTCATCCCGTGCGCGCGCAGCAGCTCGAACGTCGCTTCTCGGACTGTGGACATGCTTATGGAAAGCCTCCTCGTCGCGGTCGCGACGGGACCCTACAGCTCTGACAGCGCTTCGGCCGCGGCGCGCTCGCCCGACCGCACGGCCCCGTCCATGTACCCGTTCCAGTACGTGGACGTCTCGGTGCCGGCCCAGTGGATCCGGCCCACCGGCTGGCGGATCTGCGGACCGTAGGCCAGCAGCGTGCCCTGGCTGGGGATGCCCACCGGGCAGCCTCTGGTCCACTGCTCGCCCGACCAGCTCGTTTCGAAGAAGTCGATCGCGTTGCCGGCCTGGGAGCCGAAGAACGTGACGAACTGGTTGAGCACGGCCGACTTGCGGGCGGCGGGAGACATGGCGTTGTACTGACGGGCGCAGTCGCCGCCGACGAACCCGAAGATCACGCCCGGGCTGCCGCTTGGCGGCGAGTCGTCGAACGTCGCGGTGACCGGGCCGTCGGTCGTGACCGCCATCCCGCTGAGGCCGGCGTCGCGCCAGAACGGCGACTTGTAGACGGCGGCGACCTTGGTCATCGTGCCCTGGCCGAAGCGTTGGGTTAGCTGGTCGCGCTGGAACGGCAGGATCGGCTCGTAGTCGATCCGCCCCGCGAGCGTCGGCGGAATCGCCACGATCACCTGCTTGGCGCTGATCGTGGCCTGGTCGGACCGAACGGTGACGCCGCTCGAGCTCTGCGTGATCTGTCGCACCGGCGAGCTCAGCAACACGCGCGAGCCGAGCTGCTTGGCGATCTTGGTGGCGATCACCTGCGAGCCGCCGACGAACCGCGACATCTGGGCGCCGTTGCGCGTGTCGAAGTTGCGCTCGAACGTGCCTGGGTTGTTCTCGTCGCCCGAGGCGGCGATGTAGAAGAGCGTGAACAGCAGCGACAGCTCGCGCGGCTCGGCGCCGAAGATCGGCCGCGTCGCGATCGGCACGACCTGCTTGAACCGCGGCGTGGCGCTGTGGCTGTCGATCCAGCTCTTGAGCGTCTGGCTGTCCCAGTCCTCGGCGCTCTGCGCGGTCCACGGGGCATCGACCGGGACCTCGGTGGCCATCTGGTCAAGCAGCGCCACGACGGCGGTGAGCTCGGGCAGGATCAGCGGGTCGGGCGGCGCGCTGCCGGTCGGGCCGGTGTCGCTGTAGGTCATGCGGTCTGAGCCGTTGACGTAGACGGCGTCGCCGTCGTCGTAGGTCGGGAACGTGCCGACGCCGAGCTGGTTGGCGAGCGCCAGGACGTGGTCCTGGGTGGGGCCGACGAATGTGCCGCCGCGCTCGGAGACCTTGCCGCCGCCGAGATCGTGGTTCCAGACGCGGCCGCCCACGCGGTCGCGCGCCTCGAGCACCACCACCGAGCGACCGGCCTTCTGGATCAGGCGCGCCGCCGTGAGCCCGGCGAACCCGGCGCCCACGACGACGACGTCGGCACTGGTCGGGGTCGCCGCGTCGGCGCGCGCCGGGGCCCACAACGCGGCGGCTGCGCCGGTGGCGGCGGCGCCGGCGATCAGCCCGCGGCGCGTGACCCCACGCGTCGACTCGACACTCCCACTGCGCGCTCCCGCTCGCATGAACGGAAACGTACAGACAGGGCGCGGTCGGCGCGCCGGTTCGCCGGTGGCCGCCCGTCGTCAGCAGCTGCCGGACATCGAAGCGATCACAGACCCCAATAGCCGTTATGACCGCTCAGGCAGCCGTGCAGATCGGTCGCCGGCGGGCGGACGTGCAGTTGGTAGCAGCGATACACCTTCCGGCCGAAGAACCGGCCGGGCTTTGACAGGGTGATCTGCGCCGGAGTGTTTGTCCGCTTGCCGTGCGCTTGGTCAGGATTGCCGCTGCTCGCGCTGCTGGTGCCTTTGCCGTGGGCAACTTTCGATCCCCAGCCGGTCCAATGGACTTTGATGAGCGCCCACGATCCATCGGCGAACAGGAAGATCGTGGACGGGCGGATGACCTCAGGCTGGACCGGCTGGCCGGGGGCCTTGATGATCGAGGCGACGCTAGCCCAGAAATAGATCGGCGTGGGCTTCGCCGCCTGCGCCACACCGGAAACGATCAACGCAAAAACCAACGCTGTCGCAGCAACCGCTCGTTTCATCGAAATCCTTTCCGCCAGTTACATGCTTGGCCAGTATCTGTTCAAACCTAACCGCTGGCCTCGACCGTGGCTAGGACTCGCGACCGCACGGCTGGCGAACTAGAGCCGCGCGATCACCTCGGCCGCCACGCGCTCGCCGGAGCGCACGGCGCCGTCCATGTAGCCGTTCCAGAACGTCGAGGTCTCGGTCCCGGCCCAGTGGATACGCCCCACGGGCGCGCGTAGCTGCGTGCCGTACGCGACGAGCGTCCCCGTGCTTGGGATGCCGACCGGGCATCCGCGCGTCCACTGCTCGCCCGCCCAGCTCGTCTCGTAGTACGCGCGTGGCTTGCGCGCCCGGGACCCGAAGAAGGTCGCGAACTGCTCGAGCACGGCCGCGCGCCGGCGCGACTGCGAAGACCGGTTGTAGGCGCGGGCCTTGTCGCCGCCGACGAACCCGAACACGATCCCGGGCTTGCCGTCGGGCGGCGAGTCGTCGTAGGTGAAGTTCACCGGACCGGACAAGTCCAGGGCGCTCCCGGTCAGGCCGGCGTCGCGCCAGAACGGCCGGTCATAGACGGCCGCCACCTTCGTGAGCGTGCCCTGGCCGTAGCGCTGGGTCAGCTGGTCGCGGTCAAACGGCAGAATCGGGTCGTACTCGATCCTGCCGGCGAGCGCCGGCGGGACCGCGACGATCACCTGCTTGCCCTGGAACGTCGCGCGATCGGTGTGCACGGTGACGCCCTGGCGCCCCTGCACGATGCGGCGAACCGGCGACCCGAGCAGCACTCGCGGACCGAGCTGGTCGGCCATCCGCAGCGCGATCTTCTGGGATCCCCCGACAAACCGCCACATCTGCGCGCCGCCGCGCGTGTCGAAGTTGCGCTCGAACGTGCCCGGGTGCTTCTCGTTGCCGGACGCCGCGATGTAGAACAGCACGAACAGCAGCGACAGCTCGCGCGGCTCGGCGCCGAAGATCGGGCGGGTGGAGGCGGCGACGAGGTCGGTGAAGCGCTTGGTGGGGTTATGGGAGTCGAGAAACGACTCGAGCGTCATCCCGTCCCACTTGGCGGCGTTGGGCGCCTTCCAGGGGGCGTCGACCGGAACGGTCCTCGCCATCGCGTCGAGCTCGGCGACCACGGTCGCGAGCTGACCGAGGATCAGCGGATCGGGCGGCGCGGTGCCGGAGATGCCGGTGTCGCTGTAGGTCGTACGAGTACCGTCGGCGACGTAGACGTTGTCGCCCTTGTCGTAGGTGTTGAACTTGCCGACGCCGAGCTCGCGCGCGAGCGCCAGCACGCGATCCTGGGTCGGCCCGGCGAACGTGCCGCCGCGCTCGGTGACCGCGCCGCCGCCGAGGTCGTGATTCCAGACGCGACCGCCAACACGCTCGCGTGCCTCGAGCACAACGACGGAGTGGCCGGCCCGGCGCAGCTTGCGCGCCGCGGTCAGCCCAGCGAAGCCCGCGCCGACGACGACCACGTCGGTGCTGCTGGATTGCGCGGCGCCATCAGCGCGCGCGGACGAAGGAACGGCGGCGGCCGCACCGGCCGCCACAGCACCGGCGATCAGACGCCGGCGGGAGATCTTCCCCGCCGCGCCCTCCTCGGAAACTGTCATGTAACTGCGTTCTCTTTCTGTTCGATCAGCGGCAGCACCTCGGCTACCAGGCCCGCCAAAGTTGAGGTCAACAACGCGTGCATCTGCTCGCGCGTGAAGCGCTTGTGCTCGAGCCACTCGCGAGTGGCTGTCTCGGCAAATGCGGCGTATGACCGCAACAGCCCCCGCAGCGCGTCAGAAGCGAGGGTAGCGGGGCCCAGACCGAGGACCCCGATCATGCTGTCGACGCTGGCGTCGCGCGCCCGGTCCCAGATCCGTTCGGCCTCGGGATCGCGACCCAGCCCGGCGCCTCCGAGCGTGGCGAGCCACATGCGGCGGTTGCGCCAGATCGCGTCGAGCCAGCGGTCGACGCTGTCGGCCAGGCGCTGGTCGGGCGTGACGCCCTGCACGAACTCGGGCACCGGCACCGGGATCGCGCGCAGCATGTCGCGCATCAGCTCGAGGTGCAGGTCGCGCTTGGTGCCGAAGTAGTGATGCAGCAGGCCGCGGGTCACACCCGCGGCCGCTGCAACGTCCTCCATCGAGACCTCGCCGTAGGGCCGCGCCGCCAGCAGGCTGGCGGCGCAGTCCAGGATCTGGCGCCGGCGCTGGTCGTGATCCAGCCGAGCCCGCGGGGCATCAGGCAGACGGCATGCGGACGCCCCGCTGTCTATGCGGCTGTCAGCGCAGCTGCCTCGTCGCTGTAGACCTCGCCGCGCTCGGCGAGCTCGACCAGCGACGCCGGCGGCTCGTAGCGCTTGCCGTACTTGGCCGCGAGCTCGCGCGTCCGGGCGACAAACGCGGCCGGGCCGGTCCCGTGCTCCGGGTGCTGATAGCCGTTGATGTACTGGAGCACGCCGCCGCTCCACGCCGGGAACCCGATCCCCATGATCGAGCCGATGTTGGCGTCGGCGACCGACTCGATCACGCGCTCGTCAAGGCACTTGACCGATTCGAGCGCCTCGACGAACAGCATCCGCTCCTCGAGCTCGCGCAGCGAGATCTCCGACGGGTCGCCCTTGACCGGGAACGCGTCACGCAACCCCTTCCACAGGCCGGCGCGCTTGCCGTCGGCGTACTCGTAGAAGCCGGCGCCCTCGAGCTTGCCCGGGCGGCCGAACTCGTCGAGCATCCGGTCGATGACCTGCTCGGCCGGGTGGCCGGCCCACGGGCCGCCGTCGCCATCGCCGACAGCCGCCTTGGTGGCGTCGCGGATCTTGCGCATGAGCTTGAGGTTGAGCTCGTCGGAGAGCTGGAGCACCGGCGCCGGGTAGCCGGCCTGGGAGGACGCCTGCTCGATCGTCGCCGCAGGAATCCCCTCGAGCAGCATCGCGATCCCCTCGTTGATGAAGGTGCCGATCACGCGGCTGGTGAAGAACCCGCGGCTGTCGTTGACGACGATCGGCGTCTTCTTGATCAGCTTCGCGAGGTCGAGCGCGCGATACAGCGTCTCGTCGGATGTCTTCTCGCCCTTGATGATCTCCAGCAGCGGCATCTTGTCCACCGGGCTGAAGAAGTGCAGGCCGATGAAGTCCTCGGGACGCGAGACGTTCTCGGCGAGGCCGGTGATCGGCAGGGTCGATGTGTTGGAGCCCAGCAGCGCGGCCGGCTCAAGGTGCGGCTCGATGTCCTTGAACACCTCTGCTTTGACGGTCGGCTCCTCGAACACGGCCTCGATCACGAGCTCCGCGCCCGCGGCATCCGCCGCGTCCGCGGTCGGCGTGATCCGGTCCAGCAGCGCCTGTGCTTCCTCCTCGGTTGAGCGACCTCTGGCGACGGCCTTCTCGACCAGCTTCTGCGAGTACTGCTTGCCGTGCCGGGCGGCGACCGGCGTGACGTCCTTGAGCACGACATCGAGCCCGGCCTTCGCGCATACGTACGCGATCGCGGCGCCCATCATGCCCGCGCCGAGCACGACGATCTTCTCCGGGGCGAACGTGTCGATCCCCTCGGGACGGTCGCGATCGCCGTTGACGCGCTGCATGTCGAAGAAGAACGCCTGGATCATGTTCTTGGCGACCTGGCCCGTCACCAGGTCGACGAAGTAGCGGCCCTCGACCTCGATCGCGTTGTCGAAGTCGAGCTGGGCGCCCTCCACGGCCGCGGCCATGATGTGGTGCGGAGCGGGGTAGTTGGCGCCCTTGAGCTGCTTGCGCAGGTTGGCCGGGAACGCCGGCAGGTTCTGCGCGAACTTGGGGTTGGACGGCGTGCCGCCGGGGATCTTGTAGCCCTCGGCGTCCCACGGCTGTACGGACGCATCGGGGTTGGCCTTGATCCACGCCTTGGCGGCGGGCACCAGCTCCTCGCGCGTCGACACGAGCTCGTCGACGATCCCGAGCTCCATGGCCTTGGCGGGACGGTGGCGCTGGCCCTGAAGCAGCAGCGACAGCAGCGCGTTGGCGATGCCGAGCATCCGCACCGAGCGCACGACGCCACCGGCACCGGGCAGCAGCCCGAGCTGAACCTCGGGGAACCCGAGCTGGACCGAGGGGTCATCGAGCGCGATCCGGTGGTGGCACGCCAGGCAGATCTCGAGGCCGCCGCCCAGCGCGGCGCCGTTGATCGCGGCGACGACGGGCTTGCCGAGCGTCTCGAGGCGACGGAGCACCGCCTTGCCCTCGCGTACGAACTCAGAGATCTCCTCGGCCTGGTCCTTGGTGGCCTTGCGCAGGTCGTGAAGGTCTCCGCCCGCGAAGAACGTCTTCTTGGCCGAGGTGATCACGACTCCTGTGATCTGGTCCTTCTCCGCCTCGAGCCGGTCGACGGTCGCCCTGATCGACGCCGCGTAGGCGGCGTTCATCGTGTTGGCCGACTGGTTGGGGTCGTCGAGCGTCAGGACGACGATTCCGTCGTCGTCCTGCTCCCAACGGATGGTGCTGGTCTCGTTGCTCATCAGAGGGCCTCCACGACCGTCGCGATTCCCATACCGCCGCCGACGCACAGCGTCGCCAGCCCGTAGCGGCCGCCCGTCCGGTGCAGCTCGTCGATCAGCGTCCCGAGGATCATCGCGCCGGTCGCCCCCAGTGGGTGGCCCATCGCGATCGCGCCGCCGTTGACGTTGACCTTCTCCATGTCCAGCCCCATGTCGCGCACGAACCGCAGCACGACCGCGGCGAACGCCTCGTTGATCTCGATCAGGTCGAGGTCGTCTACGGTCAGCCCCGCCTTGGCGAGCGCCTTGCGGCTGGCCGGCGCCGGGCCGGTCAGCATGATCGTCGGGTCAGCGCCGGAGACCGCGGTCGCGAGGATCCGCGCCTTGGCCTGCAGGCCCTGCTCGCGTCCGGTCTGCTCGTTTCCGATCACCATCAGCGCGGCGCCGTCGACGATGCCCGACGAGTTGCCCGGCGGTGTGGACGTGGTCGATCTTCTCGACCCAGTGGTACTTCTGCAGCGCCACTGCGTCGAAGCCGCCCATGTCGCCGATCGCCGCAAACGACGGCTTGAGGCCGGCGAGTGACTCCACCGTAGTGCCGGGCCGGATGAACTCATCGCGGTCGAGCACGACGTGCTCGTTGATGTCGCGCACCGGGACCACCGACTCCTTGAACCTGCCCTCGGCCTGCGCGGCGGAGGCGAGCTCCTGCGAGCGCGCCGCGTACGCGTCGACGTCCTCGCGACTGAACTCCTCGACCGTCGCGATCAGGTCGGCGCTGATCCCCTGCGGGATGAAAGACGTGTCGTAGTTGGTCTCGGGGTCCATCGCCCAGGCGCCGCCGTCTGAGCCCATCGGCACGCGGGACATCGACTCGACCCCGCCGGCGAGCACGAGGTCCTCCCAGCCGGAGGCGACCTTCTGCGCGGCGATGTTGACCGCCTCGAGCCCGGACGCGCAGAAGCGGTTGAGCTGAACGCCGGCGACGGTCGGCGGCAGGCCGGCCTTGATCGCTGCGGTCTTGGCGATGTCGGCGCCCTGGTCGCCGACGGGCGACACGCAGCCGAGGACGACATCGTCGACGCGGTTGGGATCCAGACGCTCGTTGCGGACGAGCGTCTCGTGCATCAGGCCGACGACGAGGTCGACCGGCTTGACCGTGTGAAGCGATCCGTTGACCTTCCCGCGGCCACGCGGGGTGCGGATCGCGTCGAACACCAAGGCTTCACTGTTGCTCATTTGCGGGCTCCTAGTAGCTGGAACTCGATCGTACCAACTGTTGGCGTTGTGCTAACTGCTGCTGGCAATGCGCCAAATGGCGCGTCGATGCCTGCCTCCCCGTGAGTTACTATACTTTATGAAGTATGCTCATCTTCCGGCGACTGCTTGGCTTTCTGACAGCCTTATAAGCGGGGCGTCCGCTGGTCGTTCGCTCTCGCCTTCGGCGCGATGGGCGCGACGGTACTGATCCCGTACCTCACCGGTCGCGCGATCGATGCGATCCGCGACCACGACCATCACGGGCTTTGGGTCTGGGCGATCGCGATCGGCGTCGCCGGCCTCGCCCGCCTGGGTCTGAGCGTCTTTCGCCGACTGGTCGCCGGCCGGGTCTCCCTCGGCGTCGAGGTCGACCTGCGCAACCTCCTGTACGCGCGTCTTCAGGAGCTCGAGCTGTCGTTCTTCGACCGCCAGCAGACCGGTCAGCTGATGTCGCGCGCGACCGTCGACCTGCAGGCGGTCCGGTTCTTCCTCGGCTACGGGCTGATCTACATCGCGCAGTCGCTGCTGTCGCTGCTGCTCGCCGCCGTCGCGATGTTCGCGCTGCAGCCGGGACTGGCGGCGCTCGCGCTGGCGCCGTTGCCGTTTGTCGTGCTGATCGCATTCAGCTACGGCCGCCGGTCGCGGCCGGCGCTGCAGGAGGTGCAGCAGCGGATCGCCGAGCTGACGGCGGAGGCCGAGGAGAACATCTCCGGGGTGCGCGTCGTCAAGGCCTTCGCCCAGGAGCACCGGCAGTTGGCTCGCTTCCGCGGCTCGGTCGCGCGCGTGTTCGACCAGGCCATCTACGCGACCAAGATCCAGGCGCTCTACGGCCCGCTGATCAGCTTCTTGCCGAACATCGGGCTGGCGCTGATCCTGTTCGTCGGCGGCCGCCAGGTCATCCACGGCACGCTCACGCTCGGCCAGTTCACCGCCTTTTACGCCTATCTGCTGATCCTGATCTCCCCCATGCGGACGCTCGGCTACATGCTGAGCGCCGCTCAGCGCGCCACCGCCTCGGGCGCGCGCATCTTCCAAGTGCTGGATCGCGAGCCTCAGATCACGAGCCCCGAGCCAGCTCCCGCGCTGCCGCCAGGCCGCGGCAAGGTGCAGCTGCGCGGCGTCGGCCTGACGTTCGATGGCGCGCGGCATCCGGCACTCAGTGACATCGACCTCGAGGTCGAGGCCGGCCAGACCGTGGCTCTCGTGGGTGCGATGGGCTCGGGTAAGACCGCGCTCGTGTCGCTGCTGGCGCGTCTGTACGACGTGACCGAGGGCGCCGTGTACATCGACGGCGCCGACGTCAGATCGGTCGACCTCCTCAGCCTGCGCCACCAGATCGCGACCGTTTCAGACGACCCCTTCCTGTTTTCGGCGACCGTCCACGACAACATTGCCTACGCCCGCCCCGACGCCACCCGCGAGGAGGTGCGAGGACGCGGCCCGGGCGGCCCAGGCCGATTCTTTCATCCGCGACCTGCCCCAGGGCTACGACACGCTGATCGGCGAGCGCGGGCTGACGCTCTCCGGCGGACAGCGCCAGCGGATCGCGATCGCGCGCGCGATCGCGGCCAACCCGCGGATCCTGATCCTCGACGACGCGACCTCGTCGGTCGACGCATCCACCGAACAGGAGATCAAGCTCGCGCTGCGCGAGCTGATGATCGACCGGACCACGTTCGTGATCGCCCACCGGCTGTCAACGATCGCGCTGGCGGACGAGATCGTGGTGCTCGAGGACGGCCGGATCGCCGCACAGGGCAGCCACGACGAGCTGCTGGACAGCTCGCCGCTGTACCGCGAGATCGTCGAGAAGGGAATGCCCGATCAGGTTTTCATGACGCGCAGGCCACACGAAGCACGGGCGGTGGGCTTGTGAGCCGCATGGACGACATCCGCCGCCGCATGCGCCAGACGGGCGGCCGCGGACGCAAGCTCCGCGGCCTGATCGACCTGCTGCGCCCCTATCGCTGGCGCGTCACGGCGATGTTCGTCTCGCTGGTCGTGGCGACGGCCGCGGCGCTGGCTCCCGCGCCCCTTGCCAAGCTCGCTATCGACGACGGCATCCGCCCCCACGACGTCGGCGCGCTCGACCTGATCGTGGTCGCGTTCCTGGCGTCGGCGGTGATCTACGTGATCGCCTCAGCTGTCCAGACTTATCTGGTCGGATGGGTCGGACAGCGCGCGCTGCAGGATCTGCGCGTGCAGCTGTTCTCGCACCTGCAGCAGCTCTCGATCAGCTTCTACTCGCGAAACCGGGCCGGCGTCATCATCTCGCGCCTGACCAACGACGTCGAGGCGCTGGACCAGCTCGTCGAGGACGGGATCGCAACGCTCTTCCAGTCCGGCCTGACGCTGATCGGCGTGGTCGTGATCCTGTTCGCGCTCGATCCTCACCTGGCGCTGCTGACGTTCCTGGCGCTGCCGGTGCTCGCGGTCGGGGCCTTCGTCTTCAGGATCGCCTCGGCGGACGCCTACCGGCTGACGCGCGAGAAGATCGCATCGATCACCGGCTACCTGCAGGAGAGCCTGTCCGGGATCCGGGTGGTGCGGGCGTTCGGTCAGGAGCCCAAGCACATCGCCCGCTTCGCCGAGCTCAACGATGAGAACCGCGCGGCGAACATGACCACCGTCAACCTGAACGCGGCGTACTTCCCGGCAGTTGAGTTCCTGTCGGCGCTGGTCACTGTGGAGATCCTCGTGATCGGCGGAATCGAGGCGATCAACGGCCACACCTCCACCGGCGTGGTGTTCGCGTTCATCGCGGCGCTGAACAACTTCTTTGACCCGATCCAGAACCTCTCGCAGCTCTACACGACCTACCAGTCCGGAATGGCGGCGCTCGACAAGATCTTCGAGCTGCTCGACGAGCAGCCGGACCTCCGCGACGCCGAGGACGCGATCACGCTGCCCCGCGTCCGGGGCGAGCTTGCACTCGACCACGTGTCGTTCCGCTACGGCTCCGACGCGGACGGCGACTGGGCACTTCGCGACATCGACCTGACCGTTCCCGCCGGCCAGACGGTCGCGCTGGTGGGCGCGACGGGCGCCGGCAAGTCGACCTTCGCAAAGCTCGTCGCGCGCTTCTACGACCCCACCGAGGGGCGCGTGATGATCGACGGACACGACCTGCGCCGGGTCGCGGCGCAGTCGCTGCGCTCGCAGCTGGGGATCGTCCCGCAGGAGGGCTTTTTATTCAGCGGCACGGTGCGCGAGAACATCGCATTCGGGCGACCGGACGCGAGCGACGACGGACATCTCGGCAGCCGCGCGCGCTGTCGGAGCCGAGCAGTTCATCGAGGCGCTCGAGGATGGGTACGACACCCAGGTCGGCGAGCGCGGGATTCAGCTGTCCGCCGGACAGCGCCAGCTGCTGGCATTCGCCAGGGCGCTGGTGGCCGATCCCCGGATCCTGCTGCTCGACGAGGCGACGTCGAACGTCGACGTGCACACCGAGAGCCTGATCGAGCAGGGCATGCGGCGATTGGTCGCCGGGCGGACCGCGATCGTGATCGCCCACCGCCTGTCGACGATCCGGCACGCCGGGCGGATCGTCGTCCTCGAGCACGGTCAGATCGTCGAGTCGGGGACACACGAGGAGCTGATCGAGGCCGAGGGCCGCTACTGGGAGCTGTATCGCGACTGGGCCGAGCAGGCCGCGGCGTAATCCGTAGAGTCTGGGGCGTGCCGATCTCGGTCACAGCGCTCTCGATCACGCCCGTCAAGAGCACCCGCCTCCAGGAGGTCGACACGATCGAGTTGGGGCGGACCGGCGTGCGGGACAACCGGCGCTTCTACGTCGTCGATCGCCGCAGGCACCTCATCAACGGCAAGCGCCTGGGAGAGCTCAACGCGATCGTGGCTCAGTACGCCGCCCCGCGGCTCAAGTTGACGTTCCCCGACGGCACCGCGGTCGAGGACGATGTCCGCCTCGGCGAGGAGGTTGAGACCAAGTTCTTCTCGGTCACCGACAGCGGGCGGTTGCTGGAGGGCCCGTTTTCCGATGCGCTCAGCGACTACGCCGGCCAGCCGCTCGAGCTCGTCGAGGCGCGGGCATCTGCGATCGACCGCGGGTCGATGGGCGTCGCGTCGCTGATCTCACGTGCCTCGCTGGCGCGCCTGGCGCAGGAGAACGGCGACCACGACATCGACTGGCGCCGCTTCCGGATGCTGATCGAGATCGATGGCGTGGACGCTCACGAAGAGGACACGTGGCTGGACCGGGCGACGCGGATTGGCGGTGCCGTGATCACGTGGAGCGGCAACGTGGGCCGCTGCCTGACGACCAGCCGCGACCCCGAGACCGGCGAGATCGACCTGCCGACGCTCGACATGCTGCGCAGCTACCGCGGCGAGATGAAGACCACCGAGCCGCTGCCGTTTGGCATCTATGGAGCGGTCGTCGAGGAGGGCGAGATCCGGGTCGGCGACACGGTGGAGTTGCTGTGAGCGAGGACCGCGTACGCATCGACGTGACAGATCACGTCGCGACCGTCACGCTCACGCGCGCCGACAAGCACAACGCGCTCGACCGCCCGATGTTCGAGGCGATCATCGGGGCCGCCGAGCGCCTTTCCGGCGAGCCGGGCGTGCGCGCGGTCGTGCTGCACGGCGAGGGCCCGAGCTTCTGCTCGGGGCTGGATCTGGCGAGCCTCGTGTCGAGCGACGCCGGCATCGACGCGATCGTCGCGCCGCTGCGCGAGGACCCGCCCAACTGGTTTCAGCGCACGGCGTACGACTGGCTGAGGCTGCCGGTGCCGGTGATCGCGGCGGTCCACGGCAACTGCTTCGGGGGCGGGCTGCAGATCGCGCTCGCCGCCGACATCCGCATCGCCACGCCCGACGCGCGGCTGTCGGTGATGGAGGTCAAATGGGGCCTGATCCCCGACATGTCGATCAGCCGCACGCTGCCGCGGCTGGTCGGGATCGACGTCGCCAAGGAGCTGACCTTCACCGGCCGCGTGGTCGACGGCGTCGAGGCCCAGCGCCTCGGCCTCGTCACGCGCGTGGCCGACGACTCGCTGGCGGCGGCGCACGAGCTCGCCCGCGAGATCGCGAGCCGGTCGCCCGACGCAGTCCGCGGCGCCAAGCGACTGTTCAATGCCTCCTGGACCGGCCTCGCCGACGAGACGCTCGCACTGGAGGCCGAGATCCAGAGCTCGCTGATCGGCTCGCCAAACCAGCTGGCCGCGGTCACGGCCGGGCTGCAGAAGCAGCCGGCTCAGTTCGCCGACCCGGTGTAGCGGACCGGCACGGCGGGCCCGGAGACCCGCCGCGCCTGTTCTCGCATTCGCGAATCAGTGGATGGTGAATGGTGCTGACGCGGCGACGTCGTACGGCGTCGTGTCGTTCTTGTTCAACTGGACGATGTAGCTACCTGGCTCGACAGTCGGTGGTCCGGACGCGTTGATGTCTCCTTGCGTCTCGCCGAGCGTGGAGACCGGGAATGAGACGTGAACTGTCTTGGACTGGCCGGCGTCGAGCGTGACCCGCGTGAATCCGACCAACCTCTGCGGCGGCACGACCACGCTGCTGACCGGCTGGGACACGTAGACGGGAACGATGTCGGTCCCGCTACGACTTCCGGTGTTGCTGACCGTGAACGTCGTGGTCGCCGTCCCGTGGCGGGAAACATTCCCTGTCACCGAGAGGCCAGTCGTCGTGAACGTGGTGTAGGACAGGCCGAACCCGAACGGGTAGAGCGGGTTGTAGGCGTGTCCCTGCCCGGATCCGGTGCCCGGTAGCTGGTCGAAGAACTTCGGCTGGTCACCCAGCGGTGAGGGTGCGGTGCCGTCGAAGTCCCCGCCCGGCGCAGCGGCGTCGGACGGCCAGCTGATCGGCAGCTTGCCGCTCGGGTCGATCTTGCCGAAGATCGCGTCGGCGACTGCCTGGCCGGCCTCGGTGCTGCCTTGGTAGGCCATCAGAATCGCGTTCGCGTTCTCGGCATCCGGCCCCAGGCCGACCGGACGTCCGGCGATGACGACGACGATCACCGGCTTGCCGGTGCCCTCGAGCGTGCTTGATCAGCGCCTTCTGGTCAGGCGGCAATTGGGGTGCCGGGTTGTCGCCCAGCCCTTCGGCGTACGCCTTCTCACCGACCGCCACGACGTAGGCGTCCGCGGGTGTGCTCGCGGCGGTGTTGCCGTCCGGCACGTAGACAGCGGAGGAGTCGTCGTTCAGAATCCCCTTCTGCACCGTCGTACCGGGTGGAATCTGGTCAGGCGGACCCATGCAGCAGACGTGACCGGCACCGAAGACGCCTTGCCAGCTGACGCTCCACCCGCCGAGCTGGTTCGTCATCGAGTCGGCACTCGGACCGGTGACGACGACCTTGGCGGACGATGAGAGCGGCAGCGTGTTGTTCTGGTTGCGCAGCAGGGTCATCGATTCCTGCGCCGCCTGGAGTGTCTCGGCTCGCCCAGCGGTGACCGCTGCGTTGGCGGCGTTGGCGTCGACGCACGGCTTGCTCGGGTCGCCGACGCACGGTTGGTCGAACAGGCCGAGTTGGAACTTCAGCGTCAGAATCCGCCCCACTGCCTGATTGATGCGTGCCATCGAGATCAGGTGAGACTGCACGTCCTGAAGGATGGCGGTCTGCCATTGATCCGCGCTGGTCACGTACATCGCCATGTCGACACCGGCGTTCACGGCGTCGGCAATCGCCTCAGCCGGATTGGCCGCAACGTGGTACGCGGTCTGCAATGCCTGCACGTCCTGGTAGTCACTGATCACGACGCCCTGGAAGTGCAGCTGGTTGCGCAGGATGTCGGTCAGTAGGTAGTGCGATCCGGTCGCGGGAACGCCGTTGATGGAACCGGAGTCCACCATGACCGTCCGAGCTCCGGCATCGATACCGCCGGCATACGACGGAAGGATCACACTCTGCAGGTAGCTCAGGGGCAGCAGCGCCTCGTTGCGGTCGTGGCCGTTGATCGACTGCGAGTAGCCGGCGAAGTGCTTGACCGTTGCCGTCACGCCGAGCGAACCGGCCGGACCGTGCGCCTGCATGCCTTGGATGTTCGCGGCGCCCATTGCCGCCGCAAGCACCGGCTCTTCGGCCCACGTCTCGTATGTACGTCCCCACCTGTTGTCGCGGGCCAGATCCTGGACTGGGGCGAAGACCCAGTTCCAGCCGGTCGCGCGGACCGCGTCAGCGGTCGCGGCTCCGCCGGCGCGAGCCGCCGATGGATCCCAGGTGGCGCCCATGCCGATGGATTGGGGATAAAGCGGCGCCTGCCAGGGATGGCCGAAGCCGTGCACTGCGTCGACCCCGAAGATCAACGGAATGTGCAGCCGCGAATTCTGGATCGCGTAGTGCTGGATCATGTTGTACTCGTTGGCCCAGTCGAAACCGGTGTTACCGCTGCCGCCGTGGCCGGTCGTATCCGGCGGGTTGTCCGTACCGCCCGCAAGCAGCGAGCCCGTCTTGTTGTCGACCAGCCACGTCTTCATGCAGTCCTGGTTCAGCTGGGCCCAGCCCTGGCCGCCGCAGTTGCTGGACGGACCGGTCAAGTTGTCGACGAGTTGCTGGTCCATCTGGCCGACCTTCTCGGGCAAGGTCATCGCACCGAGCAGGGCGTTCACCCGGGCCTGAATCGGCTTGTGGGGATCGAGCCACGGAGCTTTGGTCGGGCTTGCGGAAGCGGCGCCCATGAAGGCAGCGAGCGCTCCCGCCACCAAGGCGCCGACAGCGACTATGAACACCGCCTTCCTTCTCCTGCGCATAGGGCCTCTGGCAGGCGGAGTGGACATGACTCGACCTCCTTGGTTGGGGTTAACCGCGGTCGGTGCCCGCAGTCGCCGAAATCGTGTGGCCTGGCGTCGAAGAACACGTCGAAGTGGCCCCTGACCCGTCAGGGGAAACGCACATGGACGGACGTCGCCGTGGCGGCTGACCTCGCGACAATCTCTCAACTCCCTACCTACCTCGGGCAGTTCGCGCGCGCGGAACAATCGCACCCGGGACTTCGGCTGTCAAGCGGAATAACGACAGCATCATTTCTTCCGGCAAGCGGAGTAAATAAGTAGACTGGTCGCCCAATGCCGGAGTCAAACGCTGACCCATCCCCGCGGCGGCAGCGCTCGCGGCAGCGGCTCCTCAACGCGATCCGCGCGCAGAACGGCGGCATCACTCGGAGCGAGCTAAGCCGCGTGACCGGCTTGTCGCGCAGCGCAATCGCCGAAGGCGTGCAAGATCTGCTGGCAGAACAACTGGTCACGGAGCACCGGATGGAGTCCGGCCTCGGTCGTGGCCGTCCGTCTGCGGTGCTCGTCCCAGCCGCGGCTCGGGGCGCAGTCGCCGGAATCGACTTCGGCCATAGCCATGTTTCCGTCGCGGTCGCGGAGTCCAGCGGGCGCGTGCTGGCCGAGCACCGTCGAACAATCGACGTGGATCACCAAGCAACTGGCGCGCTGGATACCGCCGCGGCGCTACTGGCACGCTGCCTGGCCGACGCACATCTGGTCGCGTCCGATCTGATCAGCGTGGCAGCCGGCATCCCGGGCCCGCTGGACATGAAGACCGGGCTCGTGCGCTCACCGACGATCCTCTCCACGTGGGTCGATCTAGATCCCGCGCGCGAGCTGTCAACACGGCTTGGCCGGCCGATCCAAGTCGGGAATGACGCAAACATGGGGGCACACGGCGAGCTACGGTTCGGCGCGGCGCGCGGGTGCCGGGACTTCGTCTACGTCAAGGCGTCCCACGGCATCGGCGCGGGTCTCGTGCTCAACGGCGATACCTACCGCGGAACGCTCGGCATTGCCGGCGAGATCGGGCACACCCAACTACCAGGCGCCGACAACTGGTGTCGCTGCGGCAACCGCGGATGCCTGGAGGCAGTCGTCTCCATCTCCGAGGTAAAGGGCCAACTCACGCACATCAGCCGCAAGCCGGAAGCGGACGCGTCAGACCCGTCGCTAATGGCAATCAGCGGCGATCCTGTGGCCGCGCGGGTCATCACCGGAGCCGGCCGCACCCTCGGCCGCGTACTGGCCGACCTCTGCAACGCGCTCAACCCCGAAGCCATCATTCTGGGCGGCGAACTCGGAACCGCGGGCGCTCCGCTGGTGCTCGGGGTCCGCGAGTCAATCGACCGCTACGCCCAACCGGCCGCGGCGCAGCATGTCAGCGTTCGGTGCGCCCAGCTAGGTCTTCGATCTGAGCTGATGGGCGCCGTCGCCACCGCTATCCAGCACCAACAGGTCCCAGCCTGAGCGTCACCCTCGCCAGACCATGGGGCGTTTTGGACCGATGTCCGGTGAGATTTATTCCGAGAACTACGCTCGGCTGTCAGCGTCCTGACAGTTGCTCCGAGTGTCGCTGCGAGGCTGCGGATCCAGGACTCGAACCTGGACTAACTGATCCAGAGTCAGCCGTGCTGCCAATTACACCAATCCGCAGTGGCCGTGCCGGGATCCGACCATAGCGAAGATCCCGGCTCTATTGACGGTCATCGGCGCGTTTGCGCCGGGCTTGAGCGCGCACCTTTAGACCGAAGCGAGATCGGTGGACAGATCGCCCAGCTCGTCGACACGATCGGCAACGTCGGTGTCCGCGGCCAGCAGCCGGCGCGCGTGCTCGAGGTCGTCGGACCGGCCCACCGACAGCGCGCCGGCGACGCGCCCCTCCTGCATGTAGAAGACGATGAACTCGCCGTCCTCCGGCGAGCCGCGGACGATCTCCCGGTCCCATTCGTACGCGGGGCCGACGTACTCCAGCGACGCCCAGTCCGACAGGTCCGAGAAGAAGTAGGGCACCACGTCGTGAGGTTGCTTACGGCCAAGCATGTTGAGCGCCACGGTCTTGCCCTGATTGAACGCCACGTCCCAGTGCTCGATGCGCATCCGCCGGCCGCCGTGCACGACGCTCTCGTACTCGGCGACGTCGCCCGCGGCGTAGATCCCGGGCGCCGAGGTCTGCAGGTGGGCGTCGACCCTGATGCCGCCGCTCTCGCCGAGCTCCAACCCGGCGGCGCGAGCGAGCATCACGTCGGGCATCGCTCCCGTCCCCATCACGACCGCATCTGCCTCGAGCTCGTGGCCGGCCTTGGTGATCACGCGGGTGACGCGCCCGTCGGCGCCCTCGAAGCGCTCGAGCGCGTCGTCGCCGTAGACGGTGATCCCGCGCTCCTCGAGCCGATCCTGGAAGAAGCGGCCCGCCGTCTCTCCGAAGCCGCGGCTGAGCACCACCGGCTCGAGCATCACCAGCGTGCACACGCTTCCGAGCTCGGTCAGCGATGCGGCCACCTCGCTGGCGATGTAGGAGCCGCCGATCAGCACCACGCGCTTGCCCGCCGCGTCGCCCCGGATCGTGTCGCTGTTTCCGAGCGCTCGCAGGTAGTGGATCCCTTCGAGCTCCGAGCCTTCGACGTTGAGCCGCTTGACGTTGGCACCGGTCGCGACGAGCGCCTGGTCGAAGCTGACGGTCTCGCGGTTCGACAGCGTCACCACCTTCTCGGCGGTATCGAGCTTCATCGCCGACACGCGCGTGAGCGCCTCGATCTCTTGCTCCTCGTACCACTGCGACGGCCGGAACAGAACGTCCTCGCGCGACTCCTTGCCCTGCAGATAGCCCTTGGAGCAGGGTGGGCGGTTATACGGCAGGTCGGACTCGCGCCCGATCAGCAGGATCGAGCCGTCGGCGCCGGACTCACGCAGCCACCGGGCGCAGTTGCCCGCCGCCAGCCCGCCCCCGATCAGCGCGTAGGCGACGTGGCGGTCAGACACCGCTGCGGTCGCCGCCCATCGCGAACTGAGGCGTGATCTCGGATTCGAGCCCGGGGTCGAGGATCAGCAGCACCTGGTCGCCGGCCTCGATCACCGAGTCGGCCTTGGGCACGAAGCCCGCGCCGCCGCGCAGGACCGAGATGACCAGCGATCCGTCGGGCAGGGCCACGTCCTGGACGCGTCTGCCGGCCGCGGGAGATCCCTCCGCCACCTCGACCTCGATGATCTCCAGGTGCTCCTCCTCGAGGGCGAGCAGCTGGATCAACCCGTACTCGGGGACCTCGTGCTCGATCAGGCGGAGGATCAGGTCGGTGGCTGATACGGCGGGCTGGACGCCCAGCAGCCGGAAGTGCTGAAGGTTGCGGGGGTTGTTGACGCGCGCGACGATCCGCTGCACGCCGAACTTCTCCTTGGCCACCTGGCAGATCAGGATGTTGTCCTCGTCGTCGCCGGTGACGGCGATCACCAGGTCGGCACGCTGGATCCCGGCGCGCTCGAGCACCCACAGCTCGGTCGCGTCGCCGTACTGGACGGCGTGCTCGAGCTCCTCCTCGACCACGCGATAACGCGCGTGGTTGGACTCGATCAGCGTGACTTCGCGATCCTTGGCGATCAGCTCCCTGGCCAGGTTCCACCCGACCTTCCCCGCTCCCGTGATGATCACGTACATGCCAGTGCTGACCTCCTCACCGCTCGAGCACCAGGCGCTCGGCTTGGTCGATCGCGATCTGGGTCGGACAGATCGTCAGCAGTCCCTGCTCCGCGTACCACGAGGCCCGGCCCGGGTCGGCGACGCGCACCACCACCCGCGGCACGTTGAAGCGCCGCTGGGCGATCTGCGCGATCACCAGGTTGGTGTTATCTCCGCTGGTCGCCGCGAGGAAAACGTCGGCATCCTCGATCCCCGCTTCGATCAGCCCGTCCACCTCGAGCGCCGTGCCGACCGTGAAGCGGCCGCCCGCGTCCTCCCAGGTGGTCGACTGATCCTTGTCGAGTCGTTCGTGTGAGAGCGGGTCGCTGTCGAGGACAGATACCTCGTGCCCGGCATCCAGAGCCCGCTTGGCAACCGCCGAGCCAACCCTGCCTGAGCCCACAATCAGAATGAACATGCCCGGCACTCTAGCCGCAGAGCGAATCTGATTCATGAACCCAAGAACGCCCCCACCGAGGGGTGCCGTTTTCAGCGAGCGCGAAGCCCCCGATCATCCCGAGCAGAGCAATAGGGCGACGGTGCCCATCCCCCTCAGGAGACTTGCGGCATCCCAGACGACGAGGCCGAAAAACGCCGGGGCCTAGCGGTCTCCGGAGGGGGATGGGCACCGTCGGCTAAATCAGGTAATCAGCGGGATGATCAGCAAGGCGACGATGTTCGCCACCTTGATCATGGGGTTGATCGCCGGCCCGGCCGTGTCCTTGTACGGGTCGCCGACGGTGTCCCCGGTCACAGCCGCGGCATGGGCCTCTGACCCCTTGCCGCCGAACGCGCCGTCCTCGATCAGCTTCTTGGCGTTGTCCCACGCCCCACCGCCGGACGTCATCGAGATCGCCACGAACAGGCCGACCACAATCACCCCGATCAGCAGACCGCCGAGCGCCTCGACGCTGATCAGCCCGACGATGAATGGGATCACGATCGGGATCAGTGCCGGCAGGATCATCTCGCGCTGCGCGGCGCGTGTGACCAGGGCAACCGCCGCCCCGTACTCGGGCTGCTCGGTGCCGTCCATGATCCCCGGCTTCTCGCGGAACTGGCGGCGGACCTCTTCGACGACGGCACCGCCGGCGCGACCCACGGCCTCCATCGCCAGCGACACGAACAGGTAGACCA
Organism: uncultured Solirubrobacterales bacterium; assembly: GCA_963725925.1. Lineage (GTDB taxonomy): Bacteria > Actinomycetota > Thermoleophilia > Solirubrobacterales > Solirubrobacteraceae > Palsa-465. The sequence continues at coordinate 74,081 of CAVSAY010000033.1, forward strand.
TCAGGCCGCCGATCAGCAGTCCGATCAGCACGGCGGGATTGCCGATCGAGAAGTCGGCAATCTTTCCGTGGCCCGCCAGCTCCCGCTCGAACGCGTTGAACAGCACCAGGGCCGCCAGCGCGGCCGAGCCGATCGCGTATCCCTTGGTGACCGCCTTGGTCGTGTTGCCGACCGCGTCGAGCGGGTCGGTCACATTGCGGACCTCCTCGGGCAGGTCGGCCATCTCGGCGATACCGCCGGCGTTGTCGGTGATCGGGCCGAACGCGTCGAGCGCGACGATCAGTCCCGTCAGCGACAGCTGTGCCATCACCGCGACGCCGATCCCGTAGATCCCCTGGCTGCCGCCACCGGCGAGCTTCCAGGCGCCGAGGATCCCGAACGCGAGCACGATCGCCGGGGGCGCGGTCGACTGGTAACCCTGCGCCAGGCCCTGGATGATGTTGGTCGCGTGGCCGGTCTGGGAGGCGCGCGCGGTGCTGCGCACGGGCGCGAACCGCGTGGACGTGAAGTAGTCGGTGATCACGAACAGGCAGGCGGTGACGCCGATCCCGATCAAGGCGCAGAGGTAGAACTTCCACCACTCCGGCGTGTGGCCGCCGCCGATCAGCGTGACCTTGTGCATCATCCAGTAGGTCACCGGAAGGAACGCCAGCGCAGCGAGCAGGCCGGACACGATCAGTCCCTGGTAGAGCGCGCGCTCGACGTTGCCGACCTTGGAGCGAACCGCGAACGTGCCGATGATCGAGGCGATGATCGAGAGTGCGCCCAGCACGAGCGGATACAGCGCCACGGTCTGCTGCTGGTCGAACAGCAGCACGCCGAGCAGCATCACCGCGACCGCGGTGACCGCGTAGGTCTCGAACAGGTCGGCCGCCATCCCGGCGCAGTCGCCGACGTTGTCGCCGACGTTGTCGGCGATCACGGCAGGGTTGCGCGGGTCGTCCTCGGGGATCCCGGCCTCGATCTTGCCGACCAGGTCCGCGCCGACATCGGCGGCCTTGGTGAAGATGCCGCCTCCCAGACGAGCGAACACCGAGATCAGCGAGCCGCCGAAGCCCAGGCCGATCAGCGCATTGATCGCCTCGCGCGGGGTCTCCCCGGCGATCCAGGTGAGCACGCCGTAGTAGCCGGCCACTCCGAACAGCGCCAGCCCGACGACCAGCATGCCGGTGACGGCGCCGCCACGGAACGCGACGCTCAGCGCCGGCCCGATGCCGCCGCGGGCGGACTCCGCCACGCGGGCGTTGGCGCGCACCGAGACGTTCATCCCGATGTAGCCGGCGGCCGCCGAGAGGACGCCGCCGATCGCGAACCCGATCGCGACGCGGATGTTCTGGATCGGGATCAGGACGATGAACAGGAGCACGCCGACGCCCGCGATCGTCGTGTACTGACGATTCAGGTATGCGCGGGCTCCCTCCTGGACCGCGGCCGAGATCGAGCGCATGCGCTCGTTCCCAGGGGAGAGGGCCAGAAGTGAACGCGACGTGAGCACGCCGTAGACAACCGCCCCGGCAGCGCAGACGAGCGCCACCAGGACGCCATGGTGCGTCAGGAAGCTAGGCAAGAAGGTCCTCCGGAAAGCTCTTAGGTAAAGGCGCGCGGAGCGCAGCCAAGAACGGAAAAAAGGGCCCGCCGCGCAAAGTCGAGGCGGAGGCCCTATCGACGGCGCCGGAGTCTACCGCGCGGGGCGGCGCAACGTCCTCACGCCGACACCAGCGCGCACGAAACTACACCCGCGAAGCTTGGCAGTTACTGGCCAGGCACCCAGAGCCGGCCGCTGCGCTGGGCGGGCCCGGCCTCCCCCGGCTTGGGAGGCGGCGGGGTCTGCTCCCCGGGGCCTGGCTCGCCACCGCCGGGGCCTGGCTCGCCACCGCCGGCTCCTGGCTCGCCACCGCCGGCTCCAGGCTCGCCCTCCGGTGGCGCATCGCCAACCGCCGGGCCGGGGGCCCCGCCGATCTTCACGTACGCAAGCTGCAGCTGGGAGAGGGCCTCGCGGATCGGCGAGATCTGCTGCGGAGCGGTCTGCTCCAGCAACGGAAGCTGCGCACGGATCGCGTCGATCGCGACCCGCACCTGCGTCGGGTCGCGCTCTGCCTCGGTGCCCGGGACCAGGCCGGTGCGCCGCATGCCGAGGTTGATCAGCGTCACCACGTGCTCGAGCAGCACCTGCTCGACCTTGACCCTGGCGATCTCGGCCTCGTAGGCGGCGCGAAGCTCCTCCTCGGTCGGCGGGCGGCCCTCCGGACCGGTTTCGCCGCCGACGCCGCCTGGATCCGTACTCATCGCGTCACCTCCGCCGTTCCCAGCTGTCCAGCATATGTCCGCCTTGTCTCCTCAACGATCGCCGCGTAGATCTCCCGCATCCCCAGGCCCGCGTCGATCATCCCACGTTGACGTTGGGCGCCGTTTCGCTCCGGCAGCGAGACGTCGATTCCAAGCTCACTGCAGGCCGGACCACACCAGCTCAGCAGCCGCTCGAGCGTCTCGGACGCCGGGTACGCGTCGCCTCGCTCGAGGTCGAGCAGCTCGCCGTCGAGCCCGTAGCCGGATCGCGCGCCACATGTTCTCCTCGATCAGGCGCCCCGGCAGGTCAACGCTGGGCATGCCGGCGTCGATGTCCCGCGCTGCCTGCGCGACGCAGGCCACGATCAGCGCCGCCAGGCCCTCGGACTCCGCCGCGGTGCACTGGGCGTCGCAGATTCGCACCTCCACGGTGCCGAACGAGAAATGTGGCCGCACCGACCACCACACCTGCGTGTACTCGACGATCGAGTTCGTGCGCACGAGGAAGTCGATGTACTTCGCAAACGCGTCCCAGCTGCCGAACACGTCCGGCACCCCGCAGCGCGGAAAGCTCTTGGTGAAGGTCTGGGTGCGCGCGCTGTGCAGCCCGGAGTCGCGCCCGTCGAGGAAGGGCGAGTTCGCCGAGATCGCAAGCAGCAGCGGCAGCACCGGCCGCAGCCGATCGCACACCTGCACGGCCCGGTCGGCTCCTCGGATGCCCACGTGAACATGGACCGAGAAGGTGTTGTTGCGCCACGCGACGTACTTGAGGCCGTCCTCCACCCGCCGGTAGTGGTCGGTCTGGATGATGTGCTGCTCGCGATAGTCAGACCACGGATGGGTGCCGGTGGCGCCGAGCGCGATGCCCCGCTCCTGCGCCAGCGCGAACAGCCGACGGCGGCGGGCGCGCTGGGCCGCGATCGCCGCTGCCAGGTCTTCGCCGCGGCCGGAGCGGATCTCGATCTCCGACGCGATCAGCTCGCCCGCCACCGAGTCGCACAGCACCGGATCGTCGGCCGCGGCGTCGCGGAGCTCGTCGAACCGCGCCGTCAGGCCAAGGTCGCCGGCGTCGAGCAGCGCGAACTCCTCCTCGATGCCGACGGTGAAGTCGGTCGATGCGTCGAAGGCCGCGCGCGCGCTGTCGGAGTCGGGTGCCACTTCTCTGGCTTGACTAGCTAGGTCAGGTAGAAGTACAGCGCGTACAGCAGATCGACCGCTGGACTCGAGGTGTGGACCGTGACCTCGGGCGGCACGTGAATCAGCGCGTCGGAGTAGTTGAACATGATCTTCATGCCGGCGTCCGCGAGCTCGTCGGCGAGCTCCTGAGCAGCCGATGACGGGACCGCGAGGACCGCCACGACGATGTCCTCGTCCTCGATGACCTGGCGCATGTCGGAGTTGTGGCGCACCTGGAGCGGCCCGATCTGCTCGCCCACCTTGCCCGCGTCGCTGTCGAACACGGCCACCACCCGGAAGCCGTGGTCGGCGAAGATGTCGGAGGTCGCGATCGCCGTGCCGAGGTGGCCGGCACCGAACAGGGCGATGTTGTGCTGCCCCGAGGTGCGCATGATCTTGCGGATCTGCGTGACGAGCGACTCGATGTTGTAGCCGACGCCGCGCTTGCCGAACTTCCCGAACCCCGACAGGTCGCGCCGGATCTGGGTCGAGTTGACGTGCGTGTAGTCGGCGAGCTCCTGCGAGGAGATCGTCGTCTTGCCCATCTTGCGCGCCTGGGTGAGGACCTGGAGATACCGCGACAGCCGCGCAGCGACCCCGAGTGACAGCTTCTCCCCCGGCTTGTCCGCGCCTGGCTGAGCGAAGGACCGATCGTCACGCCCTACCGTGTAGCTCATCCGGCCTCCACCATATCGAGCCTGCGCTCGAGCTCGGACTCGTCTACGAATAACTCGAACTGTTCGACGCCGTCGATCGTCACCACTGGGATCCGCTCGAGGTACGCGCGCAGCAGTTTCTCGTCCTGCTCGATATCGCGGTCCTCGAGCACAAACGGACGGCGCGCCCGCACCCTCAGCAGGATTTCCCGAGCGTCGTCGCACAGGCAGCAGCCGTCGCGGCCGTAGAGGACGACCGTCCTCATCGCATCGCCGGCGCGCGTTCGCCGCTGGCGTAGACGTCGAGGTCCAGGTACTCGGGGTACGGGAGCGCCTCGACATACCGCGCCGCGCTGGCGATCATCGCGGCGTTGTCGGTGCACAGCTCCCGAGGAGGGACGTCGAGCTCCACCCCGAGGCCCGCCAGACGCTCGCGCAGCTGCCCGTTGGCCGCCACGCCGCCTCCGATCGCGAGCCGGCGCAGGCCGGTCTCGCTCAGTCCGCGCTGCACCTTCAGCGCGAGCGACTCCACGATCGCGCGCTGATATGACGCGGCGAGGTCTGCGCGCCGCCGCTCGGCCTCCTCTTCGCCCAGCTCGCGGATCCGGTAGAGCAACGCTGTCTTGAGCCCGGCGAACGAGAAGTCCAGCCCCTGCACCTTGGCGCCGGTCGGGAACGGAAACGCGAGCGGGTCTCCCTCCCGCGCCAGGCGCTCGAGCGCCGGGCCGCCGGGATACCCGAGGCCCAGCAGCCGCGCGCCCTTGTCGAACGCCTCTCCGGCCGCGTCGTCGAGCGTCTGGCCAAGCACCTCGAACTCCGGGCCGGGGTCCGTCACGCGCGCCAGCAGAGTGTGCCCTCCGCTCGCGATCAGGCTCAGGAACGGTGGTTGCAATGGTGACGGCGCCAGGAAGCCGGCCGCCACGTGCCCGTGCAGGTGGTCGACCGGGGCGAGCGGCAGCTCGTGAGCGGCCGCCAGCGCCTTGGCGGTCGCGACCCCGACCAGCAGCGCCCCCACCAATCCCGGCCCGCACGTGACCGCGATCATGTCCACGCGATCCAGCGTGGTGTCAGCCGTGGCGAGCGCGTCGTCGACGACGGCCCCGATCAGGTCGAGGTGATGGCGCGAGGCGATCTCCGGGACCACGCCGCCGTAGCGATCGTGGATCCCCTGGGACGAGATCACGTTGGACCGGATCTCGCCGTCCTGGGTGATGACCGCCGCGCAGGTGTCGTCGCAGCTGGTCTCGAGCGCGAGGATCACCCGGACGCGCTCGGGGTCGATGCCGTCTCGGCCGTCCGCCACATGATCACGGCGTCCTCGCCGGTGTCGTGGTAGTAGCGCCTCCGTGTGCCCGCCGAACGAAAGCCGAAGCGCTCGTAGAGCGCGATCGCCGTCGCATTCGAGGGGCGCACCTCGAGCGTGTAGGACGAGTCGTGTCCGGCACGCTCCACCATCTGCTCGAGCATCGCGCCGGCGATCCCCTGCCGTCGCGCGGGCGGATCGACGGCGATGTTCATCAGGTGCCAGACGTCGGCGTAGCGCGAGCAGATCAGGTAGCCCGCAAGCTGACCGTCGCGGACCGCGGCCAGGCACACGCCCGACGGCTTGGAGAGCTCGAGCACAAACATGCCCAGCGACCACGCCGTCGGGAAGGCGCGCCGCTCGATCGCGATGACCTGCGGAAGGTCGGAGTAGCCGAGTGGCCGAATCGTCAGACCGTCGACGCTCATCGGGGCCTGCCCGCGCGCCGGCTGATCTCTGCGTCTGGGAGACGCAGATACTCGGGTTGGACCTGATCGGGTGAGCTTCCGCGCATGCTGAGAGCGAGCCGGCAGTGGTTGATCGCGCTCACCCTGTGAATCGCCGAGTGGTCATCCGGAATGAGCGCCCCCGCGCGCTCGAGGACCTCTCTGAATTCTATCGCCCCCTCCCCGATCGCCAGGGCGCTTGGGCCGATTGCCTGCACCGCTTCGCCGAGTGCCTCCGGCGAGCACGCACGGGGAGACAACACCGTCGGAGGACCCTGTTGGAGACCCAGCGGCCAGCCCGCCGCGAACACTTCCCCCCGGCGCGCATCGAGCACGGCGAGCACCGAGCCGTCGCGCTGGACGCCTGCGTCCGCCGTGGCGTTGCAGGCGAGCGATTGCAGCGTCGAGACGCCGATCAGCGCAATTCCTCGCGCGCGCGCAAGCGCGCGTGCGCTCGCCACCCCGATCCGCAGGCCCGTGAACGTACCCGGGCCAACCCCGACCGCGATCGCATCGACGTCGTCCCAGCCGACGCCGCCACGATCCATGACGTCGGCGACCAGCTCCAATACCCGGGTCGCGTGCCTTGGCCGTTCGCCGGGAGCGGGGTCGTCGCGCGCCTCGAGCTCGAGCGGCTGATCGCCGCTGCGCAGCAGCGCGGCGACGGTCGCGCGCGTAGCCGTGTCCAACGCGACGATCGTCACGTCGACCGCACCTCGTCCGCGGCCTCGATCCGCACGCTGCGCCGGTCGCCGCCGGCGTGCTCGATCACCACCCTGACGGCGACCCGGCCGAGGCCCGCCAGGGCGTCCTCCCCCACCTCGGGCCATTCCACGAACGCGATCGTGTCCGGGCCCAGGTAGTCGGCCAGCAGGTCCGGGTCCTCATCGGACATCTCGGCGATCCTGAACAGATCGAGGTGCGATACCGGCACGCGCCCCCGATACCGCTGGCCGATCGTGAACGTGGGGCTCGTGACCGGCGTCTGGATGCCGAGCGAGCGCGCCGCGCCACGCACGAACGTGGTCTTGCCCGCGCCCAGCTCGCCCTCGATCAGCACCACGTCACCGGGAGCGAGCGTCTGCGCGACCTCGGCGCCGATCGCCTCGGTGTCGTCCGCACTGGTGCTTGTCGCCTCGCGCTGCATTCTCGAGGCCAACTGTAGTCTCGGCCTCGACGCCGTTCCGGTCACCCCGAACCCGTCCGTCCACCGCCTCGTTCGGTACCGTCACAGACGATGTCCGCTCCCAACGGCCGCTCGTCCCCTGGACGTATCGCCTCGCTGAGACTGCGCTACGAGCCACAGCTTCGGAGCCTGCGCGGCTCCGACACCGCCAAGGCGGCGGGGCTTGCGCTGGCGATGATCGCCAACAACGTGATCGCGCTGGGCTCAACCGTCGTGTTCGCCCGGCTGCTGTCAGATTACGCCTCGCTCGCGGCCCTGATCAGCTACTTCCTGATCCTGTCCGTCGCCGGCCAGGCGATGCAGGTGGCCACTGCACGCGAAGGAGTCCTGGGGCACCTCGGGGTCGGAGCAGGGCTGATCGCCACGCTCAAACAGTGGATCAAGGGCCTGGTGGTGTTCACCGCCATCCTGACGGTCATCTCGGTGCTTTTGCGGGAGCCGATCGCCGCCGCGGTCGGTGTCAAGCACGACCAGTGGGCCGCCGCGATCGGGATACCCGCCGGCTGCATGTGGCTCGGGCTGTCGATCCTTCGCGGCGCCCTACAGGGAGTCGGGGACTACAAGAGCGTCGGCCTCAGCCTCGTCGGCGAGCAGGGCGTGCGCCTGGTCTCCGGTGCTGCCCTCGCCGCGGCGGGCCTCGGGGTGACCGGCGCGTACCTCGGGACGCCGATCTCGTTCATCGCGATGGGCGCGTACTGCACCGTGCAGCTGCGCCGCTACGCCGAGCGCAGCGCGGCGGCCGGGGAAGTCCCCGCCGGCGCGCCGGCCCAGGCGGTGTTCGGCCTTTGGACCCACGTCAAGCGAGCGTGGGCGCCGATCGCCGGGCTGATCGTGATCGCCATCCTCCAGAACATCGACATCATCGCGGCCAAGCACCGCTTCAACGGGACCAAGGACCTGGCGAGCTCCTACGCCGCCACGGCGGTCGCCGCCAAGGTCCTGATCTGGGTGGCGATCGGAGCGGGCTTCTATCTGGTTCCCGAGGTCTCGCGCCGGCGGGCGGCCGGCGAAGACACCCGTCCGGTGTTGTGGGTCGCGCTCGGCATCGTCAGCGTCTGCGCGGTGCCGGTGCTGCTGATCTTCGGCTTCGGCGCCACCCCGCTGCTGCGGGCGGCGTTCGGCTCAGACCGCCTGCTGGCTGCCAACTCGCTGCTGATCCTTGGGCTCGCGTTCGCGGCGCTGGCCGCGACCTACCTCGCGATGCAGTACATGCTCGCGCTCAAGCGCACCTGGTTTTTGATCGCGATCGGGGTGGTCGCAGTTGCCGAGCCGATCCTGCTGCTGCAGGCGTCCCGCGATCCCAAGGGCTTTGCGACCGTGGTGCTTGCGGTCCAGGCGGTTGGGGCTGTGCTGGCGTTCGCTTTGGCGCTGCGCCGCGACAAGCACAAGGCGGAGCCCCCCGCACCAGTGGTGGCGAGCCGCCCCGAGCAGGCGTCCGCGCCGCTCGAGACTGTGGCCTAGGGGCAAACTCAGAACAGCCCGAGCTGCGCCGCCGGCACCGGCTCGATCGCCTCCGTCGGTGCCTCCGGCTCAGGCTCATCGAGCTCGGGCTCCGGCAACAGCTCGACGACCTGGGGCTGCTCGGGCGCGCCGAGCGCCAGCAGCTCGGGCAGCCGCTGGAAGTCGGTCCTCAGCGTCTCCAGCATCGACGGTGTGTAAAGGGCGGCCGCCGGGTGAAACAGCGGGTACAGCCGGACCGCTCGAGCGCCGATGATCCGCGTCTCGGCCTGCCCGTGCAGCCGTGAGATCCCGGTCGTGTCCGCACGCAGCAGCTTGGTGGAGAAGTTCCCCAGGGTGCAGATCACGACGGGCTCGATCAGTTCCACCTGACTGAGCAGGTACTCGCGGCAGGACTCGATCTCGTTGGGTTGGGGATCGCGGTTGTCGGGCGGCCGGCACTTGAGCACGTTGCAGATCCACACCTCCTTGCGCTCGAGGCCGATCTCCGCAAGCAGCTTGTCGAGCAGCTTGCCGGCCTGGCCGACGAACGGCAGCCCCATCCGGTCCTCGTTGGCCCCGGGTGCCTCGCCGATGAACATCAGGTCCGCGTCGGCGTTCCCGGCCCCGAAGACCACGTTGGTGCGGGTCTGGTGCAGCGGACAGCGCGTGCAACCCCGCGCCCGTTCGTATACGTCCTTCAGAAGTTCGCGACGCTCAGCGGCGGTCGTCACGGTTCCCGATGGTAGTGGCGGCCCCTGACGGCGGCGGGTGCCGGTCCCCGCATTCACCGCGAAAAAACGCGCGGGCTGTCCGTGATGGATCGCACACGGGCGCGGCGTCGCGGATCCCCAGTCGGGGTATCATTGGAGACGAGGCCGTCACCTTTGCCGGGGCGGACCTCGAACCGAGATCAGCATTCACTGCCGACCGGTATCTCAAATGCGAGAACTGGAACGGGAACGCGCCTCTGACACCCCTGCCTGTACGCGCCTGGCCATCGTCGGCCGGGGCCGGCTGGGGAACGCGCTCGCCGCGGCGCTGAGCGACAGCCGCTACGAGCTGCTCGGCCCGCTCGGACGAGGCTTCGACGGCGATGGCGCCGACGTGGTGCTGCTGTGCGTGCCCGACGCCGAGATCGCCGCGGCGGCCGGGCAGATCTCCCCCGGGCCGCTGGTCGGCCACTGCTCCGGCGCGACCGGGCTCGGAGCCCTCACACCGCACGAGGCTTTTTCGTTGCATCCACTGATGACCGTGACCGCACAGGGCGCCCAGTTCGCGGGCGCAGGCGCAGCGATCGCCGGAACTACCCCCCGCGCACTCGCCGTGGCCGAGGAGCTCGCGCGGACCCTCGGGATGCGAGCCGTCGAAGTCCTCGAGCGCGACCGCGTCGTCTACCACGCGGCCGCCTCGATCGCGTCCAACTTCCTGATCACGCTCGAGGCGGCGGCCGAGCAGCTCGCGTCCGACGCCGGCGTCGAGCGAGAGCTGCTGGTGCCGCTGGTCCGCGCGACCGTCGACAACTGGGCGGCGCTGGGCGCCGAGCGGGCGCTCACCGGGCCCTGTCGCGCGCGGCGACGAGCAGACGATCGCCGCCCAGCGCGCTGCGATCGCCGAGCGGGCACCCGACCTTCTGGAGCTGTTCGACGTGATGGTGGACCGCACCCGCGCGCTGGCGCGGGACCGGGAAGTGCAGCCGGCATGAGAACGATCCGATCGATCTCCGAAGTGCGCGCGGCGCTCGCGCCTTTGCGCCGCTCCGAGCGGGTCATCGGCCTGGTCCCGACGATGGGCGCGCTCCACGAGGGGCATCTGTCGCTGCTGCGCCGCGCCCGCGAGCAATGCGACGTCGTCGTCATGTCGCTGTTCGTCAACCCGACCCAGTTCAACGAGTCCGCCGACCTCGCCGCCTATCCGCGCGACGAGGAGCGCGACCTGGCGCTCGCCGAGCAGGAGGGCGTCGACTTCGTGTTCGCGCCCTCGCCCGAGGAGATGTATCCGCAGGGGTTCGCGACCACGGTCTCGGTCGCAGGTCTGACCGAGCCGCTGGAGGGTGAGCACCGGGGGCGCGCGCACTTCGACGGCGTCACCACGGTCGTCACCAAGCTGCTGAACATCGTCGGGCCGGACAACGCGTACTTCGGCCAGAAAGATGCCCAGCAGGCGATCGTCATCGGGCGCCTCGTGGCCGATCTCGACATCCCGGTTGCGATCGAGGTCTGCCCGACGGCGCGGGAGCCCGACGGGCTGGCGATGTCCAGCCGCAACCTCTTGCTCTCACCCGACCAGCGATCCCGCGCGACATCGCTTCACCGCGCGCTGCAGGCGATCCAGGCCGCGGTCGACGCGGGCGAGCGCGATCCCGCAGCGGCCCGGGCCCAGGCGCTGGCCGAGCTGCCTTGCACCGAGCTCGAGCTCGAGTACCTCGAGCTCGTTTCCCCAGACACCCTGGCGCCGCTGGAGCGGCTCGACGGCGAAGCGCTGGCGGTCGTCGCCGCGCGGGTCGGCGCCACGCGACTGATCGACAACGAAGTGATCACCGGGAGGCACTGATGCATCGGACGATGCTGAAGTCGAAGATCCACCGCGCGACCGTGACCGACTGCGACCTTCATTACGTCGGGTCGATCACGATCGACGAGGACCTGCTCGACGCAGCAGACATTCGGGAGTTCGAACAGGTTGCCGTCGTTGACGTGGACAACGGCGCCCGGTTCGAGACGTACACGATCGCGGGTCCTCGCGGCTCGGGAGACATGAAGCTCAACGGCGCGGCGGCCAGGCTGGTCCACCGTGGCGACACGATCATCGTGATCTCCTACGCCGCTTATGACCCCGACGAGCTGGACAGCTACGAACCATGCGTCGTCCACGTCGACGCCGACAACCAGATCATCAACGTCGACAGCGAGGTGGCGACTCTCCTAAGAGCGCCAACCCGCTGCGGTCGGTGCCCCCGCCGCGTAAGGAGACGACATGTCTGCAACCCCACGTATCCCCGTACCGCAGCATCTCGGCGATCCGGTGCCGATGACGCTGCCCCGGCTCGCCGAGAAGAAGCGCCTGGGCGAGCCGATCGTGATGGTCACCGCCTACGACTTCCCGTCGGCCGAGGTCGCTCAGCAGGCGGGCGTCGACGTCGTGCTGGTCGGCGACTCCGGCGCGATGACGGTGCTTGGCTACGCCTCCACGGTCCCGGTATCGACCGACGAGATGCTGATGCTCGCGTCGGCTGTCCGCCGGGGGCTGAAGACGCCGCTGCTCGTCGGCGACCTTCCGTTCGGCTCCTACGAGGCGTCGGACGAGCAGGCGATCGCGACCGCGCAGCGGTTCGTCAAGGAGGCCGGCTGCGACGCCGTCAAGCTCGAGCGCGGCGGCACCAGCGTGCAGCGCGCCCGCGCGATCGTCGACGCGGGGATCCCGGTCATGGGTCACGTCGGGTTGACGCCCCAGACCGCGACCGCGCTGGGCGGCTACCGGGCGCAGGGCCGAACCGCCCAGCGTGCGCTGTCGGTTGCGCGCGATGCCTTTGCCCTCCAGGAGGCCGGCTGCTTCTCGATCGTGTTCGAGGCGATTCCGGCCGCGGTGTCCGAGGTCGTGTGTGAGCACATCGAGGTGCCGGTGATCGGTATCGGAGCGGGGCCGGCGACCGATGGTCAGGTGCTCGTATTCCACGACCTGCTGGGGATCTACGAAGGTCACGCCCCGCGGTTCGCCAAGCGCTACGGCGAGCTCAAGGCGCTGATGGTCGCCGGCGTCGCCGAGTACGCCGACGAGGTCCGGTCGGGTGCGTTCCCCGCTCCCGAGCACACCTATTCGATCGACGAGCAGGAGCTGGCCGAGTTCAAGGCGGACCTGGCTCTCGAGATCGCCTAGACCGTTGGCTCGCGAGAGCCCCTAGACCAAAAGACCGCGCGGCCGCCCCAATTCGCAAGGCGGCCGCACCGTGGCGGGCTGCGGTCATTACCATGGCGGAATGCCGCGGCTCGCCCAAGTGTTCGCTCCTCGCGACCGGGTCTACTTCGATCTTTTCGAGGAGGCGGGGCGGAATATCTTCACGGCCGCCGACCTGCTCGATCGGCTGCTCGCCGATTACCCCGACAACGCGCACCTGGCGCGCGACATCCTCAACTGCGAGCACGAGGGCGATCGGATCACCCACGACATCATCGATCGCCTCAACCACACGTTCGTCACCCCGATCGATCGCGAGGACATCCTCGCCCTGGCCTCGGCGCTGGACGACGTCGTCGACTACACCGAGGAAGTGGCCGACTACCTGGGGCTGTACAAGATCGAGGCCCCGATGGACCAGGCGATCAAGCTGGCGCAGGTCCTCAAGGCCGCCTGCCGCCAGCTGTCCGAGGCGATCCCCAGGCTGCGCGGGTTCCGCGACATCTCCGAGCACACCGTCGAGGTCAACCGGCTGGAGAACGAGGGCGACAGGATCACTCGCGAAGCGGTGGCGTCGCTGTTCGACGGCGGAATCGACCCGATGGTCGTGATCCGCTGGAAGGACGTTTTCGAGCGCCTCGAGGCGGCAATCGACTCGACGGAGCGCGTCGCCAACATCCTCGAGGGCATCGTTATTAAGAACTCGTAGCCCCGCGTGTCTCGATTTGCCACTTCCGGCCCCGCTGATGTAGCTTGCCCGGCGTGGACTCGAGGGAGGTTCCCGCTGCAGCTGGCCTGGCGGTGCGCGAGGTCACGGTTTCCTTCGGCGGGATCAAGGCCCTCGAGGACGTCTCGGTCGAGGCAGCCGGCGGCGAGGTAGTCGGCGTGATCGGCCCCAACGGGGCCGGCAAGACGACGCTGTTCAACGTGATCTGCGGCTTCGTCGCGCCGAACTCCGGGACGATCAGCTGGCGCGACAGGCCGCTGAACGGGCTGTCGCCGCACCGGTTGTCGTCGATGGGGATCTCGAGGACGCTGCAGGGGGTCGGGCTGTTCTCGAAGCTCACCGTGCTCGAGAACGTGATGACCGGCGCCGACCGGTTTCGGCGCGCTCGCTACGGCGGCGCGCTGTTGGGCATCTGGACGTCGGATCGCGACGAGCGCGCGTTGCGCGAGCGGGCCCGGGCCTCGCTCGAGAGGCTCGACTGCACCGGGATCGAGGACCGCCTTCCCGGGACGCTCCCGTTTGCGGTCCAGAAGCGCGTGGCGCTGGCCCGCGCGCTCGCCTGCGAGCCCGAGCTGCTGCTGCTCGACGAGCCCGCCGGCGGGTTGGGCACCGAGGAGATGTCCGAGCTCGGACAGCTGATTCGATCGCTCGGGAAGTCGATCGCGGTGATGGTGGTCGAGCATCACATGGACCTGGTGATGTCGGTCTGCGACAAGGTCGTGGTGCTGGACTTCGGCAGCGTCATCGCGGCGGGCGAGCCGGCCGCGATCCGGGAGAACCCGCGCGTGCTCGAGGCATACCTCGGACGCGATGCGGGCGAGGAGAACGTGGCGGCGGCGGGGACGAGCGATGCTGGCGGTTGAGGAGCTGACGACCGACTACGGGGCGGTTCGCGCCGTCGACGGCGTGTCGCTCTCGGTGTCCGAAGGGTCCGTGACCGCGGTACTCGGAGCCAACGGCGCCGGCAAGACGTCGCTGCTGCGCACGATCACCGGCCTCGTTCGGGCGAGCGGCGGCAAGGTCACGCTCGACGGCAAGCGGATCGACGGACGCCCGGTCGAGGACATCGTCCGCCGTGGGCTGGCGCACGTGCCCGAGGGTCGCGGCGTGATCGCCGAGCTCACCGTCGAGGAGAACCTCCGCCTCGGCGGGCTGTGGCGTGGCAAGAAGGCAGCGCCGCTGCGGGAGATCTACGAACTGTTCCCACGTCTGGAGGAGCGCCGGTCGCAGGCAGCTTCAGGCCTGTCGGGCGGCGAGCGGCAGATGCTGTCGATCGGCAGGGCGCTGGTCGGCCGCCCCACGGTGCTGCTGCTCGACGAGCCTTCGCTCGGTTTGGCGCCGCTGCTCGTCGCCCAGATCATGGAGCGGATCCGCGGGCTCGCCGACACGCTCGGGCTGGCCGTGCTGCTCGTCGAGCAGAACGCGCGCAGCGCCCTGTCGGTGTCTGACCGGGGCGTGGTCCTGAACCTCGGACGGGTGGTCGTCGAGGAGGACGCCAAGCGGCTGGCCGCCGACGAAGGCCTGCGGCACGCCTACCTGGGGTTCTGATGGGAGCACGATCGTGACCAAGTTCATCGACCTCACGCTCAACGGCATCTCGTCCGGCGCGATCTACGCGGCCGTGGCGCTCGCGCTGGTGCTGATCTGGCGAGCCACGCGGATCGTGAACTTCGCCCAGGGCGCGATGCTGATGATCACGACGTTCATCGCCTCCGCGGTGATCAACAGCTCGGGCTCCTACATCTTCGGGTTCATCGTCGCGCTGCTGTCGGGCCTGGTGTTCGGCGCGATCGTCGAGCGCGTGCTGATCCGCCCCGTCGAGAACGCGCCGCCGCTGAACCCGGTGATCCTGACGCTCGGCCTGTACACGCTGCTCGTGGCGATCGCCGGGATGATCTGGGGCAACACGCCGCGCTCGTTTCCCGCGGCATTCTCACTGCGTGGCTACACGGTCGGCGGCACGACGCTGCTGTTCACGCCCAACGACACGTTCATCGTGCTGATCGTGATCGCGGTGGCGGCGGGTCTGGCGCTGTTCTTCCGTGCCACGACGCTCGGCCTGCAGATGCGCGCGTCCGCGTACGCGCCCGAGGTGGCAAAGCTGCTGGGCGTCCGCGTCGGACGGATGTTCACCCTGGGGTGGGCGCTGGCGTCGCTTGTCGGATCGCTGGCGGGCGTGCTCGTCGCGCCGTCGACGTTCCTCGGCCCCAACAGCTTTGATCCGATCCTGATCGGCGGCTTCGTGGCAGCTGTGCTCGGCGGCCTCGACAGTCCTCCGGGCGCGGTGATCGGCGGGCTGATTCTGGGACTCGCGCTGTCCTATGTGTCGGGCTACGAGGGATCCGCGCTCGTGCCGCTGGCGGCGCTCGTGATCCTCTTCCTCGTCCTGATGATCCGGCCGAGTGGGCTGTTCTCGACGACGCGGGAGCGGCGGGTATGAGCTTCGCCCGGGTCCGCGGTGTGTTCGCCGCGCACACGATCCTGCGATCGCTGCTGATCGTCGCGCTCGCGGGGCTCGCGCTGTGGATCATCAGCGTCCAGATCAGCGCCTACAACGACCTCCAGCTCGCGACCGGGGCGTACTACTTCGCCGCGCTGGCGGGGCTCACGATGCTCGCTGGGCTCAGCGGACAGATCTCGCTCGGCCACGGAGCACTGATGGCGATCGGCGCCTACACGGTCGCGTTGCTGATCGGCAACGAGGGCTGGGCGGTGATCCCGGCGCTAGTCGCCTCGGCGGTCGTCACGGGCCTGGTCGGGATCCCGGTCGGCGCCGCCGCGAGCCGCCTGCGCGGGCCGTACCTCGCCGGCGCGACGCTCGCCTTCGCGGTCGGCCTGCCGGCGCTCGCCGACAAGTTCCCCAAGACGTTCGGCGGCGAGAACGGCCTGTCGATCAATCCGTCGGTCCCGCCCGCGTCGCTGGGCGCGAACTTCCCGCTCGAGCGCTGGGAGGCATGGATCGCGTGCGGCGGGGCCCTGGTCGTGGTGTTCGTGCTCTACAACGTGATCCACAGCGGGATCGGGCGGTCGATGCGGGCCGTCCGCGACGACGAGATCGCCGCGTCGCTGAGCGGGCTGCACGTGGGGCGCATCCAGACGGGTGCGTTCACGCTGAGCGCCGCCTGCGCCGGGCTCGGCGGCGGCCTGCTGACAGTGGTGCTGCAGCTCGCCCAGCCGGGAGCGTTCCCGATCCAGCTGTCGCTGGCGTTGCTGACCGGCGTCGTGCTCGGCGGGCTCGGCTCGCTGACGGGCGCGGTCTGGGGCGCGGCGCTGCTGACGCTCCTGCCGAACTGGACCAACGACCTCGCCAGCTCGTTCTCGCTCTCCAACCAGGTCTCACACAACATGCCGCTGGCGATCTACGGGATCGTCCTGATCGTCGCGATGCTCGCGTGGCCGTCGGGCATCCAGGGCGGGGTGATCGCGATCGGCAACTGGCTGCGCGGGATGTGGTCGCGCCGCGCCGGGCGACCGCCGACACCGGCCGACCGACCGAGCGCGGCGTCGTGAGCCCGTCAGTCTGCGTGCAGATCGACGAGATCGATCGCGGACACGCCCAGCAACGCGGCCTGGACGTCGCGTAGGCGCCGATGGTCACCGCGGATTCCGATCGCCGCGTCGTTGTAGAGAAAAGCCTCGGCCAGCCGCACGATCGCATAGGCGAGGGCGCCCGGCTCGGCTGCCGGCGCGAACGTCCCGGCCGACGCTTCGGCCCGGATCAGCTGCTCGACGCACGCCACCGCACGCGGCTGGACGACGCCGTCACTCGCCGTCAACAGCCGCATCGCGACGGTGGGCTCCTGCTCGAGCAGCCGCCGCAGCGCGGTCGACTTGGCGAGGCTGCGATTCGTCCGGTCCAGGACCTCGATCAGGCCGACGGCGCCCCGGCGAGTCACCGCTTGTCGTTTCGCCGCGATCAGCTGCTCGAGCTCGATCGCCACGACCTCGCCGATCAGCCCCTCGCGAGACCCGAACCAGCGGTAGATCGTCGCGCGGCTGACGCCGAGCCGGCGTGCCACTACCGTGACGTCGACTCGCCGGCCGTTGACGTATTGCTCGGCCACCGCACGCAGCACGTCGTCGCGCGATGCGCTTGCGGGTCTGCCCCTCTTAGCTGTGGTCGCCACTTCCCACGACGGACCGTTGCGGCACCCCGCGGCCTCGGTCGTGTCCCTCTCTGGTCGATTTGCCGCGCCTCCCGCGCTCAGAACATAGTATTTGAAACGTTCGGGTCCGCACGTATCGAAATGCCGCGAACCCTTGTACAGGTTGGCTTTGGGGGGACAACAGCCCCGAACGGGGCGCACCATTGTGTGTAACCGATGACCTGGAGGGAGTGAAGTGCGTAATCCAAAGCTGAAATGGATCGTCTTGGCGGTGACGGTGGTGGCCACCGGGCTGCTTGTGGTGGCCTGTGGCTCGTCGTCGTCGTCCTCGTCTGGGGGTTCGTCGGGGTCGGGTGGGTCGTCGGCTCCGGGGGTGACGGCGTCGTCGATCACGTTTGGTTCGCATCAGCCGTTGACGGGTCCGGCAGCGCCGGGGTATTCGGAGATCGCGCCGGCGTCGCAGGCGTTCTTTGATTATGTGAACGCGCATGGTGGGGTGTTTGGCCGCAAGCTGCATCTGACCTATAAGGACGATGCGTATAACCCGACCAACACCGTCAACGTCGTGCATCAGCTGGTGTTGCAGGATCACGTGTTCGGGATCTTCGAAGGGTTGGGGACGCCGACGCATACGAAGGTCGTCAGCTATTTGAACGCGTCCAAGGTCCCGGACCTGTTTGTCGCGTCGGGGTGCGCGTGCTGGGATGACGGGACCAAGCAGCCCTACACGTTTGGGTGGCAGCCCAACTACACGATCGAGGGCAAGATCCTGGGGCAGTACATCAAGCAGCACTTCGCCGGTGAAAAGGTCGCGGTGCTCTACCAGGACGACGACTTCGGCCAGGGCGGCCTCGCGGGGATCCAGGCCGAGCTGCCGGCCAGCCAGATCGTGTCAAAGCAGGCGTATCAGTCCGGGACGACGACGCTGGCGCCGCAGGTCACCGCGATCAAGGCGTCAAAAGCCAAGGTGCTGGTCCAGTTCACCGTCCCGATCTACACCGCGATCGCCGAGCTGACATCGTTCACGCTGGGCTACAAGCCCCAGCTCGTCGTCTCCAACGTCGGGATCGACCCGACCACCGTCGCCGGCCTGCTCAAATCCGTCTCCAAGGGCAAGGCTTCCGGGACCGGGCTGATCGAAGGCGCGATCACCGACGGGTACCTCCCCTCGACCGCCGACACGTCGAACCCGTGGATCCAGCTGTTTCAAAAGATCCACGACCAGTACGACAAACAAGCCCCGTTTGACGGCAACGTCGAATACGGCATGGCGAACGCCTACACGCTCGTCCAAGCCCTCCAAGCCGCCGGCAAAAACCTCACCCGCCAAGCCGTCATCGACGCGATCAACCAACAAGGCGCCAAATGGACCGGCCCCGGCCTCGTCCCCTTCCGCTACTCACAAACCGACCACGGCGGCTACTCAGGCACCCAAATCGGCCACATCAAAAACGGCAAAATCGTCCTCACCGGCACCCCCCTCACCACCACCCCCGACCCCACCAGCCCAATCACCCCCTACACCACCACCCAACCCGCCCCACCCGCAACCGGCGTCCCCAGCAACTAAAGACAACCGCTGGGCCGGACGGCCTACGGATACTCGATCGTGCGCAGGACGCGGGCGGGCGCGCCTGCGGCGATCGAGAACGGCGGGATGTCCGCCGTGACCACCGAGTTGGCGCCGATCACCGACCGCTCGCCGATCGTGACCCCGCTGGTGATCACGGCGTGGGCGCCGCACCAGACGTTGTCGCCGATCCGGGTCGGCCCCTTGGTCGTGAAGCCCTGCCAGGGGACCGGCTTGTGGGGATCGTCGAAGCGATGCGAGCCGTCGCTGATGAAGCAGCCGTTGGCGAACATGCAGTGCTCGCCGATCTCGACGAGCTCGAGCGCCGCGACCATCACCCCGATGTTCAGGAAGGTCCCGCCGCCGATCCGGATCCGCGCCGCTCCCGGCGCCGTCAGCCACACGTCGGGTTCGAGCACGGTGTGCGGCCCCGATCTCGAGGCGGCCGTCGAGCAGCGCCTCGAGCACGTTGCCGTGCACGGGCCAGCGCACGAACGCTTCCCGGCGCGCGAACTCCCAGTGAATCCGGGCGCGGTTCCACGGCAGCGAGTTGCGCTCATACCAGCGCCACTTCTGCGCCCACAGCTTCAGGCGAGCGAGATCGGTGTCCACCCCGCTCGGTTCCTGTCCACCCTCAGCGAGCGCCTGCGGCGGCCCGCCGGCGCGGAGCGGCTCGGCGCGCCGCCGGCTTGGGAGCCTTGGCGTCCGGTGCCGGAAGCACCTCGGCAAGGAATCCGCCGGTGTGGGAGCCCTGAGCCTTGGCGATCTGCTCGGGCGTCCCGGTGGCGATCACGCGGCCACCCTCCTCGCCGCCTTCCGGTCCGAGGTCGATGATCCGATCGGCGACCTTGATCACGTCGAGGTTGTGCTCGATCACGACGACCGAGTTGCCGGCGTCGACCAACCGCGTGAGCACCTCGAGCAGCCGCTGGATGTCGGCGAAGTGAAGCCCCGTCGTGGGCTCGTCGAGGATGTACAGCGTCCGGCCGGTGGCGACCTTCGAGAGCTCGGCGGCCAGCTTGACGCGTTGGGCCTCGCCGCCTGACAGCGTCGTCGCCGGCTGCCCCAGTCGCATATACCCGAGCCCGACGTCGTTCAGGGACTCGACGCGCCGGCGGATCTTCGGGATGTGCTGGAAGAACCCGAGCGCCTCCTCGATCGGCATCTCGAGCACGTCGGCGATCGTCTTGCCCTTGAACCGCACCTCGAGCGTCTCGCGGTTGTAGCGCTTGCCGTGACATTGCTCGCACGGCACGTACACGTCGGGCAGGAAGTGCATCTCGATCTTGATCTGGCCGTCGCCTCGGCACACCTCGCAGCGGCCGCCCTTGACGTTGAACGAGAACCGCCCCGGCTTGTACCCCCGGGCGCGTGCCTCCTGGGTCTTCGAGAACAGCTCGCGGATCTGGTCGAACAGCCCGATGTAGGTCGCGGGGTTTGACCGCGGCGTGCGGCCGATCGGCGACTGGTCGACGGAGATGATCTTGTCGAGCTGGTCGAGGCCTTCGATCCGGCGGTGCACGCCGGCACGCTGTCGCGTCCGGTGCAGCCTGTTGGCGACGGCCTTCAACAGCACCTCGTTGACGAGCGTCGACTTGCCCGAGCCCGACACCCCGGTGACGCAGGTCAGTACCCCGAGCGGCACCTTGACGTCGATGTTCTTCAGGTTGTGCTGGGAGGCGCCCCCGATCGTGATGTAGCCGCTCGGCTTGCGCCGCTTCTTTGGCGTCTCGATCACGCGCGTGCCCGCGAGGAACTGTCCGGTCAGCGACTCCGGCACCTTCTCGACCTCGGCCGCCGTTCCCTGCGCGACCACATACCCGCCGTGCTCTCCGGCGGCCGGGCCCATGTCCACGAGGTGATCGGCCGCGCGCATCGTGCCCTCGTCGTGCTCGACCACGAGCACCGTATTTCCGAGGTCTCGCAGCCGCTCAAGCGTCGCGATCAGCTTCTCGTTGTCGCGCTGGTGCAGCCCGATCGACGGCTCGTCGAGGATGTACAGCACCCCGACAAGCGACGAGCCGATCTGCGTGGCCAGGCGGATCCGCTGGGCCTCCCCACCCGACAGCGTCGCCGCGGCGCGCTCCATCGACAGATACCCGACGCCGACGTTCTCGAGGAACTGCAGCCGCTCCTCGATCTCGCGCAGCACCAGCCGCGCGATCCGCCGGTCGTGCTCTGACAGCTCGAGCTCGCGCACCCAGCTGAGCGCCCGGCGCGCCGACAGCGCCGTGAAGTGGTGGATCGCGGTGTCGCCGATCAGCACCGCGCGCGACTCGGGCCGCAACCGCGCGCCCTTGCACTCCGGGCAGGGTCGCAGCGTCATGTACTCCTCGATCTTCTCGCGCGCCCAGTCGGAGTCGGTCTCGCGATAGCGCCGCTCCAGGTTCGGGACGATCCCCTCGAACGTCGTCGAGTACGAGCGGCGGCGGCCGAACCGGTTGCGGTAGGAGACCTGCAGGCGCTGGCCATTGGTGCCGTACAGGAAGAACTCCTGGCACTCGGCCGGCAGCTCGTCCCACGGCACCTCGACGTCGATCTCGTAGCGCTCGGCGATCGCCTGCGTCAGCTGGTCGTAGTAGTCCGAGGCGCTCGCCGTCCACGGCGCCAACGCGCCCTCGGCGATCGACAGCGTCGGATCCGGGACGACCAGCTCGGGATCGATCTCCATCTGGGATCCGAGCCCGGTGCATCGCGGGCACGCACCGTGCGGCGAGTTGAAGCTGAAGATCCGCGGCTCGAGCTCGACCAGGCTCGGCCCGTGCACGGGACACGCAAACTTCTCCGAGTAGGTCTGGATCGTGTTGGAGTCAACGAGCTCGATCTCGACCAGGCCGTCGGCGAGCGCCACCGCCGTCTCGATCGAGTCCGCCAGCCGCTTGCGCAGCTCGCCCTTCATCACGAGCCGGTCGACGACCACGGCGATGTCGTGCTTGTACTTCTTGTCGAGCGCGATCTCCTCGTCGAGCCTGCGCAGCTCGCCGTCGATCTTGACGCGCCCGAATCCCTCCGCTCGCAGCTCGTCGAGCTGCTTGCCGTACTCGCCCTTGCGTCCCCGGACGATCGGCGCGAGCACCATGAACCGGGTGCCCTCCTCGAGCTCCATCACCTGGTCGATGATCTGCTCGGCCGACTGGCCGCTGATCGGACGTCCGCAGACGTGACAGTGGGGATGACCGATCCGCGCCCACAACAACCTCAGGTAGTCGTAGATCTCGGTGACCGTCCCGACCGTCGAGCGCGGGTTGCGCGAGGTCGTCTTCTGGTCGATCGAGATCGCCGGCGACAGCCCCTCGATCGAGTCCACGTCGGGCTTGTCCATCTGGCCCAGGAACTGCCGCGCGTACGCCGACAGCGATTCGACGTACCGGCGCTGTCCCTCCGCGTAGATCGTGTCGAACGCCAGCGACGATTTGCCCGACCCCGACAGGCCGGTGATGACCGTCAGCGACCCCCTTGGGATGCTGACCGTGATGTCCTTGAGATTGTGCTCCCGAGCGCCCGAGACGACTAACTGGTCCACATAATCCAGTCTAGTTGATCGAACAGACGTTCCCATCGGTCAAACCCCGCTCGATCCGGGAAATGACCGCTGCGGCGGGCGATCGTCAGCCGTTGACGCTCTCGTAGACCTCGTCGAGCAGCGCCGCGCGGTCCGAGAGCTTGAAGTTCTCTGCCAGATAGCGGTCGGTCTCATCACGCGAGGTGCCATCCAGGGCCATGTTGAGTGCGATCAGGCGCGCGCCCTCGACGTCCTCACCGGCACCGCCGACGGGGTCGCGGTGGACGGGAGCGCCCGTGGTCGGCGGCGCGGCGTCGGCAGCGGCCGTCGCCGCGGCCAACTCGCCGGCATCGACGCCATACAGCTCGGCCGCGTCGTGAACCTCTGGGTCGATGTGCTCGTCCGCAGCCGCTGCCGCGGCCTGTACGGCGGCCGGCGCCGCCGGCTCGGGCTCGAAGCGCGCGGGCGCGACCGCTTCTCGGACCTCTCCGAGATTTCCGTCCAGCAGGCGCAGGTCGGCGTTGATCCGGCCGGCGCCCGCCTTCAGCGACTCGAACACAGAGCCCAGCTCGTTCTCCATCGCGTCGATCCGCGCGAGCAGGTCGTTCGTCGCGGCGCTGACCTTGTCGATGTACTCGCGCGCCTCGGTGGCCGCGCGATCGCGGGCCGACTTCGCGGCGCTGTTTGCATCGGCGCGGATCTCGCGGGCGTCGTCCTCGGCCTGCCGGTGGATCTCCGCCGCGCTGTTCTCGGCGGCGTCGATGATCGCTCGCACCTGCTCGCTAGCGCCGCTGGCAAGCGACTCGGTGCGCTTGCGCGCGGACCGCTTGAGCTCCTCGACCTCCTCGGAGATCGCGGTCAGGTGCGCATCGACGGCGGCGGGCTCGTAGCCGCGGCGCCCGACTGGGAAGTCCTTCTTCTCGATGCTCTGCCGATCAAGCGCCACTCGAGCTCCCTCCGATCACGATTGCGTCGCGGAGGCTAGCCGATGGGAGCGCGGCCTTCGGCAACCGCCTGGTCGAGCTGGCGCTTGAGATCGCGGATCTCGTCGCGCAGCTTGGCGGCGTACTCGAACCGCAGCTCCTCGGCCGCCACGAGCATCTCCTCCTCGAGCTCGACGATCGTCTTCTCGAGCTCGGCGGGCTCCATCCCGTCGACCTGCCGCCTGCGGCGCCGCGAGCGCGGCACCTTGGACTCGGACTGGAGGAACTCGGCGATGTCGGAGATCCCCTTGACGATCGTCTCCGGCGTGATCCCGTGCTCCTCGTTGTACGCGCGCTGGATCGCGCGGCGCCGGTCGGTCTCTCCCAGCGCTGCGCGCATAGCAGCCGTTTCCTTGTCGGCGTACATCACGACCTTGCCCTCGACGTTTCGCGCCGCTCGCCCGATCGTCTGAATCAGCGATGTCTCGCCCCGCAGGAAGCCCTCCTTGTCGGCGTCGAGGATCGCCACCAGCGACACCTCCGGCAGGTCGAGCCCCTCGCGCAGGAGGTTGACCCCGACCAGGATGTCGAATTCGCCCAAACGCAGCTGACGGATGATCTGGATCCGCTCGAGCGTGTCGATCTCGGAGTGCAGGTAGCGCACGCGGAAGCCCATCTCGAGCAGGTAGTCGGTGAGGTCCTCGGACATCTTCTTGGTGAGCGTGGTCACGAGCGTGCGCTCGTCACGGTCGACTCGCTGGCGGATCTCGTTCATCAGATCGTCGATCTGATTGCGCGTCTCGCGAACCTCGACGTCGGGGTCGACGATCCCGGTCGGGCGAACGATCTGCTCGACGATCCGCGGCGAGTTCCGGCGCTCGTAGTCGCCGGGGGTGGCCGACACGAACACCATCTGCGGCGTGATCGAGAGGAACTCCTGGAAGGTCTGGGGCCGGTTGTCGAGCGCGCTCGGCAGCCGGAACCCGTAGTCGACGAGGGTCTGCTTGCGCGAGCGGTCGCCCTCGTACATGCCGCCGATCTGCGGGACGGTTTGGTGCGATTCGTCGATGAAGCAGACGAAGTCGTCGGGGAAGTAGTCCAGCAGGCAATACGGCCGGTCGCCGGCGTTGCGCCCGTCGAGGATCCGCGAGTAGTTCTCGATCCCCGAGCAGAAGCCCAGCTCACGGAGCATCTCCATGTCGTACTGGGTGCGCTGGCGCAGGCGATGGGACTCGAGCAGCTTGCCCTGGCTCTCGAGCTCGGCGCAGCGCTCGTTGAGCTCTGAGCCGATCTTGGCGACGGCGTCGTCGATCATGCCCTCGCGCACGTTGTAGTGCGAGGCGGGCCAGATCCCGACGTGCTCGAGCCCGTCCTCGAGCACCTCGCCGGTGACCGGGTCGAAGTGCTGCAGATGCTCGACCTCGTCTCCGAACAGCACGATCCGGTAGGCCGTCTCCGCGTACGCCGGGAACACCTCGAGCGTCTCGCCGCGGACGCGGAACGTCCCGCGCGACAGGGCGGTGTCGTTACGGGTGTACTGGATCGAGACGAGCTTTCGCAGGAGCTTGTCGCGGTCGATGTACTCCCCCACCCGCAGCGTCTGCAGGTTCTCGTCGTAGACCTCCGGCGAGCCGAGGCCGAAGATGCACGACACGCTTGCCACGATCACCACATCGCGCCGGGCGAACAGCGCCGCCGTGGCGGCGTGGCGCAGGCGGTCGATCTCCTGGTTGATCGCCGAGTCCTTCTCGATGTACAGGTCCTTGCTCGGGACGTACGCCTCGGGCTGGTAGTAGTCGTAGTAGGAGACGAAGTACTCGACCGCGTTGCGGGGGAAGTAGGTGCGGAACTCGTTGCACAGCTGCGCCGCGAGCGTCTTGTTGTGGGCGATCACGAGCGACGGCTTCTGGACGGCCTCCATCGTCGCCGCCATCGTCATGGTCTTGCCCGTCCCCGTGGCGCCGAGCAGGGTCAGATGGCGCTCGTTGGCGTTGATCCCCTCCGCCAACGACGCGATCGCCGCCGGTTGGTCGGCGGTCGGGCGGTAGGCGGCATCGAGCTCGAACTTCGGCATCAGCGGACACTATTGAGCGTAGCGGGCATTGAGGTCAGGATCTGACCTCAAGCGCCGGGTCAGGCCGGCCGCGCGTACGCCCGAATGTACTCTGGCGCCGGGCGCGAGCAGGCCGCGTCGGGCACCGGCTCGCCGAAGCTCGTGGTGATCGGCAGTTCGCCCGCCCACACCGGCAGGTCCATGTCCGCGCTGGCGTCGCCCGGCGGCCCGGTCCGGATCTTCGCCGACGCCTCGTCGATCTCGAGCTCGATCACCTCGGTCGCCTTGAGCTCCTTGCGGCTGGGGCCGCGAGCATCGTCGGAGCGGCCCGGCACGATGTGCTCGACGAGCGCGCGCAGCGCCCGGTCCTTGCGCTCCGGGTCCTCGATCGGCCGGCCCTGGCCGAGGATCACGACCGAGCGGTAGTTCATCGAGTGGTGAAACGCCGAGCGCGCGAGCACCAGCCCGTCGAGCAACGTGACCGTGAGGCACATCGGCACGCCGTCGGCCAGCGTTCCGAGCAGCCTGCTGAGCGGAGAGCCGTGCAGGTACACGCGATCTCCGTCGCGCGCGTACAGCACCGGAATCACGAACGGCTGCCCGTCGTCGCCGACGACGCCGAGGTGGCCGACCATGCCCTCGTCGAGAATCGAGTGGATCGTGGCCCGCTTGTAGTTGCCGCGGCCGGCGCGGCGCCGCACCTTCGTGCGCTCAGTTTTGTTATAGTACGTAGTCATCGTTGCAGTAGAACAATATCACGGAATCCATGGGACGACGGCGCGCGAAATCGCCGCCAGCGCCGAGTCCGCGATCCGCGACGGCGCGCTGCACTCGGGCGACGCGCTGCCCACGGTCCGCGGCCTGGCCGGCGCGCTCGGGACCAGCCCGGCGACCGTCAGCTCCGCCTATCGGATGCTGCGCGAGCGCGGGTTCGTGGTCGGCGAGGGTCGTCGCGGGACCCGGGTGGCGCGACGACCGGCCCTCCGAGCCCCCGGGCGAGGCGGGTCCCCTCCCCGGTCCCCGCCCGCGCGGACCTCAGCATCGGACTGGCCGATCCTGCCCTGCTCCCGTCGATCGCCCCGGCGCTGGCGCGCATCGACATCGACGCCAAGCTCGGGGTCTCGAGGCTGGAGGCCGCCGATCCCGACCTGCTCGACGCAGCCCGTTCGGGGTTCGAGGCCGACGGGGTTCCCGCGGAGGCGCTGGCCGTGGTGTCGGGGGCGATGGACGGCGTCGAGCGGGTGCTGGGCGCCCATCTGCGGCCGGGCGACCGGGTGATCGTCGAGGACCCCTGCTATCCGCCGATCCGCGACGTGCTGCTGGCCCTGGGCCTCGTGCCGGTCCCCGTCGCGGTCGACGACTCCGGGCTGATCCCCGACCGGTTCGGAGCGGCCCTCGACCGCGGAGCGCAGGCGGTCGTGACCGTGCCCCGCGCCCAGAACCCGATGGGCGCGGCCGTCGACGAGCGGCGCGCCGGGGAACTGCGGGCGCTCCTGGCATCCCATGGGGACGTTCTGATCGTGGAAGACGACCACGCGAGCCTGGTTGCGGGAGCCCCGTTCCGGACCCTCGCCGGCAGCTCATGGCCGCGCTGGGCGGTGATCCGAGCGCTCTCGAAGATGCTCCACCCCGACCTGCGGGTTGCCCTCGTCGCCGGCGACCCGGCGACGATCGCCCGCGTCGAGGGACGGCAGGCGCTGGGGCCGCGCTGGGTCAGCCACATCCTGCAGGCGACCGCGGCCGAGCTGCTGCTCGACGCCGGCTTCGACGAGGTCGTGACCCGCGCCCGCGAGGCCTACGCGGCCCGGCGCGAGGCACTGATCGCCGCGCTCGCCGACCACGACGTGCCCGCCCACGGGCGGTCGGGACTGAACGTCTGGGTCCCGGTGCGCGAGGAGGCGCCGGTCGCCCGCGCGTTGCTCGACGAGGGATGGCTTGTGAGCGCCGGGGAGCAGTTCCGGTTCGGTTCCGGACCCGGCGTGCGGGTCACGACGTCCACGCTCGACGTGGCCGATGCGGCCGACGTCGCCGCGGTGATCGCGGCGGTCGAGCACGCCGGAGGTTCCCGCCGCGCGTACTGAGTGAGCTAGCGGTAGCCGAGCTGGCTGGCGTAGGTGTGCCGGTACTCGCGCTGGGCGTGAAGCACGCGTTGCACGTAGGCGCGGGTCTCGGGGAACGGGATCGCCTGGATCGTCATCCGCTTGCCGTCGCGTCGCGCGTCCTCCACCCACCGGTCGACGTTCGCCTCGCCGCCGTTGTATGCGGCCAGTGCCAGCACGGTCTTGCCGTTGTAGTGGTCAAGCAGATCGCGCAGGTAGTAGCTGCCGTAGGCGATGTTGACCTGCGGTGTGCCGAGATCTGCGACCGTGAACGTGGTGGCGCCCGACTTATGGGCCAGGAACTCCGCCGTCTGGGGCAGGATCTGCATCAGGCCCTGCGCCCCCGCCGGCGACGGCCGCGCGTCGAACTTCGTCTCGGCGTAGATCACGCCCGCAATCAGCGCGGGATCGAGGTGCTTCTCGGCCGCCTGCTGTCGAATCACGTCCGCGTTGGTGAGCGGCAGGTTGAACTCGGTGACCGCCTTGCGAAACAGCGGCGCCGTGAGGATCACCACGAAAGCGGTCGCGGCGATCGCGACCACCGCAAGCACTCTGCGGCGCCTACGCGCGACCGCGCGACGCCGGGCGGACGCTCGGGGGCCGCCTCGACGGGCGGCTCCGCTCGTGGCGATCGGCGCCACTACTCGAGCCTCCTCACTGCTGCGTCCTCCTCACCGGCGACGGCCTCAGGGGCCCAGCATGTCAAGAACGGCCGACAACTTCGACTCCAGGGTGTCGACCGAATCGTCATTAGGGACCACATATGTCGCACGCTCCGCTTTTTCCTGCTGGGAAAGTTGGCGCGCTGACCGTTCGGCGAGGGCCTCGTGACCCCGGGATCCGGCGCGCTGCGCGCGGACCTCCTCGTCGGCCACGACCGCGATCGTCGCGTCGAAAACGCTTTCCATGCCGGACTCGAACAGCAGCGGCACCTCGACGACAGCCGCTCGCGGTGGCGGCGTCGCCTGCTCGAGTTCCTGGCGCCATTCGACGATGCGGGCGCTGACGCGCGGCCACAGCATCTGCTCGAGCCAGCCGCGATCCTCGGGGGTCGCGAACGCGAGCCGCGCCAGCGCCGACCGGTCGACGGCCCCGTCGCGCACCACGGACGGTCCGAACCGCTCCGTGACGACCGCCTTCACCTCGTCGTCCTCATACAGGTCGTGGACCACACGATCGGTCGACAGCGTCGCTGCGCCGAGGCGCTCCAGCGCCTCGAGCGCGGTCGACTTGCCGGCGCCGATGCCGCCCGTGAGCCCGATGAAGGGGATCACTCGCGGGGCGAGATCAGGCTTCGGGGGGAGCCTCGGCCTCTGCGTCGGCGCCGGCTTCTGGCTCGACGGCCTCGGGCTCGGCGGCCTCGGGCTCGACGACGGCCTCGGCCTCGACAGCCTCGGGCTCGACGACGGCCTCGGCCTCGACAGCCTCGGGCTCGACGACGGCCTCGACCTCGACAGCCTCGGGCTCGACGACGGCCTCGGCCTCGACGGCTTCTGGCTCGGCCGTTTCGGCCTCCGGCTCGTCGACTACGACGGCGGCCTGGTCTTCGCCCGCGAACACGTCCTCGGACAGGCCGAGCTCGGGCACGTTGTCGAGATCCGCCGTGTCGCCGTTCTCGGGCGGCACGATCGGCCGGACCGGCAGGACCTGCCCCTCAACCCGCTTGATCGACAGCGACAGGCGACGCCGCTCGGAGTCGATCTCGAGGATCTTGACCCGCACGGGGTCGCCGGGCTGGATGATCTCGCGTGGGTTCTCGACGTGGTGCTGGGCGAGCTCCGAGATGTGCACGAGACCCTCGACCCCATCGAGGATCTCCACGAACGCGCCGAACGTGACGACCTTCGTGACGGTGCCCTCGAGCTCGTCGCCGATGTTGTAGGTGTCGACCACGCGCTGCCACGGGTCCTCCTGGGTCTGCTTGAGGCCCAGCGAGATCCGCTGACGGTCGCGGTCGATGTCGAGCACCTTGACGCTGACGGTGTCGCCGATGGAGAGGATCTCCGACGGGTGATTGACGTGCGACCACGACAGCTCGGAGATGTGGATCAGGCCGTCGATCCCGTCGAGATCGACGAACGCGCCGAAGTCGACGATGTTCGAGATCGTGCCCTCGACCACCTGGCCGGGCTGGAGCCGGTCCAGGATGCGCTCGCGGTCCTCCTTGCGCTGCTCCTCGAGCACCGCGCGGCGGGACAGGACGACGTTGTTGCGCGAGCGGTTGAGCTCGATGACCTTGCACTCGATCGTCTGGCCCATGTACTCGTCGAGGTTTGGCACGCGACGGATGTCGACCAGCGAAGCGGGCAGGAAGCCGCGCACGCCCAGGTCGATGATCAGGCCGCCCTTGACGACCTCGATCACCGAGCCCGCGACGGGCTCACCGGACTCGGCCGCGGCCTCGATCTTGCGCCACGCCTTCTCGAAGCGCGCGCGCTTCTTGGACAGGATCAGCCGGCCGTCCTGGTCCTCCTTGGTGAGGACCAGTGCGTCGACCTCCTCGCCGAGCGAAACCTCGTCGCTCGGGTCGACGGACTTGCGGATCGAAAGCTCTGTGGAGGGGATGACCCCCTCTGACTTGTAGCCGATGTCGACCAGCACCTCGTCGTTGTCGATTCGGACGACGTGGCCGGTGACGACATCCCCCTCCGAGAACGGATGCAGGGTTGCGTCGTAGTTTGGGACTATCTGGCCATCGATCTCGAGCAGGAGGCCGTCCGAGCCTTCGACGACCTTCGCGTTGGGCTGATCGATGGGGAGCAAAGTTGTGGTAGTTGACATGCAGCCCCTGAGGATAGCCGCACAGGGCGTCTGGAGCTGCGCCCTTATCATCGTCTCGCGATGCCCCAGCGAGCAACCAAGCGCGGTGAGGAGCGCACGCCGCTTCGCCGCGACTGCGACGTCCTGATCTGCGGAGCGAGCTTCGCGGGTCTCGCGGTGGCTCGCGAGCTGGCGGGAAGCGGCGCCGACGTGATGGTGATCGACCGCTACGAGATCGGCGAGCGGCAGACCTCGGCGTGCGGGATCCCCACGTCCTGGCTGCACGCGCTGGCCCTGCAGGAATCGCTGCAGCAGACGTTCGGCGAGCTGGTCATCCACACCCCGCACACCACCGTCCGCTACGACCTCCCCTGGACGTTCTCGACGTTCGACTACCGCACCCTCTGCGGCCTGCTCGCCGCGCAGGGCTCGTTCGCGTTCGAGACCGCCAAGGTCGAGGTGCGGCACGGGAACACGGTGCTGACCGACCGCGGCGAGATCCGCGCCGGCCTGATCGTCGACGCACTCGGCTGGCGGCGCGTGCTCGGCGTCGGCGACAACGTGCAGCCTCCTGACGCGCTGCTGTCGCGTGGCCTCGAGGTGCACCCGTTCGGAACCGGCAAGGACATGGAGATCTGGATCGACCGCTCCTACGTCCCGGCGGGCTACGGCTGGAGCTTCCCCGCCGACGGCGAGGTGCGGATCGGGGTGGGCTCGTTCGATCCCCGCTTTCACGTGCGCGAGCCGACGGTGCGCCTGGCCGAGGATCTTCACGCCGAGACGGTCCGCTACCAGGGCAACTGGATCCCGCACGCGCTGCGGGACGCCACCGAAGACGGCGTCTTCTTCGTCGGCGACTCGGCTGGTCACTGCCTGCCGCTGACCGCCGAGGGGATCCGCACCGCTCTGTACTTCGGTCTCGCCTGCGGGCGCGAGCTGCGCGGCGTCGTCGAGGGTCGCTGGTCGCGCGAGGAGGCGCTGGCCCGCTACCACGCGTTCTCGGCCGAGCACGCGCTTCCGTTCCGCTGGATGCTGCGGATGCAGCGGCTGGTTCCGCGGGTCGCTCCGCGCGTGCTCGGCGGCTCGCTGCGGGCGATCGAGCGCAAGCGCTTCATCGACTGGGCCTTCGGCCACTACCTCGAAGTCGCCCACCCGCGGTTCGTGGGCGGCGGCGCCCCGGCGCCGGCTCTGGCCGCTGCCTAGCTCTCGCGGGCCTGAGTCGCTACTTGGCGTTCAGCCAGTCGGTGCCGATCCCGGCGTCGACCGCGAGCGGCGGATCCATCTCGAACGCGTTGCTCATCTTGTCGATCGCGATCTGCTTGACCGTCTCGGCCTCGTCCTCGGGACCCTCGAACAGCAGCTCGTCGTGGATCTGAAGGATCATCCGCGACTTCAGGCCCGCCTGTTCGAGCGCCTGCTCGCACTGCACCATCGCGACCTTGATGATGTCCGCCGCGGTCCCCTGGATGACCATGTTGACCGCAAACCGCTCGCCCTGCCGGCGCAGCTCCCAGCGGCGGGCTCTGAGCTCCGGGACCTGGCGGCGGCGTCCGAACAGCGTCGAGACGTACCCGTGCTCGGTCCCCTGCACGATCGTCTCCTCGATGAAGCGAGCGACCGCCGGGAAGCCCGCCATGTAGCGCTGGATGAACTCCTCGGCTTCCTCCTGCGGAATGTCGAGGCGGTCCGCCATCCCCCACGCCGACAGGCCGTAGACGATCCCGTAGTTGATCATCTTGGACTTCGAGCGCATGCCCGGATCGATCTGGTCGGCGGTGACGTTGAACACGCGCATCGCGGTCGCCGTGTGGACGTCCTCGCCGCGGCGGAAGATCTCCTTGAGCACGTCCTCCTCGGCGATGTGGGCCAGCAGCCGCAGCTCGACCTGCGAGTAGTCGGCCGACACGAGCAGGTTGCCGGGCTCGGCGACGAAGCAGGACCGGATCTCGCGGCCGAGCTCGGTGCGGATCGGGATGTTCTGGAGGTTCGGGTTGTTGGACGACAGGCGACCGGTCGTCGCGGCGGTCTGGTTGAAGGTCGTGTGCAGCCGGCCGTCGGCCCCGAGCAGCTGGGGCAGCGCGTCCAGGTAGGTCTGGGCGAGCTTGGTGAGCTCGCGCCAGCGCTCGATCTTCGGGATCACCTCGTGCTCTGAGCGGATCGCCTGCAGCACGCGCGCGTCGGTCGAGTAGCCGGTCTTGCCGCGGCGCTTGCGTGACAGGCCGAGCCTGCCGAACAGGACCTCCTCGAGCTGGCGGGGCGACCCGAGCATGAACTCGGTGCCGCACAGCTGGAAGATCTCGCGCTCGAGCGAGTTGGCCTCGTCCTTGACGCGGTCGGAGATCTGCTTGAGCAGGGTGGTGTCGAGCTTGAGGCCGCGCTTCTCCATGTCGCGCAGCACCCGCACGAGCGGAAGCTCGACCTCGACCAGCAAGTCGGTCAGGCCGCGGCCGCGGATCTCCTCGCGCTGCCATGCGGCGAGCGCCTCGACCAGGACCGCGTCGGCGGCGGCCTCCCCTTCGACGGCAGCCGCAAACCCCCGCTCCTCGCACAGCTCGCGGAACGGGTAGGCCCGCCGCGCCGGCTCGAGCAGGTACGCCGCCACCTCGGTGTCGTGTGCGAGCACGGCCGGGACCTCTCCCAGCGACTTGGCGTCATGCGCGATCGCGGGTCGCTTGCCGATCTGAGCGACGAGCTGCTCGGGGCTGTCGCAGTCGCCGGCGAGGACGTCGCTGGAGCCGTCGACGTGGACGCCGAAGCTCCAGTGCCCGTCGGCCGCGAACAGCTGGTCCTGCGGGATGTCCGGCGCTTTGACCGCGATCGACACCTCGGTCTCCGGGAGGCGCGCGACGTCCTTCAGCGTGCTGCTTCTGACGCGAGCGGTGATCGTCTCGTCGGTGGACGGCGCGGGCGCGGCGGCGTCGGCCGAGCCGAGCGCCTCCTCGAGGCGGCGCAGCGGCTCCCGGAGCTCGTACTCGCGGAAGGTGTCGCGCAGCGTCGAGCGGTCCGGGGGCTGGGCGACGTACGTCTGCAGGTCGAACTCGAACGGGATGTCGCGCTTGACGGTCGCGAGCTGCTTGGAGATGCGCGCGTCGTCGGCGTGGTTGGTCAGGTTTTCCTTGCGCTTGGCGCCGCTGATGTCGTCGATGTGGGCCAGCACCTCCTCGAGCGACCCGAATCGCTGCAGCAGGTCGGCGGCGGTCTTGTCGCCGATCCCGGGGACGCCCGGGATGTTGTCGCTGGTGTCGCCCTTCAGCCCGATGAAGTCGGGCACGAGCTCCGGCGGGATCCCGTAGCGCTCGATCACGCCCTCGCGGTCGTAGACCTTGGTGTCGGTGATGCCGCGCGAGGTGGTCATGATCCGCACGCCGTCGCCGACGAGCTGGTAGGCGTCGCGGTCGCCGGTGACGACCATCACCGGGATCGGGGGGTCTTCCTGGCGGGCTCGCTGGACGATCGAGGCGATCACGTCGTCGGCCTCGTAGCCCTCGACGGCGAGGTTCTGGTAGCCGAACGCCGACACCAGCGGCTCGAACGCGGGCCACTGCTCCTTGAGCAGACTGGGGCGACTGGCGCGCTGGGCCTTGTACTCGGCGTAGACCTCCTTGCGGCCCGTGTAGCCCTTGTCCCACACCACGACGGTGGCCTTCGGGCCGTAGTCGGTGAGGATCTTCACCAGCATCGAGGCGA
Source organism: uncultured Solirubrobacterales bacterium (assembly GCA_963725925.1). Taxonomy (GTDB): domain Bacteria; phylum Actinomycetota; class Thermoleophilia; order Solirubrobacterales; family Solirubrobacteraceae; genus Palsa-465. The sequence goes on from CAVSAY010000033.1 coordinate 107,892, forward strand.
ACCCGAAAATCGCGTTCGTCGGGCACGCCCGTGGAGGTGGCGATCGACTCGGGCAGCGCGAAGAACGCGCGGTACGCGAGGCTGTTGCCGTCGATCAGGAAGAGCTCGTCGGGCATCTCTTACTGAGGTTAGTTATCGGGCGGACGGGCTTCTGGTGCGGTCCCCTGCACTTTGCAAAATCTCTGCGCAATTGGGGGCGGGTGGGAGGTTTGCGCGGGATGCTCTTCGGCGTGAGGGAGTTAGACGAGCGGAAAGACGCCATTGAGGAGAGGTCGGATGGTCTCGGGGCTTCCGTGGACGCGGATCCGGGTCCGTCGGCGGGGGAAAACGCACAGTTGGCGGAGGACGTACCGACGAGTGTGCGATCGACCCCGAATAGCGATGACGATCGAACGAACCTCGTGCCGGTTCTCGGCCTGAGGCACGTTTTCCCCGTCAGCGGGCCTCGCGACCGACGGATTGCGGCGATCGCGGGGCTCCAGCGGGGCTTTGTATCGAGGTGGCAGCTTCTCGCCGCGGGCATCGAGCCAGGAGCGGTCGATCGCATGCTCGCGAATGGCCGGCTTCTGCAAGCTCACCGGGGTGTCTACTCGGTGGGTCATTCCACAGCCCAACCCCTCGGACGTGAGACCGCGGCGCTGCTAGCCGTCGGGCCCAAGGCCGTGCTCAGCCATCAATCGGCGGCGTTCGTCTGGGGGATCGTCCCCGCGCCCCCCGACGATGTCCCGGTCGACGTTCTCGTGCCTGCCCGCCATGTACGTCGCCGGCTCGGGATCGTCGCCCACCGCACTACACGCCTGGACCGGAGCGAGGCTCGGATCTGTCAGGGATTGCCCGTGACCTCCCCGGCTCGCACGCTCCGCGACATCGCCGGCACCGTGACGATGCGTGAGCTCGAGCGGGCCGTCGACGAGGCGCTGGTCCGCCGGATCGTCCGGCTCCAGCAGCTTCGCGCCGCGGTCGCCGGGGACAAAGGGCGCCGCGGCGGCCCGATCCTCGCGGCACTGCTCGAACACCGGGGCAACACGACGATCACGCGCTCGCAGGCCGAGGAACGGATGCTGGAGATCATCCGGGCCGCCGGCTTCCCGCCGCCGGAGATGAACGCCCGAATCAGCGGCTACGAGGTCGACTTCCTGTGGCGCCCCCAGCGGCTCGTCGTCGAGATCGACGGCTACACGTACCACTCGACGAGATCGGCGTTTGAGCGCGACCGCGCCAAGGACGCCACGCTGGCCGCGGCCGGCTACCTGGTCATCCGGATCACCTGGCTGCAGATGGAGCACGAGCCGTATGTCGTCGTGGTCCATCTCGCCCAGGCGCTGGCCCGCAGGTCATGAAGGGTTCGGTCCGCCCCGATCGAAAGACTCCCCGCGATGTCCGGGCGCCGACACGATGTAGTTCGCATGCCCGAGCCCGGCTCGGGCCGTCGCCGACCGCCGGTACTCCCCAGTCTCGCGGTGATCGCCGCGACCGCCGCCGCGGTCGCCCTTGCCAAAGGCGGCGACGCGTTCTGGATCTGCATCCCGAGCGCACTCCTGGTCAGCGCCTGGTCTCGCACGCTCAAGGGCGTCGCGATCGGCAGCGCCGCCACCATCGCGGCTGCGGCCCTGCCGGTGATCGCACTGGACGCTGCTCAAGGGCCTTCGCCTGCGCTGGCGATCCTCATCCCCGCGGCGAGCGTGGCGATCCTGCTGGTCGTCCGCGAGCGGGTTGAGCGCGAGCGCAACGCGCTTCGCCAAACCGCCCTCACCGACCCCCTGACCGGCCTCGCCAACAGGCGCTCGCTGCTCAGCCGGATCGACTACGAGATCGCGCGCCACACGCGCAGCCGTGGCACGTTCGCGCTGATCATGCTCGACCTCGACGGCTTCAAGCAGCTCAACGATCGCTTCGGCCACCCGACCGGCGACGACCTGCTGCGCGACGTGGCGATCGCTTTGAAGCGGGCGGTCCGCGATCAGGACACGGTCGCAAGGATCGGCGGAGACGAGTTCTGCGTGCTCGCGCCCGAGACCGACGAGCCGGGCACAGACCGGCTCGTGTCGCGGATCACCAGCGCGGTGGCCCGGGTCACCGCCGGGGTCGACTCGCTCGGGGTCAGCGCGGGCGCCGCCGCCTTCCCCGATGACGGCACGACACTCGAGGCGGTTCTCGCGGCCGCCGACGATCGCCTGTACGACCACAAGCGCCGCCTCCCCCGCCAGCGGCGGCGCGCCGCCTGATTAGATGCGCGCGTGGCAACTGCGCCCAGCGCCCAATACAGCCTCACCATCCGGGTCGAGATCGAGCACCGGCCCGGCATGCTCGGCAAGGTCGCCAGCGCGATCGGCAGCGCCGGCGGGACGATCGGCTCCGTCGACCTGATCACGGTCGAGGGCCGCCACACGATCCGCGACATCACGGTCGAGACCGCCGACGACAGCGTCTGGCAGCAGCTGACCGACGCGATCAACGCGATCCCCGGCGCTCGCGTGCTCGATTCGACCGACCTCACCTTCCACGTCCACCTCGGCGGCAAGATCGAGGTCGCCAACAAGCGCCCGCTGAAGACCCACGACGACCTGTCGATGGCCTACACGCCCGGCGTCGCGCGGGTCTGCAACGCGATCCGCCACGATCCCGAGCAGGCCTTCCGCTACACCATCAAGCGCAACACCGTCGCTGTCGTGTCCGACGGAACCGCCGTGCTCGGCCTCGGCGACATCGGGCCGAAGGCGGCGATGCCGGTGATGGAAGGCAAGGCGATGCTGTTCAAGGAGTTCGGCGGCGTCGACGGGTTCCCGATCTGCCTCGACACCAAGGATCCCGACGAGATCGTGTCCGTCGTCAAGGCGATCGCCCCCGGCTTCGGAGGGATCAACCTCGAAGACATCTCCGCCCCGCGCTGCTTCGAGATCGAGGACCGCCTGCGCGCGGAGCTCGACATCCCGGTGTTCCACGACGACCAGCACGGCACCGCGGTCGTGGTGCTTGCCGCGCTGTTCAACGCGCTGAAGCTGACCGGCGGCCGCATCGAGGACATCCGCATCGTGATCGTCGGGCTCGGCGCGGCCGGCGTTGCGGTCGCCAAGATCCTGATCGCGGCCGGCGCCCGGCACATCATCGGCTGTGACTCGCGGGGCGCGGTGCACACCGAGCGGGCGGACTACCTCGACGGAAGCATGCATCCGGTCAAGCGCGTGATCGCCGAGACCACCAACCAGGAGCGCCGGACCGGCGGCGTCGCGGAGGTGCTCGACGGGGCCGACCTGTTCGTCGGCGTCTCCGGAGCGCGGATCGTGCCGGCGTCGGCGCTGGCGGCGATGAACCCGGATCCGATGGTGTTCGCGATGGCCAACCCGGATCCCGAGGTCGCGCCCGAGGAGGCCGCGGAGTACGCGCGGATCCTCGCCACCGGCCGCTCCGACTACCCCAACCAGATCAACAACGTCCTCTGCTTCCCGGGCATCTTCCGCGGCGCGCTCGACGCGCGCGCCCCCGAGATCACGGAGCAGATGAAGACCGCAGCGGCTCGCGCGATCGCCGGCATCGTGCCGACCGAGGAGCTGCGCGAGGACTACATCATCCCGTCGGTGTTCAACCGCGACGTGGCCCCCGCTGTCGCCGCCGCCGTGGCGGCTGAAGCGAACGCCGCCCGCTACTCCGACGAGGACTCGCCCGGGTCCTGACCCTGCTGACCCTGCTGCGGCTCGAGACCGGGGCCACGCGCCTCCATGGTCGGACCGCCGAGCAATCCCGCGCCCGGTCGCCGCTTGGGCAGCCAGCCCTCGACCCGCCAAGCCGATCCCGGCCGCGACGGCAACAGCAGCAGCACGATCACGAAGCCGATTATCGACAGCAGCAGCCCGAACGTCAGTCCCACGCGCTCGCTGTAGCCCTTGCGGTCGGCGATCCATGCCGAGCCGGCGGCCGACAGCAGCCACAGGAACAACAGATACAGCCCCTTGGCTCCGATCAACGCGAAGACGGTCATGTGCCCAGGTACGCCCTCTGGACCTCGGGGTCGTCGCGGAGCTTGGCCGACTCGCCCAGCAGCACCACGCGCCCGGTCTCGAGCACGTAGCCGCGGGTGGAGACGTCCAGCGCGTAGTTCGCGTTCTGCTCAACCAGCAGAATCGCAACCCCCGACTTGTTGATCTCAGCGATCGTCTCGTAGATCCGCGCCACCAGAATCGGGGCGATCCCCATCGAAGGCTCGTCGAGCATCAGCAGCTTCGGGCGGGCCATCAGGGCGCGCCCGATCGCGAGCATCTGCTGCTCGCCTCCCGACATCGTCCCCGCCTTCTGGCGTTCGCGCTCCTGGAGGCGCGGAAACAGCTCGAACACCCGGTCGAGGTCCTGGCCGATCTCCGGGCCCTTGGCCCGGCGGTGGGCGCCGAGTTCGAGGTTCTCGCGCACGGTCATCCGGGAGAAGCAGTGGCGTCCCTCCGGCGACAGGGCGATCCCGCGCACGACGATCTCGTGGGCGGGCACGCGCGTGATGTCCTCGCCGTCGAACGTCACGCTGCCCGCGCTGGCGGGAGTGAGCCCGGAGATCGATCGCAGCGTCGTCGACTTTCCGGCGCCGTTTGAGCCGATCAGCGTGACGACCTCGCCTTCCTCGACGGTCAGCGAGACGCCCTTGAGTGCCTCGATTGCGCCGTACCGGGCGCGGATGTCGGATACCTCGAGGAGTGGCACCGCTAGTCCTGCTTTCCGAGGTAGGCCTCGATCACGCGCGAGTCGTTGCGGACCTCGGACGGTGGACCCTCGGCGATCTTGGTGCCGTGATCGAGCACGGTCACGCGCTCGGACACGTCCATCACGACCTTCATGTCGTGCTCGATCAGCAGGATCGTGAGCTCGAGCTCGTCGCGCATCTTGCGCATGAAGCTCGTGAGGTCGGCGGACTCGTGCGGGTTCATACCGGCGGTGGGCTCGTCGAGCAGCAGCAGCATCGGATCCGACGCCAGCGCCCTGGCGATCTCCACGCGGCGCTGGTCGCCATATGACAAGTGCGAGGCGATCTGGTCGAACACCCGCGTCTGGAGCCCGACGTACGTGAGCAGCTCGCGCGCCTTGTCTGACACCTCGCGCTCCTCGCGCCGGATCCACGGCGGCCTGAAGATCGAGCCGAACACCGATGCGCGCATCCTCGCGTGACGGCCGATCATCACGTTCTCGACGGCCGTCATCGCGCCGAACAGCCGGATGTTCTGAAACGTCCGCGCGACCCCCATGGCGGTGATCTTGTCCGGACGGGCCCGGGTCACCTCGCGGTCGGCGAGCACGATCCGGCCCGAGGTCGGCTTGTACAGCCCGGTGAGCATGTTGAACAGCGTGGTCTTGCCGGCGCCGTTGGGCCCGATCAGCGACACGATCGAGTTGCGCGGCACGTCCAGCGTCACGTCGTCGACGGCGACGAGGCCGCCGAACTCCTTGGTGACGTGGTCGGCCACCATCAGGGCGGGCACAGCCGGGGCCTCGGTGGTGGCGCTCATACCGCGGTCTGGCTTTCCACGAGCTGAGCGTCCTCTGCGGCGATGTCGCCTGTGAGCTCGAGCCTGCGCCTTCGCTCGGGGAACAGCCCCTGTGGGCGCAGCACCATCACCAGCACGAGCAGAAAGCCGAAGATCCCGAACGACAACTGGGTCAGGTTGAAGTTCAGCCCGATCTTCGTCGGGATGTCGTTGAAGACGTCGGGGATCAGGTAGTAGTTGGTGTAGGACAGCAGCAGCGCCCCCATCACTGCGCCCCAGATCGATCCAAGCCCGCCGACGATGATCATCGCGAGGACGAAGATCGAGAACGAGAACGCGAACTGGCCGGCGTTGATGGTCGTGAAGTACGCGCCGAGGAAGGCCCCCGAGATCCCACCGAACGTCGCGCCAATGGCATAGGCAAGGAGCTTCGTCCGCACCGCCGGAATTCCCATCGACACGGCCGCGACCTCGTCCTCTCGCAACGCGATCCACGCCCGGCCCAGCCGCGAGTCGCGCAGCCGCAGGTTGACGAACAGCACGACCAGCATCAGCGCAAGGATCAGCCAATACCAGGGTCTGAGCTTGAGCAGGTTGAACGAGCCGATGACAGGGAAGTACGGCAGGTCCACGGCCGGGATCCCGAGGTTGCCGGCGGTCAACGTCTGACCGCCGCCGAGGTGGATGCTCTGGCCATTGATGGCGAACACGCGGACGATCTCTCCGAACGCGAGCGTCACGATCGCGATGTAGTCGCTGCGCAGCCGCAGTGTCGGCAGCCCGATGATGATTCCGGCCAGCGCCGCGATCACCACCGCGCAGACCACGATCAACAGGAAGTTCAGGTGGATGCCCGGCAGCGTGTTCTGGATGTGTGAGGCGCCGACGTGGATGTGCTCGTTGAAGAAGAACCCGGAGCCGAACCACCCCACCGAGTACGCGCCGAGCGCGTAGAACGCCACGTATCCGAGGTCGAGCAGGCCGGCGAACCCCACGACGATGTTCAGCCCGAGCGCCATCACCACATACGCGAGCGAGATGATCGTCGCGTTCAAGAAGCCGCTGGTCTGGGTGAAGAGGAACGGGAGGAGGATCGCGAACACGATCAGCACCGCGCCAAGGGCACGGCTCCACCACGGCGGCAGACGGCGCTCGAACGCATCGCGCCACTCGCGCATCTGGGCGGTGAACTGGCCCGGCCCAAGCCCCGCCGCCGGCTCCTTGGACTGGCGACGCTCGCGTGACCCCCGCCCGCTCGGGCGCCTGACCCTTGTGCACGGAGACCTCGCTGCGGACCTCGTCGGGCGGACGTTCTGCGTCGCTCATCCGGCCTCCCTCGTCTCTTCGCCTAGCAGCCCTCGTGGGCGCAGCACCATCACCAGGATCAGGTATCCGAACACCACCGCCGGCGTCCACTGCGGTCCGAGCCGCGAATCGGACAGCTGCTGGATGCAGCCGATGATGATCCCGCCGAGGACCGCGCCGCGGACGTTGCCGATCCCGCCCATGACCGCCGCGGTGAACGCGATCAGGCCGGCCTCGAACCCCTGGAAGTACCAGACGTTCGTCTCATACAGCGCGTAGACGATGCCCGCCGCGCCGGCGAGCATCCCACCCAGCATGAACGTCAGCGAGATCGTGCTGTTGACGTTGATCCCCATCAACCGCGCCGCCTCGGGATCCTGCGCGGTCGCGCGCATCGCCCGGCCCGCGCGCGTGCGTCCGATGAACCAGGTCAGGGCGAACACCAGGGGGACCATGACCGCGATTGCCAGCACGTCGGCGCGATGGACGATCACGCCCGAGATCTTGAAGACCGTCTTGTTCTGGTTGATCAGGTCGGTGACACCGGTGGGCGATCCGCCGCGCCAGAGCAGCCCCACGTTCTGGAGGATGAACGAGAACCCGACCGCCGTGATCAGCGGGGCTAACTTCGGCGCTCCTCGTAGCGGACGGTATGCCACGCGTTCGATCAGGACGTTCAACGAGCCGCACACGAACATCGCGATGATCAGCGTTAGCAGCAGGCCGCCGATCAGCCCGAACACCCCGGTCGCGGCGGTCAGCCCGAACGTGGCGTAGAGCCCTGCAGCCACGAACGAGCCGATCATGAACACGTCGCCGTGGGCGAAGTTGATCAGCTCGATGATCCCGTAGACGAGCGTGTAGCCCATTGCGACCAGCGCCCAGATCGACCCGTTCGAAACTCCTGAGACGAGGTTGAACCCGAGTTGCGAGAGGTCGTGGTTGATGACCGCGTGGCCGTTGACGAAACCCGACGAGTAACCGTGCGTGAGGTCGCGGATGCCGTAGTAGACCGGCAGCGCGAGCAGCGCGATGATCAGGCCCCAGCGGCCGATCCACTTGCGCACGGCCGCCAGCGGCCGCACGGCCGCGGCGGGCATCCTTGGCGTGAAGGAACTTGCTTCCACTGATCCGTGCGGAGTATGGAGAGGGCGCCGGATGCGCCCTCTCCATACAGCTTCCTACAAAACGGCGGTTAGAGGACCTTCGTCGGCGTGAGCGTCTTGAAGAAGACGGGCTCGCCCGACGAATCGACCTTGTACAGGCCGTAGGACTTCAGCGTCGTGTCGCCGTCCTTGTTGAACCCATAGGTGCCAAGCACCGAATTGCGGTTCGTGGTCGCAAACAGCGCCTTGAGCACGGCTGACTTGCTGTTGCCCTGCGCTCCGAGCTTGGCGACCGTGTCCAGCCCGAGCTTCATCACCTCGTAGCCGTAGATCGCGTAGGGATCCGGGCTCGACGTGCCGTAGGCCTTCGAGTAGGCGGCGAGGAAGTCCTTGCCGCCGGGGTACGCGCTCAGCTTCTGCGTCGCGACCGTGCACTGCAGTAGCGGATACAGCGACGCCGGAACGCCACCCTTCTTGGCGCTCGTGTAGGAGTCGGTGCAGACGCCGTCGCCGCCGAACACCTTGGCGGTCGGAAGCGCGGCGTGGACGTCCTTGGTGATCTGCACCGCGCCGTTGGACACGATCCCGGCGAAGAAGAAGCAGTCCGCTCCCTGGCCCTTGATCGTGGACGCGTACGAACGGAAGTTCGGCGCGGTCGGGTCGATGCCGGTGTCGCTGACGATGTTGACGCCGTAGCTGCCCTTCTCGAGTCCGAGCAGGGTGGCGAGCCCTTGGCCGTATGCCTCCTTGTCGTTGGCGACGGCGACCTTCGTGCAGCCGGCCTGCTTCATCGCCAGCAGGTCCGATGCCGCCTGAATCGAGTCGATCGGCACGATCCGCAGGTAGGTGCGGGTACCGGTCGGGTAGTACTTCTGCGGCTCGCCAGGAGCGCTACCGGGCTGGTTGGTGGTCAGCCCGACGTACGTGTTGGCGGGGCTGACCATCGGCAGCCCGGCCTCGTTGAGGATCGGGATCGAGACCTCGCTGGCGCCGGAGTTGAACTCGCCCATGTAGTACACGGCCTTCGTGTCGGACGCCGCCTTGCGGGCGTCGGCCGCGGTCTGGCCGGGGTCCCACTTGCCGGCCGCAGCCGTGGAGTCGTCGAGTGACGTGTACTTGACCGTCCACTGGCCGGCCTTGCCGCCGGCCTGCTGAAGGGCCAGCTTCATGCCGTTCACCATCGGGGTCGTCTGGGCGGTTGACGCGCCCTGCAGCGGCAGGCTGGAGTAGAAGTCCACAGTCTTGCCGCTGCTGCTGGAGCCACTGCTCCCGGAGCTGGCACTGCTGCTGCTGCTGCTGTTACTGCTGCTGCCGCAGGCGACGATCCCGATGACCGAGCCCACGAGCACGCAACCAGTCACAGCTTTACCAAGAGTTCGCATACTCCTCCTCTGGATGTCTTGCCGGGCCCCCAGTGGCCCACGAAAAAAGGCAGCGTAGTGAGGGCGTCCGGACTGCAGCAAGCGCTCGTAACCTAACCGCAACCCGTCACCTGTCAGGCATCGATCTGCTTCCAGAACCGCAGCCGCCCGCCCACAATGCGATAAACGCCGTAGCGCCGGAGGGTTGTGTCGCCGTCGGGCTTGATGCTGTAGGTGCCCAGCACGCTCCGGCGCCCTTTGGTCGAGAAGATCGCCGCGCGTACCTTGGAGCGCTGGGCAGGCGCCGTGCCGTCGTCGGTGGCGCGCGCAATCGCTGAGAGCATCAGGCTCATCGCCTCGTATCCGAAGATCGCGTAGGGCTCGGGAGCGCCGTACTGCAGCTGGTAGCGGTCATAGAACGACCGGCCGGAGGGCGGAGACGCGGAAGGGCCCAGCGCCGCGGCGGTGATCAGTACCCGCGGATCCAGCGAGCGCGGAATGCCGCCCTGCTCGGGATCGGCAAACGTGCTCTCGGCCAGACCGCCGGTGCCGAACAGCTTGGCGTTTGGCATCGCCTGGGCGACCTGCTTGGTCAGGAGCACCGCGTTGTCCTCGGTGATCGCCGAGATCAGCACGCAATCCGCGCCGGTCTTGGCGACCGCCGTAGCCAGCGGGCGATAGTCCTTGACCCGCGGGTCAAACGTCTGCACGCCGGCCAGCTTCAGGTGCGCAGCCCGGGCAGCCACCTGAAAGCTCGCCTCGGCGTCGTCGCCGTCGAACTCTCCGTCGTCGAGGATGTAGGTCTTGCCGCACCCGGCTTCCTGCTGAAGCCGCACCTGCGCCGCCGCCTCGATCGCGTCGGACGGAACGACCCGCGCGTAGGTCCGGATGCCCGTCGGGTAGTACTTCTCGGGCTCGCCGGGAGCGGCGCCGATCCCGTGGGAGGTGAGCCCCACGGCGGTGCTCGTGGGGCTGATCTGCGGGATCCCCATTCGGTTGAGCAGGGGAATCGAGATCGCGCTGGCACCGGAGTTGTACTCGCCGATGTAGCCGATCGTGGTGCGGTCATTCATCGCCTGGTGGGCGTTGATGGTCGTCTGGCCCGGGTCCCATGACCCGCGCTTGGCGGTCGAGTCGTCCATCCATCGCAGGACGATCCGGTAGCGGCCGATCCGTCCGTCGATCTGGTCAAGCGCGATCCTCGCCCCTCCCAGCACCGCCTGACCGCTGACCGAAGAGGCCCCGCGCAACGGCACGCTCGTGTAGATCGTGAGCGTCTCGCCCGGGATTCTGTTGGGGACCTTGTGATCGCTGCCGCAGCCTGCCAGGGCCGCCACCGCCGCCAGCAGCGCGAGCCCCACGCCGCCCCGCGTCACGATCCCCTGTCCGCCCCCGCCGCGCCTCACCCCTGCACTTGCACGGACTGGAAGGGGACGAGCTTGCCGTTCACGGGCCGGCTGAAGACAAACGGAGCGAGGCTCGTGTCCCCCTGGGCGTTGATCGAGTAGGTGCCCAGGACCGAGTCGCGGTTCTTTATCGCGAAGAAGCCCTGGACGACAATCGCGCGATCGGTGGCGGAGGTGCCGGCCTTCTTCAGGACCGAGAGAACCGCCGACATCGCCTCGTAACCGAAGATCGCCTGGGGCGACGGAACTCGGTGGTAGGCGTCCTCGAAGGGCTTGAGGAACTCGCTCTTGGCCGTGGCGCTCAGATCCTTGGTCATGAGCCCGGGCGACGAGATGTAGACGTGGCGGGCGGCCGGTGACAGGCGGGCGGCGAACGTCGGGGTGTCGATCGCCGACGGCCCGAACAGCTTCACGGCCCCGTTGCCGGCGGCCGCCGAGTTGAACACCCTCGCGGCGTCGGCCTCCGAGACTCCGCCGTAGAAGACCGCGTCGGCGCCGGAGGACGACGGCGCGATCGTGATCGATGACGCCGGCGCGTCGGTCCTGACCGCCTGCGCGATCGCCCTTCCGTACTGGCTGCCGTCACTGGAGACGTACAGCTTGGACACGTGCTGCGCCTGCATCTCCTGGACCTGCGCCTTGGCCTCGGGCGACGTGTTGGGCACCACCCGGGCAAACGTGCGCCCGTAGCTGCCCAGCGACTCGTAGTAGCGGTTGGGTGAGTTCGGGACGGTGGAGGTCACCTGCGTGAGCGCGGCCGCGGTGTCGGTCGGGGTCACCTGCAGGAGGTCCTGCGCGTTCGTGATGCCCAGCGAATCCGCCGACAGGCCAGGATCGAGCTCGCCGAGATACGCGATCGAGCTGGTGTCCTCGATCGCGCTGCGGGCGTTGTCGGAGGCCTTGGCGCCGTTGAGCTTGATGAACCGCAACGTGAACTTGCCGAGCTTGGTCCCGGATTGATTGAACGCCAGCTGCTCGGCCGCTAGCACGTCGGCGGCCGACTGGGTGTTCGCGGCCCCCTTCGGCGCGCTCGCATACAGCGTCAGCATGCTGCCGTTGACGCTGACGCTGCTCGACCCGGTGGTGCACCCGGCCGCGATCGACATGACCGCGGCGAACCCGACGCAGACGTGGAGCGCCCGGCGCCGTGCGAGCACGAAGCTACGCATGGCCGGCTGGGCTAGTCCTGCCGACCGGGCAGGAACGGGAGCAGATTGCGGACGCCGATTGTGACCAGCACCATCACGACGGCGATCAGGATCGCGTCAAACCCAGACACACCAAGTGCCCAAAGCACGATCCACAGGCACAGACCCACGGTGGCAGTAAGAATCAGGCCCATCGCCAAGGCATCCTAACCGAGCGGGCGCCGGCACAGGGTGCGCGGAGGCCAACGCCAACGGGGCGCAAACATTCGACCTACCTGAGCGCCGCAGAGAACTCCGCCACCAGATTTGCGATCGCGGCGACCGGATCGGGCTCTTCGCCCGCGGCTCGGACGAGCCTGGTCCCGACGATCACTCCGTCGGCGCCGGCAGCCGCGGCGGCGGCCGCCTGCTCCGGAGTTCCGATCCCGAACCCCACGGCGACGGGTACCTCGGTGCGAGCCGCCGCACGCGCGATCACGGCCTGCAGCCCGGCGTCGAGCCGCGCGCGCTCACCGGTCGTCCCGGTCACCGACACGGCGTAGACGAAGCCTCGTGCGCGCGCCCCGATCGCCGCCAGCCGCGCCTCCGGCGTGGTCGGCGCCACGAGCGGCACGAGCGCCAGGCCCCTGGCGTCGCACGCGGCGAGCGTGTCCGCGGCCTCCTCGAGCGGCAGGTCGGGGACGATCAGCCCGCTGACGCCGGCGGCCACGAGGCCGTCGAGGAAGCGCTCGAGGCCGCGGGCCAGGATCGGGTTGGAGTAGCACATGACCACGACCGGCACGTGGGCGGCGATCTCCGCCGCCACCTCGAGCACAGCGGGCAGCGTCGCTCCACCCCGCAGCGCTGCTGTCCCCGCCGCGTGGATCACGGGGCCGTCGGCGAGCGGGTCTGAGAACGGGACGCCGAGCTCGATGAGGTCCGCCCCGGACTCGGCATAGGCGACGCCGATCCGAGCCGAGGTATCCAGATCCGGGAACCCTCCCATCAGATACGGCATCAGCGCCGCTCGGCGGCCGTCGGCTCGCGCCGACGCGAACGCCTCGGCGATGCGTTCGACACCGGTTGCCGCCGGCGGATCCGGCAGCGCGTTCATCGCGAGCGGCCGAGCAGCTGCAGCGCTTCGGCCAGGTCCTTGTCGCCCCTGCCCGACAGGCACACCAGGTCTAGCTCCCCGGCGCCGTTGGCGAGCGTCCAGGCGATCGCGTGGGCACTCTCGAGCGCGGGAATGATCCCCTCCAGCCGCGTCAGGCGCGCGAACGCGTCGAGCGCCTGCGCGTCGGTGATCGCCTCGTAGCGGGCGCGTCCCGAGTCGCGAAGCCAGGCGTGCTCCGGCCCGCTGCCGGGGTAATCGAGCCCGGCGGAGATCGAGTGCGCCTCGAGGATCTGGCCGTCCTCGTCCTGCATGATCGCCGAGTAGGCGCCGTGCAGAACACCGGGCAGACCGCCGGCGGAGAGCGGCGCGCCATGGCGCCCGGTCTCGATCCCCTCGCCCGCGGCCTCGACGCCGACGATCTCGACCTCGGCGTCGTCGACGAACGGGACGAACATCCCGATCGAGTTGGAGCCGCCGCCGACGCAGGCGATCACCCTCCGCGGCAGTCGTCCCTCGCGCTCGAGCATCTGTGCGCGCGCCTCGTCGCCGATCACGCGCTGCAGATCGCGCACGAGCGCCGGATACGGAGCGGGCCCGACGCAGGACCCGATGATGTAGTGCGTGGCGCCGACGTTCGTGACCCAGTCGCGGATCGCGGCCGACACCGCCTCCTTCAGCGTCCTGGCGCCCGCGTCGACCGGCTCGACCGTCGCCCCGAGCAACTCCATGCGCTCGACGTTGGGCTTCTGCCGGCGCATGTCCTCGGTGCCCATGTAGACCACGCACTCGAGGTCGAGCAGCGCGCACGCTGTCGCCGTCGCGACGCCGTGCTGGCCGGCGCCCGTCTCGGCGATGATCCGCGTCTTGCCCATGCGCTGGGCGAGCAGCGCCTGGCCGATGGCGTTGTTGATCTTGTGGGCGCCGGTGTGGTTGAGGTCCTCGCGCTTGAGATACACGCGGTGACCGACGACCTCGCTCAGGCGCGATGCCAGGTACAACGGCGACGGCCGGCCCACGTAGTCGCGCAGCAGCGCATCCAGCCGTGCGCGGAACTCGGGGTCCTCCCGCGCCTGCACCCACGCGTCCTCGAGCTCGAACAGGGCCGGCATCAGCGTCTCTGGGACGTATTGCCCCCCGTACGGGCCGAAGCGGTGCTCGATCGCGCTCATAGCGTGGTGAGCTGTGGCGTCGCGGTCGAGGCGACCGCCGCCGCAAATGCCCGCAGCTTGTCGGGGTCCTTGCGGCCTGGCTTGAGCTCGACCCCGCTGGCCACATCAACCGCGAACGGTCGCACCACGCCGATCGCCTCGGCGACGTTGTCGGGGTTCAAGCCGCCGCTGAGGATCATCGGCACCGTACCGCGGTGACCGCGCGCGATCTCCCACGAGAACGTCTCGCCGGTGCCGCCCGGAACTCCGGCGATGTAGCTGTCGAGCAGGTGATAGTCGGTGTGGAACGGAGCCAGCGACTGGATGTCGGCACGGCTGCGGACGCGCGCCGCCTTGATCACCTTGCAGCCGGTGCGCCGGGCAGCCTCGGAACAGAACGCCGGGCCCTCCTCGCCATGGAGCTGAAGCATCGTCAGACCCGACCGCATCCGCCGTGCGAGCGACCTCGTCGAGTGTCGGATTGACGAACACTCCGACGATCTCGGCCTGGCGCTTGAGCGCCGCGGCGATCTCGACGGCGTCCTGGAGCTCGCAGCGACGCGGCGAGTGCGGCCAGAAGATCAGCCCGATCGCCCACGCTCCCGCCTGCGCGGCCAGGTTGGCGTCTGGCAGCGATGTGAGTCCGCAGAACTTGATCTTCGGCGCGTCCGGCATCTCGACAATCGTAGGGCCACCACGGGCCGTCCCGCCTTACTGCGGCGCGTTCACGGTCCGGCTGCCCAGCTTCACGCTGAACGTGTGCACGTGACCCTGCCGGCGCGCACGGATCGACACCGTCTGCCCCGGCAGGTGCGCCTCGACGATCTGCAGCGCATCACCCATGCTCGACACCTTGACGCCCGCGACCGACAGGATCACGTCGCCGGCGGCGAGGCCCGCCTCGGCCGCCGAGCCGCCGGCCGGAGCGCTGTGGATGACGGCGCCGTGCTTTGAGCCCGTGGCCGCCACGCCGGTGGCGCCGAGATCCGCGATCTCGACCTTGCCGTCGTGCTTGAGCCGCGGAATGAACTCCCGCGCCGTGTTGACCGGGATCGCGAACCCGATTCCCACGCTGCCCTGGCCGCCTTCACCCGTGGCGATCTGGGAGTTGATCCCGATCACGCGGCCGGCGGCATCGAGCAGCGGGCCGCCCGAGTTGCCGGGGTTGATCGGAGCGTCGGTCTGGATGACGTTGTCGATGCTGAAGCCGCTCGGCCCCTGGATCTGGCGCTGGAGCGCCGACACGATCCCGCTGGTGAGCGTCCGATCGAGTCCGAACGGGTTGCCGATCGCAAGCGTGGGGTCACCCACCTGAACGGTCGTCGAGTCGCCCAGCACCAGCGGGTGAACCTCGGGCACGCCTGCGATGTTGACCTTCAGCAGGGCAAGGTCGTTGTTGGCGTCCTGGTCGACGACCGACGCCGTGCGGGTGACGTTGTCCTCGAACTGGACGCTGACGCCGTTGGAGCGGTTGGCGCCCTCGATCACGTGATAGTTGGTGAGGATGTCGCCGGTGCCGTCGATCAGGAAGCCCGACCCCGTCGAGATGCTGCGTTCCTGCGCGGGGAACAGGTCGAACGGATCCTGCACCTGCTGGATGATCTGCGCGCGAACGAACACCACGCCGGGCGCGTCGCGCTCGTAGATCGCGTGCGCGGTCAGCCTCGTCCCGCCGGTAGCGGCCGGCTGTGCGGCGAACGGCGACCCTTCGATGATCGTCTCGGTGTTCCCGTGCCCGGTCACGCCGAGCGCCAGCAGCGTCCCCGCCACGACGGCTCCGCCCACCAGGGACGCGGCGAAATGCGAGCGCGTCGGCGACTTCATCTGCGTCCCAGTGTCGGATCCCGCGGTGAACTGAAGCTAAAGGGAGGTTTTGCTTTGCCCGGTGAGGGCGCGGCAGGCGGCCTCGATGTCGCCGGATCGCATCAGCGCCTCTCCGACAAGCACCGCGTCCACGCCGGCTCGCTCGAGCTCGGCCAGATCCGAAGCGGTGCGCAGACCGGACTCCGCCACGACCGTGACCCCGTCCGGGACGCCGGGCAGCAGCTCGAACGTCCGCCGGATGTCGACCTGCAACGTCGTGAGGTCGCGATTGTTGATCCCGATCAGCCTGGCGCCGAGCGCCGCGGCACGCTCGAGCTCTGACTCGTCGTGAACCTCGACCAGCGCCGCGAGCCCGAGCGACAGGGCGATCTCGTGCAGCCGCTCGAGCTCGGGCTGGTCCAGCGCGGCCACGATCAGCAGGATCGCGTCGGCGCCAGCCGCCAGCGCCTCGTGGAGCTGGTAGGCGTCGACGACGAAGTCCTTTCGCAGGATCGGCAGCGCTGAAGCCGCTCGCGCTGCCCTGAGATCCTCCAGCGATCCACCGAAGCTCGGCCCCTCGGTGAGGATCGACAGCGCTGCCGCGCCGCCGCGCTCATAGGAGCCGACGACGTCCTCGAGCCGCAGGTCCGCTCGGATCACGCCGGCGGATGGCGAGCGCCGCTTGTGCTCGGCGATCACCGACAGCCCCGGCCTGGCGAGCGCCTGCGCGAACGGACGCAGCTCGTCCTCGCGCCGGGCCGCCTCGCGCTCGAGCTCGGCGTCGGGCACGCGATCGCGCCGCCGGGCGACCTCCTCGCGGGTGGACGCGATGATCGGCTCGAGTGCGTTCACCGGTGGGCCTCCGGGGAACGTTGTGCCTGGAAGGGCGCGGTCCGGGGGCCGCCAGGCAAGGACGCAGGACCCGTGGCGCAGCAGCGCTGCGCGAGGGTCCGAGGACGCAGCATGGCGGTCATCCGGGGCCGCCATTTCAGGTGCAATGTTTCCTGGAGGTCCACTAGCCGGCCAGCTGCCTGGTGTGGGCGACGAAGCGCTCGAGCGCGGCGGTGGCCGTTCCACCGTCGACGGCCTGCTCGGCCACCCGCACCCCCTGCTCCAGGGAGTCGGCCCGCCCGCCGGCGTAGATCGCGGCTCCGGCGTTGAGCACGGCGAGGTCGCGAGCTGCACCGCGATCGCCCGCGAAGATGCTCCGCGCCGTATCGGCATTCTGCTGTGGGTCGCCCCCGGGCACGGTCTCGGGCGCGGCGCGCTGGAGGCCCACGTCCTCGGGGGACACCGTGTACTTGCGAAGCTCGCCGTCGGCAACCTCGACCACGATCGTGGGCGCCGAGATGCTGAGCTCGTCGACGCCGTCCGCGCCGCTGACGAGCAGCGCATGCTTGGTCCCCAGGCGCGCGAGCGCGCCGGCCATCGTCTCCAGATAGCCCGGATCCGAGACGCCGACGAGCTGCCGCGTGGCGCCGGCCGGGTTGGTCAGCGGGCCCAGGAAGTTGAAGATCGTGCGCACCGCGAGCTCGCGGCGAACCGGGACCACGTAACGCGTGGCCTGGTGATGCGCGGGAGCGAACATGAACCCGAACCCGACCTCGTCGATGCAGCGGGCGACGTCGTCGGGGCTGAGGTCGATGCGCGCGCCCAGGGCCTCGAGCACGTCGGCCGAGCCGGACAGGCCGGTCGCCGAGCGGTTGCCGTGCTTGGCGACCGAGCAGCCCGCTCCGGCGGCGATCAGCGCCGCGGTGGTCGAGACGTTGAAGGTCCGGCGCCCGCCGCCCGTTCCCGCGGTGTCGAGCAGGTCCTCGCTGGACGGCTGCACCCGCACCGCGTGCGCGCGCATCGTTCGCGCCAGCCCGGCGAGCTCGTCGACGGTCTCGCCCTTGGTCCGCAGCGCGATCAGGAACGCGGCGATCTGGATCTCCGAGGCGTTGCCGGCCATGATCTCCGACAGCACCGCGGCGGCGTCCTCGAGCGAAAGGTCCTCTCCCGACGCGAGCGCGTCGATCGAACGGGTCATCAGATCCGGGGCGACGCTCATCGCGTGCGCTGCAGGAAGTTGCTGAGCAGCTCGCGGCCCTGTTCGGTGAGCACGGACTCGGGATGGAACTGGATGCCCTCGGCCGGCAGCTCGCGGTGGCGGACGGCCATCACGACCTCGCCGGCGGCCGCACTGCGTTCGAGCACGTCGGGGAGCGTGGGATGAGCCACCAGCGAGTGGTAGCGCCCCACCTCCAGCGGCTCCCGCAGCCCGCGGAAGATCGTCTTGCCGTCGTGGTCGATCTTCGTGGTGCGTCCGTGCACGGGCTGATGGCGGACGACCTTGCCGCCCCAGGCCTGCACGAGCGCCTGGTGGCCCAGGCACACGCCGAGCGTCGGCACGGATGCCATCGGGAACCGGCGGACCGCCTCCAGCGAGATCCCGGCCTCGTCGGGGGTGCACGGACCCGGCGACACGATCACACGGTCATAGCCGCGGATCAGGAGGTCGTCCACGGTCGCGTGGTCGTTGCGGACGACTTCGATCTCCGAGCCCAGCTCGCCGAGGAACTGGACCAGGTTGTAGGTGAAGCTGTCGTAGTTGTCCAGGACGAGGACTCTCACTCACACCAACGGTAACGAGGGTCGCCGCAGCTGGTGCCGAGACATGAAAAACCTAAGGGTGGCGGCGACAAAAGTGCAGGTGGGGCACCCGATTGTCAGCAAGGGCTCAGATCGCGACGCTTGCGCGCAAACACGCCAAAGGAGCAGTGATGAGTCATACAGCTTGGTTGCGGTTCAGGAGGAGTGCCGGGGTTGTCCTGGCGACCGCCGGTCTTGCGGCGGGGCTCGCCGCGTGCGGCGGCAGCAGCTCCTCGTCGAGCTCGCAGGCAGCCGCCTCACCCGCGTCGACGCCGCCAACCGCCGCGAAGGCGGATTCCACCAAGTCGTCGGGTGGTCCGGCATCCCCGGGGACCAAGCTGGCGGTCGGCTCCTCGGCAACCGTGCGTTACACGCCGCTGAGCCACGCGACGCCGTCGACGCTGAAGGTCACGGTGCAGTCACTGCAGAAGGGCACGCTCAACGATTTCAAGGGGCTCGACCTCGACGCCTCTCAGAAGGCCGCGACCCCCGTGTACGTCAAGGTGAAGGTCACCAACCTGGGGCCGGGCACGATCGACATCGACGCCACGTCCGCCGCGATCGAGGGGCTCGACAGCACCGGCAACACCGCCCAGAGCGTCACGTTCATCGGGACGTTCCCGCGCTGCCCCGACAATCAGTCCACCACCCAGATGCGCGCCGGCAGCAGCTACAACAACTGCCTGACGTTCCTGGTGCCCGGCGGGATCGACAAGGTCGCCTACACCGGCACCGACGCGTACATCAACTCCCCGGTCACCTGGGCGGTGGGGTAGCCGCCGCCTATGGCCACTCGGGCTGTGCGACGGCGAGCTCGATCGCCTTCAGCACAGCCCGGGCCTTGGCCTCGGACTCGCGGAACTCGTAATCGGGCTTGGCGTCGGCGACCGTGCCGCCGCCCGCCTGTACGTGCGCGATCCCGTCCTTGACGACGACCGTCCGGATGTGGATGCAGGTGTCGAGGTCGCCCGTGTAGCTGACATAGCCGATCGCACCGCCGTAGCCGCCGCGCTTGACCGGCTCGAGCTCGTCGATGATCTGCATCGCCCTGACCTTCGGGGCGCCCGACAGCGTGCCGGCCGGGAGCACCGAGCGCAGCGCGTCGAGCGCGCCGACCTCGTCGCGCAGGTTGCCGGTGACGTTCGAGACGATGTGCATCACGTGGCTGTAGTTCTCGACCGCCATGAAGTCCTCGACCTCGACGCTGCCGTAGGTGCAGACCCGGCCCAGGTCGTTGCGGCCGAGGTCGACGAGCATCACGTGCTCGGAGCGCTCCTTTGGGTCGGCCAGCAGCTCCTGCCCGATGCGAAGGTCCTCCTCGGCGTTGGCGCCGCGGGGACGGGTGCCGGCAATCGGGCGGGTGGCGACCCTGCGGCCCGTGACCGTGATCAGCGGCTCGGGGCTGGCGCCGGCGATCTCGAAGTCCCCGAAGTCGAGGAAGTACATGTACGGGCTCGGGTTGACGGCCCGCAGGCCGCGGTAGATCGAGAACGCCTCGACCGGCACCGGCGCCGACCACCGTTGCGATGGCACGACCTGGTAGGCGTCGCCGGCGAAGATGTACTCGATGATCCGCGAGACGTTTGATTCGAACTGCTCGCGCGACATGTTCGACTGAAACGACGGCGCCACGCGTCCGGCCTCGAGCGGCTCCTTCGGGCGCGGCAAGGGCCCGCTCAGGCACCACCGGATGTCGGCAATCGTCTGCGCGGCCGCCGCGTAGGAGGCGTCCAGGTCGTCGTCGGCGTGGGCGTTGGCGAGCACGGTGACGGTGCGCTTGAGATGGTCGAACACGACGAGCGCGTCGGTCATCATCAGCGCGAGGTCCGGCACGCCGATCGTGTCGGGGTTCGGCTCCCCCAGCGGCTCGACGGTGCGCACCAGGTCGTATGCGAACACGCCGACGGCCCCGCCGGCGAACGGCGGCAGCCCTTCGACGGGCGCCGGCCGGAAGCGCTCGAGCTCTGCGGCCGCCAACGCGTATGGGTCGCCGGCGTCGCCCAGCGACCAGCGCAGCACCTTGCGCGGCCGGACCCCGATGAACGAGTAGCGCCCGACGCGACCGTGGTCGGCTGATTCGAGCAGGAACGATGGTCCCCGATGGCCACGAGCCCCCTGGCCCGAGCGCGTCACCTGCCAGTTGTCCGGTTGCTGTCGCAGCTTCAGGTATGCCGAGACGGGCGTCTGGCAGTCGTCGATGAACGTCTGGTGGAGCGGGATCAGGTTGTGGTCGCGCGCCAGCGATCGCGCCGTCTCGAGCGACGGCTGGATCCCGGTCAGGGCCACGTCAGGACTTACGACGGCCATCGAGCACGCGTTCGGCGTCGGCGAGTGTCAGCCCTCGTCCCCGCAACAGCACCGCCAGGTGGTACACGACATCCGCGGCCTCCTCGGCGACGCGATCGTCGGACTCCTCGCGGACGGCGCGCACGACCTCTTCGGCCTCCTCCTGGACCTTGGCCCCGGCCAGGGCCGGATCGGCGAGCAGCGTCGTCGTGTAGGAACCCTCTGGGCGGGCTTGCGCACGCTGCGCGATCGTGCGCTCGAGCGTGGGAAGCGCCTCGTAGGGCGCCGCCGGCTCGAGCTCGCCTCGGTGAAAGCAAGTCCGCTCGCCGGTGTGGCAAGCCGGGCCCACGGGCTCGACGATCGCCAGCAGAGCATCGCCGTCGCAGTCGTAGCGGATCGATTTGACCCGCTGGACGTTGCCCGAGGTCGCGCCCTTGTGCCACAGCTGGAGCCGAGAACGGCTGAAGAAGTGGATCTCGCCGGTCTGGCGAGTCAGCGCCAGCGACTCGGCGTTCATGTAGGCGAGCGTCAGCACCTCGCCGCTGTGCCAGTCCTGGACGATGCACGGCACGAGCCCGCGCTCGTCGAATGCGATCTGGGAGTCGTCCACGGGGCCGTCGATTCTAGGGTGGTGCAAGCCGCGATTACTCGATGCCGAGTCGGTCGAGCAGGCGCTCGTCGGTACGCCAATGCCGGCGGACCTTCACCGACAGCTCCAGGTGGACCCGGGAACCGAGCTCGCGCTCGATCGCGCGGCGAGCAGCGACGCCGATCGATTTGACCATCTGCCCGCGCGCCCCGATCAGGATGCCCTTCTGGGACTCGGTCTCGACCAGGATCACCGCCTCGATCCGCACGAACTCCTCGCGGCGGCGGTCGATGTCCTCGATCTCGACCTCGACGGCGTGCGGCACTTCCTCGCGGGTGCGTGCCAGCACCTGTTCGCGCACGAGCTCTGAGAGGATCACGCCCTCGGACTGATCGGACCGTTGCCGTGGCTCGAAGTAGAACGGGCCGGCCGGCAGCAGCGCGGCGAGGTGGTCGGTGAGCGATCGCACGCCCGCGCCCGTCCGTGCCGACACCGGGAAGATCTCCTCGGCGATCCCGAGGTCCTCGGCTGCCTGCAGCAGGGCCGCCGTCTTCGCGCGCTCGGCGCGATCGATCTTGTTGACCGCGATCACGACCGGCACAGGCGACGAGGCGAGCAGGCCGGCGATGAACCGGTCGCCGGGCCCGATGCCCTGTTGCGCGTTGAGCACCAGCAGGCATCCGTCGGCGTCGGCGAGCTCTGACTCGACGCGGCGCTGCATGCGCTCGGTGAGCGCATCGCGGGGACGCTGGACGCCGGGAAGGTCGACCAGCACGAGCTGCCAGTCCGGGCCGGTGGCGACACCGCGGATCGCCCTGCGGGTGGTCTGCGGCTTGTCTGAGACGATCGCGATCTTGGCGCCGACAATCGCGTTGGCGAGCGTCGACTTGCCGACGTTCGGCCGCCCGGCCAGCGCGATGAAGCCGGACCGGGTGTCGGCCGGGCTGGCGGCGCCCGAGCTCAATTGACCCAGCGCATCAGCTCGGACTGCAGGGCGAGCATCTCGCCGTCGTCTGTCTCGTGATCCATGCCGCTCAGGTGCAGCGCCCCGTGCACGATCGCCTCGCGAAGATCCGCGGTGTGCGCGGGGCAGATCACGATGTCGCCGAGCTCCCTGGGTCCGGCCGAGACGCCGTCCTCGTCGACGCCGAACGACAGCACGTCGGTGGGCTCGTCGATCCGGCGATAGTCGCGGTTGAGCTCGCGGATCCGCTCCTCGTCGACGAACTCGACCGCGATGTGCCCGTCGGCGATCCCCGCCGACGACATCGCCAGCGAGCAGAGCTCCTCGATCTCGGTGACAGTCGGATCCGCGGGAGCGATCGACTCGATCCCGATCACCTCCACGTCGAGGGCCATGGTCAGTGGGCTCCGCTCGGACGTTTCGCCGGGCAGGGCGAGACCCGGGGGTCGTCAGGCAAGGACGCAGGATCCGTCGTGCAGCAGCGCTGCACGAGGATCCGAGGACGCCGCCTGGCGGCCAACCGGGGCCGCCATGACTGGTGAAACGTCCGGGCGGGGTCCACTAGGCCCGCTTGCGTGGTCGAAGTTCGGGCGCCAGCCGCTGCTGGTGCTCGGTGTACGCGGCCACGATCCGCTGCACGAGCTTGTGCCGGACGACGTCCTCGCCTCCGAAGCGCACGAACTCGATCCCCTCGACCTTGTCGAGGATGTCGGCGACCACGACGAGCCCGGACTCGTGCTCGCGGGGAAGGTCGATCTGGGTGATGTCCCCGGTGACCACCATCTTGGAGTTGAACCCAAGCCGCGTCAGGAACATCTTCATCTGCTCGGGCGTGGTGTTCTGGGCCTCGTCGAGGATGATGAAACTGTCATTCAGCGTCCGTCCCCGCATGAAAGCCAGGGGGGCCACCTCGATCACGCCGCGCTCGAGATACTGGCTGACCTTCTCGGGCTCGAGCATGTCGTGCAGCGCGTCGAACAGCGGCCGCAGGTACGGGTCCACCTTCGCCATCAGGTCGCCGGGGAGGAAGCCGAGCCGCTCCCCGGCCTCGACCGCGGGCCGCGTGAGGATGATCCGGTTGACCTCGCGGCGGCTGAGCGCGGCCGCGGCGAGCGCGACCGCAAGGAACGTCTTGCCGGTGCCTGCCGGGCCGATCCCGAACGTGATCGTGTTGTGGCGGATCGAGTCGACGTAGCGCTTCTGGTTGACGGTCTTGGGCGCGACCTTGGTGTTGCGGTGGCGCCAGACGACGTCCTCGAGGATCGCCGAGGCGGACTCGTGCTGGTCCAGCGCGTTGGTGACCGCCTCGATCGTCCCGGCCGCGATCTCGTGTCCCTGGGAGATCAGCTCCGAGAGCTCGCGCACGACGGCCGTGCCGGCGTCGACAGCGCCGGCATCGCCCTCCAGCGTGAGCACGTTGCCCCGCAGGAACACGTCACAGTCCAGGTGCCCCTCCAGCGCGCGCAGCACCGCGTCCTCGCTGCCCGCCAACTCGGCGGCGACTGCATTGTCGAGCTCGAGCTGCCTGCGCAATTCGCTAGCTCAGTGCCTCTCGTACTCGAGCGGAGGCGCGCTTGCCGTCGGCGCGGCCTTCCGACTTGGCCATGACGACCTTCATCACCTGGCCCATGTCCTTGGGAGATGAAGCACCCGTCTCGGCGATCGCGGCGGCGACGATCGCGTCGAGCTCTTCGTCTCCGAGCTCGGCCGGCATGTACCCGGAGATCAACTCCGCCTCCGCCTCCTCCTGGTCGGCGAGCTCGGGGCGTCCTCCGTCGCGGAACTGCGAGGCGGCCTCCAGACGGCGCTTGCGCTCGCGGCGGAGCACCGCAAGCTCGTCGTCACTGCCCTCCTTGGCTGCCTTCTGCAACTCCGACAGCACCAGACGCAGCGCGCCAACGCGCTCCTTCTCCTGGGCCTTCATCGCGCTCGTGATGTCGGCGCGAACCTGCTCGGCGACTGTCACACCATTCAGGATAGCCCCGCCGAGGTCGTCGGCTCACAAGCGATTCCGTCGGCGTGCAGCTCGACGCACCGCACATCGACGACCTGTCCGCGGTCTCCCGCGCCGGGCGGCAGGTAGCAGCGGGTGTAATCCGCCGTGTAGCCCGAGCATTGCGTGCCTGCGACCTTGTCGATCAGAACGCGCTCGCCGCCGCCGAGCTTGGCGGCGCGATGGTGGCGAGAGCGGACCTCGGCGTGACCGCGCAGCTCGCGCGAGCGGCGCTTCTTGTCCTCCGGGGACACGCGGTCGCCGAGCTCCGCCGCGACGGTCCCCGGCCGCGGCGAGTACGAGAACGCGTGCACTCGGGTGATCCCCGCGTCGTCGATCGCCTGCAGCGTGCGCCCGAACGCGTCGTCGTCCTCGGTCGGAAAGCCGACGATCACGTCGGTCGTCACGTTCACGTGGGGCACCGACGCCCGGAGTGCCTTGATCTGGCCGACGTACTCGGCGGCCGTGTAGTGGCGGCCCATGTCGCGCAGCACGAGGTCGTCGCCGGACTGCATCGGCACGTGCAGGTGCGGGCAGACCTTGGGCTCGGTCGCGAGCGCCTCGAGCAGCGAGTCCTTGACGTGGATCACCTCGACGCTCGACAGCCGCACGCGCTTCACGCCGGGCACTTGTGCGACCTGCATCATCAGCTCCCCGAGCTCGAGGCCGTTCTCGGGATCCCGGTAGTCGCCGACGCTGATCCCGGTCATCACCATCTCGGGCTGGCCCTGCGCGACGCGGCGTCGCACCTCGCCGAGCACGGCGCTCGCCGGGCGCGATCGCGCCGAGCCGCGGACCGTGGGGATGATGCAGTAGGCGCAGTGGCAGTCGCAGCCGTCCTGCACCTTGACGAAACCACGCGTGCGCGCGGCCTGCTGGGCGTGCTCGCGGGCGAGCACGTCGTGGTCGAGGTCGGCGCACGCGCCGAGATCGCCGGCCATCGCGGCCGCGACGTCCTCGGCCGTCCCCACGAACGGTCGCACGCGGGGATCGATCTCGGCGAACTGCCCGGCGCGCAGGTTCGTCGCGCATCCGGAGACGAACACCTGCTGGGTGTCGGCCCGAAGCGAGCGCCTCACCGACTGACGCGACTTGGCCTCGGCCTCGCTGGTGATGCAGCACGTGTTGATGACGTGCAGCTCGGCATCGTCCTCGGGCGCCTCGGTGTGACCGGCTTGCAGCAGCGCGCTGCGCGCGAGCATCGCGTCGGCCTGGGAGACCTTGCAACCGAGGAACTTGACGGCAAAGGTGGCCATCTCCGCGCACCGTAGCGCGGGCACTGTGCGCGGGCACGCTTGGTCCGCGGGCTCACCCCCATGCCCGCGGACCCCAGCGCACCGGGCTACCCGCGATTGGACGACGTTCGTACTCCCCGGCCGACGCCTTTGGGTGTCCTCGGGGCGGCGCGGGTTGAGAGGAGAGAGGGTTCTTCAAACGCAAGTCCAGCCCGAGGCTTGGGCCTCGGTGCGACGACGTCGAGGAGCAGGCCACCGACAGTCACTCCGATCGCGAGCGGGTTGAGCATTGATCCACCTCCTTTCGTGTGCCCCCACTTGCAGGGTGAGCACAGGATCCGCGTTGGGCGCGGCGCGGGCATGGGCCGCGTGGACAAGATTCGGCGGCTTCGAGTTGTCCACGATGCTGAATAACTGTTCTGTGAGAACAGTTATTCAGGACGCTCGGCGTCAGCCGCGCTCGAGCAGCAGCGCTCCCCACTCCCCCGACTCGCGGCGATCTGCCTCCCTTAGCCCGGCCGCGGCGAAGGCCTCCACGATCCCGTCGGCTTCGGCGACCAGCAGCCCGCTGGCGATCAGCCGCGCCGGCGCTGCGGCCAGCCGCGGCGCCCAGGCCCGCAACAGCGGCCCCAGCAGGTTTGCCGTCATCGTCTCGGCCGCGGGCACGTCCTCGCTGCGCAGGTCGAACCGCCGCACCTCGAGATCGACCCCGTTGACGGCCGCGTTGTCGGCGCTGGCCTGCACGCTTGCCGGGTCGTTGTCGAGCGCCAGCACCGGCGCGTAGCCCAGTCGCGCGGCCGCGATCGCGAGCACACCGGAGCCGCAGCCCAGATCGACGAACGACCCCCCGGGGGCCGGCAACTCCAGCAGCATCTCCAGGCACAGACGAGTGGTGGCGTGTGCGCCGGTCCCGAACGCCTGACCCGGGTCGATGACCAAATCGATCGAACTAGTGCCGGCCGGCTCCCATGGCGGGCGCACCGTCAACCGGTCCCCGATCACGACCGGCCGGTGAAACTCGCGCCAGCGCTGCAACCAGTCGTCGGCGATCTCCGTGGTGACCACCTCGACCAACGCGCCGCCGGCCGACGCCACGAGATCGGGCAGCGCCGGCAGCTCCCCGGGCGCGCCATAAACCGCGTACTCGACGACGCCATCGCCGATCTCGACCTCTTCGACGCCCCCCGGCGCCAGCTCGAGCAGCTCCGCGAGCACGAGCTCCGCCTGATCGCGGCGGACCCGGACTGCGAGCCGGATCACGGCACCCGGACTAGCGGCCGCCGAAGGCGCGCTTGAGCTTCCCGAACACGCCCTCGTCGGTGCGGAGGTTGTGCTCGGTCATCGACTCGGCCAGCTGCTCGAGCAGCTCGCGCTGCTGGCGGTTCAGGTGGCGAGGGACGACCACGTTGACGACCACGCGCAGGTCGCCTGTGCGGCGGCCCCGCAGCGCGGGCATCCCGGCGCCGCGGATCAAGAGCGTCTCGTGCGGCTGGGTACCGGCGGGGATCTCGAGGTCGGTCTCGCCGTCGACGGTCGGAACCTTGACCGTCGTGCCGAGCGCGGCCTGCGGCGCCGCGACGTCGACAGCGGTCACGAGGTCGTCGCCGTCGCGCAGGAACCGCGAATCCTCGCGGACGCGGACGAGCACATACAGGTCTCCGGCCGGTCCGCCGCGCTCGCCGGCGTGACCGCGGCCCGTGACCCGGACCCGCTGTCCGTCGGCGATCCCGGCAGGGATGTCGATCGACACCTTGGGGCGCTCGACCTTGCGGCCGCGGCCGTGGCATACCTCGCACGGCTCTTTGGGCACGCGCCCGTCGCCGTGGCACGTGTCGCACACCGCGGTGCGCATGACCTGGCCGAACGGCGTGCGCTGCACGGCGCGCAGCTGGCCGCTCCCCTGGCAGCGCGGGCACGTCTCGATCGGTGTCCCGGGCTCGGCGCCGTTTCCGCGGCAGTGCTCGCACACGGCGACGACCTCGTAGCTGACCTCGGCGGTCGTGCCGTGGAGCGCGTCGGACAGCGAGATCTCGGCCGAGACCGCCACGTCGCCGCCCTGAACGGCCCCGCCGGCGGCGCGAGCGCCGAACAGGTCACCGAACGCGCTGGAGCCGCCGAAGAACGCCTCGAAGATGTCCGACACCGAGCCGAACGCCTCGTAGTTGGGAGCCCAGCCGCCGCTGCGCAATCCCTCGTGCCCATAGCGGTCGTACGTCGCACGGCGCTCGGGGTCCGAGAGCACCTCGTAGGCCTCGGCGGCCTCCTTGAACTTGTCCTCGGCCTCCGGGTCGTTGGTGTTGACGTCGGGGTGCAGCTCCCGGGCGAGCCGGCGGAAGGCCTTTTTGATCGTGGCGTCATCCGCATCGCGGGAGACGCCCAGCACCTCGTAGTAGTCGCGTGTCGCGCTCATCGCCACTTGTATACCCCGGCCTCGTTCATCGCTGGTCGTAGACGTCGGCGATGAAGGTCGAAAGCTGGCTCGCGGCCTCGCGCACCGACCGGATCGCCCGGCCATAGTCCATGCGCAGCGGCCCGATCACCGACACCGCCCCGAGGTGGCGCTGCGGCAGGCCGTAGCCGGCCGCGACGAGCGCCAGCGACCGCAGCGCGGGGGCGTCGTTCTCGGTCCCGATCCGGACGAGCACGTCGCGCTCGGACAGCGCCGAGCGAAGCACGCCCAGCAGCGTGAACCGGCGCTCGAGCATGTCCATCAGCGAGTTGAGCTCGGACACCTCGGTGAAGCGATCGCCGGTCAGCAGGCGCGAGGTGCCCTCGACGTACAGGCCATCCTGAGCGCTCTCCTCGAGCTCGGTGAACACCGGTGAGAGGGCTTCGAGGAACGCGCGCTCGGCGACCGACAGCGACGGGTCGTGCAGCCGCTGGTGGAGCATCCGCGCGCCGAGCCCAAGGCCGACCATCCGCTCGTTGAGATAGCTAGACGTCCAGTCGGCGAGCCCTGGGTCGATCGGGCGCGAGAACGTGAACAGCCGCTTGGTCACGCCGCCCGTCGAGGTGATCACCACGACCATGAGCACCTGCGGCTGCAGCAGCAGCACCTCGATGTGACGGATCGTCGAGGTCTCGATCGGCGGAGCGGTGACGATCGCCAGCAGGTTGGTGACCTGCGACAGCGTCTCGGTCGTCACGCGCATCGCCTCGTCGAGCTCGCGACGCACCAGCGAGAGCGCCAGCGGCGGGTCCGTGTGCTCGGTCGGCAGCAGGCGGTCGACGAAGTAGCGGTAGCCGGCCTCGGTCGGGATGCGGCCGGCGGACGTGTGCGGATGGGCGAGCAGGCCCGCGTCCTCGAGGCTCGCCAGCTCGTGGCGGATCGTCGACGGGCCCCACTGCACCTCGGCCGACAACGCCTTGGAACCCACGGGCGTGCCGCCCTCGAGGTAGCCATCGACGACCATGCGCAGCACCAGCTCTTGGCGTTCGGTCAGCACGCGGTTGATTGTAGGAGGGGGCCCCGCGGCTCCCTGGGGGACGTCGAGCTAGAGCGCGATCTCCGCCACGCCGCGGCGGATGATGCGCTGGCCGGCCTGCTCGGCCTCTGAATCGACGATCGCGATCCCGTCGTCGGCCTCGCGCACGGTGCCGTTGACGACGATCTCCTCGCCCATCCGGCCCATGCCGCGGAACTGGACGCCGAGCGACCTGAGCTTGTCGGGGCCGCCGGCCGCCTCGGTGTGGGCCCGCGCCACCTGCGCCATCGTCCACAGCCCGTGCAGGATCCGCCCCGGAAGGCCGACGCTCGTGGCGAACTCCTCGTCGATGTGGATCGGGTTGAAGTCGCCCGAGGCGCCGGCGTAGCGCACGGTCACGTACGGGTCGGGCGTCACCTTCAGCTCGATCGAGTCGCCCTGGCCGAGGCTCATGAAATTCCTCTCACGATGTTGGTCCACGTGCCGGTGCAGACGGTCTCGCCGCGCTCGTTGGTCGAGACGGACTCGAACACGTAGAAGCCCATGTCGCCGCGCTGGGAGATGTCCTTGACGGTCACGGTGGTGTCGATCTCGTCGCCGGCGACGACCAGCGGTCCCCAGCGAAACTCCTGGCCGCCGTGGACGAGCATCGCGAAGTTGATCGCGACCTCCGGGTCGAACACGGCCTGGCCCATCGCCCGCCAGCTGTAGACAACCGCAAACATCGGCGGCGCGACGACGTCCGCATGGCCGGCTGCCCGCGCAGCGTCGACGTCGAAGTACAGCGGGTTGGTCTCGCCGACGGCGGCGGCGAACTCGCGCACCTTCTCGCGGCCGACCGCGTAGTTGACCGCGGGGAATGACTTACCGGTCGCGCTGGTCTCGATCGCCACGGGCGGCCACGATAGCCGGTGTCGGGCTAGATGATCACGGGCACGGCCCCGCCGTCGGCCGACCAGGCGGCGCCCGCGACGTTGGAGGCGGCATCCGAGCAGAGGAAGGTGATCACCGCGGCGATCTCCTCCTCGGTGCTGAAGCGGCCCAGCGGGCTGCGCCCCGCGGTTGCCGCCAGCACCTCTTCGCGGGTCTTGCCCTGCGCCTGCGCGGCCTGGTCTGCCATGCCGCCCGGCGCCATCCACAGGTCCGTTTGCACCGGTCCGGGCGCGACCGCGTTGATCAGCACGCCCTTGGCGGCGTACAGATCCGCGAACGCGCGCGACAGCGACAGCTCGGCGGCCTTGGCGACCGAGTAGGCCATGTTCGTGCTCGACGGCCGCTTGCCCGACGACGAGCAGACGTTGACGATCCTGCCCCAGCCACGGCCGGCCATCTCGGGCGCGGCGGCGCGCATCAGCCGCATCGGCCCGATCACGTTCAGATCCCACTGGGTCTGCCAGTCCTCGTCGGTGAGCTGGTCGAGCGTGCGGATCGCGCTCGTGCCGGCGTTGTTGACGAGCACGTCGACTCGCTCGAAGTTGCCCAGCAGCGCTTCCACGACGCGCTCGCCGGCGTCGGCGGCGGTGACGTCCAAGGCGAGCGTCTCGACGCGCCCGCCTGCCCGGCGGCACTCGTCGGCGACCTCGGCCAGCGGCTGCTCGCGCCGGCCGACGAGCAGCACCGCGGCACGCTCGCGTGCCAGCGACACGGCGGTCGCCCGGCCGATCCCGCTTGATGCCCCCGTAACCGCACACGCGCGGCCTTCCAGACCGAGGTCCATGGCTCGATTCTTACACGGCCATCTCGAGCGCCCGGCGCAGCTCCCCCACCCCACGCTCGATCGCCGCGTGCGACACGTTCGCAAAGCCCAGCACGAGCCCGGGCGCACCTCGTCCCGGAGACCGATGCCACGAGAGCCCCTCGACGCCGACGCCGCGCGCCGCCGCCGCGCTCACGAGCGCCTCCTCATCGACGCCGTCCGGCAGCAGGGCGAGCACGAACAGTCCTGCGGCAACGCCTCGCACCTGAGCTTCGGGCAGCGACTGCGACAGCGTCTCGACGAGCGCGTCACGGCGCTCCCGGTAGCGAAGGCGCATCCGCCGCAAATGACGCTCGAGCTCGCCGCGCGCGATGAAGTCGGCAAGCGCCAGCTGGTCCAGCACCGGCGAGCCGCCGTCGGCGAGCCCTTTCTCGAGCGTCAGCGCGCCGGTCAGCCACGACGGGGACAGCATCCAGCCGAGGCCGACGCCCGGGGCCAGGCGCTTGCTGGCCGAGCCGATGTGGCACACGCGCTCGGGCGCGAGCCCCTGCAGCGCGCCGACGGCAACGCGGTCGTAGCGAAGCTCGGAGTCGTAGTCGTCTTCGACGATCAGCCCGTCGGTCTCCTCGGCCCACTCCAACAGCTCCCCGCGCCGCTCGGAGGCGAGCACCGCGCCCGTCGGGAACTGGTGGGCGGGCGTGACGACCACCACCTCGCAACCGGTCGCGGCGAGCGCGCCGACGTCGATTCCGAGCTCGTCGACCGCGACCGGAACCGGCGCGACTCCGGCGCGCTCGGCGATCAGGCGATGCCGGGACCATCCTGGATCCTCGAGCGCGATCCGCTCGACTCCGCGGTCGCGCAGCGACCGGCACAGAACCGCGAAGCCCTGGGTGAACCCGGCGCAGATCACCGTGTGCTCTGGCTCGGGCGCCGCGGCGCGAGCGCGGGAAAGGTAGCCCATCAGCTCGTTTCGCAGCTCGGGTGCGCCGCGGGGATCGCTCATGCCCAGCGACTGGAACGAGGCTGCGCGCATGGCGCTACGGAGCGAACGCATCCAGGCGTCCCGCGGGAACGCCGCGAGATCGGGCATCGCCGGAGCGAAGTCCAGCTCGTGGGCGTGCGACAGCGAGCCGGCGGGCACCGGCGGGCGCTCGATGCTGGTCGTCGACGCGACCCGCGTCGGCGCGCCCTGGCTGGAGGTCAGATAGCCCTCGGCGGTCAGCTGGGCATAGGCCTCGAGCACCACCCCGCGCGAGACGCCGAGCTCTGTCGCGAGCGCCCGGGACGATGGAAGCCTCGCACCGGGGGCGAGCCTGCCGCTGCGCACCGACTCGCGCAGGCCCAGCTCGAGCTGCTCGTGCAGGGTCGCGCCCGAGGCGTGGTCGAGCATCACGAGCAGATCGGGTCCGGCGGCAACTGGCTCCTTCTGCTCGTCCACAACTGGACCTTAACAGCGGGCCAGTTGCGGCGTACGTTTTCGGCCACATCACACGGCGAGATCGGATCGGAGGACCAAAGTGCAGAAGATCACGGTGATTGGGGGCGGCCTGGCCGGTCTGACAGCCGCCATCTCCTGCGCCGAGCAGGGGGCTGAGGTGCGCTTGCTGGAAGCGCACAGCGAGCTCGGCGGCCGGGCGCGGAGCATGGACGGCCCCTACAAGGCGAACCTTGGTCCCCACGCGCTGCTGTCGAGCAGCCCGTTCTGGGGCTGGCTGGGCGAGCGTGACCTGCTGCCGCCCTACGCGCGGCCGCCGCTGTCGGGCGTCCGGTTTCGCTGGCGCGACGACATCCGCCGCGTGCCCGCCGTCGGCGCTGCGGTTGCGGCGCTGCGCCTGCGCGGCAGTGCGGCGCCGGTCGATCTCGACTTTCGCACGTGGGCGGCCGACCGCGTGGGCGCGGATGCCGCCGATGCGCTGGCTCGCAGCGCCGGCATCCTGACCTATCACCACGATCCCGGCGAGCTGTCCGCGGCGTTCGTGTGGGAGCCGCTCGTGCGCGGGCTGCTGTCCGGCCCACCCACCGCGCGGTATCCGATCGGAGGCTGGTCGCGGATCGTCGAGTCTCTGCAGCGCCACGCTCACGGGCTCGGCGTCGTCGTCGAGACCGGGGCGCGGGTGGACTCCGTTCCGGCGGGGATCGTGATCCTCGCGACCGAGCTGGCCGACGCGCGCCGTTTGCTCGGCGACGAGTCGCTGGCGTGGCTGAGCGGCAACGCCGTCTGCATGGACCTGGCGGTGACCCACCGGCGCGGCGACCCGTTCGTCGTCGTCGACCTGCAGGAGACCGGCTGGGCGGAGCGCTACACGGCGGCCGACAAGTCGCTGGCGCCCGAGGGCGAGGAGCTGATCCAGGCGCAGATGCCGATCCGGCCCGGCGAGTCGGCGGACTCGGCCGCGGCGCGGCTCGAGCGGCTGCTCGACGCGTCATACGTCGGCTGGCGCGAGCGCGAGACGTGGCGCCGGCGCCAGGTCATGGACGGACGCACCGGCGCCCTGGACCCGCCCGGCACGACCTGGCGCGACCGCCCGGCGATCGATCGGGGCGACGGCGTGTTCCTCGCCGGCGACATGGTGGCCGCTCCGGGCTGCCTTTCGGAGATCGCCTGGGCCAGCGCGATCGAGGCGAGCCGCCTGGCGGTCGCCCGCGCCCGCGGCCACGCAGCACAGGCCGCGGCGCCGGCGGCTGCCTAAACGTCCGAAAGTCTTGTGACGGGCTCAGCGCATCTGTACCCTGATATGCGTGGCACGTAGGGCATCACTGAGGGCATCAGATGCAGATCGTGAGGCGATAGCCGAGCGGCTCCGTCGCGCGATGGGCGAAGGACGGCTGCTGGCCGAGGAGCTCGAGGAGCGCCTCGAGGCCGTGTTCACCGCTCGGACCTACGGCGAGCTCGACGCGGTTGTCGCCGACCTGCCGGCGCCGCGACCCCGGCGCCAGCCCGCGCGCCGTCAGGTGAGCGTCGCGCACTTGGTCGTCGGCGGCGCCGTGGTGATGTTCGCGTTGCCCCTGCTCGTCGCGGTGGTGGTCGCCGTCGCCGTGCTCGCGTTCACCGGCTTCGCCGCGATGTGGGTCGTGTGGCTGGCGATCGCCTGGTTCGTCTTCGGGCACCGGCGCATGCGCTACGCATCGCGCCGCGGTCCCCACTGGACCCGCTTCTAGTACGCGCGTCCCCAAATTCTGATCGTTTTGGCGGCGTCCGACCGCGCCTGAGTCCACGCGTGGGAATCGCCGATGCTTCGGCATCGACTCATCCCACGCCCGGCCTCAGTCACGCCCAGCCACTCGCCAATTCCGACCAGAATTTCTGGCCACGCGTACTAGCTCTTCTCGCCCAGCTCGAGCACCGCCAGGAACGCCTCCTGGGGAACCTCGATGCGCCCGACCTGCTTCATCCGCTGCTTGCCGCGCTTCTGCTGCTCGAGCAGCTTGCGCTTCCGCGTGATGTCGCCGCCGTAGCACTTGGCGATCACGTCCTTGCGGTAGGCCTTGATCGTCTCGCGAGCAATGATGTGCGAACCGATCGCCGCCTGGATCGGGACGTCGTACTGCTGGCGGGGGATCTTCTTGCGCAGCTTCTCGGTGAGGGTGCGCCCGGCGTCGTAGGCCTTGCTCTTGTGCACGAGCATCGACAGCGCGTCCACCGGGTCTCCGGCAAGCAGGATGTCGAGCTTGACGAGGTCTGACTCGCGCATCCCGATCAGCTCGTAGTCCAGCGAGGCGTAGCCGCGCGTGCGCGACTTCAGCTGGTCGAAGAAGTCGAGCACGATCTCGGCGAGCGGCAGGTCGTAGGTCAGCTGCAGGCGCTCGGACGACAGATAGTGCATCCCCGCATGCTCGCCGCGGCGTTCCTGACACAGCTCCATGATCTGGCCGACGAACTCCTTGGGGGTCAGGATCGAGGCACGGATGTACGGCTCGCGGACTTCGGCGACGACAGTCGCGTCGGGAAAGTCATTCGGGCTGTGGACGGGCAGCACGGTGCCGTCGGTCAGCGTCACCTCGTACTCGACGCTCGGCATCGTCGCCAGCAACTCGAGGTCGTACTCACGCTCCAGGCGCTCGCGCACGATGTCCATGTGCAGCAGGCCGAGGAACCCGCACCGAAAACCGAACCCGAGCGCGTCCGAGGTCTCCGGCTCCCAGCTCAGGGCGGCGTCGTTCAGCGTCAGCTTCTCGAGCGCGTCGCGCAGATCGGGATAGTCGTCGGTGTTGATCGGGAACAGCCCGCAGAAAACCATCGGCTTGACCTCGCGGTAGCCGGGCAGCGGCGCGGTGGCGCGGTTGTGCTTGGCGGTCAGGGTGTCGCCGACCCGCAGCCTGGTGACGTCCTTGATGCCCGTGATCAGGAATCCGACCTCGCCTGGGTGCAGCGAATCGGCGGACGTCATCTGCGGCGTGAAGAAGCCGATGTCGTCGATGTCGGCCTCGGTGCCGGCCTGCATCGCGACGATCGCGTCGCCCTTGGTGAAGGTGCCGTCGACGACTCGGATGTAGGCGATCACGCCGCGGTACTGGTCGAACTCGGAGTCGAAGATCAACGCCCGCGGCGCTGCGTCCGGGTCGCCCTCGGGGGGCGGCACCCGCGCAATCAGCTCGTCGAGCACGTCGGTGATGCCCTCGCCGGTCTTGGCGCTGATCCGGCGAACCTGGTCGGCCGGCTCCCCGAGCAGCTCTGCGATCTCCTCGGCAACACGCTCGGGCTCGGCGCCCGGCAGGTCGACCTTGTTCAGGCACGGGATCAGCTCGAGCCCGGCGTCGACCGCGAGGTACGTGTTGGCCACCGTCTGCGCCTCGACGCCCTGGGACGCGTCGACCACCAGCAGCGCCCCCTCGCACGCCGCCAGCGAGCGCGACACCTCGTAGGTGAAGTCGACGTGGCCGGGGGTGTCGATCAGATGCAGCTGGTAGGTCTGCCCGTCGTGCGGGGACTCGTAGAAGACCCGCACGGCCTGCGCCTTGATCGTGATCCCGCGCTCGCGCTCGAGATCCATCGAGTCGAGCAGCTGCGCGCGCATCGACCGCGGATCGACTGTGTGCGTGAGCTCGAGGATCCGGTCGGCGAGCGTCGACTTGCCGTGGTCGATGTGCGCGATGATCGAAAAGTTGCGGATGTGTGCCTGGTCAGCCATGTTTCCTACTTACAGGGTATTTCGCCCGCCCACCCTAATTTCGCCCGCCCACCCTATTTCGCCCGCCCACCCTATTTCGCCAGGCGCGAAGCGCCCACCGCGGGTCGCTCAGGACGGCCGCTTCAGGATCTTCGGGATCAGCCCGACCTCGTCGAGCGCGTCCTGGGCGGCGTAGGTCATCGTCAGCAGCCCGGCGAACACGATCACCGCGTCGATCGACTTGCGACCCTGCTTGTCCCAATAATCGTCGTGGAGGTCCAGCCACAGCGCGAACTCATCGAGCGTCAGCGCCGACGCGATCCCGTATACCAGCCGCCGATGCGCGCGACGCCCACGCCGCGCCGTGCGGATCGCCCATGCCCCAGCGGTTCTGCCAGACATAGCCGCAACCCAGCAGACCGATGATCCCGAACGTGGAGTGGTGGATGTGGCGGCCGCCGGCGCTGATGTTCTGAAACGGCCCGACGCCGGCGCGGATCGAATGCGTGATCGCGCGCGCCGCGGCGAATGTCAGCGTGAATGAGAGCGCGCCGAGAAACGGCCGCTCGCAGTCGGAGTTCGCGATGTGTCGCCCGTACAGGCCGCGCAGATCACTCATCGGTCGGCGACCCTACTCGCTCGAGCGCGCGCGCAGGCGGCCCACCACGAGGTCCTGGATCTGCCGGGCCTCCGGGATCCGCATCGCCAGCACCAGCTTGGCGTAGAGCGCCAGCGAGACCCCGACCGCAGCCCCGACCGAGATCAGCTCCGCCGGGAACGACTCTCCGAGCAGGCTGCGCAGCACCTCCCAGATCAAGCGCGCGATCACGGCGATGATCGCCGACGCGACCAGGACCCGCACGGTGATCATCACCGTCTGCGGTCCCTCCAGGCGGCCGTTGAAGCCGATGCGCAGCCGGCGCCACTGCAGCGCGGTCATCACCGCGTTCGCCGCGGCGGTCCCGATCACCAGTCCGCTGATCCCCAGCGGCTTGTACAGGGCGATGCTGACGATGATGTCGACGACCATGTTGATCGCCGCGTAGAGCGTCGGGATCCACGGCCGCTTGAGCGCAAAGAAGGTGCGCGTCAGCAGCAGGTTGACGCCCGCCGAACGGAAGGCTGAACGCAAACCAGAACAGCGCCACCGAGACCAGATGGGTGGACTCCGCGTTGAACTCGCCGCGCTGGTAGACGAGGCGCGTGATCGGCACGGCCAGCACGAGGATCAGGGCCGCCGACGGGATCAGCAGCAGGTTGATCTGACGAACGCCGTTGCCCACCGTCCGGCGCATCTCCGCGACCGCTCGGCGCGCCGCCTGCCGGCTGAGCGTGGGAAACAGGACCGTCGCGACCGCGACGCTGAACACGCCCTGGGGCAGCATGTAGATCCGGAACGCCTGGTCGATCGCACGCGGCGCGGCGGTCGACACGAGGCTGCCGAACGTCGCATTCAGGAGCTGGTCGAGGTTGATGATCCCGAGTCCGATGGTCACCGGCAGCATCAGCAGGAAGACCTGTTTGACGCGAGGATCTCGCCAGTCGAGCGTGTACGCGAGGCGGAAGTCGATCTTCCGAAGCGCCCAGGCGACCATCAGCATCTGCACCACGGTCGCCACCAGCCACGCCACCGCGTACGCGTAGATCGACTGCGAGAACTGATGGCGCAGGCCGATCAGCAGCACCAGGATCACGAGGTTCCAGACGGCCGGTGCGATCGCCGCAACCGTGAACTGGTCGTAGGACTGCAGGATCCCGACCATCAGCCCGGTCAGGCCAAGCAGCAGCACGACCGGGAACAGCACCTGCGTCAGTCCCGCCGCAAGCGCGTTGTCGGCCGCGGTGAAGCTCGTGCCCGTGAACAGCGGCATGATCACGCCGGCCAGCAGGATCCCCAGCGCGGTGATCGCGCCGAGCACGATCAGGATGATCCAGAACAGCGTCGAGGCGAGCTTGAACGCCTCGCGCTTGCGTCCCTGCTGCAGCAGATCGGTGAACACCGGCACGAACGCCGCCGACAGCGCCGCCTGCGCGAACAGGTTCGACATCAGGTTCGGGATCTGCGACGCGAGCGTGAACGCCGACGCCGCCACGGTCGTGCCGAAGAAGCCCGCCGCGACGACCTCGCGCGCGAGCCCGGCGATGCGGGACAGGCCTGTCGCCAGGGCGAAGATCGCCGTGTTGACGCCTATCCGGCGTCGGCTCGAATCGGCGTTCAACGCCGTGGTCTCGGAGGACACGCGGATCGCTATAGTAGGGCGCGCCTGCGGCGGAACGCCCGCGGCTTTTGTCTGCTTATGGCGAACATCCACTCACAGAAGAAGCGCATCCAGCGCGCCGCCCGCGAGCGTCTCGAGAACCGACGCTACACGTCGCGCATCAAGACTTACTTCCACCGCCTCGAAGCCGCCGTCGCCAGCGGCGACAACGACACCGCCGAGACCGAGCACCGCGAGCTCGTCGCGACGATCGACAAGGCGGTCAAGCGGGGCGCGCTGCACCGGAACACCGGCGCCCGCAAGAAGTCCCGCGCCGCCCGGGTTCGCCGGGGCGCGTAAGCCGCACCGCGCCCTCTCACGGTTTTGCACCGGTCTCCGGGCCGGGCCTGCACGCTCGCGCCCGCGTGTGTACCGATTCGCCGATCCGGGGTAGGGAGTTCGTGATGGCGCAGGCTGTCGAGCCAGAACGCGGCGCGGGGAGCGTCAGCTTCGAGGTTGAGCGGTTCGAGCCCCGCGGCGGCGACCAGCTGGTGCTGTCGGGCCGGTGGTTCGGACTGCGCGGGCGCAGGTTCATGCGTCCCACGCTGACGCTGGGCAGCGGCGATAGCAGTAAACGCGCGCTCGCCGACCTCGAGCACAAGCCGTGGGCGGCGGAAGACGGCGAGCTATGGGAGGCGGCGTTCCCAATCGAACCTGACGGCGGGGACCCGGGCAGCATCGAGCTCACGGTCGCGCCCGACATCACCGTCGCGCTGCCGGCACCGGGCTCCGCAGCGCGCGAGCAGCGGATCAGGGCACGTCCCAGGCGCGACGACCTTCTGGACAACTTGCGAGGGGCCCGTCGAGACGGCCGTCCTTGGACCGGATCGGGCAATGGCCGCGATCCGAGGCGAGGCGGCCGATCCGCGACAGGGTGGGAGGAAGGCCTCGAGGCGCAGCGGGAGGCGCCTCGGGTGCCTGAAGCGCCTCCGACGGCTTCCCAGCCGCGCGAGGCGGACGCGCTTGCTGCGCGCCTCTCCCAGGCCCAGCGCGAGATCGAGCGGCTGCGCGCCGAGCTCGCGCGCCAAGACGGCGTCAAGGTCGAGGCGGCCTCGGCGCTGAGCCGCCGCGACGCCGCCGTCAATCGCCTGACGGAGGCGCTTGCCGCGCGCGACCAGGCCGCGCAAGCCTACGAGCGGGCCGTCCGCGCACGCGACCAGGCGCTGCGCGAGCGCGACCACATGCGCAAGGAGCTCGATCGCATGGCCAAGGACCGCGACCAGGCGCTGCGCGACCGCGAACGCGCAATCGCAAAGGCGAACAAGGCCGCCGACGCTGCGGCGGCTCGCGCCGACCACCGCCCGGCAGCGGCCCAGCCGGTCATCGCCGGCACGCGGACCATGAGGTCTCCATGGGTCGTGTGGACACAGCGCCTGTTGGCGGTCAGCGTGCTCGTGATCGTGGTGCTCGCGGTCGCGATCACCGCCCGGGTGCTGTAGCCGGCCTGCTAGCTCGCGATCTCCTGGATCGCCCGCACCGCAGCGGTGTCCTCGCTCGTCGCGCCGGCGCCGCCGCCGCGCGACGCGAGCTCGAGGTCGGCGATCTGCTCGAGCGCGCGCTGAAGCTGCGCCGAGCCGCTGGAGCGGGCATCGGCGATCAGGCGGTCGGCCGCCCGTGACGGCATCCGCAGCCCGCGCTTGATCTGCGCCGGCGGCTCACCACGGTCGAGAGCCTGCGCGATCTCCAGAGCGGTGCGAACGCGCTGGGCCATCCAGTACAGGAGCCCCGGCACCCGCTCGCCCTGGGCGCGGAGCGTCAGGTAGACCCTCGTGGCCGCCTGCGTGTCCCCGGCGACCAGCGCATCGGCCAGCGTCCAGGTCCGGCGCTCGGCCGACGGCGCGGCGATCTCCTCGACCTCGGCGGGGCCGAGCTGTGCCCCGGGGCCCGCCCACAACGCGAGCTTCTCGAGCTCGCGCAGCAACCGCTGCTGGCGGTCGCCGACGCTCGAGATCAGCGCCCGTGCGGCGTCGGGCTCGAGCTGCAGTCCCAGCTCGCGCGCCTGGCCGATCACCCACTTGGGCAGCTCCCACGCCTTGACGCTCTGCTCTGCGCTGATGTTCCCACCGGCCTTGCGGACCGCCTCGTGGAGCCCGTTCGGGGCCTTCTTGCGGCTCTCCTCCCGGGCGAAGAAGGCAACCGTCGTGTCGGGTGCGATTGCCGCCATCGCCGCCGTGAGCGGCTCGAGCTCGCGCTCCTTCCAGCTCTCGACGCCGTCGACGACGATGAACCGCCGACCGAGCGCGAACGTCATCGCGTTCAAGGCGGCCGCCACCGCCTCGGGGGTTGCGGCGTCGCCCTCGAACAACTCGACCCCGTTGGCGCCGCTCTCGGCCTCGGCCATCGAGCGCAGGTTCGCGCGCCGCTCGGCTATGCGGCCGTGGTCGTCGCCGTGGATCAGGTATGCGGCCTTGAACGTGGGCATCTACTTATCAGCGAACGACGACGTTAACCAGCTTGTCGGGCACGACGATCACCTTGGAGACCTCGTGGCCGTCGACGTGGGCCTGCACCCCGCGCGTCGCCATGCACAGCCGCTCGAGCTCATCGCGCGGCGCACCGCTCGTGGCGATCACGCGATCGCGGACCTTGCCGTTGACCTGGCAGACGAGCTCGAACAGGTCGGACTGCAACATGCTCGGATCGACGTCGGGCCAGGGCTCCTCCCAGACTCGCCGGCCGGTGACCATCTCGTAGACCTCGGATCCGAGGTGGGGCGCGAACGGGAACAGCAGCGATGCGGCGGTCGCGACCGCGAAGCGCCGCGCGCCGATCTCGGCGTCGAGGTGGTGGTAGATCTCGTTGACCAGCTCCATGATCGCCGCGATCGCCGTGTTGAACGTGAACCGGCCGGTCATGCCGGTGGTGACCTTGTCGATCGCCCAGTTGGCCTTGCGCACGAGCGCCAGCGCGTCACCCTCGGCGCCGACCGGCTGCTCGGCCGGGCCCGCCTCACCCAACAACCCGTCGCCCAGCCGCCACAACCTCCCCAGGAACTTGTGCACACCCGCCAGCGAGCTCTCAGACCACGCGGCATCCTGATCGGGCGGCCCGATGAACAGGATGTAGCAGCGCGCGGCGTCGGCGCCGTACCGGTCGACGATCGGCATCGGGCTGATCACGTTGCCCGCTGACTTCGACATCTTCACGCCGTCGGGGCCGAGGATCATGCCCTGCGTGAACAGCGCCTTGAACGGCTCCTGGAAGCCGAGCAGGTCCATGTCGGCGAGCGCCTTGACGAAGAAGCGCGAGTACATCAGGTGCAAGATCGCGTGCTCGACCCCGCCGATGTACTGGTCGACGGGCATCCAGCTGTCCAGCACGTGGCGATCCCAGGGCGCCTTGTCGTTATGGGGATCGCAGTAGCGCATGTAGTACCAACTGGAGTCCACGAACGTGTCCATCGTGTCGGTCTCGCGGCGCGCCGGGCCGTTGCAGTTCGGGCACTTGACGTTGACCCAGTCCTCGGCGGCGGCGAGCGGTGAGCGGCCCTTGGGCTTGTAGTCGTCGACGTCGGGCAGCCGGACCGGCAGGTCACTCTCCGGCACCGGGACCATCCCGCAGCCATCGCAGTAGATGATCGGGATCGGGCAGCCCCAGTAGCGCTGCCGCGACACCAGCCAATCACGCAGCCGGTAGTTGACCGAGGCGTGTCCCTTGCCGTCGCGGTCGAGCCAGTCGATGATCGCCTGCTGCCCGGCGACGGCGTCCATCCCACTGAACTGCCCGGAGTTGACCAGCCGCTCGTGCTCACTGTGCGACACGAATGCCTCGCCCTCGGGGACCTCGCCGTCGACCGGCTCGACCACCTGGCGGATCTCCAACCCGAACGCGACCGCGAAGTCGTAGTCGCGCTGGTCGTGGGCGGGGACGCCCATGATCGCGCCGGTCCCGTACTCCATCAGCACGTAGTCGGCGACGAACATCGGAATCTGCTCATCGGTCACCGGATTGGTCACGGTCCGGCCGAGCGGCACGCCCGTCTTGGGCTTGTCGGCCGCTCCGCGGACCTCGACCGATTCCGTCAGCGCACGATTGACGTAGTCGTGGACCTGTTGCTCGTACTCCGTTCCGGCCGCGAGTCGTCCGACATCCGGATGCTCCGGCGCCATCACGAAGAACGTCGCCCCGAACAGGGTGTCGGGCCGCGTCGTGAAGACGGGGTAGTCGACGCCGACCTCCTCGGAGCGGAACGTCACCTCCGCGCCGGCGCTGCGGCCGATCCAGTTGCGCTGCATCGCGGTGACGTGCTCGGGCCAGTCGATCGTCGCGAGATCGTCGAGCAGACGGTCGGCGTAGTCGGTGATCCGGAAGAACCACTGCTCGAGCTGGCGGATCTCGACGAGATGACCGCAGCGCTCGCAGCGACCGTCGATCACCTGCTCGTTGGCGAGCACCGTCTGATCGTTGGGACACCACTTGACCGCCGCCTCCTTGCGGTAGGCCAGCCCGCGCTCGTAAAGCGCCAGGAAGATCCACTGGGTCCAGCGGTAGTACTCGGGCTCGTGCGTGGCCAGCTCGCGCGACCAGTCGATCGAGATGCCCCAAGCCTTGAACGCGCTCCGGAAGGCGGCGATCGACGCGTTCGTGGAGTCGCGCGGACGCTCGCCGGTGTTGATCGCGTGGTTCTCGGCGGGCAGCCCGAATGCGTCGTAGCCCATCGGATGCAGCACCCGGTGGCCGGTGCGCCGGTGAAAGTGCGCGATCGCGTCGCCCAGCGAGTAGTTCTTCAGGTGCCCGATGTGGGGCTCGCCGCTCGGGTACGGCAGCATCTCGAGCACGTAGGACTTGTCGCGCTCGTCAGCGCGGCCGGGCTCGTTGGTGACCTCCCACGTCCGCTCGTCCGCCCACAGCTGCTGCCACTTGGGCTCGATTCGCTTGGGGTCATATCGCTGGTCCGCCATACCTTTATGAGGTTACTTGCGCGGCTGCGACCCTGCCTTGCCTGCTCGCACGTGCGCCCGCATGTATTAACCTTGGTGGCCGACACACGTGTATCCCGGGGCTATAGCTCAGCTGGGAGAGCGCCTGAATGGCATTCAGGAGGTCGCCGGTTCGAGCCCGGCTAGCTCCATTTCCGGGGATCCCGCCGCGGACACCCCATCCGGGGGGTTTGTGCCGCGGTTGTGCGGTTACCTGCCACCCGAGCATGGGAACATCCCGTCCATGACGACCGTGACGCGTACGGAAGACCATCACTCGATGTCGAGCGCGACCCGCGCGGCAAACCTGTTGGGCGTAGTCGTGCCCTTCGTGGGCGTGCTCGTCGCGATCGTGCTGTTCTGGAACAGCTGGGTTGATGCAACCGACATCGCGATCCTCGTCGTGATGTACCTGATCACCGCCGTCGGCGTGACGGTCGGCTTTCACCGTCTGCTGACGCACCGCGCGTTTCAGACCTACCCGTGGCTCGAACGCGTTTTCGCGGTGATGGGCTCGCTGTCGGTGCAAGGATCGGTGATGGACTGGGTCGCCGACCATCGCAAGCACCACGCCCACGCCGACAAGGAGGGCGATCCGCACAGCCCCCACGTCGGCCACGGCTCAGGGCTGGCCGGCCTCTGGCATGCCCACACCGGCTGGCTGCTCGAGACCCAGGGCCAGGCTGACTGGAAGCGCTATGCGGCCGAGCTCTACGAGGACCCGCGGATGCGGCGCCTCGGCAAGCGCTTTCCGTGGCTGGTGCTGCTTTCACTGCTGGTTCCGACGGTTGCGGGCTACGTCCTCAGCGGCTTCACCTGGGAGGGTGCGCTGCGCGGGTACATCTGGGGCGGCCTCGTGCGGATCTTCCTCGTGCACCACGTGACCTGGTCGGTGAACTCGGTGTGCCACTTCTTCGGCCGCCGCCGCTTCGACATCGAGGACCAGTCGACGAACGTGGCCTGGTTGTCGCTGCTGTCGCTCGGCGAGTCCTGGCACCACAATCACCACGCTTTCCCCCGTTCCGCGTTCCACGGCCTCAAGCGATGGGAGATCGACCCGTCGGGCCTGCTGA
This sequence comes from uncultured Solirubrobacterales bacterium, assembly GCA_963725925.1. Classification (GTDB taxonomy): domain Bacteria; phylum Actinomycetota; class Thermoleophilia; order Solirubrobacterales; family Solirubrobacteraceae; genus Palsa-465. Next base: position 151,904 of record CAVSAY010000033.1, read on the forward strand.
TCTCCGGCCTGGAGCGCGTCGGCCTGGCCTGGAACGTCGTCCGGATCACGCCCGAGCGCCAGCTCGAGAAGGCCGGCGTCCAGGTGCCGGCTCAATAGACTCGCCTGGGTGACCACGGGCAATTCGTCGGAGCTGCTCGAGCAGACCCGCGCCTTCAACGCCGAGCTCGAGCGGCTGATCGCAACGGTCCCGGCCGTCGACACGATCCCGCCCGAGGAGTCTCGCCGCGCGCGGCGCGAAGGCCTGGGGATCTTCCCCAAGCCGGTGTTCGTCCCCGAGGCGCGGTGGCTGGAGATCGACGGTCCCGCCGGCCCGATGCCGCTGCGGGTGATCGCCCCCGAACAGCAGCCGACCGGCGTGTTCCTTCACTTCCACGGGGGTGGTTGGACGGTCAGCGCGAGCGACCTCCAGGACCGCCGGCTGCAGCGCCTTGCGCGCGACACTGGCATGACGGTGGTCAGCGTCGAGTACCGGCTCGCCCCCGAGCATCCTTATCCGGCCGGGCCCGATGACTGCGAGGCCGCGGCGCTGTGGCTGGTCAGTGAGGAGGGACGGGACGCCGTGCAGGCACCGGGGCCGCTTGCGATTGGCGGCGATTCCGCCGGAGGCCATCTGGCCGCCTGCTCGCTGCTGCGGCTACGTGATCGCCACGGGATCACCGGCTCGTTCGGCGCCGCGGTGTTCCAGTACGGCGCGTTTGACCTGTCGATGACGCCGAGCCAGCGGCTGTGGGGTGAGCGCAACCTGGTGCTGTCGAGCCCGATCATCACCTGGTTCGCCGACCAGTTCCTGCCGGGCGTCGACCAAGAGCGAAGGCGCGATCCCGACATCTCGCCGTTGTACGCCGGTCTGTCGGAAATGCCGCCTGCGATCTTCACGATCGGCACCGCTGACCCGCTGCTCGACGACAGCCTGTTCATGGAGGCGCGGTGGCGCGCCGCGGGCCACGCAACGGACCTGCGGGTCTGGGACGAGGCCCCGCACGGGTTCCTGTCGCTTCCGATGGCCGTGTCCGACGTCGCATTGGCCGCCGAGCACGACTTCCTGGTGCGTACGCTCAGCCTCTGATTTGGCCGACCGGCGGTTCACGGATTCGCCAGCGCCCCGATGACCTCCCGCCACCAGGCCTGCTCGGCGTCGGTCTTAGCGAGGCGCAGCCGCCGGCGGGCGGCGTCCTGGACCTGACCGGCAGAGCCGATCGCCGTGATCGGGCCGGTGTACGCGTAGCGGCCGTCGGACAGCACCACGAGCGCGCCGGGATGGTCGCGGCGGGTTCGCAGCTGGTCGACCACGTCGAACTCGCCGACGCGCCTGGGCCGGGCCGGGTCGCCGTCCCCCTCCCCCCAAGGCCGGCTTGAGAAGATCGCCGGCGCCGGGCCGGTCGAGACCGGCTTTGGGCGGGGCGGCCGTCCCAGCGGCCCGTCGCGCCAGCGGTCGAGCAGCGGCCTGAAGTCGACGGCCGCCTCCTGGCGGACGAGCACGTGCAGATGGTCGCCGGGCTCGATCCGCGTGGAGCCCCGCGGGGGAAGCGCCTGGCCGCCGCGGATGATGATGTTCAGCAGAGCGTCGCGCGGCAGGCCCAGCTCGCGCACGAGCCGTCCAGCCGCGGCGTGGTCGGGCTCGACCACGAACTCGACCACCTCAGCACCGAGGCGGCGGATCGCGGTCGACTCGATCAGCGGCGCAGGCAGCGCCGCTTCGGCCGTGGTCACACCCAGCCACCTCGCAAACGGCTCGAACGTCGTGCCCTGGACGATCGTCGAGACCAGCACCGCGAAGAAGATGATGTTGAAGAACTCGTGGCTGTGCGGGACGCCGTCGATCACCGGGAAGATCGCGAGCACCACGGGCACCGCACCGCGTAGCCCCGCCCACCCGAGCACCGCCCGTTCGGGCAGCGTGAACCCGGCAAACGCCGTCGCCACCATCACCGCGACCGGCCGCGCGACGACCGCGACGATCAGCGCGAGCGTGCTCCCCTTGACGGCGACCGACCCGAGCTGATTCGGGAACACGAGCAGTCCCAGGACGAGGAACAGCACGAGCTGCGCGACCCACGCCAGGCCGTCGTGGAACGTCGCGATCGTGCGCTGAGCGGGCGACGGCGAGCTCCCGATCGCAAGCCCGGTCATGTACACGGCCAGGAACCCGGACCCGTGCAGGACGTCGGCGCCGCCGTAGGCCAGCGCACCGAACGCGAGCGACGCGACCGGATAAAGACCGGCGGACGGCAGGCGCGCATGCCGAAGCGTGAACACGGCCATTCCCGCGACGACCGCGCCAATCGCGGCGCCGATGCCGAACTGGCGCACGAACAGGACGAGGAGGTCACCCAGGCCGTAGTTGCGGTGGGTCGCCCATTCGATGAAGCCGATCACGAGCACGACAGCAACGGGGTCGTTGAGGCCGGCCTCTCCCTCGAGCGTTCGGGCAAGCCGTCTTCGCAGCGTCGAGCCGCGGAGTACCGCGAAGACCGCGGCGCCGTCGGTCGAGGCGAGAATCGAGCCCAGCAGCAGGCCCTCGATCGTCGACAGATGGAACAGCGCCGCCGCGGCGAGGCCGGCAATCACCCCGGTCACGACCGTCCCGACGACAGCCAGGCTCAGCGCGGCGCCGAACACGGGGCGGATATCGCCCCATCCTGCCGCGAGACCGCCCTCGAACAGGATCAGCGACAGCGCGACTACCCCGATCCGCCGGGCGAGGGTGTAGTCGTTGAACGAGATCCACCCGAGGCCCTCGGACCCGATCGCCATCCCCAGCCCGAGCACGAGCACAAGGCCCGGCACGCGCAGCCGCCCGGCCAGCAGCGAGGCGGCCAGGCCCCCGGTCAACATGGCCCCGGTGATCAGGAGGATCAGCCCGTCGCTCATCCTCGTAGTTTCCTTGGCGTCAGCGGGGCGGGTCGAGCGCGTCGAGGTCGCCCTGCGCGGCGGCGATCACCGTCCCCGCGACAGTCTCCCACGACCAGTGGGCGGCGACCGTCTCCACGAGCGACGCGCGAGCGGCGTCACGGAGCTCCTCGGGGATCAGCAGCCACGTGATCAGCCGCGACGCGATTGCCTGGATCACCGGTCCCTGCAGCGGGAAGGAGACGAGGTCGCCCACCGGCACGGGCAGCTCGGCGGCGAGCACTCGCGACACCTCCGCCAGCCCCGAGTGCGCGGCGCTGATCGGCAGCGCCCCGCACGCCGCCGCCTCCGCGGCGACCATCCCGAACGACTCGGGGAACGTGCTCGGCACGACCATCGCCTCGCACGCCGGTAACACGTCGGCGACCTCGTCGTGCTCCAGGCGTCCGGTGAACACGACGCGCTCGCGCAGTGCCGCGGCGGCGCTCAGATAGCGCTCCCGGCCCTCAGCGCCTGCCTCCCCGCCGAGCCAGTCCAGGAACTCGGTGAATAGGCGCAGCGGCGCTCGCGGTCCGCCCTCCGCCGCGCGCCCCTGGGCGGCGAGCTCCCGGAGCGCCGTCAGGTCGCCTTGTGCCAGCGCGTCCACGATGCGCTCGCAGGCCTCGCGGTATGCGCCGAAGCCGACCACGGCGAGCCGGGCATCGGGGATCTCGGCGAGCACCAGCGGCCATGCCAGGAGCAGCAGGTCGATGCCCTTGGAGACGATCAGCTTGCCGACGAATGTCACGAGCCGGTCGCCGGCGGCGCCGTGCGCGAGGTCTGCGACGGCCCGTGCGGTCGCCGGCTGGTCGCGACTGAACGCCGAGTCGTCGTTTCCTGGCTGATCCGGCGCTTCGGCGAGCCTGGTCGCGAGCGCCCTTAGGCGGGCGATCGCGGGGTCGGCGGGCCAGCGGCGTGAAGGTGGCGATGTCCACGCCCGGTGGGCCCAGCCTCGTCTTTGCGCGCAGTCCGTCGTCCTCGAGCGCCGCCCACAGGCTCTCCGCCGTGTGCCGCGAGCCCACGAGCACGCCGCGGGCCGAGGCGATCCCCTCGCGTGCGTAGGGCAGGAACCGCGGGTACGGCTTGACCGTGTACTCGAGCGCTGAGCCGTGAACCTTGACGGCGTAGGGCACCGCCGTGTCCGCGAGCGCGCGAGCGAGCACCACCGGTCCCATGATCAGGTGGTTGGCGAGCGCGACGTCGGGCTTTGAGCGGGCGGCCACCTCGACCACGGCCGCGACGTTTGCGTCGACGTACGCGTCGACCTGTTCATCGCTCAGTTCCTGAAACGGGCGCGCCTCGATGTCCTCGTAGGTGTCGGCCACGTACACCGGGAGCAGGCCGCCGATGTCGGGGCGATAGACCGTCGCTCCGGCGGGACGGACCTCGCGCACCGACAGCTCACCGCTGTCCCAGTCGGCGACGGCGCCGACGAAATCGAACTCGTCCGCGTGACGGTCCTGGCACAGCAGATCGACCTGATGCCCGAGCCGCACCAGGGCCGCCACGAGGCTGGCGTTGTAGACGTTTGAGCCGGTGCCTCGCAGCAGGTAGCCGTGGAAGACGAGCACGCGCACGAGCGGCGAGGTTAGTGCTCGGGTCGGCCGCTCCGGCTTGTGCTCGACGCCTGACTGCTCAACAGTCCACAGCCAACCGAGGCGAGTGGTAGGGTGCCCGCCGCATCGCAAGTGAGCCACGAGCACGACCACTCACTGCACAGGATCCGCTCCGACTCGGCTTCGTTCGTGTGGGACAACTCGATCGCGCCCGTGCTCGAGATCGAGTCCGGCGAGACGGTCGAGCTCGAGACCGCCGACGCCTCCGGTGGCCAGCTGACAGCGGACTCGACGCCCGCAGACGTCGCGGCGCTGGACTTCGAGCGGGTCAACCCCGTGACCGGTCCGGTGTTCGTGCGCGGCGCGCAGCCCGGTGACGTGCTCGCCGTCGAGATCCTCGAGCTGCGTCCTCACACCTGGGGCTGGACGGCGATCATCCCCGGCTTCGGCCTGCTGGCCGACGAGTTCACCGAGCCCTGGCTGCGGATCTCCGACGTCGACGCGGCGAACGGCCGGGTTCGGTTCGCGGACGACATCACGCTTCCGTTCGCTCCGTTCCCGGGGACGATCGGCGTCGCACCCGCCGAGCCCGGCAGCCACTCGATCGTCCCACCGCGCCGCTGGGGCGGCAACATGGACATCAAGCACCTGCAGCCCGGCTCGACGTTGTACCTGCCCGTGGGCGTGGAGGGCGCCCTGTTCTCGGTTGGTGACACGCACGCGGCGATGGGCGACGGCGAGGTCTGCGGGACCGCGGTCGAAACAGCGATGGACATCACCGTGCGCCTGACGGTGCGGCATGACCTCTCGATCGCCTACCCGCAGTACCAGATCCCCGCCGGGCAGCTCGCGCGCGGCGAGGCCTCGGGCTACCACGTCTGCACCGGGATCCACGAGGACCTGATGGAGGCTGTGCGCGAAGCAATTCGCGGACTCGTCGAGCACATCGTGACGCGGCACGGACGCGATCGCCAGGAGGCGTACGCGATCGCCTCGGTCGCGGCCGACCTTCGCATCCACGAAGTCGTGGACGTGCCCAACTGGGTCGTGGGCGCGTTCCTACCTCACGCCATCTTCGAATAAGAGAGGCTCACATTGGCCACCACGCGAAGTGACCCGGTCCAGGACCAGCCGTCCGGAGGCCTGCGCCGCGAGCTGAAGTTCTGGGAGACGATCGCGCTGTCGATCGCGATCATGGCGCCGACCGCGGCGATGGCACTGAACGGGACCGCGCCCGCCGGGCTGATCGGCCGTGCGGTGCCGCTCGCGTTCATCTTCGCCACGGTCGGCGTGCTGCTCGTCGCGTATGCGTTCATCCGGCTGTCTCGGTACTTCAGCCACGCGGGATCGGTGTACGCGTTCTCGGGGGTGACGCTCGGCCCCCGGGCAGGTTTCTTCGCCGGCTGGGCGTTGCTCGGCACATATACGGCGTTCTGTGTCGCGTCCACCGCGGAGGCCGGGACGTTCGGAATCGCCTTCTTCCAGGAGGCCAACATCATCCCGGGGATCGACTATGTGTGGATTGCGCTGGTCGCCGCCGCGCTGATTGCGGTACTCGCCTTCGGCGACATTCGGACCGCGACCCGGTCGCTCCTGGGACTGGAAGGCATCTCCGTCACGCTGATCGTGATCCTGATGATCGTGATCGTCGTCAAGCTGATCGCCGGCACCGCGCCCGGCGATCAAACGATCACGGCCGACGCCTTCAAGTTGCCTCCGGGGACGACGTTCTCGGTCGTGGCCAGCGCGTCGGTGTTCGGATTCCTGTCGTTCGGAGGCTTCGAGGGCGCGGCATCACTGGGCGAGGAATCCGACAACCCGCGCCGTGAGATCCCCCGAGCGATCCGCAACGCGGTCCTCGGCTGCGGGATCTTTTACATCGTCTGCATCACGGTCCAGACGTGGGGGTTCGGCACCGACGCCGCCGGCGTCAAGGCCTTCTCCACGTCGGGCGCGCCGCTCGGCGATCTCGCGCGCAGCTACGTGGGGCAGGGGATGTCCGAAGCGATCGACCTCGGGGCGATGATCAGCGCGTTCGCCAGCGGCCTCGCAGCGACCGCGGCGGGCGCTCGGATCCTGTTCGCGCTCAGCCGCGACACCGTCGTCGGCAGCGCGCTCGGCCGTGCATCGACTCGCACCGGGGCGCCGGCGGGCGCGCTGACCGTGGTGCTCGGCACCGGCGTGGCCGTGATCGTGATCCAGCGCCTGGCCGGCGTCAACGCGGTCAACGCGTTCTTCTACCCGGGCACGATCGGGATCCTGAGCCTGCTCGTCGCCTACGCGCTGACGAACATCGGCGCGATCCGCTACCTGTTCATCAAGGCGCGGCGCGCGCCGCTCTGGGAGATCGTGTTCCCGATCCTCGCGATCATCGTCGTCGGCTACACGCTCTACAAGAACGTCCACGGCGTGCCGTTCCCCTACAACCGGTTCCCGTTCTACGTGGCGGGCTGGCTTGTGGTCGGGCTGCTGATCGTGCTGCTGTGGCCGGGGCTGTCGGCGCGGATCGGCGCGACGATGGCGCGGCAGGAGGGGATCAGCGAGGAGGGCGAGGCCGCGTCGGCGGCGAGCCCGTAGCGGGCCCGGCGGCCGCTCGGGCGGGCGGGCGGGCGAGGCGGGCGGGCGGGCGGGAACTTCGTTGCACGCGCCATGTTCAGCGCCACCCGTGCGACGTTAATCCCGCTGGCCGGGAAGAAGGTCGAACGCGCGGACCGGAGCGGCGCCCATGCGACGTTGTTCCCGCCTTCGCGCTCCGGCAAAGCGGGAGAACGTTCCGCACAGCGAGATCCCGGCCAGACGCGGAACGAAGTTCCCCGGGCCGGTCCCTCAATGCGTCGGTCCGGTCGCCCGTAGACCCTGCGCCCGGACTGCCTAGCCGCCCGCCCGCTTGGCAGCCTCCAGAGCCGCCGGCGGGTCGAGCGCCCGGTCCGCCCGGACCATCTCCAAAGCGCGGTCGGCGAGCTCCACCGCCTGCGCACCGTCGACTGACTCGTCGCGCAGCGCCAGCGCGAGCAGCGCCTGATGAAGCGCCTCGGGAGCTGCGAGGTCCGGCGGCGACCCCGCCGCAGGCAGCGCCCGCACCGAAGCCAGGAGCGCGCCCGCGGAAGCACCCCCGCCGAACAGCCGCCCGCCGTGGCGGTCGGGGATCGTCGCGACGATCGCGCCGGTCGCGGGGTTGACGACGTTGACCTTGCTGCGTAGCCCGTGGCGCTCCAGCGCCAGCCGGTATCCCGACAGGCGCATGTAGCCGAGCTGGGCAGCGAGCTGGGTGAACGCGGCCATCTCGCGCTCGTCGCGCAGCTTTGAGTGATGCAGCGAGATCTGGGTGCCGGCGTCGGGCAGCGAGGGATCCGGCTCCGGGGCGACGAGCAGGAACGCCTGCGGGCCGAGCCGCCCCGCCCCCACGCCGGCCACGTCGACGAGCAGCTGGTAGCCGCCCAGCCCGAGCGAGCCGACGATCCCGGGTGGAAGCGGATGGGCCGCGAGGTACGCCTGCTCGAACGCCATCGGCGCGAACCGCTACCTGTTGTCGAGGAGGTCGCCGACGATGCCGCCGAGCAGCCCTCCCCCGCCCTCGCGCTGGGCGGCGCCGCCCGCACCCTCGGACACCGGCGGATGGAAGTAGGCACTCTGCAGCCCGACTCGCCCGGGTCCGGTGAAGCGATTGAAGATCAGGTTGCCGCCGCCGCCAAGGAAGCCGGTCTTGAACCCGTAGACCTCCTGCGACATCTGCACCGAGTGGTCGCGGAAGACCCAGCCGCCCGGCTCGATGTCGATCGTCTCGCCGGCTTCGAGGTTCTTCTCGAACACGTTGCCGTAGCCGTGGATCCAGACCACGCCCTCGTGGTCGCCGGCGAAGAACTCGTCGACCCAGAAGCCGCCGCCGTAGAGCATGTTCGCGAACCCCTTGATGCGGCTGTAGTCGTACTGGACGCCGCCCGTCGCGGCCAGGAACTGGTGCTCGCGGACGACGATGCCCTCGCCCCCCTGGAGGTGCAGCGCCACGATGTGGCCCGGCGAGTCACGGCTGAACGCGAGCTCGCCCGGAGACTGCGCCTCGAGCAGCAGCAGCGGCATGCCGCCGAACGCGCGGCGCTTGAGGCCCTTCTTCAGCGGATGCAGGCCGATCTGCAGGCTGGGGTACTTCCACAGCAGCACGTGGTGCTCGAAGTACACGGGCACCTGGCCGTCGAGCGCCATGTGCAGCACGGGCACGAGCTCGCCCTCGAGCCGGTAGCTGACGCCGGGCGCGGTGCCCTGCTGGATCTGCGTGGGAAGGATTTGGGGGGCCGACGGCATGGTCCTCTCTCGCTAATCGCAGTTCGCGCGGCAGCCGTCCCCCGCTGCCCGCCAGGTCTGGGCGAGAGTATCCCACCCCCGCCCCGCAGGCACGGGATAATCGCCGCGTGGCAACGATCTACGTAACCGGCCATCGCAACCCCGACACCGACTCGATCGCATCGGCGATCGGGTACGCCGAGCTGCGCAGGCGCCTTGATCCCAACAACGACTATGTGCCGGTGCGCCTCGGCGACACCAACCCGCAGACCAACTGGCTGCTGGAGCGAAGCGGCGCCCCCGAGCCAAGATTCCTCGCGCACGTGCTGGTGCGCGCCTGCGACGTCATGCACAGCGATTTCCCGGTGATCGGACAGGATGAGCCGATCCGCCAGGCCGGGATCGCGTTGTCACGCGCCGAGCTCGAGCTCGTACCGGTCGTCGACGACTCCGGGGCCCTGAGCGGAGTCGTCACCGAGCGAGCGCTCGCTCGCCGCTACATCCGCGAGTCGCGCCACACCTCGACCCTGCGTGAGGCGCCGACGTACGTCCACGCGATCGTCGAGGTGCTCGACGGAGAGTTGCTGACCGGCGACGACGATCTGCTGGAAGGACGGGTATGGGTGCACGCGATGAATGTCGCCACGCCCAGCGGTATCTCCGACGGGGACGTCGTGGTGGTCGGCAACCGTGACGACTCGCAAAAGCTCGCCATCGATCTCGGCGCCGCGATGCTGGTCCTCTCAAACGACGCGCGCCCCTCGGACGAGGTGCTGGAGCTCGCACGCGGCCGCGGCGTCGCCGTCGCGGTTTCGCCGCTGGACTCCTACGTCTCGGGCCGGATGATCACACTGGCCGCGCCGTGCCGCGCGCTGATGGAGCGCGACCCGCTGTCGATCACCACCGAGTTCCTGCTCGCCGATGTCGCCGAGCAGGTCCGCGAGAGCCATTACGGCGCGGCCGTCGTGGTCGACGCCAACCGCCGCCCCGTGGGCCTGGTCACCCGGTCCGATCTCGTCTCGCCGATGCGCCGGCGCGTGATCCTCGTCGACCACGCCGAGCAGGCCCAGAGCGTGGCGGGCGTCGACCAGGCCGAGATCGTCGAGATCCTCGACCACCACCACATCGGGTCGATCGAGACGCGGGTCCCGGTCACGGCGACGTTCGATCCGGTCGGCTCGACCGCCACGCTGGTCGTCGAGCGCTTCCGCCAGAACGGGATGGAGCCGAGCCGCTCGACCGCGACGATGCTGCTCGGCGCGGTGCTGTCCGACACCGTGATCCTGAACTCCGCGACGACAACCGAGCGCGACCGGGCGGTCGTCGAGTACCTGGAGCGGGTGCTCGCCGTCGACGCGTCCGAGATCGGCCGCGAGATGTTCGAGGCCACCTCCGACGTGTCGGAGCTGAGCGCGGACCAGATCGTGTCGCGCGATGCCAAGCAGTACCAGGTGTCCAGCGGCAACACGATCTGCATCGCGCAGATCGAGGTCGTCGGCAATGCGCTGCTCGACCGCAAGGACGAGCTGCTGGAGGCGATGCGCAAGGCGCGCGAGAGCCGCGATCTCGAGCTCTATGCGCTGATGGTCACCGACGTTCTGACGAAGGGCACCGAGCTGCTGGTCGTGGGCGACACGGCGACGGTCGCGCGCAGCTTCGGGGTCGAGCCGCACGACAGCCAGATCGAGCTTCCCGGGGTGATGAGCCGCAAGAAGGAGGTCGCCCCGAAGCTCCTCGGCGCGCTGTAGCTCTACAGCCCGGTCACGCGGTGGTGGCGCTGACGACCTGCACCGGCGCCTCGCCCCACAGCTGTTCGAGGCGGTAGTACTCGCGCGTCTCGGGCGTGAACACGTGCACGACCACGTCCAGGTAGTCCAGCAGGATCCAGCGGGCCTGGCTCACGCCCTCGACGCGACGGGGCAGCAGTCCGTGCTCGGACTTCATGCCCTGGTAGATCGCGTCGTGGATTCCCTTGACCTGGCGGTCGCTGCGGCCGCTGCAGATCACGAAGTAGTCGGTGTAGCCGATGATCCCGCGCAGATCGAGCTGGACTATGTCCAGTGCCTTGCGATCGGCCGCGTAATCGATCGCCGCGGCGGCGAGATCTTCAGGAGTCATCTTCTGGTTCATCCCTATAGAGGTTATGACGCGCGATGTAGCCGCCCACCGCGTCGGTCGTCAGGTACCGGATCGGCTGCCCCTCCCGGACCCTGTTGCGCAGCATCGTCGAGGAGATCCCGATCTCGGGCATGTCGAAGAATCGGGCCCGCTCGGCGCCCTTCAGCTCGCCCAGCGCCCGCTCGACCGCCTCCGGTCCGGTGCCCGGTCGCTGCGCAACCACCAGCGTCGCCAGCGACAGAACCGTCTCGGGATCACGCCACTTCGGTAGCCCCGCGGCGATATCCGCGCCAACGATCAGATACAGCTCACTGTCTGGTTCTGAGGAATGCAGCTCTTGAAGCGTATCGACCGTGTAGGACGTCCCCTCGCGCCGGATCTCGAGATCGGACACGGCAAAGCGGCTCTCGTCGCGCTGGAAGGCCAGCCGGCACAGCTCGAGCCGGTGGGAGGCTCCGGGCTCGTCCTCAACCGGCTTGTGCGGGGGTATCGATGCGGGCATCACCATCACTCGATCGAGATGAAGCTGAAGGTACGCCTCCTGGGCGCAGACCAGGTGTCCGAGGTGTGGCGGATTGAACGTCCCGCCGAGAATGCCGATGCGCACCGTGCTGTCAGGTCACGGCGAGGTCACGGGCGGACATGACCCGAGCCCTCGACCAGGTACTTGAACGTGCACAGCTCGCGCAGGCCGATCGGGCCGCGCGCATGAAGCTTCTGGGTGGAGTTTCCGATCTCGGCACCCATTCCGAACTCGCCGCCGTCCGTGAACCGCGTGGACGCGTTGACGTACACGCAGGCGGCGTCCACACCGAGCTGGAAGGCGCGCGCGGACTCGGTGTCGCGAGTCACGATCGCCTCGGAGTGCCCGCTGCCGTGCGCGTTGATGTGCGCGATCGCCTCCGCGGCGGAGTCGACCACGCCGACGGCGAGCTCGAGCGCGAGGTACTCGGTGTCCCAGTCCTCGGCGACCGCCTCGTGCACCGTGACGTCCGGGGCCGCCGCACGCGCACGGTCGTCGCCGTGAAGCGCGACGTCGGCGTCGGCAAGCGCCTGCAGCGTCTGCGGCAGGAACGCCGCGGCGACGTCGGCGTGCACCAGCAGGGTCTCGGCCGCGTTGCAGGTCCCGGGCCGTTGAAGCTTTGCGTTGAGGATGATCGCGCGCGCGGCCTCGAGGTCGGCGCTCGAGTCGACGTACACGTGGCAGTTGCCCGAGGCCGCATAGATCACGGGAACCGTGGCCACGCCCTTCAAGGCTGCCTTCAGCCCCTCGCCGCCGCGGGGGATGATCAGGTCGACGACCCCGGCCTGGGTGGCCAGCTCGGCAAGCTCCTCGCGCCCGCCGCCCGCGACGAGTGACAGCGAGCCCTCCGGCAGTCCAGCGTCGCCGGCCGCCTGCGCGGCGATCGCCGCCAGGACAGCGTTGGAGTGCGCCGCCGAGCTCGACCCGCGCAGCACGATTGCGTTGCCGGACTTCAGGCACAGGGCGGCGGCGTCGATCGTCACGTTCGGGCGCGCCTCATAGACGACCGCCACGACGCCGAGCGGCACCCTGACCTTGCGTACGTCCAAGCCGTTGGGCAGCCGCGAGCCGTCGATCACCTCGCCGACCGGGTCGGGCAGCGACGCGATCTTGCGCACCCCCGCGGCCATGTCCGCGATCCGCGAATCGCTCAAGGCGAGCCGGTCCAGCAGCGCGCTGGACAGGCCGTTCTCGCGCCCGCTCTCGAGATCGCGGGCGTTGGCCTCGAGGATCTCGTCGGCGCGCTCCACCAGCGCGACCGCGATCGCCTCCAGCGCGGCGTCCTTGACGCCGGAGCTGATCGTCGCAAGCGCACGCGACGCCCGCTGGGCGGCCGCACAGGTCTCGGCAACTGAGATCGCAGTCGTAGACACGGTGCCTAAAGGTTACGACAGCACGAAATAGTCCCGGTGGACGGCCTCGTCGCTGGCCCGCGGCATCAGCTCACGAACCCCGCTGGACTTCAGCCCCTGCACGGTCCGCAGCTCCTGGGCGGAGTAGTTGCAGATCCCCTTGCCGACGACCTCTCCGTCGTGCGCGATCTCGACCGCGTCGCCGGCGTCGAAGTCTCCCGCGACGTCGACGATGCCCACCGGCAGCAGGCTGGTGCCGCCGTCGCGCAGGGCGCGCGCCGCGCCCGCGTCCACCACCACACGTCCCCGCACGGGCTTGGCGTACTTCAGCCACAGCTTGAAGCTCGAGTAGCGGCCCGACTGCGCCGCAAACGCGGTGCCGACCGGCCGGCCCCCAGCCGCCGCGATCAGCGTGCCGGGCTCGAGCCCGCTGCCGATCACCGTGGGGATCCCGGCGGCGGTGGCCATCTCGGCCGCCACGACCTTCGACCGCATGCCGCCGGACCCGAGCGGCGACGTCGCATGTCCGATGTCGAGCCCGTCGAGATCGGCGAACTCGCCGACCGACGAGATCAGCTCGGCTCCCGGGCTCGACCGGGGATCGGCGGTGAACACGCCGTCCGCATCGGTGAGCATCACCAGCTGCTCGGCGCCGAGCAGGATCGCCACCTGCGCCGCCAGGAAGTCGTTGTTGCCAAAGGAGATCTCGTCGGTCGTGGTCGTGTCGTTCTCGTTGATCACGGGGACCACGCGCCACTCGAGCAGCTTGCGCAGCGTCTGGCGCGCGTTCAGGTAGTGCGTCCGGGCGCTGATGTCGAAGAACGTCAGGAGCACCTGGGCGGTCGGCACGCCGCGGGCGCGCAGCAGCTCGTCGTAGACCTGGTAGAGCTTGCCCTGGCCCACCGCGCTGGCGGCCTGCAGCTCTTCGACGGCGCGCGGCCGCACTCGGAAGCGCCATCACCCCCATCCCACGGGCGATCGCGCCGCTGGTGACGACGATCAGCTCGCGGCCGGCGTGGTGAAGCTCGGCGAGCTGGTCGCAGATCCCGCCGAGCACGTCGGCGCGCACCTCGCCGCGGCCGTCGGCGACGATGCTCGAGCCCAGCTTGACGACGAGGGAGCCCACGCTCGCAAGGTTAGGACCCCGGCTGCCCTGCCGGGGTCCCACCCTGCGATCAGCCGAAGCTCAGTAGCCCTGGCCCTGTCCCTGCTGGCCCTGCTGTGCTTTACACCACGGGTTGGCCGGCACGCCCTTGCACGGGTTGGGCATCGTCGCCAGGTGCTTGGGCAGCTTGTGCATGACGATGTGCGTGAACGGCTTCGGGTAGTGGTCGCCGGGCTGGCACCCGAACGGCTTGAGCTGGACGCCCGAGTCGCACAGGACCTCGTTGAGGAACGGGATGTTGGGATTGCTGTCCACCGGCGTCGTCGTGCACGTCGGGTGAGCCTGCTGCAGCGAGGCCGACTCCGGATTCAGCGCGCCGGACGTGTCGACATTGCCGCTGAAGCAGTCGCTCGGGTGCGTCTCGAAGTTCAGCTGCTCGAAGTCCCCGTTCGTCGGGTTTCCGTAGCTGCCGTTGTGCGTGAATGTGTTGTTGATCACGTGGTCGCCCCACTCGTCGTACAGGCAACTGCCCTTGCCCAGGATCGGCGAGTCCTTGGTGCCTCCGGAACATGGAGGGCCATTGTCGGGATAGGCGACGAGGATCACGCCCCATGCGTTGTTGTTGACAAAGCGGTTGTTCATGATCGTGTCGTTGCGCCCACCCGACACCGACATGCCGGTGCCGACCGGGCCCGCGGCAGCGGAGCCCGCCGCCGGGGCGTTGAAGTCGTTGTTGTCGTGGACGAAGTTGTGGATGAACACCCAGCAGGTCGGAGCACCCGCGACCGGCGGCGAAACGCCGGCCGGGCAAGCACCGTTCTGGGGTGGCGGGTTGTCGCCGTTCTGGCTGTTGGTGCTGAACCCGTCCTCGTTGTTGTCGAACTCCGAGTTCTCGACCAGCAGGCGACCGCCCGAGTTCGATCCCGAGTAGCCGAGTGCGTTGAACTCCGCCCAGCCGTGGTTGATCGTCTGGTTGCAGACCTGACGGCAGGCGCCGATGTAGAAGCCCGAGTCGTTGAAGTTCGAAGCGTAGATCTGGTCGAACGTGCCGCCGGTCCAGGCGCTCGTGAACACGCCGTAGGCCGCGGCGGTCGGCTCGCCCTTGAAGTACGTGCTCGTAGTCGTGAGATACGTGCCCAGCAGCCCGTGGCCGCCGATCTTGCCCTTGCCGCCGTTCCACCAGATCTCGTTGCCCGCGTCGCCACCGCCGCTGAGGAAGTTGCACGCGGTCAGGTTCTGGACCCAGACGTTGTCGGCCTTCCAGACCATGATGCCGTTGAGCCCCAACGCCTGCTGGCCACCGGGCCCGAAGTTCTGGTCGGCCTTCTTGTTCGAGCAGCGAGGAGATCCCGGCTTGGTGCCGTCGACGACGACTGTGTTGCGGTTCATCCCGCGGATGTAGATGCGCGGCTTTGTGACCAGCACGCCGGCCGGCAGGTGACTGTTGCCGGCGGGGTGCCGGCTCGTGGTGGTCTTGTAGTCGCCGGGACCGATCAGGATCCAGTCGCCCGGCTTCGCGGCGTCGACCGCCGCCTGGATCGTGGCGAACTGGCCGCTGATCCCATGAAAGCTTCCAACTCTGAGCACGCGGGCGCTGGCCGACGACGAAACAACCAAGCCGGCGCATATCGCCACGCAGACTGCAACGCGACGCATACCTCTCCTCTCTCTCCCCGACCGTGTTTACAGGCTGTGAACGAGGCGCGCGGATCCTACATGCTCGCTCGTGCACAACTGGCACATCGGCGCGGACGAGATTGTCCGCGCCGGTGTGCTCTGTGTCATCGCTTCACGCTGGAACTGGGGCTCGGGCACCAGGGGTTCTTCGGAACCTGCTTGCACGGATCGCTGAGACCGGGCAGCTTGTCCGGCTTTGGCAGCTTGTGCATGACCACCTTCGTCCGGCGCGGGTACTGGCCCGTCGGGCAGGCGGCCGGAGTGCCGGGCACGACCTCGACCTGTGAATCGCACAGGACCTCGGATAGGAACTGCGGGTTGCTGCTGCCTGCAGGCACCGGGGTGCCGTCGCACGTCGGGTGCTGGCGCTGAAGAGCCGCCGAGTCTGGGGTGAGCGGCGTTCCGCCCTTGCCGAAGTTGGCCGCCCAGCAGTTGGTCGGATGACCGTTCTCGAGGCTCACCCAGGCGAAGTCGCCGTTGGACGGATGGCCGTAGAAGCCGTTGTTCGAAAACACGTTGTGGATCAGCGCGTCGTTGAACTCGCTAAATAGGCAAGTGCCCGGGCCGAGGCCGTTGATCGTCCCTCCCTTGCACGGCGGGCCGCTTTCCAGCTGCGGCACGAAGGCCACGCCCCAAGCCCCGTTGTGCACGAAGCGGTTGTCCATGATCGTGTCGTTGCGCCCACCTGCCACCGTCATGCCGGTGCCGACCGGTCCCGCAGCGGCATTTCCCGCCGCCGGGACGTTCGGGTTGTTGTTGTCGTGCACGTAGTTGTCCATGAACACCCAGCAGGAATGCGTGTGGGTGATCGAGCTGATGCCGTTGTTCGGGCAGGCGCCGTTCTGCGGCGAGGGCTTGTCGCCGTTCTCGCTGTCGGTGTCGAATCCGTCCTCGTTGTTGTCGAACTCTGAGTCCTTGATCACGAGCGAGCCGCCCGAGTTGGTTCCGGAGTAGCCCAGCGCACTGAACTCTGCCCACCCGTGCTCGAGGGTCTGGTTGCAGACCTGCTGGCAGGCTCCGATGTAGAAGCCCGAATCGTTGAAGTTGCTGGCGTAGAGCTGCCTCCAGGTCCCGCCGCTCCAGTTGCTCGTGAACACGCCGTATTGGGCCGCCACGCCCTCGTTGCCGAAGTACGTGCTGGTCGCCGTCAGGTATGCCCCGAGGTAGGCGTGACCGCCGATCTTGCCGCTGCCGTCACCGCCGTTCCACCAGATCTCGTTGCCCGTATCGCCGGCACCGTGCAGGTAATTGCAGACGGTGAGGTTCTGCACCCACACGTTGGTTGCCTTCCAGACGACGATCCCGTTGAGACCGAGGTTGTTGCCCTTCATCTTGGGGCCGTGGTTCTGTGCCGAGCCCTTGCTCGAACACTTCGGAGTACCGCCTTTGGTCCCGTCCACGATCACCGTGTTGCGGTTCATCCCGCGCAGGCGCACACGGTCCTTGGTGATCAGAACACCGGCCGTGACGTCTGACCTGCCCTTCGGGGAACGTCCGGTGTGCTCCTTGTAGTCTCCGGGCGCTACGAGGATCCAGTCTCCCGGCTTCGCTGCATCCACTGCCTTCTGGATGGATGTGTATTGGCCCTTGATGCCCTCAAAGGTGCCGACCCGCAGCACAGCGGCAGCCGCCGCTGAAGCAAACACAAGCACGGTCAGGGCAACCCCTGCGAGGACGATGATTGGACGCATCGAATTTCCTCTCTCTCTCCGTCCCCGCGCTGGGCAGATCCTAACTGCTTGGGTCAAGCTCGAACGGAATATCTCCAATGACGACGTCGTCGCCAGGCTCGAATCCGTGCGCCTGGAGCTCGGCGATCACGCCGATGCCGCGCAGCCTGCGCTCGAGATGCGCCAGGGCGTCCTCGTTGTCGAGGTCGTAGCGGGCGACCAGCCGCTCGACGCCGCGACCGCTGACGCGATAGCTGCCCTCCCCGACCCGCTGCACCCGGAAGCCGCGGTCGGCGGCCGGCCGGAACACCCGATGCTCGGCCAGCGCCTCACCGCCCCCGGCGGCCGGGAGCGCCTCGAGCTCGACCGACTCGTCGCGCGGCGGGACGCGCCGCAGCAGCTCGCCCGCGAGCTCGTCGAGCCCGATGCGCGCGACCGCCGAGGTGACGATCACCGGAACGTCAGGCCCGAGACGGCGGCGCCACGACTCCCGCGCGGCCTCCCGGGCGGCTTCGTCGACGAGGTCGGCCTTGGACAGCGCGAGGATCCGGGGTAACGCTGCCAGCCGGGGATCGTGCAGCTCGATCTCGCGTTCGATCGTCTCGTGGTTGTCGACCGGATCGGATCCGTCGAGCGGGTTGAGGTCGAGCACGTGGACGAGCAGCCGGGTGCGCTCGACGTGTGCCAGGAACTCGTGCCCCAGGCCGGCGCCGCCGCTGGCGCCCTCGATCAGCCCAGGAATGTCGGCGATCACAAGCTGGCGGTCGTCGGCGTCCAGCGTGCCCAGGGCGGGCTCGAGCGTCGTGAACGGGTAGTCGGCGACCTTGGGATGCGCGCGCGTCAGGCGCGCCAGCAGCGACGACTTACCGGCGTTTGGCAGCCCGACCAGGCCGACGTCGGCGATCAGCTTGAGCGCGAGCGTGATCCACGTCTCGTCGCCGGGCAGGCCGCGCTCGGCGAACCGGGGTGTCTGGTGAGTGGGGCCGGCGAAGCGCTTGTTCCCGCGGCCCCCGGCCCCGCCACGCGCGATCACCGCGCGCTGGCCGGCAGCGACGAGATCGTGACGGGTGCCGTCGGCCTCGACGGTGACCTCGGTCCCGAGCGGCACCCGAATCTCGAGCGGCTCGCCGTCGCGGCCGTGGCGCAGGGCTCCCTGCCCGTGGCCCGCGCGCCGCGCCTTGAAGTGCGAGCGCCGCCGAAACGCCTCCAGGTCGCGCAGGGATTCGTCCGCAATCACGATCACGTCGCCGCCGCGGCCACCGTCGCCGCCGTCGGGTCCGCCCTTGGGCACGTGCGCCTCGCGGCGAAAGCTCAGGGAGCCATCGCCGCCGCCACCGGCCTGGACATGTATGCGCGCCCGATCTTGCATCAGGGACCATTGTGCTGCGAACGCGGGTTATTGTTCCCGCTCGCGTCATCTGATGCCCGCTTCCGATCCAGTCTTACTGATCACCGGCGCCTCCAGTGGGATCGGCGCCGCCACCGCCCGCCAGGCCGTCGAGGCCGGCTATCGGCTGGCGCTCGGGGCGCGCTCCACCGACCGCATCGAGGCGCTCGCCGAGGAGCTGGGCGGGCCCGAGCGCGCGATCGCCGTGACCTGCGACGTGACCGAATGGGAGCAGCAGGAGGCGTTCGTGCAGACGACGCTCGAGCGGTTCGGGCGCCTCGACGTGGCGTTCGCGAACGCCGGGTTCGGAGCGGCGCGGGGATTCACAGCCGAGTCGCCCGAGCACTGGCGATCGATGGTGCTCACCAACGTCTACGGCGCGGCCCTGACGATCCGCGCGACGATGGGGCCGCTCAGAGAGTCGCGTGGGCACCTGCTGCTGACGGGCTCGGTTGCCGGCCGCCGGGCGCTCCCAGGGTCGCTGTACTCGGCGACGAAGTGGGCCGTGACGGCGATGGGCGAGTCCGCTCGCCAGGAATTCAACGACTCCGGCGTGAGGGTCACCGTGATCGAGCCGGGGATGGTCGACACGCCGTTCTTCGACAAGGGCGCCGGGCCCGGGGCGCTGAAGCCCGACGACGTCGCGCGCGTGGTCATGTTCGCGATCTCCCAGCCGCCTCACGTCGACGTCAACGAGATCCTCGTCAGGCCGACTTCGCAGGCCGGCTGAGAATCCCCCGAAGGTCCGCCATGACCACCTGCGGCTCCAAGGCGACCTGGGCCCAGGTGTAGCGGACGACCACGTAACCGGCCGCGCGAAGCTGAAGCTCCTTCCTGCGGTCGCGCTCGATCTGACCCGGGGAGCTGTGGTTGTCGCGCCCATCGAGCTCGACCACAACTCGCTCGGCGCGCCACACGGCGTCGACCGTCCACCCTTCGACGACCACGTTGACCTCCGGCAGCGCGATCCCGGCGGCCTCGCACTCCTTCAGGAAGCGGCGCTCGAGTTCGCTGCGGGTCATCGCGATCCGCGGTTCGTGGCGTTCGAGGGCGGCCTGCAGGCGCGCGGTTCCATGACATCCCTGACCGCACGCCGCGGATACCTCATCGATATTCAAGAGCCGCCTGTAATCGGCCTGTGCGAGTGCCCTGCGAAGCTCCTCGATCGACGACCCGGCGGCGAGATCCCGGAAGGTGCGGGAAACCGTGGTGATGGGAAGTCGCCGCCAGCGGGTGCCGTCGAGCACGCGTGGGTGATGCACTCGCACACCATCGAGAGAACGGCGCCGGCCCGGCGCGCTGATGTCGATCACGCCGGGCTCGTAATCCAGGAACCCCCACCACCAGCCCGCGGCTTGGTGGCTGAGCAGTGCACCCGGACCGGCGTGGAGCAGCGCGGCGACTAGCCGACCCTCAATCGGCACCGACGAGTGGCCGAGCGCGTAGACCCCACGGTGGATCGTGTACATCCGACCCTCCCAACGCCACCGGTTGGCGACGCTCTCTGCGACCCCACAGTCCCGCAGCTGCTCGAGGCTGATCACACCCCATTGCGCCGAGGCGACGGCCGCAGCCCGAAGTCTCGCCCTTTGGCGCCGAGGGGTGGCTCCAGATGGCGACGCTTCCGGGGTCATTCGTCCAGGGTGACCGTCATCCTGTGACGGAACAAGACGCCGTTCTGCGACAACTCTGCGCAACCGAAACCGGGAGGCCTCCGCGCCGTGAAGCTGCTCAACGACTTCAAGACGTTCCTGTTCCGCGGCAACGTCGTCGACCTGGCGGTAGCGGTCGTCATCGGGACCGCGTTCACGGCCGTCGTCAAGGCGCTGGTCTCAGACATCCTGACGCCCGTGATCGCGGCGATCTTCGGCAGCCCGAACTTCGGCGACCTGAAGTTCACGATCAACGGCAGCCAGTTCGCCTACGGCGACTTCCTGAACAACCTGCTCGCGTTCGTGCTCATCGCCGCCGCGATCTTCTTCCTGGTGGTGACCCCGATCAACTGGCTGATGTCGCGGCGCGCGCAGGAGGATCCCGACACCAAGCAGTGCCCGGAGTGCGACTCGGCGATCCCGGTCAAGGCGCGCCGCTGCCCGCAGTGCACGACGCGGCTATCGGGCGGGCCGGACGCGCCGGCCCGTCCGGGAAGGGTTGCGGCGCCCTAGGAGGACTCGGCGTCAGGCTGGACCGAGATCACGCGGCCACGACGGCCGCGGCTGAACTCGACCGTGCCCGCCGAGCGAGCGAAGATCGTGTCGTCCTTGCCGATCCCGACGCCGTCGCCGGGCTTGAAGCGCGTGCCGCGCTGGCGGACGATGATCTCGCCGCCGGTCACGGTCTGGCCCGCGAACACCTTCACGCCGAGGCGCTTGGCGTTGGAGTCGCGGCCGTTGCGCGACGAACCGAGACCTTTCTTATGCGCCATTTTCGGCCTCCGTGGTGGCTGTGGGCTGATGAGGCTCGGCCGCAACGGGCTTGGCGACGAGCCTGCGCCGCGACGCCAGCTTGATCTGCGTCACCTCGATGCGGGTCAGCGACTGGCGATGGCCCGTCCGGCGCTTGTAGCCGCGCTTGGGCTTGAACTTGACGATGCGCAGCTTCGGCCCGCGCTCGTGGGCCAGCACCTTGGCCTGCACCTGGACCTTCGACAGGTCGTCGCCGTCGACGACGTTCGAGCCGTCGACGAACAGCAGCGGCTGCAGCGACAGGGTGCCGTCCTCTTCTACCGGCAGCCGCTCGACGAGGAGCGATTGCCCCTCCTCGACGCGGTACTGCTTTCCACCTGTCTTGACGATCGCGTACATGACCACATCCAGCTTAGTCGGACGACGAGGCAGTCGAGCCCGACTTGGCCCGAGCGCTCGAACGGCGTCGTCCGCCTCTGCGGCCACGACGCCGATTGCCTGATTCTAGGCCATCCTCGGAATCTTCCGCATCGGACTCCCCGGCAGCGATAGCGGGCTCGGCGTCGACGAGCGACGCGACCGCCGCCGTGGCGCCGGCCTCCTCGATGCGCACGAGGTGCTTCTCGCCCACGTATGGGCCACCGCCGGTGATCGAGATCAGGTAGCCGTCGACCTTTGCGACGGCGTCGCCGGGGCTGTACATGTGCGGCTCGACGATCTCGACGTGGACCTCCTCGCCTGCGCGGAACGGAACCGCCCGCTCGAGCACCTCGTCGCGCTTGCCCTCCAAAACAACAGCGAAGTGGTCAAGCGGCAATCCCTCGGATCCCTCGAAGCCGAAGTACTTGCCCGTGTCGTGCTCGACCTCGCGCAGGACGCGGGCCTCGTTGCCGGTGAACTCGGCGCTGACGCGGGGGTTCATCTGGATCAGCAGCGCCTCGGCCTTGGTCTGCTTGGCGAGGTCGCGCATGCGCCGCTCGAACTCGATCGCGATCGTCTCCTCGGACTTGATCACGCCGATCCCGTGGCACGTGGGGCACGGCCGCGTCATGATCTCGCGCACCCCGTCGGTGACGTTCTGGCGCGTCATCTCGACGAGCCCCAACGGGGAGATCTCGACGACGAACGTCTTCGTGCGGTCCTCGTCGAGCGACTTGCGCAGGGACTTCAGGACGGCGTCGCGGTTGCGAGCACGGGCCATGTCGATGAAGTCGATGACGATGATCCCGCCGATGTCGCGCAAACGCAGCTGACGCACGACCTCCTCGGCGGCCTCGAGGTTGGTCTTGGTGATCGTGTCCTCGAGCCTTGCGCCCTTGCCGCGGCCGGTGAACGACCCGGAGTTGACGTCGATCACCGTCAGCGCCTCGGCGTAGTCGATCATCAGATAGCCGCCGCTGGCCAGGTCGACGCGGCGCGACAGCGTCGAGTCCAGGACCTCCTCGACGCCGAACGCCTCAAACAGCGGCGTCGGCTCCTCCCACAGCTCCACCTGGTCGACGAGCTCTGGCGCGGTGCGCGAGAAGAACGACACCAGGCGGTGGTGCTGCTTGGGGTCGTCCACGATCGCGCGCTCGAACGCCGAGCTGAAGATGTCGCGCACGACGCGCACCGACAGGTCCGCCTCCTGGAAGACCAGCGCCGGAGCGGGGGTCTCTTCGACCCGCTTCTGCAGCACCTCGTTGAGCTTGAACAGGTAGACAAGCTCGCGCTCGAGGTCGGCGCGCTTGGCGCCCTGTGCGGCGGTGCGGATGATCGCGCCGGCGCCCTTGAGGTCGAGCTTGGCGGCCTCCTTGCGGAGCCGATCGCGCTCGCCATCGTCGAGCCGGCGCGAGACGCCGACGCCCTCGCCGTACGGCGCGTACACCATGTAGCGCCCGGCGATCGTCAGGTCCATCGACAGGCGCGCGCCCTTGGTCTTGAGCGGGTCCTTGACGACCTGGACCACGATCTCCTGCCCGGGCTTGAGCATGTCGGTGATCTGACGGCTGTCGCGTCCGCCGCCGCGCCCACGGCGCGGCGCCTCGACGCCCGGCAGCACGATCTCGTCGACGTGCAGAAAGCCGTTCTTCTCAAGCCCGATGTCGACGAACGCCGCCTCGAGCCCGGCGAGCACGTTGTCGACGCGGCCCTTGTAGATGTTGCCGACGATCGAGCGGGCGCCGCGGCGCTCGAGGTAGAGCTCGGCGACGTGATAGCCGGCGGCGGGATTGGTGGTCTTGCGACGCCGGCGAGTGGTGGTCGAGCCCGACTTGCGCGGAGGGACCGTTCCGGTCGCCTCAAGCAACGCCACGCGGGTCTCCCCGCGGTCAACGCTGACCAGTACTTGCTTCTTCAATTGTCATTCAGTCCTTTGGAAAACTTTGTGCCGCGCCGTGGCGGGCGGCGGCTATTACGAAACGAGCGCCCGGCTCTTTTCGGAAGCAGCGACCCGAGCTTGGATGTGGATCGACTGCAAGAGGCCGAGGGCGATGAACGTCACGAGCACCGACGAACCGCCATAACTCATCAGCGGTAATGGCACTCCGGTGATCGGCATGATCCCGATGGTCATGCCCACGTTCACGAAGACCTGGAACATCAACATCGCCAGTATGCCCCCGGCGATAAGGGTTCCGAACAAGTTCTTGGCCATCGTGAGAATTCGTAACGTTCGCCAGATCAACAATGCATATAGCGATAGCACGAGGGCTGCGCCGGCGAACCCATAGGTCTCGCCGACAACCGCGAATACGAAGTCGGTCTGGTTTTCGGGAAGGAAATGCAGGTTTGTCTGGCTTGCATGAGCAACGCCCCGGCCGGTCTTCTGACCGGAGCCGATCGCAATCAGCGATTCGAGGATGTTGTAGGTCTGATTTCGGGGGTCGTGTGAGGGATTGAGGAATCCCGTCAATCTCTGCACCTGATAGGGCTTCAAAACGTGCACGCCCATCGCGGGAGCGGCGACCAGCACGAACGTGATCGAGATCGCGAACAGCGCGACCAGCGAGGTCAACTGCTTCCACGACGTCCCGGCGAAGAACAGGATCGCGAAGCCGACGGCGACGTAGACCATCCCGGTTCCGAGGTCGGGCTGCGGGATCACGATCAGCGCGGGAACCAGCGCCAGCAGCATGATCCTGGCGGTCGTGCGCCGCTCGTGCAGGCGCCGGGATCGATCCGCGGCGAACGCCGCGAGCGATACGACCAACAGGATCTTGCCGAACTCCGACGACTGGAACTGGAAGAACGGCAGTGGGATCCAGCGGTGAGCGCCGCGCACCAGCGGCGCCCCGTAGACGACGATGTTGAGCACGATCAACATGCCGTAGAACGGCCACTTGAACTTGCGAAGCCGCGTGTAGTCGGTGCTGGCGAGGGCCAGCGCGACCGCGAGGCCAATTGCCGCGTAGACGGCCTGGCGCTCGACGTAGAAGAGGGGGTGGCCCGGGTTGGTGGTGCGCGTGGCGCCCTTCAGCGTGATCAGCGAGCAACCGATCAGGCCAAGCGCCGCGAGCAGCAGCAGCGGATCGAACCGGATCATCGGGCGCGCACGGATCTCCGGCACCGCCTCGGGCGTTTGAAAGCGGCTGACGACGCTCACAGTGTCTTCGACGCTCCTGCCTTGAACGGGCCCATCTTGCCGGTGAACCACTGCGACAGGATTTGACGCGCCGCAGGGGCCGCGGCCGCCGCTCCGAATCCGCCCTGCTCGACCGTCACGATCACCAGGATCGGCTTGCTCGTCGCCGTGTCGGGCACGAAGCAGGCATACCACGACTGGTCGGCCTGGCCGTTTCGCTGCGCGGTACCGGTCTTGCCGTACACGGCCTCGGGGAAGTCGCCCATCACGTCGGCGGAGGTTCCGCCCGGCTGCGATGCCGCCTCACGCAGGCCCGTCCGGATCGTGTCCAGATACGTCGGCGCGATGCTGACGTGGCGGGCGGCCGGCGGCTGGATCTTCTGCAGCACGGTCCCGTCGGGCGTGTCGACCTCCAGGCCGATGTGCGGGCGCACGACCGTCCCGCCGTTGGCGATCGCCGAGTACGCGACTGCGAGCTGCAGCGGCGTGACTCCGACGTCGCCCTGACCCACGGAGAGGTTCTCGTTGTCGCCGACCGACCAGGGGCGGCCGTCCGCGATCCCGCAGCTCGGCACGTGGTGCTTGCGCTCGCAGCGCAGCTCCTCGCGGTCGACGCGCGCGCGCCATTTCGGCGACGGCAGGTTGCCGGCGGTCTCGCCGCCGAGGTCGATTCCGGTCTTCTGGCCGATCCCGTACAGGTGCGCCCAGTGCTGCAGCGCGCCGCCGTCGGGATGCGTGACCGGGTCGGCATTGGTGAGCCGGCCGAGGTTGTAGAAGAAGTCGTCGGAGGAGACCTTGATCGCCTCGGTCAGGTTGAGCACGCCATACGACGCGTGGCCGGCGTTGTGGCGCTGGTCGCCCGGACCGTTGGAGTACAGGCCGGTGTCGTCGTAGACGTCGCCGATCGTCCAGGCGCCGCTCTCGAGCGCCGCCGTCGCCGTGATCGGCTTGAACGTCGATCCGGTCGGATACGCGCTCATGATCGCCCGGTTGATCAGCGGGAAGTTGCTCGAGGCGTTGTTGAGCTGCTTGTAGGTCGACGCCGGCACGCCGGCGGGGTTGGCGAAGATGCTGGGGTTGAACGTCGGCAGCGACCCCATCGCGTAGACCTCGCCGTTGTCGGGGTCCATCGCGACGAACGCGCCCGCCTGCGCCGGCGGGTTCGCGTTGATCGCGTTCTGCACGGCCAACTGACCGGCGCGCTGGAGGCTGACGTCCAGCGAAAGCTTCAGCGAGTGGCCCTGCAGCGGCTTACGCGCCGACAGGTCGCCCGTGAAGTGACCGAGGGCGTCGACCTGGACCCGTTCGGCGCCGTCCTGGCCGCGCAGGTAGCGGTCGTAGTACCACTCCAGCCCCGACTGACCGACGACCGCGTTCTGCGAAACGCCGCGGTACCGGGCTTCGTGGACCTCCTGCGGAGTGATCCTCCCCACCGTCCCGAACAGCTGCGCAGCGAGCGTTCCCAGCGGGTAGCGGCGCAGCCACACCTGCTGGACGCTGACGCCGGGGAACTGCTGCTGGCGCTCGGCGAGGTAGTACTGCACGTCCTTGGAGACGTCGGTCTTGATCGTCACGTCCTGGTAGGAGAGCTGCGCGTAGCCCTGGGCCACGGCGCAGCCGATCGGCGACAGCCGCTGGACCCCGTACCCGTCGATCGCGCACTTCTTGCGCTTGTTCGACATCCCCAGCACTTTCGCCAGGCGGTTGTAGAGGACTGTGTCGCGACGCGGCGGGTGGGCCATCAGCATCGGCTGCAGCGCCACCGGCAGGTCGGCCGGCGAGATCTCCACGGCGTTCGCGGGCTTGGAGTCGACGAGCACGTTGCCGCTGCGGTCGACGATCTCGCCACGGGGCGCCGGGACGTCGATCGTGCGCGCCGGGTTGCCGCGCGCCTGGGCCAGGTACTGGTCCCCGGACAGGACCTGCAGGAACCACAGCCGGAAGAACACGATCGCGAACAGCGCCAGCGCGACGCTCGCGGCGATCGCCACGCGCAGCGCCAGCTGCGGAGTAAGCGGGGGACGGCGGTCTTCGGCGTTCGGGTTCATCGCGTCGTCGAAGAGCGTGGGATCGGTCCGAGCCGCTCGGACGGCCGGGACAGCGGGCTGAGCCCGCCGGTCGTGTAGGCGCGGCGCCGGCGCCGGCGCGGGTCGTCGGGCAGCACCGGCCGGATCAGCCGCCGCACGATCGCGAACACCGGCAGTGCGATCAGGCTGTTGACGAGCACCGTGATGAAGATCTGCTGGAACAGCAGCAGGCTGACCGGGGCGTTGACGCCCAGCAGGAACTGGATCACCGCCATCCCGAGCCCGGCGAACGCGGTCGCCGCCGCGCCCATCGCCAGCGGCACGAGCCCGTGGGCAGGGTCTCGCAATTCACGCAGGCGCCCGGACCCGTAGCCGATCGCGATGTACAGCAGCGAGGTCACGCCGAGCGTCTGGACGAGCACGAGGTCGACGAGCAGGCCGGTCCCGAAGCCGGTGATCGAACCGGCCAGCGAGCCGGCGAGCAGGCCCACCGACATCACGACCAGCGGTCCGAGGTCGGCGCTGACCCCGAAGATCGAGATCTGCGAGATCGCGGCCTGCTGGATCACCACGGTCGCGAACGCGAGGACGAGTAGGCGTAGAGCGAGTCGCAGGTTCACGGCAGCTGCGCGCGCTCCGTGCCGCCGTGGGGCTTGGTCAGGATCTGCACGGCGTCCAGATGGCGCAAGTCGACGGCCGGGTTCACCTGGACCTGGCCGTCGTTGAGAAGATTGCTCTCGCTGGCGCTCGAGATCTGGCCGATCGGGATCCCCGGCGGATACAGCGACTGCAGCGGGCCCGCCTTGAAGCCGGCCGTGACGACCTGCTGGCCGACCGCCTCGTGGAACGGCCCCGACTGAGGCAGATCCTGCACCAGCAACTGGTTGGGGTCACCGACGGCGGGCACGAGCACGCCGGTGTCGCCTCCCGCGTCCTGGATCTGGGCCGACACCGCCATCGAGTGGTCGGTGATCAGTGTGACCACCGAGACGGTCGGATCGACGGTCGAGATCTTGCCCACCAGGCCGCCGTCGCCGATCACCGGGTCATCGACGTGGACGCCGTCGTCTGAGCCCTTGTCGACCTCGATCGTCGCGTACCACAGCGTCGGGTCGCGGCTGATCACGTGGGCCGCAACCGCGTGGTAGGACTCGATCCCGAGCGAGTTGTCGAGGCCGACCAGCTTCGTGAGCTGGCGGTTCTGCAGCTCCGCGCTCTGGGCACGGGCGAGCTGAGCCCGCAGCGTGTTGACCTGCCGCTGCAGCTGGTCGGACCGGGACTTGGCGTTGAGCGTGTCCGAGAACCATCCGGCGACGTCTCGCACGGGCTTCAGCGCCTTGCTGGCGCCTTCCTGGACGGGCGAGAGGACCTCCACAACCCCGCGCTGCACGGTGTGCAGCGGGCTGCTCGGCGACTCCCCGAAGTAGACGGTCAGCAGTATCAGGGAAACGCCGACGAGCAGCCCGAGGATTGCTCGTCGCCGGCGAACTTGCTTGTCATGCACGTGATGCGTGTCTCCAAGACGTTGCTCCGCGCCGCTTCGGTCCTAGGTCCGGAAACCTATTACCGGCGGCGCCGGTTGCGTGAATTCTTGCTCGATCGGTGGATTGCTTCGAACTCCTCCAACGACCTCCCCGAGCCGACCGCCACACAGGTGAGCGGAGACTCGGCCAGGTGCGCGGGCATCTGCGTCTCGTGGCGCAGGCGCTCCTCGAGCCCCTGTAGCAGCGACCCTCCTCCTGCCAGCATGATGCCACGATCCATGATGTCGGAGGCCAGCTCAGGCGGCGTGCGGTCGAGCGTCTCCTTGACGGCGTCGATGATCTGCGACACCGGCTCTTCGAGCGCGCCGCGGATCTCCTCGCTGGTCAGGACGACCGTTTTGGGCAATCCGGAGACCATGTCACGGCCCCGGATCTCCGCCTGGACCTCCTCCCCCATGGGGAACGCCGAGCCGATCTCGAGCTTGACCTCCTCGGCCGTCTGCTGGCCGATCAGCAGCTTGTACTCGCGCTTGACGTAGCTGATGATCGCCTCGTCGAGCTCGTCGCCGCCAACCCGAATGGACTGCGAGACGACGATCCCGCCGAGCGAGATCACCGCGACCTCGCTGGTGCCGCCGCCGATGTCGACGACCATCGAGCCGGTCGGCTCGCCGACCGGCAAGCCGGCGCCGATCGCCGCGGCCATCGGCTCCTCGATCAGGTAGGCCTGCCGCGCTCCGGCCGACAGGCATGCCTCCTCGACCGCGCGCTTCTCGACGCCGGTCACGCCGCTGGGCACGCAGACGACGACGCGCGGGTGCGCCCAGCGGTTCTGGTGGACCTTCTGGATGAAGTGCCGGAGCATCTCCTCGGTCACCTCGAAGTCGGCGATCACGCCATCCTTCAGCGGCCGGATCGCCGAGATCGTCCCCGGCGTGCGGCCCAGCATCCGCTTGGCCTCGATGCCGACGGCGTGGACCTCACCGGTCCGGGAGTCGACCGCCACGACGCTGGGTTCCGACAGCACGATCCCACGTCCACGCACGTATACGAGCGTGTTCGCGGTGCCGAGGTCGACCGCCATGTCGCGGCCTCCGAAGCCGGTGAGATATCCGAAGAAGCCCATTACAAATTGGTCATCCTGTGCCGCCGGCGCCGTCGGCGTCGGGCAAAGCTCCGCATCCGCGGAGCGGGTGAGAACTTTCAGGCGAAATCACGAGATGTGCGAGGCAGGGCAAGCGGCGGGCGATGCGTCGCGTGTTGGACCCCACGCCCAGGCTGCCAGCAGCGTCCGAGCGATGAGTGTAGCCGAAGGGACATCGCCCGTGACTTCGCGCGAGCCTCTTCAAGGACCCGAAATGTGCTGGAAAACCCGCATACGCAAAGGCATTTCCGGCTTCGCCGCGCGAAACCGTCGAGGCAGCACGCAACCAGGCTTTCATGTCGGCCGCCCGGGCGGCAGCAACCAGGGCGCCAGCTCGAGCAGCGTGGGCACCGGCAGGCCGACGACATTGGTGTAATCGCCCTCGATCGACGCCACCAGCGCCGCACCTCGGCCCTGGATGGCGTACCCCCCCGCCCGCTCGCGCCATTCGCCGCTGGACAGGTACCAGTCGATCAGCGCATCGTCCAGGGAACGGAACTGCACCGCGGTGGTGGCCGCCGCGGTCCGGGTGCTTCCGCCGGCGATCACGCAGACGCCGCTGATCACCGCGTGCCGGCGTCCCTGCAGCGCACGCAGGGTCTCGATCGCCTGCGCCTCGTCGGCCGGCTTGCCCCAGATCCGCGAGCCGATGCTGACGATCGTGTCGACGCCCAGCACCGGCTGTTCGGTGTCCGCGGTCGCGGCGGCCGCGGCCTTGCGGTAGGCGTTCTCGAGCGCGACCTCGTGCGGCGGGCCCGTCTCGAGCTCGTCCACGTCGGGGATCCGCGCCTCGAAGTCGACCCCCAGCTGCTCGAGGATCGCCCGGCGCTGAGGCGAGCGCGACGCCAGGATCAGCGGCGCCATCGCCGCCCCGTCTCAGGCCAGCTCGGGGAAGAAGAGGCCGACCTCGCGCGCCGCGGACTCGGGCGCGTCGGAGCCGTGCACCATGTTCTGGCCGACCTCGATCGCGAAGTCCCCGCGGATCGAACCGGGCGCGGCCTTGAGCGGATCGGTGGCGCCGATCACCTGGCGCGCCGCCTCGATGGCGCGGTCACCCTCGAGCACCATCGCGACCAGCGGACCGGACGTGATGAACGACGTCAGCTCACCGAAGAACGGCTTCTCGGCGTGCTCGGCGTAGTGCTGCTCGGCCAGCTCGGTGGTCATCGTCATCTGCTTGAGCGCCGCGAGCCGCAACCCCTTGCGCTCGAACCGCGCGATGATCTCGCCGCTGAGGTTGCGCGCGAAGGCGTCCGGCTTGACGAGGATCAGCGTTCGCTCCATGTGGGGCAATTCTCCCTTCGGGTGTCAGTAGCCGTCAGCTGCCCGACGGGGTGCTGGTCTCGCCGGCGGTCTCAGCGACGGGATACTCCGACGCCGGGTCACGGCGCCGTCGTGCGCGGCGAGGCGATGCGGTGATCGTGCCGACCTCGGTCTCGCAGAACGGGCAGATCTTCCAGGCCGGGTCCAGCGGCTTTCCACATGCCTTGCAAGGGTCTTTGAGCTTGCGCAGGCAGTTGGGACAGCGCAGGAACTCCTTCTCGACCTCGTAGTCGCAATGCGGGCACAGGTGGTAGCCGAGCTCGGCCAGCCGTGCCTCGGCGGCCTGCATCTCGAGCTCGCGCTCGCGCACGTCGTCGAGGTACTCCGGCGGCCGGACGATCATGTAGACGATCGTCCCGACGAACGGGAACAGCGACGCGGCGGTCGCGCACCCCACGAGCAGGGGATCCGCAATCCGGCGCCGCGCGTCGGCGTAGGTCCAGTAGACCAGCGCCAGCCACATCACCACCAGGAACAGGATCACCAAGTCGACGACCAGGCTGATCGTGTTGTTCTTGATGCCGAAAGCGCCCAGTTGTAAGAGCATTTAAGGACGCGAGTGTAGTGGTAGGGCTGGTCGAACCGTCGCAGGGGGCGGTGAAGCGTTGATTAGGAACGATACGCGTCTCATGCGAGGAAAGGTCCCAGAGCGGTTTCGACGAGTCACAAAAACAACCTTCCGAACAGGTAGCCGATCCCGAAGAACACGAGGATCACGATCGCGACGCTCAGCGCCACGAGCCCGATCATCATCAGGAAGCTGGGCTGATTGTTGGGATCGTTCACAGCGTCGAGGCGCGGCCTCGCCCGACGGGTGCGACCAGGTCGCCGACGAGGTAGATGGATCCCGTCGCCACGCACGACGCCGTCGGCGCCCGCCAGCTCGCGAGCTCGCTGCACCGCCGCCTCGGGATCGCGAACGGTCTCCGCAGGCGGACCGTGGAGCTGGCGCGACAGCGACTGCAGCGTCGGTGGCGGCAACGCCCGGGGATTGTGACTGCTGGTGAACACCATCGCGTCGCAATGTCGCATCAGTGACGCGAGCATCCCCGCAGCGTCCTTGTCGTCGAGGATCGATACGACGGCGACCACGGGCTTGCGACCGGCGACGAGCTCCGGCAGCGACTCCGCCAGCGCCGCCATGCCCTCGGGGTTGTGTGCGCCGTCCACAAGCGTCAGGGGGTCCTCGCCGACGATCTGCAGGCGTCCGGGCACCCGGATCTCGGCGGCCGCGGCGGCCACCGCGCGCTCGTCGAGCTCGCCCAGATACGCCTGTGCCGCCACCATCGCAAGCGCGAAGTTGCGTCGCTGGTACGCGCCCAGGGCACCGACCGCGACGCCCGGGTCGCTGCCGGCCTGCACGAGCGTCGCGCCTCGCTGCGCGGCGACCTCTCGCGCGACCGCAAGCGCGTCCGGATGCAGCCGGTCGCCGAGCACCAGCGTCCCGCCGGGCGTGACCACGTCGAGCTTCTCGCGGGCGATGTCGGTGATCGTCGGCCCCAGCCACCGGGTGTGCTCGAGACCGACGCTCGTCAGCACCTGCACGCGCGAGGGGATCACGTTGGTGGCGTCGTAGCGGCCGCCCAGCCCGGCCTCGATCACCGCGACTTGCAACCCCGCGATCGGCCAGCTCCCAGTAGGCCGCGGCCGTCAGCGCCTCGAACTGCGTCACCCGGTCGTCGGGCCCCAGCGAGCGGTCGACGAGCTGCGCGGCGTGCGCGGCGCGCTGCACGGCGGCGGCGAACGCCGCCGGCTCGAGGTCCTCGTCGTCGATCCGGATGCGCTCGCCGAACGACACCAGGTGCGGGGACAGGTACGCGCCGGTGCGCAGCCCGTGGCGCCGCAGGATCGCGGCGATCATCCGCACCGTCGAGGACTTGCCGTTGGTCCCGACGACGTGGATCGACGCAAACCGCCGCTGCGGATGTCCCAGCGCGGTCATCAGCCGCTGCATGCGGTCCAGCCCGAACCGCATCCCGAACAGCTCGAGCGACAGCAGATAGCGCTCTGCGTCCTCGGGCGTCACAGCGCCGCCAGCTCCTCGCGCAGTCGGGTCAGCTTGTCGCGCTCGCCGTCGACGACGTCCTTCGGCGCCTTGGCCACGAAGCCGTCGTTTGACAGCTTGCGCTCGGCGCGCTGGATCTCGGCTTCGAGCTGCTCGCGACGGGCGGCGAGCTTGCGGCCCGCGGCCTCGAGGTCGAGCTCGTCTGAGGCGAAGATCTCGACCGCACCGCCCTGGATCGGGACCGACGCGACCGGCAGCTCGCCGTCGT
This sequence comes from uncultured Solirubrobacterales bacterium, assembly GCA_963725925.1. Classification (GTDB taxonomy): domain Bacteria; phylum Actinomycetota; class Thermoleophilia; order Solirubrobacterales; family Solirubrobacteraceae; genus Palsa-465. Next base: position 184,679 of record CAVSAY010000033.1, read on the forward strand.
CGGTCTCGGCGAACGCCACGCGCGCGAGCCGCTGCAGGTGCTCGGCCGTGTCCTCGTAGCCGCCGCTGACAGCGAGCCGGGCGGGAAGCGTGGCGCCCGGTCGCACGCCCGCCTGATCACGCCACGTCCGCAGTGCCTGCACCGCTTCGATCAGCCGCGCCACCGTCGCCTCGGCGGCGACGTCGGTGCCCGCCTCGCCCGCGTCCGGGATGCCCGCCGCGAGCAGACCGTCGGCACCCGGCACGTAGCTGTAGATCTCCTCGGTCACGAACGGCATGATCGGATGCGCCAGCGCGAGCGTCTGGGTCAGCACGTGCAGCAGCGTGCCCGCCAGCTCGGGCTCGCCGGCGCGCAGCCGCGGCTTGACCAGCTCCAGGTACCAGTCGCACAGCTCGCCGTAGACGAACTCGTACAGGCCGAGCGCGGCGTGCGAGAAGTCGAAGCGCTCGATCCGCGCCGACGTGTCGGCCTTGGCGCGCTCCAGCCGCGACAGGATCCACCGATCCTCGACGGTGCGAGGAGTGATCGCGGCGCGCGCGTCCTCCCCGACCCCGAGCAGGATCAGCCGCGACGCGTTCCACAGCTTGTTGGTCAGCTGCTGGGCCTGTGCAACTTTGTCCTCTGAGAACTTGACGTCCTGCGTCGACGACATCGCCAGCAGCCCCCAGCGGACCGCGTCGGCGCCGTAGGCGGGAAAGTCACCCGCGGGCTGTCCGCCCTGCGCGAACACCGGCGGGCGCGGGCCGCCCTCGATCAGGTCCATCGGGTCGATCCCGGTCCCCAGCGACTTGGACATTCGCCGGCCGTCGGGCGCCTGGATGATCGAGTGGACGTACACGTCGGTGAACGGGATCTGCCCGGTGAACTCGATTCCGAGCATGATCATCCGCGCGACCCAGAGGAAGATGATGTCGCGCGCCGTGACGAGCGCGTCGGTGGGATAAAAAGCCTGCAAGGCGGGTGTTTCCTCGGGCCACCCGAGCGCCGCGAACGGGAACAGCCCGGAGCTGAACCAGGTGTCGAGCACATCGGGGTCGCGCGTCCAGCCCTCGCCCTCGGGCGGCTCGGTCCCGACGTAGCGCTCGTCGCCTCGGTACCAGACCGGGATCTGATGCCCCCACCACAGCTGGCGCGAGATCGTCCACGGGCGGATGTTCTCCATCCAGTTGAGGTAGACGCGCTTGTAGTTCTCGGGCCACAGCCGGACCTGGCCGCTGTTGACGACGTCGATCGCGGGCTTGACGAGCTCGTCCATCTTCATGAACCACTGCAGCGAGATCAGCGGCTCGATCCGCTCGCCCGAGCGCTGCGAGTAGGGCACCTCGTGCAGGTACTCCTCGGTTCGATCGATCAGCCCCTGCTCGCGCAGCTCGGCCACGACGGCATCGCGGCAGTCCAGCGCCGTCATCCCCACGAACCGCTCCGGCGCCGGCTCGATCATGCGCCCGTCCTCGCCGATCACGCTGATCTGCGGGAGGCCGTGACGCTGCCCGATGTCGAAGTCGGCGGGGTCGTGGCCGGGCGTGATCTTCAGCGCGCCGGTGCCGAACTCGGGCTTGACGTACTCGTCGGCGATGATCTTGAGCTTGCGGCCGACCAGCGGCAGGACCGCCTTCTCGCCGACCAGCCGGCGGTAGCGGTCGTCCTCGGGATGCACCGCGATGGCGACGTCCGCGAGCATCGTCTCGGGGCGCACCGTCGCGATCGTGACCGAGCCGGATCCCGTGACCAGCGGGTAGTCGATGTAGTACAGCGTGTCGGTGACCTCGCGCTGTTCGACCTCGAGGTCCGATATCGCCGAGCGCATCCCCGGGTCCCAGTTGACCAGGTAGCGGTCGCGGTAGATGTAGCCCTTCTCGTAGAGCGCGACGAACACGTCCTGGACCGCGCGGGCATAGCCCTCGTCCAGCGTGAAGCGCTCGTCCTCGAAGTCCAGCGAGGCGCCGAGGCGCTTGAGCTGCTCGATGATCTGGCCGCCGTACTCGTCGCGCCACTCCCAGACGCGCGCCACGAACGCCTCGCGGCCGAGCTCTTCGCGGCTCGTGCCCTCGCGCACCACCGCCCGTTCGACCTGGATCTGGGTGCCGATCCCGGCATGGTCGGTGCCCAGGATCCACTTCGCGAGCCGGCCGCGCATCCTGCTGGTGCGGATCAGGCAGTCCTGGATCGAGTTGTTGAGGGCGTGCCCCATGTGGAGCACCCCGGTGACGTTCGGCAGCGGGATCGCGATCGAGTAGTTCTCGCTCGGGTCGCCGGCCGGCTCGGGGTGAAACAGCCCCGAATCCAGCCAGCGCTGGGCGATCCGCGGCTCGACCTCGGACGGGTCGTAGCGGGTCTTTGACTCGAGGTCAGACACGAGGCCTCAGTCTAGGGGCCGGGCTGCACGCAGCCCGGCCCGGGCCGGCGCATGCGCCGCCCCCGCGGGTCGCGCGCATGCGCCGGCACCCCGGAACGCGTGAGCGCGCCTCTTCCTCCGGAGCGGCGACCGTGACGAGTGTGGGGGCCTTGCCCTTGTCGATCGTGTCGCGCGTCACGACGCACTTGCGTACGTCCCGGCGTGATGGCAGCTCGAACTGGACCTCGAGCAGCACCTCTTCGATGATCGAGCGAAGCCCGCGGGCGCCGGTCTCGCGTTCGAGCGCCTTGTCGGCGACCGACGTGAGCGCGTCATCGGCAAACACGAGCTCGATCCCGTCGAACTGGAAGAAGCGCTGGAACTGCTTGACGAGCGCGTTGCGCGGCTCGGTCAGGATCTGCATCAGCTCGTCGCGCGAGAGCTGGTGGATCGCCGACATCACCGGCAGACGGCCGATGAACTCGGGGATCAGGCCGTACTGGATGAGGTCCTCGGGCAGGCAGTGCTCGAAGATCTCGCCGGTGTCGCGCTGCTCCTTGGACTGGATCGCGGCGCCGAAGCCGACACCCTGATGGCCGATCCGCCGCTCGATCACCTTGTCGAGGTTCGCGAAGGCGCCGCCGCAGATGAACAGCACGTTGGTGGTGTCGATCGACAGAAACTCCTGGTGGGGGTGCTTGCGCCCGCCCTGGGGCGGCACCGAGGCGGTCGTGCCCTCGAGGATCTTCAGCAGCGCCTGTTGGACGCCCTCGCCGGACACGTCGCGCGTGATCGACGGGTTGTCGGCCTTGCGCGCGATCTTGTCGACCTCGTCGATGTAGATGATCCCCGTCTCGGCCTTCTTGACGTCGTAGTCGGCGGCCTGGATCAGCTTCAGGAGGATGTTCTCGACGTCCTCGCCGACGTACCCGGCCTCGGTCAGGGCGGTGGCGTCGGCGATCGCGAACGGCACGTTCAGGATCTTCGCCAGCGTCTGGGCAAGCAGCGTCTTGCCGCAGCCGGTGGGACCGAGCAGCAGGATGTTGGACTTCTGCAGCTCGATGTCGTTCTCGTCGGACTGCATCATCTGGACGCGCTTGTAGTGGTTGTAGACCGCTACCGAAAGCGTCCGCTTGGCCTGCTCCTGGCCGACGACGTACTCGTTCAGAACGCCGTAGATCTCCCGTGGCTTGGGGAGATTCTCGATGTCGAAGCTTGGTGGTGCGGTGAGCTCCTCATCGATGATCTCGTTGCAGAGATCGATGCACTCATCGCAGATGTAGACGCCCGGGCCCGCGATCAGCTTCTTGACCTGGCGCTGCGACTTCCCGCAGAAGCTGCAAAGAAGCTGTTCGTTTGAGTCGGTGGGACGTGCCATTCAGATGCTCTCTCCCTCAGGCGTACGGCTCGTCGCGCGTCGTCGAAGCTAAGGGTAGCCCCTCAATGCTGCGAGATGACGCGGTCGATGATTCCGTATTCCTTCGCCTCCTCGGAACTCATGAAGTAGTCGCGCTCTGTGTCTTGGCGAACCTTGTCCAGATCCTTCCCCGTGTGGTGCGCGATGATCTCATCTAGGCGTCGGCGGACGTCGATGATCTCTTCAGCGTGGATCTCGATATCCGTCGCTTGTCCCTGGAAGCTCGAAGACACCTGGTGGATCAGGATCTTCGCGTTGGGCAGCGCCATCCGCTTCCCGTGCGCACCGCCGGCCAGCAGCAGCGCGCCCATCGACATCGCGATGCCCACGCAGATCGTCGACACGTCGGGCTTGATGAACTGCATCGTGTCGTAGATCGCCAGGCCCGCGTACACCGAGCCGCCGGGCGAGTTGACGTACAGGGAGATGTCCTTGTCGGGGTCTTCGGACTCCAGGTGAAGCAGCTGGGCGACGATCAGGTTGGCGATCTGATCGTCCACCGGCGTGCCGAGGAAGATGATCCGCTCGTTGAGCAGACGGCTGTAGATGTCGAACGCCCGCTCCCCACGGGATGTCTGCTCGACGACCATCGGTACCAGGGGGCTCATCGTCCTCGCTTCTTTCGCTTACTCAGCCGGATTCCTGCCGAATGTAGCAACCGGCAACCACGGGCCCTCAGGGGAAATTACGAGCGAGACCCCTCCGTTTTTCTGCCCTGCGTAATTGCCGGGCATGCGCGAGACCAAGGCTCAGCTACCGGGTGTCCAGAGCTGCCCCGAGCCCGACCCCTGCTGTTTGCCCTCTTGCCCCGGCGTCCACAGCTTCTGCCGGGCCTTGGCCTGCTCGACGCTGATCGGCGTGGCTTCCTTGACGAGCAGGTCCACCGCCAGGCTGGTCGCGACGTCGTCGCGGACGCGCTCAAGGCGCCCGCCCTCGCGCAGTTGCTCGAGCAGTTTCTCGGGCTCGATGCCCTCGCGCTCGGCGGCCGGGGCGATCATCTCGAGCACCTGCTCCTCGGTCGGATCGATCTGCTCGGCCTCCACCACTTCCGCAAGCACGGCCTCGCGGCGCAGGGCGACCGCGGCGTCGGGCTCGGCCTCGTGGGCGAGCGTCTCCTCGTCCTTGCCGGCGATCCGCAGGTAGGCATCCTTGGAGATCCCGCGCCGGGCCAGCGTCGACAGGGTCTGCTCGAGCAGCTCGTGGGCCTGTGCGTGAACGAGCTTGTCGGGCAGCTCCACCTCGGCCTCGGCGACGGCGGCGTCGATCACGGCCTGCTCGAACTCGCGCTCGATCGTGCGCTCCTCGGCCTCCTTGAGCCGAGCGGCGACGTCCTCGCGCAGCTCCGCAACCGTGTCGAACCCACCCGCGTCGGCGGCGAACTCGTCGTCGAGCTCGGGCAGCCGCTTTGCCTTGACCTCTGAGACCGTGACCTCGAATACCGCGGTCTTGCCGCCGAGGCCGCCCGGATATTCATCTGGGAACGTGACCTCGACGTCGCGCTTGTCGCCGGCGGTGGCGCCGATCAGCTGCTCCTCGAATCCCGGCACCAGCCGGCCGGAGCCGAGCTCGATCAGCTGATCGCGGCCCTCGCCGCCCTCGAACGCCTCGCCGTCGACCCTGCCGATGTAGTCGACGACGACGTGGTCGCCGGACTCGGCGGGCCGCTCGACGGTCTCGAGCGTCGCGAAGCGGTCGCGCAGTCCGTCGATCTCCTGGTCGATCAGCGCGTCGTCGACCTCGGGCTCCCGGCGGCCCACCTCGAGGCCCTTGTATTGGCCGAGCTTTGCCTTGGGGCGCACGCCGATCTCGATCGAGAACGCGAGCGGCTGGCCCTCCTCGGGGAGGTCGCCGACGTCGAGGTCGGGCTCGCCGATCGGCGAGATCCCAGCCTCGTCGATCGCGTCGACGTACCAGCGTCCCAGGGCCGAGCGCAGCGCCTCATCGAGCACGGCCTCGCGACCGAGCCGGCGGATCACGACGGGCGGCGGGACCTTGCCCTTGCGGAATCCGGGGATCCGCATCTGGCGCCCCAGCTCGCGGGCGGCCTGCTGGATGCGGCGCTCGACTTCCTCGGCGGGCACCTCTGCCTGCACGCGAACGCGCGACTCGGGCAGCTCGGTGACGCTGGTCTTGACGGAGTTCATGTTTACGGGACGATAGCTTGGCGCTGTGCTTTCGCGACTTGCAGGCCGGGTGGTGACGGGCCCGCTGGCCTTTCTGGTGGCCGGCGTGGTCGACGTGCTGGTGTTCGTGACCGCGTCGCTGTGGTCCCGGGCGGTGGGGCGAGTTAGGAGCGGGCGGACTTCGGTGGGCTGACCCTGGTCTTGTCGCGGTCCGCTCGATTCGCTCGGTTCGTGGCCACCTTGGTCTTGTCGCGAGCGCCGTCGGACTCGTCCTGGACGCGCCCGTTGTGACCGCAAACCGTCCCCACCCACCCCACCGTCGGCGTGGATCAGGTTGCGCACCTCGCGCAGCGCCACCGGCAGCGTCGTCGTGTCGTAGGCCCTCGAGGCGTTGATGTCCGCCAGGATCGCCATGCAGCGCTCGACGGCGACCTCGTTGCGCTCAACCCAGGCGTCGATCGCCTCCTCGCCGTCGGCCTGAGCCCCTGCCGCCTCGATCACCTCCTGGGCAAGCGATCGGTGCACGCCGTAGAGGTCCTCGCGCAGCGCAGCGCGCGCCAGCGCCTGCCAGCGGTTGGTGCGCGGCAGCTCGATGATCCGGTCGCGCAGCCAGTTGAGCCCGACCCGGGAGCCGAGGCCGGCGTAGACCGTCATCACCATGTCCTGGTCGCGCCCGCTGGACGCGGCAACCTCGACGATGTCGAACACCGAGTACAACGAGGGCATGCCGGCCGCGCGGTCGGCGAGCTCCGCGGGGACTCCGCCGTTGCGCAGGTCCTCGACGCGCTTGTCGAACGCCTCGCGATCGCCGCCGTCGAGCACGTCGGGCAGCGCCTGCGCCATCCGCTTGGCCCCCGGCTCGAAGCGCTCGATCGCCTGCTCGATGTCGATCGCGCGCGGGTTCGCGCGCACCAGCCAGCGGGTTGCGCGCTCGACCAGGCGCCGTCCCTCGATCAGCATCGCCAGCTGGGACTTGGGATCCACCTGATTGTCGAGCGCCTCGACCTCCCCCCAGAACGAGCGCATGTCGAACACTTCGCGCGCGACCGCGTACGCGCGCGCGAGTATCGACGGGGGCGCGCCGGTCTCCTCGCCGAGCCGGAAGGCGAACGTGGTGCCTGCGCGATCGACGAGCTGATTGGCGACGACGGTCGCGATGATCTCCCGGCTCAGCCGGTGCGAGCGCATCTCGTGGCTGTAGCGCTCGGGCAGCGGCGGCGGGAAGTAGCGCTCGAGGTCGTGGGCCAGGTACGGGTCCTCCGGCAGATCTGACTCGAGCAGCTGCGCGTACAGGTGGATCTTGCAGTAGGCCATCATCACGGCCAGCTCCGGGCTCACGAGCCCCTGATGGGCGGCCTTGCGGTCTGAGATCTCCTCGTCGGAGGGCAGGAACTCGAGCCCGCGATCGAGCCCGGCGACCTGCTCGAGGTTGTGGATCAGGCGCGCGTGGACGTCGACCATCGGCGCCGCCTGCACCAGGGCCAGGCTCATCGCCTGGGTCTGGGTGTAGCTGCCGTAGAGCACCTGGTCGGCGACCGCGTCGGTCATCTCGGTCAGCAGCACGTTTCGCTGCTTGAAGGTCATGTCGCCGTTGGCGACGAGCGCCCCGAGCAGGATCTTGATGTTGACCTCGTGGTCTGAGGTGTTGACGCCGGCGACGTTGTCGATCGCGTCGGTGTTGATCTTGCCGCCGGCGAGCGCGTACTCGATCCGCGCGCGCTGCGTGAACCCGAGGTTGCCGCCCTCCCCCACCACCTTGCAGCGCAGCTCGTCGCCGTCGATGCGAACGGGGTCGTTGGCCTTGTCGCCGGCCTCTCCGTTCGCCTCGCTGGAGGCCTTCACGTACGTGCCGATGCCGCCGTTCCACAGCAGGTCGACGGGCGCCCTCAGCATCGCCTGGATCAGCTCGTTGGGCGAGAGCATCTCGCTCCTCGATGTCGAGCACCTCGCGGATCTGCTCCGACAGCTTGATCGACTTGGCGGTGCGGGCGAACACCCCGCCGCCCTCGGAGATCAGCGACTCGTCGTAGTCGCCCCACGACGATCGCGGCAGCTCGAACAGCCGCTTGCGCTCCTCGAAGCTGCGCTCCGGGTCGGGATCGGGATCGAGGAACACGTGCAGGTGGTTGAACGCCCCCACCAGGCGGATGTGGCGCGAGAGCAGCATGCCGTTGCCGAACACGTCACCCGACATGTCGCCGATCCCCACGACCGTGAAGTCGGTCTCCTGCACGTCGGTGCCAAGCTCGCGGAAGTGGCGCTTGACCGACTCCCAGGCGCCGCGCGCGGTGATGCCCATCGCCTTGTGGTCGTAGCCCTGCGAGCCGCCGGAGGCGAACGCGTCACCCAGCCAGAAGTCATACGAGGCCGACACCTCGTTGGCGATGTCCGAGAACGTGGCGGTGCCCTTGTCGGCGGCCACGACCAGGTAGGGGTCGTCCTCGTCGTAGCGGACGACCCGCTCGGGCGCCACGACGTCGCCGGCGGCGATGTTGTCGGTGATGTCGAGCATCCCCGACAGGAACATCCGGTAGCAGGCGATCCCCTCCTCCAGCAGCGCCTCGCGACCGCCCTCGCCCGGAGGCCGCTTGACCACGAATCCGCCCTTGGAGCCGACCGGGACGATCAGCGCGTTCTTGACCATCTGCGCCTTCATCAGCCCCAGGACCTCGGTCCGGAAGTCCTCGCGGCGATCCGACCACCTCAACCCGCCACGGGCGACCCTTCCACCGCGCAGGTGCACGCCCTCCATGCTCGGCGAGTACACGAAGATCTCGTACTTCGGGCGCGGCGCCGGGAGGATCGGGATCTGGCTGGGGTCGAGCTTGAACGACAGGTACGGCCGTGGCGAGCCGGCTTCGTCGACGACGAAGTAGTTGGTCCGCAGCATCGCGTTGACGACCGACAGGAAGCTGCGCAGGATCCGGTCCTCGTCCAGGCTCTGGACCGAATCGATCGCCTCCCCGATCTCGGTCCTCAGTCGCTCTGCCTCGTCGTCGTCGCGGGCATCGGGATCGAACCTCGCGCCGAACAGCTTGACGAGCAGCGCCGCGATGTCGGCGTGGCCGAGCAGCGTCCGCTCCATGTACGCGTCCGAGAACGCGATTCCGGCCTGGCGCAGGTACTTGGCGACCGCGCGCACGACGGTGATCTCGCGGCCCGTCAGAGCAACGCGGAGTACCAGCCCGTTGAGCGCGTCGTCCTCGAGCTCGCCCCGCCGCGCGGCGAGGAACGCGTCCTGGAAGATGTCGCGGACCCGTTCGACGTCTTCGGCCGCGCACCGCAGTCCGAAGTCGTACAGCCATGCGCTCGAACCGTCGACCGGGGTGATCTGGTACGGGCGCTCGTCGACGACCTTCGCCCCCATGTGCTCGAACGTCGGCACGACGTCTGACAGCGACACCCCGCCCGAGCTGAACAGCTTGCAGCGCAGCGTGCCGACCTGCGCCTCGAGCGGCCGGTACAGGCTCATGATCGGTCCCTTGCCCTGCGCGAGCTGCTCGACGCGGTCGATGTCGGACACGGCCGAGCGCGCCGGCCAGTCCGATCGGTACGCGGCCGGGAATGCGCCCTCGTAGCGGCGGTACAGCTTGACGCCGCGATCCTCGCCCTTGGCGTCGATCAGCGTCGCGCGCAGGTCGTCGGTCCACGCACGGGTCACGGACGCCACACGGGCCTCGATCTCGGCGACGTCATAGTGCTCGGGCACGCCGTCGGGGCAGTGCACGATGTACAGCACGCGCGCGAGCACCGACTCCGACAGCTGCAGCGTCCAGTCGAGGTGGCTGCCGCCGAACGCCTCGAGCAGGATTGCGCCGGCCCGCTCGCGGTTCTCGGTGTTGAAGCGGTCGCGCGGGATCGTCACGAGGCACTCAACGAAGCGGTCCAGCGGGTCGCGCCGGACGAACAGCCGAACGCGCTGACGCTCGCCGAGCCCCAGGATCCCCATCGCGACGTCGAACATCTCGTCGGCGCTCATCTGGAACAGCGAGTCGCGCGGGTAGGACTCGATGATCTCCAGCAGCGCCTTGCGGTCGTGGCTGGCCGGCGGGTACCCGGCCTTGTTCAGCACCTTCTCGACCTTCTGCGCCAGCAGCGGGATGTCGCGCGGGCTGGCCTTGTAGGCGGCGGTCGTGTACAGGCCCAGGAAGCGGCGCTCACCCGTGACCTTGCCGTCGGGCCCGAACTTCTTGACGCCGATGTAGTCGAGATACGCCGGCCGGTGAACGTTCGATCGCGAGTTGGCCTTGGTCAGCACGAGCACGTGCGGTGCGCGCGCGAGCTCGAGCGCCTTCGGCCGCAGGCGCTTGAACGCGGTCGGCGGGGCGTTGCGAAGGATCCCCAGGCCGGAGTCCGGGACGGCCTCCAGGCCGGCCTCCTCGCCCTCTTGCACGAGGTCGTACTCGCGGTAGCCGAGGAACGTGAAGTGGTGCGCGGAGACCCACTTGAGGAAGTCCCTGACCTCCTGCAGCTCGGCCGGATCGACCGGCGGCGGCTCGCGCTCGAGCTCTTGGTACAGCTCCTCGGCCTTGGCGCGCATCGGCTGCCAGTCCTCCACCGCGAGGCGCACCTCGCCGAGCACGCGGTCGAGGTTCTCGTGCAGCCGCTGGAGCTCGGCCGTGTCGCGCTCGCGCACGACCTCGGCGTGGATGACCGACTCCGCGATCGCACCCTCGTCCTGCGCGCCCGGCTCGAGCACCTCGGTCAGCCGTCCCTGGTCGTCACGGCGGACGCGTACCACCGGGTGGATCACGAGGTCGATTCCGTAGCCCTGTCGCCCCAGCTCCATCGTCACCGAGTCGACGATGAACGGCATGTCGTCGGAGATGATCTCGATCACCGTGTGCGGCGACTGCCAGCCGTTCTGCTCGAAGTCCGGGTTGTAGACGTTGACCTTCGTCTCACCCGGCGCGCGCCGCTGTGCCAGGTTCCACACCGAGATCGCGGCGCCGTAGAGGTCGATCTCGCTGCGATCCGACAGATCCACGGCGGGGACCCAGTGGTAGAACTGCCGGATGAAGGACTCACACGGGGCGACGCGATCGGTGGCCAGCTTGCGGCGGACCCGTTCGCAGATCCCGTCGATTAGTTCCGACTCCAGGTCGGCCGCTTTTACCGCCATCGCGCGATCACCTTCTCTTGCGTTAACTACGCAGCCTACCTTCCAAGGGGGATGCCAATCGGTAGGTTTCGTAGGTGTTCACAGGTTTGGCGTCGACAGGGTTTCAGGCCTTACAGGTTTCCTTTCATACCTGTGTTAGCACGCGCGCGGGCCGTGGGTGGGTGATGTGATGCTCGGAGGGGTTAAAGCGGGCTAGTCGCCGACGGTAGGCGCGCACGCTCCACGGCCACAGCGTCGAGTTGCGCCCGGTCGAGTCCAGGTACCAGCTGGCGCAGCCTCCGGCCGTCCACACGCTGCCCTTCGTGCCCTCCTCGACCTCGGCGAGGAAGCCCGCCTGTGCGGCGGGGTCGGGCTCGATCGTGGCGAGCCCGTGGCGGCGAAGGTAAGCGAGCGCCTGACGAACGTAGGCGGTCTGCGCCTCGACCATCAGCAGCACCGAGTTGTGACCAAGACCCGTGTTGGGACCGAGCAGGAAGAACAGGTTCGGAAAGCCTTGGACGGAGACGCCGAGGTGTGCCTTGGGGCTCCCCCGCCAGGTCTCGGCGAGCGTGCTGCCGTCGCGTCCTCGGATCCTGTGGGCGATCGGCGGGTCGGTCGCCTCAAACCCGGTCCCGAAGATGATCGTGTCGACCTCGTGCTCGAGCCCGTGCTCGTCGACGATCCCGTGCTCGGTGAGGTGGTGCACACCACCTGCGATCACCTGGACGTTGGGCGCGGAGATCGCCGGGTACCAGCGGTCTGAGCCGAGCACGCGCTTGCAGCCCATCCGGTAGTTCGGGATCAGCTTGGCTCGCAGCTCCGGGTCGGCGACGTGCCGCTCGATGTGCCGGCGCGCACGGCGCTCGGTGGTGAGGCGCATCAGCGCCGGGTGCCGGAACGCGAAGTGAAACGTCTCGAGCAGCGAGAACATGGCGAATCGCGTCGCATGCATCAGCCGCGGGCGTCTGGCCAGAGCGCGGCGCCAGCGCTTGGGGATCTCGGGCTCGGCGCGCGGCAGGACCCACGGTGGCGTGCGCTGGAACAGGTGCAGGCGCTTGACGTCGGGCTGGATCCGCGGGACGAACTGAATCGCCGAGGCGCCGGTGCCGACGACCGCGACGTTCTTGTCGGTCAGGTCGTGCTCGTGGTTCCAGCGAGAGCTGTGGAAGACGGTTCCTTTGAAGCGGTCGAGGCCGGGGAGGGCCGGGATCTTCGGATCGGCGAGCGCGCCCGCGCCGGAGACGACGATGTCGGCGGTCAGCAGCCCCTGGCTGGTCTCGATCTCCCAGCGCTCGTCTTCCCACCGGGCGCTCTGCACGTCCGTGTTGAAACGCAAGTGGCTGTCGATGTCATGGCGCGCGACGACCGCCTTCATGTATTCGTGGATCTCCGGCTGCGGGGCGAACAGCCGGCTCCACTCGGGGTTCTGCTCGTCGCTCCACGAGTACAGGACGCTCGGGATGTCGCACGCACATCCCGGATAGGAGTTGTCGCGCCAGGTGCCACCGAGGTCTGCCGCGCGTTCGAGCACGACGAAGTTGTCGATGCCGTCCTGCTTCAGGGCCATCGCCATGCCGAGACCGGAGAAGCCGGCACCGATGATCGCGACTTCGAAGTGTGGCTCGGTCTCGTTTTGCATCAGCAGCCTCTCCGTGGGGTCTGGTTCGCGGTTCGGGGGGCGGGGCGCGGCGGGCGGGGCGGCGCGGGGCGGGCGGGGCGGGTACATGAGCGTACCAGCTCCTGGTACGCGATCGTACCCGGCCCCGTCAGCGCGAAAACGTCCCACTCGGCCCGGGTCGGCCCCGCTTTGGGGCGTCAGCCGCGCTCAGCGCGGTTAACGTCCCGAGCCGGCCAGCGGACGCGTCGATTGGGACGCTGTCGCGCCCCGCAGGATCGCCTTGATCACGTCCGCGGCCGCCGAGCGCACCTCGCGCACGTCGCGGCCCTGCTGGATCGAGATCACGGTCAGCTCGCGTATCCCGCCGGCGATCATCAGCGCCATGTCGAGCGTCAGCGGCCCCGGCGCGAGGCCGGGCTGCTCGCGCCGCCCGAGCTCGACCAGGCCCACCAACTGGCGCGCGAACCGCTCCACGACCGCGAGCTGGCGGTCAGAGCCGGCCTTGCCCAGCGCGGGCAGCTCCCGGACGAAGCTCTGCGAGAGCCCCGGCTGCGCGGCGACGGCGTCGAGGTAGGCGCCGAGCGCCTGGTCGACCTGCCGCTCCCAGGGATGCTCCGGGTTGACCGCCGCTGCCACCTCGGCCATGAGCGCGTCGTTGACGGCATCGAACAGCGCCAGGTAGCACGCGTCGCGATCCTCGAACTGCTCGTAGAAGCTGCGCCGCGACGTGCGCGCGATCCGCACAACGTCGGCCACCGTCGTCTCGCGGTAGCCCTTGTCGGCGACCGACTCGGACATCGCCGCGATCAGTCGCTGTCGGTGATCGGTTGGCGTCCCTGGCTCCGGCATCGGTACGCTAGTGTACCGCGCGGCTCACGGCGGCGGACGGCCGGTGCCGGCTAGCTCCAGGGGTCGGGCTTCCAGATGTACGAGTGGTCCCAGAGCTGCACGTCCAGGCGCCCGTACTCGCCCGTGTAGAACACGAGCGGCGATCCGTTGGAGTACTCCAGGTGCTCGACGCGCCCGACGTACAGCGTGTGGTCGCCGGCCGGGTGGCTGTCGACGACCGAGCACACGAGATGGGTCAGGGCCCCCTCCAGCAACGGAATCTCGCCGCGCCACACGAACGGGATCTCGGCGACCATGCGCGTTCCCTGCGAAGCGAAGTGCCGCGACAGCGGCTCCTGTGACTCGCTCAGCACGCTGACCCCGTAGCGGCCGCTGGCGGGCAGCAGCGAGTGCAGCCGGCAGGTGTTGGCCAGCGACACGACGACCAGCGGCGGGTCGAGCGACACCGACATGAATCCGTTGGCGGTCATCCCATGCGCGTCACCGTCGTGGCTGGTCGTCACGACCGTGATGCCGCTCGCGAACCGGCCGAGCGCGCGACGGTATTCGGCCGGGTCGATCTGTTGCGCGCCGTTCTCGCTCACGTCCGCTGCGTAAAGAAGCTCACGTCATCTGGGTTTACCAGGTCGGGCGCGGTCCAACCGTCGAGGTCGTACTCGGCCATGCATTGCTCGGCGAACCCCTTGTACTCGTCGGCCTGACCGGTGGCCAGCGCCGAGAACAGCACCTCCATCCGGATGTTCTCCGCGTTGCCGCTGTAGTTGCGCTCATACAGCTCGTGACGACCCCCGAACTCGCTTCCGATCGCGTCCCACAGCAGCTTCATCAGCTTCACGCGCTGAACCGAGTCGGTTCCGTCGGAGCCGCGGACGTAGCGGTCGAGGTACTTGCGGATCTCGGGATTCTTGAAGTCGCGCGCGTTGGAGTTGATGTAGATCAGCCCGCTGGAGACGGTCTGCTCGACGATCTCCTTCACGCGCGGGTACCCGATCGTGGAGAACAGCCGGTAGGCCATCGCGTAGTCCATGTTGGGCAGGACCGCGCCCTCCTTCCACGGCTGCGGATCGCGCGCCATCGCGTTCGCCAGGCCCCACAACATGTTGCGCCACGCGAGCACCTCCCCCACCTGCGCCTGCACGCCGCGGAAGTCCTTGGTCCCGGTCGCCTCGACCGCCTTCATCAGCAGCCCGGCGATGAAATCGAGCTTGACCGCCAGGCGGATGCAGCCGTGGAAGCAGAACCGCGGGATGAAGCCCGTGAACGGGAAGAAGTTGTTGGCCTTCTCGATGTCGCCGTAGACGAACACGTTCTCCCACGGCACGAGCACCTTGTCGAAGATGAAGATCGCGTCGTTCTCGTCCAGGCGGCTGGACAGCGGATAGTCGAACGGGCTGCCCATCACCTCGGCGACCATCTCGTAGGACGGCCGGCAGATCAGCTTCACGCCGGGCGTCCCCATCGCGACCGCGCAGACGATCGCGAACTCCTTCTTCTGCAGCGGCACCGGGCCGTAGTGCGCGATGAAGTTGAAGTGCGTCAGCGCCGAACCGGTCGCCACGACCTTCGCGCCGGTGACGACGAGCCCGTCGTCGCGCTCCTCCTCGACGTGCATGAACACGTCGCCGACCTCGTCCGGCGGCCGGTTGCGGTCAACCGGTGGGTGGATGATCGCGTGGTTCCAGTACAGGACGCGCTCCTGCGCCTCGCGATACCAGCGCTTGGCGTTCTCCTGGTAGGGCTCGTAGAAGTCCGAGTTGGCGCCGAGCGTCGCGAGGAACGCCGCCTTGTAGTCGGGGCTGCGGCCGAGCCACCCATACGTCAGCCGCGCCCATTGCGCGATCGCCCCGAGGTCGCCGACGCAGTCCTCGGCGCTCTTGGGATAACGGAAGAACTTGTGCGTGCGCCCGCCGCTGCCGGTGTCGGTCTCGGTCGTCAGCACATCGCGGTACCGGTCGTCGTGCAGCGCGTCGTACAGGCGCGCGATCGAGCGCGCCGTGTTGCGAAACGCCGGATGCGTCGTTACGTCCTTGACGCGCTCGCCGTAGACGTAGACCTCCCTGCTGTCGCGCAGGCTCTCCAGATACTCCGGGCCGGTCAGCGGCGTGGAAGTGCTGGCTGTGCTGTCAGGCATCTGATCACGGCTCCTCGCTGGCGTGTTGCGCGAACGTCGGTGGGAACCCTGACACCGCGCCTAGAATTCCTCAACAGCCCCGAGGCCGAGGAGAGGACGATTGAGCACGCGCAATCTCGCTGACGAGGAGCTCACACAGGCCGTTCTGAGCAGCCTCGGCAACTGCAGCTCCGAGCGCTTCCGGGAGATCATCCAGAGCCTGGTCGCGCACCTCCACGCGTTCGCCTCGGAGGTCGAGCTGACCGAGGAGGAATGGTTTGCGGGGATCGACTTCCTGACCCGGACCGGCCATATCACCGACGACAAGCGTCAGGAGTTCATCCTGCTGTCGGACGTGCTCGGCCTGTCGATGCTGGTCGTCGGGATGAACCACCGAAAGCCGGCGGAGGCGACGCCGTCGACGGTGTTCGGCCCGTTCTTCGTCGACGACTCGCCGCGGTTTCAAAATGGCGACGACATCTCAAACGGCGCGCCAGGCGAGCCGTGCCTCGTACAGGGCCGGGTGGTGTCGGTCACCGGCGAGCCGGTGCCGGGCGCACACATGGAGGTCTGGGAGGCCGACGACGACGGCTTCTACGACGTCCAGCACGCCGGCCTGGAGCAGCCGCGCGGACGCGGGCACCTGTACTCAGATCAGGACGGGCGCTACTGGTTCTGGGCGGTCAAGCCGGTCGGCTACCCGATTCCCGGCGACGGCCCCGTCGGCGATCTGCTGCGCGCTGCAAACCGCGGCCGGATGCGACCAGGCCACGTGCACTTCATGGTCAGCGCGGACGGCTACGAGTCGGTGACCACGCACGTGTTCGCCGACGGCGATCCCGACCTGGACTCCGACGCGGTGTTCGGCGTCAAGAGCGAGCTGATCGCGCCGGTCGTGCCGCACGAGCCCGGGCGCGCGCCCGACGGCCGCGAGCTGCAAGGCCGCTACTGGAGCATCACCTACGACATCGTTCTCGCACCCGAGGCGTAGAAAGGAACCACCGTGGCGCTGACCACCAGTGTGATGACCGACGAGCAGCGCAAGTCGGTCGCGATCGAGTACCTCAAGGCATTCGACAACGGCGGGACGACCTCGACCGGCGGCAGCATTCTCGACCTGTTCGCCGACGACGCACAGGTGTACTTCCCCAAGTGGGGGCTGGCCAACGGCAGGGACGAGATCGGCCAGATGTTCGGTGACGTCGGCGCGACGCTGGAGTCGATCACACACCACTACTCGGCGTTCAACTGGGTCTTCTCCGGCAGCGACGTCGTGGTGTGCGAGGGAACCAGCCACGGCCAGCATCGCGACGGGCCGTGGCGGGCCGGCCTGCCCGAGTGGCAGGCGGGACGCTGGTGCGACGTGTTCGAGATCCGCGACTGGAAGATCCAGCGCTGCTTCATCTACCTCGATCCCGACTACGCGGGCAAGGACACCGACCGCTACCCCTGGCTGGCGGCGCAGACCTGACCGTCAGGCGCGCGTCGCGGTCACGAGCACCGTCTCGTACGGGTACTCGAACGACCCGCCGATCGCATCTATCTCGGCGCCGACGGCGTCGCACAGCGCCTGCAGGCGCGCCTCGCCGAGCGCTTGATGGTCGCTGTGGGTGGCGATCAGCGACAGCCACTCGTCGGTCGTATAGGTGCGTGACCATTCGAAGCGTCTGATCTCGGCTGCGTCGAACAGCCCGGATTCGTCGAGCGCGGCCGCGGTGTCCTCGCCGCGGCGGCCGGTGTGGCCGAGCACGACCGAGAGGTTCGCGAGCTTGGGGCCCAGCCGGTCGTAGACCGGGGCGAGTCGCTCGCGCACCTCCGCGGGCGGATCCCCGAGGTTCCAGAAGCACCCGAGCCGGCCTCGATCGGACAGCACCGCGGCCGCCTTCGCCGCGCCGGCGCGAGGCTCGATCCAGTGCCACGCCTGAGCGGAGATCGCCAGCTCGAAGCGCCGTCCCCGGTCATCCCACTGCTCGAAGCTCGCGACCTCGACGTCGAGGCCCTTGGTCTGCGCGACCGCGGCCATCCGCGCGTCGACCTCGACTCCGGTCACCTCGCACCCGCGCGCCGCGAACAGCGCGCCCGCGATCCCGGTGCCGCACCCGACGTCGAGCACTCGCCGGGCGCCATCCGACAGCAACCACTCGACGAGCTCGGGCGGATAGGTCGGCCTGGCGCGATCGTAGAGCTGGGCGACGTTCCCGAAGGACTCGGCGCGAGAGCGATCTTCGAACAGCATCAGCTCACCACCTCGGCCGCGGGCTCGGCGGCGTCGTCGGCCCGCTCGGCGAGCGCCTGGGCGAGCTCCTCGCGCGAGTGGATGTCGAGCTTCTGGTAGACGTGGCGCAGGTGGTACTCGATCGTCTTCGGGCTCAGGAAGAGAGCCGCCGCGGTCTCTCGCGTGGTCTTGCCTGACGCGAGCAACAGGCCGATCTGCAGCTCCTGAGGGGTGAGCTCGTCGACCGTGCTGGGATCGCGACGCCGCACGCTCTCCCCGGTCGCCGCCAGCTCGCTGCGCGCCCGCTCTGCCCAGGGGCGCGCGTCGAGGCGCTCGAACGCCTCGATCGCGTCGCGAAGCTGCTTGCGGGCCAGGACTCGGTTACGTGCGCGCCTCAATCGCTCGGCGTAGGCCAACTGCGTCCGCGCCTTCTCGAACGCGTCGGGCGTCTGCTCGTGGTGGCGCAGCGCGCGCTCGAAATGCACCGTGATCTCGGCGTCCGGCGCGACCAAGCCCCGGCAGCGCGCCGCCCTCGCCAGCGACCACGGCTGTGCCTTTGCGTTGGCGGCTGCCGTCAGCTCGGCGGTGACCTGCTGCGCCTCCTCGACGCGCCCGAGCCTCGTGTACGCGTCAACCAGCTCGGCGGCCGGGGACAGGTCGACGTCGGTGATTGAAAGCTCTCGCAGAAGGTTCTGGCGCTGCTCGAGGTACTCGGCCGCGTGGGCCGCGTCGCCGAGTCCGAGCTCGAGCTCGCCCAGCGCCGCCGTGGCCCACACCTCGTAGAGGCGCGTGCCGAGCTCCATCGACAGCGCCATCGCCTCGGTGGCGCTCTGCCGGCAGGCCTGCTCGCGCCCCCGCCGCGCGTGCAGCCACGCCAGCCCCGACAGGCCGAAGGCCAGGCCGGTGCGCTGGTCGCTCTCACGCGCCAGCTCGATCGCCTCTCGATAGGTTGATTCGGCGACCGCCCAGCGATCGGTCGTCGCCTGGTCTCGCGCGAGCAGGCCCAGCACGAACGGAAGCGCACCGACCGCCGCGCGCTCCCGGGCGATCTTCAGCGCGTGCTCGATCAGCGAGCGGCCCACGTCGGTCTCGCGCAAGAAGATCGGGCCCAACGTCAGCCACGGCAGCAGCCGCAGGTCGTCGTGGAGCTCCGGCGCGCCCTCCACCAGCGTGATCGCCTCGTGGATCGCGTCGGCTCCGCTGGCACCGTCGCCGCCGAGGATCCGCGCCATGCCGAGCGTGGTCACAGCGATGAACCGCGCCCTGACAGAGGGATGCTCCGGGAGGGTGGCAACCGCCCGGCTGGCGACCGCGAGCATCTCGGTCGGGTTGCCGGCGTGGAAACACGCGATCGCCGCGTCGGAGAGCATCGCCACGGCGCGTTCGGGATCCGCGCGCGTGGCCGCCGCCGTGAGGATCGCGTGGCCTCGCATCACCGGACCGCGCCGCGTCGCGATCTCCCCGGCAAGGCCATCGATGCTGACGATCACCGCCGGGTCGGTCGTGCTCTGGCGCGCGCTGTCCAGCAGCTTGCCGGCGGGCTCGGCCTGTCCGGCGAGCCATGCGGAGTCGGCCGCGGTCAGGAACAGACGCGCGCGGCGCTCGGGGTCGAGCGCGAGCCGCCCGGCGCGTTCGAACGCCGCCGCCGCCGCCGCGTACGCGCTGCGGTCACGCGCGCGAACGCCGGCCTGCTCGAGCGCCGCCGAGGCGGCGTCGTCGGGGCCGATCGCAGCCGACGCGAGGTGCCAGGCGCGCCGATCGACGTCTCGGTCAGGGAGCGCTCCCGCCAGCGCCCGGTGCGCGTCGCGGCGCTCCTGCGCCGGCGCGTCGGCGTAGATCGCCGACCGGGCGAGGGCGTGCCTGAACTCGACGGTGCCCGCGCGCAGCGTGATCAGCCCGGCACTCTCGGCGGCGGCGAGCGCCGCGAGGTCGATCTCGAGCGAACGGGCGGCGCGCTCCAACACGACGGTCTCCCCTGTGTCACTGGTGGCCGCCAGAACCAGCGCACGGCGGGCCGCCGGGTCGAGCGTCTGTGCCCGTCTCAGAAACGCGCGCGAGATGCGCGCCGAGACGAGCACCGGTGCGCCCTCCGGAGCGAACGCGAGCTCGCCGGCATCGTCGGCCAGCTCGAGCAGCGCCAGCGGGTTGCCCGCGGTGGCCACGTGCAGGCGTCCCGTGAGCGCAGGCGCCAGGCCACCGAGGAGTGCGGCCGCCTCGTCGTTGCTCAGTCCGCGGACACGAATCGTCGGCAGATCGGCGTCGTAGAGCACCGACTGCTCGTCGTCGCGCGCGGCCAGCAGCACCGCGATCGGGTCGGCAACGAGGCGGCGAAAGGCGAACAGCAACGCCTGCGCGCTGGACTCGTCGAACCAGTGGACGTCGTCCAGCAACACCGCGACCGGCCCTTGATCGGCGTACGCGGCGAGCAGGCTGAGCGTCGCCGCGCCGACGGCAAAGCGATCCTGCGCCGGCCCCGGCCTCAGCGCGAACGCGCCCTCGAGCGCGATGGCCTGCGGGTGGGGGATCCGTTCGAGTATCGGCACCGCCGGGCGCAGCAGCTCGAGCAATGAAGCGAACGGGATCTGCGCCTCGGACTCGACTCCGCGAGCGCGCAGGACCTGCATGCCCTCGGCCCGCTCGGCCGCGTAGTCGAGCAGCGCCGTCTTTCCGATTCCGGCTTCCCCCACGAGCGCGAGCGTGGCGCTGGACCCCGATCGCGCTGTGGCAAGAGCGCGATCGATCTCGTCGCGCTCCTGCTCACGCCCGAGCAGCATTGGTAAGAGTTTAGGTGGCCCAGATCACCCGGTGCCGTGGCCAGGGGGCCCGAGAAAGACTAGGTGCCCCCCGGAAGCGAACGGGCCCACCCCAACCCTAGGGTCATCCGAAATCGACCCTGGAGGGAATCAAAGTGAGCACGATCGAGGAGCCCGTTGCAATCGATGTCGACAAGCTTCACCAGTTCGTCTTCCGAGCCGTCGACGAGGTCGGCGCGACTCTCAACACCGCACTCGTGGTGATGGGAGACAGGCTCGGCCTGTACCGCGCGCTCGCCGGCGCCGGCGGCCTCTCACCGGCGGAGCTCGCGCAGCGCACCGGATCTTCCGAACGCTACGTCCGCGAGTGGCTCAACGCCCAGGCCGCGGGTGGCTACGTCGAATACGACCCCGACAGCGGCCACTACACGCTTCCGCCCGAGCAGGCGGTCGCGCTCACCGACTCCGACAGCCCGGCCTATCTCCCCGGCTTCTTCCAGATCGCCCTCGGTTCGGTGATCGACTCCCCGAAGATCGTGGACGCGGCTCGCAACGGCGACGGATTCGGCTGGCACGAGCACACCCACGACGTGCACGAGGGTTGCGAGCGCTTCTTCCGGCCCGGCTACAACGCGAGCCTGGTGACCGACTGGCTGCCGGCGCTCGATGGGGTCGTCGCAAAGCTCGAGCACGGGGCGCACGTCGCCGACGTCGGCTGCGGACACGGCGCCTCCACGATTCTGATGGCGCAGGCGTATCCGCAATCGACGTTCGTCGGCTGGGACTACCACGACGGCTCGATCGAGACCGCACGCAAGCGCGCCCAGGAGGCGGGCGTGGCGGACCGAGTTAGTTTCCAAACGGCTCCCGCGGCCGCGTACAGTGGAAACGACTACGACCTCGTAACGATGTTCGACTGCCTCCACGACATGGGCGATCCGGTCGGCGCCGCGCGCCACGTCCGCAGCACGCTCAAGCCGGACGGCACCTGGATGATCGTCGAGCCCAACGCCGGCGACAGGGTCGAGGACAACCTCAACCCGATCGGCCGCGCGTACTACGCGTTCTCGACGCTGCTGTGCACGCCCGCGTCGCTCTCCCAGGAGGTCGGCCTCGCGCTCGGCGCGCAGGCCGGCGAGGCGCGGATCCACGATGTGGTGCAGGCTGGGGGATTCGGTGGATTCCGGCGCGCGGCCGAGACGCCCTTCAACCTGGTGTTCGAAGCGCGTCCGTGACCGCATCGGCCCACGCCGAAATGTCGGCGCCCGCGAGCCGGGGCGAGCTCGCGGGCGCCTCAGCGCCGGAGCAGACACGCGCGCGCTATCCGGATGAGGAGGGCTTTGTCGAACGCGAGGGCGTGCGGATCTTCTGGGAGCGCTACGGCGACGGCGAGCCCACCGTGTTGCTGCTGCCGACCTGGTCGATCGTGCACTCGCGCCACTGGAAGCTGCAGATCCCATATCTCGCGCGCCACTTTCGAGTGATCACGTTCGACGGACGGGGAAACGGCCGGTCTGGCCGGCCGTCTGGAGCCGAGGCCTATCGGACCGACGAGTTCGCCGCCGACGCGCTGGCGGTGATGGATGCCACCGCTACCCCGAGCGCGGTGCTGCTCGGGGTGTCGTGCGGCGCGCTGTGGGCGACGATCCTCGCCGCCGATCACCCGGAGCGGGTCGACGGCGTCGCGTATGTCAGCCCGGCTGCGGGTCTTGCGCCCGGTAACCCTGACCGCGAGCGGTACGCCTTCGACGACGAGCTCGACACCGACGACGGGTGGGCGAAGTACAACAGCTATTACTGGCTCAAGGACTACCGCGGCTTCCTGGAGTTCTTCTTCGCACAGTGCGTCACCGAGCCTCACTCGAGCAAGCAGATCGAGGATTGCGTGGCGTGGGCACTCGCGACGACCCCGGAGACGCTCGCCGACACGACGCGCGCGCTCGGCATGTCGCGCAGCGAGAGCCTGCGCGAAACGTGTGAGCGGGTGAGCTGTCCCACGCTCGTCATCCACGGCGATTCCGACGTGGTTCGCCCGCTTGCGACAAGGGATCGCCCTGGCGCAAGCCACCGGCGGGAAGCTCGTCACGCTCGAGGGCGCCGGGCACCTGCCGACGGCGCGCGACCCCGTGAAGGTCAACCTGCTGCTGCGGGACTTCATCTCCGCGCCGCCGCCGCCGGCGCGATGGCGGCGTGCCGCCGCCCGTGGCAAGCGCGCGCTGTTCGTGTCATCGCCGATCGGCCTCGGGCACGCGCGCCGGGACGTGGCGATCGCCCGCGAGCTGCGCCGACTGCATCCCGATCTGGAGATCGACTGGCTCGCACAGGACCCGGTCACGCGCGTGCTCGAGGACGCGGGCGAGCGCATCCACCCCGCGAGCGCGGAGCTGGCAAGCGAGTCGTCCCACATCCAGTCCGAGGCGTCCGAGCAGGCCCTGCCGGTGTTCGAGGCATTCCGGCGGATGGACGAGATCCTCGTCGCGAACTTCATGCTCTTTGCAGACGTGGTGCGCGAGCAGGAGTACGACCTGTGGATCGGAGACGAGGCGTGGGAGGTCGACTACTTCCTGCACGAGAACCCCGAGCTGAAGTCAGCCGCCTACGCGTGGTTGACCGACTTCGTCGGCTGGCTGCCGATGCCCGAGGGCGGCGAGCGCGAGGCGCTGCTCGCGACCGATTACAACGCCGAGATGGTTGAGATGCTGGCGCGCTTCCCCCGGGTTCGCGATCGGTCGATCTTCGTCGGCGATCCGGAGGACATCGTGCCCGACCGCCTCGGCCCCGGGCTCCCCGCGATCCGCGAGTGGACCGAGCAGCACTACGAGTTCGTCGGACACATCACCGGCTTTGAGCCGGCCGGCCTCGGCGACCGCTCCGCGTTGCGAGCGGAGTTCGGGTACGGCGACGACGAGCAGGTCTGCGTCGTGTCGGTCGGCGGCTCGGGAGTCGGGTCAGAGCTCTTGCGTCGCGTGATCGAGAGCTTCCCGGAGGCCAAGCGGCTCGTCCCCGAGCTTCGGATGATCGTCGTCGCCGGCCCGCGCATCGACCCCGACTCGCTGGTCTCCGGTGGCTCGCCCGCCGGCGAGGGCCTGGAGCTCCGCCCGTACGTCCGCGACCTGCATCGACACCTCGCCGCCTGCGACGTCGCCGTCGTGCAGGGCGGGCTGACCACGACGATGGAGCTGACCGCGAGCGGACGGCCGTTTTTGTACTTCCCGCTCGAGCGGCACTTCGAGCAGAACCGGCACGTCGCGCACAGGTTGGATCGCTACCGCGCCGGACGCCGGATGAGCTTTGCGGACTCGCCACCCGACGTGATCGCGGCGGCGATCGCGCAGGAGCTCGGGCGCGAGGTCGACTACCTGCCGGTCGCCGCGGACGGAGCCGCGCGCGCGGCCGCATCGATCGCCGAGCTGCTGTAGGCGTAGCGATGGTCAGCGGCTACGCGAGCCCGAGGCTGAGCGGGCATGCCGGCGTGGGCGAGCAGTCCCGCGCGCGCTACCCCGATGCTCAGGGGTACGCCGAGCGCGACGGACAGCGCCTGTACTTCGAGGTCTACGGCGACGGCGACCAGACGCTGTTCCTGCTGCCGCCGTGGTCGATCGTGCACTCGCGCCACTGGAAGATGCAGATCCCGTATCTCGCGCGCCACTTTCGAGTGCTCGTGATGGACGGCCTCGGCAACGGCGGCTCTGATCGCTGCCGCGATCCGCGGCGCTACAGCTCGGCCGCGGGCGCACTGGATGCGCTCGCGGTGATGGACGCGACCGGCACCGAGCAGCGCGTTGGGCATCGGTCTGTCGCAGGGCGCCCAGTATCTGCTCGAGCTCGCGCGGCAGGCGCCCGAGCGCGTGATCGGCGCTGCCTTCATCGGCTCGGTGTTCCCATACACCCCGTCGCAGTGGTGGGTTCTGCTGAACCCGCGGTTCGGCCGTCTGTTCGTGCGCCCGTCGCCGGTCTACCGCTGGTGGGGCCGGATGAACGCCGTGCACTGGCGCGAGTCCTATCCGGAGTTCGTCGAGTGGTTCATCTCCCGGTGCCTGAGCGAGCCGCACTCGACCAAGACGATCGAGGACGGCGTCGGCTGGGGGCTTGACACCGATCCCGACACGCTGATCGCGACAGCGCTCGGCGAGACGCATTACCGGCGCCCGGTGCTCCGTGCAGCTCGCGCGCGACCTGGAGTGCCCGGTGCTCGTCGTCCACGGCGATCGCGACCGGATCACGCCGTTTCGCGACGGCCGGGCGCTGGCCCGGCTGACGGGTGCGCCCCTCGAGGTGGTGCGCGGCGGTGGGCACCTCCCCCATGCGCGGCAGCCTGTTCAGGTCAACCTTGCGCTGCGCGACTTCGCCGAGGGCGTCTTCGGGCGCACGCGCACGCCTCGCGACCCGACCGTCCATCGCAGCGACGGCCGACCCCGCGCGCTCTACATCTCATCGCCGATCGGGCTCGGGCACGTGCGCCGCGACATGGCGATCGCCCGCGAGCTTCGCCGCCTGCATCCCGATCTCGAGATCGACTGGCTCGCGCAGGATCCGGTCACGAGCGTGCTGGAGACCGAGGGCGAGCACATCCATCCGGCGAGCCGTCATCTCGCCAGCGAGTCGGGTCACTTCGAATCCGAGTCGGCCGAGCACGATCTGCACTGCTTCCAGGCGCTGCGGCGCATGGACGAGATCCTCGCCGCCAACTTCATGGTGTTCCACGACGTCGTGCGCGAGCAGCGCTACGACCTGTGGATCGGCGACGAGGCATGGGAGCTCGACTACTACCTGCACGAGAACCCTCGCGAGAAGCGGGTCCCGTTCGTGTGGATGACCGACTTCGTCGGGTTCTTGCCGATGGACAGCCGAGACGCCCGCGAGAGCTTCCTGTGCTCCGACTACAACGCGCAGATGGTCGAGCACGTCGCCGGCCATCCAGGCGTCCGCGACCGCGCGATCTTCGTCGGCGACCCCGACGACATCGTCCCCGACCGGCTCGGCGCCGGCCTACCGCTGATCCGCGACTGGACCGAGGCGAACTTCGAGTTCGCCGGTTACGTCACCGGCTTTGACCCGGCCGCGCTCGGCGACCGCGGCGAGTTGCGGGCGCAGCTTGGGTACGCGCCCGACGAGCGCGTATGCGTCGTGGCTGTCGGCGGCTCGGGAGTCGGGTCGGATCTGCTGCGCCGCGTGATCGCAGCGTTCCCGGAGGCCAGGCGGCTCGTCCCGGAGCTTCGGATGATCGTCGTCGCAGGACCGCGGATCGACCCGGGATCGCTTGGGGCAGCTGACGTCGACGGACTCGAGGTCCGCGCCTACGTCCACGATCTCTACCGACACCTCGCGGCCTGCGACCTCGCCGTGGTGCAGGGCGGCCTGACGACGGCGATGGAGCTGACCGCAAACCGGCGCCCGTTCGTCTACTTCCCGCTCAAGCACCACTTCGAGCAGAGCTTCCACGTCCATCATCGCCTCCAGCGCCACCGCGCGGGCCGGCGAATGGATTTCGATTCCGCACCACCGGATGCGATCGCCGAGGCGATCGCATCGGAGCTCGGGCGCCAGGTCGACTACCGGCCGGTCACCGCTGACGGTGCCGCGCGCGCTGCGTCGCTGATCGCCGAGTTGCTCTAGCGCGCCAGCTCGCGGCGGGGTGAGATGAGCGGCTGATCAGCCTGGTCGGTGTCAGGTGCTCGGAGCGGGGGTGTAAGCGCGCTCGGCCTCGGGCAGCCAATTCTCGATTCGCTCGATCCGATGCTCATCGCTTGGGTGATCGCTCGCGAACTCGGGCGGTTCCTCACCTCTCGAGGCCCGCTGCATGCGCTTCCAGAAGGCCACCGCCTCGCGCGGGTCGTAGCCCGCCCTCGCCATGTAGACGAGTCCGATGTGGTCCGCCTCTGATTCCTGTGATCGGCTGAACGGAAGCGAGTCCGCGGCGCCCAGCAGCGCCACGACGCGGAGATATTGAGCCGGGGTGAACGCCACGCCGCCGGCGACGATGGCTGCGGCGACGTTGGTCAGGTGGTCCCGTTCGATTCGCTCCGCCGCGTGCTCAGCCGTCGCGTGCGCGACTTCATGGCCGAGCACCGTCGCAAGCGCAGCGTCGTTACCAGTGACCGGCAGGATCCCGGTGTAGACCACGATCTTGCCTCCCGGCAAGCAGTAGGCGTTGGCCTCGTTCTTACGAAGCAAGGTCACCTTCCAGACGAACGCCGGCCTGTCGCGGGCGGCAACCTGCTCAATCCGCTTGGCGACCCGCTGCACCTCCGCGTATTGAGGGCCGGACGAGACGATTTGCGCCCGGTCCTGCTGGAGCGTCTTCGTGTACTGCTGGTCGCCAAGCTGCGTCTGCTGCGCGTCGCTCAACTGCACATGCTCGGTGCGATGCGTAACCGGCGTCGTCTGCTTGTGGGTCTGGAACAGCAGCAACACTCCCACCACGACGGCGGCGATTGCGACGGCGATCAGCGGCCGGGCGATGAAGAAGCCGAGCACTCGTTTCCAACTCATGCCGTGACCCTCGCTTCCCCAGAACAAGATCGACGATCACCGATTGCTGATCCTCCTTTGCAATCCCAGCCCGCTCATCGGCGGGCCAGGCCCAAGCCTGACGCAATTCACAACCGCGAACAACCTGGGTCGAAAAAGACATTCGTCCGATATCGATGAGTGATGGCGTGTGCCCGACACGTCGTGGCCGGGGCGGCGACTTCGCTGCGGCGGGCGGGAGCGCACGTCCGGCTTGAACCTGATGCAGCGTCGACGGCTCCCGAGGCTCCATCGGTGTCGAAAGTCGATCCGAGCGACACTCTGGCGCGAGGGGAGTGGGCCTCTGGTGGGATCATGAACTCCACGACGAACAGCACAGGCAACAAGCGACACCGACAAAGGGGTCCCGATGGAAGCGCACCTCAGTAACCATCATCGCGACACGATTGAAAAGATCTTCAGTCATCCGCCGAGCCGGAACATCGAGTGGCGCCAGGTTGTGTCGTTACTCGAGACGGTTGGAACGGTCACCCGCGAGCACAACGGAAAGCTCAAGGTCGCACTCGGCCCAGAGACCGAGGTGCTTCCTGCGCCCCATGGAAAGGATGTCGACGTCCAGCTCATCGTCGACCTGCGGCGAATGCTCACGCAAGCCGGCTTCGCGCCAGAAGGCGCACCGGCCGTCGCCGATCAAAGCGCGCGGGATCATGGAGATGGCCAGTGGGGCGAGCCAACTTAGAACACAGCAGCGACATGCAACGCTGGGAATACATGACCTTCGATCTGCTGGAGCGGAAGCTCACGATCGAAGACCTCAACCGGCTGGGCCGGGAGGGCTGGGAAGCCGTCGCGACGGTCGGATCCTGGGGCATCGAGCGGCATTCTCAGCACCCCGTCTTGCTGTTCAAGCGACCGCTGCCGAACGCCGCTGAGGAATCATCTCGGGCTTGAGCGCCGTTTCGAGCTACCCGCAGGGCTGTTGCG
>CAVSAY010000034.1:0-27452 GCA_963725925.1 uncultured Solirubrobacterales bacterium
GAGCGGGAGGCGGCTGGCCGGTGACCCGTCGCGGCGCGTAGGGTCCGGTCATGAGCGTCAAATGGAATCCCAAGCGGGGGAAGTACGAGGTTCGTTGGCTCGAGGGTGGGAGGCACCCGTCGAGGCTGTTTGATCGCAAGGGCGACGCGGACGCGTTTGACCTGGAGAAGAAACGCCAGCGCCAGCTCGGCGCGCTCGCGCCGACGGTGATGCGCTCGCGGATCACGCTGGCGGAGTTCGTGGCTGAGGACTGGTGGCCGCGCTACGCGATCCCGAACCTGGCCGAGGACACCCGGCGGCGCTACCTGGAGGTGTGGGGCACACACGTGCTTCCGCGCCTGGGCGACTACGAGCTACGCGCGATCACCCCGTGGCTGGTTGAGGACTTCCGCGCGGACCTTGAGCGGGCGAACGTAGGAGCCCCGTCGGTCCGCAAGGCGATGATGCTGCTGCAGGGGATTCTGCGGCGCGCGGTGGTGCGTGGGCTGATCGCCACAAACCCGGTGCAGTCCGTCGGCAAGCCCAAGCAGCCGCCGGCCCAGCCGCCGCAGCCGCTCGCCCCGGAGGTGGTGGAGCGGATCCGGGCGCACATGATGACCGCTTGGTCGAGCCCGAGTCGCGGCTCCGGACAATCGCCCGAGCAGCTCGCGTGGTGGCGGGCGCGCAACGCGACGATCGTGTCGCTGCTGGCCTACGGTGGCCTGCGGCCCGTCGAGGACCGCGGCTCGAGCTGGGCGGACGTTCGGGACCGGACGTTGCACGTGGTGGCGAGCAAGACCGGCCGGGCGCGGGACATCGACCTACTCGCGCCGCTGGCGCAAGACCTGGCGCAGTGGCGGCTGCTGTGCGGCCGACCGACGGGCAAGGCGCTGATCTTCCCGACGCTCGACGGGGACGAGTGGAGGCGCTACGACTGGCAGAACTGGCGCCGACGGGTCTACCGGCCCGCGGCTATCGCCGCCGGCGTCACGGGGGATCTACGCCCCTACCGGCTGCGCGGCAGCTTCGTGTCACTGCTGCTGTGGGAGGGGCGGTCGCTGACGTATGTCGCCGAGCAGGCCGGCCACTCGGTCGCGACGCTGGCACGCCACTACGCGGGCGTGCTGCGCGAGCTCGAGCACGCGCCGCGCACACCGGCCGATGAGGCGATTCGCGCAGCCCGCGAGCGGGTCTCGGTTGCGACAGGATTGCGACAGGACGGAGCGGGCCGAAAGTGAGCGGGCACGTTTTGCCTGCAAATCGCGAGGTGGGCGATACTGGGCTCGAACCAGTGACCTCCGCCTTGTCGAGGCGGCGCTCTCCCAGCTGAGCTAATCGCCCTGGGAGAAGCTAAATGTATCGAGGGTGAGGATTCCGTGGGCGGGGGTAGACTCGGCCGCGATGAGACCGAAGGTTGCGGCCTCACTCGTGGTACTTGGGATTGCGGCGCTGCCGGCCTGCTCGGCTGCATCCAAGGCCGGTTCGGCCGGCTCGCAGAGCACCGCGGGGTCGACCTCCTCGCAGACCAGTTCGACTCAATCCACCGCGACCCCGGCCCCGCCGGGCGGCGCAATCAGCGCCAAGAGCGCGCGGATCAGGGTCAGCCCGAGCTCCGGTCACCGTCGCACGCACTTCGACGTGAAGTTCACCGCGCCCGAGAAGACCGGCACGGTCTCGGGCGCCACTCGCCGGTATCAGGTCGGGGCCGCCACCTCGCAACAGCAGGGCTGCGTCGCCAGCGCGAACAAGTCCGTAGGAGCCTCGCGCGCGGGCGCGCGCGTGAGCACGACGCTGACCCCGATCGGCGGTCGTTGGTGCACCGGCACCTACAAGGGCAAGATCGTCGAGACCGTGACGCCGAAGTGCGGGATCGGCAAGGTGTGCCCGGCCTACATCGGCATCCTGCGCACCATCGGCACCTTCAAGTTCCGCGTCTCGTAGCCGCCGCGTAGCATCAGCGGCATGGACTTCGAGCTTCCAGACGGCACGACGCTGAGCCTGGCCGACGGCGCCACTGGCGCTGACGCGGCCGCGGCGATCGGTCCCGGGCTGGCCCGGGCCGCGCTTGCGGTCAAGGTCGATGGGGAGATGCGCGATCTCGCCCGACCGCTGCCCGGCGGCGACGGCACCGGACCCGCGAAGCTCGAGATCGTCACCGAGAAGAGCGACGATGCGCTGGATCTGATCCGCCACGATGCCGCCCACGTCCTGGCGGCCGCGGTGATGGAGCTGTATCCGGGCGTCAAGATCTCGATCGGCCCCCCGATCGAGGACGGCTTCTACTACGACTTCGACTTCCCCGACGGGGTGACGTTGTCTGACGCGGATTTCGAGCGGATCGAGGCGAAGATGCGCGAGCACATCGACGCCGACGAGCCGTTCGTTCGCGAGGACGTGAGCACGGACGCCGCGCTCGATCGGTTCCGCAGCGAAGGCCAGGACTACAAGGTCGAGCTGATCGACGACCTCGTGTCCGAGAACGGGGTGCGCACGGTCTCGCTGTACACCAACGGCCCGTTCACGGACCTGTGCCGCGGGCCGCACGCCCCGAGCACCAAGCGCATCAAGGCGTTCAAGCTCCAGTCG
Organism: uncultured Solirubrobacterales bacterium; assembly: GCA_963725925.1. GTDB lineage: Bacteria > Actinomycetota > Thermoleophilia > Solirubrobacterales > Solirubrobacteraceae > Palsa-465. Next base: position 2,566 of record CAVSAY010000034.1, read on the forward strand.
GTCGCCGGCGCGTACTGGCGCGGGGACTCCAGCAAGCCGATGCTCACGCGCGTGTACGGGACGGCGTTCTTCTCGCCCAAGGACCTCCAGGCCCACCTGGAGCGGCTCGAGCGCGCCCGCGCCAACGACCATCGCCGGCTGGGCCCGCAGCTCGGCATGTTCGCGTTCTCGGAGGTGTCGCCGGGCGCCGCGTTCTGGCTACCTGCTGGCACCGAGGTGTTCAACTCGCTGGTTGCGCTCAGCCGCGAGATGGGCCGGCCGCGGGGATACACCGAGGTCAAGACTCCGCAGCTGTACGACAGCGCACTGTGGAAGATCTCCGGCCACTGGGACAAGTACCGCGACAACATGTTCGTGACCGAGTACGAGGACCGGTCGATGGCGCTGAAGCCGATGAACTGTCCGGGGCACTGCCAGCTGTACTCGCTGCAGCGCCACTCCTACCGGGACCTGCCGGTGCGGTACTCAGAGCCGGGGCTGCTGCATCGCCGGGAGCCCAGCGGCACGCTGCACGGACTCCTGCGCGTTCGCCACTTCGCGCAGGACGACGGTCACATCTTCTGCACCGAGGAGCAGCTGCAGGACGAGCTCACCGCGTGCCTGGAGTTCGCGTTCGCGACGTATGCGGTGTTCGACATCGAGGTCCGGCTGGAGCTGTCGACCCGTCCCGCTGAGCGCCTCGGCTCCGACGAGCAGTGGGACCGAAGCGAAAGTGCGCTGGCGCAGGCGCTCGAGTCGATGGGCCTCGAGTACGACCTCAACGAGGGCGACGGCTCGTTCTACGGCCCGAAGATCGACCTGCACATGACCGACTCGCTGAACCGCTCGTGGCAGATCGGCACCGTCCAGCTCGACTACAACATGCCCGAGCGGTTCGGTCTGTCCTACACGGGCGCAGACAACGCCGAGCATCGGCCGGTGATGATCCACCGGGCTCTGATGGGGTCCTACGAGCGCTTCATCGGGATCCTGCTCGAGCACCTCGAGGGCGAGCTGCCCCTGTGGCTTGCGCCGGTGCAGTCGATCGTGCTGCCGATCGCCGATCGTCACATCCCGTACGCCCGACAGGTCGTCGAGCGACTGCAGGCCGCCGGGGTGCGGGGCGAGGTCGACGACCGCACCGAGTCGATCTCGCGCAAGATCCGCGACGCGGAGCTGCGAAAGATCCAGTACATGGCGGTGGTCGGCGATCGCGAGCAGGACGCGGGCGAGATCTCGCTGCGCGAGCACCGCAAGGGCGACGACGGCTCATTCCCCGTGGAGGCGTTCATCGAGCGCTTGGAGGGGGAAGTTAAGGCGCGTGCGAGCAGGTGACGGGCGATGGGACCCGCCTGCGATCGCAACCAAAAACCCCCTTGACGACCGAAATACGCCGCTATACTCGCTTTCGTTGATCCAAGTGCTTCACCACACACGGCCCGGCGCCGCTTGACGCAAGGTCCTTTCCGCAACTAGTGCCGGTCCCTAGAAAATTTGACCGGCGCCCGCCTGAGCGGGACCTGACTCGGATCAACGATCGGATTCGCGTACCCGAGGTCCGACTCGTTGGCGAAGATGGCAAGCAGATCGGGGTCATCAAGACCTCCGAGGCGCTCGCCTACGCGCAGCAGCGCGATCTCGACCTCGTCGAGGTGGCTCCCGAGGCCCGGCCGCCCGTCTGCCGCGTGCTCGACTACTCCAAGTACAAGTACGAGCAGGCCCAGAAGCTGAAGGCTGCCCGGCGCCATCAGCAGCAGATCACGATTCGCGAGATCAAGTTCCGCCCGAAGATCGCGCAGAACGACTACGACACCAAGAAGGGGCACATCACGCGCTTCCTGCTTGGCAAGGACAAGGTCAAGGTCACGATCATGTTCCGCGGTCGCGAGGTGACCCACCCGGAGCGCGGGACCGCCCTGCTCGACCGTCTTGCGGGAGAGTTGTCCGAGCTTGCGGTAGTCGAGCAGTCGCCGATCCAGGACGGGCGCAACATGACGATGATGCTGGCGCCGTCCAAAGCGGTGCTGGCAGGCGAGAAGGATCATCACCACGACGACTCCGACGATCACGCCGAGACGCGCGGCAAGGGCAGCCGCCGCGACCGCGCCCGTGCCGAGGCAGAAGCACAGGCCGACGGCAGCAACGGCAGCCGTCGCAACGGCTCGGGCTCCGAGCCGTCGGATGATGCCGAGGCCGAGGCCGAGGCCGAGGCCGAGCCCGCCGCCTCGCCGACCGTGGCTTCAGACGAAGCCGACGGCTGACGCCATCGCCTGACGGCGAAATTGCACGGGGCCGGGCGGCTTGCCGCCTGCCGTCTGCTTTACTAGGCGCCTCCGGCATGCCCAAGATGAAGACACATTCAGGCGCCAAGAAGCGCTTCCGGCTGACCGCCAAGGGCAAGGTCCGCGGCCGTCATGCCTTCACGAGCCACATCCTCGAGAAGAAGTCGCCCAAGCGCAAGCGGGCGATGGGCCGACCCGTGGCGATCTCCAAGCACGATGAGCCGCGAGTGAAGGTCTTGCTCGGAGCCAAGCACAAATGACCCGCGTCAAGCGCTCCGTCCACGCTCGCAAGAAGCGCCGCGCCACCCTGGCAATGGCCAAGGGCTACCGGGGCGACGCCAGCCGGCACTACCGCGTTGCCAAGGAGGCGGTGCTCAAAGCGGACCAGTACCGGTACCGCGACCGTCGTAACCGCAAGCGCGACTTCCGCAGGCTGTGGATCACCCGGATCAACGCCGCGGCGCGCCAGCAGGGCATGTCCTACTCGCAGTTCATGCACGGCCTCCAGCAGGCCGGCGTCGAGCTGGACCGCAAGATGCTTGCCGACATCGCGGTCCGCGATGCCGACACCTTCCGACGCTTTGCCGACCGCGCCCGCGAGGCGCTGGCGGCCGGCTGACGAACGCCGACCAAACCAGCACCGCCAACCGGGCGCCGCTCCTCCAGGAACGGCGCCTTTTTTGTTCCCTTAGCCAGATGACGATCACCAGCCACCAGAACGCAAAGCTCAAGGAGATCCGCAAGCTCCGCCAGCGCCGCCGCTCGCGCGAGCTCGCCGGGCGCTTCGTCGCCGAGGGCGAGGATCTGCTCGCGGCCGCCGACGCGGCCGGCTGGGAGCCGGTCGAGCGGTATTGCGCGGCCGGCAGCGGCCTGCCAGGGGTGGAGGTCGAGCCCGAGCTGCTGGCGAACGCCTCGGGCCTGGGTTCGGGAACCCGGGCGCTCGCGGTCTACGAGGAGCGGTGGGCGGTGGCGCCGACGTTGGGCCGCTGTGCGTGTACCTGCACGGTGTCCACGACCCGGGCAACGTCGGCGCAGTGCTGCGCGTCCGCCCAGGCGTTCGGCGCCTCGTCGGTCGCGCTCGGCCCCGGCACCGCGGACCCGTTCGGCCCCAAGGCGGTGCGCGCCAGCATGGGCGCCGTGTTCGCCGTCCCGCTCGCGCGCGCCGACAGCGTCGCCGCGCTCCCAGGGACCACGGTCGCGCTCGTCGCAGGTCGCGGCCGCCCCCTGGCCGAAGTGACACCTTCTGACCGCTCCCCGCGCGGTCAAGAGGTGACACTTCTGGTCGGAGCCGAGCGGGAGGGGCTCCCCGAGGACGTGATCGCCGCCGCCGACGACGTCGCCCACATCCCGATCGAGACCGAATCGCTGAACGCCGCGATGGCAGCCACGATCGCGCTCTACGAGATAACTAGGATGGCGCCCGCATGATCGACCGGATCGAGCAGCTCGAGCAAGAGGCGCGCGCCGCGATCGACGCAGCGGCAGACACCGACGCGCTCGAGGACGTCCGGATCCGCTACCTCGGCCGCAAGGCCGAGCTCCCCAACCTGCTGCGCGGCGTGGCGCAGCTCCCGCCCGAGGAGCGCGCCGCCGTCGGCAAGGCGGCCAACGCCGCTCGCCAGGCCCTCGAGGCAGCTGTCGCCGCGCGCGAGCAGGCGCTCGCGGCCGGCGAGCTCGAGCAGCGGCTGGTCACCGATCGCGTCGACGTCACGCTGCCGGCCGACCCGCTCCCGGCCATCGGGCGCCTGCACCTGATCACCCAGACGCGGCGTGAGATGGAGGACATCTTCATCGGCCTCGGGTTCAACGTCGCCGAGGGACCCGAGGTCGAGACCGCCTACTACAACTTCGACGCGCTAAACGTCCGCGTGACCCACCCCTCGCGGCTGATGACCGACACGTTCTACGTCAAGCCCGTCGAGGATCTGTTCGATCCCGAGACGCTGCTGCTGCGGGTACACACCTCGCCGGTCCAGGTGCGTGCGATGGAGAGCCAGCCGCCACCGCTTTACATCGTCGTGCCGGGTCGCACCTTCCGTCCGGACTCCGACGCGACGCACACGCCGCAGTTCCACCAGCTCGAGGGTCTGGCCGTCGACACCGACATCACGCTGGCGGACCTGCAGGGGACGCTGCTGACGTTCGCCCGGGCGATGTTCGGCGACGAGCGCCGGGTGCGGCTGCGCCCGCACTTCTTCCCGTTCACCGAGCCCAGCGTCGAAGTCGACGTCTCGTGCTTCAACTGCACCGACGGCGTGACCGCCGACGGCGAGCGCTGCCCGCTGTGCAAGGGCACCGCGTGGATCGAGATCCTCGGAGCGGGGATGGTCGACCCCAACGTGTTCGAGTACGTGCGCGAGTACGGCTATGACCCCGAGAAGGTCCAGGGCTTCGCGTTCGGGATGGGGATCGAGCGGATCGCGATGCTCAAGCACGGCGTGCCCGACCTGCGGCTGCTGTACGACAACGACGTCCGCTTCGTGGAGCAGTTCGGCTGATGCGCGTTCCACTGAATTGGCTGCACGAGTACAGCCACCCCGAGCTCGATGCCGCCGCGCTCGCGGAGCGCCTGGCGATGACCGGCACCGAGGTCGAGCGCGTCGAGCGCTACGGCGTCACCGGGCTCGAGCATTTCGTCGTCGGCAAGGTGCTCGAGGCCGGCAAGCACCCCGACGCCGACCGGCTCAGCGTGTGCCTGGTCGACATCGGAGCGGGGTCGCCTTCGCAGATCGTTTGTGGCGCGCCGAATGTCGCCGCCGGCCAGACGGTTGCGGTCGCGACGCCCGGTGCGGTGATGCCCGACGGCACCACGCTGCGCAAGGCCAAGCTGCGCGGGATGGAGTCAAACGGGATGATCCTGGCCGAGGACGAGCTGGCGATCGGCACCGACCACGCCGGGATTCTCGTGCTCGACGAGGACCACCTGACGCCGGGCATGCCGCTGGCCGACGTGATCCCGATCTCGACCGACGTGCTGGTGCTCGAGATCACGCCCAACCGGCCCGACTGCCTGGGGATCTACGGAGTCGCGCGCGAGGTGCACGCGGCGACGGGTGCCCCGCTGGCGCGCCCGCCGTGGGCCGAGGACCCGGGGACCGCCGGGGACGTGGAGGGCGCCGAGATCGTCGTCGAGGTCCCGGACCTGTGCCCGAGGTTCACCGCGCGCGTGTTCGAGAACGTGCAGATCAAGCCAAGCCCGGCGTGGCTGAAGGCGCGGCTGATGGCGGCCGGCCAGCGCCCGATCTCAAACGTCGTCGACATCACCAACTACGTGATGCTGCTCACGGGCCAGCCGCTGCACGCGTTCGACCTCGACCGAGTCGCGGGTGCGCGCCTGACCGTGCGCGCGGCGCACCCGGGCGAGACGATGACGACGCTCGACGGGCAGACACGCACGCTCGATCCCGAGATGGTGCTGATCGCCGACGAAGAGGGACCGACGTCGATCGCCGGGGTGATGGGCGGCGCGCGATCGGAGGTCGAGCCGACCACGACCCGCGTGCTGATGGAGATCGCGAACTGGAACGGGCCGAACATCCACCGTACGTCGCTGCGGCTGGGGCTGCGCACCGAGGCCTCGGCGCGCTTCGAGAAGCAGCTTCAGCCCGAACAGGCGCTCGAGGCCCAGGCGCTCGCCACGCAGCTGATGATCGACCTGTGCGGCGCAACCGTCGCGCCCGGCACGATCGACGTCGGCGGCGCGGGGCCGGCGCTGAAGACGATCCGCCTGCGCGACGCGCGAGTGGAGGGGCTGCTCGGCGCGCCGATCGCGCGCGAACGCTGCAAGCAGATCCTCGAGGCGCTCGAGTTCGAGGCGGTCGACGCCGACGACGGCCTCGACGTCACGGTGCCCGCGTTCCGCCGCGCCGACGTGACTCGTGAGGCCGACCTGATCGAGGAGGTCGGGCGGATCGACGGCTTCGAGAAACTGCCCGCGACGCTGCCCTCCAGGCACGGGGCCTCCGGGCGGCTCACCGACATCCAGCGGATGCGCCGGGCGGCCTCCGATGCGCTCGCGGGTCAGGGCATCCACGAGGTCGTCGGCTGGAGCTTCGTCGCGCCCGACCTCGCCGACCGCCTGCGGCTGCAGGACCATCGCGCGCTCGAGCTCGAGAACCCGATGTCCGCAGAGCAGTCGCAGCTGCGCACGACCCTGCTGGGATCGCTGCTCGACGTCGCGCGGCGAAACCGGTCCCAGGGGGCGGCGACCCTGCGCCTGTTCGAGGCCGGCCCCGTGTACTTCCCGACCGAGGCCGGGCAGCTTCCCGATGAGCGCTATCACCTCGGCGCCGTTCTGCTCGGCGCGGTGCGCCCGCCGACCTGGCGCGAGCCCGCGCCGCGGGCGGCGGACTTCTTCGCGGCCAAGGGAGCGTTGCAGGGGCTGCTCGACGCCCTGCGCGCGCCGTGGTCGGTGCAGCCGGGCCAGCAGCCGTTCCTGCACCCGGGGAAGTCGGCGACGATCATCGTCGGCGACGAGCCCGTCGGGTGGCTCGGTGAGATCCATCCGCTGGTCGCCGAGCAATGGGAGCTCGAGGGGGCCGTCGCTGCGTTCGAGCTCGACCTCGACGCGGTGCCGGTGCCGGCGACGCCGCTGTTCGAGGACGTCACGAGCTTCCCGGAGGTGCGCGAGGACCTCGCGGTGATCGTCGGACAGGAAGTCGCCGCGGCGGACGTCCTCGCCGTGGTTCGCCGCGCGGGGGCGCCGCTGCTTGCCCGCGCCGAGGTGTTCGACGTCTATCGCGATGAGCAGCGGATCGGCGCCGGCAACGTGTCGCTGGCGCTGCGGCTCGCGTATCGCGCGCCCGACCGCACGCTGACCGACGAGGAGGTCGCCAGGCGCCGCGACGCGATCACCAAGGCTCTGGCCGACGAGCTGTCGGGACGGGTCCGTGCCTCCTAGCGTTTCGGTCTTCGGCGCCGCGGGGTTCACGGGCGCGCTGACGGCGCGCCTGCTGCACCGCCATCCCGCATTCGAGCTGCGCGCGATCACCGCTCGCAGCGACATCGGTACGACGCTGGACGAGCTGTACCCGTTTCACCGCGTGCCGCTGACGCTCGAGGAGCTCGACATCGACCGCCACGCCGAGATCGACGCGGCGATCGTCGCCTACCCGCACGGCGCCGCCGCCCCGCTGGTGGCGCAGCTGCGCGAGCGCGGCGTCCGGGTCGTCGACCTCAGCGCCGACTTTCGCCTGCGCGACCCGGGCGTGTACGCCGAGTGGTACCACGAGCACGACGCCCCCGAGCTGATCGAGCAGGCCGTCTACGGCCTGCCTGAGCTGTACCGCGAACAGGTGCGGGAGGCTGCGCTGGTCGCCAACCCCGGCTGCTACCCGACGGCGACACTGCTGGCGCTCGCGCCGCTTGCCCGCGCGGGCATCATCGGGGACGTGATCGTCGACGCCAAGTCCGGGGTCTCCGGAGCGGGCCGCGCCGCCACGGCGAAGACCCACTTCGTGACCGTCGACGAGAACCTCAATGCCTACGGCGTCCCCCGCCATCGTCACACGCCCGAGATCGAGCAGGAGCTGGGTGCGATGGGCGCCGACGTCCGGATCACGTTCACCCCGCATCTGGTGCCGCTCGACCAGGGCGAGCTGGTGTCGTGTTATGTGACGCCACTGAACGGGGTCGCGGATGTCGACGTCGATCGGCTGTACGCGGACGCCTACGGCGACGAGCAGTTCGTCGAGCTCGCGGCGGATCCGCCCGGAGTCCGCGACGTCCGCGAGACGAACATCTGCCGCATCTCGGTGCACCGCGACGAGCGCACCGGGCGGATCGTCGTGTTCGGCGCGATCGACAACCTCTGGAAGGGTGCCGCGTCGCAGGCGGTGCAGAACCTCAACCTGATGTTCGGGCGCCCAGAAGGGGAGGGGATCGAGTGAACGGTTTCTTCGGCTCGCGGTGGATCGAGGCGCCGGCGCACGCCACCGAGGTCGCCGGCGGCCTGCCGAAGGGATTTCGCGCGGCGGGGGTCGCGTGCGGGCTCAAGCCCAGCGGCGCGTTCGACCTCGGGCTGCTGGCGTGCAGTGCACAGGCGACGACGAGCGCTGCGCGCTTCACCCGCTCTGGCACCCAGGCCGCACCGGTGCTCCTGTGCCGCGAGCGCGTGCGGCTGGACGCGATCCGCGCCGTCGTCGTCAACTCCGGCAACGCCAACGCCGCCACCGGCCGCCGCGGGTTTGAGGACGCCGCGAAGATGCAGGGCGCCGCAGCGCTGGCCTCCGGCGTGGGGAATGAGGGCGTCGTCGCGGTCGCCTCGACCGGGGTGATCGGTGTCCCGCTCGACATGAGCTCGGTCACGATCGGGATCGTGCGCGCGTCACACGAGCTGCGGGCAGACGGCGACGCCGACTTCGCCGATGCGATCCGCACCACCGACGCGTACGCCAAGCGGGTCTGCCTCGACGTACAGCTCTCCGGCGGCTCCGTCCGGTTGACCGCCCAGGCCAAGGGCGCGGGGATGATCTCGCCCGGGTTCGCGACGTTGCTGTGCTTCGTCCAGACCGATGCCGCGCTATCGGCGGAGACGTGTGACCTGCTGCTGGGCGTCACCGTCAAGCGCTCGTTCGAGCGGATCAGCGTCGACGGCCAGCTGTCGACGTCGGACACGGTGATCCTGCAGTGCAGCGGCGAGTCCGGTATCGAGGTGGCGCCCCAGACCGACGACGAGCTTCGCTTCGGCGAGGCGCTGGACGCGGTGCTCCGCCAGCTGGCGCTGTCGATCGCCCGCGACGGAGAGGGGGCTCGGCGGATCGGAAGGGTGGTGGTCCGCGGCGGCGATGACCGCGCCGTCGAGGCCGTCGCCCGCGCGGTCGCCGACTCTCCGCTGGTCAAGACCGCACTCTACGGCGGTGACCCCAACTGGGGCAGGATCGCCCAGGCCGTCGGGATGGCGCTGCCCGGCACCGCCCCGCTGCCGTTCGACATCGCGATCGAGGGTGTGCAGGTGTGCTCACGCGGAGCGGTGGTGCCCCACGACGCGGCGGCGCTGTCGGCGGCGGTCGCCCGCGACGAGGTGGAGTACGAGATCGGGCTGCCCGGGGAGGGCGCCGAGACCGAGCGCTTCTTCTCCGATCTCGGACACGAGTACGTGACGATCAACTCCGAGTACACGACCTAGGCCTGATGCGCGACATCGCCACGCTGCTCGAGGCGCTTCCGTACATCCGGGAGTTCTACGGCAAGACCGTAGTGATCAAGTACGGCGGCGCGGCGATGACCGACCCCGCGCTCAAGGAGGAGTTCGCGCGCGACGTGGTGCTGCTCAAGTACGTCGGGATGAACCCCGTGGTGGTTCACGGCGGCGGCCCGGACATCACGAGTTACATGCGCCGCCTTGACCTGCCGGTTGAGTTCGTGGACGGTTTGCGTGTCTCCGACGAGCAGACCGTCGAGGTCGCCAAGATGGTGCTGGTCGGAAAGGTCAACAAGGACATCGTGTTGCTCATCAACCGCCACGGCCAGCCGGCAGTCGGACTGTGCGGCGACGACGGGCTGCTGTTCCAGGCCAGCCGCCAGCAGGCGCCCAGCGGCCAGGACATCGGCTTCGTCGGTCGGATCGAGCGCGTCGACGTGAGCGTGTTGACCCACGTGGCGCAGGACTACATTCCCGTGATCGCGAGCGTCGGGGCAGACCGTGAGGGCCAGTCTTACAACATCAACGCAGACGAGGCGGCGGGTGCCGTCGCCAAGGCGCTGCGCGCCTACAAGCTGATGTTCCTGACCGACGTGTCCGGCTGGCTGCGCGACCCCGACGATCCCGCCTCGGTCGTCTCAGAGGCGGCGGCGGACATGGTCGAAGCCTCGCTGCCGAGCGTCGCCGGGGGGATGCGACCCAAGCTCCAGGCGTGTGTGACGGCGATCGACGGTGGCGTCAGCTTCGCGCACATCGTCGACGGCCGCGAGCCGCACTCGCTGTTGCTCGAGCTGTTCACCGACGCCGGCCAGGGCACCAAGATCGGGCCCCGGCTATGAGCCTCGCCGAGCTTCGCGCGCTCGAGCAGGCTCACGCGATCGCGACCTACGCGCGCAACCCGGTCGAGTTCGTGCGCGGCTCGGGCTGCAAGCTGTGGGACTCAGAAGGCAACGAGTACCTCGACTTCCTCGCCGGGATCTCGGTCGTGAACGTCGGGCACTGCCACCCGCGCGTCGTCGAGGCCGTGCGCGAGCAGGCCGGGCGGCTGACCCACGTGTCGAACCTGTACTACACCGAGCCGGCGCTGCGGCTGTCGGCGCGGCTGGCCGAGAGCTCGCTGGGCGGCAAGGTGTTCCTCGCCAACTCCGGTGCCGAGGCCAACGAGGCCGCGATCAAGCTGGCTCGCCGCGCACGCAACGGCGGCGACATCGTCGTGGTCGAGCAGGCCTTCCACGGGCGTACCTACGGGGCGCTGTCGGCGACTCCCCAGGAGTCAAAGCAGGCGCCGTTCGCGCCGCTCGTACCGGGCTTTCGCGTGGTGCCAAAGGACCCCCGAGCGCTTGACGCGGCCGTCGACTCCAACACGGCGGCGGTGCTGCTCGAGCCGATCCAGGGAGAGACCGGGATCAACGTGCTCGACGACGAGCTGCTGCACGTCGCGCGGGAGGCGTGCGACCGCGAGGGCGCGGCGCTGATCTTCGACGAGATCCAGTGCGGCATGGGCCGTACCGGCAGCCTGTGGGCCTATCAGCAGACCGACGTCGTGCCCGACGCGATCACGTCGGCCAAGGCGCTCGGCGGTGGCCTGCCGATCGGCGCGCTGATCACCGGCGAGCGGCTCGCGGACGTGTTCGAGCTCGGCGACCACGGCTCGACATTCGCCGGTGGCCCGGTCGTGGCATCGGCGGCGCTGGTCGCGCTGGACATCTGCTCTGACCCCGAGCTGCTGGAGCGCGTCCGTGAGCTCGGCGCGCAGCTGATGGCGCGCCTGGAGTCGCTCCCGTACGCCGCCGCGGTTCGCGGACGCGGCCTGATGGTCGCGCTCGACATCGAGCCCGGCGACAACGGCGGCGCTCCGGAGCTCGCCCGCCGCGCGCTGCTCGAGGAGCGCCTCGTCGTCAACGCTACGGGACCCGCGACGATTCGCCTCGAACCGCCCTTGATCGTCTCGGCCGAGGAGATCGACGAGGCCGTCAACCGCCTGGGATCGCTGGCGCCATGAGCGGCTGCGAGTTCCTGTCGACCGACGGGACCACGCCGAGCGTGGTGGGCGAGGCGCTCGGCAACGGCCTGCAGATCACCGACAGCGGCCTCGGCGACTCCGACCGCACCTACTACGACACGTTCGACGCGCTGCTGCGCGAGGCCGGCCTGTCGGCCGCGCACGAGGACGGTGAGCTGGTGCTGCTCGACCGCGACTCCGGAGTCGTGCGTCTGCGCGGCCGGATTGCCAAGCCGGGGCAGCGTCTGTTCCCGCGTGAGCTCGAGCCAGGCCCGCTGCGCGATGCGCTGCTCGACGTCGTCGAGGAGCGCGCGCTGTTGGCGCTGGCGCGCGTCCATGCCCGCCGGCGCGCGCTCAACGTGCTCGACGACGAGCGCAAGACGGTCGTGCGGATGACGCTCGAGGAGCCGGCGGTCGTCGACAACGCGGGCCGCCTGTCGATCCTGCGCCCGCGCGTGCGCCTGGCCGCCGTCCGCGGCTACGACGACGAGCTCGGCAAGGTCAAGTCGGCGCTGACTCGGGAGCTGGGCCTTGCCGCCGCCGACCAGCCGCTGGTCGACGAGGCGGTGACAGCGGCCGGCCACGACCCTGCCGGGATCTCGTCCAAGATCTCGGTGCCGCTGCAGTTCGACGAGCGGGCCGACGTCGCCGCCGCCACCGTCCTGCGGCGCCTGCTCGACGTGATCGAGGCCAACACGGACGGCACGATCGCCGACACCGACAGCGAGTTCCTGCACGACTACCGCGTGTCGGTGCGGCGCTCGCGATCGGTGCAGCGAGAGCTCAAGAAGGTGTTTCCGCCCGAGCCGCTGGCGGAGTTCCGCGCCGAGTTTCGCTGGCTTCAGCAGATCACCGGCGACGCCCGCGACCTCGACGTCTACGTGCTCGAGTTCGATGCGATGCGGGGCCTCGTGCCCGAGGCGATGAGGGCGGACCTCGATCCGCTGCTCGAGGTCCTGCGCGGCCGGCGCCTGGCGGCCAGGCGGCAGATGGTCTCAGATCTGCGCTCGCAGCGGGTGACGTCGCTGCTCGAGCACTGGGCCCGGTTCCTCGATCGGCTGCCGTCGCTTGACGAGAGCGATCGACCCGACGCCTCGCGGCCGATCGGCGAGGTCGCCGGCGCCCGCATCCATAAGGTCTACCGCCGGATGGTGAAGATGGGATCGGCGATCGACGACTCCAGCCCCGCCGAGGAGTACCACGAGCTGCGCAAGCGCGGCAAGGAGCTTCGCTACCTGCTCGAATTGTTCGGCGCGCCGCTGTATCCCGACGACGTCGTCAAGCCGATGATCAAGGCTCTCAAGTCGCTCCAGGACGTGCTGGGACGCCACCAGGACCGTGAGGTCCAGATCGCGATGCTGTCCTCGCTGCGCGACGAGCTCGCGTCAGTCAGGGGCGGCGCCGCCGCGCTGATGGCGACGGGCGCGCTGGTCTCGCGGCTACAGGAGGACGAGCAGGCTGCGCGCGCGGAGTTCGCGGCGCGGTTTGCTGTGTTCGCGGGCACGGAGCAGCGCAAGCTCGTCAAGGCCACGTTCACGTGAGCCGGGTCCTCGCCACCTACAACATCAAGGGCGGAGTCGGAAAGACGTCAGCCGCCGTCAACCTCTCGTATCTGGCCTCGCGCGACGGGCTGCGAACGCTGCTGTGGGATCTCGATCCGCAGGGCGGCTCGACGTATCTGTTCCGGGTCAAGCCGAAAGTCCGCGGCGGCGGCGAGAAGCTCGTGCGACTCAAGAGCGACGTCGAGAAGCTGATCAAGGGCACCGACCATCCGAATCTGGACCTGCTGCCGGCCGACTTCTCCTACCGTCACATGGACCTCGCGCTCGACCGCTTCAAGAAGCCGACGCGGCGGCTCGCGCGCGTGCTCAAGCCGCTCGAGGACGAGTACGACTGGGTGTTCCTGGACTGCCCGCCGAGCATCTCGCTCGTGTCCGAGAGCGTGTTCGAGGCCGCCGACGTGGTGCTCGTCCCGATCGTGCCGGCGACGCTCTCCTCGCGCACGATCGACCAGCTCGACGCCGTCGTCGCCGACGCCCGCGAGCGGAAGGTCGGCGTTCAGGTGCTGGCGTTCTTCTCGATGGTCGATCGGCGCAAGAAGCTCCACCACGAGGTGATGGAGCGGCTGCGGGCCGAGCGCAACGATGTGCTGGAGACCGCGATCCCGGCGTCGGCCGACGTCGAGCGGATGGGCGTCAAGCGCGACGCGATCGGCGTGTTCGCGCCCCGCGGCCGTGCCGGGCCGGCCTACGAGGCGCTGTGGACCGAGGTGCGCCAGCGCGTCGAAGGGTAGCCTTCCCGACTTCCATGCCCGACCCAGCCACCCGTCCCACGACCTCCTACGAAGCGCGCCCAGAAGACGTCCACCGGGTGCTGCTGCTCTACAGCGGCGGCTTGGACACGAGCGTGATGCTCAAGTGGATCCAGGAGAAGTACGAGGCCGAGGTGGTGGCGCTGACCGTCAACCTCGGGCAGCCCGGCGAGGACTACGACGTGATCCGCGGCAAGGCCCAGCAGCTCGGCGCTCTGGATTCCGTGATCGTCGATGCGCGCGAAGAGTTCGCGCGCGACTACGTCGTCCCGGCGATCAAGGCGAACGCGATCTATGGCACCGCGTACCCGCTGTTCACCGCGCTCGGGCGTCCCCTGATCGCCAAGCTCGCCGTCGAGCACGCGCGCGCGAGCGGCTGCGACACGATCGCCCACGGCTGCACCGGCAAGGGCAACGACCAGGTCAGGATCGAGGCGACGATCGCGACGCTGGCCCCCGAGCTCAAGGTGATCGCGCCCGTGCGCTCCTGGCGGATGGGCCGCGAGGAGGAAGTCGCCTACGCGCGCGAGCACGGCATCCCGGTCAAGGGCGGATCCGAGGTCGCGCCGTACTCGATCGACGACAACCTGTGGGGGCGGTCCAGCGAGGGCCGCTGGATCGAGGAGCTCGACCACGCGCCCGACGACGACGTCTTCCAGCTCGTCACGCGGCCCGAGCTCGCGCCCGACGAGGCCGAGGTCGTCACGGTCGGGTTCGAGGCCGGTGTGCCCGTCTCGCTCAACGGAGAGCGTCTTGGACTGGTCGAGCTGATCGAGCGCGCCGGCGAGATCGGCGGGCGGCACGGGGTCGGGATCGTCGACCACATCGAGGACCGGATCGTCGGCCTGAAGGTCCGCGACATCTACGAGGTGCCGGCCGCGACGATCCTGCTGACGGCCCATCAGGAGCTCGAGCGCCTCGTCGGGACGATCCACCAGAACCAGTTCAAGCCGACCCTCGATCGCCACTGGGCCTACCTCGTGTACGCCGGCCTGTGGCTCGAGCCGCTCCGCACCGACCTCGACGCCTACATGGACGCCGCCAACTCCCAGGTCACCGGCGAGATCGGGGTGAGGCTCTACAAGGGATCGGCACGGGTCGTCACCCGTTCCTCGCCCAACGCCGTCTACGACGCGCAGCTGGCGACGTTCAGCGAATCCGGCGGGTTGTTCTCGCAGGAGGCCTCGCCGGGGTTCATCGAGCTGTGGTCGCTGCAGTCCCGGATGGCCTGGCGCGTCAGGCACGGCGACAGCGGGTAGCACCCCTTTATGGGTTACAAGCTCCTTGGATATGCGGTCTGGCAGGCCGTCAAGTGGTACCTGCGCGGGCGCGTGCCCGGGCAGTCGCACAAGCCCTCGACGCGGACGCTGGCGATCGCCGGTGCGGGCGGGGCGGTGCTGGCGGGCGCGTTTGTGGCGCAGCGGCGGATCGCTGCCGATTAGCCGGCGACGTCGTCGCAAGTAGCGGGCTCGGCTCGGGCGGGCGTCCGAGGCCTCGCCTATCCTCGACCGTCCGTGGCCGATCCAGGCTGCGTGCCTCGTATGAGTTCTGCCTGCGCCCACCTTCACGTCCACTCCGAGTACTCGCTGCTCGACGGGGCGTGCAAGATCGACGCGCTCGTGGAGCGCGCTGCGTCGTTCGAGCAGCCGGCGCTCGGGCTGACCGACCACGGCGTGATGAACGGCTCGGTGGAGCTGTTCTCGGCCTGCCGCAAGCACGGGATCAAGCCGATCCTGGGCTGCGAGGTGTACGTCGTCGACGATCACCTGCGCCGTGCGCCGGGCCGCCTGGACCGCTTTCACCTGACGCTCCTGGCGGCCACCCCGACCGGCTACCGGAACCTCGTCAAGCTGTCGTCGGCCGGTTTCCTGGAGGGCTACCAGCGCGGTAAGCCGTCGTTGGACATGGCCCAGATCGCGGCTCATGCCGAGGGTGTCATCGCTCTGACCGGCTGCCTGCAGTCGCGCTTCTGCCAGGCGTTGCTGGACGGGCGCGACGGCGATGCCCGGGCGCACGCCGACGAGATGCTTCAGGCGTTCGGCCCCGACAACGTCTACTTCGAGGTCCAGAAGAACGGTCTTACGGCCCAGGACCAGGCCAACGAGGGGATCGTCAAGATCGCGCGCGAGGTCGGCAGGCCGTTGGTGGGTACCGGCGACGTCCACTACCTGGGACGCGAGGACTACAGCCACCACGCGGCGCTGCTGTGCGTTCAGACCAAGTCGACGCTGGCGCAGCCGAAGATCACCTTCGACACCAACGAGTTCTATCTGCGCTCCACCGACGAGATGGCCAGCTCGTTCGCCGAGTGGCCCGAGGCGCTCGCGACCACGCTCGAGATCGCCGAGCGCTGCGACGTCGAGCTCGAGCTCGGCGGCCAGCTGATCCCGCGGTATCCGACGCCCGACGGCGCCGACGAAGGTGAGTACCTGCGCTCGCTCGTGGCGCAGGGCCTGCGCGAGCGCTATGGGGACCCGCCGCCGGCCGACGCGCTCGAGCGCGCCGACTACGAGCTCGGCGTGATCGACAAGATGGGCTTCAACGCCTACTTCCTGATCGTCTGGGACTTCGTCAAGTACGCCAAGGACTCGGGGATCGCGGTCGGTCCGGGCCGCGGTTCGGCGGCCGGCTCGCTGGTCGCCTACGCCCTGCAGATCACCGACGTCGACCCGCTGCGCTACGGCCTGCTGTTCGAGCGGTTCCTGAACCCCGAGCGCGTGTCGATGCCAGATATCGACATCGACTTCTCGGTGCGCGGCCGCGAGCGCGTGATCCGCTACGTGACCGACAAGTACGGCAAGGAGTCGGTCGCGCAGATCGTCACGTTCGGCAAGATGTTCCCCCGCGCGGCCACCCGCGACGCCGCGCGCGTGCTGGGGATGGACTACGGGACCGGCGACCGGCTCGCGAAGCTGATCCCCGATCCGATCATGGGCCGTCCGCCGAGCTTCGAGGACTGCCTGAAGCTCGGTCAGCCGCTGCGGGCCGAGGTCGACCGCGACCCGCAGGCAAGGCAGATCGTCGACGTCGCACAGGGCCTGGAGGGGATCATCCGCAACTCGTCGATTCACGCGGCGGCCGTCGTGATCGCGGACCGGCCGCTGACCGACATCGCGCCGCTGCAGATCGCCGACGCGGGCACCGACGAGAACGGCGACCGGGTGTTCCGCACGGTCACGCAGTTCTCGATGAAGCCGGTCGAGCAGATCGGACTGCTCAAGATGGACTTCCTGGGCCTCCGCAACCTCGACGTGATCGAGGACGCGCTCGACATCATCGGGCGCTCGACCGGCGAGCGGCCCGACATGACGACGCTGCCGCTCGACGACGCCAAGACGTACGAGATGATGGCCCGAGGCGACTCGATCGGCGTGTTCCAGTTTGAGTCCGAGGGCATGCGCGAGGCGCTGAAGAAGGTGCGCCCGACCGAGTTCGACGACCTCGTGGCGCTCAACGCCCTCTACCGGCCGGGGGCGATGGACCAGATCCCGACCTACGCGCGCGGAAAGCACAACCCGGAGTCGATCTCATATCCCGACGAGCGCCTGCGGCCGATCCTCGAAGCCACCAAGGGCGTGATCCTCTATCAGGAGCAGGCGATGCAGATCGCCAAGGAGCTCGCGGGCTTCAGCGGCGCCAAGGCCGACGACCTGCGCAAGGCGATCGGCAAGAAGAACCGCGAGGCGATGGCAAAGCTCAAGCCCGAGTTCGTCGCGGGCTGCCGCGCGTCGGGCACCGGCGAGCAGGTGATCGAGTGGCTGTGGACGACCAACGAGCGCTCGGCCGACTACTCGTTCAACCGCTCGCATGCTGCGTGCTACGGACTGATCGCCTACCGGACGGCATGGCTGCGCGCCAACTACCCGGCCGAGTACATGGCCGCGCTGATCTCCTCGGTGATGGACACCAAGGACAAGGTCCCGTTCTTCGTCGGCCACGCCGAGCAGATGGGGATCTCGATCCTGCCGCCCGACGTCAACCTCTCAGACCACGAGTTCGTCGTCGTCGACGGCAACATCCGCTTCGGGCTCGATGCCGTCAAGGGTGTCGGGTTTGCGGCCGTTGAGGCGATCAAGAGGGCGCGCGAGGAGGGGGGACCCTTCCGCGACCTGTGGGAGTTCTGCGCGCGCGTCGACGGTCGCGCCGTCAACAAGAAGGCGATCGAGGCGCTGGTCAAGTGCGGCGCGTTCGGATCGACCGGCGCCTCGCGCAAGGGGATGTTGATGGTGCTCGAGCAGGCACAGGGGGCCGGCCAGAAGGCGCAGCAGGACGCACTGATCGGCCAGGGCTCGATCTTCGATCTCGGCGACCTGGGCGGGGCAGACACCGGCGCGGGAGCGATGACGGTTCCCAGTCACGCCCCGATCCCGATGATCGAGTTCGATCGCCACGAGATGCTCGCCGCCGAGAAGGAGTCGATCGGCCTGTTCATCTCCGCCCACCCGCTCAAGGACGTCAGGGCCGCGATGCGGGAGAAGGTCGACTGCTCGCTCGGCGACCTCTCCGCGCGCCGCGACGGCGACTGGGTGACGGTCGGCGGGATGATCACCGAGACCAAGCGGATCCGCACCAAGAAGGGCGATCCGATGATGTTCGCGACGCTCGACGACCTCGAGACGTCGCTCGAGATGATCGTGTTCGGCAAGCCTCTGCTCGCCTGCGAGGAGGCGCTTGCGCCGGACTCGATCGTGCTCGTCCGCGGCCGGGTTGACCACAAGGACCGTGAGAAGACGTGCCTGATCGTCCAGCAGGCCGACCGCTTCCAGCCGACCGAAGAAGAGGTCGCGGAGGCGCAGGAGCGCGAGGCCGTGACTCCGTCCGGCCCCGATGCGCTGCGGCTGCGGCTCGACGCCAACGCGCTTCCGGCCTCGGTGCTCGGCGAGCTGCGCGAGCTGCTCACCGGCTTCCCCGGCGAGTCGGAGGTCGTGATCGAGCTGCGCACGTCGGTCGGGGAGCGCCGCCTGAAGCTGGGCACGCAGTTCCGGGTGGAGCGCAACGCGAGCCTGCACGCCGAGCTGGATCAGCTGCTCGGGGCCGCGATCCTCGCCGAGGAGCGGATCGAGGCCGTACAGGCGCCGGCCAGCGTCGCCTGAGTGCGCTGGCCGGTGATTGGGGTGCATGGAGCGCGAGGCCCGGGGGCCGGCAGGCAAGGACGCAGGATCCGAAGCGCAGCAGCGCTGCGCGAGGATTCGAGGACGCAGCATGACGGTCATCCGGGTCCGCGATACATGTGCCCTAATCACCGGACGGTGCACAGGGGTACCCTCCACAACATGCAGAATTCGGACGGCATGGGTGCCGGGATGACCCCGGACAACGTCGACAGCCCACGCTCGACCCCGACCGGGTTCGTGATCACGGTCGTGGTGCTCCTCGTGATCGGGTGCGCCGCGCTGTTCATCCCCTCGACGCATACGATCCAGGTGATCGGGTTCGCGATCGTCACTTTGGTCGCGATCGTCTGCCTGATCGAGTTTCGGCCCAAGCGCCCTGGTCGCCGCCGGATACCGCTTCGGATGCGCACCAACTACCTGCCGGGGACCGGACGCGTGGTGCGCCCCGATTGGACCGAGGAACCGGGTCCGGGTGACGAGCCGGAGTCGCCGCCCCGGAGTCGCCGCCCCGGTCGCGGCGCCTGAGTCCGCATTACACGACAATCGATCGTCGGCGATCGAGGTGTGTCGTGTGGAGCACCGTATAGGTGCCTCACACGGATCACTTCGGCGATCTCGTCGCGATTGTCGTGTTGTGCACCACCAGGCGGCCCGGGAAGCGCCCTTCGGCCCTACCTTCAATGAGCCGTTGACGTTCAGCCCTCGGGTCAGCTGGTGATCCAGGGCCCGTGCCAACCGCCGAACCCGGCCACCAGCTCGTCCGCTGCCTTCGGGCCCCAGGATCCCTTCCTGTAGGCCTGCACGCTCGGCGGTGAGTGCAGCAGCGGCTGCACGATCCGCCAGGACTCCTCAACTCCGTCCTGGCGGGTGAAGTGGGTGCTGTCGCCGACCAGCGCCGCGTGCAGCAGCACCTCGTACGGAGTGGCGCCCTCACCGCCCTCCTGTAAGAACTCCATGTCCAGCTCGATCTCGCCGGCTCCCGGCTGGTCGGCACGCTGAGCGTCCAGCACCAGTCGGATGCCGGTGCCGGGGTCGATCCTGAACACGATCTGGTTGGGCTCGGGCCGGCGCCGGCTGGAGCCGAGGAAGTGGACCTTCGGCGGGGGCTTTAACAGCAGCCGCAGCTCGGTCTGGGTGACCGGCAGCTGCTTGCCGGTGCGGATGAAGAACGGGACGCCGGACCAGCGCCAGTTGTCGACCTCGAGCCTCAGCGCGGCGAACGTCTCGGTCGTCGAGTTGCGCCGCACGCCGTCGATCTCGCGGTAGCCCTCGTACTGGCCCCTGACGTAGTTGGCGGGGTCGGCCTCCGGGATCGCCCTGAACACCGACGCCTTGGCGTCCTTGAGCAGATCAGGGTCGCCGCTCGACGGCGGCTCCATCGCCGCGGTCGCCAGCAGCTGGAGCAGGTGGTTGACGACGACGTCGCGCAGCGCCCCGACTGGGTCGTAGAAGTGCCCGCGATCCTCGACACCGAACTTCTCGGCCATCGTGATCTGCACGCAGGCGAGGTAGTTGCGGTTCCAGATCGGCTCGAGCATCGTGTTGGCGAACCGCAGGTACAGGATCTCCTCGAGACCCATCTTTCCGAGGAAGTGGTCGATGCGGTAGAGCTGGGACTCGTCGATGTACTTGTGCAGCCTTCTGGCCAGCGCCCGGGCGGACTTGAGGTCGTGGCCGAACGGCTTCTCGACGACCACGCGCTGCCCGTTTGACACAAGCCCCGCTTCGGCCAGGCCCTTGACCACCGTCGCGAACAGCGAGGGCGGGATCTCCAGGTAGAAGACTGGGTTCTGCCTGTCGCCGAGGGCGGCGGCCACCCGCTGGTATGTCTCCTGGGCGGCGAAGTCGCCGCGGACGTAGGACAGGCGGTTTGACAGGCGCGAGAACACCCGTTCGTCGAGCTTCTCGCCGCTTTGCCTGATCGATTCCAGCGCCCGCTCGCGCAGCTGGACGACGTCCCAGTCGTCGACCGCGACACCGATCACAGGGCAGTCGAGCAGCTTTCGCTTCTCCAGCCGGTAGAGCGACCGGAACGTCATCTTGCGCGCCAGATCGCCGGTGATCCCGAACACGACCAGCGCGTCGCCGCTGCGCTCGCTCATCTGGGCAGTGAAGCTAGCGCTTGGCGGCGGATTTGGAGCCGCGCGGCTTGGAGGCGGACTTGGAGCGCTCGCGTGACGCCAGGCCGCGCTTGTGCAGCTTGACCGCGAGCGCGACGTCGCTGGCGCCGGGCGCGCCGCCGTCGGAGCCAGTTTCGAGCACGGACGGCAGCCTCTGGAACCGGGGCTCGGACAAGAACGTCGCACAGCCCTTCTCGCCGAACTCGCCCTGGCCGAGCAGCGCATGGCGGTCGCGGTTGGAGCCCAGCGGCGTCATCGAGTCGTTGACGTGCAGCGAGCTCAGGCGCTTGCGCCCCACGATCGAGTCGAAGTCCTTCAGCGTGTCGCGCAGGCCTTCGACGGTGCGAACCTCATAGCCCGACGCCAGCAGGTGGCACGAATCCAGGCAGATCCCGAGGCGGTCGCCGCCGCCGGAGGCATCGATCAGAGCCGCAAGCTCCTCGAACGAACGTCCAAGCGTGCCGCCGGCCCCCGCGGTGTCCTCGAGAAGCAGGTGGCAGCGCTCGGTCTCGTCGAGTGCCTCCTTGATGACCTTGCCCGCGCGCTTGATCGCCTTGCCCACGTCGCCCTGCTTGGCCGAGCCCGGATGCAGGACCACTCCGACCGCTCTGATCCCGGCGCCGACCCGCAACGACTGGATCAGCGAGGTACGCGACTTGTCGCGCATCTCGCGATCCTCGGTGGCGCAGTTGAGCAGGTACACGGCGTGGATCAGCACCGCCTTGATCTTGGTCGGCTTGATCGCCTCGCGGAACTCGGCGAAGTCGTCGTCGCTGTAGGCGGTGGGCCGCCACATGCGCGGCGACTGGTTGAAGATCTGGATCGCCTCGCAGCCACGCTCGACGCCCCGTTCCACTGCTTTTGGGAGCCCACCTGCGTTAGATACGTGAGCGCCGATTAGCATGATGCGTACGTCTCCATGCGCGTTCGATTTGCTCCTTCCCCAACCGGGGCACTACATATCGGCGGTGCCCGCACCGCCCTATACAACTGGCTGCTCGCCCGGGGCCAGGACGGCACCCTGGTGCTGCGCATCGAAGATACCGATCGCGAGCGATCGACCCCCGAGAACGTCGAGCAGATCCTCGACGCGCTGGGCTGGCTGAACCTCAACTACGACGAGGGGCCGATCTTCCAGTCAGAGCGCGCGGACCGGCATCGCGACGCGCTCGCCCAGCTGCTCGCCGACGGCCACGCGTATCACTCCACGGCGACTGCCGACGACGTCAAGCTCTACAAGGAGCGCCACGGCTTCGATCGTGGCTTCCGCGGCGAGCCCGAGGAGTCGGGCGCGGTGCGACTGCACTACCCCGACGAGGGCGACACGTTCTTCGACGACATCATCCGCGGGGAGATCCGGTTTGCCAACGTCAGCCGCGACGACCCGGTAATTGCCCGCGCCGACGGCTCCGTGCTGTACAACTTTGCTGTCGCCGTCGACGACCTCGACGCAGGCGTGACTCACGTAGTTCGTGGGGAGGACCACATCTCCAACACACCGACGCAGCTGCTCGTGTTCCGGGCGCTGGGAGCTGAACCTCCGCGCTATGCGCACCTGCCGTTGCTGCACGGCCCTGACGGGCGCAAGTTGTCAAAGCGACACGGCGCCGCATCGGTCCAGGAGCTGCGCGCCGCTGGCTATCTGCCCGAGGCGGTGGACAACTACATCGCCCTGCTGGGAGCGGGGTTTGCGGCGGACGAGGAGTTCTTCACGATGGACGAGCTCGCGGAGCGCTTTCGCCTCGAGCGCGTGTCCAAGAGCTCCGCGGTGTTCGACGAGCGCAAGCTCCGGCACCTGAACGGCCGCCACCTGCGCGAGCTCTCGGTCGACGAGCTGACAAGCCGGCTCGAGGAGTACACCGGTCGCACCGGGCTGCGCGGGGCGGTCGAGATCTCGCGCGAGAAGATCCAGACGCTGGCGGACTTCTGGCCCTTGGCCGGATTCTTCTTCGACGGCCCCGTCGACGACCCCAAGGCATTCGAGAAGGTGATCGGCCGCGACGGGGGCGTGGACACGTTGCAGGCGGCGCGCCTCGCGCTGGAGACCGCGGACCCGTTCACGTTCGACAACGTGGAAGCTTCGCTGCGCGAAGTCGTCGACGCGCACGGCGGCAAGGCGGGCCGTGTTTTTCAGCCGATACGGGTGGCGATTGCGGGCACGACCGTATCCCCAGGTATCTTCGAAAGCGTGACGCTGCTGGGGCGTGAGGAGACGCTTGCCCGGATCGACAAGGCGCTTGATCGGGCCCGGTCGTAGAAAGGCCTCAAAGCCATCGAACATCTGCCGATAGAAGAGGCTGAGCGGAAATCCCGCGAGGCGGAGCCAGTCTCCGCTGCGTCCGATCACCCGACCAATGAGAGCAAGGCTTTCGTGGCAACGCTAGCTGCAGTAAAAACATCATCAACTTCAGATTCCGTCGTCGCTGGTGAGCAGCGTCGTCACAACGAGGGCCACGGTCGCAGGCTGACCGCCGCCTTCGAGGCGCTCGAGGCCTTCCCGATGCTTGTCGAGTCCCGCAACCGGGTCATGCGCCTGTTCGAGCAGGGCGAGCCGCCGACCGCCGAGGTCGTCGCCGCCGTCGAGGCCGACGTGGCGCTCGCCGTCACGGTCCTGCGCCTGGCAAACCAGGTCGACGGCCGTCAGCATGGCCGAGTCGAGAGCGCCGTCAAGGGCGTCGAGGTCCTGTCACCGCGCACCGTCCACGCGATCGCGAGCCGCGCTCGCACGTTTGACTTCTTCGAGCGCACCGCCGTCTGGCAGGGTGTGCCCGAGCGCTTCCGTCTGCACGGCGTCGCCACCCAGCGCGTCGCCGACCGACTCGCTCGCGAGCTCGGCTACGAGTCGCGCGACCGCCTGATGGTCACGTCGCTGCTGCACGACGTGGGCAAGCTGGTGCTCGTCCACGCGTACCCCGGCTACCCGCGTCAGGTTCACGCCGACGCGCGGACTCCGGAGGAGCGCATCCAGACCGAGCGTCGCGAGCTCGGCGTCGACCACGCTCTGGTCGGCGGCGTCCTCGCCCGCCGCTGGGGCCTGCCGAAGTCGATCGCCAGCGTCATCGAGCGTCACCACGCCGAGGACGCAGACGGCGAGGCCGCGCTGGTGCGACTCGCCGACATGCTCGCGCACTACGTGCTGGGCGGCGTGATCTCCCCGTCGGAGCTGCTGTCGGTCGCGCGCGTCGTCGGCGTCAAGCCGGCCGACCTGCGCACGGTCATGTACGAGCTGCCGCTCCCCACCACAGGTGGCCGGCCGCGTCAGATCGACCCGTGCCCGATGTCCAGCCGCGAGATCGACGTGCTGCGTCGCCTCGCGCGCGGGATGGTCTACAAGCAGATCGCCTCGGAGCTCGGCCTGTCGACGAGCACGGTGCGTACGCACCTGCACAACGTCTACGGCAAGCTCGGCGCGATGGACCGTGCACAGGCGGTCCTGATTGCCACCGAGCGCGGCTGGATCTAGGTCTCTCTCACTAGTCGGAACGCTGACCGGCTCGCCGAGCCGGTGGACTCCGCCGATGGCGGTCGCATACGATCGTCCCGGTAGATGATTTCGATCACCACCAAGTCGCCGTACGCGCTGAGCGCGCTGGTCGAGCTGTACCACCACGGCGATCGCGGCCCAGTCCCGATCGCCGAGCTGGCGCGGCGGCGCGAGATCCCCGTGCAGTTCCTCGAGCAGCTGTTCGCGACGCTTCGACGCTCGGGGATCCTGCGTTCTCACCGTGGCGTCAAGGGCGGCTACACGTTCGCCCGGCCCGGCACCGAGATCACGGTGCTCGAGATCGTCGAGCTGCTCGACGGTCCCGTCGGCGCCGGCGCGACCGGCGTGTTCGCCACGGCCGCGTCGGCAGTGCGGTCGGTGCTCGGCGAGTCGACGGTCAGCGACGTGGCCGAGGCCGAGACGCGCGCGGCGGCGACGCCGATGTACCACATCT
>CAVSAY010000035.1:0-16922 GCA_963725925.1 uncultured Solirubrobacterales bacterium
CACGGAGCCCCTGAAGCCCCGAACCCGGCCGGGGGTCGGCGCCACCGGCGCCGTCGTCGCCGATTTCGACGCGGAGGTATCCGTCGCACTGATCGAGGTCGACCCACGCCCGGCTCGCGCAGGCGTACTTCGCAACGTTCGTTAGCGCCTCGGCGACCGTGAAGTACGCGGCGGCTTCGATCGGTGTGGCGAGCCGCTGCGAAAGCTCAGTGCGGACCTCGACGGGAACCGGGGCGTGGTCCGCGAGGCTTGACAGCGCGCGCTCCAGGCCGCGGTCGCTCAATACTGCGGGATGCAACCCGTGCGCGAGTTCGCGCAGTTCGGCGAGCCCGGCACGGAGCTCGGTGAGAACACCATCGAGCTCCGCCCGCGACTGCTCCGACAGCTCGCCGTGAGACGCCCGGCGCCAAGCCGCGAGTTGGAGCGTGGCGGACACGAACCGCTGCTGGGCGCCGTCATGCAGGTTGCGCTCGATCTCCCGACGGGCTCGGTCGGCGGCGTCGACGATTCGAGCGCGTGAGGCGCGAACCTCGGCGAGCTGCGCCTCGACGACCTCTCGTTCCCGAAGCGCCTGCTCGGCGGCGCGGCGAACCGTGATGTCGAAGATCGCGCCATGGAGCCGCAGGCGGCCGTCACCGCCATCCCGAGCCTGGCCGCGTTCCAGCACCCAGCGCACCTCACCATCCCGCCGCACGATGCGGTACTCCAGGTTGAACGGTCGACGGGCATGAACCGCCTGCGCGACCAATCGCTCAACGTAATCGCGATCCTCGGGATGGATGACGCTGGCAAACGTCCGCACCGAGTTGTTGATGAAGTCGCTGGCGGGATAGCCGGTGATCGTCAAGACCTCGTCGCTCAGCCAGTACATCGTCCAATCGAGGTCGCACGCGCCGCGATATAGGGCACCGGGAATGTTGTCGACCATCGCGCGCAGCAGCGCGTCGTTGGCGCGCAAGCGCGCGGCCCGCAGTCCCGCCGCGACGCGGGCCACCAGGACCTCGGGCTCGAACGGCACCCGCATCACGTCGTCCGCTCCAGTGTCGAGCGCATCCCGCAGCTCATCGAGTGAGTCCAGCGCGGCCGCGACAACGACGTGGGTCGAGGCCAGTTCTGGGCGTCCGCGAACCGCCGGCATGAGTGATTCGGCGCATGCCGCGCCCGCGATCACCACCGGGATCGGGGCAGCGGTCAGTGCGCTCACGGCCCCGGCGACGTCGTCGGCCCGTTCGAGCCGCACCCCGGCGTCCACCAGCACGGTCCAGCAGTCGTCGCGGAGCTCCTCCAAGCCGACCAGCAACACGCTTGCGGCTTTCGCTCCTGTGTCATTAAGCGTTCGGGCTAGGTCCCGGCGCTTGCCGGCACCTCGATGCGACCCGTTGGAGCCCCGCGCCGTGTCCTGACTCTCAGACATGGCCAGCCGAGCCTACAGGCTGGCCCTACCGATGGCTACTCGCGCCAGTCCGTCTCCCAACACAACGGATCCGGGCCGCACGGAGCGGCCCGGATCGCGGGTTTGCTGTTTGAGCGATGACCGTCAGGCGGCGGCCGGTGCCGGCTGGGCCAGCGGCTCGGCGTGGTGCTCGAGCTTGGGCATCCAGTGCAGCCAGCTGGGCAGGTACCAGTTCCAATCACCCAGCAGCTTCATGGTCGCCGGGAGCAAGACGCCACGGACGATCGTCGCGTCGATCAGCACGGCGGTCGCCAGCCCAATCCCCATCTCCTTCATATCGAGGATCGGGAGCGTGGCGAAGATCGCGAACACCCCGACCATCACTACGGCGGCGCTGGTGACCGTTCCCGCGGTGGTCTTGATGCCGTGGGCGATCGCGTCCTCGGTGCTCATGCCGCGGTCATATGCCTCCCGGATGCGGCTGAGGATGAACACGTGGTAGTCCATCGATAGCCCGAACAGGATCACGAACATGAACAGCGGCAGCCATGGAGCCACCGAGTGGTTAGAGGTGAAGCCGAGGATGTTGGAACCCCAGCCGAACTGGAACACCGCCACCACCACGCCGTATGCGGCGGCGACGGACAGCAGGTTGAGGACCACGGCCTTGGCCGCGATCACCAGCGAGCGGAACGAGGCCAGCAGCAGGAGGAACGCGAACGTGAGCACGAACCCGAAGACCAGCGGCAGCGAGCTCTTCATCATCTGGTTCCAGTCGTAGGACCCGGCGGTGGTGCCGGTGACGCCGTAGCTGGCGCCGGGCAGCTTGCCGATGGTCGCCGGCAGCAGCTGGCCCCGCAGGGTCAGCAGCGCGCGGGTCGAGACTCCGTCTGTCCCGTTGCCGGGCAGCGGGATCGCGATTCGTCCGACCGTGTGTGCGGAGTTGCTGTCGACGGTGAAGGCACCGTATCCCTTGCCGGTGGCGGCTGCCGCCGACTGCAGCTGAGCAACCGCGGCCTTGTACGCGGGCGACAGCGTGTCGGTCTTGACCGCGACCACGGCCGGCGTCGCCTGTCCCGGGAACGCCGCCTGGATGCGGTTGATCGCCTCCACCGTGGCCGCGCTGCGGGGCAGCGTGTTCAGGGAAGAGGACGCGGTGTGGATCTGCAGCGCCGGGATCGCCAGCGTGGCCAGCACCGCCACGCTGATCGCCGCCGAGATCGCCGGCCGACGGAGCACCGGGTTCAGGATCCGCGACCAGATCCGGCCCTCGCCGGCCGGGCTGCGGAACCGGCTCAGCCACGGGATGCGTCCCTTCTCGACCCGGTCACCGAGCTTCGAGAGCACCGCGGGCAGGACGGTCAGCGAACCGATCATCGCCACGGCGACGACCATCATCGTCCCGATCGACATCGAGATGAACGTCTTGTCGCCGGAGAACAGCATCCCGGCCATGGCGATCAAAACGGTGATCCCGGAGATCAGGACCGAACGTCCGGAGGTTGCGGCGGCCGCCTCTAGCGCGGCGCGCTCGCTGCGGCCGGCCGCCCGCTCCTCGCGCTCGCGGCGCAGGTAGAACAGCGTGTAGTCGACCCCGACGGCGAGGCCGACGAGCATGACCACGGCCGATACGTTCGGGTCCATCGGCGTGATGTGGCTGACGATGGCGGTCAGGCCGACCGTGGCGATGACGGCCTGCAAGCCGAGCATCAGTGGGATCCATGCGGCCAGCAGGGACCCGAACACGAGCACGAGGATCAACAGCGTGAGCGGGATCGAGCGCTCACCCGCCTGTCCGAGCTGGTCGTTGAACAGCTTTGTCAGCGCCTTATCCGAACTCACGGCACCGGCCTCGTCGATGTAGAAGCCCGGGTGCCGGGCAGCAACCGATTTCACTGCAGTGGTAAGCGGATCGATCTGCTTCTCGGCGTCCTTGAGCTTGCCGCTCATGTCCCATTCGACCAGGGCCGTGCGGCCGTCGCTCGATACCTGATCCCGGTCTGCCTGACCATGCGGCCAGCGCAGGTTGTGGACGTTTGACAGGGGAGCGACGGTCCGCGCTACGTCGTTTATCGCTGCCTGGAATTCGGGATTAGAGGTAGTCAGGTGCTTGCTCTGGACGACCGCGATCTCGGTGAGGGGACCAGACTGCTTGAACCCCCCGTGCTTGAGGATCTGGTCCGCCCGCGCAGACGGGCCGACCGTGTTGTTGTTGCTCTGTCGATCGTCTTCGTGCCGACCGCCGTGCCGATGACGATTGCGACAACGACGAAGGCGAGCCAGCCGAAGATCGCCAGTTTGCGATGGCTCGCGCTCCAGTGGCCCATGCGGGCCGCCAGATGGCGAGCGGGGTTGCGGGGTGGATGTTGCATGGCATCTCCTCCGTTGCGGTGGGTCCTGAGCACGGCGCGACGATCTCATCCGCTTAGGTGGCTGTCTGTGCGGCGGGCTGGCGTCTGAGCGTTCGGATTGCTCACACCTGCCCGTGCGGTTAGCCGCACCGTGTGCGTACGGGGAGACGCCAGAGTCCGACGCCGTTCCCACGCCGATGGTCAGGATTCGCACTCGAAGTGCGCCCCGCGGGTTGCGTCGCGGCCCCATAGACGGGAGGCTCTTCCTCAATGCGCGTACTGCTCGCTGAAGATTCGCTCCTGCTTCGCGCGGGAGTCGCCCGCCTGCTCGAGGATGAGGGCTTCGAGGTCGTCGGCGAGGCCGGAGACTTCGATGACCTGCTGCGCAAGGTGCGCGCACACAAGCCCGATGTCGCGATCGTCGACATCAAGATGCCCCCCACCCACACCGACGAGGGCCTGAAGGCGGCGTTGATCATCCGATCGGAGCTCCCGGGCACGGGCGTGCTCGTGCTCTCTCAATACGTCGAAAAGGAGTACGCGGCCGAGCTTCTGGCCGAGAGTGCGGAGGGCGTCGGCTATCTGCTCAAGGACCGGGTAGCCGACATCGAGCGGTTCGTCGACGCCGTCCGGCGCGTGGCCGAGGGCGGATCCGTGCTCGACCCCGAGGTTGTGTCGCGAATGCTGGCCCGGCGGTCGGCTGGACCGCTCGATCAGCTGACCCCTCGAGAGCGGGAGGTGCTCGCCCTGATGGCGGAGGGACGCTCGAACTCTTCGATCGCGACCGAGATGGTTGTCACCGAGCGCGCGGTCGAGAAGCACGTGACCGGCATCTTCGGCAAGCTCGATCTGCCGGCTACTGCAGAAGGCCACCGCCGGGTGCTTGCTGTCCTCGCGTACCTGAACTCGTGATGCCGGCGTCGTCACGCCAGCTGGCGATGGCCAATGGTGTGGCTAGCCGTATATACCGCCGCCCCGCGCGCGATGAAAATCTCTCGAGTGATGACTGTTCTGATCGTCGATGACCATCCGTCGTTTCGTGCGAGCGCGAGGCGCTTGCTCGAGGCCGAGGGCTTCGACGTGATCGGCGAGGCCGGCGACGGTCAAGCAGCCATCGCGGCGGCGCAGCAGCTGCAACCGGATCTGGTGTTGCTCGACGTGCAACTGCCGGATCTCAACGGCTTCGACGTCGCCGCGCGCCTGGCCGAACTGGACCTGCCCTGCGCCGTGGTCCTGACCTCCAGCCGTAACGCTGCCGAGTACGGGCCGCTCGTCACCGAGACTGCGGTGCGCGGGTTCGTTCCCAAGTCGGAGCTTTCGGGAGCTGTTCTCACCGCTTTACTATCCGCGTAGGGCCGAGACAACTCGCGGCCTACGGTACGTGGGCGCTGTCTGCGGGGTCGGCGCGATTTACTGGCTTGCCGCCAAGGCCGGGCTGCAGCTGGCGTATCTGCATGGAAGTGTCGCGGCGCTATGGCCCCCGGTCGGCGTCGGTATGGCTCTGCTGATCCTCTACGGCCGTTCTCTCTGGCCGGGGATCGTCCTGGGGGACCTTGCCGTCGCCGATTTCTCGCAACCCGCCGGGACCGTGCTCGGACAGACTGTCGGCAACACGCTCGAGGTCCTGATCGCTGCGATGCTCTTCTACCGGTTGGCGGAGGGGCGTACGCAGTTCGGACGCGTGCGCGATGTCGGCGCGCTGGTCGCGGCAGCCGTCGCGGGGACGGCCGTAAGCGCGGTGTTCGGAGCAGCCTCGCTGCGCCTCGGTGGGATCATCCCGAGCGGACAGCTGGGAACGGTCTGGCGCACCTGGTTCCTCGGAGACCTCTCCGGTGCGCTGGTCTTCGCCCCGCTGCTGCTGTGCTGGCTGGGCGTCCGGATCGATGCGATCGCCCCACGGCAGGCTCTCGAGGGCGT
This sequence comes from uncultured Solirubrobacterales bacterium, assembly GCA_963725925.1. Lineage (GTDB taxonomy): Bacteria > Actinomycetota > Thermoleophilia > Solirubrobacterales > Solirubrobacteraceae > Palsa-465. The sequence continues at coordinate 5,662 of CAVSAY010000035.1, forward strand.
CGCGATCGCGACGCTGATCGTCGTGCTCGCGCTTCTTCCCTCCCAGCGAGACGTGCCGTACATCGTGTTTCCGGTCCTGATCTGGGCGGCGCTTCGCGGGGGGCCCCGCGGGGCAGCGGGTGCCGTGGCGCTGGCCACCACGCTCACCGTCTACAACACCGCACACCACGGCGGCCCGTTTATACGGGCAACGATCACCCAAAGCCTGCTCGCTACGCAGTTGTTCGTGGCCGCGGCAGCCGTAACGTCGCTGGTGCTCGGTGCGGTCATTGAGGAGCGCCACGCCGCTCTCGAGGCACTACGCGAGAACGAGCGGCGACTGCGCGACTCCCGCGCTCGAATCGTCAAGGCCGGCGACGCGGCACGACGGCGGCTCGAGCGCAACCTGCACGACGGCGCCCAACAGCACCTGGTCTCGCTCGCGCTGACCCTGAGGCTGGCCAAGCTTCAACTCCAGCAGAACCCAGCCGAAACGGAGCAACTGCTGAACGATGCATCGGTTGAGCTTCAGAGCGCCATCGACGAGCTCAGAGAACTTGCGCGTGGGATCCATCCCGCGTTGCTGACTGAGCGCGGGCTGGGACCGGCCCTCGAGGTGCTCGCGGAGCACACCCACCTACCAGTTGAGGTCACCACCGACATTTCCGGTCGGCTGCCGTCGACGGTCGAGGCCGTTGTCTACTACGTCGCCGCCGAGGGACTCACCAATGTCGCGAAGTACGCACACGCAACAGCAGCCACGCTTCGGCTCGAAGCGAACACCAACACCATCGTCTTGAGCGTGGGCGACAACGGCGCAGGTGGCGCTGACCCGAATCGCGGAACCGGGCTGCGCGGCCTCGCGGATCGCGTAGAGGCGATCGGCGGCAAGCTCGAGGTCCAGAGCCCTCCCGGTCAGGGCACGATGCTGACGGCCAGCATCCCGTGCGAGCGCTGACTCGCCACGTGATGCCGACCGTGTCACCAGCCACGGTACGTCGTCCCGCTCGCGTCGGCGGGCGATCTCCGCACTAGCGCGGATTAGCGCCGGCGGCCGCGGGCCTCGAGCGCTACACCGACATCTGCTCCAGCTGTCGATGGTTCAGGTACGGCCAGCCGCACTATCCGTGGCGGTCGCCCGAACGCCAAGACTCATGGTCGCTCCACCGACATGCCCTCCCCCCGGTGGGATTCTGCAGGCGTGATTCAGATTCGCTCAGAGAACCTGAAGGAGGAATCGAAATGACCGCAACAGCGATCATCGAGCGCCACGAACTCGCTCACCGAACCAGCGATGGGATCGAGGTCACCCTGCTCTGGACCAAGGCGACGAACAGGGTCGCGATCGCGGTCGCCGACACGCACTCCGGCGAGGAGCTCGAGTTCGAGGTCGCCGGGTCGCGCGCCCTTGACGCCTTCAACCACCCCTACGCGTACGCCGCCACCGTTCGCGTCCACAGCGCCCAGGCGACGCTGGCTCCGGCTCGGTGACCTCCCCGACCACGGGCAAAGGCGACCATCACCCACCTAACAGAACCGAGGTTCTGACATGTACAGCCCAGCTTTCCACAAGGACATCGCGGACGCTCGGATCGAGGATCTTCGCCGCGCCCGCCGGACATCGCGCCAGCCGCACCGCAGCCGCGAGGGCAACAGTTCTCGCCCAGCCGCGCGCTGGGGCCTGCTCAGCCGCGCGGCCATCCGGCGCCAGGTTTTCGCCGACCCATCGCGCGCAAACTGAGGCCCGCGGTAATGACCACGCCCGTCGTAATCGAGACTTGCCGAAACGGCAATCCCATCCGCCCCCGGCCGCGGCCCCAGCCGGCGGCCTGATCCGTCTTCGGCCGCGGCCCAATCCGGGCGGCCTCATCCGCCCTCGGCCGCGGCCCAAGCCGGCCGCCTGATCGGCTCGCCGCCCGCGGACTCACGCCCTTCTCCCACCCTTCCCGCGGCGCCGATTGGCGCGTCTACCTCACTCCCGAAAGGAGCACCATCTCTGATGTCAGTCCTGGAGCAGTACGTCGATGTGGGTGCACGTCCCGGCCCGACGCATTCGCTGAGCGTTGTCTCGGCGAGCAATCTCGTCAAGCGCTACGGACAGGGCGACGCCCACGTGGATGCGCTGCGCGGCGTCTCGCTCGACATCGAGGAGGGCCGCATGACCGCGGTCATGGGCCCCTCGGGCTCGGGCAAGTCGACCTTGATGCACATCCTCGCCGGCCTTGACCAACCCACCGAGGGCACGGTCATGATCGCCGGACTGGAGATCTCCTCGATGAGCGATGGCGAGCTGACGCGGCTGCGCCGCCGTCACATCGGGTTCGTGTTTCAGTTCTTCAACCTCCTCCCGATGCTGAGCGCGGAGGAGAACATCGTGCTGCCGCTCTCGATCGCCGGCGAGACGGCGGATCGCGAGTGGGTCGAGGAGCTCCTGGAAACCGTGGGTATCGCGGACCGGCGGACGCACCGGCCCTCAGAGCTGTCTGGTGGGCAGCAGCAGCGCGTGTCGATCGCCCGCGCCCTGCTTCCCCGTCCGACGGTCCTGTTCGCCGACGAGCCGACCGGCAACCTCGACTCGGGCACCTCGCGAGACGTGCTGGAGCTGTTGCGCAACTCGGTCGACGAGCTCGGGCAGACGATTGTGATGGTCACGCATGACCCGCACGCGGCAACGCAGGCCGATCGGATCCTGTTCCTCGCCGACGGACGCATCGTCAAGGAGACTTCGGCGTCGACCGCGGCCGAGGTGCTGGAGGCGATGCAGGAAGTGAGTGCTCGATGACCGCGGTTGCTCTCAAGGGACTGCTCGGGCGCAAGCTCCGCTCGATCCTCACCGGCCTAGCGATCGTGCTGGGCGTGGCGATGATCAGCGGCACCTTCATCCTCACCGACACGATCAACAAGGCGTTCACGAACGTCTTCAGCGTGTCCTACCGCCACAGCGACGCGATCGTCTCCGGCAAGCAGTTCGTCTCGCAGGCCAACAGCATTCCCACCGTCCCGGCGTCAGTACTGGGAAGGGTCCGCGCGCTCCCGGATGTCGCGGCGGCGTCCGGCTCGTACCTGTTCGACACGGTGAAGCTCGTCGATCGCCAGGGCAAGACGATCGCGAGCGGCGGCGCGCCCAGCCTCGGCTTCGGCATCGACCCCAACCAGCCGCGCTTTAACCCGATCACGCTCGCGGCCGGCCACTGGGCCCAGGGTCCGGGGCAGGTGGTGATCGATACCGCGACCGCGGCCAGTAAGCACTACAAGGTCGGCGATTCGATCTCCGCCAAGGGTGATGGCCCCGTGAAGTCCTACACCGTAGTTGGCCTCGGCAAGATCAGCGGCGTGTCGATCGGCGGAGCGACGCTCGCCGTGTTCGACGTGCCGACAGCGGCATCGATCCTCAACAAGTCGGGCTACGACGGCATCTCGGTAGCGGCCAAACCCGGCGTCTCCGAGTCACGCCTGGCGGCGGAGATCAAACCCCTCCTGCCCCCCGCGGCGCAGGTTCGCACGGGGAGCCAGCAGGCCAGCCATGACGCCGCCCAGATCACAGCGGGGACGAGCCTGGTCAAGTACATCCTGCTCGCGTTCGGCGCCATCGCGCTGTTCGTGGGCGCGTTCGTGATCTTCAACACGATCTCCATCACGGTCGCCCAACGCACGCGCGAGCTGGCGACGCTACGCACGCTGGGCGCCTCGCGACGGCAGGTGCGAGGCTCGGTCATGCTCGAGAGCTTCGTCATCGGCCTCGCCGCCTCCGCCGTCGGCCTGTTCGCAGGGCTCGGGCTCGCCAAGGGCCTCAACGCGGCGTTCGTCGCGCTGGGCATCGACCTCCCGCAGGCTGCAACGGTCCTCGCCGCCCGCACGATCATCGTCTCGCTGCTCGTGGGCACGCTCGTGACGCTGGGGGCGGGGCTGTTCCCCGCGATCCGAGCCACGCGTGTGCCGCCTATCTCCGCGGTGCGCGAGGGCGCCGTCCTGCCCGCCTCGCCTCACGCGCACCGGCGGCCGTACGTCGCCGGGGCTGTGATGCTGCTCGGGCTGGCGGTGATCGTGCAGGGCCTCTTCGCGTCCAGCGGCGCCGGGTCGGTGCTGGTGCTGCTCGGCGCCGGCACGCTCCTGCTGTTCATCGGCGTCGCGCTCGTCTCGAGCTACGTCGTGCGGCCGCTCGCGTCGGTCGTCGGGCGACCCGCCCGCGCGCTCGGCGGCGCTGCGGGGCGTCTGGCCGTCGCCAACTCCGTCCGCAACACCAACCGCACCGCCGCTACGGCAGGGGCGTTGATGATCGGCCTCGCGCTGATCGCCTTCGTCGCGACCCTCGGCGCCGGCCTGCGCAGCTCGACCAAAGACGCGCTCGGCAAGCAGGTCAAGGCCGACTACGTCCTCACCCCGAGCTCGACCGGCAGCGGTTCGTTCCCGGTTCAGACGGCGTCGGCGCTGGCCAGAGCGCCGGGCGTCCAGGTGGTCTCGGCGGTGCGGAGCGATCGGGCTAACGTGTTCGGCGCGAGCACAACCGTCGGCGGGGTCGACCCGGCGACGATCGGTCGTGTCTACCGGTTCGCGTGGAAGAACGGCTCGGACGCAGCCCTGTCACACCTGGGCGATGGTGCGATCGTCCAATCGAGCTACGCGACCAAGCACCATCTGCAGGTCGGAAGCAGGTTCACGCTTCAGGCACCGAACGGCACCAAGCGGCAGGTAACGGTAGCTGCGACATACCACCCGCCGCAGGCCGATCCGGTGCTCCCGAAAGTCGTGATCTCGCAAGCGGCGTTCGACAGCACCTTCCCGAGGCCTCAGAACGCCCAGGCGTTCCTCAAGGTCAACGGCGGCCCGAGCGCGGCGATGACGACTGAGCTGAAGCGTGCCCTCACCGCCTACCCGGACGCGAAGATCCAGACGCGAGCGGCCTGGGTGACGGCTCAGGCCAAGAGCGTCGACCAGGTCCTCGACCTGTTCTACGTCCTGCTCGCGCTGTCCGTGATCATCAGCCTGTTCGGCATGATCAACACCCTGGTACTCGCGGTGTTCGAGCGCACACGCGAACTGGGGATGCTCCGCGCGATCGGGATGAGCCGGCGGCAGATGCGGCGGATGATCCGCCACGAGAGCGTCGTCACGGCGCTCATTGGCGCCGCCCTCGGCCTGCCCCTCGGCGTACTCCTCGCCGCGCTCACGACCCGCGCGCTGGGGAGCCTCGGGATCGGATTCCATCTACCGGAGCAACAGCTGGCCGGGTTCGTAGTGCTCGCGGTGGTGGCCGGCATTGGAGCCGCCGTCCTCCCCGCCCGCAGAGCAGCGCGACTCAACGTGCTCCAAGCACTGCAGTATGAGTGAACATTGCGCTCGACGGTTCCCGGCCGGCACCACCGCCGGCCGGGAACCGCGTCTTCTCGACCTCGGCACCCGCTGAACCCCAGATCGCGACGTGGCCGTTCTCGACGCTATGGGACGACGATTGGAGCTGTATCGGCGGCTCGGAGGCGCTCATCGCGGATCTCTTGCAGGATCGTGTTCTCGGTCGGAAGGCGCGCCGGGCCTCCCTCGGCGAAGATGCCACGCCCCCTGGCCACGCTGCGCAGTAGCACTCGCACCTCGGATGCCACTGCTGCTGCCATCGGGCACTCGGCAAAGCGCCGGGGCCACTCAGACCGGAGCCGGGAGCCCCGGCACGAAGTGATCTTTGGCAGGTGGATTGCCGGTGGATTCCGGCGGCAGGTAGCGCGCGTGGTGCATCCTGTGAGGTGAACGCAAAGGAGGCTGACCATGCCAATCGTGACTGCTGAGACGCTCGGGAACGGCAACCTCACCGGCGCCGTCCACGGAGGGACGATCTCGCTGATCTTCGACCACAGCGACCCCGGAGGCGGACGACGACTTCACCGCCGCCCGTACGACGGACCTGGATCGTCCAAGAGGGCAACGTGACCTTCCAAGCCGGGGATGAGCGCCTGCACGCAACCCGGGCGACATCATGATTGTCCCGCCTGACATACCGCACAAGTTCACCAATGACGGCCCCCGGCAATCGGTGATGATCTGCATCCACTCGAGCCCGAAGTTCGTCACCGAGTGGCTCGAATGAACGGCAGATACTCGTACCGACTGAGGCCTCCAGCAGGCGACGCAGCGCGTTCCGCGGAAGTCGCGCCTAGGCGGCTTGTCCGGGCGCGTTGGGGGTGAGATCAAGCCGAGCCGGGCCACGCCACGGCCGCGAGTGAGGAAGTCCACCCACTCGTGGCGCGAGCACAGCGCGTGATCGGCGAACACACCAAACGACGATAAGCGTCGCGCTGACCGACCCGAGCCGTGTTCTCCAGGCCGCCTCGCTTCTGTATCGACGAACCAGCAGCAGTCCCGTGGACGACATCGCGGCCATTGACTTCCGCCCTCGGGACATAGGCGGCCACGCCGAGCGAGCTTTCTCTGTTCCTTAGATCTGGGGACGATCCCCCGCGACCATACGCGCGGCGGACGCCCAGGGGTCGTTCGCTCAACTCAACTGCTGTGACTCACCTCGTACCGAACTCGTTTCTCAACGGCCGCCACGTGCCCATCAGCACCGCGCTGCTGCTGGTCCACAGATCGTTCCCGTGGACCACAAGTGCGACAAACCCCAGCAATCCACGACAGTAAATCCGCGCGCGGAGTGCGAGGTCCATCGATAAACACCCTGCAAATCTGCCCGAAATAAGCTTGCGGAGCGGTCGCTTCACACGCGAGAGGTCGCTGGTTCGAGCCCAGCCGTGCCCATTCCGAAAGGCCCTGGTACCCGCGGCCTTCCGCATATTCGGAAGGCGTGCGGTTCGTCGAATCGCTTCATAGCGCCCATCCGTGCAACGAGTTAGACCGTCCGGAACGCGGCGAGTGGTACGGCTAGCGAGGCGCGGGCAGCCGGTAGCCGCGCTCGGCCTTGCTGATCTCGCCGGTCTTCGCCAGCTTCGTGAGCGTGGGGCTGACGGTCCCACGGGCGAGCCCTGTGGCTTTGGCGACATCGCCAGCGGTCATCGCGCGGTCGGTCGAGAGCGCGCCGAGCACCTTGGCCTTGGTGGAGCCCGGCGCCGTCCGAGCTCGCAGGCTCGCCTCACCGGAGGAAGGGGCGCGTTGGCGCGGCGCATCCGCCCGTGGCTCGGGAGCGGCCAGCGCGGAACGTTCCGCCGGTTTCGGCGTCCGCTTGCTCGCCGACTTCGGCGTCGACTTCGGTTTTGGCTTCGCCCGCGGGTCGAGCGCGGCGAGCGCCCGACGAAGCTTCTCCGCCTCAGCGACCAGCTGCTCAAGGCGCTCCTGGATGGCGTGACGAATGCGATCGATCAGCCACGCTCTGTGGCCAACAGCTTCGAGGATCCGGCTTGCGCGCGACGGTCGCCCGATGTTCGGAGCCCTGAACGTCGCAGATAGCTCGCGGCCGAGCAGGAAGAGCAGCAGCGCGACCAGCGCCACCGAGCCGACGAATACGACGGAGGTCCCCGAGCCCGCCCGCCCGCCTTGGCCGGTCGCCGACCCAGCGCTGTCTCGCCGCAGCGAAGGCGCTCGCGAGTGGCTCCGGCAGCACAGCTTCTGGCCCCCGAGGGGAAACTGGGTGGTGAGCGTTTTCAGCGAGCTGGTCGAACCGCCGTCCGCGACCGCTGTCGGCGCTCCGGCAACTACGACGACAGCCACGAGCAGTGCTCCGACGAGCTTGCGCCAGTCACGCTTGCGGCCGGTCACTGAACCGTAACGGGGGTCCCGACCGGCATCAGTCTGTCCAATCTCAGAATCGCGGCGTTCTTCAATCGGATGCTCCGTGCGAGATCCGGCCCGGGATGAGGCCGGGGCGGTCAGTCCGTGGATCCCGATGAAGCCGCCGGCTGGCCAGCCCGTGTCGTATGGCGACCGGGCGCTGGTACCGAACGCGAGCGGACCGTAGCTGCGGCTGGGGTAGCCGGTCAGCCGGTCGCGCACGTAGAACAGGCCGTCGGGCGTCGGCGTGCTCGGCTTTCCGATCCCGACGGGCGCTCGGAAGACCACCGCGCCGTCGCGGTACGGCGTCAGGGATAGCCGGGCGCGGTCGACTGCCACCCGGGTGTCGACAAACTCCCAGCCGCCCAACGCGCTGCGCGGGACCCAGCCTAGTCGCCCGTTGGGCAGCGTCGCCAGGCGTGCCTGGACCCAGGCGGTCCCGTCCCGGGTCAGCTCGCGGCTTGCGACGACCAGGTTGGTGGTCCCGTCGGGCGTCCGAGTCGAGACCGGAGCAATCGCCGGGCCACGAAAACTTGAGTACTCCCGGGCCTTTGTCGCCGTGAGCACCGGGGCCCATCGGATTAGGTAGCCGTCGCGGGCCAGGGGCCGTCCTTGGGGGATCGCAAACCCCCGAGCGGGTGTTCGTAAGGCAGGTTCTCTCCGACGCAATGACTGCCTGAAAGCTTCTCAGGCTGCAGCGCGCTTCAACGCTCTTCTCTACTTTTGGGTAGCTCCCGCACCGAGTGGGCGGACGAGTGCAGTCGCGCGGACCGTCGACATTGGGCGGACTTAAGCGTTCCCGTGGTCGGAGCGTCCGCTCGTGCACCGGTGGCGGACGGAGTGCCGCCTCAAGCACTGGCGTGGGTGAATCTACGACAATAAGTCCGCGCGCGCGAAGGGGGAGGACCAGATGTAAACGCCCTGCAAATTAGGCCGAAATCGTCTTGCGGAGCGGTCGCTTCACACGCGAGAGGTCGCCGGTTCGAGCCCAGCCGTACCCATCACGAGCTGCAGGTGACTCTTGTCGGCGTGGACTTCGCCGACTCACGGATGCGCTCGCGCTCCGGGGGCCCGGTTCGACGAGGCGCCCGATTAGGCTCGCGCATGTCTCGCCTCGGCCGGGCCGGCAGCTTGTCCGCCAGCCGACTCTCGCCGCGCAGTCGGACGCGCGCCGGCGCTGCATCGTCGAGCGAAATTCCGCCCGGCGGGTGGTCGGGACGCGGGGAGTCGGGCGGTGGCGGTCCCTTGCCCCAGCCGTGGCCCGGATTTGGTTCCGGTGGCCCCGGCCGCGAGCCTCCACGTGCTGACTACGTTCACGAGCGTCCCGCGCGGCGGGTCCGCGGCCGCCAAGGGATCAGCATCGTCGCGAGGTGCACCACATGGGTCACCTGTTCCGTGGGCAGCACGCTCTCGAGCGCGGTCAAGTCGGTGATGTCGCCTCTCGCGAACTCCACGGCGGCCAGTTGGTCGCGGGTCATGATCAGCTCGGCCCGCCGCTGATCAGACTCGAGGTCCAACCCGACGACGGTGTGGCCAGCGCGCCGTAGCTGACGGCAACACCAAACGCCGACGCAGCCGAGCGCGCGCGTGATCAGCCAGCGCTCGTTAGACATTTCCTTGAAGCGCCTCGAGCCCTCCACGCAGGAACTCGAGCACCTGATCGAGGACAGCCATGCCCTGCTCGTGGGTGAGCGGCTGACCCTCTGACTCCGCTTCCATGAAGCGGTCGCGAACGGACGTGAAGGCCGTGGTCATCGAGGCCGCGACCAGGAGGGGGCGGATGTCGTCGGGGCCGGCATCGAGGTCCTTGGCGATCGATGCGGCGAGCATCGGCTCGAGCTCGGCGTGGCGCGCGCGCATCCTCATCTGGAGCGCGGGATTCGCGCCGACGATCAGCTTGCGTTGCTTGGACTCCTCGTCGGGCGGCTCGATCGACGAGAGGAACTCGCGAAGCACGTCGACCGTCGTCGTGCCCGGTGGACGCCCATCTAGCTTGCGCTTCAGCATGTCGAGGAAGGTGAGCTCCTTGCTCAGGAGGATGTCCTCTTTGCTGTCGAAGTAGGCGAAGATCGTCCGGGGCGCGACGCCCGCCGCTGCGGCGATCTCGGCGAGCGTGGTTTCGTCGTATCCGCGCTCGGCGAATAGGCGCAAGGCGGCTCGAGTGATCGCCTCGCGGGTCTGCTGCTTCTTGCGTTCCCGTAGACCGGGCTCGGTTCGCGGACTCTCGAGCGAGCTCATCGAGAACGAGTCTACCCGCGAACCTTCACAAGTAGCAAATTTGCAACGACTGTTGACGTTTGCTGCGCTGGCTGTATAACTGCATCCGTTGCAGAATTGCCACCTGTGAAAGAGGACGCGCCGATGATGAACATAGCTCGATGGACCATGGCCCACCGCCGCACCGTCGTGGTGGTCTGGATCGCAGCCGCGATCGGGATCTTCGCGGTCTCCAACGTGGTCGGAAAGAAGACGGCCAGCAGCTTCACGCTCCCCGGCACCGGCTCGCAGCAAGCGGTCGATCTACTGACGAGCCGCTTCCCAACCCAGGCCGGGGACGCCGACCAGATCGTGTTCCACGCGAAGGCCGGCAAGCTGACGAACGCGGCCGATCGGGCAGCGGTCGGAGCCACGCTGGCGCGCGTTGCCCGCCTCCCGCACGTATCGGGCGTCGTCAACCCCTACGCCCCGGGCCAGCAGGCGATCTCTCGTGACGGAACGATCGCGTTCGCGACGGTGAGCTTCGACGAGCCCGCCAACGCACTTCCCAAGGCCACGGTCGAGAAAGTGATCACGACCGCCGAGTCGGCGCGCTCGACGGCGCTCGACGTTCAGCTCGGGGGCCAGGCGATCGAGCAGGCGCAGCAGGCGTCGCTCGGTTTCGCGACCGTCGTCGGGATCGCCGCGGCGATCTTGATCCTGCTGCTCAGCTTCGGATCATTCAGCGCGATGGGCCTTCCGATCGCGACCGCGCTGCTCGGACTGGGAGCAGGGTTGGGCGTGATCACGCTCGCCAGCCACGTGGTCGACATGCCGAGCTTCGCGTCGGAGCTGGCGCTGATGATCGGGCTGGGCGTCGGCGTCGACTACGCGCTGTTCATCGTCACACGCTTCCGTGAAAATTACCGCCAGAACGGCGGCGACGTCGAGGCAGCCGTAGAGGCCGCGATCAACACATCGGGTCGCGCCGTGCTGTTCGCCGGAGCGACGGTTGTGATCGCGCTGCTCGGGATGTTTGCGCTAGGCGTGAGCCTGCTCAACGGCGCGGCGGTGGCCGCTGCCATCGGCGTTGTGCTGGTTATGAGCGCGTCGCTGACCTTGCTGCCAGCGCTTCTTCGCCTGAACGGGCGGCGCATCGGGGAGACCGGCACGCGCCGCGCCGCGTCCGAAGCCGCAGACGCGCCGCCGGCTTTCTGGCTTCGCTGGGTACAGCGGATACAGCGCCGACCGGCGCTGGTCGCGATTGCCGCGACGGCCCTGATGCTGACGCTGACCGCGCCCGCGCTCGGTCTGCGCCTTGCCTCCAGCGACGCCGGCAACGATGCCGCCAGTCAGACCACCCGTCAGGCGTACGA
>CAVSAY010000036.1:0-309887 GCA_963725925.1 uncultured Solirubrobacterales bacterium
CTGGCTATCTGGTGGTTGTAGAGCTTGGTCAGGTTGTGGGTCGTCATGTGCAAGCGCCATTCGGTGCGGACTTTGACCCTGCCTCTTCTGAGGAACCTGGTGACACCCTTGTTGTGTTTGGTGGTTGCCGAACACGGGCTCGACGGTTTGTCTTCGTTTTCGGTACTGCTGCCCGCCGTGTTCTGAGCCCAGCACGGCTCGCATCCAGTCGTAGCGGCCGCCGGTCCAGGTCTTGCGCGGGTGCCGCGGCTGCCTTTGTCAGGCGCGACGAGCACCGGGATGTGCTTGTTGGCCACGATCTCGTCGATGTGCTGCTCGTTCCAGTAGCCGGCGTCGGCGGCGATCACCGCTGGCCGCTGCGGGACACCGGCCCGCTCGAGCTCGTCGAGCGTGGCGGTGACCATCGGGTCGAGCTGGGAGAAGTCGGTCGAGCTGTTGGTGATCTCGGCCGCCACCACGATCTGGTGCTCGTTGACAGCGGCTTGGGCGTTGTAGCCCTGCACGAAGAACATCCCGTCAGGGATCACCTTCGAGTCTGGGTCGGTGATGTTGACCTTGCCCGCTGGCACTTCGGGCGGCTGATAGGGCTTTGTCGTGCCGGGAGCCATCCGTCGCGACCCATCCGCGGCGATACCCCGCTCACGCCACGCCTGATACGCCTCGTTGCCAGCCTGCTCGGCGCCCAGCTCATCCTCAAGCCGCTCGGCCGCCAAGATCAGCCGCTCTTCCCGTGAGCGCGGGATCGGATCGGGATCTTCCCAGCGCCGACGCTCGAGCTGGCGATGGGCCTCGCGCCGCCACCCCTCGCGCCCCTGCACCCGCGCGACGATCCGCTCGGGATCGAACTCATACTCCCGCTCTCTCTCGGCCCGCGGCTCGGTGCCCTCGCCGGGCTCCTGCCCGCCGGCATCGCCCTGGAGCTTTTGGCGGGCGCGGCGGAAGAACTCACGGCGCCCTTCCGGGGTGCGCAGCTGCTCGGGCAGCTCATCACCCCGCGCCTCGCCGAACTCCTCATCCTCGGCCTCGTCGGTCGCCTTGACCTGCTCGACGATCTCCATCGCGATCTGCCCAAACTCCTGGTTGCGCTCCCGGCTGGCATTGGCCGCGATCCGAGTGCCGTCGATCGCCACCACCCCGGAGTCCACCAGCCCAGCCTCGGCGCACAGGCCCAGCACCTGGCTAAACAGAGCCGCCAGCGCTTGCCCGTGACGGCAAATGAACCTGGCGATCGTCACGTGATCCGGAACCAGGTTGCCGGTGATCACCCGGTAGGCCACATGCTCACGACAGTGACGCTCGATCGCTCTTGAGGACTGCACCCCGGTCGCAAACGCGAACAGGATCAGCGTCACCATCATCGCCGGCTCATACGCCGCCCGGCCATGACCATCAGCCCGATACGCCCCATAGAACGCCCCAAGCTCCATCTCCTTCACAGCGTCGATCACAAACCACGCCAAATGATCCGGCGGCACCCAATCCCGAACGTCCGGCGGCAACAAAAACCCCTGCTCACCACGACTCTCAATGAAGTTCTGCGGCATGCCAGAACTGTGCGAAACCGCCCGGACAGAAACCCCCTTTGTGAAACAGCCTCGGCTACGTGCGACAGTGACGCTGGGTTGTCCGGACCCGCTTTCCTCCGGCGACGCATTTCCGCGACGCCTCCTCCACATGTCCGCAATGCGCGGAAAGCGTGCATCTGCTGGTGGAAGGTCTGAAGGTCGCCTCGCCGTCGCTGGGTCAGTTGGTCGTGTGCGTTCTCAGTTCCACGGAGTGACGAGAATCGCGAGATCGATGACGAACAACACGATCACGATGTCGTTGAGCAGTGTTCTGGCTCGGCTGTGACCCGCTTCACTGTCAAGACAGCCATCCCCGTCCTTCTCCTTCTGCCTCCGAGCAGGAGCGATGGACTTGACCCGTTTTCGACGACACTTGGATGCTTCCGGTCGTAAGCCGGGGAAAGTGAGGTTCAGGTGCCGAGAACTAGACCGCCGTATCCGGAGGAGTTCCGCCGTGAGGCGGTCCGTCTCGCTCAGCTTGGTGATAAGCCGCAGCGCAGGTTGGCGAAGGATCTGGGGATCTCCGATGTCTCGTTTCGCCGTTGGATCAGGGAGGAGCAGGACGCGTACGGCGAGCGCCCGGGCGGTCTGAGCGGTGATGAGCGCGAGGAGCTTGCGCGGTTGCGCGATGAGAACGCGAAGCTGCGGATGGAGCGGGAGATCCTGCGAAAAGCGGCGGTCTTCTTCGCGAGGGAGGACGACGGGCGGTAGGCGAGGCGTACTCGTTTATCGCCGCGGAGAAGACGAACTTTCCCGTCGCCGTGATGTGCCGCATCTTCGGGGTCAGCCGCACCGGCTTTCATAACTGGGAGCGTCGTGCGCCGTCGGACAGGGCGCTTGTGGACGCGTGGTTGACAGCGAAGATCAAGCAGATCCACGAGGGCAGCCGGGCGGTGTACGGGGCGCCGAGGATCCACGCCGAGCTGCGCATGGAGCACGACATCCGGGTCGGTCAGAAGCGGGTCGCACGGTTGATGAAAGCCGCCGGTATCGCCGGCGTCAGGCCCAGAAAGCGGTGGAAGACGACGATTCGGGTCCCGGGGATCACGCCGGCCACCGATCTGGTCGAGCGTGACTTCACGCCGTCGGGGCCGAACGTGCTGTGGGTTGCTGACATCACCTACCTGCGCACCGGCGAGGGCTGGTTGTACCTCGCCGCGGTGCAGGACACCTACTCCCGGCTGATCGTCGGCTGGTCGATGGCGACCCACATGCGCGCGACGCTCGTCGTCGACGCGCTGAAGATGGCGCTCGCGCGCCGGCGTCCCGGGCCCGGGTTGATCCACCATTCCGACCAGGGCGGCCAATACGTCAGTCTGGCGTTCGGGCGCGCCGCCCGCGAGGCCGGGATCGCGGTCTCGATGGGCTCCCGCGGGGACGCATACGACAAGGCGTGGGTTTCATAGTGCACCTCGTCGGGATGGTGGGGTGGGTTCTCGGTCTTGCAGGCGCCAGCCTTGGCGTGCTTTGAGTCGGGGGTCGGTCGGGTCGGGTGGGTCGAAGAGTCGTTCGTTGCGGTCGTTGGCTTTGTGGGAGGTGAGCAGTCCGGCGCGGTGCCAGGCTTTGATCGTGCTGACGTGCACGCCGAGTCGTTGAGCGGTCTGGTCGATCGTGAGCAGTCCTTGGGCGCGGAGCCGGTCTTGGTGGCTGGGGAGCTGGTGGGCGTTGCGGATCTGCAGGATGATGTGGGCGGTGAACGGCTTGTTGGTGCCAGAGCGGCGGCCGGCGGCGTTGAGCTGTTCGGCGGTCTCGCCGTCGGTGTGATCGTCGAGCAGTCGGTTGAGCATCGCGAAGGTGTCGGGGTCGGTCTTTCGTGCTTTCCAGGCGCTGAGCGGGATCGGGATCGTGAGGCTGGTGGTTTGCCCGCCGCGGAAGCGGATGTGCAGGTGGAGCTGATCGGTCTTGTTGAGCGTGACGTCCTCGATCAGCAGGCGCGTGATCCGTTTGCGTTCGCGGGCGGGTGTGGCGGGGTTTGACCACAGCGCGGGGAAGTCGGTGGCGAGCTGGCGGATCTGGGTCTTGCGTGCCTCGGTGAGCTGGGCGTGAGCGGCGGCGGTTTGGCGGTCGTATTCGTCCTGGGCGGCTTGCAGCGCGCGCAGCGTGTCGTTCCAGTCGGCTTCGAGGGTGTCGGCGACGAGCCGGTTGTCGGGGTCGACAGCGAGGTATCGGCGGCGGGCGAGCTCGGCGTTGTGGCGGGCTCGGTCGACGTGGGAGCGGCGGAGTTGGTCAGCTTCGGTGGCGCGGGCTTCGAGCTCGGTTTGGACGGTGAGCGCGACTTCGAGCGCGAGCGGGGTGACGGTCTGGAGCAGCAGATCCCCGATCGCGCGGTCGATCGCGTGGCCGGGGAGGTGGAGGCAGACGGGGCCGCTGCGTTGGATGTTGTCGTTGGCGCAGCGGTAGTCGGGCACGAGCGTGTCGCGGCGTTGGTGGTAGCGGATTGACATCCGTCGTCCGCAGCGGCCGCAGATCGCGAGGCCCTGGAGCAGCGCGGGTCCTTCGCGAGCGGGGCCGGCGGCGCGATCGGTGCCGTGCGCATAGGCGTTTGAGGCGAGCAGCTTCTGGTTGTGCTCGAACTGCTCCCAGGTGAGATAGCCCGGGTGCGCGTCGGGAATCAGCGTGATCCATTGCTCGCGCGGCATCTGCCGGGTGGTGGTGCGCCCGTCCGGGGTCTTGCGGGTCCGGCGCTGGCCATAGACGAACGCGCCGGCATACCGCGGGTTGTGCAGCGTGCGCAGCACGCGCCAGTGCGTCAGCTCGTTCCACGCCAGCTCGCCCTTGCGTTCTCCTTTGCGGATCCGGCTGGGGAACCGCAGCCCGTCGCGGTTGAACGCATAGACGACCGCGCGCGCCGATCCGGTCCTCGCGAACGTCGCGAACAGGTGACGCAGCGCGTCCTGCACGGCGCGGTCGGGGTCGAGCATGACCTTCCCGGCCGGGTTCTCGACGAGCCCGACAGGGAGCGGCATTGGCAGCTCGCCGCGCCGGGCTTTGGACAGGATCCCGCCCTGCAACCGGGCACGGATGAAGTGCAGCTCCGCTTCGCTCATCGTGCCCTTCAGGCCGAGCAGCAGCCGATCGTTGAAGTCGGCCGGGTCATAGAGACCGTCCTCGTCGCAGATCAACGTGCCGGCGAGCGCGGAGATCTCCAAGAGGCGGTGCCAGTCGGCGTTGTTGCGCGCCAGCCTGGAGACCTCGAGTCCGAGCACGATCCCAGCCTTCCCAAGCCCGACGTCGGCGACGAGCCGCTGGAACCCCTCGCGATCGGCGGCGCTGGCGCCGGACTGTCCCTGGTCGGTGTCGATCACGACGATCTGCTCGACCGGCCAGCCGAGCTGGATCGCGCGTTGGCGCAGCGCGTATTGGCGCTGCGCGGACTCGGTGTTGGTGTGCACCTGGCGCAGCGTCGACTGGCGCACATACAGGTACGCCGTCCGTGCCAGATGCGCGGCGGTGACCTTCGAGGTGATCGCGGTGGCGCTCATCGCTCACCCCCCGGACACGCACGCCAGCGCCATGCTCGCGAGCGCGTCGACAAGCTCGTCGCTGACCGCGACCGGTTCGGGCTGCCTCGCAGCAGTCGGCACGGACGTTGTGGTGGACCAAGCGCGGGTCCATGCCACGACGCCGCCGCGCTCGAGCACCGCAAGCCCGAGCCGCCATCCGGATGCGTCTCCGTGGAGTGCTCGGGCGCGCAGCAGCTCATAGCGCTCGACGTCCTCGGTGCCGCCAGCTTCTTCATCGGTCTCCCTCGCTTTCGGCGCGCTCGGTCCGAGCGAGCGCGCGCTCCACAGATCGGCGATGCACCCGCACACCGAATCGCTCAGTGATCAGCGCGACCAGCGCGGCCGAGGACAGCTTCGGCTCCGCTGCGCGCTGTTCACGCGCGAACGCGACGACCTCGGCGGTGAGCTTGTGCGCGCCGCGTGGACCCGGGCGTGCCGGGACAAGCCCGGCCAGCCCGCCCCCATCCAGCGCGCGCTCGGCCGCATAGAACGACGGACGCGAGAACCCGAACGAAGACGCCGCCCGCCCAACCGGCTCGCCGTCGACGCGCGCCCGACGAACCATCTCGTACTTCACCTGCACCAGATCCCGCGCATCCAGGAACTCCGAACCCGAGAACTGCTCATCGCGCACCGCCTCCGGCCGCGGATTCAAGCTGCGCGCCTCTCGCAACGCCCGCACCTTCGGATCCTCACCAGCTCGCGCCATCACCCTCCTCTCCACTCATGTCAAGATAATTCTGCCGCTCATATCGGACGGAAAGACCGATCGGGCCGACGAACACCACGATTCAAGCGCGAATATGTGATAGCTGACATATTGCTCTGGACCGCGCGCGGCATAATCGATCTAACATAAGCGGCGAAATTAGCTTTACGGCTGTCGTTTCGTCGGTGCGCGCCGAAGCTCGTCAACGAGATCCACGAGCGCCACGAGATCCTCGACACGAAACGCGCTCCGACCGGCCGCCAGCACAACGAACGGATCAACGTCAGCAGCATCCGTCCAGCCCCGCGGAAGCGAGCGCTGCACGCCCTCCTCATCGAAGAACGACACGCGATCCTCACCCCACGTCTGGCGAACAGCCACAAACACGAACTCGCGGCCGCACCAAGGATGGAACGGATGCGTCACACAGACAGTTCGCTGCGCAACCGACCGATCAAGCGCAGTCGACGGCGAAGGCGAAGGGCGGCTCGGAAGCAACGGTCCGTGTCGCGAAGGCCGATCTGGTGCCGACAGATCACAACCTCCGCCCGCAATACAGCAGCTTCGCCGAGCTCGAACTCGCGTGTGAGGAGTTGATGGCGGAGGTCAACACGCGGCCCCACCGCTCGACGATGGAGCCGCCGATGATCCGGCTGGCTGAGGAGCACGAGCGGCTGCATCCGCTCCCGCGCCTGCCGCATACCGTCTGCTTCGGGGAGACCAGGAAGGTCAGCTGGCAGTCGCTGATCAGCGTGGGCGGCGCGCAGTACTCGGTCCCGCACGAGCTGATCGACGAGCGCGTGTGGGTCCGGGCCGACGGTGACCAACTGATCGTGGTGCACGTCGACGGACACCAGGGTCCCCGCGAGGTCGCCCGTCATCAGCTCACGACACCCGGGCGTCCGTCGATCGACGAAGGTCACTATCCGCCCCGGCCGGCGGGCGCGCTCGAGCGCAAGCCAAGGGCTGCGACCGTCGAGGAGCGGGCGTTCCTTGCGATCGGCCCGGCTGCCGAGACCTGGCTGATCACGGCCGGCGCCGCCGGCGCGCAGCGCGTCAGACGCAAGATGGCAGAGGCGGTCGACCTCTCAAAGCTCCACGGCACGATCGAGGTCGACCGGGCATTGCGCACGTGCGCTGAGGCGGGCCGGTTCGCCGATGGCGATCTGGCATCGATCCTTTCCCACCAGCAGTCCAGCGGCGAAGTGATTCGGTTTCCCGCCCCCGAGGAGCGCTCGCTGCAGCGCTCGACCCGCAGCTGGGAGGGGTTCGGGCGATGACGGTCAAGCCACCCGCTCCGCCGCCGCTGCCCTCAGAGCTCGAGGCGCTGCTGCGCCGCCTGCGACTCCCATACGTGCGCCGGGCGGCGCCGGAGGTGATCGCGAACGCGACCAGTCAGCGCTGGGAGCACGCCGAGGTCCTGCGCGTGCTGTTGGCCGAGGAGGCCGCCGGCCGCGACCAGGCGACGATCCGGATGCGACGCCGCGCGTCCGGGCTGCCGGCCGGCAAGACATTCGACGCGTGGGAACCGGACCGCTGCGCGATCCCGGCAAAGACCCAGCGAGCACTCCAGACCCTGGAATGGATCGACCGCGCAGAAGTGCTCGTGATTTGCGGCCCGAGCGGAACTGGCAAGAGCCATCTCGTCGAGGCGCTCGGGCACCTCGCGATCGACAAAGGCAAGACCGTCGCGTGGCACACGCTCGAGACGCTCGCGCAACTGCTGCGCCGCCACCGCGCCGACGACACCGTCAACAAGGCGATCGCCAAACTGATCCGCGCCGACCTGGTCGTGATCGACGACGTCGGCCTTCTCCCGGTCTCCGCCGACTCCGCCGAGGCGCTGTTCCGCGTGATCGATGCCACCTACGAGAAACGATCGATCGCGATCAGCTCCAACATCCATCCGAGCGGGTTCGATGAGCTCATGCCCAAAAGCATCGCGACCGCGACCGTCGACCGACTGCTGCACCACGCCCACGTCCTGATCACCGAAGGCCAAGACAGCTACCGGCTCGCACAAGCGACCGCCGGCAAGGGGGTCAAGCCCCTGACCTGACCAACACCCACAGCCCTGTTGGTGGGGAGATTCGTGGCCACCAGCGGGGAGAAAAGATGGCCACCAGTGGGGAATTTTGTGGCCGCCAGTGGGGAGAACTCGATGGCCATTGACATCAGCCCTGAGATTCGCCAAAAGCGCACGTAAGGTGCTTGCTCGTTGGCGCTGGTTTGCTGGTAACGACTTGCGCCGTGCCGTAATCGCTTGAACTGAATCCATGCGTACGGCCTCGGCGGCCCGGCGAGTCGCTGTGGCGAGGGCCGGGGAGGCTCCTACGCGTCGCGGAGCGCGTCGTGGGTTCCGACCCGGCGCCAGATGACATGCGGCGTGTCGGCGATGGCTTCATCGCCGTATGCGAAGGTCGCGCGGCCGTACCGGTGCGAAGGTGATCTCCCAGATGTCTTGCCGGCCCTGCACTCGCTTGACCCCCAGCGCCGGTGGGAACGAGGGTGGGCTCGCGCGCAGGGCTGCGATTAAGGTCGGGAGCATTGCGACGAATGCGGCTTGGAGCTCGCGTGGCAGGCGTCGGAACTGGCGGTCGAACCGCGCGAGGCTCTCAAACGTGGGCACGCCTATTCGTTGGCGCCGTCGGGAAGGTCGTCTTCGGCGGCTTGGAGTCGCTGCACGTGGGCGACGAACGCCTCGTCTTTGAAGACCACGCCTTCGCTGTCGCGGATCACGTCGGAGAGGCGTTCCCGCTCGGGCCGCAGCAGCAGCGATCCGTCCTCGCGGCGCTCGACCAGTTCATAGGAGCCTGCGATCCCCGGCTCAGTGATGGTGATCCGTGTGCGTGCCGCGACCATGCCGACATTCGCGCAGCAGCCGCGCCGCGGCTCGACCGAAAACGCCAAGACCTCGGCCTAATCTGGCGAGCGTGTCTCGTCTGACCGCCGCTAACGCTGATCGCGTTGCCGAACGACAGCGCGCGACCGCGCCGGAGCGCGATGGTCGAGAGCTCAGGGGCTTGTGGACTGAGCAGATCATCACGCGCCTCGCTCAGGGGAAATCGCTCCGCGCCGCGCGTCATGACGCGCCTGTCTGTTCCGTGGGCCGTGGCCCGCACGGCGGCTCAGCGGGAGGAGTCCCAAGAGCCAGTGAGGCGGCGACGGCGGCGGGTCGGACCAGGTCCGGTGCGACACCGGTGCTACACTCGGGTCCATGCCGACCAACCGCCGCCGACACGCCGTCACCGAGACACCGCCGGTCCAGGCGGCGCTCGATGAGCTACGACGTGAGCTCGGGACCGATCGGGTGGAGCTCGGCGAGTTGGTCGTGCTGGGCGCCGGTGTCAAGCTAGCGGAGCTCCGCGCTGCGCAGGCCGACACGGTTGAGCGGCGCGCGCGTCTGGCCGAGCGGGTGCGCGTGCGACGTGTCGGCGTAGACGTTGACGCCGCCGATGAGGTCCGTGCACGTGGTTGGGCGCGCTCGTGAGCGCCGATCTGCTGCTGGACAACTCGGCCTGGGCACGACTCGACCATCCGGCACTGCGTCGGGAGCGTGCTGACGAGATCGCGGCGTTGCTCGAGAAGGGCCGGCTCGCCGTGTGCCTGCCGTTTCTGCTCGAGGCTGGCTACTCGGCGCGCAGCGGCGCTGACCACGTCGCGTTGATCGGCGATCTGCTCGCGCTCCCGCGGGTTCGCATCGATGAGCAGGTCGAGGAGCGCGCGCTCGATGCGCAGCGCCAGCTGGCGCGCGTCGGTCATCACCGCCTGCCGCCGGTTGATGTGATCGTCGCTGCGATCGCGGACACGCACGGGCTCGGGATCCTCCACTACGACAGCGACTACGAGCTTCTGGCCGAGAAGACCGACCTGAGCTACGAGAGCGTTTGGCTCGCGGACCGCGGCTCTCTCTGAGCCGTCGCACGCCCCAGCCCCACCCCCGCGGGGACGGTGGCTCGTCCGGTCGGACGGGGACCATATGTCGGTCATGGAGGTCCTCGATCTGCGGCAGGCCCGGATCCGCTTGGCGGAGCTTGACCGCGAGCGGGCTTTGCTCGCGCGGCAGCTTTCGGCGCTTCAGGCTGCGAACGGCGGCCCGGACATCGGGACCGCCGAGGGTCGTGTGGCGCTGTTCTATTCGCTGTTCCGGGGGCGCCGGGACGTGTTCGCCACCCGCTGGGACAGCACGAAGACCGCCGGACGGTCCGGGTGGGCGCCACGCTGCCGGAACGAGTGGCGGCCTGGAGTGTGCTTCAAGCCAAAGGTCAAGTGCGCTGACTGCGCGAATCGCCGGTTCGTCCCGCTCACGCCGGCCGAGATCCGCGGCCACCTGGAAGGACGGCAGACGGTCGGGATCTACCCGCTGCTGCCGGACGAGACGTGCTGGCTGGTCGCGATTGACCTTGATGGAACGTCTTGGCGGGATGATGTAGGCGCGCTGCGTGAGAGCGCCGAGGATCTCGCCATTCCGGTGTTGATCGAGCGTTCCCGCTCGGGTGAGGGCGCGCATGTTTGGGTCCTGTTCGCGGAACCTGTCGCAGCTCACGTTGCGCGATCGGTCGGCTCGCTTCTGCTTACGCGAGCGATGTCTCGTCGTACGATCTCGATGAGCTCGTACGACCGGCTGTTCCCCAACCAGGAAACGATGCCCGCGGGCGGCTTCGGCAATCTGATCGCCCTGCCGCTGCAGCACGCTCGTCGCCGGGACGCATGCACGGTCTTCCTCGGTCCCGATCTCGAGCCTGTCCCCGACCAATGGGCGTACCTGGCCGCAATAGAGCGCCTGCCAGCCACGCGGGGGCGCGAGATTGCCGCCGAAGCGGAGCAGCTCGGCGGCGCGCTCGGCCTGCGGTCGCTCCAGGACACCGGAACACGTGTGCCTTCGCGTGGATTGACGATGACGGAGAGGCAGATCGAGGTCACGTTGGGCGGGCGGATTCAGCTTCCCGCGTCGTCGGTGCCGCCGGCATTGCGCGACCGCCTTTGCCGAACCGCGGCGTTCGCCAACCCAATGTTCTACGAGCGTGAACGCGCTCGCCTCTCAACCCACAAAACCCCGCGGGTGATCGCCTGCCACGAACAAGTCGGAGAGAGCCTGCTGCTCCCGCGAGGCTGCTTGGCGCGCGTCATTGACGAGCTGGAATCTGCTGGGGTCAGCCCGAACCTCACCGACACCCGCAGCGACGGAAAGGCGATCACCGCATCTTTCAGCGGGACACTCTCGTCGACACAGCAGGCGGCGGTCAACGCGCTCGCCAAACACGACATCGGCGTTCTTGTCGCCCCGCCCGGCGCCGGCAAAACCGTGATGGCCACCGCGCTGATCGCCTCGCGAGCGCGCTCGACGCTCGTGCTCGTCCACCGCCGCCCGCTGCTCGAGCAATGGGTCGCACGGCTATGCGAGTTCCTCGACATAGAGTCCGACAGCATCGGCACGACCATCGACAGACCGGGCGACAGCGGCATCGACGTCGCGATGATCCAATCGCTCGCCCGGCGCGACCTCAGTGATCTCGGACGCTACGGACACGTCGTCGTCGACGAGTGCCACCACGTTCCGGCCTTCACAGCGGAGCGGGTCCTGCGCGAGCTCCCGTCCCGGACGGTAACCGGCCTCACTGCGACGCCCCACCGTCGCGACGGCCACCACCCGATCATCAACATGCAGTGCGGCCCCGTCCGGCACACGATCACAGCCACCGCCCAGGTCGAGACCGCCACCCGACGCGTCCTCCTCGCCAAGGAGCCGCCGTTCGACCTCACCGCGCTGCCACCCGATCCCGGAATCCACGAAGTGCTTGGCGCCGTCGCCGCCGACCGCGACCGCACCCGACAGATCGCAACCGACGCGCTCGATCAGCTGAGGCAAGGACGGTTCCCACTCGTGCTCACCGAGCGCAGAGAACATCTGCACGCGCTGAGCGAACTGATCGCCGCGCAAACAGAGCGTGTTGCGGTCCTTCATGGCGGGATCGGCAAACGTGCCCGCGGCCGAGCCGACGAGTTGCTCGCCTCAGAGGGGCCGCGCATCGTGCTGGCGACCGGCCGCTACATCGGCGAAGGCTTTGATGACCCCCTTCTCGACACGCTCATACTCGCGATGCCGATTGCCTGGAAAGGCACCATGACCCAGTACGCCGGCCGGCTGCACCGCCACCACGACGCTAAACGCGAGATCCGCATCATCGACTACGTCGACCACAGCGTCCCCGTCCTTCGCCGCATGTTCGCCAAACGCCAAAGGGCCTACACAGGCCTCGGGTACGCGCCAGGCTGAAAGCGGCAGAGCGAAGACTTCATCGGGCGGCGCTGCACCCGCGGGCGCGTGGTCGCAGCGTGGTCACCCGCCCGTTCAACGCCTGGGTCGTGGCCAGCGCGGCGCCTGTGGGAACGATCGGCGGGAGCCGACCGGCTGGTGGTTGTCGCCGGTGTGGGCGTTGGGCAGCAACTCGATCTCGCTGCCTAAACCAAGTGAATCGACCGCAATATCCGAGGATCTGAGGGGAGGTGAGTTCACACCTGAACCCAGCGATTTGCAGGCACTTCTTACAGCGCCCGAGTATTTCGCCCGTAATTCGGGTCGGTTTAGTCCCCCGTTCAAATCCGGGCCAAAGCGTGTCATCATGACCGGGCAGCGGCTCGGCACAAACACCCTCAGCGCTCGGGATCGCGCGGACAGAAGGTACCCGGAGCAGGGATTTGAGCCGAACACCGCACCCACCTGTGCGGTGCGGTCCCTCGCTGACAGCCAGGCGTAGGCTGACTTGTCCGCTTCTGGTCCGGGGACGAGGTGTGCCGTCGCCCGACGCCGCAGACCTGCTTCGTTGTCGCCGCAGTCGTTCGACTGCTTCGGGGTTGGGAAGGCTCGCCAACGGAGTTTCGTCCCAACCGGCGAGAGTCTGTCGAGATCCACAGCCTTCCCTACACCCAGGGCCCGTCGCCTAATTCTCACCGAGGCAGTACCGGCTCCCCAGCCTCAGGTGATCGCGCCGGCTCCTCGAGCACGCCGCTCGCGATCAGGCGGTCGACCTCGTCGGTTGTCAGGCCGAGCAACCCGGTGCAGATCTCGCGCGTGTGCTCGCCCGGCTCCGGTGCTGGGGTCTCGGCGGGCGCGGGAATCCGCTGCGAGCGAAACGGTGCGTTGTCGACCGGCCTCGGCTCTAAGCCGGGCTGCTCGAGCACGCGCAGGAACTCACGCGCTTGGAGCTGAGGGTCGTCCTCGAACTCGGTAGGTCGCTGCATAAAGCCCGCCGGTACGCCGGCGGCCTGTAGCGTGGCCGTCACCTCGCGGGGATGCAGCGCGCGGGTCCAGCGGGTCAGGTGCTCGTCGATCTCGGCGCGCCGCGCAAGGCGCCCGGTCGCCCTGGCGAGATCGGCATCCGATGCCCACTGTGGGTTTCCGAGCGCGTCGCGAAGGCGACGCCAGTCGTCGTCGTCGCGGACCGTGACGACGCACCACTCGTCATCACCGGCGCACGGGTAGACCCCCCACGGGGCAGCGTGCCGGCCGGCGTTTCCGGTGACCTCGATCACGCCCGGCCGTAGCGCCTCCTCGACCAGCGCAGTGCTGATCTGCATCAGGATCGTCTCGGCCTGGGATGTCGCGATCTCAGCTCCCCGTCCCGAGCTCCGGCGGGCGATGAGGGCGGCGAGTGCCGCGATCGCGGTGACGCGAGCCGCGTAATGATCGGGATGGATCGTCGTTGAGTCGCTGAAGCTCTCGGGGTCATCGCGATAGCGCCAAAGGCTGGTGAGTCCGGACGCGCATCGGACCAACGGCCCGTAGCCCATCCAACTGCTCCACGGGCCGGTGGCCCCGACCGCGCTGCTGCTCGCAATCACGATCCCCGGGTTGATCTCCCGCAGGCCCTGCGCACCGAGCCCGAGCTTCTCGAGCGTCCCTGGTTTGAAGTTCGCGAGCACGACGTCGGATTGCGCGACCAGGCGCTTGACCAGATCGACGCCCTCCGGGCTTCGCAGGTTCACGCCGACGCTCTTGCTGCCCCGATGGCCGATCGCGAAGTGCACGGGCGAGATGCGCGCGCCGTCGGGGAATGCGCGGCTCTCGATCTTGATCACCTCGGCGCCCTGGTCGGCGAACAGGCGGGCGGCCTCGGCTCCGAGCACGATCACGCCGAAGTCCAAGACGCGGAGCCCCTCGAACGGCCGCCGCATGGTTCGGGCGTCGGCGGAGCACCCGATCAGGCTGCGGGCCGGCTCCGTGAACACCTCGTCGTCGTGCTCGCCAAGCCGTGGTGCGCGGCGAGCCGACCGCACGCGTCGGCCGTCGATCTCGGCGAACCCCGTGGGCGCGTCGGCCTCGATCCCGGGCGCGAGTTGCGTGCGCGCGATCGCGCCACGGATTCGATAGTGCTCGGCTGCCAGCACATCGGCGGGCTCGAGCACCGGCGCGATCGGCACTCCCCGCGCCTGTCCCTCCAGGGTCAGCTCGTATTTGCTGCGCTCGCGGAAGTGCTGGTCGAAGACCGCGTGCAGGCGCTCGGACGCGAGCGCCCGGCCACGGATCGTCTCGAACTCGGGGTCCTGAAGCTCTTCGGGCTCGCCGAGCCACGCCCGCATCGCGTGCCATTGGCGCGGCGCTAGCAGGACGACCCGCACGTGGCCGTCGCGACAGCGGAAGATCGGGTAGGGACCCGGTGCGGGACGATCGCGGGTTGGCTCGTAGCCGGCGACCTGCGCGGTGCCGACGACCCCCATCGCTGGGTCGACCACCTGCGCCGTGGCCTCGTACAGCGAGAAGTCGACGTGATCGCCGTACCCGCGCTCGAGCCGGTTCCAGTACGCCACGAGCGCTGCCCACGTCGCCTGCACCGCCGTCACCTGGAGTGCCAGGTCCCCGGGCGGCATCAGCGGCTCCCGACCGGGCAGCCCGGACCGGCTGAGGACACCGCCCATCGCCAGCAGCGTCCACTCAGTGGCGACCCAGTCGCGGTATGGGCCGGTCTGCCCGAAGTCGGTGATCGAGAGTACGACCAGTTTGGCGTTTCGGGCGTGAACGAGATCGACCGCGAGCCCGAGCTCTGACATGGCGCCCGGCCTGGCGCTCTCGATCCAGATGTCGGCGCGGTCCAGTAGACGCAGCAGCTGCTCACGACCCTCCGATGTGGTGTGGTCGATGACCACGCCGCGCTTGCCCGCATTGTGCGTCGCGAACCGCAGGCTGACCCCAGCGTGCAGCGGCGCCAGCGCTCGCGATGGAGCACCGCCTGGCGGCTCGACCCGGATCACGTCCGCGCCGAGGTCCGCGAGGAAGCGGCCGCACATCTCCGCTTTGCCCTCCGCCATGTCGATCACTCGAACGCCTTCGAGTGGCGTGGGTCGCTCCTCCATCGCGGACATCAGCCGAGCACGATCTCCGCGGCCTGCCGGAGTCGTTCGGCCGGTCCGGCGATCAGGATTGTGGTGACCGGCGAGTCGCGCCAGGCCTCGAGGTCGTGGCGGATCTTGTCAGCGGGTCCGATCAGCGCCAGCTCCTGCACCAGCTTCGTCGGCACGGCCGCTGCCGCCTCGTCCTTCTTACCGTCGAGGTACAGATCCTGGATCTTCTGGGCCTCGGCGCCATAGCCCATCCTCACTACCACCTGGTGATGGAAGTTCATCTGGCGCGCACCCATCCCGCCGAAGTAGAGGGCGTACATCGGGCGGAGCAGATCCGCCGCCTGCTCGACGTCATCGTGGACGATGAACGGGATCGAGGGGACGATCGCGAACTCGTCGGGCTGCCCCCCGCGCCGGGCAAATCCCTCTTCCAGGCACGGACGGTAGAGCTCGGCGTCGTAGTAGGGGGAGTAGTAGAGCGGCAGCCAACCGTCCCCGATCTCAGCAGCCAAGGCGATGTTCTTGGGACCCTCGGCGGCGATGTAGATCGGAATGCGCTCGCTCAGCGGATGCAGGATCGACTTCAGCGGCTTGCCCAGTCCAGTGATCCCTTCTCGCCCCCGCACGGGCAGAGGGTAATGCGGGCCCTCGGAGCTGACTGGTTCGCGCCGGGCGAAGACGTCACGCACGATCGATACGTATTCGCGCATCCGCGCCAGCGGCTTTGCGAATGGCTCGCCGTACCATCCCTCGACGACCTGCGGGCCCGAGACGCCAAGCCCGAGCATGAAGCGGCCGCCGCTGAGATGATCCATCGTCATTGCGGCCATCGCGGTCGCGGTCGGGCGGCGAGCGCTGATCTGCACGATCGTCGTCCCGAGCCCCACCTTCTCGGTGTGTGACCCCCACCACGCCAGCGGCGTCAGCGCGTCGCTACCGTAGGTCTCCGAGGCCCAGACCGAGTCAAAGCCCAGGCGTTCGGCCTCCTGGACCGTCTCGATGGCCTCGGAGAGCGAGGCGCGGCCCGACAACAAGCCTGTGCTGAGACCGAGCTTGAGGCTGTTCGTGCTCATCTGCAATCGCGCCCCTCAGCGTCCCGTCCAGGCCGGCTTGCGCTTCTCGGAGAACGCCTTCGGGCCCTCGATGTAGTCCTGGGAGGCGAGCATCCGCGGGATCCTCTCTCGCCAATCGCGGTCGATCGCCTCGTCGATCGGGAAGTCCGAAGCCAGCCTGCGCCGATTCCTTGGTGAGTGATACGAGCAGCGGCGAGCACTCCAGGATCTGCCTGGCCCAGCGTTCCGCGGCGACCATCAGCTCCGCCGCCGGCACTACCTCGTTGACGAATCCGAGGCGGTGGCCCTCCTGAGCCGACACAAAGCGGCCAGTGAGGAGCATCCCCATCGCGTGCTTGAGCGGGATCTGCCGCGACAACCGGTGAATCCCACCGGCGCCCGCAATCAGCCCCACGCGAGGCTCAGGCAGCGCAAAGCGAGCGGTGTCGGTGGCGATCACGAGGTCGCATGCGAGCGCGATCTCGAAGCCGCCGCCTGCGGCCACGCCGTTGACCGCTGCGATCAGCGGCTTCGGGCAGTTGTAGCCGCGCGTGATCGCGGCAAATCGCGAGCGCGTGTCGACCCGCTCCGCCCCGTTTGCCGAGGCCTCTGCCGTCGCTTTCAGGTCGTTCCCGGCGCAGAACGCGCGGTCGCCGGCGCCGGTGATGATCGCCAGCCAAGCGTTGGCGTCGGCCGCGAAGTCATCGAAGATCTCGATCAGCTCGCGGTGGGAGTGCTTGTCGAGAGCGTTCATCCGCTCCGGCCGATTGAGGGTCACGTAGGCGACGTGACCCTTCTTCTCGTAGATGACGTGGTCGTAGCTCATGCGCGACGCCTGAACTTCGGGACAGCGACCGCGTCACTCATCCGCTCGAACGTCACCTCGAGCGGCATCCCGATCTCGAGCCGCTCGTTCGGACAGTCGACCACCTGGCTCGTCAGCCGCACGCCCTCCTCGGTCTCGACGACGGCGATGTTGTATGGAATCTCGGCAGCGAACGCCTCGTCGTAGAGCTGGTGCATGAGCACGAAGCTGTACAGCGTGGCGTTACCGCTCGAAGGAGCCCACTCGAGCTCCCCGGAGAAGCAGGTCACGCAGCGGGCGCGCAGCGGGACGCCGATGTACGCGATCGGCGACTGGTAGGTGGCGCAGGCCCGGCAGCGCAGCAGCATCAACTCGCCATCGAGCGCGCCATCGAAGAACGGAGCGCTGGCCTCGTCGGGAACGGGTACCGGCTTGGCGGGCGTGGTGGTCGTGGTCATCGTGCTTCCTATCCGTCGTGCTTGCTGAGGATCGTCGTTGAGTGGAAGTTCAGGGTGCCTCCGTTGCCGGAGACGAGCACGTGGTCGTGCTTGCCGATCTGCCGCTCGCCCCCTTGACCGCGTGCTTGGATCACGCCCTCCGATAGCGGCGTAAAGCCCCACATGTAGAAGGAGGAGAGCTGGCCACCGCCGGTGTTACAGGGCAACGAGCCGCCGGGGCCGAGCTTCCCGTCTGCGACGAACACGCCGCCGTCGCCCTTCTCGCAGAATCCGTAGTCCTCGAGGGTCACCAGGACGGTGTACGTGTAGCAGTCGTAGAGCTCGAGCACGTCTACGTCCGAGAGCCCGATCCCCGCCTGCGCCAGCGCCAGCTGCCCAGACTTCCCGGCGCCTGTGTGGACCGCCGGCTCACGCTCGGTCCGCCCCGGATCACCCGGCGCGCACTGCCCGAAACCCCGTAGGTACACCGGCGGCTGGCGCAAGTCCCGCGCCCGCTCCGCGGAGGTGACGATCACCGCGACGGCGCCGTTGGACACCACGCAGCAATCGAACAGGTGCAGGGGCTCCACGACCCAGCGGGAGGCGTGGTAGTCCTCGAGCGTCATCGGCTTCTTCATCTGCGCCCGCGGGTTCATCCGCGCCCATTCGCGCTGCCCGACCGCGATCGTCCCGAGCTGGTCGTGGTTGGTCCCGAACAGATGCATGTGTCTCCGAAGCGCCAGCGCGTACATCGAGTTGGCGGGCCCGTAGTCGCCGTAGGCAAACCGCAGCCCGGCCAGTCCCGGTGCGTTGAACCGCTTTCCGCCGTAGACCGACTGCGAGATCGACTCGCCCGCCGCCAACGGCGCGTCGGCATACACGCACGCCACGACGTTCGCCTGCCCGCTCTCGATCGCGTAAGCCGCGTACTGGAGCATCGTCGCCGCGCTCGATCCGAACGCGCTCATCGTGTTGACCAGCGTCAGATCGACGAGCCCGAGCGCAAACTGCAGTCTCGGCGCCATCTCCTCGGACTGGTTGCCATTGATCAGCAACCCATCGAGGTCACGTGCCTGCAGGCCCGCATCTTCCAGCGCCAGGGCGATCGCCTCGCCCGCGAAATCCGAAACCGTGCGGCCGAAGACCTTCCCCATGTCGGTGATCCCAAGCCCTGCGATTGCGGCTCTCGCGCCCACGGCTGGCTGCTCCTCTTCATGAATCACGGCGCGTTTGGCAGAGCCCAGCGTCGTGCATCGACGTTTGGCGCCCCCGCTAGCTCTTGATAAAGCTCGTGTGGCGGCAATCTGTCATGTCACTATACGCTATGTCTATTGACCCGTCAAGCCGTCTGCGGGTCTCGCGTGGACTAGGTCTGGCTCAGCCCGAGCATCGAGACCCACAGGTCGGTGAGCGTGCCAACGGCGCGCTCGCGGTCGAATGGGATGCCGTTGACGATCCAGAAGTAGAGAAACCGATCGATTTGCACCAGGAGCAGAGCGGCGCGGACGCGCGCCTCCTCCTCGCCGCAGCCATACCACCGTCGGATCGACTCGGCGATGACCGCGATCGACTCGTTGTGGTTGTCAAGTCTCACCGCGGCGACCTCAGGCTCGATCGCCTCCGCCTGATCCAAGGCTTTCAGGCTTCCGCGGTTCGTGGCGTAGTTGTCGACCATCGAGCCGATCCACTCGTGCAGGTCCTTGCGCGACGGCGGACCGCCCGATGTGAGCCCGAGATACAGCTCCCGCCAGCGCCGGCCGAGCGTCCGCGCGACCACCAGCACGACGTCGGCCTTGCTCTTGAAGTGGAGGTAGAACGTCGCCCGGCTCGCGTTGGCCTCCGCCACGATGTCCTCGATCGTGGTCGCGGCATAACCCTTGCGCTCAAACGCCGTGACTGCGCCCTCGATCAAGAGCCGACGAGTCATGCGCTTCTGCTCGTCGCGCAGCGACCCGCCTTTGCCGGTGTGATCGCTTGTCGCCATCGCCGCAGATTATAGCCGATTCAGTAGGCACATCCGCTTTCCACTTGACAGACTGTCTTGTGACTCGCTACTGTGCCTGGCGAGGATCGAAGCCGCCTAGTGCCCCGACCGGGAGTTCCAGGGGCCCCTCATCGGCCATCTGGCCGACACCACCAATCCCATCAGTACAGAGGAGAGGGACATGCAGCACAATTCGAGGCGCGAGGTCAGCGGACGCGTGTTGCGACGCTCTCGCCGAGTCACAGCTCTCTTGGCCGCAACCGGCCTCAGTATTGCCGTGGCGGCCTGTGGATCATCGAGCTCGTCGAGCTCCGCCGGATCGTCCGTATCTGCGACTAACGCGAGCGCGACCGGCGGCGGCGTGGCGACGGCAACTGCGGCACTGAAGGCCTACCAGGCCGCTCCCGCCAAGATCAACATCACCACACCACTCAAGTCCGCGCCACCGCCCGGAAAGACCGTCGTTGTCCTAGGGACTCCTCAGCCCCAGAACGTGCAAATCCAGCAGACAGTCGCCCAGCTGGCCCACCTCGCGCATTGGAACTACGCAGTGGCGAGCTATGACCCGGCCAACCCGGCCACATTCAGCAGCGCGATCGACACGGCGCTGACCAAGCACGCCAACTACATCGTCGAGGCGGGGATCCCCGTAACCCCGGCGCTTCTGCAGAAAGTAGAGCAAGCCGGTGCGAAGCTCGCCGTGACGGCCGTGTATCCAATCGCGGTCAAGCCGCCGGTGATCGCAAACACGAGTGCCGATAACAGCACGCAGGGCAACCTCATGGCGGATTACTTCGTCTCGGACTCGAACGGCAAGGGCAACGCAGTGATCGAGCACGTGCCGGGCTACGCGATTCTCGACACATTCACGAACGCGTTCACGGCGAGGGTCAAGGCCCTGTGCCCAGGGTGCACCACCACGACGACGAACGTGACCCTTCCCCAGCTTGCCGCCGGTCAGCTAGTCCCAACAGTCATATCGGCGCTGAAGCGGAATCCATCGGCGAACTACGTCGTCTTCGACGACGGCCCGTTTGCAACCGGCATTACGTCAGCGCTCGCTGCCGCCGGCCTGTCCAAGGTCAAGGTTATCGGTGAAGCGGCAGACTCGGCTGGGCTCGCCGCGTTGCGCAGTGGCAACGAAGCGGCGTGGACCGGTTACTCGTCACCGTACGCGACCCTGCAGGTGGTTGACGCCATGTTCCGCGACGCAGAAGGGTTGCCCATCCCCCAAGCTCAGGAGGGAGGTCAGGCGACCCAGCTGTTGACCAAGGCGAATGTCGGGTCCATCACCGAATGGAACTACCCGACGGACGCTCTGCAGCAATTCAAGGCTCTGTGGAAGATCTCCGGCGAGTAGTCGCCGCAATCCAAGCAACATCCGTGCCCTCCTGGGGCCAAAATGGGTCGGGCAAGTCGACCCTGATCACGGTGTTGTCCGGATACCACGCCCCCGACCCGGGCGTGGTATCCGGTTCGAGAATGAGGTGCCGATCAAGTGCGCGCGCCAAGCCCATACCGAGCTCCGGCAACTCCGTGGATAGCCGCTCATGGCGGCTTGCGGGCCGAATTTGGTTTGCGCGATTTCGCCATGATGTCCTCCGCCGACCCGCCTTCAGCGCCGCGCGATCAGCTCCGCATGCAGGACGACGAAGAAGCCGTCGTCCTGCTCGAGCCACTGCCGCCACGCTGCAGCGATCGCCTCGAGTTCATCGCGGCTGCTAAGCCCGTACTCCACGGCCTGTTCGGCCAGGGACGAGGAGACCACGCGGTCGGCCCACAGCTCGCCCCACCACCGCCTCGACTCCGGCTCTGCGAACGTCCACGTCGAGCTGCTCGGCTGGATCTCCGTGAAGCCGGCGGTCTGCGCCCAGCCGAGCAGGCTCCGGCCGGCGTCGGCGTCGGCTCCGTTGTGACGGCACACGTCGTGGTAGAGCTGCATCCAGCGATCGAGCAGCGGGTTTGGTGGCGCCCAGACGAACGCGCCGTAGTCGCTGTCACGCACGGCGAGCAGGCCACCGGGCCGTAGCACTCGGCGCATCTCGACGAGCGCCGCGACGGGATTGGTCAGATGCTGGAGTACCTGGTGGGCGTGGACGACGTCGAATGACTCGTCGTCGAATCCGAGCGCGTATGCGTCCGCGGTCCTGAACTCGACGCCGGAGATCGAGCGCGATTCGAGCAGGCGCTGGGCCTCGGCAACCACGCCGGCGTCGCGGTCGACGCCGACCGTCTGACCGTGGGCGACACGAGCGGCCAGATCAAGCGTGATCGTGCCCGGCCCGCACCCGACGTCGAGGAGCCGCATCCCCGGCGCGAGGAACGGCAGCAGGTAGCCGGCTGAGTTCTCGGCAGTGCGCCAGCGGTGGCTGCGCAGCACCGACTCGTGGTGGCCGTGTGTATACGTGTCGCCCATCGGGCGTACGTTATCGCGTACAAATGTATTCGACGGTGTGTCGCCACCGGCCGCTCGCTGCGGTCCGGCGGAGGCGGTCCGTCAGTCGCCGGAGTCGTACTTGAACGAAATACCGAGACGAACGCGGTAGTTGACGAGCTTCCCGTCTTGAATGGTGACGTCCTGTCGCACAACTTCGGCCACGCGCAGGTCGCGCACGGTCTCGGCCGCCGTCTCGACTGCGCTTCGAGCTGCTGCCTCCCACGATTCGCTGCTAACGCCGATCACTTCGGTTACGCGGTACACACTGTCGGCCATTCGGCGGTCCTCCATCGGTCGGGGCTGTACGGCCGGAGTCTTTCACGGCGGGCGGGAGCCCTACAACTGACGCCTTGGACAGCGACGGGCGCGCGGCCCAGGAGCTCGTCGGCGATTAGCATCGCCACCATGGACTCCGGTCTCGGCGGCTGACCGATGGGGCATGTTGTGGTGTCTCGCCTCGCTTACGCTCACCCGGGTGGCGAGCTGTTGTTCTCCGACGTGTCGTTTCGCGTGTCGGAGGGTCGGCACGTCGGTCTTGTCGGCGCCAACGGGGTCGGCAAGAGCACGTTGTTCCGGGTGCTCGCCGGCGCGTTGAGCGCTGACGAGGGCGACCTCTCGATCGGCGGGATCGTCGGCTACATGCCGCAGGACATCGGCGTCGCTGACGAGCACCGAACGGTGCGCGAGCTGTTGCTGTCGCTGGCGCCGCTGGCGCTCCGGTCGGCGGGCGAGCGGATGCTTCGCCACGAAGCCCAGCTCGCTGCGGGCGACGCGGATGCCGGGATGAAGCTCGGCTCGGCGATCGCGGACTGGTCTGCGCTTGGCGGCTACGAGCTCGAGGGGCAATGGGATGCCGCCTGTCGGCGGATCGTGCGTGCGGCGTTTGACGAGCTGGCCGAGCGGCCGGCGGTGACTCTTTCTGGCGGCGAGCGAAAGCAGCTCGTCCTCGATGTGCTGTTTCGCTCGGACGCCGATCTGCTGCTGCTCGACGAGCCAGACAACTTCCTCGACGTCCCGGCAAAGCTCGCGCTCGAGCGCCAGATCCGCGGATCGAAGAAGACAGTGCTGATGATCTCCCACGACCGCGAGGTCCTGTCGGGAGCGGTCGACTCGATCCTGACGCTGGAGGGCAACGGCGCCTGGATGCACGGCGGCGCGTACCCGACCTATCCCCGCGCGCGCGAGGAGCGTCAACGCCGGCTGGGCGACGCGGTCAAGCGCTGGCGCGATGAGGAGCGGCGCCTGTTCACGTTGATGAAGACGTTCAAGGAACGGGCCAAATACTCCAGCGACTGGGCGAAGAAGGCCGATGCTGCCGAGACGCGGTGGCGCCGGTTTCGTGACACCGGCCCGCCGCCGGCGCCCGTCAACGACGTGCCGATCGTGGTGCGGATGCGCGGCGGCGACTCGGCGCGTCGCGTGCTGGATCTGCGCTCGCTCGGGCTCGGCGATCTGGTGTCGCCGTTCTCGGACGAGATCCACTTCGGCGAGCGGGTGGGAGTGCTCGGTCCCAACGGGTCGGGCAAGAGCGAGCTGATGCGCGTGCTGGCCGGTGAACGGGAGGCCGATCAGGGCGAGCTGGTCGTCGGCCCGCGCGTCTCGACCGGCTTCTTCACGCAGCTGCAGACGCGCCGCGACCTCGCCGGCCGGGTGGTGATCGACGTCGTGCTTGACCGGGTCCGGAGCGGCGGAGGGGTGCAAGCAGCGATGGGCGCGCTGGCCCGCTACGGGCTGGCCGAGGCCGCGCGGCGCTCCTACGACGTGCTCAGCGGCGGCGAGAAGGCGAGGCTCGAGGTGCTCGTGCTCGAGCTCGAGGGACACAACCTGCTGCTGCTAGACGAGCCGACCGACAACCTCGACATCGAGTCCTCCGACGCGCTCGAACGAGCGTTGAGCACATTCGAGGGAACCGTCGTGGCGGTGTCACACGACCGCGCGTTCCTGCGGACGATGGACCGCTTCCTGATGGTGCTGCACGACGGGACGGTGCTCTCGCTGCCGTCGTATGAGTCGGCGCTCGAGGCGCTGATCGACCCTGAGCACGCCGCAGACGTGCGACTGGCAAAGCCGCTATAGCCGCGGAGGTTGGCCTGACAGCGAGACGTCGGGCCTGGCTCATCGCCGACGGAGTTCGATCACGCGATAGCGGCTTGTCGTGCTGAACGCGCCGTCTCCGTCACCGCGACGCAGCGCATCGAGCATTTGCGCGCGCACGGCGTCGTACGTGCCTGCCTGCCGAAGCAACCCG
Source organism: uncultured Solirubrobacterales bacterium (assembly GCA_963725925.1). Taxonomy (GTDB): domain Bacteria; phylum Actinomycetota; class Thermoleophilia; order Solirubrobacterales; family Solirubrobacteraceae; genus Palsa-465. Next base: position 24,080 of record CAVSAY010000036.1, read on the forward strand.
CGCGCCGCGATCGTCATCGGATGATGGGTTTCCTGGTCGTGGAGGTAAGCCTCCGGCGTGCTCCGCGCGACGACGACTTCGCCCTCGTGGACGCGGACCTTCGCCCCGTACTTTGCGGCGAGCTGTCCGACGGCGGTTTGATCGTGCCACCGGAACCGTCGGATCTCGGTTCCCAGCGCCGCACCGATCGCGTTCACGAGCACTTGGGTCATTGATTCGAGTGCGCCGCTAGGCACCCAGACAGCCAGAAGCATCCGACCCTCGGGTTTCAACACCCGGATCGCCTCCGACAGGGCGCGCTCAGCGTCGGCGGCGAAGATCACCCCGAACACGGACAGGACCGCATCGAACTCGCCGTCGCGGAACGGCAGCGCCTGCGCGTCGCCGACCACGAACGATCCATCGAGCCCATCGTCGGCCAGTCGCTCGCGTGCGATCTCGAGCAGCCGTGAGGCGGGATCGATGCCGATCACGGCCGCGCCGGCGCGGGCCGCGAGCAGCGCCGCGTTGCCGGTACCGCAGCCGAGATCGAGGACGCGTTCGCCTGGATGCAGTCCGGCGAGCTCGACGACGTGCTCGGCGGCTGGCTCGAGGTCAGGCGCGAAGCGCTCGTAGCGCCCGATGCCCCAATCGGGCATCTGGAATGGCTGACTCACGACGGCTACGTCTGAATTCTGCAATTGCTCTGACACTTGGATCTCCGGTTGTGGGCTACTCGTGTAGCGGGCCGACGACCAGTGCGCTGGCAATCCGGACCGACGGGACGAGCAGATGGCGGTTGACCCGATCGACGGCCGACATCGAGTCGGCCACGAACAGGCAGAAGCAGGTCTCGTCCTCGGGCACGGCGGCCGACCCGACATACGCCACACGCACGCCGTGGGTGGTCTCCCGAGCCACGATCGCCTGCGTGTGGAGCGCAAGCTCGGCCAGTCGGTGCGGCGTAACGGCACTGAAGTACCGCTCCACGACCACCACCTGGTGGACCTGGCTCCCTGTTGAGTTGTGGACCATGCGGCTACGCTACGACCGTTGGGGCGGCGGGGAAATTGGGGAGGTCCCTCGATTCTTGAGAGCCACGATGAACGATTGGCCGACGCCGTCGTCGGGCGTGAGCCCGAGCTCGCGGCCCTCCGTGGGTTCCTGGCTGACGGCGCTCCGCTCCCAGCCGCGCTCGTACTGGAGGGCGACGCCGGGATCGGGAAGACGACGTTGTGGCGCGCCGCGATCGAGATCGCCGGGGAAGCCGGGCACCGCGTGCTTCGCTGCCAGGCGGCGGTGGCCGAGAGCCAGCTCGCATTTGCCGCACTGAGCGACCTGCTTGCCGGGGCGCTCGACGACACGCTTCCCAGTCTGCCTTCGCCCCAGCGCCGGGCGCTCGAGATCGCGTTGTTACTCGTTGAGCCCGCCGGCGCGCCGCCGGACATCCGGGCCCTCGCCGCCGCCTGCCTCGGCGTGATCCGTCAACTGACAGCACACTCGAGCGTGGTGGTCGCGATCGACGACGTGCAGTGGCTCGACGCGTCGTCGCGCACCGTGCTCGAGTTCGCCGTCCGGCGGCTCACCGCGGAGCCGGTCGCTGTGCTCGTCGCGACCCGTGGGATCGGCCAGGAGCCACCATTAGGCCTCGAACGGACGCTCCCAGCCGACCGGCTGTTGCGGGTGCCGGTCACGAGCCTCAGCATGGGCGCGGCGCACCGCCTACTGCACGCCCGCCTCGGCACCGCGCTTCCCCGGCCGATTCTCCGCCGCGTCCACGCCGAGTCCGGCGGCAACCCGTTCTACGCGCTCGAGCTCGGACGGGCGCTCAAGCGACACGGAGCGTTGCCGCGCCCCGATGAGCCGCTGCCGGTGCCCGACACTCTCGCCCAACTGGTGCAGGACCGTGTGGCCGCGCTCCCCGACCGGGTGGGGGCGCTGCTCGAGCTGGTCGCCGCTCTCTACGACCGCAGGGTCGACGCCGTGCGCCGGCTCGCCGTTTCCGAGGGGCTCGAAGGCGCGATCGACGAAGCCGTCGCTGCGGGGGTTCTGGCGGTCGCCTCGGACACGGTCCAGTTCTCCCATCCGTTGCTGTCGGCCGGCGTTTACTCCGACATGGGGCCGGAGCGACGGCGCGAGGTCCACCGCCGTCTGATCGACAGCGACAGCCGGTACGAGGCAGCAACTGTCCATCTGGCGCTGGCTGCAGCCGGCCCCGACGCGAAAGTCGCGGCCGAGCTCGATGACGCCGCAGTCCGGGCACGTGCTCGAGGCGCCGCCGCGTCAGCGGGCAGGTACGCCGAGCAGGCCGCGCATCTGACCCCGCCAGAGGATGTGGCGGGGTCGGCGCGGCGCACCGTCGCAGCCGCCGATCACTACGCGATCGCCGGCGATCCGGCGCGGGCCCGGGAGCTCCTCAACGAGCTGATCGAACGGCTCGACCCCGGCCCGGCGCGCGCCGAGGCGCTGTCACTGCTGGCCTGGAACGCGCCCGACGGAGCCGACCTCGCGGTGGCCGCCCGGCTCGGCGAGCAGGCGCTGGTCGAGGCGGCGGAGGGGTCCCGCCTCGAAGCGGTCACGAGGCTGCGCCTCGGCGTCATCGAGGAGATCCGGGGGCGACACGAGAGCAGCCTGCGCCACCGCCGCGCCGCCGTCGAACTGGCCGAGCGGATGAACGAGCCGACGCTGACGGCGCTCGCCCTATCCGCGGTCGGCTACGCGGCGACGATGGACGGTCAGGGCGTCGCCGAGGAGTCGCGCCGTGCGGTCGAGATCGAGGCAACGTTGCCCGCGTTCCTGGGCCAGTACTCGCCGGCCATCTCGCTCGGCCAGACGCTCATGTACAGCGGCAAGCTCGGCGAAGCCCGGCTGCTGCTCGAGCAGTCGCTCGAGCGCGCCACGGCGGCCGGGCACGAGGACGCGCGTTGCACGTGCCTGTTCCACCTCGCGGACCTGGAGCGGCGGGCGGGCAACTGGGCCCGGGCGCGTGTCTTCTCCGACGAGACCCGGGAGCTCAACCTGCAGGCCGGCAATGAGCAGGAGTACGCGTCCTGCCTCGTGGTCGGCGCGCTGCTCGACGCAGGTACGGGCGACCTCGCCGCGGCCCGCGCGGCGGCCACCACCGGCCTGGCCGCCGCCGAGGCGATGGGCGACGCGACGTTCACGATCCAGCACCGCGGCGTGCTCGGCTTCGCCGCCTTGTCCGCCGGCGACGCCGAGCAGGCGCTGGAGTGGCTGGGCCCGGCGAGCGACGCTCTGATCGAGCAGCAGATCCGCGAGCCCTCGATCTATCCAGTGCTCCAAAACGAGTTTGAGGCGGCGGTGGAGGCCGGCGAGTTGGAGCGCGCCGAACTCCTCGTCGCGCACCTCGAGGCGCTTGCAGTTCAAACCGGGCGGCCGTGGACGGTGGCGATGGCGCGGCGGGGGCGCGGGCTGATCCTCGCCTCCGAGGGCGACCTCGAGGCTTCGGCGGCGATTCTCGTCCAGGCCGTCGCGGACGCCGAGGCGCTCGGTCAGCCGCTCGAGCTCGGCCGCGCACTGCTCGCCCTGGGCCGGATCGAGCGCCGCGCCAAGCGCAAACGGACCAGCCGCGATGCACTCGTCCGCGCGGCGGCGATCTTCGACGCGCTGCCGGCACCGCTGTGGGCTGCTCGTGCGCGCGAGGAGATCGCGCGCCTCGGGTTGCGCTCGGCGCCCGGCGGCCTGACCGAGACCGAGGCCCGGATCGCCGAGCTCGCCGCCTCCGGCCTGACCAACCCCGAGATCGCCGCGGCGGCGTTCGTCAGCCGCAAGACCGTCGAGGCCAACCTGTCGAAGGTCTACCGCAAGCTCGGGGTGCGCTCGCGCGTCGAGCTCGCGCGCGCCCTCCCGCCGCCCGAGCCGTAGGGCGCAAACTCGAGGTCGTGTGCGCTCGCCGATGAGCCTCGAGACGGCAGCTCGACGACTTCGCCCTGCGCGCCTTCCCCGACCGGGACGCAGATCGAGGGACCTCACCAATTGATCGGACTGCGGCTGCCACTGACACTGGCATGCATGTCCGAAACTCGAAACTCATCTCCTACATCGACACTCATCGCGGCATGCCTGGCGACCGCGATGCTGATGCTCGACATCGCGGTCGTCAACACCGCGATCCCTCATATCGGCGCCGATCTGCACTCAGGACTCGGCGCGCTCAAATGGATCGTCGACGCCTACACCCTCGCGCTCGCCACCACGGTCCTAACGGTCGGCTCGCTGGCCGATCGGTTCGGCCGCCGGGCCGTGTTCGTCGCCGGCCTCGTCGTGTTCACCACCGCCTCGGTCGCCGCCGGCCTCGCCGGAAGCATCGCTGCCTTGGACGTCGCGCGGGCGGTGCAGGGACTCGGCGCCTCAGCCCTGTTCGCTTCCTCGCTCGCGCTATTGGCGCAGGCCTTCCCCGGTGCCCGTGAGCGGGCCGGTGCGCTGGCGGCGTACGGCGCGACGATCGGCGCTTCGTTCGCCATCGGTCCGCTCGTCGGCGGCGCGCTCACGAGCGCGCTCAGCTGGCGCTGGATCTTCCTCGTCAACCTCCCGGTCGGGCTGGGCACGCTCGCCCTCACGCTTGCCCGAGTCGCGGAGTCACGTGACCCGGCCGCCAGGCGCGTCGACCGGCTCGGCCAGCTGATCCTCACCCCGGCCCTGTTCCTGCTCGTCCTCGGCCTGCTGCGGTCGAGCGAGGACGGCTGGGGCAGCGCGCGCACGCTCGCGGAGCTGGGGGCGGCGGCGCTGTTGCTGTCCGCATTCCTACTCGTCGAGCGACGGGTGCGCGAGCCGATGCTCCCGCTCACGCTGTTCCGAGTACCGGCGTTCACGGCGGCGCAGGTCAGCGCGTTCGCGATCTCGGCGTCGTTCTTCGCCGTCTACCTGTACGCGACGATCTACCTCCAGGACGTGCTCGGCCTGTCCGCGATCGGCGCGGGCCTCGCCTACCTGCCCGGCACTGTGACGATGTTCTGCGTCTCCGGTGCCACGGCTCAGCTCGGCGAGCGTGTCCCGGCCCGGGCGATGGTCGTCGCTGGCCTGGCGCTCGTCGGCGTGGGGATGCTCGCGATGCTCGTCTGCGGCGCCCACTCGAGCTGGATCTCGATCCTGCCCGGCTTGCTGCTCGCGTCGATCGGGACCGGCCTGTTCAACCCTGCCGTGAGCAGCATGGCGCTGGCTTCGGCCCCAGCACAGATGAGCGGCCTGGCCGCGGGCGTAAACGACACCGCCCGACAGGCCGGTATCGCGGTCGGTATCGCCGGGCTCGGCGCGCTGATCCCGATCCACGCGCTGCACCTGCACAGCGCCGCGTACGTCCACGGGATGCATCACGCGCTGCTCGTGTGCGGCGCGGTCGCCGTACTCGGCGCCGTTGCGGCCTGGGTGCTGACCCGGGCGCGCGCGGGCGTTGCGCCGGCCGCCGAAGCCGCCGAAGCCGCCGCGGCGTAGTCCCACTCTCCAGCGACCCATCGATGTCCGAAAGGAAGGTCCCTTCATGCTCAAATCAGCCACCAGCCTGCTCGCAACACTGGCCCTCGTCGCTGCCTCGTTCACGTTCAGTGGTTGCGGCGGCTCATCTCACCAGGCGGGTTCACCGCAGACACATTCGGCCCCGGCCTCGTCGCAGGCTCCGGCAACCTCGGCCCCGGCGGCTTCGACTGCCGGTTCCTCCAGCGACCCGCGGTCGGTGCCGGGCGAGTGCGTGTCCCTGTCGAACGGTGACCCGGCCGCGTTCACCATCTGCCTGGCCAAGCACGGCGTCCACCTGTCGGCCGGCGACGGAAAGCTCACGACATGCGTGCAGTCCGCCTCCGACAAGAACGAGCTCGATCGCTGCCTGAGCGAGGCCGTTCGATGAGACGCGGACCGGCCATCGCGATCCTCGCGGCGGCCCTGGGCCTGGCGGCGCTCCCGAGCGCCGCCGGCGCCCGGCGCGCCGCGAGCTACCACACCCCGGGCTACCGGGGCAGCCATCATGTCCCGCCGGTCGCCGCGCGAGTCCCGCCGCCGGTGACGATCGGCAACGGCGAGAACCCGAGCATCCTGGTCGACGCCGCGGGCACCGCCCACATCGTCTGGAACGAGCGGGTGCCCGGCCAGGCCGACCGGCTCCACTACTGCCGGATCGCGCGCGGGGCGAGTGCCTGCTCGGTCTCCAAGGTGCTGCCGATCGCTCAGCCCGACTCGCTCGGCAACAGCCCCGACTCGAACATCGACAGCGAGGGACCGCGGGCGCTGAGTGTCGGCAACGAGCTGCTGGTGCTGAGCAACCGAAGCCCCAACGTCGTCACCGAGCCGGGTTGCAACGACCCCGACCCGAGCAACTGCCCGGCCAGCGACAGCAACAACTACCTGTTCACCTCCGAGGACGGCGGCAGCTCATTCGGCGACCCCGGCGTGATCGGCACGAACCCGGTGGGCTTTGGCGCCGTCACGTTCGGCGCCGGCAGCCCGTTCATCGCCACCCTGGCGAGCGAGCCGGGACAAGGACTCACCTTCCAGGCCGCCCACGCCGGCCAGTTCGCCTCCGCCACGGCCTCGTTCGGCGACGCCGCCGCTGGTGGCAACGGCAGCTGCTGCCTGCTCGCAGTCGATGCCGCGACCCAGCATCCTGTCGTCGCGTTGGCGGCCGGTGGCCGCGTCGTCGTGCGCGAGTGGGACGGCGCCGGCGACCCCAACGACCTCTCCCACTGGACGACCAGCCCGGCCTTCCCCGGGGCCGGCCAGCCGGCGATCGCCGCTGGGCCTGCCGGCGTGTTCGTGGCCAGTTCGCCGTGCGACTCGTGCGACAAGACCGAAGTTCGCCGGGTTTCGGCCGCAGGGATCGGGCCGGCGGTGCCGGTCGGCCCGGCGGCGAACCAGTTCAACCTCTCCGAGGACGGTTCGGGAACGGTCGACGCCGTCTACGGGACCGACTCCCCGCGCCATGAGCTGCTGCTCCGCAGGTCGCGCGACGGCGTGCACTTCTCCGCGCCGCAGGTGATTGCTGCGTCGGGGTCCACCGCGCTGGAGAACCCGCGCGTGGCCGCGGCGGGCGACGGGGGCGGCGCGGTCGTGTGGCAGGCAGCCGGCCGGATCCAGGTCGCCGGCTTCGGCTCCACGGCACCGACCGGTCAGCCCGGGCTCGGCAGCCTTCCCGGAGGCACCGGGCCAGTTGGCGGCGACGGCGGCTCGACCTCGTGCACGACCGTCCATGTGGGCGACATCGATGCGCTGTCGGAGGCGGGCTGCTTCCTGCGCGATCCGCAGCATCCGCAGAGCGGTGCCGCCGTGACCGACGGCGAGCTGCGACTCAACGGCCTCCAGATCATTCCCGACGCCGGCGTCCGGGTGGTGATCGATCCGCATGCACGGACGATCGACACCACCGGGGACGTGTCCGTGGTCCTGCGCGGCCTGGGCATCGGCGACATCACGCTGTGGCACGGTGAGCTGCACGTCAGGCTCGCCAGCGCCGCCGCGGGCCAGACGCTTTTCGACTTCGACACGAGCCAGTTCGCGGCCGCGCTGAAGGGGTTCCCCGTCGACGGCAAGATCGACGTGATCCTCGAGCACGACGCGGTCAGGATTCCAATCTCGCTGAAGCTCCCGCCGTACCTCGGCGGCGTCACCGGACAGGCCACCCTGCTCGCCAACAACCGCGACGGGCTCGTCCTCGACTCGCTCCAGATCGGGGTCTCGGACGTGATCCTCGGCGCGCTGGAGATCAAGGACCTCAACGTCTCCTACACCCGGGACGGCGACATCTGGACGGGCGGGGCGAAGTTCAACATCCCGCCTCACACCGGCGAGTTCGCGATCGACGTCCAGGTTCGCTTCGACCGCGGCGAGCTGACGATGGGCTCGTTCGGGTTCGGGTTCTTCCCCGGCATCCCGGTGTTCACCGACCTGTACCTGAACCACTTCGGCGGTGGCTTCGACCTGCACACGCCGAAGCGGATCTTCGGCGACGTGTCGGTAGGGGCGATCCCGCTCGACCCGCCCAACTACGCGATCAACGTCGACGGGACGTTCTCGATCACCTTCGGCGCGAATGGCAGTCCGACGATCATCGAGGTCGGCGGCACCGGGGCGATCCACGGCGAGGACATCGCCAACGCCAAGCTCATCTTCCAGACCAACGGGTACTTCGAGGCCGACGGCAACGTCGACATCAACCTCGGCGTGGCCGAGGTCGAGGGCGGGATCAAGGCGTTCGCCGACCTCCCCGGCAAGCTGTTCTCGGGCGATGTGCACGGGAGCGTCAGCTTCGGCGGGATCCCGCTCGCCTCGGCCGAGTCGCTGATCGCGACAACCGGGCTGGGCGCCTGCGGCGAACTGCGCGCACCGCTGTTGCCCACGCTGTCCGGCGGGTTCTTCTGGGCGTGGGGGACGAGCGCCGACGACGTGCACTTCAGCGTCGGGAGCTGTGACCTGTCGCGCTACCAGGTGACGCCGGTGTCCGCGGCCGTCGCCCGGGCCCACCGTCACGGATCCGCGCGGGCGGCCGTGGCCGGCTCGGTGACTGTGTCCGCCGGAGCGCCGCTGGAGGACATCGAGCTGCTCGGCAGCGGCGGCAGCCCGTCGATCGTGCTCACCTCGCCGAGTGGCCGCCAGGTCATCCCTTCGGAGAGCGACGTCCACGCGCCGGCTTACGCCGTTGCGTTCCCCGCGGCTGCTCGCACAGTGGTGGTGCTCAACCACCCCCAGCCAGGGACCTGGACATTCGCCCCGGGGGCCGGCTCGGCGCCGATCCGCCAGGCGCGCGCAGCGAGCGGGCTGACCGCGCCCCGGATCCACGCCGTCGTGCGCGGAACCGGCCGCCGGCGCGTGCTGCGCTACCAGGTGCGCGGCCTCGGCCAGAGCGTGACCGTCAACTTCGCCGAGCAGGCCGGCCGCGTGTTCCGGGTGCTCGGGACGGCCCGAGGTCGGCACGGGGCGATCCGCTTCACCCCGGCCGACGGCGCCGGCGGGCGCCGGGCGATCGTCGCGCTCGTTAGCGTCGACGGCCAGCCCCGGTCACGCGCTGTGGTGACACGGTACGCGGCCCCAGGCCCTGTTCGCCCGGGGCGCGTGAAGCGGCTGCGCATCCGTCGCAGCGGCGGGAGCTTCATGGTGAGCTTCCTCGGCGTCCGCGGCGCGGCCCGCTACCTGGTGCGCTTTGACGCCAGCGACGGCCGCCACATCCAGGAGCTGATCCCGGCTTCCCGGCACAGCCTGCGGATCCGGGCCCTCGGCTACTTCGACCACCTCCGCGTCACGGTCACCGGCGTCTCCGCCTCCGGCCGGCGCGGCCCGCGGGCCCGGGCGCGCGGGTGAGCTAACACCACCATCGATCACAGAAACGGAGTGACAGTCATGAATCGATTCGCAACGCGCACGATCGCGCTCGCCGCGGCGGCGACACTTGCGGTGATGCTGGCCGGGATCGGGGTCGCCGTCGGCAGCCCAGCCGGCGACCACGCCCGCGTGGCCGCGCTGAGCCGGGCCGTCAAGAAGCTGGACGATCGGTTCGACGAGCTCAAGGGCGAGCTCAACGACCTGCACAACGCAGACGAGACCAACCGGCAGGGTGTGTCCTACCTGCGCCGCGCGCTGATCGCACCGAACGTCGTCAAGGTGGTCGAGACCAGGCCGCTCGAGGAAGGTGGGGAGGTCACCGTCGACGCGTTCTGCCCCCGCCAGTTTCAGGTGATCAGCGGCGGCTACGTCCAGGGCGCCTCCAACGGAGAGGTCACCCGTGCGGTGCCGATCCAGCAGCCGAGTCCGGGCTTCGAGGTCTCCGAGTTCGAACAGCCCGGAATCGGCACCGGCAACCAGGACACGACGGTCACCGCGGTCGCCTACTGCGCCCCGGCAAGCATCGGCGAGGGGGCCCACGCTGTCGTATCCCCGACTGTCTTCGGAGAGACCGTCCCGCCCGCATGAGCCGCGGCTAGACTGCCCCGGCGTGAGCGGACCGACGCCGGGGCAGATCGAGAGCTATCGACGAGATGGGTTTCTGATCGTCGAGCGGTTTCTCGAGCACGTCGAGCTCGATCGCATCCGAGAGCATTTCATGCGGGTGTTTGAGCACGAGTGGGAGACGGGCCTTGCGCCCGACGAAGTCAACTACCAGCCCGGAGTGACCGCGCCGGAGCTCACGCGCCAGCTGTGCAACGTGTGGAAGGCCGACCGCGTGCTGGCCGGCGTGACTCTGTCGCGGCGGGTCGGCGAGTTCGCGGTGCGATTGGCGGCGGTGCCCGGTGTCCGCCTGGCGCAGGACAACGCGATCTGGAAGCCGCCGTCGGGAAAGGCGTTGCTGTGCCATCAGGATGCGGCGTACCTGGATCATTTCGATCCACCGAACATGACGACGTGCTGGATGGCGCTCGACGATACGGCCGCCGATACCGGGACGATCTATTACGTGCGCGGTTCACACCGGTGGCCGCATGCGCCGTTGGGCGGGCAGTTCCACGCGCCTGACGACTGGCTGGCGCATGTCGTGACCTCGAAGCCATCCGGGGTCGAGCTCGAGTTGGTCCCGATCGAGGTCCCGGCCGGCGGAGCAGCGTTCCATGATGGGTGGACGTTTCACGGTAGCCCCCCGAATGAGCGAGCGGACGCCCAACGACGATCGATCATCAGCCACATGATCTCCACCGACACGCGGTGGAACCCCGAACATCCTCATCCGATCTACTCGCGCTACCGGCGGCACGGCGAGACCGAGTTGGACGAGGCGTTCTTCCCGATTCTGTGGCGAGATGGATACCGGACCCGGTGGCTGTCGGAATACGAATCGGCAGGCGTTCTCGCCTGATCTCGCCGCCAAAGCGCGAGTTACAGCCGGACCGTCCGGCTCTTGCCGAGCGGCCGCCCCCCCGACGACAGCGCCGTGATCGCGGCATACCCGTGCGTGGTGCTCAGCGACACGGCCGTCTCGAATCCCGTCCGTCGGATCACGCCGACCGGTCGTAGATGCCTGGCCGACGATCCGGCGTGGACCTGCCAGTGCGTGACCTCGGTGGCGCCGTTCCAGCTCACGAACAGAAACGACGAGCCCGCCTTCGGACCGGGCCTCGCGGCGACCGCGGGCACGTCGCGGGGCGTGCCCTTCCACTGGACGCGGAGCGCGCGATAGGACTTCTGGCCGACCGGGAACACGGCGTCTGACAGCAGGGTGCCGTCGGCCGCGAACTCGGTGGCGCACGGCTCCTCCCCCCAGCCGACGAGCACGTTCCCGTTGGGCAGCCTTTCGACGCTGCCCATCGCGTTTGCCAGCAACCGATCGGGGTGCTGGTAGGCGGCGCGAAGACGCACGGTCCTGGCCGCCTCGTCGATCGAGACGAGCACTCCGCGCGATTGCGGATGACTGCTCGTGCCGCCGTCAGCGCCGTTGTCGAACACGCTGATCGTGGTCGCGTCGACGACGCGAGCGTGGTGCTGCCACGCATATTGGGAGCCATCTCCCATCGCAAAGTCGCTGCGCTTGCCGCCTAGCCGCCAGATCACCTCGCCGGTGCGGCGATCGAGCTTGTACACCGCCCAGGTGTTCCGTCCGGAGACGAGCAGGTTGCCGTCCGCCGCGATCTCGATCGAGTTCGCGTGCAGGTAGTCGAGTGGGTCTGCCGGCTTGCGGTAGGTCTCGGAGATCGGCACGTGGTCGAGGCTTCGCCACTCCATCAGCAGCTTGCCGGTCCGGATGTCCACCTCCTGGATGATGTTCTCGAGCACCCTGCCGTTGCTCGGCCCGCCGATCTCCGACAGGTCCGCCTGGACGACCTCGGGATAGCACGTGAACAGTGCCGTGCCGTCGGGCGTCAGCCGGTACTCGTGCATGTCCACCGAGCGGCCGTTCGCGGCCCGCACGCGAGCAAGTTCGCGGTATGAGCCGTCGACGATCACGCCTTCGCCGGCACCGTATCCCGGCGGTGAGCGCACCGAGCCCTCCCACCAGGTCAGGACCGGGTCGCCGCGATAGCGAAACACGCCGGGGTTGGTGATCCACAGCCGCGTGGAGACCGGCTGGTAGAAGACCGGCTCGCCGCGGTGGTCTACGAGCTGCACGCCGGCCACGGAGCCCTTCGCGGTGCCAAGCCCGATCGAGAGGTAGCCGGGAGCGACGCCGCCACCGCTCGCCGAGACCGGCGCGGGCAGCAGGTCCGGCCGAGACCAGAAGGCGCGGACGTAATCGTGCGTTCCGATCTGCGGCCCGGGCGACGCATGGCCGCTTCCCAGCACGCGCGACGCACCGAACGCGCCGGCGCCGATCGCCGCAAGCCCCGCGGCACCGCCGGTGATCAGCTGGCGTCGCGTGAGGTGCGACAAGCCGTGTCCGTCAGGAGTAGCAGTCATGAGCCGCCCTCGATTGTCTATCGAGTTCGTCGTAAGGTCGGCGTTAGCCGGCGTCAGGCGTCGTCGGGCGCGGCGCCAAGGCCCGTTACGTATCTGTGCTCATTGGCCGCCGCAGCTTGACGGAGTGCATGTGCTGCAGCGAGGAAGCGGCCCCGATCACGGGCAGAGCCCACGTCCAGTTCGTCAGCCATCCGTTCGAGCAAATCGGCGAACGAGTCTTCCGCCTTGGCCATCTCCCAGTGATCCGTCGCCGATCTGACGGCAGAGATGATCCGCTCCTGTTCGTCGCGGATCTCAGAACGTAGGTGCTCGTCGCCCATCTGCGCATTCTCCCGCATGCGTCCACCAATCCGAGTGCTCAGGGAATTGCTGCCGCGGGGTCGGCGGCGGTGTCGGCCAGCCGCCGGGCCCGCGTTGGCAGCCACGCGATCAGCCCACCGAGCCCGGGAACCCAGACCGCGATCGCGTGGTAGACGAGCACGGCGCCGACCGAGGCCGCCGGGGAGTAGCCGTACAGCACGAGCGCGCCGGCGAGCCCGGAGTCGAGCACGCCGAGGCCGGCCGGGATCGGGATCATCGTCGCGAGGTAGCCGATGAAGTACGCCACCGCGAGCGCCAGCATCCCGATGTGATGGCCGGTCGCGCGGCACGCGGCCCACAGCGCGGCGATGTCCAGCAGGAGGAAACCGGCGGCGCCGAGCATCCGCCAGTGAGGTGTCGACAGCGAGTCCCACGCGCCCTCGAGCGACGCGGCCGCGGATCGGGCGGCCGCCGGCGCCCGCGCGTGGTGGCGCCGAGCGAAGAGCATCCCAGCCGTGGCTACGCCGATGACGGTCAGCGAGACGAGGATCGGAACCCCTGAGTGCTCGAGATCGTGAGGGCCGTGACCGACCCCGAACAGGAGGAAGGTTCCGGCGACGCCGTTGATGAAGAAGCCGAAGAGCGTGAGGAAGCACAGCAGCGCACCGCAGCGCTCGACGAGGCGACGGGTGCCGATGCCGTGATCGCGCAGCAGCCAGCCGGTTGTCGCCGCCGAGGAGAAGTTCCCACCCGGCAGAACCGCGCCGGCGCCCATCGCGATCCACGCCACCCGGCGACCGACAGCGCGACGCGGCTCGGGGAAGAAGCGCCGGAATACGATCACGTAGCTCAGGCAGGAACCGAACTCGAGGCCGACCGCGACGAGCAGCCAAGCGGGGCTCATCTGGGCGATCGAGTCGATGACCTGGCCCGGCGGCGCCACCCACAGCAGCAGGGCGATCGACAGCACGCCGGCGACCGCCGTGGCGAACACGCGCAGGCTGAGCCGTGGCCGTTTGCGCGAACCGACAGCTGTGGTCCGCTCGTCCTGCGGGTTGGCCGGCGAGTCTTGTGACGTCGTGGCGCTGGTCTGCTGAGACAAGGGCGAGACCAAGTTGATCACATGCGACACCCTCCCGACGGCGATTGCGCGAAACGGCCAATGTTCAAGCACCTACCCCTTTCCCGCCACGAAGACGAACTTCCGCACCCGGCCCTGACCCAGCCAGTCGCTCCACAGCCGGTGGGCGGCCACCAGCTCGTCCAGTCCCCGGCGTCCGATCTGAGCCGATATGGCCTCGGCATCGGCGGCAAACGCGTCGCCCAGCGACTCCGCCATGGCACGGTGAGACCGACTGCAGTCCTCCTGCCGGCGGACGACCAGCCCGACCCGCTCCAGGCAACCCAGCATCTCCTCAAGCGGCGTGAGCCAGACCGTGTCCGCGTCAGGCATCCGCTCGCGCTCGGAATCGCTGAGCGGCAGGCCTTCTTCGATCGTGAACGCGAACCGTCCGCCGCTCGTCAGCGCCCCGGAGATCGCCTGCAGCAGCGGCAGCTTGTCGGGGAACGCCAGCATCGTCTCGAGCATCAGCACGACGTCGAATGGCCCCGGCGGGATCGGCGGGATCCGCGAGACCTCGAACCGACAATCAAGGCCACCGGCTCGCGAGCGCGCGATGTCGATGGCGCTTGAGCTGAGGTCCACGCCGAGGTAGGCGCAACCCAGCTCGCGGGTGATGAATCGCCCCGGCCCCGCTACCCCGCAGCACAGGTCCAGCACGGAGACTCCGGGCGCGATCCCGGCCGCAACAGCGAGAGCCCGAATCTCGCCGGCGCGCATGAACCCCTCCTGCTCGACGAATTCCCCGGGCGCGTAGGCCGATGCCCGGGCTCGCTGGAGGGCTCTGTCGAATGGGGCGCGCTCGTCCTGCTTCACGGCTCGCCGCACAGGATGTCAGCCCGCCGCGGGGAAGTCTTGGGGCGGCTGAGGAGTCATGCTTGGCATGAGGCAAACCCTTGCAGCCGCTGCCGTCGGGGCGACATCGGGACCGCGCGCCGTGCTGAGCACGCAACTGCTGCTGATCGCCGGACTCGCGGCCACGGTCGCCCTCAGCGGTGCCGGCCTCAGCCCCGCGGGGTGGGCCGTCGGAGTGACCTGCGGAGTGATCACCAATGCTGCGCTGACGATTGGGCGCCAGCACTATCGCGCCGACCGGCTGACGCGCGCCGACTGGGTGACCCTCGCTCGGGCGGCGGTCGCGTTCGGGGTCGCTGCGCTGGTGGTGGACTCGTTCGGCGAGCCCGTGCCGGTCACCGCGCTCGTGCCCCTGGCGGCGCTTGCGCTGGCCCTGGACGCCGTCGACGGGTGGGTCGCGCGACGCACGAGGACTGGAAAGCTCGGCGCGCAGTTCGACGGTGAGGTCGACGCGTTCCTGATCCTGGTGCTCAGCGTGTACGTCGCGCGCTCAGCGGGCGCGTGGGTGCTCGCGATCGGGACGGCACGCTATGCGTTCCTGGCGGCCGGATGGCCGCTGCGGTGGATGCGCGCGCCGCTGCAGCCGCGCTTCTGGCGCAAGGTCGTCGCGGCGACGCAAGGGATCGTCCTGACCGTCGCCGCTGCCGGCGTACTGCCCGCAGGGGCGATGACGGCCGCCCTCGTCGTCGCCCTCGTGCTGCTATTCGAATCCTTCGGCCGCGACGTGCTGTGGCTGTGGCGCACCCGCGTCGAGAGCAAGCCCGGGATCGCCACGCATCCCGCGCCGAGCGCCTCACCCGAGGAGCCGAAGCCCGGGCGCGTGCCCCGACGCGTTCGAACGGTGATCGCCGCCGTGCTCACGATCCTCGCGGTAGCGATCGTGTGGGCCGTCCTCGTCGCTCCGGACCAGCCGCAGTACCTCACGCTCAACGCGTTCCTGCGGCTCCCGCTCGAGGGCCTCGTGCTGATCGCGCTCGCCGTCGCCCTGCCCACCCGAGGCCGGCGCATCCTGGCAGTGACCGTCGGGGTGGCGCTCACGTTCGTGGTCACCCTCAAGGTCATCAACTACGAGGTCTTCAAGACGTTCAACCGGCCGTTTGACCCGATCGGGGACACGAGCCAGCTCGGGAACGGCCTCGAGACGCTGCGGTCGCTCGTCGGGCGGACCGAGACAAACCTGATCGAGGTCGGCGCGGTCGTGGGGATCGTCGTGCTGGTCGTCCTGCTGACGCTCGCGATGCTGCGGCTGACCCGGGTCGCCTCGGCCAACCGCGGCTGGGCGCTGCGCGTGGTCGCGGCGCTCGGTGCCGTCTGGGCGGTCTGTTGGGTGCTCGGCGCGCAGCTCGTCTCCCACACACCCATTGCCTCGACGCTATCTGCCGGTCTGATCGTCGACCAGGTGCACGCGCTTCAGGCCGACATCCACGACCGGGGCGTGTTCGCCAAGCAGATCAAGAACGATGCCTTCCGCAACACGCCCACCGACCAGCTGCTGACCGGCCTGCGCGGGAAGGACGTGCTGCTCGTGTTCGTCGAGGCCTACGGCCAGCAGGCCGTGCAGGGGACGTCGTTCTCACCCGAGGTCGACGCGGCCCTGAAGCAAGGAGACAAGCGGCTGCAGAGCGCGGGCTTCTCGTCTCGCAGCGGCTTCCTGAACTCGGCGACATACGGCGGCATCAGCTGGCTGGCGCACTCGAGCCTGCAGTCGGGGCTGTGGGTCGACAGCCAGCTCCGTTACAACCAGCTGATCGCGGCGAAGCGCTTCACGCTCGCCCAGGCGTTCAAGCAGGCCGGGTGGCGCACGGTCGACGACGTGCCCTCGAACGACCGGGCCTGGCCGCAGGGCGAGAAGTACTACCACTACGACAAGATCTACAACCGCTATCAGGTCGGGTACCACGGCCCTACGTTCACCTACGCGTCGATGCCCGACCAATACATCTTCTCGGCGCTCCAGCGTCTCGAGATCTCAAAGACCCACCGCAAGCCGCTGTTCGCCGAGGTCGACACCGTGTCGAGCCACATGCCGTGGAACCGCATCCCGCATCCGATCGGCTGGAAGCAGGTCGGCAACGGATCGATCTACAACAAGACGCCGATGATCCACGAGACGGGCGCGTTCTGGAGCAATCCCACACGCGTGAAGGCGGCGTACGGCACCTCGATCGTGTACTCCATGAACACGCTCACCTCGTTCGTGCAGCACTACGGCGACAAGAACCTGGTGCTGATCGTCCTGGGCGACCACCAGCCGTTGCCGATCGTCAGCGGGCGCAACTCCAATCACGTCGTGCCGATCTCGATCATCGCCCACGACCCGAAGGTGCTCGAGCAGATTGGAAGCTGGGGCTGGAAGCCGGGCCTGCAGCCCAAGCCCACCGCGCCTGTCTGGCCGATGAGCGCCTTCCGCAACCGCTTCCTCACCGCCTTCGACTCCAAAGCGGCGAGTCACTAGCCGATCGTGAATGGACATGGTCCTCAGCGACAGCGGCTGACCGGCCTGGACGGCATCAGGGGCCTGGCCGCGCTGTACGTCGTGATCAACCACGTGTTCCTGCGCGCGTTCCCGGGCTACCCGGTCGACCACGCGCCGTTCTGGGCCGCTTGGCTGATCTACGGCCGCTTCGCCGTTGTCGTGTTCATCGTGCTGTCGGGCTTCTCCCTGGCGCTGGCGCCGGCTCGGCACGGGTGGCGCCTCGATGGCATCTCCCAGTTCGCCCGGCGGCGCGCCCTGCGCATCCTGCCGGCGTACTGGGCCGCGCTCGCGTTCAGCCTCGCGGTGGCATGGCTGATCGTCCCGCAGCCCGGGCATGGCGTGCCCGACGCGAAGTCCGTCGTCGTCAACGGCCTGCTCGTCCAGAACATCGTCGGTGCGCGCAGCCCCAACGCCGCGTTCTGGTCGATGGCCGTCGAGGCTCAGCTGTACCTGCTGTTCCCGTTGCTGCTGCTGATCATCCGCCGGCGCAGCGCGCTCACGATGGTCGCCGCGGTCACGCTGGTGGTCGCCGCGGTCGGGATCGGCGGCCCGCATATCGCCAAGGTGCACACGTTCGTGATCCAGTCTGCGCCGGACCTCGCGGCGCTGTTTGCGGTCGGCATCCTCAGCGCCGGCATCGTCGGTGCGAGCACGGCCCGCAGGTCATGGCCGTGGGCGTGGCTCGCGCTGGCCGCCGCGGTGCCCGTGCTCGCGACACTCTGGTGGCAGGGCTCGGTGTGGACGCTCGACCACCTGTTCTGGGTCGACATCGCGCTGGGCCCGGCGATCGCGTGCCTGTTCGCGGCGCTCGCGACCGGACATCCCGCGCCGCTGCTGCGCACACTCGACTCCAAGCCGATCCGCAACCTCGGCCAGTCGTCTTACAGCCTGTACCTGACCCACGCGCCGATCGTCGCGATCGTCTACGAGAAGCTCGTTGCCGGCCGTGTCAGCCAGGGCGTCCCGGCGTTCCTCGTCTCGCTCGCCATCGTGCTGCCGCTGACGATCATGTTCGCGCGGCTGTTCGCGTCGGTGTTCGAGAGGCCGTTCTTGCACCCGCGGAGCACCCCCCGCGCTGCGCGGCTACGACTCCCCAGGGCGCAGGGTGCGCCGGTATGAGCCGCCGGACCGCGTGGGCATGGGGCCGCTTCCTGGTACCCGCGCTGGTGCTTGTCGTGCTCGTCTGGCGACTCGGCACGGGACCGTTCCTCGACGGCGTGCGGACGGTCGACGCCCAGGCGCTCGCCGAAGCCGTGGGCATCGCGCTGCTGACCACGGTCTGCGCTGCCTGGCGGTGGAAGACCGTGGCCGGAGGCCTTGGGGTCGACCTGTCGCTGCCCGCGGCCGTGGCGGCCTACTACCGCTCTCAGTTCCTGAACCTCACGCTGCCCGGCGGGGTCGTCGGCGACGTGCATCGCGGCGTCAGCCACGGTCGCGACACGCGCGACGTCGGTCGCGGGCTGCGGGCGGTGGCGTGGGAACGCTCCGCCGGTCAGGCCGTGCAGGTCGTCCTGACCGTCGTCGTGCTGCTCGTGCTGCCATCGCCTGTGCACTCGGCCATGCCGGTGGTGGCGATCGCGGCGGTGGTCGCGACGCTGGTTGTGGTGCTCGTGGCGAGGGCGCTACCCGGCGGCGACCACTCGGTGGCGGCACGCGTCCGGACCGCGCTGGGACGCGACATCCGCGACGCGCTGCTGGCCCGTGGAGCGTGGCGCAGCATCGCGCTTGCGTCCACGCTGGTCGTCGCGGGCCACGCGGCCACGTTCGTGATCGCCGCGCGGACCGCCGGCAGCACCGCACCGCTGACGCAGATGCTGCCGATCGCGCTCCTGGCGATGATCGGGATGGTGCTGCCCAGCGCCGCCGGCTGGGGTCCCCGCGAGGGCGTCACCGCATGGGCGTTCGGCGCGGCCGGACTCGGCGTGCAACAGGGGGTCACAACAGCGGTCGTGTACGGCGTGATGGTGTTCGTCGCCTGCCTGCCTGGCGCCGTCGTCCTGTTGGTGGCATGGTTCCGTCGTATCCGGCTTCCCGAAACCAGCCCACGGCCGCTCCGGGAGACAGCAGTCCATGCCTGATCGACCCTACATTCTGTTGAGCTGCGCATTGTCGCTCGACGGCTACCTGGGCAGCGCGTCGCCGCGGCGCCTGGAGCTGTCCAACGACGCCGACTTCGACCGCGTCGACGCCGTGCGCGCGTCCTGTGACGCGATCCTTGTGGGCGCGGCGACCGTGCGCAACGACAACCCGCGTCTGCTGGTGCGCTCGCAGAACCGCCGCGAGGCGCGGACCGCGCGAGGGCTGCCGCCTTCGCCGATCAAGGTCACCGTGACAGAGCGCGTCGAACTCGATCCGCACGCGGACTTCTTCACCACGGGCGACGCCGAGAAGCTCGTCTACTGCGTGAGCCCACGCGTCGGCGACGCCCGCACGCGGCTCGGAGAGGTGGCGACCGTGGTCGACGGCGGCCAACGGGTCAAGATGCGGCGCCTGAGCGAAGACCTCGGTGCCCGTGGCGTGCACCGGCTGATGGTCGAGGGCGGCGGCAAGGTGCACACCCAGTTCCTCACGGACAACCTCGCCGATGAGCTGCAGTTGGTCGTCGCGCCGTTCTTCGTCGGGGACTCCCGCGCGACGAGGTTCGTCAGTGACGGCCATTTCCCGTTCAACCCCGGCCGGCGCGCGACGCTCGCCGAGGTCCGCCAGATCGGCGACGTCGTGCTGCTGCGCTACGCGCTCTCGAATCGGTTTGACACAGGCTGACCGCGTCTAGCGAGGCAGCGCCAGCAGGTCGGCGTGGTCGACGGTGACCTCGAGCTCTCCGGCTGCCGCCTGCGCCAAGCGCCGGTGCGTGTACGCCTCGGCCTCGGCCTCGGCGGACAGCTCCGGCAGCTGTTCGAATGCGGCGTGGACCCAGCCCGTGAACCAGACGTCCGCCAGCTCGGCGTGTGAGGCGCCGAGCCGCCATGGACTGGATCGGACGAGGACCTCGACTCCGAGCCGCCCGAACTGCTCGGCGGCGGCCGCGACGGCGTCGGGTCCGAGCAGCCGGCCGCGCTGCGTCGGGCGGCGCTGGTGGTCGTTGAACGCGGCAGCCACGCGGCCGTCGAGGGGATCGGCCGGGGTCAGGCCGACGCGACCGACGACCGACAGGGTCAGCAGGACCGGACAGCCCGCGCCGGCGCAGACCGAGACCAACCCCGCGAGCTCGTCCTCGGTAAGCATGTCCAGCAGCGCCGATGCAGTGACCAGGGTGGCGCCCGACAGGTCGTCGGGCTGTAGCCGGGTGATGTCGGACTGCCGTGTCTCGACGGTGACCGCGGCGCCGTCGGCGGCCGGGCCCGGGACGTCACCGGCGGCGAGTGCCAGCAGCTCTGTGTCGCGGTCGTGCACGACCCAGCGTTGCGGTCCGGGCAACAGCGGCGCCAGCCACCGGCCCATCGATCCGGTGCCGCCCCCGAGGTCGTGGATCACCCAGCGGCCAGTGGCCGGCGGGCCGAGGTGTTCGACGAGCTCGCGCGAGCGGGCCGCGGCGTCGGCGGGCTCGCGCAACGCGAGCCAGTCATCGCTGACGCGGACGACCTGATCGCTCATCGCGACGCCTCCGTCAGGACGGCTGCGAGAACGGATGCGGTGCTCGACCAGTTCGGGAGCGACTCACGCCGCTCGACCGCGGCCCGGCGCAGCCGTGCTCTGAGCTGCGCGTCGCCGAGCCAGGACCGCAGCGCCGCTGCGAGTGCCCCGACGTCATCAGGCGCGATCAGCAACCCCGGCCGGATCCCGTCGGCGCCGTGGCCGAGGGCCTCGGTCAGCCCCCCGACATCGGCGGCGATCACGGGCAGGCCGCGCGCCAGCGCCTCGATCACGACCATGCCGTACGTCTCGGCACGCGACGCCAGCACCATCACGTCGGCGACGGCGTAGCTGCGATCGAGCTCGGCTCCGCTCCGCGGCCCCGGAAACTGCACGCGGTCACCGAGGCCGCCGTCCGCCGACCCGCGACGCACCGCGTCGACGAACTCCGGGTCTCGGTCCAGCCGGCCGACGCAAACGCAGCTCCAGCTCAGGTCCGAGATCCGGGTCAGCGCGTCGACCAGCACGTCGTGGCCCTTGTCGAAGGTGACCGCCGCAACGCACAGCAGCGCGCCACCGGTGGCCGTCCCGGACGCGAGCTCCGCGAGGTCGACGGCGGGTTGCGCGACGTGCAGGCGGTCGGCGGGCAGCGCGTACAGCTCGAGCAGCCTGCGCCGGGCCCACGCGCTCGTCGTCACGACGGCGGCTGCGGCCGACAGCACCGAGCCCTCTCGCGTGCGCGCGTCGTCATCCGGCGGGCGGTCGCCGAGCGGCATGTGGACGAGCACGACCAGGCGCAGCCGGCGCGCTTCGGGCACGAGCACCTCGGGCGCCGTCGAGGCGATCAGCCCGTCCAGCAGCACTACGGCGCCGTCGGGGATCCCGTGGACGGCGCCGGCGAGCGCGGCGAACGCCGTCGCGTTGCGGGCGGTCCCAGAAGCCGGCGACGGCATGCTCGTGGACCGACCAGCCGAGCGCCGCGAGCTCGGTGCAGACACGGCGGTCATAGACGTTGCCTCCGCTCGGCCGGGCGGGGTCGTCGATGCCGTCCGGCAGGACGGCGTGGACCGTCGTCACAGCCTTCGCTCGTAGCTTGCCCAGGCGATGTGCGACTCGTGCAGGGTCACGACCAGCCCGTCGAGGCCGCGCGCGCCGTCCCCGAGCGCGCCGGCCGTGATCCGGTCGGCCAGCCGGTCAGCGACGACCCTCGCGAGCGCTTCGGTCGAAGTGTTCATGCCCGCGAACGCGTCGTCGTCATCGAGGTTGCGGTAGTTGAGCTCGGCGAGCACGGCGTGCAGCTCTTCGGACGCGCGGCCGATGTCGACGACGATGTTGTCGGCGTCGAGCTCCGCGCGGCGAAACGTGGCGTCGACGACGTACGTCGCCCCGTGCAGCTGCTGCGCGGGCCCGAACACCTCGCCCTCGAAGCTGTGGGCGATCATCATGTGGTCGCGGACGGTCACGCTGAACAAGAGCTACTCCCCGTCGTAGGTGATTGTGTGGCAGAGCGCCGGCAGACTTCCCGCGGACAGCCGCGCCATCACGTCGGGAAGCTCGCAGAAGTGGGACTGTCCCGTCACGAGCGCGTCGAAGGCGGGGTCGCGCAGCAGCTCGAGTGCGAGTGTCAAGCGATCGGCCGTCGTGCGGCGCCCGGCACGCGCGGGGGAGACGGTCCCTACCTGACTGGCGCGGATCCCGAGGCGGCTCGAATGAAACGCGCCGCCGAGCGACAGCTGGACCTCGTCGTCGCCGTACCAGCTGAGCTCGATCACCGTGCCCTCGGGCGCGAGCAGCTCGAGCGATCGCTGCAGCCCGGCGGACGTGGCGCTGGCGTGCACGACCAGGTCGCGAGCGCCGGGGGCGTCGGCAGGCAGCGCGAACCCGACGCCGAGCGCGGCGGCGACCTCGGCGCGGCCCGGATCGACGTCGACGAGCGTGACCTCGACCGCCGGAAACCGGCTCAGCAGGCGCGCTACGCAGCAGCCGACCATGCCGGCGCCGACGACGGCCACGCGATCGCCGAGCATCGGGCCCGCGTCCCACAGCGCGTTGACGGCGGTCTCAACAGTGCCCGCGAGGACGGCGCGAGCGGGTGGCACGTCATCGGGCACGACCGTGACCGCGCGGGCCGGGACCACGTAGGCGCTCTGGTGCGGGTACAGGCAGAAGACCGTGCGCCCGTGCAGCTCCTCGGGTCCCTGCTCCACGGCGCCGACATTGAGGTAGCCGTACTTGACCGGGGCCGGGAAGTCCCCCTCCTGAAATGGCGCGCGCATCGTCGCGTACTGACCCGGCGGCACACCGCCCCGGAACACGAGCGTCTCGGTACCGCGACTGACGCCTGACCGCAAGGTGCGAACCATCACCTCGTCGCGGCCCGGTTCGGGCAGCGTCACCGGCCGGATCTCACCGATACCTGGCGCACGCAGCCAGAAAGCGTGCGCGTCGGCCTCACTCGACATGCTCTACATGATGACCGGCCCGGCAGCCAGCGCCGATTGGGCGAGAATCACGCTTCCCGACCAGAAAGGCTCAACATCAGATGGCCAAGGTCCTCGTCGTCAACCACGTGACCCTCGACGGCGTCATGCAGGCGCCTGCGCGTCCCGACGAGGACACCCGGGACGGGTTTGTGCACGGCGGCTGGGCGATGGCGCGCAACGACGAGCTGATGGCAGCCAAGATCGGCGAGCGGATGACCGGCGAGCGCGCGTTCCTGTTCGGCCGGCGCACGTATGAGGACTTCTACGCCGTCTGGCCCAACCGACCGGGCAACCCCTTCTCCGAGGCCCTCACGAACACGCCCAAGTACGTGGCCTCCCGCTCGCTCGCCGAGCCGCTGCCCTGGGACAACTCGATCCTGCTGTCCGGCGACGCCGTCGGGCAGGTGGCCGAGCTCAAGCGCGAGCGGGACGGCACGCTGACGATGTTCGGCAGCGGTGAGCTGATCGGGGCGCTGATCGCGGCCGATCTGATCGACGAGTACCTGCTGATGGTGCATCCGCTCGTGCTCGGCTCCGGGCGCCGGCTGTTCGGTCCCGGACAGTCCGCGGAGCTGGAGCTCATCGACGCCGTGACGTCGGACACGGGCGTCGTGATCGCCGCCTACCGCCGTTCGCGCTAGCGGGACTCGGTCGCCAGCCGCAGACCGAACCCGATCAGCACGATGCCGGTGAAGCGCTCGAGCGCCTTTGCGATCGGTGGGCGGCGCAACGTCTCCGAGGCCTTGACGGCGACCAGCGCATACGCGCACAGCCAGATCAGGGTCATCGCCACGAAGATGCTGCCCAGGAGCAGGAACGGCATGAGTGTCGCTGACCGGGCAGCGACGAACTGCGGCAGCAGGCTCGTGAACAGGACCGCGATCTTCGGGTTGGAGAGGTCGCTCGTCAGACCCTGGCGAAACCCTCCGAGGCCGCCGAGGCGGCGGGACCGAACGCCGCCGCCGGTAACGGCAGTCGCAGAGTGGTGTCGCGCGGCACGCAGCGCCTGCACGCCGAGCCAGATCAGGTATGCGGCGCCGATCAGCTTCAGTCCGGTGAACGCAACCGCGGAGGCGCGCACCACTGCCGCCAGCCCAAGTGCGGCTGCGAGGGTCCAGAGGACCAGGCCGAGGTTCACTCCGAGCGCGGTTCCCAGCGCCGCTCGCCGGCCATGAAGCAAGGCGTTCTTGGTCACCAGCGCCGTGTCAGGGCCGGGCACGACGATCAGGACCGTCGCGACCGGCAAGAACGACCAGACGTGCGCGCCCATGCGATAAGCCTACGCCGACCGAGGGGACGTGTCGCGCAGCCATCGCAGCACCTCCCCGGCGTGCTCGTTGGGCGGGAAGATCGGATAGAAGACGTGCTCGATCGCGTTGTCGCGCAGCACGAGCGTGATGCGCTTGTAGAGCGTCGTCCCGGCAGCCTCGAACGTCGGCAGCTCGAGCCGGTCGGCGAGGACGAGATCGGGGTCGGAGAGCACGCTGAACGGGAGTCGCAGGCGCTGCACCATCTCGCGCTGGTAGTCGGTGTCCTGGCTGGACAGGCCGAACACTCGCGCCGCGCCGGCGTCGAGGAGCTCGGCGTGGTGGTCGCGGAAGTCACAGGCCTCCGTGGTGCACCCGCGGGCCCCCGGGATCTCGTCCCAGCCCTCGGGCAGGGCGACGTCGGGCTGACCGGTCATCGGGTAGACGTAGACGATCGTGCGGCCAGGTCCGAGCTCGCGGAGCGCAACCGCTTCGCCCGACGTCGCCGCGAGCGTGACGTCCGGGACTCGGCGTCCGGGCAGGTGGTCGGCGGCCCCGTCATCCTCGGGAACGGGCAGGTCAGACGGCAGCTGCGTGTAGTCGGTCATGTGCTTGTCGTCGTCGCGCTTGAGGGCGATCAGCGATTGCACGCCGTCGAGGATCCGCGCCAGCCCGAACTCGAAGTCCGCTTCGGGGTCTTCGTCCTCGTCGTCGAGCGATCCCGACGCGATCGCGCGGTGCACCGCCGGGAACGCCGCGTCGTCGGCGAGCTGAGAGAGGATGGCTCCGTACGTGGCGGCCGGCGGCGTCGCGGCGGCGCCGCTCGCGAGATCGACGGCGAGCGTCGCGTGATTGCGGACGAAGCCGCTGAGCAGCAGCAGCGTTGACAGCTTCTCGGCTTCGGCGAGCGGTGTGTCGGCCATTGCGCTGAGCGCCCGCTCCATCCACGCGACGTTGTTCGGTCCGAGCGGGGGCGCGGTGATCGGAACCTTAAGCGTCCAGGGATGACCGTTGTAGGCCCGGCGGACCCCACGCGCCCACGCGTCCAGTCCGGCGCGCCACCCCCGAGCGGCGTGCTCGAGGTCCGCGCTCGGCGGGCCGAGTGCCGTGTCGACCATCAGCGTCAGGAGTTCGTCCTTGGAGTCGACGTACCGGTACAGCGACATCGTGCCCGCGCCGAGCTCGTCCGCGACGCCGGCCATCGACACGGCCTCGAGGCCGTCGCGGGCCGCGACCTCGATCCCTGCGGCGACGATCCGCTCCAGCGTGAGTCCGCGCTTGGGACCGCGCGTGCCCGGCCCGCGGAGGCCCCAGGCGAGTTCGATGCTGGGCGGGATGTCGGTCATGGGCATACCTTGACGGATCGAGAAACTGCGTATATCGTACGCGCATATGCGTATGTGGTACGCAGTTCTTATCGAATCACGGGAGACCTGACATGTGTGACAACGCAATCGAGGCGACCGGGCTGTGCAGGCGGTTCGGCGACCAGCTCGTCCTCGACGGCGTCGATCTGACCGTCTCTGCCGGCCAGGTCTACGCGTTGCTCGGCCCCAATGGGGCGGGCAAGACGACGACCGTCCGGATCCTCGCCACGCTGCTGAACCCGAGCGGCGGCCAGGCGCAGGTGGCGGGCTTCGACGTCGTTTCAGAGCGCCGGGAGGTCCGGCGTTGCATCAGCCTCACCGGCCAGTACGCGGCGCTCGACGAGATGCAGACGGGGCGGGAGAACCTCGTCATGATTGGTCGCCTGCACCAGCTCGGCGGACGCGCCGCACGGCGCCGCGCGTCCGAGCTGCTCGAGCGCTTCGACCTCGTGGCGGCCGGCGATCGGCTCGTCCGAACCTACTCGGGCGGGATGCGCAGACGGCTTGACATCGCCGCCGGTCTGATCGGCGACCCGATGGTCGTGTTCCTCGACGAGCCGACCACCGGCCTTGATCCGCGCGGCCGACAGACGATGTGGGAAGTGATCGAAGGGCTGGCCACGGGTGGGGCGACGGTGCTCTTGACCACGCAGTACCTCGAGGAGGCCGACGCGCTGGCCGGCCGAATCGCGATGATCGATCATGGACGTGTCGTGGCCGAGGGCAGCGCCCGCGAGCTCAAGCGACGCGTCGCCGGCGAGCGACTCGAGCTCGAGTTGGCCGACGTGGACGCGTTCGATGCGCTGACGCGCGCGATCGACGATCGTGCGACGCGGTCCGAGCGAGCGAGCCTGACCGTGAGCATTCCCGTTCAGGGCGGCGCCGATGAGGTGCGCGCTCTGCTCGATCGGCTCGATCCCGATCGGGACCGCATCGTCCGCTTCGGGCTGCGCGAGACGAGCCTCGACGACGTGTTCATGACCCTCACCGGACAGCAACCGCATGCACCCGAAGGCGAGCTCGCCCATGCCTGATACCTCCACCATCCTGCTCCCGGCGCCGCGCCGCGGCCGGCTGCCGATCGAAGCTGGGACGTTGATCGTGCGCGCGCTGCGACTCACGCTGCGGGACACCGACTCCCTGATCACGGCGCTCGCGTTGCCCGTCCTGCTGATGCTGATGTTCGTCTACCTCTTCGGAGGCGCGATCCACACTCCGACCAGCTACGTCGACTACGTCGTTCCCGGCGTGCTGCTCGTCTGCGTCGGATTCGGTGCGGGAACCACGGCCGTGACCGTGTCGCAGGATCTCACCGGAGGCATGATCGACCGCCTGCGCTCGATGGATGTCCGCGGCGTGACGCTGATCAACGGCCATGTGGTCGCCAGCGTGCTCCGGAACCTGCTTTCGACCGCGATCGTGCTCGTGGTCGCGCTTGCGATCGGGTTCCGGCCGCACGGCGACCCCGCCGGCTGGCTCGCGGCGCTGGCCGTCCTCCTGGTGTACGTGATCGGGCTGTCGTGGTTTGCGGCGGCGATCGGGATCTTCGCGCGCTCGGCGGAGGCGGCCCAGGGCATCGCGTTCCTCGTCAGCTTCTTCGCGTATCCCAGCAGCGCGTTCGTTCCGGTCCACACGATGCCCTCCGCGCTTCAAGGCTTTGCGGCCAACCAGCCGGTGTCGCAGGTGGCCGACGCGATGCGCGCGCTGCTGGGCGGCACGCACGCCGGCGGAAGCGCATGGGCCGCCGCCGCGTGGAGCGTGGGCATCGGCGAACGACAGACCCGCGTCGCCGCTCGGAAGCGGCAGCGTCACCGAGCTCCCGTCGACGATCGGGAGCGGGGTGGTTCCGAGCGGTGCCGGCAGCCCGCCCGACGCCGACCCAAGCGGAGTCACCGACAGGCCGGGCACGCTTTTGAGCGCCCTCGCGAACGAGACGCCGACACCTGATGTCGCCACAGTGCCGGGAGCGCCTGCACCCGGCGCCGGGCTCGCCGGTGTGGTCGTGCTGCTGACCGTCACCACGAAGGAGCCGAGCTTCTGCTTGGCGCGGAACACCTTGTGCTTGAGCGCCTTGTTGAGCAGCGTCGCCGCCTGCTTGGTGAGCGTGACGTTGAACTTGGAGATCGTCTGGCGGTTGCCCTTCGTCTTGGCCTTGGCGCCCTTCTTGGCCATGTTGAAGATCTTCAGCTTCTTGCCACGCACCTTGACCGTCAGCTGTGCGCCACCCTTGGCGCCGCGTGAGAACACGAGCGTGCCGAGTTTCTGCGCGCGCTTGCCCTGCTTCACGCGCAGGCCACCCTTGAGGTTCAAGGTGCCGGTGGCGGCGGTGAAGTTCCAGCGTCCCGACTTGGTCGGGAGGGTGAAGGTGCTCTTCTTGTGAGTGGAAGGCTTGACGGCCTGAAGCGTCACGTGCGCCTTCTTAAGCGCGCGCGACGTTGCGCCGCTGAGCGTCAGCGTCGCCTTGTCACCCGCGTGCGCGGTGACAGCCACCGGCTTGCCCTTGGTCTTTGTGAGCGCGACCGGCGCCAAGACGAGCGCGATTGCGAGTGCCGCGATCCCTGCGCGCAGCACTGCGCGTACTGCCGAACCTCTCGAGGAGAGCATGGTTGCCCTTTCAATATGTGTGCCTGGATTGCGGACGCGCTGCCGGGCACCGCCCCACGACTTTCCCCTGCCAAGAGTCCGGTCTGAGGTGAAGCGCTGCCGAACCGTGGCCATACCCCTGCGTACAGCCCATCCATGCAACGCGGACCGCTTGTCCCCCTTATGCCCACGCAAAAAAGTAGAAAACTGCGCTCCCAGATTCGAGTGGTTTGGCGGGCCAAATCAGCGCAAAACCCCGCCGAAGTCCTCCACTGCACAACCAAGAAGTTGTGATAGCGTGGCGGCATGGTTACAGAATCGGTCGCGAACGAAGCTTCGATCCCGCATCCGCTGCCCGAGCCGCTCGTCGATCTGATCGCACGGCGCTTCCGCGTGCTGGGGGAGCCGACCCGCATCAGGCTGCTGGACCTGCTGCGCGACCACGATGCGACCGTGACCGAGCTTCACGAGGCGCTTGGCGCCTCGCAGCAGAACGTCTCCAAGCACCTCGGCGTCCTGCTCCAGGCGGGCATCGTCCGGCGGACCAAGGAGGGGACGTCGGCCCGCTACGCGATCGCCGACGACGGCGTGTTCGCGCTGTGCGAGCACGTCTGCGGCGGTCTGCGGCGGCAGCTCACCGAGCTCGATGCGCTGCTGCCGGTCGGGGCGCAGCGATGATCTTCCGCCAGTTCATCCACGACGACCTCGGCTGCGGGTCCTACCTGGTCGGCGACGAGGACGCCGGCGTCGCCGCCGTGATCGACCCGAAGCTGGACGTCGAGGACTACCTGGCGATGGCCAGCTACATGGGCGTGCGGATCGAGCACATCCTCGAGACCCACAATCACGCCGACCACGTCTCCGGCCACGGCCGGCTCGCCGCAGCGACGGGTGCGACGATCCACATCAACCGGCTGGCCGAGCCGGATTACCTGCACGAGCCGTTCGACGACGGCTGGGAGCTCGAGCTGGGCTGCGTCACGATCCGCGCCCTGCACACGCCGGGACACCGGCCCGAGCACACCGCGTTTGCGCTGATCGACAGGGCGAGGGGCCTCGAGCCGTGGGCCGTGCTCAGCGGCGACACGCTGTTCGTCGGCGACATCGCGCGCCCGGACCTCGCCGTCGAAAAGGAGGAGGGCGCCCACGGCATCTTCCATTCGCTGCGCGACACGCTGCTGGCGCTGCCTGCGGAGTGTGAGGTGTGGCCGGGCCACGTGGGCGGCTCGCTGTGCGGCGGCCCGGGGATGGACATGAAGGTCAGCTCGACGATCGCATTCGAGCGCCGCCACAACCGCCTGCTCCAGCTCGAGGACGAGGACGCATTCGTGCGCGCCGCAACTGCCCAGCTCCGTCCACAGCCGCCGAACTTCCAGGAGATCGTGGCGATCAACCGCGGTCCACTGCGCACCGCCGGCCTTGATCCGGCCGCACTTGCCACCGGCGACATCGAGCGCAAGCAGGCAACGGGCGCGCTGCTCGTCGACGTTCGCGACGACGACGCCTATGACGCGGCCCACATCCCCGGAGCGGTGTGCAATCCCGCGGTGCGCGCCGGCTTCGGGACCAAGCTTGCGTGGGTTGCCAGCCGCGACCAGGAGATCGTGCTCGTCGGAGAGGGTGACGCGGACGCCGCCCACGCGGCGCAGCTCGCCGTGGCTGTCGGGATCGACAAGGTCGCCGGCTACCTGAAGGGCGGAATGCACGCCTGGCTTGCGCTGTCGCTGCCGACGGACTCGCTCGCGAGAATCGACGTCCCGACGCTGTACGCGCGCCGCGAGGAGCTGCAGGTGCTCGACGTGCGCGAGCGCCAGGAATGGGACGAGGGGCACATTCCCGGCTCGATCCACATGCCCTACCACGATGTGACCGGGATCCCCGAGGGGATCGATCCGGACCGGCCGGTGGCCGTGATCTGCGCCTCAGGGCAGCGCAGCGCTGTGGCAGCGTCGCTGCTGGCGCTGCACGGCGCCACCGACGTGGTTCACGTCGCCGGCGGCGGCGTGGGCACCTGGCAGCGCAACGGCTGGCCGGTAACGCAGGCCGAGACCTCCGTCGCGGCGTGACCCGGGTCGAGCTGCCGGGGAGCGAGATAGTCGGGATCCGGGCCGCCAACCCGGGGCCGTTCACGCTCTCGGGCACCAACTCCTGGATCGTCGGCCGCGATCCGGCGTGGCTGGTCGACCCCGGACCCGCGCTCGACGAGCACCTCGCGGCGTTGGCGGAAGAGATCGCGCGCCGCGGCGGTCTGGGCGGGATCGTCCTGACCCACGACCACGTCGATCACGCCGAGGCGGTGCCGGCGATTCGCGAGCGGTTTGCGGGCGTGCCGCTGGCGGCGGCACGTGGCGACGTCGACGTGCGGCTCGCCGACGCCAGCCGCGTCGGGCCGTTCGAAGCTGTCGCGACCCCGGGGCACGCGCCCGACCACCTCGCATACGTCGTCGGCGACGTGGCGCTGACGGGCGATGCGGTGCTCGGCGAGGGGAGCGTGTTCATCGCGCCGGACCCCGGCGCGCTCGCCTCCTACCTCGACGGCCTGGCGAAGCTGCGCCGGCGCGAGCTGTCGGCAATCGGCCCGGGGCACGGCCCGCGGGTGGAAGATCCCGCGGCCAAGCTCGACGAGTACATCGCGCATCGCCTGGACCGCGAGCGGCGGGTGGTGGCGGCGCTGGACGCGGGCAAGCGGAGCGTCGACGAGTTGCTCGACGACGTCTGGGACGACGCGCCGCCGCAGCTGCGGATGGCCGCGACCGTGACGCTGGCGGCGCACCTGGACAAGCTCGCCGACGAGGGCAGGCTGCCCGACGGCGTGGAGCGCCCGGCCCGGCCCGACTGGCTGCGCTGACTCGCGGTCGGGGTACCTAGGCCCGCAGGCGCTCGCGGGCCAGCTGGCTGGCGGCGGCCAGCGGGGTGACCGACATCCGCTCGGCGTGGTCGAAGATCTCGTCGAGCGTGGCGGCGATCCGGCGTACGCGCCGGCGGGCGTTCGCCGGGCTGTACTCGTCGAGCTCCTCGACGATGTTGATGATCCCGCCCGCATTGACCACGAAGTCCGGAGCCCACAGGATCTGCCGGTCGGCGAGGAGGTCGGCGATCCGGTCGGCCGCCAGCTGATTGTTGGCCGCGCCGGCGATGACCCGGCACCGCAGCCGCGGCACGGTCTCGTCGTCGAGGAACCCTCCGAGGGCACAGGGCGCCAGCACGTCGACCTTGGCGTCGAGCGCGCGCGTCGGCGTGGCCCAGCTCGCGCCGAGCTCCTCGGCAAGCTTTCGCTTGCTGCGATCGACATCGGCTAGCACCAGCTTCGCCCCGTCCTTGGCGCAGAGTTTTGCCACGCGCGAGCCGACGTGGCCCAGCCCGACGACGCAGACCTTGCGGTTGCGCAGCGAGCTCGAGCCGAAAACCCGGTCGCAGCAGGCCCGAATCGCGACGTGCACACCGAGCGCCGTGAACGGGCTCGGATCGCCCGACCCGCCTCGCTGGCGCGGCAGCCCGGCGACGTACTTCGTCTGCTCGGCGATCACGCTCATATCGCGACTCGAGGTTCCGACGTCCTCGGCCGTGATGTATTGCCCCTGCAGGGCGGCGACGGTGTCACCGAAGTCAAGCAGCGCGGCGTGCCGGCGCTCGCGGGTCACCGTGCCGCCGTTGGGCAGCATGATCACGCCCTTGCCTCCGCCCAGCGGCAGGTCCGCGACCGCGGCCTTCGAGGTCATGGCGCGTGACAGGCGCAGCACGTCGCGCAATGCGGCCCGCGAATCCTCGTACGCCCACATGCGACACCCCCCGAGCGCCGGCCCACGAACGGTCGAATGCACGGCAACAAATGTGAACAGGCCCGAGCGCCGGCCGCGGCGGACGAGGACCTCTTCGTGGTCTAGAGGCTCGAGGTAGCGGTTGATGGGCCTAGTGTGCCAGCCGGTGGTCAGGGTGCGTGGAGCGCGAGGCCCGGGGGCCGGCAGGCAAGGACGCAGAATCCGAAGCGCAGCAGCGCTGCGCGAGGATTCGAGGACGCAGCATGACGGCCATCCGGGGCCGCGATACACGTGCCGTGATCACCGGCTGGTGCACCGGTGTGCCAGCCGGGGTGTCAGGCGCCGTTGCCGGAGCCGGACGTGGTCGGCGCCGTCGAGCTCGACGTCGATGTGACGATCGTCGCGGGCCCGGTGGTGGGGGCGCTGGAGCTCGTCGTGCCCGGCGAGCTCGTCGACGTCGTCTGCGGGGTCCCGTTGCCGGTCGTGGTCGTCGTCGTCCCCGACTGGTCCAGCGCGGCCGCCGGATCCGTCGTGCTCGTCGTTGTCGTCGACGACTTGCCATTGGTCGAGCTGGTCCCGGCGAGCGAGCCGTCCGTCGTGCCGGTGCCGCCGGTGGTCGACGATGGGCCGGTGCCGTCGGTGGCGCCCGTCGTCGTGGAGGAGGAAGATTGGGAAGCCGGGTCTGCGATGTGGCCCGCGGGAGTCTGCTGGTGATGACGTGCCTGCTTGTGCCTGACGGGCATCGTGACGGTCGACGTCTGGCGGGCGGGGACGACCACGACCTGCTGCGTGGATGTCGTCGCCGGAGCGGATTGAGACGAGGCTGCGGTCTGCTCGGGCTGCGCACTCGGCGCCGCCGGTGCTGTCGCAACCGGGCGCGTGTGCCGCACGTGGTGCGCGTGTGGCGCGATCGACGACTGGATCTCGACCGCTCCTCCCGCCGTGACCGCGGCCGCCGCAATCAGCGTCGCGATGTGCCCGGCCCCCGTGGCGAACAGCCCCACGGACGCAATCGCGCCACCGGTCCCGGCAGCTCCGCCCGCCGCGATCGCGCCGCTGCTTGCCGCGGCGCCTCCGCCACCACCGATGCCGAGGACCTTGGCGATCACGCCCATCGGTCCCACGGTCGGCGCGAGCGCTGCGAACCGCCGGCTGACGCCGCGCAGCTCGCCGTGGAAGTGCCGGCACTGGCTGCAGTCGCGCATGTGGCGCCGCGCCGTGCCACTCGGCCGGACGCCGCGGTCGTGGGCCAGCGTGAGCTGACCGCGTATGTCGGAGCATGCCGTGTCGCGTGCCTCGAGTGCCTGGGCCAGAGCGATCCTGGCGCGGACCAGCAGCGACTTGACGGCCGGGACCGACACGCCGAGCGCGTCGGCCATGTCCGCATATGCCATGCCGCCGAGCTCTCGCATCAGCAGTGCCGACCGCTGCTGCTCGGGCAGCCGCCGCACGTCGATCACCAGGCGCCGCAGCGACTCGCGCTGGTCGGCGGCGGCGATCGGGTCGTCCGCGGGTGCGCGGACGAGCTCCAGCACCTCCGGCGGCGGCGGCGCGGGGCGACGAAGCTCGTCGATGCAGCGGTTGTGCGCGATCCGGTAGAGCCAGGCCCTCAGGACGAGGCGGCCCTGGCCGGCCCGGAGTCCCGAGTAGGCGCGGACGAACACGTCCTGGAGGGCGTCCTCCGCATCCGGGCGCGCAGGCAGCATCTGGCGCGTGTAGGCGAACAGCCGCTGGCGATAGCGGTCGTGGATCGCCCGGAACGCTTCGTCGTGCCCGGCCCGGAAGAGTGCCACCAGCTGCTCGTCTGACCGCAACCGAAGCAGCGGCGGGGCGAGCGATACTCGAGCCCGAGGGAGTGCTGCCGGAGCCTGGAGTGCTGACGCTTCCACTGGGAACCCTTGGCGCTCACTCTAACGCGTGGCCAGGGGGAAAGTTGCTGCTGTCGGTCATGACAAAGACACCATCACATGCTTGACCTCGGTGTAGTCCTCGAGCGCGTACATGCTCAGGTCCTTGCCGTAACCCGACTGCTTGAAGCCGCCGTGGGGCATTTCCGACGCCAGCGGGATGTGGTCGTTGACCCACACGCAGCCGAACTCGAGGGCGTTTGCAACGCGCATTGCGCGGCCCACGTCCCGCGTCCAGACCGACGAAGCCAGGCCGTAGGGGGTTCCGTTGGCCCACTTGATGGCCTCTTCCTCGTCGGAGAACTGCTGGACGGTGATCACCGGCCCGAAGATCTCGCGCTGGATCATCTCGTCGTCCTGCTGCAGGCCGGTCACGACCGTCGGCTCGAGCCAGAAGCCAGGCTTGTCGGGCTCCTTGCCGCCGGTGGCGATCTCCACGTGGCCGGGCTTGCGCTCGAAGAACCCCTCGACGCGCTCGCGCTGGCGCGCGGAGTTGAGCGGTCCGAGCGTGGTGTCCTCGGAATGCAGGTCACCCATCACCAGCCCGTTGGCCTGCTCGATCAGCCCCGAGACGAAGTCGTCGTGGATCTTCGAGCCCGCCAGCACCCTGGTCGCCGCGGTGCAGTCCTGCCCGGCGTTGTAGTAGCCGGTCCCGGCGATCGTCTCAAGCGCCGTCTCGAGGTCGACGTCGTCGAACACGACCACGGGCGCCTTGCCGCCGAGCTCGAGGTGAACCCGCTTGAGCGTGTCCGCCGCGGCCTTTGCGATCCACTTGCCGGTCTGTACCGATCCCGTCAGCGAGACCATGTTTACGTCGCTGTGGGTGACGAGCGCCTGTCCGGCCGGGTCGCCGTGGCCGGTGATCACGTTGAGCACGCCGTTGGGCATGACCTCTGCCACGTACTCGGCCAGCTTGAGCGTGGTCAGGGGCGTCGTCTCGGCCGGCTTGAGCACGATCGTGTTGCCGGCCGCCAGGGCCGGGCCGATCTTCCACACGGCCATCATCAGGGGGTAGTTCCACGGCGAGATCTGCCCGATCACACCGATCGGCTCGCGGCGGATCATCGACGTGTAGCCGCTCATGTACTCGCCGGCCGTGGGGCCGTGCAGGCAGCGGGCCGCGCCCGCAAAGAAGCGCAGGTTGTCGACCATGAACGGGATCTCGTCGTCGCGGAACGCGGCAAGCGGCTTGCCGGCGTTGTCTGACTCGAGCTCTGCGAGCTCGTCGGCGTGCTCTTCGATCAGGTCGGCCAGCCGGATCAGGGCCAGCGCCCGCTCGCCGGGGGTCGTCCCGGACCAGCCTTCGTACGCGGCCCGAGCCGCCTTGACCGCGCGATCGACGTCTTCTGCGGTCGACAGCGGGGCGTGGGCGATCGTGTCGCCAGTCGCCGGGTTGATTACCGGCTCGGTCTGTCCGTCGGCAGGGTCGACGTACTCGCCGTTGATGAAGTTTTGGAGTGCTGCAGTTGTTGTCGCCATTCCGGCAAACCTACCACTGGCCGACGGGTCCGTCCGGGCGCATTAGCGGTGTCTGTGTTCGACGCTGTGGCGCCGGATCGCGGCCGCCAGGGGCTACCCTCAGCAGACAAAGAATGGATCCTGCGTCGGGCATTGGAATACCGGTTGCGTTCGCGGCCGGGCTGATCTCTTTTCTGTCGCCGTGCGTCCTGCCGCTCGTGCCGGGCTATATCTCGGCCGTGGCCGGCGTGACCCCGGCCGACATTCGCGCAAGCCGCGTGATCGGCCCGAGCCTGGCGTTCGTGGCCAGCTTCTCGTTGATCTTCATCGCGCTGGGGCTATTGGGCCAGCGGGCTCTGCACGGGGCGCTCACCGGGCCGACCGCGCTGAAGGTGTCCGGGGCGGTGATCGTGGCGATGGGGGTGCTGTTCGTGCTGGCCCCGTTCGTGCCCGGTCTGTCGCGCGAGTGGCACGTGGACTCGCTGATGCAGCGCGCCGGGCGCGGGGGCCCGATCCTCACCGGCATGGCATTCGCGCTCGCTTGGACGCCTTGCACCGGGCCGACGCTCGGAGCGATCATCACCGCCACCGGGGTGTCGGGATCGGCCGCCCACGGCGCGCTGCTGCTGGCGGTCTACTGCGCGGGGCTCGGGGTTCCGTTCCTGATCACCGGGCTCGCGTTCGGCAAGGCCACCGCGGCACTGACGATCGTCAAGCGGCACTACCCGGTCGTAATCGGCCTCGGTGGGGCGGTGTTGATCGGGATGGGCGTGCTGATCTGGACGGGCGAATTCACGCAGCTCAACATCACCGTCAATCACTGGCTGCAGACGCTCGGCCTGCCGGACTTCAACTCCGACACCTAGTCATCTGATCAGCTGCTCGGAGCGCGCGGCGTCGACCATCTGCTGCAGCGTCTCGCGAGCGTCATGCCGCGGCCGCCAGCCCAGCTCGCGCCGCGCCTTGGCGGTGTTCATCAGCACCGGCGTGCGCACGGCCTCGATCCACTGGGCCTCGGCGGGCACGAACGGCAGCCGGGCCACGAGCTCGGCGGCCGCGTCCATGGCGATCTCCGGCATCGGCACGCTGTACCAGCCGAGCGCCGAGGCGAGGTCGGACATCGTCAGCTCGCCCGGGCCGGCGAGGTTGTAGACGCCGGGCTCACCGCGTCCCACGACGGCGGCGCGAAGCGCGGTCGCCACGTCGTCGTGGTGAACGAGCTGGAATGGCACGCCCGGATCCGGAAGCACCGGCTTCAGCGCCGGCATCAGCTCGAGCGCGCGCAGCACCGCGCCGGGCATCTTGTCCGACAGCTGGATGTACGGGATGTTCTCGAGCAAAGCGAGCGCGTCGGGCCCGGCGACGATGCAGGGTCGGAAGGCGTAGGCGCTCGTCGCGGTGCCCGCGGTTATTTCGTTCAGCACGCCCTCGAGCTTGGCCTTCTGCGCTGAGTAGTAGTGGCGCTCGGTTCCGCGCGGCGGGACGTCCTCGGTCAGCTGCTCGGGGTTGTCGGCGTGAAAGCCATAGGCGGCGACCGACGACGCGTACACCAGCCGCTGCGCCTTGGCGGCGACGGTCGCTTCGAACACGTTGCGCGAGCCCTCGATGTTGATGCGCTCGGTTTCCTCGAGGCCTCCCAGGATCAGGAACGCCAGATGCACGACCACGTCGGCGTCCTGCACCAGGCGATCGACGCTTTCGCGGTCGAGCACGTCGCCCTGGCGGTAGCGCGTCTTGCGCAGGCCCGCTTCCTCGGGGTCAAACGGCCTGCGCGCCATCGCGTTGACGGCCTTGATGTCGCGGGAACGGTCGAGGGCTCGCAGCAGCGAGCGCCCGATGTCGCCGGTCGGGCCTGTCACCGCAACGGTCAGCGAACTGCCGGCACTAGCCGGCACGGCGTGCCAGCTCTCGCTTCGCCGTGCGGCGGAAGCGTCGCGCCTTGGCGGCGTTGGAGCGCAGTACCGCGACTCGCGAGCGGGGGAGCTCGAACCCTCCGACGAGCTTGTGAGGCACCAGCACCCAGCCGCTGTCGGCCGGTCTCAGGTCGCCCCTGACCTGGAAGTTCTGCTGCCAGGTGAAGGAGTCGCCGTGCTCATGGGCGGTCAGGCACGCGAGGCCCGGCGCGAACGGGATCCCCTCCGGCTCACCCTCGATCTGGATCCAGCGCGCGGCCGCATCGATGCTCACGGGTACGCGGACCGCGAACGGGAAGCCGTCGGGCGACACGAGTGACAGGACTGCGGTTCGGTACTGCGAGCCGAGCTCGTTGAGGCGATCGTCCCAGGCGCTGACGCCGCCGACCGGGGCGGCGTGGAAGCGGTCGGGCTCCTCGGAGTGGCCGGAGCGAACCTCTTCCATGTGGGCGTCGTAAAGGGTGGGCTCGACCGCGATGTCTCCGTGCGGCCACACGTACACGCGCTCGGGGCGGACGTGGATGTAGATCCGCGTGTAGTACCAGGCCAGCATCCGCTTGAGCGGGTCGGGCGGCTGCAGGCTCGCGGTGCCCGGAAGCTTCTCGATCGACTCACGCTCGTATCGCTTGCGGTTGGCCTCGAGATCGCGATCGTCGACGTCGGCGGTGCCCTGGATCAGGACCATCGGAGTGTCGTGCAGGCCCGAGCCGGTCGGGTCGGAGAACAGCAGCGAGACGAGCGGATTGGCGCGAGCGTCGTTGGCCTTCTTGGGATAGCCCAGGCCGGTCGTGACGTCGATGCACGGGTCGCCCAGCGAGTAGTACGGCGTCACCGGCCAGGTGATCGGTTGCCCGGCCCGGTTGACCGTGGTCAGCTCGGTGGTGATGAAGCGATCGAAGACTGCCTGGACTTCGTCGGGCAGCGACGCTGTCATGGCGCGAGCCTACTCGTAGCCGGGCTCGCCCGGCAGGAGAATCCGAGCCGTCTCGCCCTGCATCACCACGCGCGGTTGCACGGGCAGGATCTCTCGGCCCTGCGCGTACTCCATCAATGCTCGCGCCGATTCGAACGGCGAGATCTGCTCCAGGTGCTTGATCGTGGGAAACACCAGCAGCAGTTCGCCCCGGCCCGCCGCCTCGAGCGCCTGGCGCGGCTCATACCAGCGGGCGTCGACGATCTCATTGCCGTCGATCTCGGGGGTCGCGCCGTCGGGCAGCGGCGTCAGGTAGAACCAGGTGTCGAACCGGATCTTGACCGCGGCGGGGGTGATCCAGCGGCTGAACGGGATCAGCGTGTCCGGGTCGTTGAGCTCGATGCCGGCCTCCTCGCCGAGCTCTCTGATCGCCGCGGCGCGGAGGGCTGGTTGGCCCTCGCCCTCGTTGCGGTCGACGGCCCCGCCGGGGAACACCCACGCGCCGCCCATGAACTTGGAGGCGGGGTTGCGCTTGACGAGCAGTACCTCGAGGGCCTCGGCGCCGCCGCGCAGGACGATCACGGTCGCCGCCGGGCGCGGGACCGACTCCTGGCCGGGGTTGAGCTCCTCTCCGGGGCCTGGTCGCTGGACCTCCATCGGTGCGTGACCCTATCGCTCCGGGGTGCGATCAGGCGGCGGCGCTGCTGCGTCTGGCTGCGAGGGCGGTGGCGATGCGGACGAGGATCGCTTCGGGCTCGCGTGCGAGTTGTCTGCCGGTGATGCGGATCACGAGGTAGCCCATGCGCTGGTGTTCGG
This sequence comes from uncultured Solirubrobacterales bacterium, assembly GCA_963725925.1. Taxonomy (GTDB): domain Bacteria; phylum Actinomycetota; class Thermoleophilia; order Solirubrobacterales; family Solirubrobacteraceae; genus Palsa-465. The sequence goes on from CAVSAY010000036.1 coordinate 63,149, forward strand.
CGTCGCGTTGGTGGTCGCGCTCGAACGCGGCGCGGCCGCGGTGGTAGTCATAGCCGTCCAGTTCGACGATCACCTTCTGTGCGGGCCAGAGGAAGTCGGCGGTGTAGCTGCCGACTTTGGCGTTCACTTCCGGGGCGGGGAGGTCTGCTCTGCGGATCAGCGCGAGCAGCGCTTCTTCGCCGTCGGAGCGCGTTTCGGTGGTGGGGCGGCCGGGGTCGGCTGCGGCTCTGAGGCGGGCGACGCCGCGGCGGTTCGGGTAGGCGTTCGACCACGGCCGCGATCGCGGCGTGGGTGATCAGGCGCTTGATCAGCGCCTCGTCGAGCGCGCGCTCGAGCTGTCGGTCCGATAGGTCGGGGGCGATCTCCAGCAGCGCGCGGGCCGGAGAGGTGATCGGGATCCCCTGGTAGCGGCGGATGTCGCGGGGATCGAGCTCGCTGACCCGGTGGACCTTGATGCCTGGGCGTCGCCGGCCGGTCTCCTTGCCGATCACGGTCACGTGGACGTCGCCATTGAAAGCAGGACGTATGCCCCACGTGGCCGCGGCGGAGTGGTGGCTGAGGAGCGCGGCGTCGCCGCAGGCGAGGACCGCGGCAAGCTCGCGGGCCAACGTCTGGGAGTGCGGCGAACGGCACCAATGAGTAGATGCCGTGGTGGACGGTGTTCAGACGACCACGAGCGATCGCGTAATCGATGGCTCGGCTCCCGATGCCGAGCTCTCTCAGCTGCGCGCGGGTGATGAGCGCCCGCTGACGCCCGGCAAGCCGTGAAATCGCCCCATCGGCCTGCCCGAACGTGGTGCAATCGTCCCGCTCGTCGCGCCCACGATCCGCCACGGGACGTTAGCTCCCTCCCAGGGAGCAAACATCCCAAACCAGACCGACGAGCGATCGACTGGGACGTTCGCACAAGGATCCAGAAGCCATCGACCCCAGAATCCCACCGGAATCGCGACAACCCTCCGAATGTCACTCCTTCAAAGAGAAGTTTTTCCATCCCCGGAACACCCTTGAACAGATCCGTGACGAACCTCACGGAGCCCCTGGGACCACCGCAAGCCCCCCGGCGCTAGCCTTCGGCCCCGTGAAGTACATGTGCGAATCGTGCGGGTTCATCTACGAGCCCGAGATCGGCGACCCGGACGGCGGGATCCCGCCGGGCACCCAGTTCGAGGACATCCCCGAGACCTGGTTCTGTCCGGTGTGCGGCGCACGCAAGCGAGACTTCACGCCCTACGAGGACTAGCGGCGGCTCCGGTCGGACATCTGCCGAGGGCACCAGCCCAGCCCTCCCGAAGCAGATCAACCCTGACGAAACCGTAGGCATCGGGCCCCAAAGGAATCGGGGCTCCGGCGTGACTGGGACGGCGCGCCTGAGGGAATAAACCTCGGACAAGCCCAAGGAGGGCATCAATGAACCGTCTCCCCGTCGCGGTCGCTGCCGCGATGCTCGCGCTGCCCGCCAGCGCGGCTGCCGCGCCGACTCGTGGCGTTGTCCTTTCGGTCAACGCGGGCCGCCACACGATCCAGGTGGTCGACGGCAAGCACCAGGCGCACGGCTACCGCTACCGCGGGAGCCTCCCGAGGCTCCACCCGGGCAGCCGGATCAGCTTCGCGCACCGCGGTCACACGATCGCCGGCGTGCGCGTTGCCCCTGGGAAGACGGTGAGCTTCTACGGTCGCGTGGTCCGCTCCAACGCCGGCGGCCTCACGCTTCGCCTCGGCGACGGCGCCACGGTGAGCTTCTCCGCCAACCAGGTCTCCGCCGTCAGCAAGCGCGTGAACGCGCAGTGGCACCGGTGGCGCTCGCTGAGCGCGGCCGCGCTTCACGTCCACGCCGGCCTGAACATCGCCGGGCTCGCCCCCGGCACGATCGTCTTCGTCACCGAGACGATCGCCAACGGACACGCCATGATCTCCGTCACCCTGCCCGCAGGCTCACGCGGCAACCAGACCGGCAACCAGAGCGGAAACCAGACGGGGAGCCAGTCAAGCGACAACGGCGCCGGCACCGGCGGCGACGCCGTGGGGACGATCACCCAGTTCTCGCAGACCTCGGTGACGATCAACGCCGGCGGGCGCACGATGACCTTCAGCTGTGACCCCGAGGACGACCTGACCGACGGCTTCGCGGTCGGCGACCTCGTCGACGTCACCTACGACTCGAGCGGCGGTTCGTTCCAGGCCAGCGACGTCGAGTACGTCGAGGCCGACGCGACCGGCACGGTCACGGCGGTGGACACCTCAAGCCTTACCCTCACCAACAGCGACACGGGTCAGACCCAGACGATCGTCGCTGACGCGGACGAGGACATGTTCGATGGTGTGACCGTGGGCGACGGAGTCGTCGTCACGTACCACCAATCGGCTGGTCAGCTCATCGCCGACGTGGTCGATGACGAGACGGCCGGCAACTAGGGGTTAGTTGCCGGTCGTCTCGTCACGGCAAGCGTCCGCTCCAGCGCAGTGAGCCGGCTCCGGCCGCCAGCAGGAGCGCCAGCGCGGCTGCGGCGAACGCGACCGTGATGTCGGTCTGCGTGGTCTTGCTGCCCAGCTGGGTGCCGAGGCCCTTGTAGATCGAGATCAGCCCGTTGGCGTCCTGGGCGCTGAACGAGCGTCCGTGCGACGTGCGGGCGATCTGCTGCATGAGCTGAGGATCGGGCGGGACCGCCACCGGCGGCCCGAACGGATCGGGGTTCGGCAGCGAGCCCGATGACGTGCCCAGTGCCACCGTGTAGATCGAGATGTTCGACTTCGCCGCGCGCTGCGCCACCGAGATCGGGTCCTGGCCGGCGTTGGCGGCGCCGTCGGACAGCAGCACGATCGCGGAGCGCCCCTGGTTCGTCTTCCGCTGCTGGTGCAGGAGGTTCAAGGCCACCGACAGCGCGTCGCCCGTGGCGGTCGCGCCGTTGGCCGTCTGCGCGTCGATCGCGCGCCGCGCCGCAACGTGATCGGTGGTCGGGGCGATCGCCGAGTCCGGCGAGCTCGAGAACGTGACCACGCCGACGCGCGCCGTCGAGGGAAGCTGGTTGATGAACGTGTTCGCCGCCTTCTCGGCGGCGAGCAGGCGGCTGGGCTGGACGTCGTTTGCGTCCATCGAGCCGGAGCGGTCGAGCACCAGCATCAGCGATGCCTCCCGGATCGGCACCTGCGTGGTGACGTGCGGGCGCGCGAGCGCGATCGCGAGCGCCGAGACCGCGGCGAGCATTGCCACGACCGGCAAGTGCCGGCGCCAGTCCGGACGGGTCCCCAGCGCCGCCACAACAGTCGGCACCGCCGGAAACCGCATCGCGAACCGGCGTGCGCGTCGCCGAGCCAGCCGCTGCACTCCGAGCGCGACCGGCACCAGCAGCAGCGCGAACAGCCACAGGGGGGCGTAGAAGCTCATTCGTGGACCCGCCCTCGCTGTCGGGACGACAGCCCCCTGGCGAGCGCCAGCAACCAGTCTTCGTCGGTGCTCACAGGCACGTGGGGAACGTGCAAGCGCCGCAGGTCGGCGGCGACCTCGTCACGGCGGCGCTGTTCGAGTTCCTCGAATCGCGCTCGCACCCGCGCCGACGACGTGTCGACCTCGACGCGACGCCCGCTCTCGGGGTCAACCAGCGCGATCCGCCCGACGGAGGGAAGCGTCGCCTCGCGCGGATCACACACCTCCACCGCGAAAGCGCAGTGGCGCGCGGCGACCCCCGTCAGCGGCCTGATCCAGTCGTGCTGATCGCGGAAGTCGGACACCACCGCAACCAGCCCGGGGCGGTTGGTCAGCGTCATCAGCCGGTCAAGCGCACCGGCCAGCGCGCCCGGCACGGACTGGCCGTCGCGGCCGACGCCGGCGGCGAGCAGGCTCTGGACTGCGACGATGCCGGGCCGCGAGCCGCGCGGCTCGAGCACGATCGGCTCGCCGGCGCCGAAGGCGATCACTCCCACGCTGCCGGCGCGCTTGATCGCCAGTCGCGCCAGCACCATCGCCACGCCCTCGGCGACATCGGCCTTGAGCCGCTCGGCGGTGCCGAACGCCATCGAGGGGGAGAGGTCGAGCAGGACCCAGGTGGTGAGCGCGCGCTCGGGCACGTGCAGGCGCACGTGGGGCTGTCCGGTACGGGCGGTTGCGGCGGCATCGATGTGGCGCACGTCGTCGCCGGGCTCATACGGCCGCAGCCGGGCGAGCTCGGTGCCGCGCCCGACGCCGGCGGCGCGCCAGTCTCCGGGCAGACCGCGCGCGACCAGCCGCACGACCATGAGGTCGATCGCGTCGAGGAGGCCCTCGACGATCGTCCCCGGGCCCTGGCGGCCCGCCGGCGGCTCGAGTGCCAGCGCAGCCGGCCGCGACTTTGACGCCACCGGGCTCATGCCACCCGCGACATCCTCACCAGGTGGTCCTCGCGGGGCTCGGGAACGGCCACGAGCACCTGCTCGATCACGGCGTCGGAGCTGAGGCCGTCGCTGAGCGCGTGGTAGGAGAGCACCAGCCGGTGGCGCAGGATGTCCGACGCCAGGTCGCGCACGTCGTCGCCGACGACGTGCCCGCGGCCGCGCAGCAGCGCGAGCACGCGCGCCGCCGCGGCGAGGCCGATCGGCCCGCGCGGGCTGGCCCCGTATTCAATCTGCCCTTCGAGCTCGTGCAGTCCGTACTTGCCCGGGTGTCGGGTGGCGTCCGCGAGTGCGACGGCGTAGCCGATCACCTCGCGGTCGACGAGCACCGACCGTGCGGCTTCGGCGTAGCGCTCGAGGTCGACCAGCGACACGCGCTCGCGGACCTCGGCGGTGGCGCCGAGACTGCGTCCGACCACCGCCGACTCCTCGCCGACCGAGGGGTAGTCGACGACGATCTTCATCAGGAAGCGGTCGACCTGGGCTTCGGGCAGGGGGTAGGTGCCCTCGGACTCGATCGGGTTCTGCGTGGCCATGGCCAGGAACGGGCGCGGCACCGGGTAGCTGGCGCCGCCGATCGTGACCTGGTGCTCCTGCATCACCTCGAGCAGTGCCGACTGCACCTTCGCGGGCGCGCGGTTGACCTCGTCGGCGAGCAGGAAGTTCGCGAACACGGGTCCGAGCTCGGTGTCGAAGCGGCCGCTGTCGGGCCGGTAGACGCGGGTCCCGACGAGGTCGGCGGGCACCAGGTCCGGGGTGAACTGGATGCGGCGGAAGGTGCCGCCCAGCACCTGGGCGAGGGTCTTGACGGTCAGCGTCTTGGCAAGCCCCGGGACGCCCTCGAGCAGCACGTGCCCGCCCGCCAGAAGGCTGACGAGAACGCGCTCGAGCATCGCGTCCTGGCCGACGATCACGCGCTTGACCTCGTGCAGCGCGTCCTGCAGCGCGGCACGGGCCTCCTCGCGCAGCTCGGCCGGGTCTTCGCTGCCGGGTGGCTGACGATGGATTTCAGTCATCTCTTTCCTTGGTTTGTGTGGAGGTCATCAGATCAAGCGTCCGAACCAGCGCAGCGACATGCCGCTTCCGATCAGCATCAGGATCAGCGCGCCGCCGGCGAACTCGTTGGCGATCTTGCGCTTCTCCAGCTTGTGGCTGAGCTTTGAGCCGAGCTGCTTGTAGAGCGAGGACAGGTGGCTCGCGTCCTGGACGGCGTATCCCTGGCCGCCGGACGCGCGAGCGATCTGCGACAGCCCCTGCGGGTCAGGCGGCACCTTCTTGGTGACCGTTGCGCCCTTGCCGGCCGGCACCTTGATCGTCCCGTTCGCCGTGCCCAGCGCGACGGTGTAGATGCGGATCTTCTGGGCGGCGGCCTGCTTGGCGGCCGCGATCGGGTCGGCACCGTTGGTCGAGGTTCCGTCCGATAGCACCACCATCGCGGCCGGCGGGCGCGACGCCTTCGGGGTCTTGGTGAGCTGCTTGAGCCCGGATTGGATCGCATCCCCGATCGCGGTGCGCCCGTCCGCGTGCCAGCCGGTCAGGGCGCGCAATGCGGCGGCGTGGTCGGTGGTCGGCGGCGACAGCACCGTGGGGTTCTGGTTGAACACGATCACGCCCACGGCGACGTCCTTCGGGACGGTCGCGAGAAAGCTCTGGGCCGCGCGCTCGGCCGCGACGAGGCGCGTGGGCGACACGTCGGTGGCGGCCATCGAGCTCGAGTTGTCGGCCAGCAGCATGATCGATGCGTTGCGGATCGGCACGGCGCGGGTCGCCTGTGGGCCGGCCAGCGCCACGATCAGCACCGCGAGCGCGACCGCAAACGCGAGCATCGGAAGGTGACGGCGCCAGCGGGGGAGGTCAGGCGCTACCGACGGGGCGAGCGCGGGCAGCACGAACGCCGCGCGATCCCGTGCTCGGCCTCGCTGGCGACGCACGTACCAGACGATGAGCAGGGGGATGGCGATGAGCCCGGCCAGGGCGACTGGAGTCGCAAAGCTCATGGTCCTCCGTGGCTTGAGCCGAGTGTTGCGTACAGAACGAGCGACTGGCCGTAGCGGTTGACCAGCAGCTGCACCTGCTGGCCGGGCTGCTTGCCGGCAATCGCGGCGTCGAGGACTCCGGGGCTGGTGATCGGCTGTCCGTCGACCTGCGTGATCACGTCGCCGGGCTGCAATCCCGCGCGCTGGGCGGGTCCGCCCGCGTCGACGACGAGCACCGTCGCTCCCGATGTGCTCATCTGGGACACGGTCTGCAGCCCCAGCCAGGCGTGACCGGGTAGGACCTGGGCGTCCGACTTGCTCGATCCGCTTCCAGAGCCTCCGGCGAGCGTCGCCGCGCCGAGCGCGACCGCGGCCCCGGCGACGGTGGCGAGCGCCACCAGACCGACCTGGCGGGGGCTGATCGTCCGCAGGCGCGCGACCGCCGCAGCGAAGCCGCGCGCGGTGGCGGCGCGAGCCGAACGCAGGAACGCGACGACGGCCGCAGCAACGCGTGTGAGCAGCGGCGGACGCGGCTCACGCTCGGGTTCTTGTGGTGGTTCTCCGACTGGGGGCTCGTCGGGCTGGAAACCCGCGCGGCGGCGCTCCATCTCGTCCGCGGCAGACTCGGATTCGCGCGCCCAGTCCCCTGACCACAGGTGCCTCGGGGTCGTCATCGGTTACTGAAAGTACCGCGCATAGATGTGAATTCCGTCAGAGTCTTAAGGAGTTCTTCGAGGAGCTCCAGCGCCTGAGGCATGTCCGCCCGCCCGAACCCGACGCGGGCGTGGAGCGGCTCGTCGTAGACCGATCCCGGAAGCAGCAGCACCCCCGCCTTCGCGAGCGCCTCACACAGCGCGTCGACGTCGGCGACACCGCGCAGCAGCGGAAACCCGATTGGCCCCGCCGTCGGCCGGACCCACTCGAACACGCCCGCGTAACGGGAGAAAAGCTCGTCGAGCAGCGGCAGGTTGCGCCCGACGATCTCGAGGTTTCGCGCGATCAGGATCTCGCGATTGCGAAGCGCGAGCGCCACGAGCAGCTCGCTGGGCGCGCTCGCGCAGATCGTCGTGTAGTCCTTGAGCGTGACGAGTGCGTCCCGGATCCGCTCGTCGCGACAGGCGAGCCAGCCGATCCGAAGCCCGGGCAGGCCGTAGGTCTTGGAGATGCTGCCAAGCGACACGGCCCGCTCGTAGCAGTCGCACGCGGCCGGAAGCCGCGCAGCGGCGTCGTGCTCGAGCTCGCGGTAAACCTCGTCACAGAACAGCACGATCTCGCGCTCGCGGGCGAGCTCGACGACCCGCTCGAACGTCGCGCGAGACATCAGCGTCCCCGTCGGGTTGTGCGGCTGGTTGATGTAGAGGACGCGCGTGCGCGGCGTGATCAGGCGCTCGAGCTCGTCGAGGTCGTGGCGCCAGCCGTCGTCGAAGCGCCGCCGCCAGGGGCTCACGTCAGCGCCGGTGCTGCGTGCCAGCGCGATCGCCGACTCGTAGCACGGCGTCTCCACGATCGCGTGATCCCCGGGCTGCAACAGCGCGTGGTGCACGAGCAGGATCCCCTCCTCCGCGCAGGAGGCGACGGCCACGTCGTCGGGACCGGTGCGCTCGTACAGATCGGCGATCGCCTCGCGCAGCTCCGGTGCGCCCAGCGACTCGGTGTATCCGCACCACTGGCTCAGCAGCCGCTCGTGCGCGTCGGGCTCCAGCTCCAGCAGCTCACCGATCGTGCGCGACTGGCAGTCGCTCGAGGACAGCATGTAACGAGTCGTGAACTCGTGTCGCGCATAGAAGCGCTCGATGCGAAACGGGCTCAGCTGCACTGCTGAGCGTCAGCCTAAGGCCTCCGCGTTACGCGGCGCGCGCTTCGAAGTCGAACACACCCCGCGACGGTTCGAACTGCGGCTCGTCGCGGTCGGCGGTCTCGAGCTCCGGGGCGACCGCCGGCGCCGGCTCAAAGCCGGCCGCGCGCGCGACCTGACCCAGGATCCGTGCCGCGACGCGCAGCTCCTCGGGGCGGTGGGAGGCCGACACGGCCAGGCGCAACCGCGACCAGCCGGGCGCGACCGCCGGCGGCCTGACCGTCTGCGCGAACACGCCGCGCTCGAGCGCCGCCTCGCAGATCCGAACCGCGCGGCGCGGGTCGCCGACGACGATCGAGAGGATCTGGGTGGGGGAGTCGCTCATATCGAAGCCCTCCGCGCCGAGCTCGTCGCGAAGCGCGCAAGCGTTGGCCCGCAGCCGGTCGACCAGCCGCGGGCGCTGCTGCAGCACGTCGAGCGCGGCCAGCGCGCCACCGACCGCCGGCGGCGACGGCGCCGCCGAGAACTGCAGCGTCCGCGCCGCGCTGACCAGGTAGCGGGCCATCGGCCGGTCGCATGCCACGAAGCCGCCGTAGGAGCCAAGCGCGTTGCCGAGCGTGCCCACAATCACGTCGACGTGATCCTCGAGCCCGGTGTCGGCGACGGCGCCGCGGCCCCCGGGACCGAGCGCGCCGATGCCGTGGGACTCGTCGACCATCAGCCGCAGCCGGTGCCGCGCGGCCACCTCGACCACCTCCAGCAGCGGGGCGACGTCGCCGTCGACCGAGAACACGCTGTCGGTCGCGACCAATGCGCCGCGCCCGTCGGCCTGCCGGATGCCCCACGCGAGGTGCTCGACGTCGCAATGGTCGTAGGCGAACAGCTCGGCTCCCGACAGGCGACACCCGTCGAGGATCGACGGGTGGCTGAGCTCGTCGCAGAACACGATGTCGCCTGGCCGGGCCAGCGCCGCGACCACACCCGTGTTGGCCAGGAAGCCCGATCCGAACAGCAGGGCGGCCTCGCGGCGCGCGAATTCGGCGAGGCGCTCCTCGAGCCTGCGGTGGATCGTCATCGTTCCCGCAAGCAAGCCGCGACGCTCCGGTGCTCACGCCCCAGCGCATCGCCGCCTCCGCGGCCGCCTCGCGCACCCGCGGATGGTCGGCCAACCCCAGGTAGTTCTCCGAGCACAACACGAGGACCGGCTTTCCGTCGAGCACGACGTGCGGCCCCTGGGGACCGCTGACCAGACGCGTGCGGTGATGGAGTCCGAGCGCCTTGAGCTCGTCGAGCCGCGCCTCGATTTCGATCATGCCGGGGTGGCAGCGTAAGCGCTGCCCCGGACGGCTATTTCCCCTGCCACCTCGGCGGGCGCTTCTCGGCAAACGCGCGGACTCCCTCGCGAAAGTCCTCCGAAGCGAAGCTGGCCCCGCGCAGCTCGATCAGCTCGCGCTCGGTCTCGGGGTCGAGCTCAGCCTGAGCGTCGAGCACGGCGCGGATGACGCGCTTGTTGCCGGCCTGGGCGAGCGGCGCGTTGGCGGCGATCTCGGCCGCGAGCTCGAGCGCCTCCTCCGCGAGGCGGCTGTCGTCGGCCACGGCGTTGACGAGTCCCCATGCGCGGGCGGTGCGCGCGTCGATCCGCCGGCCGACGAGGAACAGCTCGCGTGTGCGCGCGGCCCCGATCGTGTCGATGAACTTGCGGATGCCGGTGTGCGAGTAGACCAGGCCGAGCTTGGCCGGCGGCATCCCCAGCGCGATCGTGCCCGCCGCGATCCGCAGGTCACACGCCAGCGCCAGTTCGAGCCCGCCGCCGATCGTGTGCCCGTTGAGGACGGCGAGCGTCGGGTAGCGGTAGGCCTCGATCGCGTCGAGCGCCGCAGCGAACGGGTGCGCGACGAGCCGCTCGGCCTCGTCGGCGAATCCCGAGGTCGGCAGCGCGCCGATGTCGTAGCCGGCCGAGAAGGTCGTCTGCTCGCCGGTGACGATCACGCAGCGCGCGTCGAGCGTGCCCATCAGGCTCGTGAAGCTGTCGAGGATCGCGTGATCGAGCGCGCCGCGCTTGGCCGGGTTGGAGATCGTCAGCCGCGCGACGCCGGGCGCCGGCTCGTCGACCAGCAGGCGGCCGCCGCCCGCGCCTGTCGAAGGGGAGCTACTCGAGGACAACGAGCGTGTCGCCCTCGGAGACCGACTGCCCCTCCTCGCACAAGATCTCCTTGACCACGCCGGGATCCTCGGCCTCCACGGGCATCTCCATCTTCATCGACTCGAGGATCACCACCGTGTCGCCCTCGTCGACGTTGTCGCCGACCGCGACTTCGATCTTCCACACGGTCCCGGTGATGTGGGCTTCGACGTCGGGCAACTCAGCGAATCCTCCTGTGCGCGGGCATAGATGGCCGCCAGGATACGCGGAGCGCCCGACCCGAGCGGCTCTCGAGCCGAGCGCCTAGTACCCGGGCGGCAGCGGCCCCGTCGGGCAGGGCAGCGACGTCTGGCGGGGAGTCGGCTGCGGGTGCTTGGAGCCAAACGTGTAGCTCAGCCGCCCGAATGCCTTGTGCTTGCGTCCGGAGCAGGTCTTGGGCCGCGACAGCGTGATCGTCACAGGGAACGACTTCGTGGCACCGGACGCGCAGTCCGGGTTGCACTTGTTGACCTGATACACGCCTGAGGCCTTGGCCTGGGTCGACGACCACGAGGTCCATTTGAGCTTGGACACCCTCACCGTCCCGTCCCCGCACGCGACCGTGATCTGCTTGGGCTTATAGGTCTCCTGCAGGCAGGTGATCGCATAGACCGTCTTCGGTCCCGGGGCCGCAAATGCGACCGCGGGCACCGCTAACAGGCCGACGATCAAGCAGGTTCTGAACAGCCGTCCGATGTTGTGCATTGTCTCACCTCGTGTACGCCAGTTTCACCAGTTTCCGGGATCCGTCCGGGCCGACCGCTTGACTGCGCGGGGTCGTGCCTCTTTGATCGTTGACGGAGGACGGATGGAGAGCAAGAGCATCTTCATCAGCTCGTTGTCGCGGCGCCAGCTAGCACGGCGCCGGCCGTCCCGGAATCCACTCCGGGCCGACCGGCTGATGCTTGTGGTGCTCGTCTCGATGGCGATTGTTGCTGTCGCCACCGCGCGCGGGCTGATCTAACCCCAGACAAATCCCGGCGGACTTATCCGAACGTCGAGGGGTCGGGTCCGATGCGTCCGTCTCCGGAGTCGAGTTGCGCGATCTCCCGCATGTCGTCGTCGGACAGCTCGAAGTCGAACACCTGGAAGTTCTCCTCGATCCGCTCGGGCGTGACCGACTTGGGGATCACGATGTTGCCGAGCTGGATGTGCCAGCGGAGGATCACCTGTGCCGGAGTGCGATCGTGGCCGGAGGCGATCCGCGAGATCGTCTCGTCGTCGAGCAGCTCACCCTGACCGAGCGGGCTCCAGGCCTCGGTGAGGATGCCGTGCCTGGCGTGCTCGCGCCGCGCAGGCTCTCGTCGAGCGCGCGCAGGGCGGTGTCGTGGCCGTGGTTGTCATTGGCCAACGTCCTGCGGCGGAACCTGGAACACGCCAAAGCCGAGCTGTGGAATGTGTTGGCCGTCATTGACGTCTAGATATGGGATCGATGTCGTATTTGCTTGAGTCGTCATATACATCTCCTTCCCATCGTCGGCCGCAGGAAACAAACCGGTGGCGTAGGCTGACCCGTGTGGCACTGGACGAGGGTGCGCTCGATATGGACCTGCTCGCGGCGTCGCTACGCGCCGATTCGAGCGATGTCAACGCGTTCGTCGAGAGCCTTGCGGCCAAGCTCGAGGAAGCCGTGCCCGACCGCACGCGCGTGGAACGACGCCGGGCCGGTCTGATGGGCCCAAAGCAGGTGCGGCGGATCGCGCTCGATGCAGGGTCGACCCGGCTGGAGCTCTTGCGCGACGACGGCGGCGCGGTGCAGACGCGCTGCTCGCGGCTCTCGGGCGGGATCGTGCTGAAGACCGAGCCGATCGACACCGAGGCCTGGATCGACGCCCTCGGGCAGGCGCTGGCCGCTGAGGCGGGACGCAACGAACGAACGCGGCAGGCGCTCGAGCGCCTGCTCATGAACTAGAACGGAGAGACATGGGTTTTCTCAAGCGCGATGACGACGACTCCCAGCAGGCAGAACCCGAGAGCAGCCCGTAGCGGTCGACGGCGGGACCGGCCGAGGCGCCGCACGCCGCCGCCTACGAGGCCGGGTCGCTGGCGGGCATCCCCGAATCGGGGCGCGAGCGGATCGAGCGGATGAAGAAGGACGTCGAGCGCGGCTTCTTCACCAGCGACCTGTCGATCAACGAGTTCCTGCTGGTCAAGCAGTCCGGATTCGAGCCGCTCGGGCTCGTGCTGGGCAGCTCGATCTACCACATCGGTTTTCAGCAGGCCAACTGGGGCCGCAACCAGGAGATGAGCGTGCTGACGCAGGCGATGTATCACGCCCGCGAGCTCGCGATGACGCGCATGGAGGAGGAGGCCGACCAGCTCGGCGCCGACGGCGTCGTCGGCGTGCGGCTCGACATCGGACGCTACGAGTGGGGAGCCGACCTGGCCGAGTTCATCGCGGTCGGGACCGCCGTCAAGCATCGCGCGGGCGAGCTGCACCGCGCGCCCAACGGCCGTCCGTTCACGTCCGACCTCTCCGGCCAGGATTTCTGGGCGCTGCTGAGCGCCGGCTACCGGCCGGTGGGCCTGGTGATGGGCAACTGCGTCTACCACGTCGCGCACCAGGGCCTGCGCGCGTCGTTCAAGCAGATCGGGCGAAACCAGGAGATGCCGACCTACACGCAGGCTCTGTATGAGGCACGGGAGCTCGCCATGGAGCGGATGCAGGCCGAGGCCACCGAGACCCAGGCAAACGGGATCGTCGGCGCGCGGATCGTCGAGCGCAGCCACGGCTGGGGCTCGCACGTGATCGAGTTCTTCGCGATTGGCACCGCCGTCGTCCCGGTCAGCGACGAGCACGTGATCGAGAAGCCGGCGACGGTGCTGCCGCTGACCGGCTGACGCCGCGTCACCACCACGACGCGCCGGGGTATTCCCAACCGACACCGCGATGAGCACCGACGTTCAGATCAAGCCGACGGTCTACAAGGACGAGCGGCCGGCGGAGTACTTCGAGCAGTTTCACAACCGCACTCGGTCGGGACCTCCTGAGTGGATCTACGAGGTGGTGAGGGGGGCCACGGTGATGATGGCGCTGACCGCCTACCGCGCACGCGGGATCGACAGCCAGCTCGTCCCCAACGGTCCGGTGATCCTCGCGCCCAACCACGCGTCGTTCATGGACCACTTCTTCACCGGCGCCTTCATCCGGCGGCGGATCCAGTTCATGGCCAAGTCGCAGCTGTTCAAGCCGGGCATCCTGACGTGGATCTTCAGCCACGGCGGCGTGTTCCCGGTGCGCCGCGGACTTGCCGACGAGGAGGCGTTCGTGACCTCCTTCAAGATCCTCGAGCGCGGCGGGGCGATCGTCATGTACTGCGAGGGCAGACGCTCGCGGACGGGCAAGATCGGGGACAAGGCGAGGCCGGGCATCGGCCGGCTGGCGCTCGAATCCGGTGTCCCGGTGGTGCCGGTGGCGATCCTCGGGTCAGCTCAGACGCGGAACTGGAAGCGACTCAGCTTCCCCCGGGTGACCGTTCGCTATGACCAGGCGTTCAAGTTCGACGTCGTCGAGCATCCGACCCGCGACCAGCAGCAGCAGGCGGCCGACTACATCCTCGAGCGGATCCGGACGCTGCACACGCAGCTCGAACACGACCGGGGCTAGGCAGGCTCAGGCGGTCCCGATCGCGGCGGCCTCGTCGAGCCCGAGCTCCTGCACGGCGGTCTCGCGCATCTTGAACTTCTGCACCTTGCCTGTGATCGTCATCGGGAACGAGTCGACGAACTTGACGTAGCGGGGGATCTTGAAATGCGCGATCTTCCCGCGGCAGAACTCGCGGATCTCGTCCTCGCTGCACTCCGCGCCGGACCGCAGCACGATCCAGGCCATCAGCTCCTCGCCGTAGCGCTCGTCCGGGACCCCGACGACCTGCACGTCAGCGACGTGAGGATGGGTGTAGAGGAACTCCTCGATCTCGCGTGGATACACGTTCTCGCCGCCGCGGATCACCATGTCCTTGATCCGGCCGACGACGCGGACGTAGCCCTGCTCGTCCATCGTCGCCAGGTCGCCCGTGTGCATCCAGCGCTGCTGGTCGATTGCCTCGGCGGTCCGCTCGGGATCGTTCCAGTAGCCCTGCATCACGACGTAGCCGCGGGCGAGGAATTCGCCGGGTTCACCGCGCGGCACCGTGCGTCCGGTTTCCGGGTCGATGATCTTGACTTCGACGTGCGGATGCACCTGGCCGACCGTGGCGCAGCGATTCTCGAGTGTCTCCTCGCGCCGCGTCTGGGTGGTGACCGGGGACGTCTCGGTCATGCCGAAGCAGATGCTCATCTCGTCGATTCCCATCTCGCTGCTGACGCGCTTCATCACCTCGACAGGACAGGGCGAGCCGGCCATGATCCCGGTTCGCAGCGAGCCGTAGTCGAACTCGGAAAAGCGCTCGTGGCCGAGCTCGGCGATGAACATCGTCGGCACGCCGTACAGGCTCGTGCAGCGCTCCTGCGAGCACGCCTGAAGCGTCGCGACCGGGTCGAACGTCCCGGCGGGGTACACGATGCAGGCGCCGTGAGTGGTCGCGGCCAGGTTGCCGAGCACCATTCCGAAGCAGTGGTACAGCGGCACCGGAATACACACGCGATCTCGCTCGGTGTAGCCGAGCAGGTCACCGATGAAGTACCCGTTGTTCAGGATGTTGTGGTGAGTGAGCGTGGCTCCCTTGGGGAAGCCAGTGGTGCCGCTCGTGTACTGGATGTTGATCGGGTCGTCGAAGTCGAGCTCGTCCATCCCGGCGAGCACCTTGTCTCGGTAGGAGTCGTCTCCGGCGACGAGCTGCTCCCACTCCGGCGTGTCCAGGAACACCGCCCGCTCCAGATCGGAAAGTCGCGGTCGCACCTGCTCGACCATCGCGACGAAGTCGCTGCCGTGGTTCTCGGCGACGGCCACGATCCAGCGACACCCGGACTGTCCGAGGGCATATTCGAGCTCTGAAACGCGGTAGGAGGGATTGATATTCACGAGGACCACGCCGAGCTTGGCTGTGGCGTACTGCACCAGCACCCACTCCGCGCAGTTGGTGCTCCACACGCCGACACGGTCGCCCTTGCGCAGACCCTCCGCCAACATGCTGCTCGCAAGCCGATCCACGGCTTCGTTGAATTCGGCGTAGCTGTAGCGCACTCCCTGGTGGCAGGAGACGAGCGCTTCGGCGTCCGGGACCCGTGCGACCGTTCGCTCGAGGTTGTGACCGATCGTTTCGCCGATCAGCGGCTTGTCGAACGCTCCATGTTCGTAGGACAGGTTCGCCATCGGTCCAGCCTATAGCGTGTCGCAAGCGATGACTGCCCTACGTCCCGAGCTCCTCGCGGGCCGCACCGTGTCGCTCGTCGGCGACGCGCCGGGCGTGAAGAGCCGTCTCGCCGAACTGGGCGCACGCGTGGAAAGCGAAGCCTCCGAGGCGGCCGACGCGATCGTCTACGACGCCGCGCTCGCGTTCGGTGAAGGCGGCCGGGAAGGTCTGCGCGACGCGTCGGCAGACGGCTGGACCGCAATCCGGGAGGTGGCGACCGGCGCGCTGATCGGGCACGAGCGCGGCGGCAAGGTGGTGATCATCGCGCCGAGGCCCGACGCGGGCGCGTTCGCGCTCGCCGCGGTCGCCGCGCTCGAGAGCCTGGCGCGGACGCTGTCGGTCGAGTGGGCCCGGTACGGGATCACGGCGACGGTGATCACGCCCGGCACCGACACCACCGAGGACCAGATCGCAGAGCTCGCGTGCTTCCTCGTCTCGCCCGCGGGCGACTATTTCAGCGGTTGCCGGTTCTCGCTTGGGCTGGCCGCGCCGGCCGGCTGAGGCACCCGCGACGACAGCCAAGCGCACAGGTCGTCGAGCACCTGCTCGCGCTCGGGCTCGTTGAGGATCTCGTGGTACAGGCCCTGATAGGCCTTCAGCGTCTTGTCGGACGATCCGATTCGCTCAGAGAGCATCACGCTGCCCTGCGGCGGGCACAGTCCGTCGTCGGTCCCGTACATGATCAGCGTCGGCACGGTGATCGCCCCGACCGCTTCGGGGAACGCCTCGATCGCATCGGCGAGCTCGACCACGGTTCGCGCCGGGAGCTTGCCGTGGTGCACGAGCGGATCGGACTGATAGTCGCCGACGACGGCGGGATCGCGGCTGACCAGCGAGGCGTCGATCGCGATCAGCGGCGTGCGCGGAGCGACCGCCGACAGTGTCCTGGCGGTCAGTCGCATCGGCGCCGGGACTGCTTCGAGGGCCGCGAGCGGACCCGAGAGGACGAGGCCCGCAAGCCGCTGCTGGTGAGCCAGCGCGTAGCTCAGGGCGATCGTGCCGCCCATGCTGTGACCGAGCAGGAAGACCGGTGCGCCGGGATGCGCGTCGGCCGCGAGCGCGACCAGCTTGTCGAGGTCGGCGACGGCGTGTTCGATGCGGTCGATCAGCGCGCGCGGGCCCTGCGAGCGGCCGTGACCACGGTGCTCGATCGCATACACCGCGTATCCCTCGTCCACCAGTCGCTGCGCGACGTGGGTGTAGCGGCCGCTGTGCTCGCCGGCGCCGTGCGCGATCACGACGACGGCGCTCGCATCGCCGTCGGGCAGCCACGCGCGCCAGAAGATCTCGAGCCCGCCCGTCCCCTGCAGCGACGACTCGCGCTGGGCGCTCACTCCTCCGCCCAGGGGACGATCACCGCGTCCTCGGTCGGTGAGTCGCGGGCCACGACGTATTCGGCGGGCTCGCTCTCGGAAGTGTTCTCGAGCACGTGCGTCTCGCGCGGCGGCACGTACACCAGGTCACCCGGCTCGAGCAGCACCTCCTGCTCGAGGTGATCGCCCCATTTGACGCGCAGCGATCCCGACAGCATGTACACGGCGCTCTCGCAGTTCTCGTGGTAGTGCGGGCGCGACTGCGCGCCACCGGGAACGCGGAACAGCGCCATGTAGATGTTGTGCGCGCCGGCCGTGATCTGCGAGATCTCGGCGCCACCAACGACTCCACGCGGCACCTCGCGATCGGGACCGGGCTTGATGACCTTCATCGGCGCCCCAGTCTACCCCTGTGCACGCGGGGCAACCTCGATCTGAAGCGGTGGCTGCGGTGCCGCTTCGTGGTCGACCTGCAGAGTGGTGTGGTCCAGGTCGAAGCGATCGGCGAGCACGCGCTGGAGGTGTCGCCGAAGCGCGTGACAGTCGCTGCCCGCGCGCACCACTACGTGCGCGGACAGCGCCGGGAACCCCGAGGTCACCTCCCACACGTGCAGATCGTGAACCTCGATGACGTCGGTCTCGGCCGCGAGCGCGCGGCCGATCTCCTCGGGATCGACACCCGCCGGCGCCGCCTCCAGGAACACGCGGCCCGACGCCTTCAACAGCCCGTAGGCGGCGTGCAGCATCAGCGCTGCGATCAACAGCGACGCGATCGCGTCGGCGCGAACGAAGCCGGTGACGAGGATCACGATCGCCGCGACCGCGGTCGCGATGAAGCCATAGAGGTCCGTGAGGATGTGGCGGTAGGAGCCCTCGATGTTGAGGCTTCGCTCACCCGAGCCACGGCTGAGGACGGTGGCCGCCGCGAGGTTCACGACGATTCCCACCAGCGCCACGATCAGCACCAAGCCGCCCCGCACGTCAGGCGGCGAGGCCAGCCGCGCAATCGCCTCGTACACGATCACGGCGCCGAGCACCAGCAGCGTCACGCCGTTGGCCTGCGCAGAGAGGATCTCGACGCGCCCGAGCCCGTATGTCATCGCTCCCTTCGGCGGCCTGGTTGCGAGCCGCGCGGCCGCCAGCGAGATCGCCAGCGCAGCCGCGTCGGTCAGCATGTGTGCAGCGTCCGACAGCAGCGCAAGCGACGACGCCAGCACACCGACGGCGACCTCGGCGACCATGAACGCGAGGATCAGTGCAAGCGCCGTCTTCAGCGCACCCTGGGCGGCCTCGCGTCCGTGGTGAAAGTGGTCGTGGACGTGAGCGTCGGACATCAGTGTCTCGGGTCGGGAATGTGCGCGCACCGAGAGGTGCCACTGGCGGATGGCGGGCGCGGACGCAGGAGCCGAAGCGCAGCAGCGCTGCGCGAGGCGACGAGGACAAAGCCCGACGCCGCCAGGGGTGCCTCGAATGCGCGCGGATTCCCGATTCGAGGCACTAGTTCACGGACGGATCCGGGGGCATGCGGGCGATCAGTGCGTAGTTTCCTCCCTTGCGCGTCAGCACCGAGGACCACAGCTCCTGCGGGTCTTCGGCGAACGCGTCCTGCAGCCGCGCCGACTCGAGGATCCAGTCGCCGCGCTCGATCTCGTCGTCGAGCTGGCTCGGGCCCCATCCCGCGTGACCGACGAACGCACGACCGCTGCGCAGGCTCACCGATGCGTCATCCGGTTCAGCGCCCGCGCCAAGCACCCCCACGTCGTCGAACGCGAGCAACGCCGCGTCGCTCGGATCATCGAACTCACCCAGCACGATCACCGACGAGGGCTGAACGGGGCCGCCGATGAACAGCTGTTCGCCGAGGTCGACGAGCGACTCGAGCTGCGGGACTGCCTCGCCGACGCTCGTCTCCGAGGGGCGGTTGAGGACGAGGCCGAGTGCGCCCTCGTCCGTGTGCTCGATCACGAGCACGACTGTGCGCCAGAAGTTCGGATCGAGCAGCGAAGGTCCCGCGATTAGGAGCTGGCCCCGCGCGGTGTCCATCGGGACATTCTTGCTAGTCCGAGCGGTATGCGTCCTCGAGGCGGTCCCGAGAGTCCTCGAGCTCGCGCTGCGCCTCCAGCGCGAGCTCGGACTGCCTCGGCCGACTGGGCCGTGACTTCGAGGTTGAGCCCGGCGAGCTCGGCAATCACCTCGAACAGGTCCACGGCCGCGCAGATCTGCGGCTCCACCGCGGAGCCGGCAGGGCGGGCGTAGTAGAGGTTGTTCTCGCGCCAGACACGTATCTGAGCGCCGTTGCTCGCTCTAACCGTCACTTTCAATTGTCCTTGCCCCCTCCTTGGGTGAGCCACTGGATTGCTCTCCGGGCCTCGCGTCCATTCGAGACCGCCCCCGATCGCCGGTACTACCTGTCCAGGCAAAGCCGACGCTACACCAACAACGTTTGAAACGGCCCGTCTCTTACAAACCGAGCGATCGCCCCAAGATCTCCTTCATGATCTCGTCGGTGCCGCCGCCGATCGGGCCCAGCCGCGCGTCGCGCGCGGCGCGCTCGATTCCGTACTCCTTCATGTAGCCCGCGCCGCCGTGGATCTGCAGGCAGGTGTCGATCACGTCGAAGGCCGAACGCTGCGTTGCCAGCTTTGCGATCGTGACCTCGCGCACGGCATCCTCGCCGGCCACGTAGCGCCGCAGCGCGGCGTATGTCACGTCACGTCCGGCTTCGACGGTGACGGCGATCTCCGCCAGCTTGTGCCGGATCACCTGATGGTGCGCGATCGGCTTGCCGAACGCTTGGCGCTGCAGGGCGAACTCGCGCGTGCGCTCGAACGCGACCTTCATCGCGCCGACGGCGCCGAGCGCCATCAGCAGTCGCTCCCATTGGAAGTTGGCCATGATCAGATAGAAGCCCCCGTTCTCCTGGCCGAGCAGGTTCTCGTCGGGCACGAACACGTCCTCGAACTGGATCTCGGCGGTGTCGGAGGCGTGCCATCCGAGCTTCTCGAGCGCGCTCGATCGCACCCCCGGACCTCGCTCCACGAGCAGGAACGAGATGCCGTGGTGACCGCCCTCCTGCGTGGTCTTCACCGCGGTGACGAGGACGTCGGCGCGCACCCCGCCGGTGATGAACGTCTTCGATCCGTTGACCACGTAGCCGCCGTCGACCTTGCGGGCGAGCGTCCGGATCGACGCCACATCAGAGCCGGCGTCGGGCTCGGTGATCGCCAGCGCGGCGATCTTCTCGCCGCGGATCCCAGGCACCAGGAAGCGCTGCTTCTGATCCTCGGTGCCGAACCGCCAGATCGGGGGCAGTGCGATGCCGCAGTGGGCGCCGACACCCGCGGCCAGCCCGCCCGACCCGCACCAGGCCATCTCCTCGGCGAACACCGCGTCGGCGACGGGATCGTCGCTGCCGCCATAGCTCTCCGGGAACTTCAGGCCGATGTAGCCGAGCTCGGCGAGACGTCCGAACACCTCGTTGGGAAACCACCGGGCGTCCTCCCACTCCGGCGCGCGCGGGGCGAGCTCGGTCTGCACGAAGCGGCGGACCACGGAGCGGAACTCCTCGTGTTCAGGCGTAAATGGCGGGATAGGACGGCGCGCATGCGCGCCGTCCCCCGGCCGCGCATGCGCGGCCGGGCCGCCCGGTGCATGCACCGGGCGGGACATCACAGCCCGTACGAGCGGCCGATCACGTCGAGCATGATCTCGTCCGTGCCGGCGCCGATCCGGTTCAGGCGCAGGTCGCGCCAGGACCGTTCGATCCCGTACTCCTTCATGTAGCCGTTGCCGCCGTGGATCTGGATGCACTCGTCGGCGACCTCGACGGCGATGCGCGCGGAGTACACCTTGGCCATCGTGATCTCCCGGACCGGGTACTCGCCGTTCTGGAAGCGCCAAGCTGTCGTGTAGACCATCTGCCGCGCGGTCTCGATCTTGGTCGCCATCTCGGCGAACTTGTGGCGAATGACCTGGAAGTGCCCGATCGGCCTGCCGAACGCGGTGCGCTCCTTGGCGTATTCGAGCGTGCGGTCGAACACGTGCTGGGCGCCGGCGACCGAGCCCGCGGCGCCGATCAATCGCTCGCCCTGGAGCTCCCACATGATGTGGTAGAAGCCCTTGCCGACCTGGCCCAGGACGGCAGACTCCGGGACGCGCACGTCCTGGAAGGCGAGCAGCGCCGTGTCTGACGCGTGCATGCCGAGCTTCTGCAGGCGCTTCTCGCGGATCACGCCGGGCAGGTTCATCGGCACCAGGAACAGCGTGAAGCCGTCATAACCGGCGTCGGGGTCGGTCTTGGTCACGAGCACGATCGCGTGGGCGCGGTGGCCGTTGGTGATGAACGTCTTGGAGCCATTGATCACGTACTCGTTGCCGTCCTTGACGGCCCGTGTCTTGATTCCGGAGACGTCGGAGCCGGCGTCGGGCTCGGTGATGCCGATCGCGAGGATCGCCTTACCGGCGATCGCGGGCGCGGCCCACTCCCGCTTCTGCTCCTCGGTTCCGAACGCCAGGATCGGCGGCATCGCCATGTCGGTCTGGACCGCGACTCCCATCCCGAGGCCGCCGCAGTGCGCGTGCACGAGCTCCTCGGCGAGGACGAGCGCCGTGTAGTAGTCGCCGCCCTGGCCGCCGTACTCCTCGGGCTTGTCGAGTCCCAGGAAGCCGAGCTCGCCCATCCGCTCGAACACCCAATCGGGAAACGTCGTCTCCTCCCACTCGTCGGCGTGGGGCTGGAGCTCCTTGATCACGAAGCGGCGGATCGACTCGCGCAGCTGCTGGTGCTCGTCGGTGAAGATGAAGTGCTTGCGCTGGGAGGCGAAGTCGGGCTTGAGGACGTCGGCGGTGGCCATTTCTCGATCTCTCCAAAGTGGACAGTAGGACTTCCTACTTACTGCTTGGTACGTTACCGTCCGCGCATGTCCTACGCCACCCTTCGCTACGACGTATCCGGCGCCGGCGTCGGGACGATTGCGCTCGACCAGCCGGACACTCGCAACGCGCTGTCCGACGAGCTGCTCGGCGATCTGATCGCGGCGCTGCAGGCCGCGCGCGACGACGATGCGGTGCGCTGCGTGGTCCTGACGTCGACCCACGATCGCGTGTTCTCGGCGGGCGCGAACCTGGCCGGGTTCGCGGCCGGCGTGCCGCTCGTGCACAAGCATTTCGGGACCGAGCGCTTCCCGCAGCTGTTCCGCCTGCTCGGCGAGCTCGGCAAGCCCTCGATCTGCGCGGCCAACGGCCACGTGCTCGCCGGCGCCCTCGGGATCGCGCTCGCCTGCGACCTGATCATCGCGCGCGAGGGAGCGCGCTTCGGGACGCCCGAGATCAACGTCGGCGTGTTCCCGTTCATGATCATGGCGCTGATCTATCGCAACGTCGGTCGCAAGAAGACCAACGAGCTGCTGCTGCTCGGCGAGCAGATCTCCGCCGAGGAGGCGCACCGGATCGGAATCGTCAACCGCGTGGTGGCGGCCGAGGAGTTCGACGCCGCCGTCGCCGAGTGGGCCGAGAAGCTGGCGTCCAAGAGCCCGGTGATGATGCGGCTGGGCAAGGACGCGATGTTCCGCCAGCAGGACATGGCGTTCGCCGACGCGATCGACTTCCTGCGCTCGCAGCTGACGATCGCGTTCTCGACCGAGGACATCCAGGAGGGCGTCAAGGCGTTCTTCGAAAAGCGCGAACCTGAATGGAAGGGACGTTAGTGCACCGTCATGTAATTGGGGCACGTGTATCGCGGCCCCGGATGACCGTCATCCTTCGTCCTCGAAGCCTCGCGCAGCGCTGCTGCGCGTCGGCTTCTGCGTCCTTGACTGCCGGCCCCCGGGCCTCGCGCTCCACGCACCCCAATCACAGGACGGCACACTGAATGGCCACCGATGCTCCAGCTACGAGCCTGCTGCGGCCGCTCGCCGAGGACCTGCGCGCGCGCCGCGAGCAGATCAAGCTCGGCGGCGGCGAGGAGAAGATCGCCGCTCAGCACGAGCGCGAGAAGCTGACCGCGCGCGAGCGGATCGCGCTGCTGATCGACGAGGGCACGTGGGTCGAGATGGGCATCCACGGACGGCCGCACTTCTCGCAGCGCGCGATGGAGGGTCGCGACGCTCCGGCCGACGGCGTGATCACCGGCTACGGCAAGGTCGACGGCCGGCTGGCCGCGGTCGCCGCCTACGACTTCACGGTGATGGCCGGCTCGATGGGGATGACCGGCGAGATGAAGGTGGCGCGGCTGCGCGAGCTCGCGCTCACCAAGCGGATCCCGATGATCTGGCTGCTGGACTCTGCCGGCGCCCGGATCCAGGAGGCGGTCGGCTCGCTGTTCGCCGGCTCGGGCGCCCTGTTCCGCGAGGAGGTCGTGATGAGCGGCGTGGTGCCCCAGGTCGCCGCGCTGATGGGACCGTGCGCGGCGGGCACGGCGTACATCCCCGGCCTGGCCGACTTCGTCCCGATGGTCAAGGGGCGCGGCTCGATGGCTCTGGCCGGGCCGCACCTGGTGCGTGCGGCGGTCGGCGAGGACGTCACCCAGGAGGAGCTCGGCGGCTCCCGCGTGCACTGCCGCAAGTCCGGCGTCGGCGACCTCGAGGTCGCCGACGACCAAGAGTGCATCGAGCGCATCAAGCAGTACCTGAGCTACTTCCCGGCCAACTGCGAAGAGGCTCCTCCGATCGTTGCCACGAGCGATCCGGTCGATCGCGGCGACGAGCAGCTGCTCGACGTCCTGCCCGAGTCCAACCGCAAGCCCTACGACATGTACGAGGTGATCCGGCGGATCGTCGACGACGGCGTCTACTTCGACATCAAGCCGCAGTTCGCCAAGACGATCATCACCTGCCTGGCGCGCTTCGGCGGCCGCCCGGCCGGCATCGTCGCAAACCAGCCCAAGCAGCTCGGCGGCATCCTCGACAACGACTCGGCCGACAAGTCGGCGCGGTTCATCAACCTCTGCAACGCGTACGGGATCCCGCTCGTGTACCTGATGGACGTCCCGGGGTTCATGGTCGGCACCAAGGTCGAGGAGGCGGGGATCATCCGCCACGGCGCGAAGATGCTCTACGCGACGGCCAACGCGACCGTGCCGAAGATCACCGTCGTGCTGCGCAAGGCGTACGGCGCCGGCTACTACGTGATGTGCGGCCGCGCGTACGAGCCCGACCTGATCGTCGCCTGGCCGTCTGCGGAGATCAGCGTGATGGGCGCCGAGGGCGCGGTCGAGATCATCTTCCGAAAGCAGGTCCAGGAGGCCGAGGACCCGGCCGCCAAGCGCCAGGAGCTGATCGACAACTTCCGCAAGATCATCGACGTCTACGTCGCGGCCGGCAACGACATGATCGACGACGTGATCGACCCGCGCGAGACGCGCGCGACGATCTGCAAGGCGCTCGAGATGGCCGCGACCAAGCACGTCGAGCGTCCGTTCAAGCGAAACGGAGTGGTGCCGGTATGAGTCTGGACGACCCGTCGTGATCACGTGCGCGATCTCGGGCGCGATCGCCAACCGCGAGCAGTGCCCGGCGATCCCCTACACGCCGCAGGAGTACGCGGCCGAGGCGCGGCGGATCGTCGACGAGGGCGGTGTGCACATCCACATCCACGCGCGCACGCCCGACGGCACACCGAGCTACGAGATCGAGGACTTCGTCGCGATCCGTGACGCGATCCGATCCGAGGTTGGCGACGCGGCGATCATCAACTTCTCCACCGGGACCGTCGGCGTGCCGGTCGACAAGCGGATCGCCTACCTGGAGGCGGGCCTGCCGGAGGTCGCGGCGCTGAACATGGGCTCGATGAACTACGCCAAGTACTCGCGCAAGCGCAAGGACTTCGTGTTCAAGTTCGTGTTCACGAATCCGTTCGACGAGATCATCGAACTGCTCGAGGCGATGCGCCGGCTGCGGATCAAGCCCGAGCACGAGTGCTTCGACGTCGGCCACGTCGGCTCGCTGGCGCCGCTGGTCGACATGGGTCTGCTGGAGGCGCCGCTGCACGCGGACTTCGTGATGGGCGTGGTCGGCGGGATTCCGGCGAGCGCCCGCAACGTCGCCGCGATGGCAGACAACATGCCCGAGGGTCGCCACCACTGGGGCGTGATCGGGATCGGACGCGACCAGTGGATGCTGGTCGGCGCGGCTTTGACGCTCGGTGGCTCGATTCGCGTCGGCCTGGAGGACAACTTCTACCTCCCGGACGGCACGATGGCGCGCTCCAACGGCGACCTGATCGCCAAGGCCAGGCAGCTGACCGTGGAGCTCGGACGCCGGCCCGCGACGGTGCAGGAGGCGCGCGCGCTGCTGGGCGTCCGTCCTCTTGCGGCGGAGGCGACCGCCGCATGAGCTCGCTCCCCCTCGAGGGACTGAGGGTCCTCGATCTCTCGAGACTGCTGCCGGGCGGGTTCTGCTCGCTGCTGCTCGCCGACTTCGGCGCCGACGTGATCAAGGTCGAGGACACCGGGCTGGGCGACTACATCCGCTGGTCGCCGCCTCACTACGAGGGCGCCGAGCAGACCGCGGGCGGCGCGCTGTTCCTCGCGCTGAACCGCGGCAAGCGCTCGATCCGCATCGATCTCAAGACCGAGCAGGGCAGGGAGGTGCTGCTGCGCCTCGCCCAGGACGCGGATGTGCTGCTCGAGTCGTTTCGGCCGGGCGTGCTCGACCGCCTGGGCGTCGGCTACGAGCGCCTGCGCGAGCGCAATCCGGGGCTCGTGTACTGCGCGATCACCGGCTACGGCCAGGACGGCCCCAACCGCGATCGCTCGGGCCACGACATGAACTACCTCGGACTCAATGGCCTGCTCGGCCTGACGGGTGACGCCGACGGGCCGCCCGTGCAGGCTGCCGGCCAGATCGCCGATATCGGCGGCGGGGCGCTGACGGCGGCGCTGGGGATCATGGTCGCGCTGCGTGAGCGAGAGCGCTCGGGCGAGGGCCAGATGGTCGACGCGTCGATGTTCGACGGCTCGTTGTCGTGGCTGGCGATGGTGGCCGCGGAGGCGCTTGCGACGGGCCGGCCGGCCCGCCGGGGCGAGCTCCAGCTCTCCGGAGCGCTCACGTGCTATCGCCCGTATCGGTGCGCCGACGGATACGTCACGCTGGGCGCGCTGGAGCCGAAGTTCTGGGCGGCTTTCTGCCACGGCGTCGGCCGCGAGGACCTGATCGAGCATCAGTTCGATCCGCCGGGCTCGGACGCTCATCGCGACGTGAGCGAGATCTTCGCCGGGCGCACCCGGGAGCAGTGGCGCGCGTTCGCCTCCGAGCACGATTGCTGCCTGGAGCCCGTGCTCGACCTCGACGAGGCGCTGGACTCCGAGTTGGTGGCAGCGCGGGAGATGGTCGTGGAGCTCGACCAGCCGGGCGCGCAACGTCCCGTTCGGCTGCTCGGAATGCCGGTCAAGCTCAGCCGCACGCCCGGTGACCCGACTCGAGCGCCCGGACCCGCGCTGGGCGAGCACACCGCCGAGGTGCTCGCCGAGGCAGGCTTCACCGCCCGAGCAGATCGAGGAGCTTCACGGGTCCGGGGCGGTCGCGAGCACTACCGCGGGCGCGCAGGGCTCGTTCCTGCGGGGATGAGCACCACCGTCAACGGGATGCTGAAGATGTCCGAGCTCGCGGAGCGCTCGGGCGTCAGCGCGGGGACGATCAAGCACTACCTGCGCGAGGGCCTGCTCGGCTCCGACGAGGACGTGCTGCGCACGAGCCGCAACATGGCGTACTACCCGCCCGAGTTCGTCGAGCGCATCCAGCTGATCAAGCGGCTGCAGGAGGAGCGCTTCATGCCGTTGCGGGTGATTCGCGACGTGATCGCGGAGAGCCCGGAGCGCGCGGCCCGGCTGATCGAGCTCGAGGACCGGATCCTGGAGCTCGCGATCGAGGCGCGCGAGACCGGGCGCGTGTCTCGCAGCGCCGTGCGCGCGACCTACGAGATGCCGCAGAACGTGCTCGACCGCCTCGAGGAGATCGGGGTGCTCACCCCCAACACCCGCGGCTACGACGCCGACGACGTGGCGATCATCGAGGCGATCTCGCGCTTTCGCGCCGGCGGCTACGAGGAGGACATCGGCTTCACGGTCTACGACACGACGCGGTATCGCGACGCGCTGGAGCCGCTGGTCGAGGAGGAGGTGCGAGTGTTGCTCGAGCGGCTCGCCGGGAAGGTCGACGTCGAGCGCGCGGTCGCGATCATCTCGTCGGGCGCACAGCCGTTGCGGGATCTGATCGGAGCGATGCACTCGAAGATGCTGCTAGCCGCTCTGCGCCGCCATCGCGGTGTGGCGGAAGGCTGATCCCTACTCCGGGATGCTGGACGTAAAAAGGCGGTATTTCACGTCTTTCGCATCCAGCATCCTCACCACCAGGCGTCGTGGTCTTCCATGACGCCGTAGCCCTGCCCTAACGCGATCCCGTCCGGGAGCGTTCCGGAGAAGGTGCCGAAGGGTTGGCGGTAGCGGCTGCGCACCAGCACCAGGTTCTGGCTGTTGCGTCGCTCGGCCTCGGGATCGAACGTCAAGCCGTCGACGGCTGAGAGATCGGCGGCGAACATGCTTGGTGGTGCCTCGATCGGCTCGCCGTCGATCCAGATCGTGCGTTCGCTGTTGGTCGGTGGGTCGTTGACGCCGCTGACGAGGTTCCACGCGACCGGGCGGCCGTCCTGCGCGGTGCCGACGCCCGCCGACCACCGCCAGCTCGTGTGCCGTGGGTAGTAGGCGGCGGTGTCGTCGATCACCGCGTAGCCGTCGATCGGCAGCGTCCGGCCGTCGATCGAGACCGTGCCGTGCGCGCGGACGCCGCCCTGCTTCCGGGTCCACGCGTACGCCTCGCCGGCCGCGCAGACGGTCTCGATGCCGGCGACCTCGTCGAGCGCGAGCTCCACCTGCAGCTCGCCGTTGCGCAGGCTTGCGCCGCCGGCCCACAGCCACAGCGGTCCGCGGCCGGTCACCGTCTGCTCGTGCAGCCGCTGCGCGGCGCGGTCCCACACGGCCCAGAACGCCTGGCGTGCGGGCCCGACCCGCACGGACGCCATGCAGATCATCAGCTCCGGTCCGTAGACGCCCACGTATCGCCAGGCCTTCAGAGCGCGCAGGCCGTGCCGGGAGGGCATCGGCCGGGGTGGCAGCGGGACGTTCGCCAGCTCGGATGGGCGATCGTCGCCGAACGTGCCGCGGTAGGGGAGCGAGGTGGGTATCCTTCGCATACAGGCCTGACTGACTGGTCAATCAGCGAGCGGAGAGGGGTCCTGATGCGCGCGGGCGCAATCCAGCTTAACGCGACCGATGACACCGATCGCAACCTCGCGACCGCAGACCGCCTCGTGCGCGACGCCGCCGCCAGAGGAGCAGAGCTCGTCGTGCTCCCGGAGAAGTGGAGCGTGCTCGGCACACAGGAGCAAATCGCCGCGGGGGCGCAGCCCCTCGACGGCGCATGCATCTCCTGGGCGCGCACGGTGGCGCGCGAGCTCGGCATCGAGCTGGTCGCGGGATCGATCGCCGAGCGCGTGCCCGACAGCGAGAAGACTTCGAACACGAGCGTGCACATCGGGCCCGACGGCGAGCCGCGCGCCGTCTACCGCAAGCTGCACATGTTCGACGTCGAGGTCGAGGGCACTGTCTACGCCGAATCCGAGCGCGAGCAGCCGGGCGACGAGGTCGTGTGCTCCGAGCTCACCGACGGCACCGGACTGGGGATGAGCATCTGTTACGACGTCCGCTTCCCCGAGCTCTACCAGGCGCTCGCGGCGCGCGGAGCTCAGGTGATCGTCGTGCCTGCCGCGTTCACCCTGCCCACCACTCGAGACCACTGGGAGCTGTTGCTGCGTGCGCGCGCGATCGAGACCCAGAGCTTCGTGATCGGCGCCAATCAGATCGGTTCGCATCCTGGCGGCTTTCGCTCCGGCGGGCGATCGATGATCGTCGATCCGTGGGGCCTCGTGCTCGCGTCCGCTCCCGACTCGGAGACGGCGATCGTCGCCGACCTGGACTTCGCGCTGTTGCGCGACGTCAGGCGCAGGCTGCCGTCGTTGACCCACCGGCGGCCCGAGGTGTACGAGAGCGGTCGTGTGGAGGTCCATCCTTGACGGCTGCCCAGTCGGCGATCGACAAGCGCCGGATCATCCTCGAGGCCGCGGTCCGGGTGTTCGCCCGCCAGGGCTTTCACACGTGCCGCGTGTCGGACATCGCCGACGAGGCCGGCGTCGCGTACGGCCTCGTGTACCACTACTTCTCCTCCAAGGAGGAGATCCTCGACACGCTGTTCCTCGAGCGCTGGGATGTGATGCTCGAGGCGATCTCCGAGGTTGACGCCTCGTCGCGGTCGCCGCGCGAGAAGCTCCAGGCGATCGCCGGGTTCATCGTCGAGTCCTACCGCCACGACCCCGAGCTGATGAAGGTGATCATCGTCGAGGTGACGCGCGCGGCGAACACGTTCGGGCGCACCCACCTGGCGAAGATCCGCGAGGCCTACAGCCAGATCGCCGGGATCGTGGCTCGCGCGCAGGCGGCCGGCGTGTTCCGCGAGCAGATCAGCCCCGAGTTCGCGGCGCTGGCGTTCTACGGCCTGATCGAACAGGTCCTGACCGGCTGGATCTTCGAGTCCGACTCGGTCGGCGAGGACGAGCTCGAGCGGGCAAAGGCCCTGATCGTGGAGACGATCTGCCGCGGTCTCGAGGGTTAGGTCCCGACGCCTGCACCAACCCGAGAGGGTGTGGTCCGCCAAGTCTGCTTGAATCCTGCCGATGACGGAGAGTCCTTTGGTCAAGCGACTGATCTGGTCGGGATTGCTCGCAGGCACAGGCGCGCTCGCGAGCATTGTCGCGACACGCGTCGCCGCCATGATCTGGATGCGCCTCTTCGACGAAGAGCCGCCCGAGTGACCGACCAGATCCCGACCGCGACCTCCGCCCCGGCGGAGAGTTCTAGTGCTGGCATGACCGCCTCGTCGGGCGGGTTCGATCTGGCGGCGCTCGCAGCCGACAGGCCCGAACTGGTCGTCGGTGCTGCGTTTGCCGGCGGATTCCTGCTCGCCATGATCCTCAAGCGCCTTGCCCGGTAGCAACGGCACCCAGGAGAACTTCGCCGCCGCGGTGACGGAAGTCTCCGAGCGGGTGACGGTGCTCATCCGCGACGAGGTTGAGCTCGCCAAGGCGGAGGTCACGCAGAAAGTCTCGAGCCTTGCTCGGGGCACGGTGGCTGTGCTGCTGGGCGCGGTGTTCGGCGTGTTCGCGCTGATCTTCCTGCTCGAAACGGCCGCCTGGGGCCTGAACGCGATCCTGATCGACGGCGCCGGCGACCTCTGGATCGGGTTCGCGATCGTATTCGGCGTGCTCGCGCTCCTCACGATCGTGGTCTTCCTGTTCGCCTGGCGCAAGTTGCGCGTGGGCCCGCCGACGCCGCAGATGGCGATCGACGAGGCCAAGCTGATCAAGGACACCGTGGCGACGACGACCCAGGAAGGGCTCTGATGGCGGCGCGCGCCCGCAGCCCGCAGGAGATCCGCGCCTCGATCGAGCAGAACCGCGTCGAGCTCGGGTCGTCGCTTGAGAAGCTGCGCGTCGAGGTCGTGCGGCTCACCGACTGGCGCGGGCAGCTGCGCCAGCATCAGCAGCAGGCGGCGATTGCCGCCGGCGTTGCCGGGTTCGTGCTTGGCGGCGGGATCGCCGGCGTGACCGGCATCGTTTTCGGGCGCCGGCGCCGCCGCTCCTAGCGAAGCGGCTCACTGCGGCGCGGGGGCGTCAGCCGCGGTGCAGGTGAACGCCGTGGAAGTGCCGCAGACGATGCCGACGCGAGACGGCGGGCCCATTGACGCCGAGCTCGTTGTCGTCGGCGTGCGAGGCGGCCTTGCACATCGCGAGCACAACGACGAACAGCCCGACCCATGCGGTCACGATTATCAGTACTACAACACCCAAGTCCATATTTCCCGTCCCCATTCCAAAGTGCCGATGGCATCGGCCCCAATGGGGCATCCAGCGACAGGGTTCCCGTTATGGCAAACGATCGCACCGGTTCGGAGGTTTCGTGGAGGTTTGGTGAGCCACCGTGCGCATCTAGCTACACAAAGAGCCCGGAATCGCGCCGGTACCGAGCAAACCCGGTCCCACATGGGTCCCGATCACGGGGCCGATCTGGGAGATGACCAGCGGTTCGCGGCCGAAGATCTCGGTGCCGCGCCTGGCGAGCTCCTGCGCCTGATCGGGCGCCTGGATGTGCTGCACCATCCACGCGTCGGCGCCGTCGGCGGCACGCGATCGCAGTAGATCGACCAGGCGCTCGAACGCGCGGCCGAACGTGCGCACGCGCTCGATCGGCGTGATCTGGGACTCGACCGTGAGGATCGGCTTGATCTTCAGCGCCGAGCCCAGCCACGCCTGAGCGCCGCCGATCCGGCCACCGCGCCGCAGGTACTCGAGCGTGTCGATCGCAAACCACATCTTCAGGCCCTCGCGCGCCCGGCGGGCCCGGTCGGCGACGGCCGCCCCGTCGCCTCCCGCCTCGGCGGCAGCGGCGGCCGCGAGCAGGATCAGGCCCTCGCCGCCGCAGGCCGTGGCCGAATCGATCACGTGCACGCGCTCGGCTCGGGAGCCGAGCTGCTCGCGGGCCTGCTCGGCCGAGCGCACGGTGCCCGACATGCCGCCGGCGAGGTGAATCGACACGATCTCGTGACCCGCCTCCAGCAACGGCTCGTACACGGCGAGGAAGTCTCCGATCGACGGCTGCGAGGTGGTCGGCAGGTCCTTGGCGGTACGCAGCCGCTCGTAGTACGCGTCGTAGTCAGTGATCTCGCTCTCGGGGTTGGTGTCGCCGCTCCAGTGGACGTAGAGGCTCACCTCGTGGATGCCACGCGCCGCAACGAGCTCGCGCGGCAGGTAGTGGCAGGTGTCCGAGACGATCGCTACGGGCGCCATGAGCGGGGCACCCTACAGATAGGATCGTCCACTCGCCGGGACCTCGCACCACCGCACCCATCAAGTGGCTCAAACCCTCGTAACCGGAGCGACCGGCTTCATCGGCTCACACGTGACCCGGCTGCTGGTCGCCCGGGGAGACGAGGTCGTCGTCGCCGTCCGCCCGCGCTCGGACCTCGGATCGCTCGCGGATCTGGGGTTGAGATCCGTTGAGGCCGACGTGTGCGATCGGCACGCGGTCCGGCGAGCGATGCGCGGCGTCGAGCGCGTCTTCCATCTGGCGGGCACGACGAACCTGCGGCTGAACCGAGCGCAGACGTTCGCGCTGAACCTCGAGGGCACGAGGATCGTGCTGGAGGAGGCGCTGCGGGCCGGCGTCGACCGGCTGATCTACACGTCGTCGGCCGCCGCGGTGGGACCGGCGCCCGAAGGCGACACCTCCGACGAGAGCAGCGTGTGGGACGCGGGCCGCTACGACATCCCGTACGTCGACTCCAAGCACGAGGCCGAAATCGTGGCGTTGCGGCTGCTCGCGCGAGGGCTGCCGGTCGTGATCGTCAACCCTGCCCACGTCCTCGGGGCCGGTGACCCGGGGCGGTCGTCGACCGTCCTCGTCAAGCGCTTCATGCGCCGCGAGATCCCGGCGTACGTCAACGGCACGCTGAACATCGTCGGCGTGCACGACGTCGCGCGCGGGCATCTGCTCGCCGACGAGCGCGGACAAGTCGGGGAGCGCTACATCCTCGGCAATCGCAACTTCACGCTGGACCGGCTGTTCGCCGACCTGGGCCGGCTGTCGGGCGTCGAGCCACCGGCGGTGAAGCTGCCGCTGCAGGTCGCGCTCGCGCTCGCGACCGCGGCCGAGCACGCGCCGAGCCCGCCGATGCCGACCCCGGTCGAGATTCGTGCCGCCTCGCTGAACTGGGCATTTGCCAACAACAAGGCGCGCCGTGAGCTGGGCTGGAGGACGTCGCCGCACGAGGACGCGCTCGAGGAGACGATCGCCTGGTACCGCGAGCACGACAGCGCTGCGCTGGCCGCACCCGGCTCGCGCCAGCCGCTCGTACTGCGGGTGGCCGGCAGCGTGCTTCGCCGGGCGGGGCTCAACTGATGGCGACCCTGTACCGCTGCACGACGCCGACTGACTGGCTGTGCCCGTGCGGGAAGGTGGCGCGCGCGCTGCGCCGCGACGGCGTGTCCTTCCAGGAGGTCCGGGTGCCCCAGCGGCGCTCCCGCCGCCCCGAGGTCGAGGCGCTCACCGACCAGCGCCGCGTCCCCGTGCTGGTGATCGACGGGCAGGCGATCTGCGACTCGCGCAGGATCGTGGAATACCTGGGCCTGCGCCGAGAACAACCCGTCTAGAAGCGTCCAGGCTGGCTCTAGTTGTCGGCGTTCTGACCGATCACTGGGGCCGTGTATTACAGCCCACCCGACATTTCGATCAAGACGGTTCTGGCCGTGCTCGCCGACTTCGAGCCGCTGGAGCCGACCGGCATCAGCACTGGCCTCGTCGCCTGGGAGCTCAGCGAGCCCGAGCACGAGATCGATTCGGTCATGCACTTCGCGCGCCAGCGCGGGATGATCTCGCGGGCCGGCTGGGACCCCGAGAACGGCGAGCGGCTGTGGCGCCTCACGCCCCGCGGCCGGGCTCGCCTGCGCAGCGCCCGTCCGTAGCCGGGCGAACCTCCTAGCGGCGCCGCGGGTCCACCACCCACTTGCGCGCCGGACCGCCGGAAGCGGTCGCCAGTGCGGCCGGAAGCTGCTCGAGCGAGATCGTCTCCCCACGCAGCAGCTCCCACGGCACCGTGCCGCTCGCGAGTGCCGCCAGCGCCTCGTCGACCTCGCCGCGGGAGTGGTGAAACGACCCCCGGAGCTCGAGCTCGTCATAGTGGATCGGGCCCGTGGGCAGTGACACCTCGGTGCCCCGCGGGCAACCCCCGACGAGCACCACGACGGCCCCCGGCAGGGCCGACTCGACCGCCTGACGCCACGTGTCCGGGCGCCCCACCGCCTCGAAGACGAGCGCGTGGCGCTCCAGCCGCTCGCACGGGCGGGCGCCGATCTCGGCCGCCTGGTCGCGGCGTTCGGGGTTGCGGTCGGCCACCGTCACCGACCGGCCCTGTGCGACGAGCAGCGACGCGAGCATCAAGCCCATCGGGCCGCCGCCGAGCACGCCGACGTCCTCGGCTGCGCTGCCCCTGGCGATCGCGTGGATCGCCGCCGCCAGCGGCTCGGCCATCGCGGCCGCGGCGAACGGCAGATCGTCGGGGATCGGATGCAGCGCCGCGGCGGGCGCTGCGATGCGCTCGCCGAAACCGCCCAGCACCCAGGCGGGATCTCGGCAGATCTGCGGTCGACCGGCCAGGCACGGCTCGCACCGACCGCATGCGACCGAGTCGGACACCAGCACGCGTGCGCCGTCGTCGGTGCGCACGCCGGCGGTCTCGTGCCCGAACGAGCACGGATATGGCGGCAGCACGGGATGCCCGTAGCGCCACATCTTCACGTCGGTGCCGCAGGTCGTGGCCGCCTGCACCTCGATGATGACCTCGCCGTCGGGCTCGGGGACGTCCTCGACGCGCAGATCCTCGGGGCCGTAGAGGATCGCCGCCCTCATGGCAGCACGACGACTTTCAGCGCCTCGCCGCTGCGCTGCAGCTCCAGTGCCCGGCCGGTGTCCTCGAGCGGGAGGCGATGCGACACCAGCGGCATCGGGTCGATCTCGCCCGAGGCGATCAGCTCGAACGCCGCGCGCATGTCGGCGGGGCCGGCCGAGTAGCTGGCGGTCACCGTCAGTTCTCGCAAGAACAGCGTCGTGCCGTCCAGGGGCGGCGGCGCATCCGGTGCGGGCGGCGCGTACATGCACAGCGCCCCTCCGGGAGCAAGCGCGGTCGCGGCGCCTGCGATCGCATCGGGCTTCGGCGTGCAGACGATCGCGACGTCGACGAGCTCGTTGCCGTGGCGCTCGGCGCCGTAGGCCTGCGCCAGCTCCAGGCGAGCTTCGCGCGGCTCGCGGATCCAGACCGCATCGATCGCGCGAGCGTGCGCCGCGGCGATCTGCAGCAGCCCGTTGACCCCGGCCCCGACGACGAGCAGGCTGTCACCCGCGCGCAGGCCGGCGCGATCCTGCGATCTGAGCACGCACGCCAGCGGCTCGATGAACGTGGCCGCGACCGGATCCATGGAGGCGGGCAGCTCGAGCAGCTCGCCGACCAGCTCGGCCGGCACACGCACCTGCTCCGCAAACCCTCCCGGATCGAGGCCGGTGGCGCGAAAGCGCTCACACAACGTCTCGTGACCGCGACGGCAGCGGCGACACTCGCCACAAGGCGCGTGGTGGTGGATGACGACGCGCGCTCCGATCCCGACCGGCGATCCGTCCGCCGCGGCGGCGCCCTCGCCGACGGCGCGCACGACCCCAGCGAGCTCGTGGCCGAGCACGGTCGGGACCTTGCCCGCGACGTACCAGTCGGTGACGTCGGAGGCACACACGCCGCACGCGATGACGTCGCAGACCACCTCTCCGGGACCGGGATCCGGCACGGGCACGTCCTCGATCCGGACCTCGCGCGGGGCGATCGACCGCGCGACCCTCATCTGCGCCGGAGCGTGGCCAGCGAGGCTTCGCCGACCGGCCTCGCGACGCCCCGCTCGGTGACCAGCGCGGTGACCAGCGCGGCCGGGGTCACGTCGAATGCCGGATTGCGGCAGCGCGTCGCGGCGCCGGTGAGCTGCCGCCCTCCGATCGCACGCACCTCGTCGGCGTCGCGCTCCTCGATCGCGATCTCGGCGCCGGTCGGGGTGTCGTAGTCGACCGTTGAGGTCGGCCCGGCGACGACGAATGGGATCCCGGCGGCATTGCACGCCAGCGCCAGCCCGTACGTGCCGACCTTGTTGGCGACGTCGCCGTTGGCGGCGACGCGGTCACAGCCGAGAATCACGGCGTCGACCGCGTGAGCCGCGATCAGGCCGGCGGCGGCGGAGTCGACCACCAGCTGGTGCGGGATGTCCAGGTGCTGGAGCTCATAGACGGTGAGCCTCGCGCCTTGCAGCAACGGCCGAGACTCGGTGGCGAGGACCTCCTCGAGGCTGCCGCGGTCGGCGAGCTCGGCGATCACGGCAAGCGCGGTCCCGCGGCCGGGCGCGGCGAGGGCGCCGGTGTTGCAGTGGGTCATGATGCGCCTGGCATCACGGAGCAGGTCGGCGCCGTTTCGGGCGATCGCGTCGCTCGCGGCCTCCTCCTCGGCCTCGATCTCGCGCGCCTGCGCGAGCGCAACGGCCGCGCGCTCGCCGGTGGGCGCGCCGCGTGCTGAGTCCGCGACCCGGTCGACGGCGCGGGCGAGGTTGACCGCCGTCGGCCGCGCATCGCGCAGCAGCCTCGATGCGCTCTGCAGCGACGAGTCGCTGGGGTCGCGGTGCAGTTCGATCGCGAGCCCGTAGCCGGCGGCGACGCCGATCAGCGGTGCGCCGCGGATCGACAGGCGCTTGATCGCCTCGGCGACCTCGGCGGCGCTGGAGAGCACCAGCTCGCGCTCCTCGAAGGGCAGCACGGTCTGGTCGAGCGCGCGCAGCGCTGCGCCGTCCAGTCGCAGCGCCACCACCGGGTGGTTGTGCCGCGGGCGAGTGGTCGCCGTCATCGCGCGCCGATGCTATAGGCATTGGCGGGGGTGTCGTCTACACGGCCGCCGGGAAGTTCAACGGCGGCAAGACGAAGCGCGTTACCGCAGCCGCTCGCTCCTGATCACCGGGAAGACGGCGCTCTCAATCCTCGTCAAGTAGTCGCGCTGTTAGAGGCGGTTCTCGATGCTGAGCGGCGGAGCCTCGACGGCCGCGGCCTCGGGCTCAGTCGCCTCGGCCTGGGCACCCTCGAGACCGAGCGCCTCGTGCAGCTCGCCCGACTGGTACATCTCGGCGACGATGTCGGCGCCACCGAGCAGCTCGCCGTCGACGAACAGCTGCGGGATCGTGGGCCAGTTGGACAGGGCCGACAGCTCCTGGCGAATCCGGGGGTCGGGCAGGATGTCCACGGCCGCGAACGGCTGGCCGACCGACTCCAGGACAGCCACTGTCCGCGCCGAGAAGCCGCACGCGGGCTGGGTCGGCGTGCCCTTCATGAACAGGATCACGTGGTTCTCGGAGATCGCCTTCTGGATCTCGTCGCGGAGGGGGTTGCTGGTGGCGTCGCTCATGCGCTGCTCTCCGTTTCGGAAGCTCTTGTCTGGATTGCCAAGGCGTGAATCCGGCCGCCCAGCTCATCGCCGAAGACCTCGTACACGAGGCGGTGCTGGGCGATCCGGGAAAGGCCGTTGAATGCCGGCGAGAACACGACGGCATTGAAGTGGTGCCCGTCTCCCGTAACGTCCGCCGTGGCCCCCGGAATTCCGGCCTCGATGCGGGCCTTCAGCTCTTCGGGCGTGGCGGATGTGGGGCTCGCTGACATGCCACAAGCGTAGCGGGATGCCATCGCTATACTTCATGAAGCATGATCACTCTGACTGACAAGGGCGCGGAGAAGGTCCGCGAGTTCCTCACCGCTCAGGCGGCTGCCGCCGACACGTCCGGACTCCGGGTTGGGGTGCGGGGTGGAGGCTGCTCCGGCTTCCAGTATGCCCTGGCGTTCGACGAGCAGCGCGAGGGTGACACCGTTTTCGAAGACCAGGGCATTCGCCTGCTGGTCGACCGCCCGAGCCTGCCCTACGTCAAGGGCTCGGTGATCGACTTCGTGGACGGCCTCCAGGGCGCCGGCTTCAAGGTCGACAACCCGAACGTGATCGCGGCCTGTGGCTGCGGGTCGTCGTTCCGGGTCGCCGAAGAGGAAGAAGTCTCCGCGGTTTAGGCCCGCGGGTGGGCCCGCGTGGCCTCGCCTGCGTTCCGCAACTAGCCCACGCGGGGGCACGCCGCGCGCCTTTCGACGCACCTGCAATCAGGCCGGGAAGTTCGTTACATGCGCGGCCGTTCTCCGCGGGGCGTTCGACGTTATGCCCGCCTGGCGGGATGATCGTTACATGCGCGGCCCGGCGCAAGCCTCGCGTGCGACGTTGTTCCCGCCGCGGGCCGCTAAACCGGCGTCGCCTGCAGCGACCGCCACAGGTACAGGCTCGCGAGCGTCCGGTGCGGACGCCACGGCTCGGCGATTCGCTCCATCTCGGCGTTGCCGGGCAGTTCCGGCAGCCCGTAATGGATCATGAACGCCCGCCGGATGCCGAGGTCGCCGACCGGTAGGACATCGGGCCGCCCCAGCCGGAAGATCAGGAACATGTCGGCGCTCCAGGGCCCGATGCCGCGGACGGCGGTGAGCTGGGCGATCACCTCTTCATCGGGAAGCTGATCGAGGCGCTCGAGGTCGAGCGAGCCGTCGAGCACGCGCTCGGCCAGCGACCGCAGGTATGCGACCTTGGCGTGGGACAGCCCCACCGACTGGCGCAGGTCATCGGGATCGTCCTCGAGAACCTCGACCGGCGTCGGCGTACGGCCTCCGTAACGATCCGTCAGCCGCGAGTAGATCGCGGTCGCGGAGCGCGTCGACAGCTGCTGGCCGACGATCGAGCGCACGAGCGCTCCGTAGTGGTCGCCGGCGCGCGCGACGCCGAGATCTCCGGGTCCGTCGGAGCCGACTTCGTCGATGACGCCCGCCAGCACGGGGTCGGCCGCGCGCAGTGCGGCGACGGCGTCGGCGGTGCTGGTCACGCCCCCGGCGCGGTCACGGTCAGCGCTGCTCCGTCTAGTGCACCCAGGGCGCGCTCGACCGACGTGGCGATGCACGTGAACGTCGGCGTGTCGCGCAGCGTGTACGAGCTCGACTCGGTGGTCCGCAGGCGCTGCACGAGGTCGAGGAAGTCCCCGGGGTTGTCGGTCTCGAACGCGACCACGAACTCCTGGTCGTCGAGGCCGAACGAATACGAGGTGTTGAGATCGACGCTCGGGTACTCGCGCCCGACCTTGATGTGGTCCTGCATGATCCGCCAGCGCTCGTCGGCGGGCAGCGCGTACCACGCGCGCGTCTTGACGAACGGGTAGACGAACAAGTACTTGCCCTTGCCGGGCCGGACCTCAAGGCGCGATTCGTCGGAGTACTCCGACGGCTTGGTCATCGCCAGGAACGAGTAGGGGATCGAGCACCACTTCATCAGCCCGCTCTGCGCCAGGATCACGTGGAACTCGTGGATGCGCTCGAGGTTCTGAGCCTGGCTGAGCAGCAACAGGTCGGCGTCGCCGCGGGTCCCCACCAGGGAGAACGTTCGCAGCAGGTGGCCGTCGGCGAAGTCCTCGCAGGCGGCGATGAATTCGCGCTTGTCCTCGGCTCGGCGCTCGTCTTCGAGCCGCCGCCAAGCAGGATCGACCTTCAGGAAGGTGTATTTGACGAAATGCCGTACAGGCACCAGAGCACTGATGATACGGACGGCGGGGAGCGCGCCCTCCCGAAACCGGAGCCGGCCGCCGGTTTATGAATAAGCAGATTGTGAGAGCTACGATCACAGAACAGGCTCAGCGGAGTCGGCCTGAACCACTAGGATTGAGGGCAATGCGTATCGCGATAGTTTCCCCGTACTCGTGGAGCTATCCGGGAGGAGTCACACGGCATATCGAGGCGCTCGCCGAGCGCTTCATCGAGGACGGTCATTACGTCCGCGTCCTGGCGCCGTTTGACCCCACAGACCGGGTCTCAACCGTCTTGCATCGTGGTGCCGCGCCGCAGCCCGTAAGCGCGCCCGACTACCTGGTCTCGCTGGGTCGCACGCTTGGCTTCAAGGCCAACGGGGCGGTCTCGAACGTCTCAATCACCCCGCACGGCGTCGCCACGATGCACAAGGAGCTGCGCACCGGCGGCTACGACGTCGTTCACGTCCATGAGCCGATCGCGCCCGTGCTGAGCTGGATCGGGGTCGATAACACGCGGTTGCCGATGGTCGGCACGTTTCACGTCTACTCCCAGAGCAAGCTGTCCAACGGGATCGCCAACATGCTCGGCGCGCGCCGCGTGCTCAACCGCCTGCACGTGCGCATCGCCGTATCCGAGGCAGCCGCCTGGACCGCGCGGCGGTTCTTCGGCGGCCACTACGAGATCATCCCCAACGGCGTTCACGTGGATGCGCAGCGCGCCGCGCTGGCGGCGAAACGGCCCATGGGCGACCGCCTGCGGATCGTGTTCGTCGGCCAAGCGGTCGAGCGCAAAGGCCTGCCGCTGCTGCTGCGCGCGTTCGAGGCCCTCCGCGAGCACATCCCGACCCAGCTGACGGTGATCGGGCCGACCCCGGAGGAGCTCGCGCCGATGATGCTCGACTCGCGCGACGTGCGGATCCTGGGCAAGGTCGACGACGAGACCAAGCGCCGCGAGCTCGAGGAGGCGGACGTGCTGTGCGCGCCGTCACTGGGCGGTGAGAGCTTCGGAATGGTTTTGACGGAGGCGTTCGCCGCCGGGACGCCCGTAGTGGCATCCAACATCGCCGGATATCGCGACGTCGTTCGCGACGGAGTCGATGGCGTGCTGGTGCCCGCGGCAGACGCCCGCGCGCTCGCCGAGGCGTTGCGCGACCTGTGGGAGGAGCCCGAGCGCCGCGCCCGGATGGCTCAAGCCGCGGCCGAGGACGTCAAGCGGTTCGCCTGGTCACGCGTCGCCGACGAGGTTATGGAGGCTTACAAGGAGGCCATCGCCACGCCCGTCTCCAACAAGCGACTCGAACGTGCCGCCGTGCGGATCGGGATGCGCTCGGCCGACCTCAAGCCTCACGTGCCTGCGCGGCGGCTGCCGAGCCTGGAGCCGAAGACCGCAGCTGCCCGGCGCGCCGGAGCGTTCGCGCTGCTGCGCCGCGGG
Source organism: uncultured Solirubrobacterales bacterium (assembly GCA_963725925.1). Classification (GTDB taxonomy): domain Bacteria; phylum Actinomycetota; class Thermoleophilia; order Solirubrobacterales; family Solirubrobacteraceae; genus Palsa-465. Next base: position 103,775 of record CAVSAY010000036.1, read on the forward strand.
GGGCTGGCAGCGATCTCGCTGGGGGGCGCGGTGCTCGCCCTGCTGGCGCTGCAGAAGATCGGGCTGACCAGTATCGCCACCGCGCTGCTGCGCTCCAGCCCCGCATTCGTCCTGATCGCACTCGCGATCATGTGCGGGTCGATGGTGCTGCGCGCGTTCTCGTGGTACGCGATCCTGCTCGCCGCGATCCCAAAGACGCGCATCCGATTGTCCGATGCGGCGCAGGGCACATTCATCGGCGTGCTGATGTCTTCGACCCTGCCGGCGAGACTTGGCGAGCCGTCGCGTGCGCTGGTCGTGGCACGGCGCACCGGGCGACCGCGCGAGTACCTCCCGGTCGTGCTCGGGACGCTCGTCTCCCAGACGCTGTTGAACATCGTCGCGCTGGCGGTCCTGGGGTCGGTGATGTTCTCCTCCGTCGATCTGTTCAACGGGCATCAGAACGCGTTGCTGTTCGCGGCGATCGCCCCGGCAGTGCTGCTCGTGCTGGTGCTGTTCGCACCGGTGATCCTGCGCGGCGCCGGCACCCGCTTCGGCCGTCTGCACGCCGTGCTCGCTCAGATCCGCGGCGCGATGACGCGCGTGCGCGCCGGCCTCATGGTGTTCCGCCGCCCCCGCCTGGGCGCGATCGCCTCCGTCGCGCAGCTCTCGGCCTGGGCGTTTCAGTGGTTCGCCTGCTACATGCTGCTGGTCGCGTTGGGACTCGACAAGCAAGCCGGGTTGCCCGCCGCGGCGGCAGTCCTGTTCGCGGTCAACATCACCGCCGTGCTGCCGGCCACACCCGCCAACCTCGGTGTGTTCCAGGCAGCGTGCGCCGCGGTCCTGCACACCGGCTGGCACGTCGGCTACGGGACGGGTGTGGCCTACGGCGTGATCCTGCAGGCCGTCGAGGTCTCGGCCGCGATCCTGATGGGCATGCCCGCGCTGGTCAAGGAGGGCATGTCCTGGCGCGAAGTGCGGCTGCGCGCGATGCACGCGGCGCCGGTCAAGCTGCCGGCCAGGCCCAGCTCACGCACGGCGCGTGGCGCGGCCAACGCCGAGAGCTGACCTCGGACCGCAAGCGCGAAGAGTTCTCGGCCCAGCGGGGCGGAGCTACGGACTGCCGGTGCCCGAAACGGGCTCGAAGCGGTTGCGGCCGGCGCGGCGCACGCGGCCCTGCGCCAGGGCGGCTCGCAGCGCCGAGGTGAAGCGTCTGGGGCCCCAATAGCGCGCGCCCACCAGCCGGCCGAGGTCCTCGCGGCGCTGGGGCCCGTGGCTGTCCAGCGCGCGGACGATCGACTCGACCTCCAGGACGAGATGCGTGTCCACCGTCAGCTGGGTCGACGAGACCGGGAACTGAGACCAGCTGGACCGGCTGCGTGCTCGGGCCGGGGCCGGCCGCTGGCGCGGCGTGGGGTCCGCTGCGCCGTCGGTCGCCTCTTCGCCTTCCTCCGCCGTGAGCGGCGTGGCGATGTCCTCCAGTCGCTGCTGCGCGACCTCGATCCCGATCGTAGCCTGCACCAGACCGGCGCCGATCATCAGCGCGGCGCCGATCAGGTACCCGTACGCCACCTGAGTGGCGTCCCCGGATCCAACAAGCTTGGCGAACAGAAGCGGTCCGGTAATCCCGCCGATCGCCGTGCCGATCGCGTAGAACAGCGCAATCGCAAGCGCGCGAGTCTCCATCGGGAAGATCTCCGACACCGTCAGATAGGCGCTACTCGCGCCCGCCGAGGCAAAGAAGAAGATCACGCACCACGCGGCGGTCAGTCCCCACGCGCCGAACGTGTGGGCCTTGAACAGGAACGCGAGGATCGCCAGCAGGACGCCCGACAGGATGTAGGTGCCGGCGATCATCGGCCGCCGCCCGACGGTGTCGAAGAAGCGGCCAAGCAGCAGCGGCCCGAGGAAGTTGCCGACCGCGAACGGGATGATGTAGATCGGCGCGTGCTCGGCGCTGACCTTGAAGAACGTCGTCAGCGTGTCGGCCTGGGCGAACACGACGGCGTTGTAGAGGAACGCCTGGCCGGCGAACAGCGAGAGGCAGACGATCGTCCGGCGCGGATATGACGTGAGGATCGTGCTGGCGATCTTGCGGAAGCTGATCGACCGCCGCTGGTGGATCCGGATCGTCGCGTCGGGGTCGGGCTCGGGCAGTTCCTTGTCGTCGATCGTCGCAAGGACGTCACGCTCGATCGCGCCGACGACCTCTTCCGCCTCCTGATCGCGACCGTGGATCACCAGCCAGCGCGGGCTCTCCGGCACTCGCTTGCGGATGAACATGATGCCGAGGCCGAGCAGCGCGCCGATCCCAAACCCGAGCCGCCAACCGACGTTGATGGGGAACAGCGACTTGTCGAGCAAGACAAGTGCGATCGCGCCCGCGAGCACGGTCCCCAGCCAGAAGGAGCCGTTGATCCACAGGTCGATCGTCCCGCGCACGCGCGCCGGGATCAGCTCGTCGATCGCGGAGTTGATCGCGGCGTACTCACCGCCGATGCCGGCGCCGGTCAGGAACCGCATCGCGTAGAACCACGCCACCGAGAACGAGAGGCCGGTCAGGATCGTCGCCACGAGGTACAGCGCCAGCGTGATCAGGAACAGCCTGCGGCGGCCGAAGCGGTCGGTCAGGTGACCGAAGAACAGCGCACCGACGCACGCGCCGAACACGTACACGGCACCGGCCGCGATCCCCTGCGAGGTGCTCAGCGTCAAGCCCGAACCGGGCTCGCTGAGCCGGGCGCTGATCATCCCCAGGAAGTTGACCTCGAGCCCGTCGAGGATCCACACCGTCCCCAGCCCGAACACGATCATCCAGTGCCAGCGCGACCAGGGCAGGCGGTCCAGGCGGGCCGGGATGTTGGTCTCGACGGTTTGCTCGCTCGCCTGGGCCTGCGCGGTGCTCACGCCTGATGAGCTACCCGCTGCGGCGCGCGTAAACCTTCTACGCGGAGGTCATCGCCGGCTCATCCTCGCCCGAGCCATCGAGCTCGGCAGCCGGATCTGCGTCGGTCAGCTCCGCGAGCCGCGCCGGGTCCTTGTCGGTCCCGGCGATGAGCTCGTCGGCGGCCTGCCTGTCTGACTTGGGGAGGGCGCCGGACTTCATTCCGAAGTAGACGGCCTGCGGATGGTGGGCGACGATCGCCAGCGTCGACTGCTCGGGCTCGACCGCGTATCCACCGGACAGGCGCAGCCCGATCGACGGAGCATCGAGCAGGCGGAACACCTTCTCGTGCTCTGACTGCTCGGGGCAGGCGGGGTAGCCCCAGGAGTACCGGCGGCCCTGGGTCGGCTCGGCGCCCAGCTGCGAGCGCGCGTGCGCGTGCAGCCATTCGGCCATCCCCTCAGCGGTCTGGACGCCGAGGCCATGTACGAATAGCTGCTCGGCGAACTCGCCGTCGCTCTCGAGGCGGGCCATCAGCTCTGTGACCTCGTCGCCGGCGGTCACCGCCTGCAGCGCGACCACATCGACCTCGCCGCTGTCGAGCGGCCGATAGAAGTCCGCCAGGCAGATGCGATCGTGCTTGGGCTGGCGCGGGAACACCAGGCGCTCGAGCTCGCGCTCGCGCGGCGCGTCGGGATCCCAGACGATCAGCTCGTTGCCATCTGAGTTGCACGGGAAGAAGCCGAGAAGCGCTCGGGGGTGGAGGTAGTCCTGCTCTGCCCACATACGTTCCAGTCGGGGCTGGAAGTCCTCGCGCAGCAGCTGTCGCCACTCCTCGCCCTTGACGCCGCGTCCGCCCCAGTGGAGCTTGAACAGCACGTGCGTGTCGAGGTGGTGGTAGACCTCGTCCATCGGGACGTCGATCTCGCGCACGCCCCAGAACGGCGGCTCGGGAATCGGGTTGGACGTGCTCACCGCGCTGCGGACCGAGTCGTCGGTCACCGGCGGCGCGTCGTCGGGCGCCGCCTGCGGCTGCTCGCGCAGCTTGCGCGCCGCGTCGCGGGTCTTGGCGACCAGCGCCTCGCGCTGCTCGGGGTCGACGAGCTGGTCCATCTTCGCCAGGCCCTCGAACGCGTCCTTGCAGTAGAACACGCCCGGCTCATAGACCTCGTCGGACTCGGTTCCGTTGGGGTACAGGATCCGCAGGCCGAAGTTGCGGTTGATCGCCGCGCCGCCGATCAGCACCGGCACCTCGCGGCCCTGCGCATGCAGCTCCTGGATGCAGGCGGGCATCTGCTTGGAGGTCGAGACCAGCAGCGCCGACAGCCCGATCGCGGTGGCCTTGTGCTCCTGGGCGGCGTCGAGAATCGTCTGGATCGGCACCTGCTTGCCGAGGTCGACGACGGTGTAGCCGTTGTTGGTGAGGATCGTGTTGACGAGCGACTTGCCGATGTCGTGCACGTCGCCGAACACGGTCGCGACCACGACCGTGCCCTTCGTGTAGCCCTCGAGCTTGTCGAGGTAGCGCTCGAGCTGGGCGACGGCGCGCTTCATCACCTCGGCCGACTGGAGCACGAACGGCAGGATCAGCTCGCCGGCGCCGAACTTGTCGCCGACCTCCTTCATCGCCGGCAGCAGCACGTTGTTCAGCGTCGGGACCGCCCCGATCTTCTCGACGCTCGCGTCGATCCAGTCCTCTACGCCCTCCTTCTTGCGGCGCAGGATGTGGAAGTGCAGCGCCTCCTCGGGCTCCATGCCCTCGGTCGGGTCGGCCTTGTCGGCCGCCTCCTCGGACGCTCCCTTTGACTCGAAGTGCGCGATGAAGCGCTCCAGCGCGTCCTCCCGGCGGTTGAACACCAGGTCATCGGCGAGCTCGCGCTCGAGCTCGGGAATCTCCCCGTAGGGGGTGATGTGGTTGGGGTTGACCATCGCGAGGTCCAGGCCGGCCTCGACGCAGTGGTGCAGGAACACGCTGTTGAGCGCGCTGCGCGCCGGCAGGCCGACGCCGAATGACACGTTCGAGACGCCGAGCGAGGTCTTGACGCCCGGGATCTGCTCCTTGATCAGCCGGATCCCGTCGATCGTCGCGACAGCGCTGGGCCGCCACTCCTCGTCGCCGGTCGTCAGCGTGAACGTCAGGCAGTCGAAGATCAGCGCCTCGGGATCCATCCCGTGCTCGTCGCAGCACAGCTCGGTGATCCGTCGCGCGATCTCGAGCTTGCGCTCGGCGGTCTTGGCCATCCCGACCTCGTCGATCGTCAGCGCGATCAGGGCGGCGCCGTGCGACTTGGCGATCGGCACCACGCGGTCGAGCTTGTCGCGTCCGGCCTCGAGGTTGATCGAGTTGACGATCGCGCGGCCGGGGATCTGCTGCAGCGCGGTCTCGATCACCTCGGGCTCGGTCGAGTCGACCTGGATCGGCGCCGGCTGCGTCAGCGAGATCCGCTTGACGACCTGGCGCATCTGCTCGGCCTCGTCCTGGCGCTCGGTCAGCGCCACGCAAACGTCGAGGACGTGCGCTCCGCCTGTGACCTGGTCCTCGGCGACCGTGAGGATCCCGTCGTAGTCGTCGGCGAGCAGCATCTCCTTGGCCTTGCGCGAGCCCTGCGAGTTCACGCGCTCGCCGACCAGGGTGGGTCGCGGGTCCTGGACCAACGACGCCGCGGCGATCATGCTCGAGACGTGGGGGGCGCGGCGAGCGGGGCGCTCGCCGGGGGTGCGGCCCTTGACGCGGTCGGCCAGCACCTCGATGTGCGCCGGCGTCGTGCCGCAGCAGCCGCCGACGATCGAGATCCCGTAGCGCTCGACGAACTCGCCCAGCACGTTGGCCAGCGGCTCGGGCTGCTCGGGGAAGATCGTCTCGCCGTTGGGTCCCTGCAGCGGCAGCCCGGCGTTGGGGATGCAGTGCACCGGCACTGATGCGTACTCGCCGAGGAAGCGGATCGCGTCGCGCATGTCCTCGGGCCCGGTGGAGCAGTTGAGGCCGATCGCGTCGATGTCCAGCGCCTCGAGCGTCGCCAGCACGCGCGCTGATGTCGGTGCCCAGCAGCATCTTGCCGCCCTGGGGAAGCAGCGACACGCTGCACTGGATCGGGACCTCGCGGCCCGCCTCCTTGAATGCCTCGCGCGCTCCGAACACCGCCGCCTTGACCTCGAGGATGTCCTGCGCGGTCTCGATGATGATCAGGTCGACGCCGCCGGCGAGCAGGCCGACGGCCTGCTCCCGGAACACCTCGGCCAGCTCGGGGAACTGGATCTGCCCGAGCGAGGGGTCATCGCTCGCCGGCAGGAAGCCGGTCGGGCCGATCGAGCCGGCGACGAAGCGATCGTCGCCTGCGGCGCGGCGGGCGATCTCGGCCGCCTTGAGGTTGATCTCGTGGGTGTGGGCATCGAGGCCCCATTCGGAGAGCTTGAGGCGCGACGCCTGGAAGGTGTCGGTCTCGAGCACGTGCGCGCCGGCCTCGAGCATCGACTGATGGACGCCCTCGATCACGTCGGGGCGGTTCAACACCAGCGCCTCGTGGCAGCGCCCCGGCAGCTTGTAGTCGCGCTCGAGGCTCAGGTCGAACTGCTCGAGCGTGGCGCCCATGCCGCCGTCGTAGACGAGCACGCGCTCGCGCGTGGCGCCCAGAAAATCTCGCATCGGCGGCATCCTAGCAATCAACGGGCCCAACCTTGACATACTTGTGGCAAGGTTGCTCGGGTTCTCGGGTGACCGGCGTCGGGGTGGCCGACGCGGAGCGGCGCCGCCTCGAGCTGAAAACATCCCTAGGAGCGTCGCGGATCCGCCTAGTGGGCTTTATTGGGCGCTCAGCGCCTAGTTAAGCCACCTCGCGGTCGCCTGGCCATTCAGTGGGCCGTTTTCGGCTTTTGTCCGTGGCTGTCGAGCAGAGCTGGCTGTCGCTGGTCTGTTTGTGGTTCGGCCACAACGCGGGCAGCCTCGCGGTCGATGTGGGATGAGAAACGCCGCTATATCGGACGTTTCACGCCCCACCCCTGGTGAAAAGCCCTCAGCGGCGGATCAGCGCAGGCCGGGATTGTGCCTTGCACACAAAGTCCCGTCCTTGTGCGACAGCCTCGTCCTAGTCGCGGGGCGGTGATCCAACTGCGGGACCGCCCCGTATAGACGCGTGACAACGGCCACTCCTCGGAGGGAGTTCACGCACATGTTGGACGAGCACGAAGGCACCGCGGGACGAACGGACCGCAGGCAGTTCCTCACCAGGACGGCGGCGACCGGGGCCGGTGCCCTGGTCGGCGCATCGGCACTCGAGGCGCTGATCCCGTCGTTTGCCAGCGCGGCGAAGGGCGGCATCACCAAGGGCGACATCGCGATCCTGGGCGCCGCCCAGATCGCGGAGGCGCTGGCGGTGACCACCTACACGAACATCATCACCAACGCGCCGTTCTTCAAGCGGCTCGAGGAGGACGACCAGGGCTACCTGAAGGCGGCTCGCCAGGAGGAGATGTCCCACTACCTGCTGGAGATGAGCGTCACCAAGAAGCCCTCCCCGTTCACGACGTTCTACTACCCGAAGAAGATGTTCGACGATGCGCAGACCACGCTCAACGTGCTGGTCACGCTCGAGGACGCGTTCATCGCGGCGTACCTGGTCGGCGTGCGGGACTTCTCGAACTCGAACCTGCGCGTCACGGCGGCGCGGATCATGGGAATCGAGTCAGATCACCGGACGCTGGCTCGTGTGGTCGCACCGGGCGTAGCCAAGTCCGACGGCGGCCCGATCGAGAAGGTCACCGGCATCCAGGGCAAGGCCGAGAGCGTCGACCCGCCCAACAACAACGGCTACGAGCGCACCCTGAAGTGGACGAACATCAACAAGGCGGTCGCGGCGCTGACCCCGTTCGCCGACAAGACAGCCGCCGGCAACGCCGGCTTTGACACGAGCCGTCCGTACCACTTCAAGCCGTTCACACCGCATCTGCCCGAGGCGCTGGGCGAGTTCCACTCGTTCCTCGGCTGAGCTGCCCGGCCCCGGCGGGCGCGCTCCCAGCGTGGTCAGCGGTGAACGAGCCGCGACAGCACCACCTGCGAGCGCGTCCGCTCGACCGGCCCGTGGCGCTGCAGGTCGATGATCAGGCGCTCGAGGTCGGAGTTGTCCTGCGTGCGCACACGCGCGATCGCGTCGGCCTCGCCGGTCACGCTCCACGCATCCACGACCTCCGGATAGCGGCGCAAGGTCTCGGCGACCTCGTCGAGCGGCGTCGAGGGGGCGAAGAACAGCTCGATCAGCGCTTCGGTCCGGTCGCCCAGGGCCTCATGGTCGATCACGGCCGTGAAGCCACGCAACGTACCGCCGCGGCGCAGCTTGTCGACGCGGCGCTTTACCGCCGGCGGCGACAGCGAGACGCGCTGGGCGATGTCGTCATAGGTTCGACGTCCGTCTTCGACGAGTAGCGCAAGAATCTGACGATCTGAGGCGTCCATCGTTCGATTAATTGCGCAGAATACACCGATTTCGGTATCGACAACCGCCGGGGCGGTCGATAGGCTGCGATGTCATGACTGCCGCCACCACGGTTGCCCGTGTCCTGTTCGACGAAGCTCACAGCGAGGCCTGGACGATCCGTCCGGAGCTCGCGCGCGAGATGCAGCCCGCGCACCCCGGTGACGCGTCGTATGCGGTTGCGGCGCAGACACTCGCTGCGCGCGACTTCGCGGTGTCGGCCAACGTCGACGAGCCCCTGAGCGGGCGGACGCTCGAGTCCTGCGACGTGCTCGTGATCGCGCATCCGTCGGACCCCGAGTGGGAGCGCACGACCGGCAGCGGATCACCGCGGTTCAGCGACGATGAGCTCGCGGCGATCGCGAGCTTCGTGGAGCGCGGCGGCGGACTGATCGTGCTCGGAGAGACCGAGCAGGACAAGTACGGCAACAACGTCAACGACCTGCTGGCGACGTTCGACCTGCACCTCGGCAACGACACCGTGCAGGACTACGAGCACTGCCAGGGCGCCCCGAGCTGGATCCTCGCCGAGCTCGGCGAGGGCGGGCGCGGTCGCGAGGGCGACCTCCTGGCCACGGTCAACTCCACGTGCCTGTATCGGGCGACGACGATCGCCTCGGCCAACGGCGCCCGCGTGCTTGCTCGAGCCCACGCCAGCGCATCCGCGCCGGGCGCGCCTCTGATCGTCGCCACCCGCTACGGCCGCGGGCGCGTCGTGGTGCTCGCGGACTCCGACCTGTTCGGCGACGATTGCATCGACGAGCTCGACCATCGCGCGCTGTGGTGCAACCTCGTCAGCTGGGCGGCCACGAGCGCGCCGCCGTACACCGACCAGGGCGCGCCCGCCGACGACGCCCGCCACGATGACGCGTGGACGGAGCTGCGCGACGAGACCAACGCGCTCGCGGTGCTGCAGGCGCCCGACGGATCGCTGACCGGTGATGCCGGGCAGGCGCGCAGCCACGTCGAGCGGATGATCGAGGCGATCGGGAGGCTGGCGCCGCGCTTCGAGCACCAGAACGAATACCTCGACGCGGTCCGCACCGACCTTCGCGAATGGGCCGCGGGCGGCTTCGAGCGCCCCGACTTCACCGCCTCGCTCGAGGCCTTCCGCCCCGAGCGCCACCGCCGCGACGGCGTCGAGGACCTCGTCGTGTTCCCGATGTACAAGCAGAACGGATCGCGCGACACGTGCTTTGAGGCCCTGATCGTCCGAGTCCCGTGGCCCGAGCACGTGGCCGAGCTCGAGCGCGCGCGCTACGACAACCCCAAGTTCGTACCGGTCGAGCTGGTCGACGCGACCCGCGGCTACGACAGCGAGTGCGCGACGCTGTTCCCCGAGACCGTGTCGGTCGCCGGTCGCCCGGTCAACAACTTCGGTGCGATCTTCTGTGATCGCGAATCTGCGCGCCTGCGCCGGGTCGCCGGGGAGGCGGCCGACCTGCTGGCGCTCAACCTGCCGCCCGACGCCGCGTGCATGCTGGCGCGGCCCGACATCTCTCAGCAGGCGTACATCCTGTGGGACCTGATCCACGACCGCGCCCACAGCCACGGCGACCTGCCGTTTGACCCGTTCATGATCCGCCAGCGCGCGCCGTACTGGATGTACGCGCTGGAGGAGCTCCGTTGCGACCTGACCGCGTTCACGCAGGCGCTCGAGCTCGAAGCCGACGGCGTCTCGGCGGCGCGGTATGTCCAGTACTCGATCCTGCTGGACCGGCTGCTGCGCTTCCCGATCACCGGGCCGCGCGTGCGCAACTACGACGGGCTCGGCGGCCAACTGCTGTTCGCCTACCTGCACCGGCACGGATACCTGCACTGGACCGACAACCGGTTGACGATCGAGTGGGAGCGCGTGAGCGAGGGCGTGGCCGCGCTGCACGGCGAGGTCCAGGAGCTGTATCGCTCGGGGATCGACCGCACCAAGCTCCAGCATTGGGCCGCGGCGCACGACCTCGTCGCCGCGAGCGTGTCGCCGGCCACAGGCTCGAAGTGGGCGTCGCGCGCACGCGAGTTCGCCGACGTGGAGGATCCCCGTCCGTACGTCGACCTCGTGCTCGAGGACGAGTTCCCGCTGTCGATCTTCTACAGCTCGCTGAAGACGAAGCTGGCCGCGTAAGCTGCCCGGCGTGACCAGCTCCCGAGGGTTCGCGTCCGACAACAGCGCCACGGTGCACCCGGCGGTGCTCGCGGCGATCGCGCGCGCCAACGTGGGTCACGCGTTCGGCTATGGCCACGACGAATACACACATCAGGTCGAGGCTCGCTTCACCGAGCTGTTCGGGCCGGACGCGCGCGCGTTCTTCGTGTTCAACGGCACCGGCGCCAACGTGCTGTGCCTGCGCGCAACGTGCCGTCCGTGGGAGGGCGTGATCTGCGCGCAGACCGCGCACCTCAACGTCGACGAGTGCGGCGCCCCCGAGGCGATCGCCGGCGTCAAGCTGCTGACCGTCGGGGCGAAGGACGGCAAGCTCACGCCCGAGGTGGTTGAGCGGATGCTGGTGCGCATCGGCGACGAGCACGTCTCGCAGCCGCGCCTGATCTCGATCTCGCAGTGCACGGAGCTGGGGACGGTGTACACGCGCGGCGAGGTGCTCGAGCTCGCCGAGCTCGCGCACGCCAACGGGATGCTGCTGCACATGGACGGCGCGCGTCTGAGCAACGCCGCCGCGGCGCTGGGCATGTCGTTCGTGGAGATCACGACCGGCGCGGGAGTCGACGTGCTGTCGTTCGGCGGCACCAAGAACGGGCTGCTGGGGGCAGAGGCGGTGGTGTTGCTCAATCCGCGCCTGGCGCAGGGGTTCGAGTACCTGCGAAAGCAGACGCTGCAACTGGCGTCGAAGATGCGCTTCCTCGCCGCGCAATTCGACGCGTTGCTCACCGACGACCTGTGGCTGCGGTGCTCCACGCAGGCCAACGCGATGGCCGCACAGCTTGCCGAAGGCGATCGGCGACCTGCCGAACCTGACGATCACGCGCCCGGTGCAGACCAACGCGGTGTTCGCGACGCTGCCGGCGGCCGCCACCGAGGAGCTGCAGGGCGAGTTCCCGTTCTACGTCTGGGACGAGGGCATCGGCGAGGTGCGGTGGATGTGCTCCTGGGACACCACCGAGGACGACGTCGACGACTTCTCCTCGGCGATCCGCGCGCTGCTGCTGGATTGATGCCGGGAAGCTGGGTCCCCGACGCCGACGGCTCCGGGTTCGGGATCGAGAATCTCCCCTATGGCGTGGTCCGCAGCTCCGGCGAGGCCGGGCGTGTCGCTGTCCGGATCGGCGACCACGCGCTTGATCTGGCGGCGGTCGCGGACGCCGGCCTGCTGCCGGCGGCTCAGCCGGGTGTGTTCGCCCAGCCGTCGCTGAACGCGTTCCTCGAGCTGGGACCGGGCGCCTGGGCGGCGACGCGCGCGCGGCTGACCGAGCTGCTGTCGTCGGGCAGCGACGAGATCCAGCGTCTCGCCGGCCGCGCGCTGATCCCGCTGGACCGCTGCGAGCCACAGATGCCCGTGGCGGTCGCGGACTACGTCGACTTCTACTCGTCGATCGAGCACGCCTCCAACGCCGGGCGCATCGTGCGCCCGGACGGCGACCCGCTGGCGCCGAACTGGCGCTGGCTTCCGGTCGGCTACCACGGCCGCGCCGCGACTGTCGTCGTCAGCGGCACGCCGATCCGGCGGCCATCTGGACAGCGAGCTCCCCAACAGGCAGCCGAACGGCCGACGTTCGGTGCCGAGCGCCGGCTCGACGTCGAGGTCGAGCTCGGGTTCGTCACCGGCCCGGGGCCGGATCCCGCTGCGCCGATTCCCACCGCCTCCGCCGCCGACGTGATCTTCGGCTTCGTGCTCGTCAACGACTGGAGCGCGCGGGAGATCCAGCTGTGGGAGTCGCGGCCGCTGGGGCCGTTTCTCGGCAAGTCGTTTGCGACATCGATCTCCCCGTGGATCGTCCCGCTGCAGGCGCTGCGGCGGCTGCGGGTGCCGGGGGTGCAGCAGTCACCGCCGCCGCTCGAGCATCTGCGGGTGGCCGAGCCTTGGGCGCTGGACGTCGACCTCGAGCTGGCGATCGCACCGGCGCAGAGCGGGATCGAGACGACCATCAGCCGGATGAACTCACGCGGCCTGTATTGGAACGCGGCGCAGCAGCTGGCCCACGCGACTTCGGGCGCGGCGCGCGTGCGCGCGGGGGACCTGTACGCGTCCGGGACGATCTCGGGTCCCGATCGCGGCTCGCTCGGGTGCCTGCTCGAGCTCAGCTGGGGCGGGCGCGATGCGATCTCTCTGGACGACGGAAGCGAGCGCACGTTCCTCGAGGACGGCGACACCGTCGTGATCCGGGGAGCCGGCGAGCGCGACGGGGTGCGGATCTCATTCGGCGAGGTGCGGGGGCAGGTGCAGCCCGCCCGTCCGTGATCCCCGAACGCTTTACATCGCATTTGTGGCGGGGAGTAGATTGAGCCCATAAGCGTTGTCTAGTGAGGGAGCGATGGATGTTCGCCAGAAACGGTGACCGCTATTTCGTCGTGGACGCGCACTGCCACTTCTGGAACGCCAGTCCGGAGAACTGGGTCAAGGGCCAGGAGCAGTACGCCAAGGGCTGGATCGAGTGCTTCCACGCGTACATGGGGCTCGGCCCGCCCGAGACTCATTGGCCGCTTGAGAAGTTCATGAAGTACTCCGAGGAGGACTTCGTCAAGGACGTGTTCGAGGACGCCGGCGCCGACCGCGTCGTGCTGCAATCGACCTACCTGAAGTCGTGGTACACGGAGGGCTTCAACACGCTCGAGCGCAATTCGAGGCTGGCCCAGAGTCATCCCGACAAGGTGATCGTCAACGGGCGCTGGGACCCTCGCGAGGGCGAGGCGGGTCTCGAGCAGTTCGAGCAGGACGCCAAGGACCACAAGCTCCAGGGCGCCAAGCTCTACACGGCCGAGTGGTACAACGGCTCGCGGGGCTGGCGGCTGGACGACGAGATGTGCAAGCCGTTCTATGCCAAGTGCAAGGAGCTGGGGATCAAGAACATCCACGTCCACAAGGGCCCGACGATCTGGCCGCTTGACAAGGACGCGTTCGATCCCGTTGACGTCGACGAGGCGGCGACCGACAACCCGGAGCTGAACTTCATCGTCGAGCACGTGGGCCTGCCGCGGATCGAGGACTTCTGCTTCATGGCGACGCAGGAGCCCAACGTCTACGCCGGCCTGGCCGTCGTCCTCGGCGGTCTGATGTACGCCCGGCCGCGGTTCTTCTCCAAGGTGATGGGCGAGCTGCTGTTCTGGGTCGGAGAGGACAAGATGCTGTACGGCTCCGACTACGGGATCTGGGAGCCCAAGTGGCAGATCGAGGGACTCCTGGACTGGGACTACCCCGACGAGACGTACTCCGATTACCCGCGCCTGAACCAGGACGGGAAGCGGAAGATCCTCGGGCTCAACGCCGCGAAGCTGTACGGCATCGAGGTTCCCAAGGAGTTCCAGCTCGCCGACGAGACCCCGGCCGCAAAGGAGGACGCACAGCTGGTCGAGTCGGCATGACCACCCGCGACGGTGTCATGGACGCGCTCGCAGCCGTCTATGACCCCGAGCTCGACGAGCCGATCACAACGCTTCGGTTCGTCAGCTCGTGCGAGGTCAGCGCCGACGGTGACGTCCAGGTGGCACTGCGGCTGCCCACGCCGCAGTGCGCGCCCAACTTCGCGTTCCTGATGGCAGCCGACGCGCGCAACGTCGTGCGCCGGCTGCCGGGAGTGCGCGACGTGAGCGTCACGCTCGAGGACCACTACACCGGCGACGAGATCAACGCCGCGCTGAATCGGGGCGCGGGCTTCACCGGAGCGTTCCCGGGAGAGACCGACGACGACGAGCTCGAGGCGCTACGCGAGCTGTTCTTGCGCAAGGCGCTGGTGGCGCGCCAGGGTCGCGTGTGCGCCGCGCTGATCGATCAGGGAGCGACCGAAGCGCGGATCGAGGAGATGCGCGTCCGCGACCTGCCCGACGGGCCCGAGACTCGCCGGTGCCTCGAGCTCCGCGCTCAACTCGGCATCCCCACCGGCCCCGACGCGCCAGCGTTCGTCGCCGGCGACGGCACTCCGGTGTTCGCGGAGCAGCTGCAGCGGTGGCTGCGGATGGCCCGGCTGATCGCGACGAGCCTCGAGGCAAACGGCGGGATCTGCCGCTCGCTCTTGCAATTCCGCCACGGGCTGGCGGACGACCCGGAGGAGGTAAGGAGATGAAGGCCGCGCGCCTGCACGAGTACCACCAGCCGTTGCAGCTCGAGAGCATCGACGAGCCCAAGGTGGTTGGTCCGTTCGACGTGATCGTGCGCATCGGCGCGGCGGGACTGTGCCGCACGGACCTGCACATCCAGGAGGGGCAGTGGGCCGAGAAGTCCCAGGTGGTGTTGCCGTATACGCCGGGGCATGAGAACGCCGGCTGGGTGCACGAGATCGGATCGGGCGTATCGAACGTGGAGGTCGGGGACACGGTGATCGTGCACCCGTTCATCTCCTGCGGCCTCTGCGGCCCATGTCGCCGGGGCGACGACATGCACTGCCTGAACGGATCGTTTCCGGGGATCAACCGCGACGGCGGCTTCGCCGACTTCCTGCAGACATCGGCGCGGTCGGTGGTCAAGCTCGACCCCGGGCTCGAGCCCAAGGACATCGCCGCGCTGGCCGACGCGGGGCTGACCGCGATCCACGCCGTCAAGAAGGCGATCCCGGTGCTCGCCGCCGGGACCAGGGTCGTGGTGATCGGCGCGGGCGGGCTCGGCCACATCGGGATCCAGTGCCTGAAGGCGTACGCGCCCGCCGAGATCATCGTGATCGACCCGTCCGAGAAAGCGCTCGCGCTCGCCAAGGAGGTGGGTGCCGATCACACCGTCAAGGTCGACGGCGGCCAGGTCAAGCAGGTGCAGGAGCTGACCGACGGATTCGGCGCCGAGGCGATCATCGACTTCGTCGGCGAGAAGGGCGCGATCGAGGACGGGATCGCAATGGTCCGCGACGGCGGCTTCTATTACGTGATCGGCTACGGCGAGAACATCAACATCCCGACGATCGACGTGATCTCGCGCGAGATCTCGTTCATCGGGAACCTCGTCGGGACCTACACCGACCTGGCGGAGCTGATGACGCTCACCGCCCAGGGCAAGGTCAAGCTGCACACCAGCACGTACCCGCTCGACGCGATCAACGACGCGATGGCCGACCTCGACGGCGGGCGCCTGCAAGGGCGCGGGATCCTCATTCCCGAGGCTGCGTAGACAGCGTCACGGCTGAGGGGTGCTCCGCGTCGCGGAGCACCTCGAGCTCGACCGCGACCAGCTTGGTCGCGACGTTCGGGTCGCCATCGGTGCCCGGGTTGCGGGCATAGCGCGGGTGCGCTCCGGAGGAGACCTGGAGGCGGATGCGGTGGCCGGCAGCGAACCGGTGGGCGGTCGGCCAGAGCTGAAAGGCGACGTGCCAGGAGCCGTCGGCGAGCTGCTCGAAGCGGCCCGGGGCGACGCGGTCGAGCGCATCGCAGACGTTCCACGAGACGCCGGCGGCATCGACGTCGCACACACGCGCGAACACGTCGAAGTACGGCGCGCTTGCGCGGACGAACAGCTCGACACTCACGGGCCCGATCGCCTCCAGTGCCTGTGGTAGCGGCTCGGTCGTGTAGGTCAACACGTCGTTGCGCGCCTCGAGCGTTCGGTTGTCGACGACGGGCTCGCGCGACAGCAGAACCGGGCCGCCGAGTGACGGCGTCGGGTCAGTCGGGTCATAGCGGTAGCGGTCGCCGCCGGACCCCGCACCGGGCTCGCGATCGCTGAGCGCGCGGTCATCCGCCAGCCACAGCCGCCGTTGCGACGTGCCGGGAGGGGGCCAGCTCTCGAGGTTGCGCCAGCGGCCGTTGACGGCCTCGCCGGTGACGAACACCCGCACGTTGGATTCGCGCACGAGCCTGCCGTCGCCGAGCAGGTGCGCCCGCAACCATGCGATCCCGTCACGCGTCCCGGTTGCCACCAGTCCCGGGTCGGTGTGCGTCCAGGGCCCGATGATCAGCTGCGGTGCGTGGCCGGCCGCGTGCAGCGCCGCGAAGTCCTCGAGCATCCACGGGAGGAAGATGTCGTACCAGCCGCCGATGAACTGCACCGGCGCGGTGACCTTCGAGACGCCCTCCGCGTAGTCGCGCGACACCCACCAGGCGCCCGCTCGATCGGGATTCGCCAGCCCCTCGCGGAACCAGTCGACTTCGGTCCCGGTCGCGCGCAGGTCCAGGTCGGCGAGCGGCAGCTCGCCGAGCAGCGCCGGCAGCCGCCGCAGCGCCCGGACCGTCGCCAGCGGCGCGAACCGCCGCTCCTGCTCGGCGACGAGCACCAGCCACGAGGCCGACGTCTCGAGCGACAGGCTGCCGCCGGCGTAGGTCTGGCCGTGAAACTGCGAGGCGCTGACCTGGATCGAGAGTGCCGCCAGGTCGTCGCCCGCATCCGGCGCGATCGCCCACTGGACGAGGCCGAGATAGCTCGGACCGATCGTCCCGATCCGCTCGGAGTGCCAGGCCTGGGCGCGGATCCAGCGAAGCGTCGCCAGGCCGTCGGCGCGCTCGTCGAACGGGCTGAAGCGGCCGCCCGAGCCGAACGTGCCGCGCACGCTCTGGACGACGACCTGCAGCCCGCGCTCGGCCAGCAGCCGCCCGAACAGGAGGCCGACGAACTGCTTGCGTCCGTACGGCGAGCGAACCAGGACGGTCGGCTGTGCCTCGGTCGCGCTTTCGCGCGCCACCCAGCGGTCGGCCAGCAGCTCCACGCCGTCGTCCATCGGGACGCGGAGATCCTCCTCGCAGATCACGTCGTGCGTCAGCGCGCGGGGCAGATGCATCTGCCGGGCGATGATCTCGCTGGGGATGGTCATGAAACGATCCTACGCACCGCCCGCACGAACCCCGAGGAGTCCGGATGTCCTACAGCACGATCTTGTATGCCGCCGACGGCCCGATCGCGACGATCACCCTGAACCGCCCCGACGCGCTGAACACGATCGTGCCGCCGATGCCCGACGAGGTGGAGGACGCGGTCACCGCCGCCACGCTGGACAGCGCCGTGAAGGTGATCGTCGTCCGCGGTGCGGGCCGGGCGTTCTGCGCCGGCTATGACCTTGGCGGCGGCTTTCGTCACTGGGACGAGTTCATCACCACTGACGGCAAGTGGGACCCGGGCAAGGACTTCGCGATGGCGACGGCGCCACAGCTGTCACCGACCCAGAAGCTGATGAGCATCTGGCGGACCTGCAAGCCGGTGATCGCCCAGGTTCACGGCTGGTGCGTCGGCGGCGGCAGCGACTTCGCGCTGTGCGCCGATCTCGTGATCGCCTCGGAGGACGCCGTGATCGGAACGCCGTACAGCCGGATGTGGGGCGCGTACCTGTCGGGCATGTGGATCTACCGCCTCGGGCTTGCGCGCGCGAAGTACCACGCGCTCACAGGCCGCCCGCTGACGGGCCGGGAGGCCGCGGAGGTCGAGCTGATCAACCAAGCGGTTCCGTTCGAGCAGCTCGAGGACACGGTTGCGCGGCTGGCCGACGACCTGGCCGCGATCCCGGCATCGCAACTTGCGGCGATGAAGCTGGTCGTCAACCACGCGTACGAGAACATGGGGGTGGCGTCGACCCAGACGCTCGGGCCGATCCTCGACGGGCTGATGCGCAACACGCCCGACGCGCTGGAGTTCATCGAGCGCGGCGAGCGCGAAGGGGTGCGTTCGGTCGTGGCCGAGCGCGACGGTCGCTTCGAGGATTACAGCCAGGCGCCTCCGGAGCGGCGGCCCGACCCAAGCCATGTGATCACGCCCTGAGCCGGACCGCCGTGGACGCCGGTCTGTGGTGACGCGTCAGCCGCGAGCGTTCAGGCCGCGAGGCTGTCGGTGGCCGACGCGGAACCGTCACCCAGCAGCGGGTTGGCCGCCTCGTTGGCCCACACCAGCGCATCCAGATACGTGGCCCCGGCGCCCGGCGCCAGCGCCTCGGCGCCGTCGAAGTCGCCGGCCTCCAGCGCCTGCACGCAATCGAGCAGCGCGCCCTTGTCGCCGGCATGCGCGATCAGCGCTCGCCGCATGTCGCCCGGGAACGGGATCGAGGCGAGCACCTCCTCGATCGGCGTGTCCATCAGCGCGTCGATCACCGAGAACATGCCGAGCGTGAACAGCTCGCCCTGGATGGCGCTCAGGTGCTCACCTGCGAGCTCGCAGAAGCGGCCGCGGATCAGCGCGGTCACCGTCAGCTCCGGCGGTTTGTCGTCGATGCTCGCGAACACGCTCAGGGTGGCCCAGCGCCGGAGGTTTTGGACGCCGAGCAGCGCGAGCGCTTGGCCGATCGAGCTGACCTCCATGCGCAGGCCGAAGAATGCGGAGTTGATGTAGCGAAGCAGCCGGAAGCTGAGCGAGACGTCGCGTGCGACCAGGCGCTCGAGCTGTGCCAGGTCGACGCCCGGGTCTTGGAGCGCGGCGATCACCTCGAGCAGCGATAGCCGGCTGGCCGCGATCTCGCGATCGCGCAGAAGCTCGGGACGGCAGAAGAAGTAGCCCTGGAACAGCTCACACCCGAGGTCGGCGCAGAACGCGTAGTCCTCCTGCGTCTCGACCTTCTCGGCCAGCAGCTTCACGCCGTCTCGGCGCAGCCGCGCCACGTGGTCGGTCATCCCATCCGGTCCGAGCGCGCGCACGTCGAGCTTGATCACGTCGACGAGGTCCATGAGCGGCTCGGCGGCCTCGCTGTACTCGAAGTCGTCGAGTGCGATCCGGTAGCCGCGGGTGCTGAGGTCGTTCAGCGCTTCGATCAGCTGGTCGTCGAGCAGCTGATCCTCGAGCAGCTCGAGCCGCACGCGGCCGGCCGGCAGGGTCTGTGTCAGCCCGGTGAGGATGAAATCCCGTGAGACGTTGATCCAGGCCGTGCGGTCGCCCACGATCCGCTCGAGCCCGATCTCGGTGAAGGCGTTGAGGACCACGCTCGCGGTAGCCCCTTCGGGGCTCGGAATCGCCTGGGCCTCGCGGCTTCGAAACAGCAGCTCGTAGCCGACGACCTCCAGGTCGCGGTTGAAGATCGGCTGGCGGGCGACGAATACGTCTGACATTTGGCCTCTGGGGGGCACGTTCCCCCACATTGGCTTCTCGGCAGCTGAGCTCAAACCTGAACCCCCGTTGGCAGGAATCTGCCAACCGTCCAGGCGCGGGTTCAGCGCGGGTAGTGAAACGCCTGAGTCTGAGTGACCTTGGCGGCGAGCTTGCCGTCGTCGCGAACAAGCTCGGTTTCGACGACGACCATGGTCCGTCCGACGTGCAGTGGGCTCGAGCTCGCGGTCACCGCTCCCTCGCGAACTGCTCGGAGGAAGTTCGTCTTTGACTCGATCGTCGCGGTGCCGACGGCGCCCTCGGCCAGGTTCAAGAACGCGCACACGCCGCCGCCGTTGTCCGCCAGTGCCATCAGCGCCCCGCCGTGCATCACCCCGCCGGTCGTGCAGCGCTCCGGCGTCCACTGAAGCCGCGAGACCACGAGCTCGGGCGTGGCCTCGAGCAGCTCGATGCCGAGCGCCGCGGCGAACGGGATCAGCTCGTTAAGCGACTTGAGGTCGGGCTCGTTCATGGCGGGCAGAGGCGAGCGTACCGCCCACGCTGACCAGGGCCGCGCTGTAGCGCGGCACGGTGAGCTCGTAACCGTCCGCGCTGGGCAGCAGCTGCGACACCACGCGGTGGCCGACCCAGCGTCCGTCCGCGTCGAGCGACTGGCCGGCGAGCGTCACGCCCGCGGTCGCGGCCACCGACGGAGACAGCAGCCGCTGCACCGCCGCCGGACCGTCGGGCGCGATGCGCAGCGCGACCCGTGCCGCGCGGCCGCCCTTGTCGATCACCAGCACGTGGAGCCCGCCCCCCGCGACCTCGACCGCCCACACCTTCACGTGCATCTGCCGCCTGGCGCGTACCTGGACTCCGACCAGACTGGAATCGGTCCCCAACGCACGGCGGAACATCAGCAGCCCGTACAGCAGCGGCCGGGCGACGAGCTGGCCCCGCTTGAATGCGAACGCCGCGTTGATCGCATCCGTTCGGACGTGGACGTCGACGCCATCGACGCCCGCTCTGAGCAGCTCGAACAGCGTGTCCGGGCCCCACAGCGCCGTCGCGAACGTGTCGCTGACGCCGGTAACGCCGCCGCACGTGACCGAGTTGACCTCCGTCAGAAGAAACGGCAGCCCGGCTCGGTGCGCGTCGCCGATCACGGCTGCGAGCGACCGGGCAGTCCCCGCCGACGCGTGCTCTGAGAGCACACGCTCGATCGTCGGGTAGGTCGGAGAACCCGGTGCGGTGCAGGCGGTGTAGGGATATTGGTGCGCGGTGACCATCCCCAGGTCCGCACGCGCGCGCGCCACCAGGCTCGAGACCCAGGAGGCGTGGCGCACCGGGTGTGCGATCTCGGGCCCGAGCAGCGGCACGCCGGGCGCAAAGCGCCGGAGCAGGCGCGCGTAGGAGCGAAACTCGCGGGCGTATCCGCCGGGCGTCAGGCCGGGCGGCAGGATCGATGCGTCGAGACCGCGGCGCGACAGCGCCGCGATCCAGAACGAGCGGCTGTAGATGTCGGGCTCGTTGCCGATCTCGAAGCCCGCGATGCTGCGGCGAGGGAGTTCGGCTTCTGCCGCTCGCGCCCACACCGAGGCGGCGGATGGCGAGTCGGTGATCAGGTTGAGGTCCAGCATCAGGCGCACCCCGGCGCGGCGCACGATCTTCCGCGCCGCCTGCAGCCACGCCGGGGTCAGCTCGAACACCCAGCGCGGCATCGTCCGCAGCCGGGCCGCCCAGATCGTGTGATCCGCCGAGTTGCCACCGACCCGGAGGATCAACGGGCCGTCTCCGGGTACGCGCAGCATCGACAGCACCCGGGCGAACTTGGCCATGTGACCTGCGAATCCGGGCAGCGACCAGTACTCGGTCGACAGCCCAAGGAACGAGGGCGGCACCGGTGTCGGCCGGCTGCCCGGCGCCAGCGCAACCACGACCGATGTGGCCGCCCGAGCGGACCCGGACCGGTGGGCCGCTCGCCCACCGTCCGTGGCGGCCCGGGTGTCGGCGTCGCGCCCCGGGAACGAGGTGAACAGGTTGACCGCGAGAGCGGCGGCGATGATCGCGACGGCGCCCGCGAGCACCCGGCGACGATGATGTCGGCCCGGGCGGTGTCGGATCTCGGCGTCAGACCTGGACGTGGGCCGAACAATATGAGCGGGCCGGGGCCGTTCGGCCGCGTGGCGAGCCGGTTTAACTCTCCACACACAAGGCCCTAACCGGGAGTGTCAGACTATTGACCGTGGCTTCGCTCGACGACGTCGATCTATCCGCCAAGCTCTCGAAATCCGCGGGGCTAAAGCGGCTGCAATCCGCCCAGCGCAGGTTGCTGGCGTTGCGGCTGCAGGCGGGTGGGCAGATCGGGGATGGCCGGTTGGGTCCGCCGTTGTGCGTGCTGTTCGAGGGGTGGGACGCGTCGGGCAAGGGTGGAGCAATTCGCAGGCTGACCTCGCCGCTGGATCCGCGGCACGTCACCGTGGCGCAGTTCGCCGCGCCGACGCCGCGGGAGAAGCGCCATCACTTCCTGTGGCGGTTCTGGCCGGAGCTGCCGGGCTGGGGAGGCATGGCGGTGCTTGACCGGTCCTGGTACGGGCGAGTGCTGGTCGAGCGCGTTGAGGGATTCGCGAGCAAGCCCGAGTGGCGGCGCGCGTACGACGAGATCGTCGCGTTCGAGCGCAGCCTCAGCAGTGAGGGCATGGTGCTCGTGAAGTTCTGGATGCACCTTTCCGAGAAGGCGCAGCGCCAGCGCTTCGAGGCGCGCCGGACCGATCCGCTGAAGAGCTGGAAGCTGACCGACGAGGACTGGCGCAACATCGCCAGGCGCGGCGACTACGAAAAGGCCGTGGCCGACATGCTCAAGCGCACCGACCACAAGCACGCGCCGTGGCAGGTGATCGCCGCCGAGAGCAAGCCGTACGCGCGCGTGGCGGTGGTCGAGGCCGTGATCAAGGCGCTCGAGGATGGCCTGCGCAGCGCGGGGCAGGAGCCGATCGAGATCGAGGCGATGCTCTAGTCCTGCTCGGCGTCCCGGGAGGCGAGCAGTCTGCCGGTGCGCCGCAGCAGGACTGTGACGTCGCCACGCGCCACGGCTCGCAGCAGCCGCCGCAGGCGGCTGATCCCGTCGTCGGGCAGATCGACAGCCAGCTCCACCGTCCCGAGCTGTGTGCGGCCGGTACGGACTTCGCCCAGATCTTGCAGGAGGCCGAGGATCGCGTCGTTCTCGGCGAGCGCCAGCGCCGTGAAACAGGTGATCCCTTCGTCGCGCGCTCGCTTGGCCAGCTCGGCCGCGAGCAGGCTGCCGACGCCCTGTCCCTGCCAGTCATCGGCGACTGCGACTGCCAGCTCGGCCACAGCGGGATCCTCCGGCGAGCGGATGAAGCGCGCCACGCCCACGCCCTCGTCGGTCTCGGGGTCCACCGCCACCAGGGCCTCGTGATCGCGATGGTCCACTTCGGTGAGGTAGCTCAGCTCGGCCTCGGAAAGGGGGCCGCGAGGCGACAGGAAGCGCCGGTAGCGCGACTGTTCGCTTAGTCGGTCGAAGCCTCTCGCCAGCGCATCCCTGTCGTCGGGTTCGATCGGCCGGATCTCTACCTGCGCTGTGCTGATGTCGGTGCTCCTGTCCATATGTCGAGCGTAGTAGACCACTATATGACTGGACAGCTATATGCCTGATAGGGTATAAAAGTCCGATGACACCGTTCGACGTCCTCGCCGAGCCCAACCGCCGGCGCATCCTCGACCTGCTTGCAGACTCCGAGCAGCCCGTGGGCGAGCTCGTCTCGCAGCTTCAGCTGAGCCAGCCCGCGGTCTCAAAGCACCTGCGGGTGTTGCGCGAAGCCGGCCTCGTGCATGTGCGAGGCGATGCGCAGCGGCGCCTGTACAGCGTCCGGCCCGAGCCGCTTCGCGCGGTCGACGAGTGGCTGGCGCCGTACCGGGCGATGTGGGCCGCGCGCCTCGACGACCTCGAGCGCCACCTCGACACGATGACCGACGGCTGACGCCGCTGAGAAAGGAGTTGCGATGTACGGAGAACTGGAACAGCGCAGCGACGGGCGCTGGCGCCTGCGTTTCACCCGGGCGCTTGCGCACCCGCCCGAGAAGGTGTGGCGGGCGATCACCGAGCCCGAGCACCTCGCGCAGTGGTTCCCGACGACGATCGAGGGGGACCGGGTCGCGGGCGCGCCGCTCAGGTTCTCGTTCCCGGGCGACCAGTTCCCGCCGTTTGACGGGGAGATGATCGAGTTCGAGCCGCAGTCGGCGATGGAGATCCGCTGGGGGCCCGACACCGTCCGGCTGGAGCTCCGTCCGATCGACGAGGGCACTGAGCTGACGCTGCTCGACACGCTCGAGGAGCGCGGCAAGGCGGCGCGCGACGGCGCCGGCTGGCACACCTGCCTCGACGCGCTCGAGCGCTCACTCGGCGGCGATGCCGCCGCGCGCGACGAGATGAACGGCTGGAGGGACGTTCACGAGCACTACATCGAGAGCTTCGGGCCCGAGGCGGCCACGATCGGCCCGCCAGAAGGGATCTAGCTCAGCGCGACGGTCCGGCCCATGTCCGCGGCCTCGTAGAGGGCCTCGATCGCACGGGCCTGGCCGTACGCATCGGCTCGGCCCAGCAGCGGCGAGGCCTCGCCGCGGATCGCCGCGGACATGTTCTCGGCCTCGAGCAGGTAGGAGTTGACCACCTCGATGTCGATCCGCTCGCGGGTCCCGTCGCGGCGCAGCTCGATCACCGGCTCGAGGCAGTGCCACGGATCGTCGAGGAACAGGGCACCCTCGTCGCCGACGACCTCGAGCTCGTCGCGGGTATCGAGCGCGAGCCCGGCGTCGAAGTGCGCGAGCACGTCGTCCGCGAACCGCATCGTCGCCGCGAACACGATGTCGACGCCGTCGCCGCCCGTCACCTGCTCGGCGGCCACGCGCACCGGCTCGCCGGCGATCAGCCGCGAGCCGCTCACGCAATAGGACCCGACGTCCATCAGCGCGCCGCCTTCCAGCGCCTTCGACAACCGAACGTTGGCGGGGTCGTCCGCCGCGAAGCTGAACGCCGAGCGGATCAGCCGCACCCGCCCGACGGCGCCGTCGCGGACGAGCTCGACGAGGCGGCGGGTCTGGGGGTTGTGGCGGTACATGAACGCCTCCATCAGCAGCCGGCCCTCGCGGTCGGCGACGTCGAAGGCTCGCTGCACGTCGGCCGCGCGCCGCCCCATCGGCTTCTCGCACAGCACGTGCTTGCCGGCCTCGAGCGCCTTCACGGTCCACTCGACGTGCATCGAGTTCGGGAGCGAGATGTAGACGGCGTCGATGTCCGGATCGGCCAGCAGCGCCTCATATCCGCCGTATGCGCGCTCGATCCCGTTGTCGGCGGCGTAGCGCTCTGCGCTCTCGCGCTCCCGGCTGGCAACGGCGAGGATCTCGAGCGCCGATGACTGACGCGCGCCCGCGATGAACTTACGGTTGATCCGCGCGGTCGAGATGATGCCCCATCTGATGAGCATGCGAGCACACTACAGCGATGGCTGAACCGGTCATCGCGTTCGCGCCAGGTCGAGTCAACTTGATCGGCGAGCACACCGACTACAACGAGGGCCTGGCGCTTCCGTTCGCGATCAGCGAGGGGGTCACCGTCCGCGCCGGGGCGATCGAGGGCAACCGGGTGGAGGCGGTCGCCACCGACCTTCGGAAACACGACGAGTTCGAGCTCGCGCGGCCTCCAGAGGCGCGAGGCTGGCGCGCGTTCGTCCGGGGCGCGGTCGCGGAGCTGCAGCGCGCCGGCATTCCGGTGGGCGCCTCGCGGGTGGAGATCTCCGGGGACGTGCCGCGCGGCGGCGGGCTGTCATCGTCGGCGGCGCTCGAGGTCGCGCTCACGCTCGCGCTGATCGCACTGGCGGGCGTTCCCGAGCCGGACCGGATCGAGCTGGCGAAGATCTGCTCGAAGATCGAGAACGACTGGGTCGGCGCGCAGACGGGCCTGCTCGACCAGCTCGCGTCGCTGCTCGGCGAGGACGATCACGCACTGCGGATCGACTTCCGCTCGCTGGAGATGACGCAGGTGCCGCTCGAGCTCGGCGAGTTCAAGCTGGTCACGCTGCACTCCGGCGATCGGCACTCGAACGCCGGCTCGGGCTACAACGAGCGCCGGCGCGAGTGCACGCTTGCGGCCGAAGAGCTCGGCGTGCCGAGCCTCCGCGACGCGACGCTCGAGGCGGCCGCCGCGCTGCCGTCGCCGCTCGATCGGCGCGCCAAGCACATCATCACCGAGAACCAGCGTGTCGACGCAGCTGTGGCGGCGCTCGAGCGCCGCGACATGGACGAGCTCGGCCGCTTGCTCGACGCCTCGCACGCCAGCTTGCGCGACTGCTACGAGGTGTCGACCCCCGCTGTCGAGAGGGCCGTCGACACGCTGCACGAAGCGGGGGCGCTGGGAGCCCGGATCATCGGCGGCGGCTTCGGCGGCCATGTGCTCGGGCTGATGCCGCCTGACGCGCACGTCCCCGAGGGTGCGCGCGAGGTGCGCCCCGGACCGGGCGCGCGGGTGATGGATTAGGGTGGCGCCGCGGTGGATGTCGTCGAGCTGACAGCGGATGGGCTGGCGCCTGCGGATGTGATCGCGGTCGCGCGCGGCGACGCCCGGGTTGCGATTGGCGAGGCTGCGCGCGAGGCGATGAGCCGCTCGGCCGCGGTCGTCGAGGCGCTCGCCGAGTCCGATCAGCCCGCGTACGGGATCACGACCGGCTTCGGCTCGCTGGCGATGGTGCGCATCCCCGCCGGCGCGCGTCGCGAGCTGCAGCTCGCGCTGATCCGCTCGCATGCCGCCGGGATCGGCCCGCCGATCGAGCGCGAAGTGGTGCGCGCAATGATGTTGTTACGGGTGCGCACGCTGGCGATGGGCTGCTCGGGCGCGCGGCCCGAAGTCGCCGAGGCGATCGTCTCGCTGCTGAACGCCGGGCTCACTCCGATCGTGCCCGAGCACGGCTCGCTCGGAGCGAGCGGCGACCTTGCGCCGCTCGCGCACTGTGCGCTCGCGCTGATCGGCGAGGGTTCGGTGCGCGACTCCGAAGGCGTCGTGCGACCCGCCGGGGAGGCGCTGGCGCAGGCGGGCATCGAGCCGGTGGCGCTCGGCGCCAAGGAGGGCCTGGCGCTGATCAACGGCACCGACGGGATGCTCGGGATGCTGGTGCTGGCGATCGCGGACCTGACGCGGCTGCTCAAGGTCGCCGACATCAGCGCCGCGATGTCGGTCGAGGCGCTGCTCGGGACCGACCGCGCGTTCGCTGAAGATCTCGTCGCGCTTCGGCCACAGCCCGGCCAGGCCGCGAGCGCCGCCAACCTGCGCGCGTTGCTGGCGGACTCCGAGGTCGTCGCCAGCCACCGCGAGGGGGACCCGCGGGTGCAGGACGCCTACTCGCTTCGCTGCGCGCCGCAGGTGGCCGGCGCCGCGCGCGACACGCTTGACCACGCTCGGCGCGTGGCCGGGGCCGAGCTGCGCTCGGCGATCGACAACCCGATGGTGCTGCCCGACGGCCGCGTCGAGTCGTGCGGCAACTTCCACGGCGCGCCGGTCGGGTACGCGTGCGACTTCCTCGCGATCGCGGCCGCCGACGTCGGCGCGATCGCCGAGCGGCGCACCGACCGACTGCTCGACGCGACCCGCTCGCACGGGCTCCCGCCGTTTCTCGCGGAGGACCCGGGCCTGGACTCGGGGCTGATGCTCGCCCACTACGCCCAGGCGGCGATCGTCGCCGAGGGCCGCCGGCTGGCGGCGCCGGCGAGCGTCGACTCGCTGCCGACGAGCGCCATGCAGGAGGACCACGTGTCGATGGGCTGGGGTGCGGCGCGCAAGCTGCGTTCGGCGGTGACGGGGCTCGCGCGCGTGTTGGCGGTCGAGCTCGTGTGCGCGGGCCGGGGGCTTGATCTGCGCGCGCCGCTGCGCCCGGGGCACGGGACCGCCGCGGCGCTGGCCGCGCTGCGCGAGGTCGTCGGCGGTCCGGGGCCCGACCGGTTCGTCGCGCCGGACCTCGAGGCCGCCTGCGAGCTCGTGTCGTCGGGGAGGCTGGTCGCGGCGGTTGAGGAGGCCGTGGGCGATCTCGCGTAGGGGCGGCCGGGCGGGCGGGCAGCCGGAAAACGACCCACGCGAGCACGCGCCGTGCCGCGCTGGGTCTTAACCCTCGCTGAGCGCGGTAAACGACCCACGGAACCCGGCAAGCGCGCCGATCGGGTCGTTTTCGCCCCGTGAGACTGCGCGAGCTACTGGACCGCCCGCAACGCCGGGTACAGCGCCCGGAAGCGCTCGCGCCCTGCGCGGTACACCTCGACCCACTCGTCCACGGGCTCGATCACCTCGCGACCGCGCACCGTCGCCGCGACCGCCTCGTGCACGTCGGACCAGACCCCCGCGGCGACGCCGCCCAGGATCGCCGCACCGAACGCGGCGCCCTCGTCGACCGCAACCCGCTCCAACGGCAGCTCCAACACCGACGCCACGATCGCAAGCCACAGGTCGCTGCGCGCCCCGCCGCCGGACACGCGCCCCAGCGCAGGCCTCCCGCCGAGCGACACGATCAGGTCCAGCGAGTCGCGCAGCCCATATGCGACGCCCTCAAGGACCGCCCGCACCAGCGCACCCCTGTCGTGGCGCACCGTCAGCCCGGTGAACGACCCGCGCGCGTCCGGGTCGGCGTGCGGCGTGCGCTCGCCGGTCAGGTACGGCAGGAACGTCAGCCCCTCGGTCCCGGCGGGCCACGCTTCGGCCGCCGCGGTCAAATCCTCATACCCAACGCCCGGCGCGATCGTGTTGCGCAGCCACTGCAGCGACCCGGCCGCCGACAGCATCACGCCCATCGCGTGCCAGGCGCCGGGGACCGCATGGCAGAACGCGTGCACCCGGCCCTCCGGGTCGGCCGCGAACCCCTCCAAAGCGGCGAACACGACGCCCGATGTCCCGAGCGCCACCGACACGGGACCGGGTCGGTCGACCCCGACCCCGACCGCGCCCGCCGCCTGGTCGCCCGCTCCCGCGGCGACCGGCACCCCTTCAGGCGTAGCGCCCGACACCGCAGGGCTCTCGAGCACCGGTGGCAGCCACGACGGATCGAGCTCCAACGCGCCCACCACTTCTTCGCTCCAGGAACGAGCCGCGACGTCGAGCAGCAGCGTCCCGGAAGCGTCGGCGACGTCGGTCACGTGCTCGCCGCACAGGCGCAGGCGCACGTAGTCCTTGGGAAGCGCGATCCGCGCGATCTGCGCGAACTCCTCAGGCTCGTGGCGGCGCATCCACAGGAGCTTCGGTGCCGTGAACCCCGGCAGCGCCCGGTTGCCCGTCAGCGACAGCAGGCGCTCGAGCCCGATCGTCTCCTCGATCTCGGCGCACTCGGCGCGCCGTCCGCTGGTCGTTCCACAGGATCGCCGGTCGCAGCACGCGGTCCGAAGCGTCGAGCGCGACGAGCCCGTGCATCTGACCCGACAACCCGATCCCGGCGTACGGACCCGCGGCGCCGCGCAGCTCGGACAACACCGCCTCGGTCGCCTGCCACCAGTCGGCAGGGTCCTGCTCGGCCCAGCCGACGCGCGGGGTCGACAGCGGATAGCCGTATTCGGCGCGGGCGAGGATCGCCCCCTCGGGATCGATCGCCAGGCCCTTGACGCCCGACGTGCCGACGTCGATCCCGACCAGCGTCGTCATGAAGTCACGCGCCGAGCGCCGCGTACACGAGCTCGTACGCGCGAACCGCGTCCTTGGCCTGCTGGGCCTCGCGCAGCGCGGCGTCGTCGATGCGCGCCGCCACCGAGTCGATGAACTGCCACTGGAGCACCGAGCGGCGGACCGCGCCGACCTGGTCCTCGGTGTACGGGTACAGGTCGAACCCGAGTCGCTCGCCTCCGGAGCCGTAGCCGCAACGACGCAGCTCGAGCGCCATCTCGAGCGTCTCCATGAACGCGGTGGCGCCGACCATGTTGTCGTCGTCGAACGTTCCCCAGCCGGAGTTCGCGTGCAGGTGGCCGAGCAGCCCCTCGGACGCGAGCAGCGCGGCGTACTCGGGGAGGTGCTCGCCGTTCATGATCAGGTGCTGCCAGTCCATGTTGACCTGGACGTTGTCGAGCCCCTGCGCCTGAAGCTTGTGCACGACGTGCAGGCACATGCCGATGTTGCGCATCAGGATCTTCATGGCCGGCTCTGAGTTCTTGTGCTCGAGCAGCAGCTTGACCCCGTGCTTTGCGCACTCCTGCGCGGCCTCGCCCATGCCCTCGATCAGCCAGCCCCAGGACTCGACATACGGAGTCTGGAACGGGTAGTTGTAGCCCTCGCCGCCGGGCCAGATGATCAGGTGCGCACCCAGCGAGCCGGCGAACGCGGCTGCCTCGCGGACGATTCGCTGAGCCTCCGCGCGCAGCTTCGGATCGGGGTTGACCAGGCCGCCGCGGGCGAACTGCGGGTGCAGGTGCAGGCCGCCCGCGATGCAGTAGATGTCGTGGTCGCCGAGCGCCGCCTTGACGTCGTCGAGGTTGTCGGGCGAGAGCTCGTCGGGATAGTGGAACTCGTAGCCGTCGATCAGGTCCCCGAGTCCCTCCACCGCGCGGTGCACCTTCTCGGCGACCGGCTCGGTGTCATAACTGTGTTCGGGCTGGTACCCGCCCGGTACAAAACGCGTGATCATCGGACCGAAGGCCCAGATGCCGAGGCTCGTCTTCATCGATCTCCTTCGAGGTTGGCGCCGCCCAGCCCGCGCGGCGTGATCTTATTGCGCGGGCGGGTTGCGAGACGTCCGTGTGCCACGGCCGCGTTAGCGTTAACATCCCAGCCCAGAGGGTGAGGAGCTGAGTGGGCGCCATCGATCGTGACGACGACAAGACGTCGATGCGCGGTCGCCGCGCGCCCGTGATGTCGGACGTGGGCCGTCTCGCCGGGGTCTCGCACCAGACCGTCTCGCGGGTGATCAACGGCAGCCAGCACGTGCGGCAGGAAACGCGCGACCGCGTGCTGTGGGCGATGCGCGAGCTCAACTACCGCCCCAATTCGGTCGCAAGGGCACTGGTGACCGGCCGTTCGAGGACGCTCGGCGTCGTCACGTTCGACACGACTCTCTACGGCCCCGCGACGACGCTCTACGGAGTGGAGCGCGCCGCGCACGAGGCCGGCTACTTCATCATCGCGACCAGCCTCAAGGCGATGGACCGCTCCTCGGTGCCCGAAGCAATCGAGCGGCTGCGTCGTCACGGCGTGGACGGAATCCTCGTGATCACCCCGCAGGAGCAATCGGCCGAGGCGCTGCTTCACGCTCCCGCCGGCGACACGCCGCTGGTCGCGGTCGAGGCGGGGCCGACACAGGCGGTGCCGGTGGTGGCGATCGACCAGTTTGCGGGGGCGGCGACGGCCACCCAGCATCTGCTCGACCTCGGGCACGCAGACCGTCTGGCACATCACCGGGCCGCCCGACTTCCTCGAGTCCCAGCAGCGGCTGCACGGGTGGCAGACCACGCTCGAGCGGGCGGGCGCGGAGGCGCCGTCGCCGCTGGTCGGAGACTGGAGCCCGCGAGTCGGGTACGAGCTTGGCCGTCGGCTCACCAAGGAGCCGTCCGTCACGGCGATCTTTGTGGCCAACGACCAGATGGCGCTCGGCGTGCTTCGTGCAATGCACGAGGCGGGGCGCAAGGTCCCCGAGCAGCTCAGCGTCGTGGGCTTCGACGACATCCCCGAGGCGGCTTACTTCTCGCCGCCGCTGACGACCGTGCGCCAGGACTTCGACGAGATGGGCAGCCGGAGTGTCCGGCTGCTCCTTCAGATGCTGGAAACGGGCACGCCGGCGGAGGCGGGCCCGGGAGTGCAGCCGCGGCTGATCGTGCGGTCGAGCACCGCAGTGCCGCCCGGCTGACCAAGCCACCCTTGAGGCACATCAGCCCGCTTCGGGCCAACGCTGGAAAAAATTTTGAGCCGAGCGCGTGTTACCGCTAACATCGCGCCGTCGTTCTACGAAGGAAGAGGAGAGAGGCAAACAGGGCACGTCGCCGGCCGCAGCGATCGATGCTGGGCAGCACGGCCCGATGATGGCAACGACGAAGCCGCACGCCCCACCAGCCGTTAGCACCGGTTTAGGTTGAGTGGACATGAGCGCGCGGGTTTGAAAGCGTACGACTGCAGGGTCGGTCCAACCTGACCAGGAGGAGAAGCGCACATGGCAGACCCAGATATCGTCTACGACGCGGTTGAGCGCCTTGAGTGGGACGAGCGCAAGGAGGACGACAACCCGATCAAGAAGTGGCGGCAGGTCACTCGGCGCACAGCGCTCACCGGCGGCGCCGCCGGAATGGCGGCTCTCATCCTCGAAGCATGCGGCGGCAGCAGTTCGAGCAGCAGCACGGCCTCGGCGGCCGGCGGCGGTGGCAGTGCTGCAGCGAGCATCTTCGGCGACAACCAGAAGTACAAGTTCACGTTCGTCAACCACGTGACGACCAACCCGTTCTTCACGCCGACGCAGAACGGCGCGGCGGACGCGTGCAAGCTGCTCGGCTGCTCGTATCAATGGACCGGCTCGCAGACCGCCAACGTCGGCGAGATGACCAATGCGTTCAACAGCGCGGTCAGCGCCGGCGTCGACGGAATCGCGATCGCGCTCGTCAGCCTGACCGCATTCAACTCGCCGACGCAGAAGGCGCTGTCCGCCGGGATCCCGGTGCTCGCCTACAACGCCGATGCGGCTGGCAACGCCCGGCTGGCGTACATCGGCCAGGACCTGTTCGTGTCGGGCCAGGCGATGGGCAAGCGGATCGCCGGACTCGTGCCGTCGGGAGACGTTGCGCTGTTCATCGCCACTCCTGGTGCGCTGAACATCCAGCCGCGGATCGACGGCGCGCTGAACTCGCTCAAGAGCCATCCGTCGATCAAGACCCACGTGGTCGCCACGGGCGCGGCGCTCCCGATGGAGCTGTCGACGATCCAGTCCTACGTGGGCTCGCATCCCAACACGAAGGGCCTGTTCGCGGTCGACGGTGGCAGCACCCAGTACGTGGGCCAGGTGATCCAGCAGAAGGGGCTGGCATCCAAGGGCGTCAAGGGCGGCGGGTATGACCTCACGCCGGTCACGCAGCAGACGCTCGCTGCGGGCGCACTGCAGTTCACGATCGACCAACAGCCCTACCTGCAGGGGTTCCTGCCGATCCTGCAGCTGTACATGTACAAGGCGTCCCAGAGCCTCACCGGCATCGCGGACACCAACACCGGTCTGAAGTTCCTCGACAAGACCACGGTTGGGCCGTACAACAGCACCAAGAGCCGCTACGAGGGCACCAGCACTGCAGCCGGCGTCACGAAGTCGTAGGCTTCGGCCCGAGCACTGATGGCTGTCGCCTCAGACAGCACTCCCCCGGCGAGCGCACCACCGACGGGCCCGGCCAAGGGCTGGGCCCGGCGCGGTGGGGCGCTGAGCCTCGTGCAGCGGTTTCTGACGCTGCGCGAGGGCAGCATCATCATCGTCACGCTGGTCACGTTCATCTACTTCGCGGTCAGCACGAATCGGTTTCTGACCGGCTCCAGCCTGAAGTCGCTGCTGCCGTACTTCGCCCCGTTCGCGATCCTCGCGGCGGGCGAGGTGTTCGTGATGATCAACGGCGAGATCGACCTGTCGATCGGCGCCGTCTATCTGTTCACGCCGTTCATCTTCTACAAGCTCAGCAACAACGTCGGCCTCCCGCTCGTGCCGGCGATGATCGTGGCGCTGCTGGTCGCGATGGCGGTAGGCCTGTTCAACGGCGTCGTGGTGTCAGTCGTAGGGATCTCGTCGTTCGTCACCACGCTCGGGGTGTTATTCACGCTCGACGGCCTGACGCTGATCATCTCCCATGCCACCCAGGTGACCACCCCCGGCACGTCCGTCGTGAAGGTTGGGACGTTCGCGCAGATCTTCGGCGGGGGCACCTATTCGGAGCTGTTCTGGGCGATCGGGATCACGATCATCCTCCAGGTCACCCTGTCGTTCACCCGCTGGGGCATCTATACGGTCGCGGTCGGCGGCAACCGGCTCGGCGCGGCCGAGGCCGGCGTCCGGACCAAGGTCGTGATGACACGCAACTTCGTGCTGTGTGCGGGCCTGGCGGGATTCGTCGGAATCCTCGAGGCGGTGCGCGCCGTGACCACCACTCCGGACCCATCGGGGTCCAACGCGATCCTGTTCCAGGCGATTTCGGCCGCGGTGATCGGGGGCACGCTGCTGCAGGGCGGATCCGGCACGGTCGTCGGTGCGTTCATCGGCGCGATCTTCCTGGGGGTCCTGCAGGAAGGCCTGAACATCAAGGGCGTGAGCGCCAACTACTTCCTGTTCTACCTGGGCCTCGCGGTCCTGATCGCGATGGCGTTCAACACATACGTGTCGCGGGTCCGAACGGGGTCTGGCCGTGGCTGACGCCCCCGCAACCACGGAGCAAATTGTCGGCCCGCGGCAGGCCGACGACGACGTGCTGCGCGTCGAGCATGTCACCAAGAGCTTTGGACCGATCAGCGCCCTGCGGGACATCAACCTGCACCTGCGCAAGGGCGAGGTCCTGGGCCTGCTTGGAGACAACGGCGCCGGCAAGTCGACGCTGATCAAGATCCTTTCGGGCTTCCAGAAGCAGGACTCGGGGACGATGTGGCTGAAGGGCGAGCCTTACGCGCCAAAGAGCGTGCTGGACGCGCGCAACCACGGGATCGACACGGTCTATCAGGACCTCGCGCTGATCAACGAGCTGACCGTCTACAACAACCTGTTCCTGCGCCGGGAGATCGTCAAGAAGCCGATCCCGTTCCTCTCCAACCGCGAGATGCGCAAGCGCGCCCGCGAGGCGCTCGAGGAGACCGGGATCAACATCCCGCGGCTCGACGTTCCCGTCGCCCGGCTGTCCGGAGGTCAGCGTCAGGCGATCGCGGTCGCGCGGACGATCTCCGGCGACGCCGACATCATCCTGCTCGACGAGCCGCTGGCGGCAATGGGCGCCAAGGAGGGCGCGCTGATCCTCGACCTGATCGCGCGGCTCAAGGCCGAGGGCCGCGTCTCGATCATCATGATCCTTCACAACTACGTCCACGTGTTCCAGGCGTGCGACCGGGTCAGCCTGATCCAGGACGGCGTCATCTCGCTGGACAAGCCGACCAACGAAACCAGCGTCGACGAGCTCAACGAGATCGTGGTCGAGGAGTACCGCCGCGCCAGGCAGGCCGCGAAGGCCGAGGAGTTGGGCGGGGCGAGCGCCGAGCGCAACGGCGCATGAGCGCCTGCCGGGGCGCCGGGCGATGAGCGAGCCGGCGTACTCGATCGGCATCGATTTCGGCACGGAGTCCGGGCGCGCGGCGCTGATCGATCTGAACACCGGGGATCTGCTCGCCACGAGCGTCGTGCGCTACCCCAGCGCGGTGATCGACCGCACATTGCCCGGCACCGACGAGCGGCTGCCGTCCGACTGGGCGCTCCAAGATCCCGACGACTGGGTGAAGGTGGTCGACGAGGCGGTGCCGGAGGTGGTGGCAAAGGCGGGTGTAACGCCCGGCGACGTGATCGGGCTGGGGATCGACTTCACGTCCTGCACCGTCCTGCCGGTGACGGCCGCGGGCGTGCCGCTGTGCACGATCGAGCGCTGGCGCGATCGCAAGCACGCCTGGCCCAAGCTCTGGAAGCACCACGCCGCGCAGCCGGTGGCCGACCGCCTGAACGAGGTGGCGCTGGAGCGCGGCGATGCGTTCCTGGGGCGCTATGGCGGCCGGATCTCGTCGGAGTGGTACTTCCCCAAGCTGATCGAGGTCTGGCTCGAAGACCGCGAGGTCTACGACGAATGCGCCGCCTTCATCGAGGCGACCGACTGGATCGTCTGGCATCTCACCGGCGTCGAGTGCCGGCAGAGCGCGACCGCCGGCTACAAGGCGATGTGGTCGCCCGCCGAGGGGCTGCCGCCCGTCGAGTACTTCGAGGCCGCCTTCCCGGGATTCGACGCGCCGAGCGAGAAGCTCGGCGACACGTTTCACCCGTTGGGAACGCGAGCGGGGACGCTGACGGCTGAGGTGGCGGAGAGAGTCAGGCTGCCCGAGTCGGTTGCGGTGGCGGTTGGCAACGTCGACGCATGGGTGTCCGTCCCGGGAGTAGGGGTGCAGGAGCCGGGGAGCTTCGTGGTCGTCATCGGTACGTCGATCTGCGACATGATCGTCCACCCCGAGGAGACCCGGCTGCCCGGCATCACCGGTGTCGTCAAGGACGGCATCCTCCCGGGGCTGTACGGCTACGAGGCGGGGCAGGCGGCGGTCGGCGACATGCTCGCCTGGTTCGTCGAAAAGATGGTCTCCGATCCAGGGAGTTACGAGGCGCTGGAAGCAGCGGCGGCGAGGTTCGAGCCGGGCGAGACCGGGCTGGTCGCACTCGACTGGTTCAACGGCAACCGGACGATCCTCGCCGACGCCGATCTCAGCGGCGCGATCTTCGGACTCACGCTGCAGAGCACGCGCGAGGAGATCTACCGGGCGCTGCTGGAGTCGATCGCGTTCGGCAGCCGGCGGATCATGGACAACTTCGAGGAGTACGGTCTCGAGCTGACTGAGATCGTGGCGTGCGGCGGGATCGCCGAGCGCAGCCCGCTGATGATGCAGTTGCTCGCAGACACCAGCGGCCGCGAGGTGCACGTGCCGGACGTGCCCGAGATCCCGGCACGCGGCGCGGCGCTGTTCGGCGGGGTGGCCGCCGGGAAATTTGCCGACATCGAGGCGGCGGTGCAGGCGACGCGTCCGAAGGGCGTCCGCACATACAAGCCCGACCTGGACGCCAAGCGGACCTACGACGAGGTGTATGAGATCTACCGACGCCTGTACGAACTGCTCGGCCGCTCCGAGGTCGGGCTGCTACACGGGCTCAAGCGCATCCGTACGAGCGAGAGGAGCGAGTCTTGAGCGAGCTGCCCAGGATCGGCCTGCTGGGGATCATGCAGGAGCTCTACGACGACATGCTGCCGGGGATCACCGAACGCCAGGGGGAGTTCGCGGTGAGCGTCGCCCAGCAGCTGGCCGGCGTGGCGCAGGTGAGCTTCACCCGCCCCGCTCGCAACCGTGACGACGTCGAAACGATCGTCTCAGAGCTCACCGCCCAGGGCGTCGACGGGATTGCGATCGTGATGCTGACCTACGGCCCGGCGATGCGCACGGTCCGCGCGCTGATGGACACGAGCGTGCCTTTGCTGTTGGCCAACATCCAGCCCGAGCGGTCGATCACCGCCGCCTGGGACATGGCGGACCTGACCTACAACCAGGGGATCCACGGCGCCCAGGACCAGGCCAACGCGCTCGTTCGCACCGGCAAGCCGTTCT
Source organism: uncultured Solirubrobacterales bacterium (assembly GCA_963725925.1). Classification (GTDB taxonomy): domain Bacteria; phylum Actinomycetota; class Thermoleophilia; order Solirubrobacterales; family Solirubrobacteraceae; genus Palsa-465. The sequence goes on from CAVSAY010000036.1 coordinate 140,501, forward strand.
CGGTGATCACCGGCGACTGGCGCTCGGAGGCATTCGCGAGCGCGTTCGACGACTGGGCGCGCGCGGCGCAGGCGGTGACCAGTCTGCGGCGTACGCGGATCGCGCTGCTCGGGTATCCGATGAACGGGATGGGCGACATCCTCTACGACCCGCCGTCGCTGCTACGCAGGATCGGGCCGATGATCGTCAGCGAGGATCTCGGCGGTCTGATCGCGCGCGTCTCGGCTGTGGCCGACGCCGACGTCGACGCGGTGCTGGCGCGCCACGCTGACACGTTCGAGCTCGACCCGCGGCTCGCGCGCGCGCAGCACGCGTATGCGGCACGCCTGGAGGTGGCGATCCGCGAGATGTTGCGCGAGGGCGACTACGCCGGCTTCTCGTTTCACTTCGACTCGATCGGTGGCGACGGGCGCTTCGAGCAGCTGCCGCTGCTGGCGGCTTCGGACCTGATGGCCGACGGCTACGGTTATGCCGCCGAGGGCGACACGAACACGACATCGCTGATGTGCGCCGCGCAGACGATGATCGGCGACGCGCACTTCAGCGAGATGTACGCGATGGACTGGGAGCTCGATTCCGTGCTGATCAGCCACATGGGCGAGGGCAACTGGAAGATCGCGCGCCGTGACCGGCCGATCCGCCTGATCGATCGCGAGCTTGGCATCGGCAGGCTGTCCAACCCGCCGACGCCGGTGTTCTCCGCCGAGCCCGGCGTCGCCACGACTGCCGCGCTGGTGCCGATCGAGGGCGAGTACTACCGGCTCGTCGTGGGGCGGGGCCAGGTGCTCGACACGCCCGAGTTGCCCAACGTCGAGATGCACTACTTCCACTTCCGCCCGGACTCCGGGATGGAAGCGTTCATGGACGAGTGGCTCGGGTTCGGCGGCCCGCACCACTTCGTGCTGAACCTCGGCGATCACGCCGCCCGGTGGCGCCGGCTGGCGGAGCTGCTGGACCTCGAGTACGAGGAGATCTGAAATGGCGGCTTCCGAGGAGCTGCGCGAGCAGGTACTCGCGGCCAACCTCGCGCTGCCGAGGCATGGGCTGGTGAAGCTGACGTCGGGCAACGCCAGCGGCGTCGACCGCGAGCGCGGCGTGGTGGCGATCAAGCCAAGCGGGGTGCGGTACGAAACTCTCACCGCCGGCGACCTCGTGATCGTCGACCTCGACGGCAACGTGATCTCCGGCGAGCGGCGCCCGTCGACCGACACGCCGACGCACCTGGCCCTGTACCGCGCGTTCGAGGACATCGGCGGCATCGTGCACACGCACTCGACGTGGGCCACGGCGTGGGCGCAGGCGCAGCGTGAGATCCCGGTGCTCGGCACCACGCACGCGGACCTGTGCCCGCACCCGATCCCGCTCACCCGTCCGCTGACGCAGGAGGAGATCGACGGCGACTACGAGCGCGCGACCGGCGACGTGCTGGTGCAGGCCGTCGCCGAGCACGGGCCCGCGGAGCTGCCGTGTGTGCTCGTGCGCGGACACGCGCCGTTCTGCTGGGGCTCGGACGCTGCCGACGCAGTCGAGATCGCGGTCACGCTCGAGGAGGTCGCTCGCACGGCGCTGCTGACGACGGTGCTTGACCCGGATGTCCCGCCGCTGGCGCAGGCGCTGCGCGACAAGCATCATCGGCGCAAGCACGGACCGCGGGCGTACTATGGCCAGCGGTGAGCGCGCCTGCGGCTGAGGATGTTTGAGGCGAAGGGCTTCTTCGCGGCGCTGGTCGTCGCGATGTTCTTTGCCCACGTCGGCACGATGCGCGTGATGGCGGCGCCGGCCAAGCAGCCGCAGACGGTGCCCAAGCCGCGGATCGTGTGGGACCCGATCCCATTCGGCGCCAAGCGCAAGGCCGAGATGAAGGCCTACGCCGAGCGCCACTACGGGATCGACAGCTACAAGCTCGTGCACCCGCACGTGATCGTCATCCACTACACGGTCACGCCGAGCTACCAGGCGACGTTCAACACATTCGCGCCGGACCTGCCCGACCCCGAGCTGCACGAGCTGCCGAACACGTGCGCGCACTACGTGGTCGACCAGTACGGCGTGATCCACCAGCTGGTGTCGATCAACATCATGTGCCGCCACACGGTGGGTCTCAACTGGACCGCGATCGGGATCGAGCACGTCGGCTACAGCGACGCCCAGGTGCTCGACGACCGCAAGCAGATGGCAGCAAGCCTGGCGCTCGTGCGCTGGCTGCGCTGCCGCTTCCAGATCGAGATCAAGAACGTGATCGGCCACAACGAGAGCCTGTCGAGCCCGTATCACCGCGAGCGGGTGGCGTCGCTGCGCCACCAGACCCACAGCGACTTCAATCACGCCGACATGCAGGTCTACCGCCGACGCCTGCGGGCGCTGGGCGGCTGCCCCGCCGCAAGCTGACGCCGCCGGGGGGTCAGGCGTCGCGGTGAAACAGGCCGATCCGGCCGACCGGATCGAACCCCAGGCGCGAGTAGAGCTGCTTGGGCCAGCCGCTGTCGTCGGCTTGGATGAACACGAGCTCGTGGCCGGCCTCGCGGGCGATGGCGATCGCGCGCGTTATCAGCCGGCGGGCACAGCCTCGATTGCGCCAGGCCGGCACCGTGTAGACGTTCTCGACCTGCGCGGTGGCGCCGTCGGAGTAGAGCTTGGTCATCGCCACCAGCTCGCCGGCTTCGTCGCGGATCCCGAGGTTCGTCGCATCTCGTACGCGGGCCTTCCGGGCGGTGGCGGCGATGACCTGGTCCAGCGTCTCAGCGGTCATCTTGGGGTCGTCGGAGACCCACTCGCGCATCAGCTCGGACGCCGCGTCCCCGTCAACCTCGACGACCCTGTCGGTATCGGCTTCGCGGTCTGCCGGCCTCGCGAGCACCATCAGCACGTCCCAGTCAAACGTCCATCCGTCGGCTCTCAGAGGCTGCTGGAGCTGCCGCGCGCTGTCCTCGTGCTCGACCACGAGCTGGCGATAGGGAAGGTCACCGAGATGCTCCTCGGCGAGCTCGACGGCCTGCGCATAGGCGGTGAAGCCCGACAGACGCAGGTGGTTCAGGACCCAGACCTGCGGCAGCGACGGTGTCCGGACCACGCAGCCGGCATCGAACGCTCGCGCCTCGTCGCCCGCCAGCCTCGCGGTCCCCCGCAGGAACGCCAGCGCGGTCTGGAGTGCGTCGGATGCGGGCGTTTTCGCCATTGCGGGCATCGTCACAGGTCCGTCGCGCGCAAGTCAGGCAGAATCACGGCCCATGAGCGCCGACGGGCTGAAGGCAGCCGAGCAGAAGATGCGCGACGCGGGTCACTCCGACGAGGCGATCCGCGCGTTCCGCAGCGCCTACGAGCGCCTCGAGGGCGGCGACTCGGGAATGATGCCCACCGACGAGCTCGAGCCCGCGACCGACGTGCCCTCGCTCGACGAGCTACCGGAGGGCGATCCGGCAGGCGCGCTGGAGCAGTTTGCGGTGATCAAGCTCAATGGCGGCCTGGCCACCACGATGGGCCTGCGCAGCCCGAAGTCGCTGCTGGAGGCGCGCGAGGGACGCACGTTCCTGGACATCATCATCGGCCAGACGCTGGCGCTGCGCCGGCGGTTCGGCGTCCGCCTGCCGCTCGAGCTGATGGACAGCGAGGCGACGCGCGACGAGACGCTCGCGGCGCTGGCCAAGCATCCGGAGCTCTTCAGCGAGGGCATCGCCCCCGACTTCATGCAGAGCATGATCCCCAAGCTCGACGCCGAGTCGTACGCGCCGGTGAGCTGGCCCGACGAGCCGTCGCTGGAATGGAACCCTCCGGGCCACGGCGACATCTACGGCGCGCTGCGGCGGTCGGGCATGCTGGCGACGCTGCTCGAGCAGGGCTTTCGGTACGCGATGATCTCCAACTCCGACAACCTCGGCGCGACGCTGGACCCGCGGATCGCCGCGTTCGTCGCCGCCGAGGAGATCCCGTTCTTGATGGAGGTGTTCGAGGGGACCGAGGCCGACCGCAAGGGCGGCCACATCGCTCGCCGCCGCGCCGACGGACAGCTCGTCCTGCGCGAGGTCGCGCAGACGCCCGACGACGACCAGGAGTCGTTTCGCGACTACCGCCGCTGGCGCTACTACAACTCGAACACGCTGTGGGTCGATCTGAGCGTGCTCGACGAGCTGCTCGAGCAGTCGGGCGGCGTGCTCGAACTGCCGCTGATCATCAACCGCAAGACAGTGGATCCTCGCGACAAGAGCTCGCCGGCCGTGATCCAGCTCGAGAGCGCGATGGGAGCCGCGATCGGCAGCTTCCCGGGCGCGCGGCTGCTGCTCGTTCCCCGCACCCGGTTCGTACCGGTCAAGACGACCGACGATCTGCTCGTGCTGCGGTCAGACGTCTACGAGATCGACGACGACATGGTCCTGCGACCGGTCCCGGAACGTGCTGACAGCCTCCCGTTCGTCGAGCTCGACGGCGACTACTACAAGCTGCTCGACGACTTCGAGGCGAGATTTCCCGACGGCGCGCCGTCGCTGCGCGACGCGGAGCGGCTCGTCGTGCACGGTGACGTGACGTTCGGCGGTGACATCGTCGTGCGCGGCGCGGTCGAGATCGACGCCGACGAGCCCAAGCGCCTCGAGCCCGGCACCGTGCTCGAGGGCTGACCCGAGCGAACGCCGCACATGCGACCGATCGCCGAGCAGAAGATCCTGGTCACGGGCGCGACCGATGGCCTCGGAAAGGGAGTCGCCACTGCGCTCGCGCGCGCCGGCGCGACGCTGCTGCTGCACGGACGCGACGAGGCTCGCGGCGCCGCGACGATGCAAGAGATCCGCGAAGCCACAGGCAACGAGGCGCTGTCGTATTACAACGCCGACTTCGCATCGCTGGCCGCAGTGCGTGCGATGGCCGACCGGATCCTGGACGAGCACGAGGAGCTCCACACGCTCGTCAACAACGCGGGCATCGGGTCGACTCTCCCCGGCGGCGGCGAGCGGATGGAGAGCGACGACGGGTACGAGCTGCGGTTCCAGGTCAACTACCTCGCGGCGTTCCTGCTCACGCAGCGGCTGGTGCCGTTGCTGTTCAAATCGGCGCCGGCACGGGTCGTCAACGTCAGCTCGCTCGGCCAGATGCCGATCGACTTCGACGACGTGATGCTCGAACAGCGCTACAGCGGCGTGCGGGCCTACTGCCAGAGCAAGCTCGCCGACGTGATGCTCACGTTCGACCTCGCCGACGAGATGCCGCGCCGTGCCGTCACCGTCAACTGCTTGCATCCAGCATCGTTCATGCCGACGAAGATCGTGCTGGCCGCGCGCGGAAGCGCCTCGTCGACGCTCGAAGAGGGCGTCGACGCGACGATGCGCCTGATCGCCGATCCCGAGCTCGACGGCGTCACCGGGCGCTACTTCACCGCGGGGCACGGCTCGCGTGCCAACCCGCAGGCGTACGACGAGGATGCGCGACGCCGGCTACGCGAGCTCTCAGAGCGGCTCGTCGAGCAAGCGCAGCAGGCCTGACCACACATGTCCGGCAGGCGCCGCCGGCTGTGCGTGATCGGGCTGGCGGCGTTCGCTCTCACCGTGGCCGCCGCGCCGTCGGCCGCGGCGCCGTCGGGCGCAGCGCCGCCGGCAGCGGCCGGCGTGCAGGTCGTGATGACCAGCGCGAACCTCTCGTGGCGGCTGTCGCGTCTGCCCGATCTGACTTTCGCCAACGACCGGCCGACGTGGCCTGCCAGTCGTCACGGTCGACGACGACATTCGCTATCAGCGCTTCACCGGAGTTGGGGCCGCGATGACCGACAGCTCGGCGTGGCTGATCTACGACGAGCTTTCACCCGGCACCCGCGCGCGGTTGATGAACGCGCTGTTCGGGGCGAGCGGAATCCACCTGAACTTCGTGCGCGTCCCGATCGGCGGGTCGGACTTCACCGCCAACGGACTGCCCTACAGCTATGACGACCTGGGGCCGGGTCAGGTCGACCCGGCGCTTGCGCACTTCTCGATCGCGCACGACCTCGCCTACGTGGTGCCGGCGCTCGAGCAGATGCTGTCGCTCAACCGTCACGTCGAACTCCTCGCCGAGCCGTGGAGCCCGCCGCCCTGGATGAAGACCAACGGCTCGTTCGACAACCCGCACGGAACGGGATGGCTGCGAAGCATCTATCGCGGCGCGCTCGCGCAGTACATCGTGAAGTTCATCCAGGCCTACGCGGGCGTCGGCATCCCGATCGACGCGATCACGCCACAGAACGAGCCCGGCGCCCCGTCGGACTTTCCCGGACTGAACATGTCAGCGGCAGGCGAGGTGCAGTTCATCACGCAGTACCTCGAGCCGGCACTGCGCGCCGCGCATCTGGACACGAAGGTCTACGGCCTCGACCGGGGGGCGCTGCTGTACTACGCGAAGTCGCTGGCGTTCGGCCCCGCACGCGCCGACCTGGCCGGCATCGCATGGCATTGCTACGGCGGCCCCTCCTACATGAACGTGCTGCACGCGCTCGCTCCGACGCTTGACCAGATCGTGTCGGAGTGTTCTCCCGGGATCATTCCGTACACGGCCGCCGAAGCGTTGATCAGCTCGCTTCGCAACTGGGCCAGCGTCGCCGCGCTGTGGAACCTCGCGCTCGATCCGGCCGGCGGCCCGGTGCAGCGGCCCAACGTGGGATGCCCGGGCTGCACCGGCGTCGTCACGATCAGCGAGCAGACGCACACCGTGTCCTACGGCCTCAACTACTACCAGCTCGGGCAGATCAGCAAGTTCGTGGTGCCCGGCGCCGTACGGATCGCCTCAAACGCGCTTGTCAGCGACTTCCGCACGCCGAAGGGGGCGTACGGAGTGACGCCCGGGCTGGATGACGTCGCGTTTCGAAACCCCGACGGGACGATCGTGCTCGTGACCTACAACAACTCCGGCTCATGGATCCGGTTTGCGGTCACGGCGAGCGGACGGTGGTTCCAGACCGCGATTCCGCCTGGGGCGATGACGACGTTCGAATGGAAGTGAGCGCCTGCGATCCGCCCCGGGGAACGGATCGCAGCCTGCCCAATCGGTGTGCCCCGGCTACGACGAGCTGCTGCTCGAGCTGCGTGCGCGCGAGCTCGTCGAACGCGCGCCGGATGAGCGCGAGGTGCTCGCGCGCGTGGCGCCGCTGCGCGCCGTGCTCTTGCTAGCCGTCGTCTTGCGCGCGGCCGGCTTGCGCGCGGCCGGCTTGCGTGCGCGCGTCGGCGCCTTGTCGGCGACGGCGGTCTTGACCTTGTCGAAGTCCTTGAGGACGGTCTTGTTCGCCTTCTTGGCTTCGCGCTGCAAGTTCGTCAGCGCCTTGGTGACGTCCTTGTACGCGCTCTGCGCGTTGCGATCGAGTCCCTTGCCGGCCGACTGCAGCGTGGTGTGCGCGTCGGCGAGCAGTTTCTCGAGGCGCTGCTGCGCGCGCTCCAGGTTGCGGCGTGCGGCCGATGATGCCGATGACGACGACGACGCCGAGCGAGCAGGCGTCGAGCGTGCGGTCGTCTTACTTGCGGTCGTCTTACGCGTGGTGGTCTTACGTGCTGCTGGTTTGCGAGCGGCCGGCTTCTTGGCTGCTGGCGGCATAGCGGTCTCCTCTTACTGGGGGCTGATGGTGACGAGAGTTGGCAAAGCTTTGCGCAACGCGAGGACGCACGTCGCAAAGAAACTGCCAGACGCACGCGCAACGCAGTGACACGCACGAGGAATTGCAGCGGTGACCGTATTGCATCTTGCCGTCATGCGTCGCACTCGTTGTACATGTTGCATGCGATTCGCGCACGACGGGAACCTTTGAAGACGGTCCGCGCACGCCGCGGGCCTGCAACAGGCAACCAGGCGATAGATGTCTACGTTCCAACAAGTGGGGCTTCACTTGGACCCCGGTCGGCTGCGGGTCCTGATCGAGGCCGGCCAATCGGCGACGGCCGAAGGCGAGCTCGATGACGTGCTCGAGCGTCTGCTTGCAACTGCGCGCGAGCTGACGAGCGCGCGGCACGCCGCGATCAAGGTGCTCGACGATGACGGAGAAGCGGTCGAGGCGCACGTCGATGCGCACGCCGGCGACGGCGGCCGCGTGCGCGGCGAGTCAATCGACGTTGCGATCCTGATCGACGACGCGGCGTGGGGGTACCTCTCCCTGACCGACAAGGAGGACGGCGACTTCCAACGCGCGGACGAGGAGACGGCGATCGTGCTCGCTCGCTGGGCGGCGATCGCCGTGTCCAACGCGCGCGCGTACCGCCAGATCGATCAGCGCCGCGCGGAGCTCGAACGCTCCGTGCATGCGCTGGAGGCAACGTCCGAGATCGGCCGCGTGCTCGGCGGCGAGACTCAGCTCGATCGTGTCCTGGCGCTCGTCGCGACTCGCTCTCGCGCGCTCGTCGGGGCGCAGGGGGTGATGATCCTGCTACAGGACTCCGATCGCTTCCTGGTTGCTGCGACCGCGGGCAACGTCCCGCAGAAGCTCGCCGGCGAGCGGATTCCCGCGCGCGGCACGCGGGCCGCGCGCGTGCTGGCATCCGGTAACCCCGAGCGGATCGCGCTGATCTCCGGCCAGATGCGCACCACGCTCTCCGAGCTTGGACTTCAGCCGCGATCAGCGTTGCTGTCGCCGCTCGTGTTCCGCGGATCGAACGTCGGCGTGATCGAAGCCTTTGATCGCGTCGACGGTCCCGAATTCCGCGTCGAGGACGAGCGGCTGCTGCTGGCGGCTGCGGCCAGCGCGGCGACGGCCGTCGCCACCGCACAGTCGCTTCAGCGCGAGCGCCTGCGCCGGAGCCTCGCGGCTGCGGAGGAAGAACGGCGCCGGTGGGCGCGGGAGCTGCACGACGAGACTCTGCAGGCGCTGGGCGCGCTCCGCGTGCTGCTGTCGTCCGCCCGACGCGGCACCGACGTGGCGGCGCTGCACGCGACGCTCGAGACGGCCGTCGATCAGCTCGCCGAGGAGATCTCGAGCCTGCGCGCGCTGATCACCGAGCTGCGTCCGGCCGCGCTGGATGAGCTGGGTCTGCGACCGGCGCTCGAGACGCTGTTCAATCGTGCGCGCGGCACCCACGGACTCGAAGTGGTGACGACCGTCGAACTGGAGCACGGAGCCGGGACGCGCGAGACGCGGCTGGAGCCCGACGTCGAGATCGCTATCTACCGCACCGTGCAGGAGTCGCTGACCAACGCCGCCAAGCACGCCGGCGCTCGAACCGTGGACGTGGTGGTCGTCGAGCGCGGCGGAGAGGTGGAGATCACGGTTCGCGACGACGGCACCGGCTTTGCCGTCGATGCACCGACCGCCGGCTTCGGCCTGACCGGGATGCGCGAGCGAATCTCGCTCGCCGGCGGCCGGCTCGAGATCATCAGCTCGGGGCACGGGACGGCCGTGCTGGCGTCGGTGCCGTCGGTTCGGGCGACGGCCGCGTGACTGGACGCGATGTTTCTGCACGAACAATCGCCGTGACTCTGCGCGAAGCGCGCCGTGACTCTGCGCGAAGCCGATCCGCGGTCCGCTGGATCTAACGTTAAGGTGCGTGCAGATGGACGAAACGTCAACAGTTGCTGACCCAATCACGATCGTGATCGCAGACGACCACCAGGTCGTGCGCGCCGGCCTGCGGCTGCTGCTCGAAGCAGAGGACGGATTCGAGGTCGTGGCCGAGGCCGGAGATGTCGCGACCACCGAGCGCAGGGTCACCGCATATCACCCACGGGTGCTGATCCTCGACCTCAACATGCCCGGCGAGTCCAGCCTGCCCGCGATCCCGCGGATCCGCGAGAGCGCCCCGAACACGCAGGTCGTCGTGCTGACGATGCAGAACGACCCCGCGTTCGCGCGCGAGGCGCTGCGCGCCGGAGCGATTGGCTACGTGCTCAAGGAGGCGGCCGACGCCGAGCTCGTCCAGGCGGTGCGGCTGGCCGCCGACGGCCGGACGTACCTGAACCCCGAGCTCGGGGCCCGGCTGGCGGCCGAGCCGCCCACTCCGATCGGGCCGCCCGACGACCTGTCCGCGCGCGAGATCGAGGTCCTGCGGCTGATCGCGCTGGGGCACACCAACACGGAGATCGCGTCCAAGCTGTACCTGAGCGTGCGCACCGTCGAATCCCACCGGGCGCACATCCAGCAGAAGACCCGACGTACCACGCGCGCTGACCTGGTGGCCTACGCGCGCGAGCACAACGTGCTCTAGCGCTGCGGACGCCCGGCGCCGCCGGCGCCTGCGATCTCGTTGCGCTTGGCACGCAGCGACGCCGACTTCGGCACGGGCTCAACGATCTTTGTCCGGGATGCGCCGGCCGCGGTGGCGACGATCCGCTTGCCGCGGTGGACCCATTTCACCGCCGCGGGGGCGTAGCGCAGCAGCGCCTGCCAGGTGAGCGTGCCGATCTGACCGTCCACCGGCAGGCCGTGCGCGCTCTGGAAGCTCTCGACCGCGGCGAGCGTCTGGGGTCCGAAGCCGCCGTCGATCGTGATCGGCTCACCCGCCGTGACCAGGTGCTCCTGGGCCCACACGACGAGGTCGCCCGCGGCGTGCAGGCCGAGCGTCGCCAGCGAGGTGTCGGCGATGACGTCGGTGAGCGGACCGACCGACTGTGACAACGCCTGCCACGCGCCGGTCGTCGAGGACTGCCAGTCCCACCAGCTCACTCCCGCGGCTCCATAGGACCGCGACATCTGACGGAAGCGCATGATCTGACCCAGGCGCGGGCGGTTGAAGGTCTGGCCCAGCGGATCGATCGTGCGCTCGTACAGGCGGTTGTACTCGTACGTGTGCGAGTACACGGCATCGACGGTCGTGCCGATGTCGGCCCAGTACATCTGCGGCGTGTTGTACTGCGCGCCGCCCGGACCGAGGAACACCGAGTACGGAAACCCGGGGTGGAAGTCGACGTACGGGAAGCCCGCCAGCGACACCGGGTAGTTGGGACCGATCAGCTTGCGCAGCCGTGTGATGTAGGCCTGCGCGGAGACGTACTTGCCCTCGTACTCGCTCTCGGCGTCGATCACGAGGCAGTTGGCGCCGGCCTTGACGGCCGCGGCGCCGACGTAGGCCTCGGTGATCGGGTGGTTGCCGTACACGTATTGCCAGGCGCACACCCGCAGGCCGTGCGCGTGCAGCGTCGACACCAGTGAGGAGTTGAACTGCGACCAGATGCTGGTGCCGTCGCCGCTCTTGATGAACAGCGTGTTGATGCCGTAGCGGTGGGCGTCGGCGATCAGGTTCCCGAGGTTGCCGCCGTCAGAGCGCGCCAGCTCCCAGATCCACATCCCGCGCGTCGCGAAGGGATTGCCACTGGGCGCAGTTGATTGCGAGCTGCCGGAGCTGGTTGGACCTGTCGATGCGCCGCCGGATCCGGCACTCGCCGGGCCCGCCATCGCCAATGCGATCGCAACGGCCAACGCGAGCGTCAGGCCCTGCTTCGGGAACCGGCCAAACTCAAGTGCCCGACAACCGCGGTCTCCGCGGTCGACCCTCATACCGCAACTCACCGTAGCGTAGAACCCAGGGCCCGTATGCAAGTTGCGGTTCGGGCCGTCCGTGGCCCGCCCGCGGAACTACTTGATGAACAGGATCTCGGAGTACTTCGGAAGCGGCCACAGGTCGTCGGCCACGATCTTCTCGAGCTTGTCGGCGGCCTCGCGTACGGAAGCCATCGCCGGGATCACGGTGTCGCGCATGAACTCGGCGTGCTTGGCCAGGTCCGCCGGCTGGTTCTCGGCCAGGTTCGCCGACTCGAGCGCCTTGATCGCCTCGGCGAACTCGGCGATCAGATCGGACGCCTCGCCGGCGAGCTCGGTCAGCTGCGCCTCGAGCAGCATCGTCAGATGACGCGCCGCCGCGGGCAGCAGCATCGTGCGGGCGATCGACGCGGCGGTCTCGGACTCGATGTTGAGCTTCGTCACGTACTGCTCGAGGAACACCTCGTGTCGTGACTCGAGCTCGCGCTCGGACAGCACCCCGTAGTTGGAGAACAGCGACGTGGTGTCGTCGGAGATCAGGTACGGCAGCGCGTCCGGGGTCGCACGCAGGTTCAGCAGGCCGCGCCTTTCGGCCTCGCTGTGCCACTCCTCGGAGTAGTTGTCGCCGCCGAAGATGATCTGCTTGTTGTCGGCGTAGCTGCGCTGCAGGATCGGGGGCAACGCGATCTCGAGCACCGGCCCGTCACGCAGCGAGTTCTCGAGCTCCTCGGCGAGATCGTCGATCGCCTCGGCGACGATCGTGTTCAGCACCGTGTTCGGGAGCGACAGCGACATGCTCGAGCCCAGCGCGCGGAACTCGAACTTGTTGCCGGTGAACGCGAACGGGCTCGTGCGGTTGCGGTCACCACCGTGCTTGGGCAGCGGCGGCAGCACGGGCGTTCCGAGACCCAGGAACGACTCGGCGGTCGACTGTGAGACCTCGCCGCGCTCGATCGCGTCGAAAACCTTCTCGAGCTCGGCACCCAGGAAGATCGAGATGATCGCCGGCGGAGCCTCGTTGGCGCCGAGCCGGTGGTCCTGGCGCTCTGACGCGATCGACGCGCGAAGCAGGCCCTGGTGCTTGTTGACGGCCTGGATCACGGCCGCGCAGAAGAACAGGAACTGCAGGTTCTCGCTCGGCGTGTCGCCGGGCTCGAGCAGGTTCTGGCCGCTGTCGGTGCCCATCGACCAGTTGTTGTGCTTGCCCGAGCCGTTGACGCCCGCGAACGGCTTCTCGTGCAGCAGGCAGACGAGGCGGTAGCGCCGGGCGACGTTCTGCATCACCTGCATCGTCAGGTGCTGGTGGTCTGAGCCGACGTTGGAGTTCTCGAACACCGGCGCGATCTCGTACTGGTTGGGCGCGACCTCGTTGTGGCGGGTCTTGACGGGCACCCCGAGCTTGGCGAGCTCACGCTCGACATCGAGCATGTAGGCGAGGATCCGCTCCGGGATCGACCCGAAGTAGTGGTCGTCGAGCTCGTGGCCCTTGGGCGGCTTGGCGCCGAACAGCGTCCGCTCGGTGGTGATCAGGTCGGGACGCTGGAAGTAGTACTGCTCGTCGATCAGGAAGTACTCCTGCTCGGGACCGACGGTCGTGAACACGCGTCGCGAGCTCTCGTCGCCGAACAGCTTGAGCGCGCGGATCGCCGACCTCGACAGCGCGTCCATCGAGCGCAGCAGCGGGATCTTGTGGTCGAGCGCCTCACCGGTCCACGACGCGAAGGCCGTGGGGATGCAGAGCACCGCGCCGTTGGGGTTCTCGAGGATGAATGCCGGGGAGCTCGGGTCCCAGGCGGTGTAGCCGCGCGCCTCGAACGTCGCCCGGATGCCGCCGGTCGGGAAGCTCGACGCGTCGGGCTCGCCCTGGATCAGCTCCTTGCCCGAGAACTCCGCCAGCGCGGTGCCCTCGCCGGTCGGCGTGTAGAAGCTGTCGTGCTTCTCGGCCGTCGAGCCGGTCAGCGGCTGAAACCAGTGGGTGTAGTGGGTCGCTCCGCGCTCCAGCGCCCATTCCTTCATCGCCAGCGCGACGGCGTCGGCCAGCGTGGTGTCCAGCGGCTCGCCGCTGGCCAGCGTCTGCTGCAGTCGTCGGAAGACGTCCTTGGGCAGGCGCTGGCGCTGGACCGCCGGCGTGAACACGTTGTAGCCGAAGATCTGGTTGTCGGCGAGGGTCAGGTCGGGGGCGCCCAGGACGCCTCCGTTCGGTGCCCACTGTGCTGCGAGGACGTTTTGCTGACGGATGCGCGGCATGCGTTCGTTTCCTTCCTAATGTGCGACTTGCTGTCGGAGAGGGTGCTGCTCGGCGGCGGCCACGGGCGCGCGTGTAACTATGCGCCCGCGTCAAATGTATGACATCGCGGCCCGGCTTGCCTGAAAGCCTGTCTCGCTGCTAATACTCGGGGTCGATGCCATTCAACTCCAAGCTCGCCCCGACGCGCTATCTCGCCGCTCCCGAGCGCTACGAGTCCATCCAGTACCGCCGCTGCGGGCGAAGCGGCCTGAAGCTGCCCCCGATCTCCCTGGGGCTTTGGCAGAACTTCGGCGACGACCGGCCACTGGCCGACAGCCGCGCGATCCTGCGCCGCGCTTTCGACCTGGGCATCACGCACTTCGATCTGGCCAACAACTACGGCCCGCCCTATGGGAGCGCGGAGATCAACTTCGGGCGGATCAATGCGGAGGACTTCGCGCCCTACCGCGACGAGCTGATCATCTCGACCAAGGCGGGGTACGACATGTGGCCCGGGCCCTACGGGGAATGGGGGTCGCGCAAGTACCTGCTCGGCAGCCTGGACCAGAGCCTCCAGCGCATGCGCCTGGAGTACGTCGACATCTTCTACTCCCACCGCTTCGATCCCGACACGCCGCTCGAGGAGACGATGACGGCGCTGGACACTGCCGTGCGCTCAGGGAAAGCCCGCTACGTCGGGATCTCCTCATACGGCCCGCGCCGCACCGAGGAGGCCGCGCAGCTGCTGCGCGACCTCGGCACGCCGCTGCTGATCCATCAGCCCTCCTACTCGATGTTCAACCGCTGGATCGAGGACGAGCTGCTCGACGTGCTCGACCGCGAGGGGGTTGGCTCGATCGTGTTCTCGCCGCTCGCTCAGGGGCTGCTCACCAGCAAGTACCTCGACGGGATCCCCGAGGACTCGCGCGTGCGCCGCGGCAACTACTTCTCGTCCGAGCTGCTGACCGACGAGAACCTGCAGCGCGTCCGCTCGCTCAACGAGATCGCCCAGCGCCGGGGTCAGAGCCTCGCGCAGATGGCGATCGCCTGGACTTTGCGCGACCCGCGGGTCACCTCGGCTCTGCTGGGCGCCAGCAGCGTCACCCAGCTCGAGCAGAACGTCGCGGCGCTCGACGCCGACGACTTCGATGCCGCCGAGCTCGAGGAGATCGACCGCTACGCGATCGACGGCGCGCTGAACATCTGGGAGCAGTCGAGCAAGTCGTAGCGCGGCTGTTCGAACGTCAACCATCCTCGTTGAAGGAGGGATGGGGCGGGGTCGGGCACGTAGGAGGTCGTCGGGCGCCGAAAATGACCCAACCGGCGCCTTCCGAGCCTCGCGCGGGTCCTATTCGTCGGTGAGCGCAGTAAAGGACCCACGCGGCGCGGCGAGCCGGTCGATTGGGTCTTTTTCGGCGCCCCCGGCCTTCGCGGACCGCCCGCCAGCCAACCTCCCATCCCACCCTCAATGGGCCGTTGGTCCGGCCCCGAGAAACCCCTACTGCTGGCTGACGACCTTGCCCGAGTTCGTCACGTAGGTCTTGGCCGGCGCCTTGCGGACCAGGACCTTGATCTTGCCGCGCGGGGTGGTCCCGTTCTGCACGGCCTTGGCCTTGCCGTTCAGGCCCGCGGCGACCTCCCAGGCCACGGTATGGACGCCCGGCTGCACGGCGGTGACGCGCCACACGAACGTCGCGGTCTTGCCTGGAGCAAGTGCGCCCAGAGCCCAGGTGTTCGAGTAGGCGGTGACGGCCCCGCCGGAGCTGCCCTGGCTGCAGGTGGGTGACGTGCACGGGTCGGGCGGCGTGTCGACGATCCAGATCGGGCGCGACGGGTTGGCGACGCCCTCCTGGCTGATGTCGGCGGCGAACGCGCCGGCGGCGGATCCCTGGCCGGGCGGAGCCGGGTACGCGCAGGTGACGTTGCAGATCGTCACCGCGACATTGGGGATCGTCTTGTTGCCGGTGTTGTGGACGACCACCACCATGCGCGAGTGCTGGGCCAGGCGCTGTGCGTTCGGGAACGTCGCGACCGCCTGGACGGGGAAGTTGCCGCTCGGTTCATTGGCGTCCTGGGACGGGCCGCCGCCACCGCATGCGCTCAGCGTCACAACCGCCGCGAGTGCGACGCCAGACCCCGTAGGCGCTTTTGAGACTCCTCCTGCTCAAGGCCCGCCGGAACATACCACCTGCGATAGCGGCGCACGACGGTTCAAACTTGGTGATCGCGAGCACTGTGGCGTAGGCTTACCCCGGTCGCGAGCCCCCCGCGACGCAGAGCCACTGGGAGGACGTCAGAGGATTTGATTCGAGCAGTCGCTGATCGCACTTTCCTGCCGACCAAGAATGTCTTGGATCAGGTCGGCAACATGATGATCCTGACGGGCAAGACGCTGACCTCGGCGGTGCGCCCTCCATATCCATACGGAAGCGAGTTCGTCGGACAGTTCCTGTTCGCGATGAAGCTCTGCTGGTTCCCGCTGCTCATCTCCACGGTGGCGTTCGGATACGGGGCGCCGGGCCTGCAGGCCGCGAACTTCCTGGTGCTGTTCGGAGCGCTTGACCGCCTCGGCGGCTTCTTCGTGCTCGCGTCGATCCGCGAGTTCGCGCCGTTCGTCGACGCAATCGTGCTCGCCGGGGTCGCCGGCACCGCGATCACCGCCGACCTCGGCGCCCGCAAGATCCGCGAGGAGCTCGACGCGCTCCAGGTGCTGGGCGTCGACCCGATCAAGAACCTCGTCGTGCCGCGCTTTTTGGCGCTGATGCTCGTCACCGGGCTGTTCGACATCTACGCGCTGCTGTTCGGCATCTTCGGCGGGATCATCGCCACGCTCGTCAACAACGCCCCGCTGGGGCCGTTCTGGGCCACGTTCTTCAACAACGCGTCGACGACCGACCTGTGGGGATCGGTCGTCAAGACCACGATCTTCGGCGCGATCATCGCGATCGTCTGCTGTTACAAGGGGATGACTGCGTCCGGCGGGGCGGAGGGGGTGGGGCGCGCCGTCAACCAGGCGGTGGTGATCGCCTTCCTGGGCATCTTCGCGTTCAACTACGCGTTCACGCAGACGCTGCTGGCCACCCACCCCGAGATCACGACGATCGTCAAATAAGCCATGGAAAGCCTTCTCGCCACCCCCCGCGGCTGGATCGAGTCGTTCGGGGAGATCGTCAAGTTCACCTCGAAGATCGTCAGCGAAGTACTTCGCGGGAAGGTCCTGAAGTTCTTCGGCGAGGCGCTGCGCCAGTCGGGGATCCTGATCGTCTCCTCGACGCTGGTGATCTGGGGCCTGGTGTTCATCATCGGCCTGGAGTGCGGCGTCGAGGGCGCCTACTTCGACCGGGCCAACGGCACGCCGGCGTACGCGGGCGTGTTCGCGGCGTGGTGCGACCTGCGCGAGCTGGTGCCCTACGGGTTCGGGTACATGATGGCCGCCAAGGTCGGCACCGGCATCGTCGCCGAGCTCGGCTCGATGCGGATCTCGGACGAGATCGACGCGCTCGAGGTGATGGGCATCAGCGGCGTCACGTTCCTGTGCGCGACGCGTCTGCTGGCGGCGTGGATGGTGCTGCCGTTCGTGTACCTGTGCTCGATCGGCGCCGGCTTCTTCGCCAGCTACCTGGTCGTCGTCCAGCAGATCGGTGACGTCTCCTCGGGAGGCTTCTTCCTGATCTTCTGGCAGTTCCAGAACCCGCCGGACCTCTTATATAGCTTGATAAAGGCCATGACCATGGCCACCGTGATCGTGCTCGTAGGCTGCTATTACGGGTACAACGCCAGCGGTGGACCCGTTGGGGTCGGGACCGCGACGGCGAAGTCGATGGTCCTGAACATCGTGGCCGTACACCTAATCGGAATGCTCGGTACGCAGCTCTTCTGGGGCGCCAACCCGAGGGCACCAATCGGAGGCTGAGTAATGGAAGGCACTGGCGCCGACAACCCACTCGATCGGGTCGACCGCGAGCGTGAGGGATCAAACGGCTCGGGCGACGACCGCGAGCCGCTGCAGCAGGCCTCGGACGCCGGCGATCGCGAGCGCGAGGCCGACGACGAATCCGGCTCGCGCGTGTCGGTGGTCGACGAGCAGCCCGAGCGGCCTGCCCCGCCCCAGGGCGCCGACGAGGAGGACTACAAGTACCACACCTACAAGGTGTACCCGTCCGGCCGCCCGGATTCGGTCGAGTTCATCGACGTCTACAAGTCGTTCGGCCGCGCGAAGATCCTCCGCGGCCTGAGCATGGGCCTTCCCGAGGGCATGGTGTCGATGATCATCGGCCCCTCGGGAACGGGTAAGTCGGTCTGCATCAAGCACATGGTCGGCCTGCTGTACCCCGACGAGGGCGACATCATCGTGCACGGCGAGTCGGTCCCGAACATGCCCGACGACCAGCTGTTCGAGATGCGCAAGAAGTTCGGGCTGCTGTTCCAGGACGGCGCGCTGTTCGGCTCGATGGACGTCTACGACAACGTCGCGTTCCCGCTGCGTCAGCACACCGAGAAGGGCGAGGACGAGATCGAGGACATCGTGATGCGGCGCCTCGAGGAGGTCGGGCTCTCCAACGCCCGCGACAGGCTGCCCAACGAGCTCTCCGGCGGGATGCGCAAGCGCGCCGGCTTCGCGCGGGCGCTCGTGCTCGAGCCAGACATCGTGCTGTTCGACGAGCCGGACTCGGGGCTGGATCCCGTGCGCACGGCCCTGCTGGGCGAGCTGATCCTCGAGATCCACCGCGACATGATGGAAGACGCCAAGAAGAAGGAGAAGGAGCACCTTCCGACCTTCTGCGTGATCACGCACGACATCCTCACCGCGCGTCGCGTCGCCGACTACATCAACGTCCTGTGGAAGGGCCGGATCGTCGAGGCCGGACCGGCGGAGGACATGCTCAACTCCGAGAACCCGTTCATCCGGCAGTTCCTCTCCGGCGAGTCGCAGGGCCCACTAACGATGGACTAACGCGGGCTGGCGCGAATGCCGGTGTGCGCCGATAGCCTGAGCAGGAGATGACAGCGAGGGAGAGGTTCGAGCGGCTGGCGCGGGCTGCCGCGAGCCGGCCGTTCTTGACACTCGGGGTGGTGTTGGCCTTGGCGATCGGCGGCGGCCTGCTTGCGCTTGGGCTGCGCCCGGACGCCTCGAGCTCGACGTTCGTCAGCTCGTCGTCGTCGAGCTTCAAAGCGACGAACGACGACCATCAGCACTTCGGCGCAGACGCGGTCGTCGTGCTCGTCCGCGAGAAGCTCACCAACCTGGTCGAGACCAAGGACCTGGCGACGCTCTCAGAGCTCGAGGCGTGCCTCGGCGGCCAGGTGCTCAACGCCGATCAGACCCTCGCGTCGTTCACCCCCGCGAAGCCCGGCTCAAAGCCGCCCTACGGCGGCTACAACAGCCCCTGCGGGAAGCTCATGAAGACCCACCCCGTGCAGGTCGTCTACGGGCCGGGCACGTTCCTCAACCGCGCCGTCGCCGCGGTCAACACGCAGATCATCGATCTGCTCAACCAGGCCAAGCAGGCGGTGTCGCAAGCCGAGTCCAACGCCTACAACCTCGCGATCGGCCGGCACATGAGCAAGGCGCAGGCTCAGAAGGTCGCCAACGCGGCGGGGACGCTCAAGCAGCAGCAGGAGGTCGAGAGCCTCGAGCAGCTGTACCTGAACTCGGGGATCTCGGGCACCCCCTCGATCGACGACAAGCAGTTCATTCCGCAGATCGTGTTCGACCAGACCCGGGGGGTCAACCAGCCCAAGGCGCGCTTCTCCTACCTGTTTCCGACCGCGAACTCGGCGCTGATCCAGGTACGGCTGAAAGCCGGGCTGAGCGACGAGCAGCAGCGCGCCGCGATCAAGTCGATCCGGCAGGCCGTCCAGATGCCGATGTTCCACCTGGCCTACGGCGGCACCTACACGGTCAGCGGCGTGCCGGTCGTGACCAACGACCTCGCATCGGAGATCACCGGCTCGATCGGCGGTCTGCTCGTGGCGGCGGTGCTCGTCATGGCGGCGACGCTTCTGATCGTGTTCCGCAGCCGCCTGCGCCTGCTTCCGCTCGCCGTGGCGCTCGCGGCGGTTGGGATCACGTTCGGCGTCACCTCGCTGCTGGGCGCGACGCTGACGATGGCCTCGATCGCGGTGCTGCCGATCCTGATCGGACTGGCGGTCGACTACGCGATCCAGTTCCAGTCGCGCGTGCAGGAGTACCGCAGCGAGGGCTCCGCGACGCGCTCCGGGGTCGTCGACGCCGTCGCTCGCGCGGCCGGCGAGGGTGCGCCGACGATCGCCACCGCGGCGCTGGCCACCGCCACCGGCTTCCTCGTGCTGCTGCTGTCGCCGGTGCCGATGGTGCGGGGCTTCGGTGTCCTGCTGGTCGTGGGGATCGCGATTGCGCTCGTGGTGGCGCTGACCGCCGGCTCGGCGGCGCTCGTGGTCGCCGACAGAAACGGCGGCTTCGTCGGCGCCTCGATGCGCGGTGCGGCGGAGATCCTGCGCGGCGCCGGCGCGAAGCTGGCATCGCTGCGGCCGCGCCGCCGGGCATCGTCGAGGCCCGCTCGCGCGCCGGGATCGCGTCGCTCAGCCGTCGGCCGGATCCTGGCGGGCTCGGTCCGCCACCCCCATCGGATCCTTGTCGCTGGGCTCGTGCTCGCCGCCGTCGGGTGGGTCGCCGACACGCAGACGTCGGTCCAGACCGACGTGACCAAGCTCGTCCCGTCGAACATGCCCGCGCTGCGGGACCTGCACACGCTGGAAAACGTCACCGGCGTCTCGGGCGAGATCGACGTGACGGTCCACGCCCGCAATGTCGCCACGCCGACCGTGATCGGCTGGATGATCCGCTACGAGAACGCGCTGCTCACTCACTTCGGCTACCTGGAGGCAAAGGGCTGCGGGAAGGCGACGCTGTGCCCGGCGCTGTCGCTGCCCGACCTGTTCTCGACGGGGAGCCAGGGCACGACCCAGGCGCCGCCCAGCACGTCGGACATCAACACCCTGCTCAAGGCCGTTCCCGGCTACTTCTCACAGGCGGTGATCACTCCGGACCACCGCGAGGCGGCGCTTGCCTTCGGGATTCGCCTGATGCCGCTCGCGCGTCAGGAAAAGGTGATCGACTACATGCGCTCGCAGCTGCATCCGCCGCCGGGCGTCTCGGCCCAGCTCGCCGGGATCCCCGTGCTCGCCGCGGAGGCCAACGCGGCGCTGTCTTCCTCGGCCCGGCGCCTGCTGACGCTGCTGGCGGGGCTGGTCGCCGTCGGGTTGGTTCTGCTCGTGGTGTTCAGGCGCCCGCGCCGGGTGGTCGTCCCGCTGATCCCGATCGCGCTGGCGACCGGCTGGTCGGCGTTGATCCTGTACCTGATCGGGATCCCGCTGAACCCCATGTCCGCCACGCTTGGAACGCTCGTGATCGCGATCTCGACCGAGTTCAGCGTCCTGCTGTCCGAGCGGTTCAGGCAGGAGCGTCAAGCCGGCTATGAGCTCTCGGACGCGCTCGCGCGGACGTATCGCTCGACCGGACGCGCGGTGCTCGCCTCCGGGATCACGGCGATCGCCGGCTTCGGCGTCCTGATCTTCTCCAACATCACGATGCTGCGCGACTTCGGGTTCGTGACCCTGATCGACCTGTCGGTCTCGCTCGTCGGCGTGCTGCTGCTGTTGCCGGCCGTGCTCGCGCTGTCGGAGCGCGACGACCTGCTCGAAGCGGCGCGTGGATCGGTGCGTCGGGCGATCGCGGCGGTGCCGCGGCCGGGCCGGCGCGCCCGGGTCGCGTGAGCGAGTCCGAGGAACCCGCCGGCGAGGTCCGCAAGCACCGTCTGGATCCGGATCGGGCTGCG
The DNA here is from genome assembly GCA_963725925.1 of uncultured Solirubrobacterales bacterium. GTDB lineage: Bacteria > Actinomycetota > Thermoleophilia > Solirubrobacterales > Solirubrobacteraceae > Palsa-465. The sequence goes on from CAVSAY010000036.1 coordinate 161,949, forward strand.
GCTTCGGCGGCGACCACCAGCCCCGCACCCGAGCCGCCCGAGGCCACGCCACCTGCCGCGTACGCCAGGCGGTACCGGTCGATCATCGGCATCATCGGGCTGACGCTCGTGATCGTCTTCTCGGTGCTGCAGTTCGTCTCGCGCGGCGTCGGCAGCACCGGCGTGCCGCCCGGTCAACGCCTGCATTTCTTCGCCGCCCCGCTCGCCGCCTCCACGCTCAACGGCGCCGCCAACCTGAGCCCTCCGTGCACGCTCGCGCGCCACGATCCACGGGCGCTCAACATCTGCCTGCTGGCCAAGCGCGGGCCGCTCGTGCTGGCGTTCTACGTGACGGGCTCGAGCAGCTGCCAGCGCCAGGTCGACACGCTCCAGGCGGTCTCCCGGCAGTTCTCGCCGCGACAGGTGCAGTTCGCGGCGCTGGCCGTCGGCGCCGGCCACGCCAAGATCGCGGGCGAGGTGCGCTCCCACCACTGGACGATCCCGGTCGCCTACGACTCCGACGGGCGCGTGGGCGCTCTGTACGGCCTCAGCGTCTGCCCGCTGATCGAGCTCGCCAAGCGCGGCGGCGTGGTGTCGCAGCGGCTGATCGGAAACAACTGGCTCAACCCCGCCGACTTGGCGGCGAGGGTGCGAGCGCTCGTCGATCAGTCGTGAGCCGGGAGCGAGGCCCGCTAGTTCGATGACCGAGGAGCTGGATCTGCGTGCCGCCCCGGGCTTCGTGGATGAGGAGCTCAGCGCCGAGCTGCCGGGGCTGCGACTGGACTGGATGACGATGCCGAGAGGGCCGCGATCCAGTCCTACCGCGCTGGTCAGACGGCTCGAGTCCCTCTCCAACCGCTACCGCGGCGCCAGCGTGGTGGCAATGCGCACGTGGCCGATCCCGCATGCCTACCGCACGTTCTTTCGCCAGATCGGGCTCGACCCGGACGTGGACCGGATTCCCTCCGAGCAGGCCGCGGTGTCGCGACTGCTGTACGGCGGCTTTCGCTCACGGGGCGCGCTCGAGGATGCGCTGCTGGTCGCGCTGATCGAGACGGGGGTGCCAGTTTGGGCGCTCGATGCCGACCTCGTCGATCCGGGCGGGCTGGGGATCCGCACCACGGTCGCCGGCGACGTCCTCGGCGGCGGCGAGCAGGCTCACGGCGTGCCGGCGGGCCGGCTTGTGGTCGCCGACACCCAGCGCGTCCACGCGATGCTGTTCGGGCAGGTGGCCCCCGGACACGGTGCCGGGTCGCGCACGCAACGCATTGCGTTGTTCTCCGTGGGTGTCGAGGGCGTGCCCGCGATCCACGTCGAGGAGGCGCTGTGGGTGTGCGCCGAAGCCCTGCGAACTGCGTAGAAAGGACTCGCCCGGCGGGTAAGCCGGATGCTAAGCTGCCGTTGCCGATTAAGGAGGAATTAATGGAGCTGCTAGAACAGGCCCCCGGCCGGACGCCGGTCCCAGCAGAGATTTCCTCTCCTCTCGTCGACGGTGGCGAGCGGGCGGCCCGGCGAGCGCTGCGGGGGCAGATTGAGCGACTAGAGCGCGAGCTCTCAGACGCCTTCGTGACCGCGTTCACGATGGGTGGGCTCGATCAGGCGCCCGGCCAGCCCCGCCGACAGGCGCGTCTGCTGGACTTGGGCGAGCTCGAGCACGTCCGCGACGACCTCGTCGAGCGCCTGAGCGTCGCTCGTTCATGGATCTCCAAGCGCGCCGACGAACAGGCCGCCAGTCGCCTCGCGCTCGAGCAGATGCTGCTCGAGCCCGGCAAGCACCGCTTCGAGCGCGTGTCGTGCAGCGATCTGGGCCAGCCGGGTTGCGGCGCCTGGGAGGTTCGCCCGCGCCTGGGTCTGATCGGCATGCTGATGGGCTGGTGGCAGGTCAAGCTCTCCTCCGGCTGTCCGTTAGCCGGGGGCCGGGGCCTCGCGCCTCGGCCCTCTCACACCTGATCACCGTCTCTGACCGGTGACTACCCGCCAGTATCCTCAGCACCGGATGCGCGAGTTAGCCAGGGCTTCTAGTAGCGCGATCCTGATCGTGCTGATCATGTTCATCGGTTCGCTGGTGCTGTGGATCGGCACGCCGTTGTTATGGCTGTGGGTGGGATCACAGATCCAGGGCGCGACGGCCTCGCTCGGGACCGCGCTGGGGGTGATGATGATCGGCGTCGTGGTGACGATCGCCGTGCTCGCGGCGGTGCTTTCGAAGCTCTCAAACGTCTACCGGGCCAGCCGTGTTTCCCGCGGGCACCCGGACCCTGGGCACTTCGTGCTCGAGGGCGTGCTCGTCGTCAGCGCAGGGATCACGCTCGCGGTGTTCGCGGTGTGGTTCTTGCTCTTCGCGGGCGCCAGCCCGGTGCCGATCGGAATCCAGATCTAGCCGCGACGTGGCGGCACTCCAACGCGCGGCCGGCCCCGCACCACGGGTCCGAGATCGTGGTGCGGGGTCGGCCTTGGGGCGCGCTAAACGAGTTGCAGCTCGCGTGAGGCGAGTTGCAGTTCCCGAGAGGCACAGTGATCGAGCTGAGCGGCGAGCAGTCGTCGCTGCCGCTCAGTCAGGGCACCAATTGCCTTGGTCTCGGTGATCTGGAACTGCGAAAGGAACTTCCTGCACCGTGTGCCCCCCCAGCGCCGCTGACTTGTCAGCAGCTCTCCCAGTGCCCATGTGGCCGCCTCCCGCGGCGGGGCCAGGATGACGTCGGCGGCCGATACTTCGCCGTCGGCGATGCGCCGCTTCAGGTCCGCGCGCGCGAGCCTGATCTCATTGGCCCGCTCCAACGCGCGCATCCGCTGCGGCTCTGGGGTCATCATGGCGGTGTCCGTCATGTGCAGTTCTCACTCCCTGCTTCCTGTCCGCCTGCGGCGGACGTGGGTTTCCCTTATCGCGCACGGACGCACCACGCGACGGCAGCCGCGTCCGTGTGTACCTCTAGGTGTCGCCGAGCGTGTTGCGCTCTCGGGCTGAGTCCGCCCCTGCCGCGCCTTCCCTCCCACCACCCCTGGGAGACCTTGACACCGCTCCGGCCGACCACCGTTCGACCAGACAAACGCTATTGGACTGGAGGGGTAACAGCAACGTCACATCTGGCGGAGCATGCGCTTAGAGCGCATTTTTTCTCGCGCCAGGGACTTGTGCCGAACTGGACAAGCGACGGCTGTGCGGAGGGCCGATCAGGACCGGCCCGGGAGCGGCCCGTGCTCGGCCTCGAACGCCGCCTGGACCGTCGCGAAACGCTCAAGCGCGAGGTCGAGGGTGTCGTGGTCGTGCGTTGCCATCACGCTCGTGCGCAGCAGCGCGCCGGCGGGCGGTACTGCCGGATGGATCGCGACGTTGACGTAGACGCCGGCCTCGTAGAGCGCCTTCCACAGGAACACGGCCTTCCAGTCGTCCCCTACGACGACCGGCACGACCGGCGTTACGACCTCGGTGCCGTCCGCGAGCCGGGTTGGCTCGACGACCTGGAAGCCGAGCTCGCTGAGGCCGCGATGGAGGTAGCGCGCGTTGTCGAGTACCTTGGCGAACAGCTCGCGCCCTTCGGCCGAGCGGCAGATGCGGACCGCGGCGAGCGCCGCGCCCGTGGCTGCCGGCACCGCCGCCGCCGTGAACATGAACGGCCGCGACTGGATCCGCAGGAACTCGATCACGTCCGCCGGGCCCGCGATCACGCCGCCGCAGGAGGCCAGCGACTTCGAGAAGGTGGCCATCCGCAGGTCGACCTGATCCTCGAGGCCGAACAGCTCGGCCGTCCCGGCACCGCGCCGGCCAAGCACCCCGAGGGCGTGGGCCTCGTCGACCATCAGGCGCGCGCCGAACCTGCGGCACAGCTCGACGATCTCGGGCAGCGGCGCCACGTCGCCCTCCATCGAGAAGACTCCGTCGACGACCACGAGCACGCCACCGCCGTCGGCTGCAGCCTTCTCGAGCGTGCGCTCGAGCCGGTCGATGCGGTTGTGGCGAAACGGCCTCAGCTTCGCCCGGGAGAGGATGCAGCCGTCGAGGATCGAGGCGTGGTCGCCGGAGTCGGCGACGACTGTGTCGCCTGGGGCGAGAATCGTCCCCAGGGCGCCGAGGTTGGCTTGGTGGCCGGTCGTGAACACGAGCGCGGCCTCGGTGTCCATCCACTCGGCGAGCTCGCGCTCCAGGTCGAGATGGAGGTCGATCGTCCCGTTGAGGAAGCGAGAGCCGGTCAGCCCGGTGCCGTAGCGATTCAGCGCATCGAGAGCGCCCTGCTTGACCCGCTCGTCGCCGGTCAGCCCCAGGTAGTTGTTGGAGCCCAGCATGATCCGCTGCCGGCCCTCCATCTCCACGATGGGGAGCGTCGGGCCTTCCAGCACCCGGAAATAGGGCAACGCATCGAGCTCCCTGGCGGCTCGCAGTTGCTCCAAGCGCTCGTGCTGCCGCGCTTTGGCGAAGACATCGATCAAGGTGTGCATGCCTTAGGGGGCTGTATCGTAACGGTCGTACCCGCGCCGCCGAGGAGAAACATGACCGAGGTCGCTGTCACCATGTCGCGGCGATGATCGAGGACCCGCGTATCAACGGCCAAGACGCCGAGCACGAAAACAACGGCCAGCCGGCCGATTCCGAGGTAAACGGCCAGCAGGCCGAGTACGAGGAGACGGTCGACGGCCTTCCCGTGCTGGCCGAGGTACGGACGATCGAGCGCGCCTCCCCGGCCTCGCTTCCGGCCGTCCAGGCGGCCGCGGCTGCGGCGACGGGGTTCGTCGCCGGTGCGGCCACGATCGCGCTGGTCAAGCGCCGCGCGGCCAAGAAGGTCGCGCGCCGCAGCATGCCACGCCGGGCGGCCGACATGCTGCCGATCGTCGCCAGCCGGACGTTCCTTGTCGACGTCCACCTGGTCAAGCCCCAGGACTGACGTGCTGCGGGTGGAGGTTCGCCCGCGCTGGGCGTTCGCCCTGCCGCTGCGCAATGGCCTCGACGGCCTGACCCGGGTTCGGGGCGGAGTGCTTGAGCGGCTGTTGCACGCCGGCGAGGAGCCGGTCCTTGTGCGCGTCGCCCAACCGGCCGCCGACCGCGTCGTGTTCGCCGCCGGTGCGGACCAGCGCGACGCCGCGGAATGGGCGATCGAGCGGATGCGGATCGCGCTGGGCGTCGATCAGGATCTCCGCGCCTTCCACGAACGCTTCCGGTTCGATCCCCTGATCGGTCGCGCCGTGCGATCCAACCCCGCGCTGCGGGCGCCGGGCCGCCCCGATCCGTTCGAGGCGCTGATCTGGGCGATCTGCGAGCAGCTGATCGAGTTCGAGCGGGCCGCCGGCATCCAGCGGCGTCTGGTCGCCCGGCTCGGACGCCGCTGTCAGGTGACCGGGATGCGCGACGCCCCCACCGCGGACGTGCTCGCCCGGCAGGCGCCAGCGCTGCTGGCGTCTTTCGATCTGTCGCCGGGACGCGCCGCCGCGGTCGTGCGCGCCGCCCGCGAGGTTGCCGCGGGCCGGGTGGATCTCCACGATCCCGATCACGAGCGAGGATGGCGCCGCCTTCGCGCGATCCGCGGGATCGGCAACTGGACCGTTCAGATGCTGGCCCTGACGGGGCAGGGCAGGCTCGACCAACTGCCCGCGGCGGACGTCGGCTTCCTGAAGCTGGTGGGCCGCCTCCGCACCGGCAACCCGTACGGCCGCGCGACCGAGGCTGAGGTCGTCGAGCAGTTCGCGCCCTACGAGCCATGGGCCGGACTCGCCGGCGTCTACGCCCTGCACTCGCACGGCAAGAAGCTCGCGCCCGCGCGATAGTCGGTTCGCTCGGCTCGCTTGGTTCGCTCGGCTCGCGCCGCGGGCGTGCCCGTGGCGATAGATTCGCGCTCCCTTCTACCTGATTGGACGCGCAATGCCATACGCGGAGGTCAACGGTCAGCGGCTCCGTTTCGAGGACAGCGGAGGCGATGGCCCCGCCGTGATCTTCTCCCACGGCTTCTTGATGGATCACGAGATGTTCGATCCGCAGCGCGACGCGCTCGCGCCCGACTACCGGGTCATCGCCTGGGACGAGCGCGGGTTCGGCGACACCGAGTCCGACGGGCAGCCGTTCACCTACTGGGACTCGGCCAAGGACTGCCTGGGCCTGCTCGACCATCTCGGGATCCAGCAAGCGGTGCTGGCGGGGATGTCGCAGGGAGGCTTCCTGTCGATGCGCGCGGCGCTGCTCGCTCCCGAGCGCGTCCGGGCGCTGGTCCTGATCGACACCCAGTCGGGCCCCGAGGATGCAGAGCACCTGCCCGCCTACAAGCAGATGCAGGAGACCTGGCTACAGGTCGGCCCGGTCGACGAGCTCGCGCAGGCGATCGCGAACATCATCATCTCCGAGCCCGGCATCAACGAGACGTGGATCGCGAAGTGGCGCGAGAAGCCCAAGGAGGCCTTCAAGGCGCCCGGCGACTGCCTGCTCGACCGCGATGACATCACCGACCGGCTCGGCGAGATCACGTGTCCGGCGATCGTCTTCCACGGGACCCTCGATCAGGCGATCACGATGGAGCAGGCGCAGGCGCTCTGTCAGGGCCTGCCCAACTGCACCGGCCTGGTCCCCGTCGAGGGTGCCGCGCACGCGTCGAACCTGACCCATGCCGACCAGGTCAACGGTCCGCTGCTCGAGTTCCTGGGGTCGCTGTAGGTCGGACTGCGCCGAACGTCAAAGACACCATTGAGGGAGGGGATGGGGCGGGTCCGCGACCGCAAAGGGGTGCATAACACGACAACCAGCGACGATTCAGCCGAAGCGTGCCGTGCCAAGCCACCGTATACGGCGCTTAACACGGCACGCTTCCCCGATGTTCGAGCCCGTTGTCGTGTTATGCACCCTTCCCGGCCGGCACCAACTCGAACTCGAGCGTCTCCCAGGGCGCCCGCTTCAGCGCATCGTTCATGGCGGCGTCGTCGGTGTAGGTCCCGTGAAGCCGCTGGCCCTCGCAGTGGACCGCGAGCGAGTCGGTGCGCAGCGGCCACGGCTCCAGGCTGAGACGCCCTCGACGGTCGGTCTCGGAGAGTGCGAGCTCTACCGGCGCCCCAGCGGAAGGCACACGCTTGACGGTGTAGGGCGCGTAGTCGAGGCAGAGCGCCAGTGACAGCGTGTCCCACGTTGCGATCAGGCCGCTGTTGCGCGCGACCACCGGTTCCGCCGCGCTCGCGGCCGTCCGGGGATCGGTCCGGAGCGTCTCGAGCAGGTCGTGCTGCAGGCGGCGCTGGCCGTCGAGGAACTCGAGCACGAGTGAGCGCTCGGGTGGCGGCAGTGGACTGAGATCGCGGCTGGCGTACAGGCGCGTGCCGTGCAGCGAGACGAGCAGCGCCGCGTACCGGCTCTGTCGCAGCAGCCGGCGCGGTGCCAGCGACCACAGCTCGATGTGATCGGGGATCGCCATCTGCAGAAACGACGCCGGCAGGCCGGACTCCGGGTTGCGCACCGGTTCGAGGTCCCACATCGCCATCCCGATGTCGTGCTGCTCGGCGGCCAGGCAGACCTCTTCGAACGGCTCGACGGCGCCGAAGCGCTCGTTGCCCCAGGCCCGCGCGAGCTGTCCCGAGATCCAGGCGTGCGACGGCTGGCCGATGACGACCGCGCCGCGGCTGTCGTGGCGCACGAGCACCGGTCAGCCTGCGGTCGGCCCGCGCAACCCCTCGAGCAGGTGCCGGACCGTCTTGCCCATCTCCGCGCGGGCGGCGACAGGGTCGTCGGCTCTGGCAACCACCATCGCCGCCTCGTCGAGCGCGCCGAGCAGCACGTGTGCGACGGCTCGCGCGGACTGCGGCGCCAGCCGGCCGGCGTCGATCGCGTTCTGCACCGCCTGCTCGAGCAGACCGAGGCCGTGCTGGGCGTCGATCGCGCGCCACAGGTCCCAGCCGAGCACGGCGGGCCCGTCGATCAGGACGATCCGCTGCATCTCGGGCGTCGTGCAGGCATCGAGGAACGCGTCGATGCCAATCACCAGCTCGTCCCATGGATCGTCGGCGGCCGAGGCCATCCGCGCGATCCGGGTGGTGGTTTCGGCGCTCACCTGGACCAGCACGGCCTGGAACAGCTGCTCCTTGCCGCGGCGGAAATGGTGGTAGAGGGCGCCCCGGGTGACGCCGGCGGCCTGGACTATCTCCTCGGTCCCGACGGCGGCGTAGCCGCGCTGGGCAAACAGCTCGCGCGCTGCGCCGACGAGCGCGGCGATCGTTGCGTCGCGCTGCGCGGCCTTCGTTCGCGGTCGGCCTTCGCCGTTATCGGGTTCCTTGACATCCATACTGTCTGTATGTGAAGATCCGTACAGTCTGTACGTAACTCTAGTGGGCGGAGCCGCCGCCCGAGCGAGGTGTGATGATGCCCGAGATCCAGCTGTCCCAGGGAGTTGTTCGATACCGCGAGCAGGGAACCGGCACTCCGATCGTTCTGATCCACGGTCTGCTCGTAAACGGCAACGTCTGGGATCGACTGGTCCCGCTGCTCGCGAGACAGGGACGGTGCATCGTCCCGGACCTGCCGCTGGGCTCACATTCGCTGCCGATGAACAAGGAGGCCGACCTGTCGGCGCCCGGGATCGCGCGGCTGATCGCCGAGTTCATGGACCGGCTCGAGCTCGAGGACGTGACGCTCGTCGGCAACGACACGGGCGGCGCGCTGTGCCAGCTCGTCGCCGCCGATCACCCGGAACGGCTGGGCCGGCTCGTGCTCACGACTTGCGACGCGTTCGAGAACTTCCCGCCGCCGGCGGTGCGCCCGCTGCTTACGGCGCTGAAGCTGCCGGGAGCGCTCGCGGCCACGAGCGTCCTGGGACGCGTTCGCGCGGTGCGCGGGGCCGCCTTCAAGGCGATGCCGCTGACGATGCAGCCGATCCCCGACGAGCAGGTGAAGTCGTGGGTGGCGCCGCTCGCCGACAAGCGGATCCGCGCCGACCTCGCGAAGGTGGTGCGGGGGATCGATCCGGCTGTCACCATCGCGGCCGCCGAACGCCTGCGCGACTTTGACCGCCCGGCGCTGATCGCGTGGGGCGCCAAGGATCGCTTCTTCCCGTTCAGCGACGCCGAGCGCCTGGCGGCGACGCTGCCAAACGCGCGCCTCGAGCGGATCCCGAACGCGCGCGCGTTCGTCCAACTCGACGCGCCCGAGCGCCTGGCGGAGATGATCGGCTCAGTTACAAACGGCGCAGTGACCGCGCCGGCATGAGCACGCAGGAAGCAGTCCGTCGATGATGTCCGGCCGCCAGCGGCGCAACCACTGAACCGCGATCGGTTCACGGTGGTCGTCGACGCCGCGTGGCCAGCTGGCATTGATCATCCGCAAGATCAGAAGGCCGGTCTCGCTTTCTGATCGTCCCGCTGCCTGCGCGATGTGGTGGTGAATGGGCTGCTGGAGCATCGCGTGGAGATGGGATACCCGAAGCTCCGCGGGACATAACTAGGCAACCGTCGACGCACGGCTCACAGCCCCTGACCGGCGAGCAGCTCGTTGGTCGATGCGTCCGCGACGGCGTTGGGATTCGAGATCAGGTGCTGATCGAGCATCCACTGCCCGTATGCGTTCCATTGGCTTGCGCTCTGCCAGCCCCAGGGCTTGCTCGAGTCGCTGGGAAAGAAGGCCGGAAGCGTGGCCTTGACGCTTGCAAGCTGGAAACCCGCATCGAGGCCCGGGTTGGCCTTCACGAGATTGTCGACCGCGGCTTGCGGGTCGCGCCGGACAGCCTCGTAGCCGCGGCCAAGCGCCTGGACGAAGCGCCGGATCTCGTCGGGGTGGTTGACGACGGTGCTCTTGCGGGCGACCACGACGAGCTCGTCGTACGTCGGCACGCCGACCTGATCCATCCGGATCACGTTGGGGTGCTTGTGCATCCGCTGAAGCTGGATCGCCTCGTAGTTCCAATACGCGCCGAGGGTCGCGTCGACCCGTCCGGAGAGCATCGCGGGGACGAGGTCGGAGCCGACGTTGGTCTCCTTGACCGACCCGATCGGCACGTGCGCATGCGACAGGATCGTGGTCAGGTAGGCGTGCTGGTAGGGGATCCCGGCGTCGCCGACGCGCTTGCCGCGAAGATCAGCGGCGCTACGGATGTGCTTGGAGCCGATCGAGACGATCGAGGTGAGCGGCTCCTGGACGATCGCCGCGACAGACACGAGCGCCTCGCCCTTGTCGCGGGCCAGCATGACCTCGGGCTCGTAGGAGATGGCGACGTCCGTCTTGCCGGCCTCGAGCAGCTTCAGCGGCAGCGCCGGATCCGAGGGCACCTGGATGTGGACGTTCAGCCCGGCCTTCTCGAAATCGCCATCCGCGAGCGCTTGGTAGATGCCGACGTGATCGGCGTTGGGAAACCAGTCGAGCATCAGCGTCATCGACTGTGTGCCTCCCGACGACGTCACCGACTCCTTCTTCTCCCCGCAGGCCGACAGCACAAGCGTCAGTGCCGCGAGGCCTACGGTCATCATCAGAGCCCTCTTCATCTAGGCGCTGTCTCCTCTCGGTTGGAAGGCCCACGGCAGCAGCAGCCGCTCGGCCATGGTCAGCAAGGCGAACAACGCGATCGCGAACACCGACAGGACCACGACGGCGGCGTAAGCGCGCGCCGTCAGCAGCTGTGGGATCGATTGCTCGAACAGAAATCCTAGGCCGGAGCTGGCGCCGGACTGCTCCGCGAAGACGGCCCCGATCACGGCAACTACCACCGCGATCTTGGCCCCGGTGAACAGGCCCGGAAGTGCCGACGGAAACTCCACATGTCGAAATGTGCTGCCCCGGGACGCGTCGAATGTCCGCATCAGCTTGATCAGGCCGGGATCGACGGCCGCCAGCCCGCCGAGCGTCGTCACGACGATCGAGAAGAACGAGACGAGAGCGATGACCACCAGCTTCGGGAGGATTCCGAACCCGAGCCACAGCACCAGGACGGGCGCCAGCATCGGGATTGGAATCGTCTGGGACGCGATCAGCAGCGGATACACCGCGGCGCGCAGCGTGCGCGAGAAGTGCAGCGCGATCGAGAACCCCAGGCCGGCGATCGCTGCCAGCGCCATGCCGAGTAGAACCTCACGCGCGGTCACCAGGAAGTTGCTCCACAGCAGCGAGCGGTCGGTGTACATCGCCTTGGCCACTGCATGCGGCGCGGGGAGGATGAGCGGATCGGCGCCTCCGGCGTCGACGTACACCTCCCACGCACCGAGCAGGACGAGCAGCACGATCGCGGCGCCCCAGCCCGCCCGGAAGCGACTGGCAGGCGACGGCAGGACAGCGTTCACGTCGGCACTCCCAGCGCCTCGAGCGCGCGTTCGCGCAGTGCCACGATCGACGAGTCGGTGCGCCGTCGCGGTCGCGGCGCGTCGACGTCGATCTCGGCCAGGACACGCCCGGGCCGCGGAGACATCACGGCCACGCGGTCGGCGAGCATCACCGCTTCCTCGACGTCGTGGGTCACCAGGACGACGGTGCGCGGCTCGCTTGTCAGCACCTGGGCGAGCCAGCCCTGCATCTCGGCGCGGGTGATCGCATCCAGCGCGGCGAACGGCTCGTCGAGCGCGAGCACCGGCTTGCCCGCCAGCAGCGTGCGCAGGAACGAGACTCGTTGGCGCATGCCGCCCGACAGCTCGGCCGGGCGAGCCCCCTCAAACCCCGCCAGCCCGAACCGCTCCAGCCACGGCGCGGCCGCCGCGCGCGCCTGCGTGCGCGAGACGCCGCGCGCCCGCAGCGCCAGACCGGCGTTGTCGAGTGCGGTAAGCCAGGGGAGCAGCAGGTCGCGCTGGGGCATCAGCGCGGCGGGAGCGGCGTTAACGCTCCCGGAATCCGCTATCTGCAGGCCGCAGATCAGCTCGAGCAAGGTCGTCTTGCCGCAGCCGCTGGGCCCGACCACGGCGACGATCTCGCCCGGCTGAGCGCGCAGCGACATCCCGGCGAGGGCATCGACCTCTCCTCGCTTGGTGCGAAACGTCCTGCTCACGACCTCGACCCTGACGCCGTCCGGGCCGTGAAGATCGCGAGGCTCCTTCGTGGGAGCCTCGATCATTGCGCTAGTCGCTCCCTCCGCGGGCATTACCCCACAGGTTCGAAGGGTCAGCGCCGGGTTCGCTGGGGTGCGTAGGGCGCTATCTCAGCCGGCTTTCCCGCCAGCCCCCCTGGGTTTTCGTGAGCGGCAATCGTAGCGCGGGCTCTACTTGCCGGCCTTGGCCAGGTAGCTGTCGCCAGCGCGGACGGTGACGTTCTTGTGCCGCACGAGGTCGTTGACGACGACCGTGCCCTGGTTGACGTGTGTGAGTGTTCCGTCGCAGCGGTCAGCGATCGACCACACGGTGCCTCGCGTGGTCGCTGCTGCGTAGCGGCCCTTGGTGCGGAACTTGCCGTGGTTGTCCTTGGCGTGCAGCAGCTGCAGCACCTTGTTCGAGACCGCGGCCGCAGACCGCATCGGCCGCGCTCTGTGCAGTGCAGCTCGCGAACGAGGGTGCGCCCTGGAACGCATTGTTGACGAGCGTCAGCGTGGTTAGGCCCTTAGCTGGGCCCGAGCGCGTCTGCGTGACCTTGAAGACGGCCCCGCCGAAAGTCCCAGTCTGCGTCGCCAGGCCCTTCCCAGTGGCCGTTGTCAGCTGCAACGTCCCGTGAAGGGCGTCGATGACCGTCCCCGTGGTCAGCCCCGCGGTGGTGGAAAGCGGGACGAGCGTTCCATTCAGGATCACGAATATCTTGCCCTTGACAGGCTTGACTTCTTCGGTCCGGCCAAGCACCGGTTGGCCCGGGGGCGGGCCACCGCCCGGACCTCCGTCCTTCGTAACTGTCCGATCGGGCCAGGCCCGCGTCCACGCGGTGTCGGTGGCGATCATGCCCATCAAGAGCAGGGCCATGACCGTGATGAGAGCCACAATGCGTAAACGCGAGCCGCGGCCGTGCCTACCCCGATCCAGAATCCGAGCGTGTGAGCGCATGCCCTCCTGCTTCCCGTCGCTGTTACTCCCCGCGTCGGCCCCGATCCAACACTACCCGCGTTTCGTCGGTTTTGCGAGCGCTAGGTAGCTGTGGTGGGCGCGGACGGTGACGTTGACGTGTCGCACGAGGTCGTTCACCGTCACGGCCCCCGAGCTGACGCTCGTCAGGGTTCCGTCACAGCGGTCCGCCATCGACCAGACCGTCCCTCGGGTGGTGGCTGCCGCGTAGCGACCCTTGGAGCGGAACTTGCCGTGGTTGTCGCGGCCGCGCAAGAGCTGGATCGTCTTGTTGGACAGGGCGGCGGCCGATGCCCTGCCGGCGTGCTTGGTCGTGCACACGGCAGGCGATGGGGCGCCCTTGAAGGCGTTGTTGACGAGCGTGAGTGTCGTCAGACCCTTGAGCGCCCCGCCCTTGGTCTGGGTGACCTTGAACACGGCGCCGCCGAACGTACCGGTCTGGGTCTTCTTGCCGACTCCAGTTGCGGATGTGAGGCTGAGGGTGCCCTTCAGCGCGTCGATCGTCGCGCCGGACGGGATCTTGGTGGCGCTGGTCAGCGGCACGAACTTCCCGTTGACCAGGATGAACGTCTTGCCGCTGACGGGTGCGGCGTTCTGAGTCTGGCCGAGCACGGGAGGCGGCGGCGCCGCGGCCTTGGGCGTGGTGAACGTCTGGTCGGGGCCGTTGGTGGTGCCGGCGCTGTTGGTGGCGACCATCCGTACGTGGTACACGCCGCCCGCGATCAGGTTCGTCAGATTCGCTGACACCGACTGGTTGCTCGTGCCCGAGCCGACCTGCTGGGGCGCTGTCGACTGGTCGTAGAGGGTGGTTGAGGAGCCAGGCCCGCGCTGCGACAGATCAAGCCCGTACTGGAACACGACGGTCGTCGCCAGTCCGTGCGGATTGACCGCGCCCGACACGGCCGCGGCGGTGGCGCTGGGTGTCGACGGCGAGCTTGGCGTGACGACCGGCGGGCTGGTCGGCGGCGGGGGAGGAGGCGGCGTGATTGGCGATGTGCCGGAGGCGACCGGCACCCGGTCCGAAGTGGTGGATACCGACACGGAGGCGGTCCCACCCGAGGTCGGATTTGTGACGCCGCTTACGACGATTTGGACCGCGTGGCTCGGTGCTATCGACTGGCCGCTGAACAGTGTGCAGGTGACGACCGTCGCGGCCGATCGGAAGCAGTTGCCGATCGCGCTGCTGCTCACGCTCGTATCCGCAACCGACGAACCCGTCAGGTGCGTCAGGTCCGTCGTCGCCGGAAACGTGATCGTGATCTGGCTGCCGGCCATGTTGGACAGGCCGCCCGTCGAGGAAGTCGTAAACGCAGTCGTATATGCGACATTCCCGGCGCCTGCAGCAGTGTTGCTCAGCTGCAGCGCCGGCTGGCTGATCTGCTGTGCCACGACGATCGAGAAGGTGTTTGAGCCTGCAGTGTCCGACGTGGTGTCGACGCTGATCGTGTTGGTCCCGGTCGTGGGCGCGTTGATCACGCCGTCGATCACGACGCTGACCGTGTGGCTCGGTGCTATCGACTGGCCGCTGAACAGTGTGCAGGTGACGACCGTCGCGGCCGATCGGAAGCAGTTGCCGATCGCGCTGCTGCTCACGCTGGTGTCGGCTACCGAGGAGCCGACCAGTCCGGTCAGGTCGGTGTTGGCGGGGAACGTGATCAGGATCTGGCTGCCGGCCGCGCTGGACAGCCCGCCCGTCGACGACGTCGTGAACGCCGACCGTGTAGACCGACTTCGCGCCCGCCGCCGCAGACGGCGGCGTGTCGGTGATCGACGTCACCGACAGCGGCTGTGCCCCCACGATCGAGAAGGTGTTTGAGCCTGCAGTGTCCGACGTGGTGTCGACGCTGATCGTGTTGGTCCCGGTCGTGGGCGCGTTGATCACGCCGTCGATCACGACGCTGACCGTGTGGCTCGGTGCTGATCGACTGGCCGCTGAACAGTGTGCAGGTGACGACCGTCGCGGCCGATCGGAAGCAGTTGCCGATCGCGCTGCTGCTCACGCTGGTGTCGGCTACCGAGGAGCCGACCAGTCCGGTCAGGTCGGTGTTGGCGGGGAACGTGATCAGGATCTGGCTGCCGGCCGCGCTGGACAGCCCGCCCGTCGACGACGTCGTGAACCCGACCGTGTAGACCGACTTCGCGCCCGCCGCCGCAGACGGCGGCGTGTCGGTGATCGACGTCACCGACAGCGGCTGTGCCCCCACGATCGAGAAGGTGTTTGAGCCTGCAGTGTCCGACGTGGTGTCGACGCTGATCGTGTTGGTCCCGGTCGTGGGCGCGTTGATCACGCCGTCGATCACGACGCTGACCGTGTGGCTCGGTGCTGATCGACTGGCCGCTGAACAGTGTGCAGGTGACGACCGTCGCGGCCGATCGGAAGCAGTTGCCGATCGCGCTGCTGCTCACGCTGGTGTCGGCTACCGAGGAGCCGACCAGTCCGGTCAGGTCGGTGTTGGCGGGGAACGTGATCAGGATCTGGCTGCCGGCCGCGCTGGACAGCCCGCCCGTCGACGACGTCGTGAACCCGACCGTGTAGACCGACTTCGCGCCCGCCGCCGCAGACGGCGGCGTGTCGGTGATCGACGTCACCGACAGCGGCTGTGCCCCGACGATCGAGAAGGTGTTTGAGCCTGCAGTGTCCGACGGGGACGTCGTGGCGACGCTAAGTGTGTTGGAGCCTGTCGTTGGTGCGTTGACGACGCCGTCGATTTCGACGCTGACGGCCGCTCCAGCCGCGATCGACTGGCCGCTGAACAGGGTGCAGGTGACGACCGTCGCTGCGGACCGGAAGCAGTTGCCGATCGAGGCGCTGCTGACAGCGGGGACTTTGACCGAGGAGCCGACCAGTCCGGTCAGGTCGGTGTTGGCGGGGAACGTGATCATGATCTGGCTGCCGGCCGCGTTGGACAGGCCTGCCGTCCCCGTAAACCCGACCGTGTAGACCGACTTCGCGCCCGCCGCCGCAGACGGCGGCGTGTCGGTGATCGACGTCACAGTCAGCTGCCCTGCCTTCGCCACACCGCTGAACAGGCCCATCAGAAGCAGCACTATCAACGTGATCAAGGCTGCTCGCAAAACCGACGGGCGCCGGTCTACCGACGCTCGATGGCCGAGGTTCGGAGCGTATGCGCGCATGCTGAAGGACTCCCCCTGGTGTCGTCGCTGCCCTACTGGACGAACGTTCGATGTCGCGGCGTGCTTCTGCCCCGCGGCCCGGCCCCGGCGCGGCAGCTCAGAGCCTACCTGTGCTTCTTAGGTTTTGCCAGGGCCAGATAGGTATGGCCTGCGTGGACCACGACCGTGATGTGGCGGACGAAGTCGGTGACGTCGACCAGTCCTCGGGTCACGTGGACGATCGTTCCGTCGCAGCGATCGGCGATCGTCCAGACGGTGCCGCGGATGGTGGCTGCGCTGTATCGCCCTTTGGTGCGGAACTTCGCGTGGTTGTCAGAGCCGTGCAGGAGCTGAAGCGTCTTCTTGCTGAGGGCCGCGATCGAAGCCTGCTTGGTGCTCTTGGTCTTGCAGGCGGCGTACGAAGGACCGCCCTTCACGCCTCCCTCTACCAGCGCCAGCGTGGTCAGGCCCTTGTTCTTGCCGGAGCCGAACTGGGTCACCTTGAAGACCGCTCCGCCGAATGTCCCGTGCTGGTTCTTGTGCTTCTTCCCGGTTGCGGTTATGAGCTTCAACGACCCCTGCAACGTGTTGATGATCGAGCCCGCCGGAATCGAGCGCACCTGCGTCAGGGGCACGAAGCTGCCGTGGAGCTTGACCGTGACGAGCCCCGACACCGGGGCGACGTTGAACGACGTTCCCAGCGCCGGCGGCGCGGGAGCTGGATCGGCCGGCGTCTTGAAGACGACATCGGGGCCGAACGTCGTGCCGTCCGCATTGGCTGCCACGAGGCGCGCGTGGTAAAGGGCGTTTGGCAATAGGCCGGCGACCGACGCCAGCACGGAATGCACGGAGAAGTCGGTTCCGACAGGCTCATCCGTCGTCGAGTGGTCGTACACGGGGCCCGATGTGCCGGGCTTGGTGTAACGGGCGTCGAGCCCGTACTCGAAGTGCGCTGTCGTCGTCAGGCCTTGTGGGTTAACCGAGCCCGCAAGTCCGGCACCGCTGCTCTGCACGGTCGGAGGCCCGGTCGCGACCGTTGGCGAGCCCGTCTGCTGGACGACTCTGGCGGCGATATACGTGAATTGATCGGCGTTGCTGGTCGTGCTGGTGCCGCTTGGCGTGGTGACCGTGATGTCGACGGTGCCGGTGCCGGCTGGGGCGGTGGCGGTGAGCTGGCTGGGACCGTCGGCACTGACGTCGGTTGCGGGGCTGCTCCCGAACTCGACGTCGGTCGTGCCCGAAAGATCGGTTCCGGTGATCGTGACGGTGGTCCCTCCGGCGTCGGGGCCGGAGGTCGGGCTGATGCCAGTCACGGTCGGCGCAGGGCTGTAGCTGTATTGATCGGCGTCGGTCGTGGGGCTGGTGCCATTCGGGGTGGCGACCGTGACGTCGACGGTGCCGGTGCCGGCCGGGGCAGTCGCGGTGATCTGTGTCGAGCCGTCGAGGTGGAAGCTGGTCGCCGGGGTGTTGCCGAACTCGACATCGGTCGCGGCCGAGAAGTCGGTGCCGGTGATCGTCACCGTCGTGCCACCTGACTCGGGCCCGGACGTCGGGCTAATCCCGGTGACGGCAGGGGCGGGGATGTAGGTGTAGAGGTCGGCGCGGCTGACGGCGCTGGTGCCGCTCGGCGTCGTGACGGTTACATCCCGGATGCCCGAGCCCGCCGGAGCAACCGCCGTGATCTGGGTCGGGCTGTCTACGCTGAAGGCGCTGGCCGCCGTACTTCCGAACTCGACATCGGTCGCCCCCGAGAAGTCGGTGCCGGTGATCGTGACTGTCGTGCCGCCGGCCTCCGGCCCAAACGTCGGGCCAACACCTGTGACGGTGGGGGCGGGGATATAGCTGTACTGATCGGCGTCACTGGTGGTGCTGGTTCCGCCCGGCGTCGTGACGGTGATGTCGGCGGTGCCCGTGCCGGCCGGGGCGGTCGCTGTGATCTGGGTCGGGCTGTCGACGGTGAAGTTGATCGCGGAGGTGTCGCCGAACTGGACGTCGGTCGCGCCCGTGAGGTCGGTGCCAGTGATCGTGACGGTCGTGCCGCCGGACTCTGGGCCCGACGCTGGGCTGATCCCGGTCACGGCAGGCGCCGCCTGAAGGACCGTGGCCGCGCCATGGACTACCGCAAACCCACGCCACAGGCGGATGATGAACACCGTCGTGTAGAAGGTGCCGGGGTCGGAGTATGTATGCGTGGCGTCCACGACGAACCCGCCGCTCGGCTCCTGCTCGATAGTCGCCCACGACTTGGTGCCGTCGCCCCACTTCACGAAAGCGCGGAAGTCGTGGGCGTCTGCAAACGGATCGCGGACTGTGAAAGTCGCGACCGGGCCGCTGAACGGCGCCCCAGCTATCGGCATCGAACGGGCTCGCTGCTGCGCAGATTCCAGAGTGATGGAACCTGAAGCTGTGAGCATCTGCGGGAACGGCAACCGCGGCCAGAGAGGCCATGAGGATCGCCACCATCGCAAGCGCCAGGCGGCACCGGGCGGCAGCGCTCGATCCGAGCCGTCGCGATCCCAGCCTAGTCTGCGGTCCCGTCCTCAGCACTTCATCCGTGATCCCGGTCCGTGGGTCTCTAACGCCCTACCAACGCGTCCATCCTCGCAAAACGCGCGCGTTGTGCGGGGGTTTTTTCGAACTGACCCTACTTATGCCGGGGCGGCTTGGCCAGCGCGAGATAGCTGTGACCGGCGTGGAGGATCAGGCTGATGTGTCGCACGAAATCGTTGACCAAGACGCTGCTCTGCGTGACCTTGGTCAGCGTGCCGTCGCAACGGTCGGCCACCGACCAGGCGGTCCCGCGGGTGGTCGCCGCGGCGTAGCGCCCCTTGGTGCGGAACTTGCCGTGATTGTCCTTGCCCTTCAGCAGCTGGAGGGTCTTGGCGCTCAGCGCGGCCGCGGACGCCTTGCCGTGTGCGACCTTGCAGCTGGCGTACGAGGGTGCGCCCTTGAACGCGTTCTCGACGAGCGTCAGCGTCGTCAACCCCGAGTGGTCCTGGGTGACCTTGAAGATCGCGCCGGCGAACGTGCCGGTCTGGGTCGTGTGGCCCTTGCCCGTCGAGGTGACGAGGTTCAGCGTGCCGTGCAAAGCGTCGATCACGGCGCCCGCCGGGATCTGCTTGAGCTGGGTTAGCGGCACGAGCTTGCCGTTGACCTGGATCAGCACGACGCCCTGGGTCGGCTTGACGTCGAACGACTTGGTGACCGTCGGCGCGCCGGGCGCCGGCGCCGCACGGCGTCGTGAAGGTCGCGTCGGGACCGAACGTCGTGCCGGCGCTGTTGGTCGCGACGAGCCGCACGTGGTAGAGCGCATTGGGCACCAGCCCTGACACCGACGCGGACACGGTCTGGCCGCTCGAGCCCGAGCCGACGTTCTGCGACGGTGTCGAGAGGTCGTAGACCGGCCCCGACGTCCCGGGATTGGTGTATTTCGAATCCAGCCCGTACTCGAAGTGCGCGGTCGTCGCCAGGCCACCCGGGTTGACGGAACCGTCGAACGCCGTGCTGGTTGGGCTTCGTCGCCGAGGTCGGACGGCTTGTTCGCGGTCGGCTTCGATCCTGGACCTCCACTTGAGCCTGAGGGTACGGCGACACCGGCACTGGTCGCCGGGCTCGAGGACCCGCCCGTCGTTGTGCGCGATCACCGTGCAGGTCAACGTGTGGCCCTGGTCGGCGGCCTGCACCGCGTAAGTCTGAGCGGTCGCGCCCGAGATCGGGCTGCCGTCTCGGTTCCACGCGAACGCAAAGCCGCTCGGATTGTTGCTCCAGGAGCCGTCGGAGCATGTGAGCGAGTTGCCCGGAGCTCGGGATTCCCGAGATCGCCGGCAAGCGTGTTGTTAGACGGCGGCGGCCCGGCGACGACTGCTGTTGGGCCCGAGGTGGCCGGGGTCGAGCCGCCGTCGTTGGACCCGGTCACGATCACGCGGATCGTGTGGCCGACGTCGCTGCCGGTCAGCGCGTAGGTGTTCTGGTCATCTCCGGTGTCGGTGCAGCTCTCGCCGTTCTGGTCGCAGTCCTGCCACTGGTAGTCGAACGCCGGGTCGCCGTTCCAGTCGCCGTCGGTCGTGGTCAGCGTGTGCCCCGGCGTCGTGGTCCCCGAGATCGCCGGCAGTGTGTTGTTCGACGGGGCGTCGGACGTCGTTCTCGGCGATCTGCGCGAACTGATGTGCTGGTCTGCTCGATGTCCGGATAGGTGATCTGGATGTCGTAGTGGCCGGGCTGAGCGTACGTGTGGTCGGCGGTCAGCGCGTACTGGGCTGGGTCCTCTTCGTCGCCTGGGAACAGACAGTCGGGCACCACGTGTTGCACCCCGCTGTTGTCGCCCCAGTCGATGCGTGCGGTCTCCGGGCAGCCGAAGTTCGACGTGCCGCTGTCGTCGAGCTCGATCGGGAGCCGTGCGATGCCGCCGATCTGCTGTGTCGGTGGCGAAGTCTTGGCCGGACTGGGTCGTGCTGTCGACGCTGTTGGTGGCGATCACCTCGAAGTGGTAGTCGCTGTTGGGATCGAGGTTCTGCAGCGTGGCCGTGAGCTGCTGGTCGCCTGCGTCGGCACCGATGTCGATCGGATCGGTGCGTCTGATCGCTCGCCCGGATCTGCGTCGCCGTACTGGATGACGTAGCTGGTGTCGGCGCCGTTCGGGTTGATCGTGAATCGAGAGGTTGGCGGTCGTGTCGGTGACCGAGTCTTCGATTGACGTTGAACACCGACGGCGGGTCGGCCTGCGTCGTGAAGCTCTTGATGTCCGAAGCGGTGTCCGGCGTGGAGCCGGACGAGTTGTCGGCGACGATCTTGTAGAAGTACGTGCGTCCCGGGATTCAGGCCCGAGAGCGTCTGTGTCTCGAAGGTGTCGCTCTCGACGATGCCGGCGCCTTGGACCGGGGTTGAGTTGAGCGAGGTCGTCCTGCGACAGACCCCAGACGAAGTGGAAGCCACCGGCGTCGCCCGAGAGGTTGATCGTCCCGTGAAGGTCGGCGCTCGAGTCGGTGATAGGGCCCGGCCTCGCTGGTGCTCGGGGTCGCCGGCGCGGACGTCGGGTGGGTCTTGAACGCACCGATGTCGCACGGGCCGTCGCGGGTGATGTCGCGCTGGTCGGTTGCCGGGCATTGAGATCGGATTGCCGTTGCCGATCGCCTGGCTGCCGGCGAGCAGCGCCTGCGTGCGCGTCGGGCCGCCGTTGTCGGCGATCGACGCGAGGTGCGGATCGGCGTCGGCGATGTCGCCGTTGCCGTCAAAGCCGCAGTGCCCGTCCTGGTCGAAGTTGTTGCCGTCGTCGTTGGTGATCGCCTCGCCGACGGGCACATCGTTGAACGGGTCGGTCCATCTTCCCGACGGCAGGCATGCGAAGTCGGTGCCATCGGCAAAGCCGGCGCCGATGATCGTGTTCGCGACGCTCGTCTCGCGCCCTGAGTCGGTCTGGATCGCGCCGCGGACGTTGCCCGAGAACGTGTCGTTGACCAGCGTCAACGTGCGCCGCCGTTCGCGATCCCGCCGCCGATCGCCGAGCCGGATCCGTTGCCGACGATCGTCGCGTTCGTGAGCGACACGGTGCCGCCCAGCAGGTAGGCCGCGCCGCCGTCGAAGTCGCCGCCGCCGTTGTTCTCGAACGTGACTCCCGTCGCCGGTGACGTTCCCACCGCGCGACGAACAGCCCGCCGCCGGCGGCCGCGCTGTTGCCCGTGAACGACACGTCGGTCAGGGTCAGGTTCCCGAAGCCGTTGCTGACGGCGCCGCCAAGCGGGGTGCGCTCGCGGCGTTGTCCGTGAACGCGACGTTGTCGAGCGTCACGTTTCCGCCGTTGTTGAACAGCGCGCCGCCGCCGTTGGCGTTGATCGTCTCGCACGGGCTGCAGCTCTGGAAGTTCTCGTCGTTGCCGTCGATCGCCGTTGGTGATCGTCAGATCCTGAGATCGGCACGGTGCCGCTGTCGATCGCGCGAGGATCCGCGCCGGCGTTGCCGGATACCGTCGATCACGTCGCGTCGAGGCGCCGTCGCCCTGCGATCGTGAGGCTCTTGCTGATCTCGAGGTTGGCCCCTGCGTCAGCGTGTAGGTGACCGGGTGGGCGTCAGTCCGCGAGCTGGATCGTGTCGCCCGGGTGCGCCGCGTCGATCGCCTGCCGCAGCGAGCACTGAGGAGTCGGTCGTCTGGCAGTCGCCGGAACCCGCTCGGGTCGTCGTGTCACGTTGACGACGATCGTGTTCGCCTGGGCGGCGGCTGCAAGCACGAGCAGCAGCACGACGGCGATCAGGGGGGCGGCGAATGCGTTCTTTGCTCGAATCAAGTCATTCCTCACTTGACGCTACTTTTCGATATCAACGCGCCTCCCCGGGCGCGCTTTCTGGATGCGCTACTTGTGCTTTGGTGGACGGGCCAGCGCCAGGTAACTGTGTCCGGCGCGGACGGTGATGCTCTTGTGGCGGACGAGATCGCTGACCACGACCGTTCCGCGGGTAACGTGGGTCAGCGTCCCGTCGCAGCGGTCAGCTATCGACCAGACCGTTCCGCGAACTGTCGCGGCCGCGTACCGGCCTTTGGTGCGGAACTTCCCGTGGTTGTCGCTGCCTTTCAGCAGCTGAAGGGTCTTCTTGGAGAGCGCCGCAACCGTCGCCTTGACGCTGTGCGTCTGGCAGCTTGCGTACGTCGGCGCTCCCGCGAAGTTCGCGCCTTCGACCAATGAAAGAGTTGCGAGCCCGGAGTGGTCCTGGGTGACCTTGAAGACGGCGCCGCCGAACGTTCCCTTCTGAGTCGTGACCTTGGCCTTTGGCTTCTTGCTCTTGGTCTTGACGGCCTGCGACACGTTCGCCGTGCTGCTCCCGCCGGCTGCCGTGATCAACGCGACGGTTCCGTGCAGCGCGTTGATGATCGCCCCGTTGGGGATCTGCCGCACTTCGGTGATCGGGATGAACTTGCCGTTGATCTCGACGAACACGAGCCCCTTGACGGGTTCGGCGTTGAACGCTCCGCCCAGCTTCGGTGGGGGCGGAGGCGCGTCTTCCTTGGTCGTGAACGTCGCGTCCGGGCCGAACGTGGTGCCGGCGCTGTTGGTCGCCACGAGCCGGACGTGGTACAGCGCGTTGGGCACCAGCCCGGACAGCGACGCAACAACGGTGTGGCTCGAGAAATCGGATCCCACGCTCTGCGAGGGGGTCGACTGGTCGTAGACCGGGCCCGATGCCCGGAACTGCGAGTCGAGTCCGTATTCGTAGTGCGCGGTCGTGGCCAGGCCCTGCGGGTTGACGGAGCCCTCGAGCGCCGCTGCGCTTGAGCTGTGGACCGAAGGCGCCCCGGTGAGCACTACCGGCGAGCTGGGCGGCGGCGGGATCTTGGCCGCGTCGTACGTGAACTGGTCGGCAGCGCCGGTCGCGCTGGTGCCGCTTGGCGTAGTGACGGTCACGTCTGCAGTGCCGGCGCCGGCGGGCGAGGTTGCGGTGATCTGCGTCGTGTTGACGACGGAGAAGCTCGCAGCCTGGCTGGCGCCGAAGTGAACGGCGCTGGCGCCGGTGAAGTCCGTGCCGGTGATCGTCACGCTGGTGCCGCCGGCAGCCGGGCCCGACGACGGGCTGACGCCCGTGACTGTCGGCGGCGGCACGAACGTGAACCGATCGGCCGAGCTCGTCGCGCTGGTGCCTCCCGGGGTCGTGACCCTGACGTCCTGTGCGCCTGCGCTACCTGCCGGCGCGACCGCGATGATCTGAGTCGCGGAGATCGGTGTCACGACGGCGGCGTTCGTTCCGCCAAATTTGACCGCGCTCGGGTTGTCCAGGTTCGTGCCGGTGATCGTGACGGCCGTGCCGCCGAGCGTCGGACCTGAGGTCGGGCTGACGCCGGTCACGGTCGGGGGTCCGGCGTACGTGTATCGGTCGGCCAGGCTGGCCGCGCTGGTGCCGCCCGCCGTCGTGACGGTCACGTCCACTGCTCCGGCCGAGCCCGCCGGCGCGACGGCGACGATCTGCGTCGCGGTGTTGCTGTTGATCGTTGCGGTGTTGCTCCCGAACTTGACCGCCGTCGCGCTCGCGAGGTTGGCGCCCGTGATCGTGACGCTCGTGCCGCCGGCGGTCGGGCCCGAGGTCGGGCTGATCGCAGCGACCGATGGGCCGTTGGTGTAGGTGTAGCGGTCGTTGGCGCTCGTCGCGCTGGTGCCGCCGGGGGTCGTGACGGTGACGTCGACTGTCCCGGCCGAGCCGGCTGGGTTGGTCGCGGCGATCTGGGTCGCGGTGTTCGTGGTGACCGTCGCGGCGTTGGCCCCGAACTTGACCGCGGTCGCGGTGCCGAGGTTCGTGCCGGTGATCGTGACGCTGGTCCCGCCCGCCGTCGGGCCCGCGGACGGGCTGACGCTCGTGACGACCGGCCGCGGCGGGCTCACCGTCGCCGTGCCGGTCGCACTCGTGGTCGAGCCGCCGACGTCGTTGATCGTGATCGTGGTCGTGAACGATCCGGTCTTGGAGTACGTGTGCGTGCCGGTGACCTTGAACCCGCCGCCCGCGTTGGTCGCCACGGTCCCTGCCGTCGCGGCGGTCCCGTCTCCCCAAGCGATCGTGGCCGTAAAGTCCGAGGCCTGAGACAGCGGGTTGCCGTCGGTGAACGTCGCAACTGTGCCGTTGAACGACGTCCCTTGGGTTGCGCTGACGGGCGTCGCGGTCGCGCTCAGGGCTGCGTCGGTGACCTTCACATCGAACGCTCGCGTCGACGGATTCCCGTCGCTGTTGAGCCAGTGCAGTGTCCCGTGATAGATGCCCGCCTCGGCGTAGGTGTGGGTCCCGGTGACCTCACGCGTCGTTGGGTTGACCGAGCCGTTCGACTGCGCGGTGCCGTCGCCCCAGTCGATCGTCGCCGAGGTGTTGTCGATGCTCCCGACCACCTCTGAGAACTGCGCGCCCTCGACGGGCTCGATGAGCTCATACGCGCCGATGTCGCAGCTGGACCCCTGTGGCCGGCTGATGTCTCGCTGATCGGTGGTCTTCGTGCAATTGGGGGCGCTGGTCGGGATGGCGTCCACCGCGGGGCTACTGGCCGACAACGGAAGCGTGTCCGTGTTCCCGCCCAGGTCCGTGACCCCAGAGAACAGGAACTGGGGGTCGGTCTTCTGCAGGTCGCTCGTGGATTTGAAGCCGCAATCGGTCGACGTCTCGATGTTGTGGCCGAGCGATGTGATCGAACCTGCGCAATTCGATGCGGTGGCTCCGCTGCCGACAGTGTTCGAGGCGATGATCGAGTTCTCGACGGAGATGCTGCTGCCGGTGCCGGCGATCAGGCCCCCGGCGTTAGTCGTGGCCGTGCCGCCGTCGTTGTTGAAGATCGTGGAGTTCACGATCGTTACGGCGCTGCTCGTGCACCGGATGCATCGGCTTCCGATCCCGCCGGCTCCAGCTGCGGCGGTGTTGCCGGCGAGGGTGGAGTTGTTGACCGTCACCGTCGCCGTCGTCGCCCCACTGGCGACGTTGGCGATGCCCCCGGAGATACCGCCAGCTGCCACTGGAGGCGAAGCTGAGGTTGTCCTCGAGCAGCGAGTGCGTGATCGTCAGCGTCCCGCCCACGTTTGCGACGCCGGCTCCCTCGCCGCCGGTGGTCTCGCCGAGGACGATGTCGTCCTCGCTGAGCGTGAGCGTCCCCTCGTTTAGGACGTTCCCGCCGATGTTGCCGTTCGTCGAGCCTGACGTGGTCTTGCCGAAGAGGATCTCGAGCCCCGAGATCGTCACGGTCGGCGCGACGCCGCTCGCCGGGTCTGGCTGGATGTCAAACACTCGGGCGACCGGCGTTCCAGCGGGCGGGTTCTGCTCCACGGTTGTCGTCCGCGCGCCGGCGCCGGTGATCGTCAGGTTCTGGTCGATCAGCAGCTCGCCGGCCGTCAGTGTGTAGGTGCCGGCGGGTACGGAGATCGTGCTGCCCGCCGGCACCGAGTTGACGAGCTGGCGCAACGTGCAGGTCGTACCGGTCGGCGGCTTGGCGCAGCCGCCGGTGTCGGCCGTCGAGCCGACCGTGAACGTCGCGGCGTCGGCTTGCGAGGCGAAGGCGATCGGCGCCGCCAGCGCAACGACTGCGATCGCCACCACGCGCCGCGATCCGGATCGCGGTGCGGCAGTCCACGCCCGCCACGCCCCAGCTCGACTCGCTTCATCTAGGTCCCGGTCAGCTTGTCGTCGATAGTTGGTGAGCCCGGGCGGGTTCCCAGGCTCGCCGTAACAACGGCGTGACCCCAAACATGCGCCCCTATCGTTTTTCAGCGTCTCAGATCGTTATTTTCGCTTATCGGTGGTTCGCGGTCATGTTCGGACCCTGATCCTCTCAGCCCGAGCTTTCGGAAAAGAAAACGACGCCAACACAGCGGCTGTGACGATCCCGAGGATCAGTCGTCTGGTCGCGTGGGCGCTGATCGTGCGGATCGGTTCTCTGGCGATCGCGCCTTGCCAGGTAGCTGTGTCCCGGTCGCAGGATGATCGTCTTGTGGCGGACGAAGTCGCTGACGGTGACGCTGTCCTTGATCGCGTGGGTCAGCGTGCCGTCGCAGCGGTCGGCGATCGTCCAGATCGTTCCGCGGACGGTCGCCGCGGCGTAGCGGCCCTTGGTGCGGAACTTGCCGTGGGCGCTGCCGTGCAGCAGTTGCAGCGTCTTCTTCGATAGCGCGGCCGTGACCGCCTTGCCCTTCTTGGTCTTGCAGCTGGCGAAGGTGGGAGCTCCCTTGAACTTCGCTCCCTCCACCAGCGCAAGCGTCGCCAGGCCGGACCGCGCCTGGGTGACCTTGAACACGCCGCCGCTGAACTTGCCCTTCTGCGTCTTGGTCTTCGGCTTCTTGGCCTTCTTCTTCGCTGAGATCGTCGCGTGCTGCACCGCGGGCAAGGCCGTCGTCAGCGACAGCGTCCCGTGCAGAGCGTTGATGATCGTGCCATTGGGGATCTTGGTGAGCTCGGTCAGCGGGATGAAGACGCCGTGAACCTCGATCAACACCAGGCCGGTCGACGACACGTTGAACGTCTTGCCGAGCCCCGGTGCGCCCGGCACCGGACCCCGGTCGGTCCTGAACGTCATGTCGGGGCCGTTCGTCGTACCGGCGGCGTTCGTCGCGACCAGTCGGACGTGGTACAGCGCGTTGGGCACCAGCCCCGAGACCGATGCCGACACCGAATGGCTCGTGAAGTCCGAGCCCACCGACTGCGAAGGCGTCGAGTGGTCGTAGACCGGACCGGACGTTCCCGGCTTGCTATAGCGCGAGTCGAGCCCGTAGTCGAAGTGCGTCGTAGTGGGGAGGCCTTCCGGATTGACGGATCCAGCGAAACCGGCCTTCGTGCTGCTGCTGACGGTCGGGACGCCCGTGATCACGGTGGACGGAGGGGCCGTGATCGTGGCGGAGTCGCTGACAGTAGAGCTGCCTTGGTTGGTGCCGACCGCTGTGATCGTCACGCTGATCGGGTACGTTCCGCCGGCCACGTAGCTGTGGTTCCCGGTCACCGAGAAGCTGCCGCTGCCTCCTCCTACAGTGCCCGCCGAGGAACTGCCGTCGCCCCAGTTGATCGTCGCCGAATACGCGCTTGGGGTGGCGCTTGTGTTCGGGTCGCTGATGGTGGCGACCGTCCCGCCGACGGCTGAGCCCGCGGGGCCGGCGAACGAGAAGCCGCCAGCCGGGGACGGTGTCGACGATCTCGGTCTGGAACGAGAACGTCTGCGAGTCGCCGGCGGCGAGGGAGACGGGCCACTCAATCCCCATCCCGTTATCCACTGCGGTGCCCCTGCATTCGAGGCAGGAGTTCTGTAGAGCACTGCCGTTGAGGTCTGCCCAGAGCCCGCCAGCCCCGGGAGTCCCGATTTGCGTCTGCTCCCAGCTGCTGACCGGTTGTGGTCGTGAGGGCACGAACTCCTCGATCGCAGACGGCGGATTGCCGAGCACGTTCGGGGTGCAGCTCGCTGTGTTGGGCGAGCTCTGCGGCGGGAACTCGCCAAACCCGTTGTCGTTGCCTCGCAGCTGGCAGTCGGCGGCGTGGTACAGCTCGCCGTGAAGCTCGCTGCCCGCGCTCGTGTTCGCGACCGTCACGTCCGTCTGGAAGAAGTTGTTGCCCGACGACGTAGGTATCGACCTCGGTGAAGGTGAGGCTGAGACTTCCGTTGACGCCAGACACGACGGTCGTGACTCGGTACGGACTCGCCGCGGTGCCCGAACCGGTCAGCGACTGGCTCACGGGCGTGAACGGCATCTCGGTGCTGTCGAGATTGCCCGTCGTGTGGGTGCCGCCAGCGTGGTTCTGCGAAGTCCGGACCCAGGAACCCGGAGTTGCCATCGGCCCGGTGATGAACAGGAACGTCCCGCAGTCACCGGGCCCGCTCGCGTTCGGGAAGAACTCCGTGCTCGAGAACCCGCCACTGCGCACCTGGCAACTCAGGTCGTTGCCGATGTAGATGTCGCTGAGCGGTCCTGCCGAGTGGATGTCGATCGCCGGCGTTGCGGCCTGAGCGCTTGACGCGACGAGGAGCAGCACTGCCACACGCCGCCAGCCCGACTCGCTTCAAATTCGGTCCCTTCTCCCTAGTGGTCCCTAAGTCTTGGCGTAGGCACCTTTCCCCACGGCTCCTACAACACCTGATCTTGTCAGACGATGCGCAGGCGCAGTCTTTCGGAAAAAGAAAACGGGTGCGCGAGCGCTACTTCTTCGCCTTGGCCAGGTAGCTGTGGCCAGGCCGCAGGATGATCGTCTTGTGGCGGACGAAGTCGCTGACGGTGACGCTGTCCTTGATCGCGTGGGTCAGCGTTCCGTCGCAGCGGTCGGCGATCGTCCAGATCGTGCCGCGTACGGTCGCCGCCGCGTACTTGCCCTTGGTGCGGAACTTGCCGTGCGCGCTCGAGTGCAACAGCTGCAGGGTCTTGCTCGAGACCGCGGCGCCGACGGCCTTGCCCTTCTTGGCCTTGCAGCTGGCGAAGCTCGGCGCGCCCTTGAACGCGTTGGACACAAGCGAGATGGTCGCCAGGCCAGAACGCGTCTGGGTGACCTTGAACACGGCGCCGCCGAACTTGCCGGTCTGGGTCTTGACCTTCTTGGACTTCTTCTTTTTCTTGGCGTCAGTCGACAGCGTCGCGTGCTGGGTCCCGCCGGCGGTGATCAGCGTCAGCGTCCCGTGGAGCGCGTTGATGATCGTGCCGTTGGGGATCTGGCGAAGCTCTGTCAGCGGCACGAACACGCCGTGCAGCTTGATCAGGACCAGACCGGTGGCCGAAACGTTGAAGCTCTTGCCGGCAATCGGCGGCCCCGGCACCCCGTCCTTGTCGGTCTTGAACACAACGTCGGGGCCGAACGTGGTGCCGTCGCCGTTCTTGGCGACTAGCCGCACGTGGTAGATCGCGTTGGGCACGAGCCCCGACACTTGCGCGGTGAACGAATGATCGTTGAAGTCGCTTCCAACAACCCGCGCCGGCGTCTGGTGGTCGTAGTTGGGCCCGGACGCATGCAGCTTGGTGTAGCGCAGGTCGAGTCCGTACTGGAAGAAGGCGGTGGTGGACAGGCCCTCAGGGTTGACGGTTCCTGAGAATGAGGCGGTGCTCGTGCCCACCTTGGGCGGGGACACCGTGCCACCCGTCGGCGAGGAGCCCACGCCGATCGTGGTCGAGGTCGGCGGCTCTTCCAGGCTGAAGTAGGTCGACTGCCCAGGCTGTAGCGCCGGCGAGAAGTTGACCATGCCTTTACTCGTGTCGTAGCGCTGACGTTCGAATACCAGGTTGTCGGACCCTCGTAGCCGTTCTGGGTGTTGCCCGTCGGCGCGCCGGGCTCGGTGTAGCCAGCAGGCTGCCCGGGTGGTTTCGGGAAGGAGCAGATGAAGCTCGTGCCGCCGGCGCCGCAGGTACCTCCACCGGGATCGACGCAGCCAGGGGCTGCCGGACCGACGCCGGGGTTGCAGATTCCATCGCCCTCGAAGTTGAAGAGATCAGACCCAGGCACGGATAGAGGGCATGTGCGATATCGGCTTGGACGAGTTGTTGACCACGCCGATCAGGGAGTCCTCCGCATTCTCGTACGGCCCCTGGTTGGGGTCTGCCTGGACGGTGTTGCCGCTGTTGGAGACCGTGATCAGGAACTGGCATCCGGAGTCGGCGCCGACGGGCGGGCACTGCGTGAACTGACGGGAGGCGGACGTTGGCGGTGGAGAAGTCGTCGAGCGTTGCCGCCGCTCGGGCTGGCGAGCGTGATCGTGCTGCTGAAAGTGCCTTTCGCGGCATACGTGTGGGTGCCGGACACCGCCGGCTCGCGTTGAGCGTCCCGGAGTTGACTGTGGCGTGGTACCGTCGCCCCAGTCGATCATGTCGGCCGTCGGAGTCGTGCAGCGAAGGCGTCGAGCTGGTCGACCACGCCGGAGAACGGCTGACCCGCGATCGCCGTGATCGAGTCCGCCTGAGCGGCGGCCGCGCCGACAGCATCAGAGCCAACGCAATCGCGGCGACGATCCCCGTCGAACGGCGGAAAGCAGACTAAACGGCCTATGCATTCCTCGCACCCCCATTGCCCCTTCGGTTTTCCTACTGACTAGCTCGCCGGCCGCAAGCGGCCTGGCACCCTACCGCACGGACCAAAGCTGCGCAATTCGGAGCTACTTGTGCGTTTTCGTTTTTCTTCACCTTCGGCGGATGCGCCAGCGCCAGGTAGCTGTGGCCCGGGTGCAGCGCAATCGTCTTGTGGCGGACGAAGTCGTCGACCGTGACGATGTCCTTAATCGCGTGGACGAGGGTGCCGTCGCAGCGGTCGGCGATCGTCCAGATCGTGCCGCGGATCGTCGCTGCGCTGTATCGGCCCTTGGTGCGGAACTTGCCGTGGGCGCTGCCGTGCAGCAACTGCAGCGTCTTCTTCGATACCGCCGCCGTCACGGCCTTGCCCTTCTTGGTCGTGCAGCTGGCGAAGGTGGGGGCTCCCTTGAACTTCGCTCCCTCCACGAGCGCCAGGGTCGCCAGCCCGGAGTGGGTCTGGGTGACCTTGAACACCGCGCCGCCGAACTTGCCGGTCTGGGTCTTGGGCTTCTTCGCCTTGCCCTTCTTGGCGGCCAGCGTGGCGTGCTGGGTCGCGCCGGTAGCGGCGGTGTTCAGCGTCAGCGTGCCGTGCAGCGCGTTGATCACCGCGCCGTTGGGGATCTTGCTCAGCTGGGTCAGCGGCACGAACTTGCCATTGACCTGGATCAGCACCAGTCCGGTCGCTGCGCCCGTGAACGACTTGCCTAGCGCCGGCTGGGAAGGCGCTGCCGCCTTCGTGGTCGTGAACGTCACGTCCGGGCCGAATGTGGTTCCTGCGCTGTTGGTCGCGACCAGCCGCACGTGATAGAGCGCGTTGGGCACCAGTCCGGACACCGAGGCGGCGATCGGGTGGCTGGAGGAGTCCGAGCCGACCGGCTGGTCCGGCGTCGCATGGTCATATACGGGCCCGGACTTCCCGGCGCTGGTGTACTTCGCGTCCAGGCCGTATTCGAAGTGCGCGGTCGTCGGGAGACCGCCGGGGTTCACGGTGCCCGAGAATCCCGCAACCGTGCTGCTCGAGCTCGAGCTACCTCCGCCCTGGACCGACGGCTTGCTCGCTGCAGCGGCGATGGCCGCCGAATCGGTCACGGTTCCGCTGTTCGCCGTGTTGCTGGCGCGGACGATCGTGACCGTGATCGTGTAGCTGCCCGGAGCCGAATAGCTATGGGTGCCGCTCACGACGAAGTTCGGGTTGGTGCCGGTGATCGCGGCGGGCGACGTGGTGCCGTCGCCCCAGGCGATCGTCGCAGCGAAGTCGCCGGCGGAGTCGCTGGAATCGGCGCTGAACGTGGCCATCGTGCCTCCGACCGGAGAGCCGACCTGCCCGGAGAACGAGTTCCCGCCCGCCGCCGAGATCGGCAGCGCGGTGACGCCCGAGGCTCGAGAAGTTCGACAGCATCGAGAACGTCTGCGGCGTCCCGGGAACCAGGTTGGCGATGTCCCAGTTGATCCCCATGCCGTTGTCCTGGCTGACGTCGCAGTCGCAGGTATTCGGAAAGTTGACCTGCTGGCCGACGATCGAGAACACGTTTCCGTAGCCGGACTCGTAGTAGTTGCTGCCGGTCGTCAGCGGCGCGAACTCCTCGATCAACGCAGGCGGCGAGTCATTGGGGTTCTGGGAGCACGCAACGGCATGGTTCGTCGTGTCCACGAATCCATAGCCCGAGTCCGAGCCCTGCAGGTAGCAGTCGGCCGCGTGGTACAGCTTCGCGGGCAGCGGCTCGGCCGTGTTGTTGGTCAGCGTCACGTCGGTTCTGTAGTACTCGTTGCCGACCACATAGGTGTCTGTCTGTGTCAGGGTCAGGGTCGGCAAGCCGCTGCTGTCGCTGAGGGCCTGGACCGTCGTCGTGACCGAGAAGGGGTTTCGCGCACTGCCGTCACCCGATACGGCCGATTGGCTGACGGGCGTCCAAGAGCCGGGTTGGTAGACCTGAGCGGTGTCGCCGCTCCCCACCGAGACGTCGGTCTCGCAGTGGCCCGATGTGCTCCCGGGACTGTAAAACTCGAAGTCCAGATCCCCCGTGTGAGCCACCTGGCAGGTCAGGTTGTCCCCGATGTAGATGTCGGTGAGCGGCCCGGCATCAGAGTGGATGTCGGTGATCTGCGCCAGTGCACCCGGCGCTCCGATCAGCGCCAGCACAACGACCGCGGCGGCGACCCCCGCAAATCGCCGGATCGAAAAGCCTGACGTCGCCAGCGTGCGCGTGCGCCGCGCCACCCGTGCGCCAATAACCATACGGTTGACCCCCTGGAGTCGTTTGCCCCGACTCGTCCATCGCCCCGACCAAGCGACTCTCTAGTCGTCGTGAAGGACGCAACCTAACAAAGATTCGGCAGGGCCGTCAAATCCTCCCGATCTCTGCGTATTGCAGCAAACGCTTGCAGCCCGCGCGTTTGCCGGTGCTAGTTGAACTTCGTCATGCCGAGACTCGTGAACGAGTTCGGGGTGACGTCGAGCGCCTTGACCGCGAGATCCGCGAACAGTGCCGCGGGCTCGATGTCGTCCTGGCGGTATCCGCGGCCATCGCGTCGATCGAGGATCGACAGGGCGCCGATCGAGTGACCGCGCCGCAGGAGCGGCACGATCAGCATCGTGTACGGGACGTAGCCGGTGCCGGCCGCGATCCGGGCGGCGAAGCGCGGGTCGGTGCGGCAGTCGGGAACGGCCTCGGGGGAGCCCGTCTCGACGACCTGGCCGGCGATCCCGGTGCCGGGCGGGAGCCTGACGCCGACGATCTCGCGTGCGCCTGCACCCCAGGCAGACTGGTAGACGAGCTCACTGGTGGTCTCGTCGATCAGCGAGATCGACGCCGCGGCGGCGCCGAACACGCCGGCGGCGGTGTGGACCACGGCCTCCATCAGCGTGCGAGATGCGTCGGTGTCTTCGATCGAGACGGCGAGCGAAACACCGGTCTCGGTCCGCAGCGGCGCGCCGAGGGCCTTGGCGAATGCCGCCACCGAGGCGACCCGCCGCTCGGGAATCATCTCCAGCCCGGCGGCGATCGTGCGCTCGAGCTCGGGGGTGACCTCGGGGTTGATGGTGGAAAGCTTGGTCGGATCGGCATATACCGGCGGGCGGCCTGCGATCAGCGTCCACAACGTCGCAGCGACGCTGAACACGTCGCTGCGCGGCGACACCTGGCCGCCGGCGAAAACCTCGGGTGCCATGAACCGTGGGGTGCCGATCCCGACAGTCCCTTGCTGCTCCTCCTCGTCGAGCACGCGGGCGATTCCGAAGTCCACGAGCACGATGCCGTTCTCGGCGAGGATGATGTTCTGCGGCTTGACGTCGCGGTGCACGATCTGCTGGTCGTGCACGTACTGAAGCGCCTCGCAGGTCTGGCGCACGTACTCCGTCGACTGATCCAGCGGGAGGCCGGGATCGCCGGCCTGCTTGA
Source organism: uncultured Solirubrobacterales bacterium (assembly GCA_963725925.1). Lineage (GTDB taxonomy): Bacteria > Actinomycetota > Thermoleophilia > Solirubrobacterales > Solirubrobacteraceae > Palsa-465. Next base: position 195,823 of record CAVSAY010000036.1, read on the forward strand.
TCAGCATGCCCAGGTCCCGACCCTTGACGAGATCCATCACGAGGAACTGGCCGGTGCGCGTCGAGAAATGGTCAATGATCCGGACCACGCGGGGGTGCTGGAGGCTCGAAAGCAGCCGGGCCTCGACCTCGAAGCGCGCGTCGTGGTGGGGGTCCGAGCACTGCTTGAGCGCCACGAGGGAGTCGGTCTCCATGTCCTGGGCGCGGTAGACAGCACCCATCGCCCCCGCGGAGATGGGGTCGAGCACCTTGTACCGGTCCTTCAGGGTCCGGCCAAGCACCTGCGATGCGGTTCTGGGCTCGTTCACCCTGTCGAGTGTTGCAACAAACCCACCTTGATCCTGCCTCATCCGTGCCACCCCCATGGCAAGTGCTGCCCGCGGGAAAGATTGTACCAGCCGGTCTTTCCTCCGCAAACCGGCCAAACACGACCCCTGGACATACGTCCGATCAACGGGGCGGGCGGGCGCGAACTCGCGTGGCCTGGTCTCTGTCGGGCGAGACTGCTCCTGGGGCCAGATGGACCTGAGAGTCCTTGTGTGGGGACCACGAGCCGAGCGCGCGCTGCGCCTCCATGATCAGCTCTACGGCGGTGGCCGGACGGGCCGCAGGGTCCTTGGCCATGCCGTGAGCGATCACGTCGTCGAGCTCGAGCGGCAGGTCTGGCCTCAGCTCGGAGATCTTCGGCGGGGGCTGGAGCACATGGGCGTGGAGCGTCGCGGCCTCGTTCGGTCGCAGAAACGGGACCTGGCCGGTCAGGCACTCGAACATGACGCCGGCCAGCGCGTAGCAATCGCTCGTCGCCGTGGCCGGATCGCCCTGGATCTGCTCGGGGGCCACATAGTCGATCGTCCCGATGAACTGGCCGGTTCCGGTCAGCGGCCCGTGGTCGTCGACAGCCTTGATCAGTCCGAAGTCGGCCAGATAGGCGTGGTCGCCCTGCCCGATCAGGATGTTCTGGGGCTTGACGTCACGGTGGATCAGATCCGCATCATGGGCGGCGTCGAGCGCGTGCGCGACCTGAGCCAGCAACCGAAGCGTGCGGCGCGGATCGAGCTCGCGGCTGAAGATCAGGTCCTTCAGGGTGGGGCCCTGGATCAGGCGCATCGCGATGAACATCCCGTAGTCGGTCTGCCCGGCCTCGTAGATCGACACGATGTGCTCATGGTCCAGCGCCGCCTGGACCTGCCCCTCGCGCTCGAAACGAGCCCGAAATCCGGGATCGTTGCCAAGCTCATAAGCGAGCACCTTCAGCGCGACGGGTCGCTTGAGCGAAAGCTGCGTGGCGCGGTAGACCGTGCCCATGCCCCCGTCTCCGAGCACACCGTCGATTTGGTACCCGGCAAGGATCGCGCCCGTCTCTAGCAATGCCCGGCCGATTGTACTGTCGGCAAGGACGCTTGCCAGGGGGGCGGCGCTTGCATATCCTCATCGCATCGGAACGCGACGAGACTTGAGTGCCGGCGTCCGCAGGGACGACCTGAGCGGTGCCGGAGCCCGGCGCGCCGGATCTGCGTATCCGATACACCTTTGGAAGCTGTCCACCCGCGGAGCATGAGCGAGCCATGACCGACCCATGGATCGGAACCCAAATCGGCGAATACCACGTCGACGACCTTCTCGGCGAGGGCGGGATGGGCAAGGTCTACACCGCCACCGGCCCCGACGGGACCCGCGTGGCGCTGAAGCTCGTCAAGGGCGACTTTGCGCGTGACGAGACGTTCCGCCGGCGCTTTTCCCGGGAAGCCCGGATCGCCCAGACCGTCAAACACCCCCACGTCGTGCCGGTCGTGGCGACCGGCGAGCACGAGGGGCATCCATATATGGCGCAGCGGTTCATCGAGGGCCGCTCGCTCGACCAGCGCCTCAAGGAGGACGGTCCGCTCGACGTGCCCACCACGATCCAGATCAGCTCCGACGTGGCGTCCGGTCTGGAGGCGCTCTGGGCCGCGGGCATGGTCCACCGCGACGTCAAGCCCGCCAACATCCTGCTCGACGGGAACGGGACCGCCTACATCACCGACTTCGGTCTGGCCAAGGACACGCAGGGCAGCATGCTGACGCTGCCGGGCCAGGCGCTGGGGTCGATGGACTACATGGCCCCCGAGCAGATCCGCGGCGAGGCCGTGACGGCGGCGACCGACATCTACGCGCTGGGTTGCTGCGTGTACGAGGCGCTCTGCGGGCAGCCCCCGTTCGCCGACGTCCAGGGCATGCGCGTGCTCTGGGCCCACCTCCAGGATCCGCCGCGCGACCCGAGCGAGCTGCGCAGCGACCTGACGCCGGAGGTCAAGCAGGCGCTGCTGACCGCGATGGAGAAGGACGCCGACAAGCGTCCCGCCAGCGCCGGCGAGTACGTACGGCTGCTCGCCGATGCCGCCGGCGTGACGCTGTCGCGCGACTAATCGGCTTCAGCGCCACTGCACGGCGTACAGAACGTGCTCGCCGTGCAGTCCCTTGAAGTGGTACTCGCCGTGCTCCTCGAAGCGGAGGCTGGGGTCGGTCTCGGTGTAGTCCTTGAGCGTCGACGAGACGAGGATCTCGCCCGCCTTGGCCTTGGCGGCGATCCGGGCTGCCAGCACCACGTTGCGCCCCATCAGCTGGTCGGGGTTTGCGATCACGAACCCCGAGTGCACGCCGACGCGGATTGCGAGCTGGCTGTCCGCTCCGCTGTCGCTGCTGAACGTCCGCTGCAGCTCCATCGCCGCATGCACTCCGGCTTGGGCGCTGGTGAACGACGCCAGGAAGCCATCGCGCTCGAACCTCATGATCGTGCCGTCGTGGTGGGAGACGAGCTGCTCGACCAGCACACGGTGATCGGCCAGCAGTCGCTCCCAGCGTTCAGGACCCAGTTGTTCAGCCGCCGCATCCGCATCGGCGATGTCTGAGAGCATGAGTGTCACAGCGCCGTCGGGCGAGCTGACTCGACTGAGCGCAGGACCGATCGGCTCCAGCGCCGAAGCAATTACATCGATCGATGTGAGCTGTATCCGTTCGTCCACCTCGCCTCCTGTGCCCTCACCGCAACCGCCCGAGCATACCTTGACACGTATCAACGACCACAGCAGAATCGAGCGCCACGGATGAAGGGGGCTTCGCAAGATCACGGGGTCCGGATCAGCGCGTTCCCGCCGATCGGCGATTACGCGTTCCTGTCTGACTGCGAAAGCACCGCGCTGATCGCACCCAGCGGCAACGTCGAGTGGATGTGCCTGCCGCGAATGGACTCGCCCAGCGTGTTCGGCTCGATTCTCGACCGCGACGCGGGCGGCTTCCGCATCGGTCCGGCCGACGTCAACGTCCCGGCGGCCCGGCGCTATCTGCCGGGCACGATGGTCCTGGAGACCACATGGGAGACGCGGATGGGCTGGGTAATCGTGCGCGACGCGCTCAGCATCGGACCGTGGCATCACGAGACAGAGCGGTCCCACAGCCACCGCCGCTCGCCGACAGACCACGACGCCGATCACGTGATGGTGCGCCTGATCGAGTGCGTCCAGGGATCAGCCGAGATGAAGCTCGACTGCGAGCCGGCGTTCGACTACGGCGGTCTCGCCGCGGACTGGGAGTACACGGGATCCGGCTACGGAGAGGCGCGGGCGTGGTCTGAGGGTATGCCGCTCGAGTTGCGCCTGGTCACCGACCTGCGCCTCGGCTTCGAGGGACCGCGTGCGCGGGCGCGGACCACGATGCGAGCCGGTGACAAGGCGTTCGTCGCGCTCGGCTGGTCGACGCACCCGCTGCCGAAGGACTACGACGAAGCTGCGGAATGGCTGGCGCGAACCGGCTTCTTCTGGCAGGAGTGGCTCAAGCACGGAACGTTCCCCGACCACCCGTGGCGCTCCTATCTGCAGCGCAGCGCACTCACGCTCAAGGGCCTCACGTACGCCCCCTCCGGCGCCGTGGTGGCCGCTAGCACTACGTCTCTGCCCGAGGCGCCGGGCGGCGACCGCAACTGGGACTACCGCTTCACCTGGATCCGCGACTCCACGTTCATGTTGTGGGCGCTGTACACGCTCGGTTTCGACGAGGAGGCCAATGACTTCTTCTACTTCGTCGCCGACATGGCCGAGGACGAGGAGTCCCAGCTCCAGATCATGTACGGGATCGGCGGCGAGAAGCGCCTCGAGGAGCAGGAGCTCGAGCACCTCACCGGCTATGAGCACTCGCGGCCGGTTCGGATCGGCAACGGCGCCTACAACCAGGACCAGCACGATGTCTGGGGCGCGGTGCTCGACTCGATCTACCTGCACACGCGGTCGCGCGACCAGCTGCCGGACCGCCTGTGGCCGATCATCAAGCGCCAGGTGGGGCGGGCCTTGGAGCGCTGGCGCGAGCCCGACCGCGGCATCTGGGAGGTTCGCGGCGATCCCAAGCACTTCACCTCCTCGAAGCTGATGTGCTGGGTGGCAGCAGACCGCGGGGCGCGCCTGGCTCGGATACGCGAAGACCACGCGACTGCAGATCGCTGGCACGAGGCCGCCAACGAGATCCATGCCGACATCTGTGAGAACGGCGTCGACGGGCGGGGTGTGTTCGTGCAGCACTACGGCACCGATGCGCTGGACGCGTCGCTGCTGTTGATGCCGTTGGTGCGGTTCCTTCCGCCCGACGACCCCCGCGTCCGAGCCACCGTGCTCGCGATCGCCGATGAGCTGACCGAGAACGATCTGGTGCTGCGCTATCGGGTCGACGCCACCGACGACGGCTTCGCCAGCGAGGAGGGCACGTTCACGATCTGCTCGTTTTGGCTCGTGTCGGCCCTGGTCGAGGTGGGCGAGCTCGAGCGCGCTCGCGGGCTGTGCGAGAAGCTCCTGTCATTCGCCAGCCCGCTGGCGTTGTATGCCGAGGAGATCGACGCCGCGACCGGGCGCCATCTCGGCAACTTCCCCCAGGCGTTCACCCACCTCGCGCAGATCAATGCGGTAGTGCACATCCTTCGCGCCGAGGAGCAGCTCCAGCTCGCGACGCGGACTCGGCCGGCGAGCTTCCGGAGCGTCGGACGAGCGCAGGCCCGGCGCAAGGCGATCTGAGGCGCGCGAGTCATGCCGTGGGTCGAGATCTATGCCGTGTTCGTCGTGTCTCCACCTCGTCGGTGACTACCTGATCCAGACCGACTGGCAGGCGATGCACAAGCGCGGCGGCCTGCGCGGGTACGCGCGAGATGCGCCGGGCGCTGTTCTCCCACGTCACCACGTACACGCTGACCTTCGTCCCCGCGCTGATCTGGCTGTCGGACAGCCTCAGCGTCTGGGCCTGCGTTGGCTTGGCGTTCGTGATCTTCATTCCGCACGTGATCCAGGACGACGGCAGCCTGCTCGCCGCCTACGCGCGAGCGGTCAAGAAGGCCGACATCGGGGCCAACCCTTCGCTTGGCGCGGCCATGGATCAGTCGTTTCACTTCCTGATCCTGTTCCTGACCGCGCTGCTCGCCAGCAAGTGAGCGTGGCGGCGGCGGAGGCGGCCCCGGGTCGCCTTCCTTTGTGCTGGCCGAACCCCGAGTGCTTCTCGCCGTGAATGCCGTCCCACCGAGAGGCGACAATGGCGGATGGCGGGCGAGGACGCAGGAGGTGAAGCGCAGCAGCGCTGCGCGATCCGACGAGGACGAAGCACGACGCCGCCAGGGTCGTCTCGAATGGGATGGCATTTATGGCGGGGAGCACTTAGGATCGGGCCGCAGACTCAGACCAAGGAGACGTCGAGATGAACACGATCGAGCAGCAGTTGCCGGGTCCGGTCTTGGAGTACCTGCGTGAGCACAACACGCTCACGCTTGCGACCGCCTCGGGCAGCGGCATCCCACGAGCCGCCACGTTCCTTTACGTCAACGAGGGACCCTCGCTGTACTTCTGGTCCAAGGGGTCGGCGATCAGCGCGCGGCACATCCAGCAGAACCCGATGATCGCCTTCACGATCGACGAGTACGCGACGGACCTGACCCAGACGCGGGGCGTGCAGGGCATGGGGCAGTGCTCGATGCTTCTCGACGGCACCGAGGTCGCGCGGGTCGCGGACCTGTTCGGTCAGAAGTTCCCGGCGCTCGCGCCCGGCACGACGATGAGCATCTCGTTCTTCCGGATCACTCCGACCGAGATCGAGTTCATCGACAACACCGGCTCGCTCAGCGGTCAGGCCGGCGTCTTCGGCGCCGATTTTCACCGGGAGCGCTCCTTCAGCGTGCTCGCCGCGCTGCCGCCGCAGGCCGCCACGACGATCTCGGCCACGCTGCAGCCGCTGAACGCCGAGGCCGACACGGTGATCGCGCGTCAGGGAGGGCCGGCCGACAAGTTCTTCATCGTCGTCGACGGCGAGATCGAGATCACCCGCGAGGAGGGCGGCTCGAGCCAGACGGTCAACACGCTTGGCCCCGGCGAGCTGTTCGGCGAGATGGCCGTCCTGTTCGACCGGCCGCGCGGTGCTTCGGCGCGCACGACCAAGCCGTCCAAGCTCCTGGTCATGGATGGCCCGACGTTCCGCGACATCGTGGCGCAGGCACTCGGCACGACCGCCGACTTCGACCAGGTCATCCGCGACCGCCTGGGTGTGCATGGTGGCTAGCCGGTCCGAAAGCGTCACGCTGCAGACGTTCAGCAGTCACGACTTCCGGGCGACCGTGGGGGCGTTTGCCACCGGCGTGACGGTGGTCACCACCCGCGGCGAAGAGCACGCCTACGGCATGACCGCCAACGCGTTCTCGTCGGTGTCGCTCGATCCGCCGCTGATCCTGGTGTGTGTGATCAGCGGGTCGGAGGGTGCCGACCACATCACCAGCAACGGCGTGTTCGCGGTCAACGTCCTCAGCGCCGAGCAGGAGCCGCTGTCGCGGTACTTCTCGTCTCGTGACCGGCCGAAGGGGCGTGACGCGTTCGCCGAGGTCTCACACCGCATCGGAGCGAGCGGCTCGCCGATCCTCACGGCGGCCGCCGGCGGCCCTCGATTGCAGGCTCCACTCGACCTACGAGGCGGGCGACCATCAGATCTTCATCGGCGAGGTGCTCGAGCTCGAGCTGCTGGACGGTCACCGGCCGCTCGTGTTCCACGGCGGCAAGTACGCACTGCTCCAGGAGGCAGTGGCGGCCGGGTAAGCAGGTTCAGCCGGCGTCCGACAAGGGGCGCCACGTGTCGCCGTCGAGCACGAGCTTCAGCGGCTTTTCGTCGCCGACCGAGAGGGTGGCCTTGCGCGTCTCCCAGTCGATCTCCAGCGTCAGGGACAGGTTCTCGGGCAGTTGAGCCTGCTTGTCGGCGGGCTTGGCGGCCTTGGAGCGGGGATTCTCGGTGGTGACCGGCCCCTGCCGTTGTCCTGGTGCGCCGCCCTGCTCGAGGGCCTCGGAGGCCCGGACGTGGTGGCGCCCAGCCGGCGGGGTCTTGTCGGGGGCCGGAGCCGCGCCACCGCCGGGGATGACGGTAGGCCGCGCCGGGATCGCCCTGAGCGTGTGCTCCGAATGCGGGATCGGCAGCTCGCGCACCACCATGGTGGTCGCGCCGACCTCGATCGTGTCGCCCTCTGAGAGTGTCTCGGGGCCCTTGAGCCGCATCCCATTCACATACGTCCCGTTCGTCGACCCGAGGTCCTCGATCGCGCAGAAGCCGGTGCGATCGAGGCTGAGGCGGGCATGGGATCGCGAGATCTCCTCATCGTCGGCCAGACGACCCGCGCCTTCTGCGTGCCGCCCGATCAGCAGCTCGTCGTCGATCAGGATCGACATCCCGATCGCTCGACCGGCGACGACCTCGAGGCGGGCCATGGCTGAATTCATGTGCGGAATGTACCGATCGTCAGCGCAAAGCCCGACACCTGCAAGTGTCGGTTGCAGGCTTTCTCCACCTTCCTGTAGTCTGCCCGCGCTATGGCAAGGCTGAGGGCAGTCAGCGGTCCGCTCGCTGGTCAGACGTTCGATGTCGAAAACGAGGTCGTGATCGGACGCGAGGACACGGACCTGACAATCGACGACGTAGAGCTGTCCCGGCGTCACGCAGTCGTGCGCCGTCATGCGAGCCGTCTGCAGGTCGAGGACCTCGGGTCCACCAACGGCACGTTTGTCGACGGCACCCGGATCGAGGAGCCCACGATCCTGGGCGGCGGGGCCGAGATCCAGATTGGGACCACGAGGCTCGTCGTCGAGGGCGTGCTGCCCGCAGGGCGTGAGGGAGCCGAGCCCGAGGCGCCCGCGTCCCGTGCCTCGGAGCCCACGCGCGCCAGCATCGAGATTCCCGCCGGAGATGCGCAAGCAGCCCGCCGGCGGCCGCTGCCGCGAGTGCTCCCGCGCCGCCGACCGCCGTGTCACCGCCCAAGCCGGCGCAGCCGCTTGCGCCCTTCACCCCGCCCGAGAAGCGCAGTCCGCAGCGCGGGCTCGCGTCGCGGTCCTGGGCTGCCGGTCGTGCTGTCGTATGGCAGCGTGATCCTGACGGCGATCGCGCTGGTTCTGTACTTCGCCCTGCGCTAGGCGCGGGCCTGCCAAGTCTGCGGGTCCGCCCGGTCCAGGTCTTGTTACCCGCGGGCGCGCGCGGACGTCGACGGTGCACCAACCTTCCCGCCGAGACGGAAATTCGTACTACCGCGACGCGAAGTAGATGATCAGCACGATCGCGATGAGCACGAACAGTGCGAGTGGCGCCAGATTGGCGCGGCGGCGGACACGGACGTCGAGGTACTTGTCCACCGTGGGGTGCGCGCCCTGCGTAGGTGTCGCTGCGGCCTGCTCGACCTTGGTGACCTCGGGGTTGACGTAGGCCGGTGCGCGCGGAGCCATCGCAAGCGACGGCGGGATCTGGATCACCGCAGACGGCTGCCTGAGCAGCTCGTCGCGCGTGCGCAGCTTGATCACCGACACACCGACCAACAGCTCGTCGTCGGCGTCCAGGTGGGTCGGACCCACGAGCTCGTTGCCGTTGACGAACGTGCCGTTGGCGGTCTCGAGGTCCTCGACCGTTGCCGTGCCATCGGGCGACGGCGTGACGCGCGCATGCTGCGCGGATGCCTCGCCGTCTTCGAGCACAAGGTCAGCGTCCGGACCGCGGCCAATTACAACGGCTTTGTCCAGGGCGAGCTGCTTGCCCGCGTCGGGTCCTTCGATGACTTCGAGGTTCAGTTCGCCCGCCACGGCGCGGCAGCATACCGTCGTCGCAGGTCATTTCGCAACATTTGATGACAACGCGTCTGCTGACCTTGCGCCAACGGCGGGTTCGAAGGTAGATTGCCGACCTCATGACAGCGACAGCACCAAGAGACTCAGTTATCGCGGTGGTCGGCGACGGCTTCGGCTCGCTGATCGTCCACGCCACGGCCACCTATCTGGGCTTTGACAAGGAACAGATTTCGATCTTCGGGCCCAGCAACAACCCAGTCGGGACCTACCAGCAGTTCGCGTACAACCTTGGGCAGACCGTGCTTCGGTCCGAGTCCGAATCCCACTTCCTGGCCCCGGACTGGCCGACGTTCGCGCAGCTCGACGCCTGGTCGCACAAGTCGCTCCAGCCGCTGTATCGGTCGACGCGGCGCAAGTACAACCCCGGCGTCCCGGAGATCCTGACCGAGGCAGAGATCGTCAGGCAGCGGACCGGGTGGGACGACGTCCGCGTCCCGACGCGGGTGGGCTGGCTGCAGCGCGAGATGGAGCCGATGCCGCACTTCGTGCTCTACGACGAGCAGGCGAACTTCATCGGCCGCGCCAAGCACGTCATGCTCGCTCCGGGCCACGGCCCGCTGTCATTTCCGCCGCTGCTCGCCAAGGCGCGCAAGGACCCGGCGCTCGCCGACCGGGTCGTGCAGGCCTACGAGCCCAAGCAGTACGCGCCGGGCGGCCGCTACATCGTGCTTGGCGCCGGCATCGCGTCGGTCAACGAGTGGGCGAACATCCTCGACGCGGGGGCCTCGGCGCTGGCGTTGACGCGTAGTCCGCAGCCCGAGACGCAGGACCTCAACGTCCCGCGGTGCCTGTTTGAGTCGGTCGGCATCGACGCGTACACGCAGCTGCCGTTCAACGAGCGCATCGAGTTCCTCGGGCAGGTGCTGCGCGGCACGCGCCCCGACCGTCGCGAATGGCTCTCGCGGATCCACGCCGGCCAGGAGGAGGGGCGGTTCGACGCCCTGATCGGCGAGATCGACAAGATCGAGCCCGGGCGCGCCGGCCTGCGCGTGCACGTCTCGAGCATGCACGGAGAAGATCCGGGCTGGCTCGACGTCACCGGCGTGGTCGCCGGCACCGGTTTCAACAAGTCCGTGCTGACGCTGCCGCTGCTGCGCCGACTGATCGAGTTCTACAACGTGCCGGTGACCGATGGCCGCATGCAGCTTCAGACCAACTGCGGCGTTCCGGGGCTCGACCTTCGACAGTCGCGGCTGTGCTGCATGGGACTGATCGCCAACAACGTGATCCCGCACGGAGACACGATCGCCGGGCTGACGTTCATCGGCCGGCGGTTTGTGGCCGACTGCGCGCGGGCCGAGAAGCTCAAGAAGCGGCCCTTCCCGTCGCGGCTGAGCCTGCAGTTCTCGATGGGGCGCGACGTCGCGCGTGCGCTCCGGACCGTGGCCCCGACCCAGCAGTTGGCATAGGGAGGATCAGCTCATGTGTCCGACTGTTCTAGGCCGTGTGCAGACCCGCTGGGCGATCCTGATCATCCCCGCGATCCTGGCGGCGATCGTCTCGCTCGTCACCCAGAACGAGGGCTGGATCGTCCTGATCGGGCTCTACTTCGTGATCGGGGTCGCGCTCGACACCTGCTTCTACCCGTTCATCATCCGCTGGCAGCCGCCGTGGCTGACGTTCACGCTGGCGTTCGGCGAGTTCATCCTCGTGTTCATCGCGGCGCACTTCCTGAAGGTCGGCCTGACCAACCTGGAGGCGATTCTCGAGTACTGGATCGTCTGGTGGATCGCGATCTGGACGAAGGTCGTGATCCTCCCGCTGGTTTCGCTCAGCTGGATCGAGAACGCCGGCGAGTTCCGCTCGACGGACTGGTCGGTGGCGCCCGAGTACATACCGCTGGCGATAACGGCGTTCACGCCGACGCAGCAGACGGGTGGCCCGCCGGCGCTGGCACGAGCCTTCTCGGCGGCCGTGATCGAGATCCCCGAGGAGCTCCGGCGCGCGCCGAGCCCGTCCGGGGTGTTCCAGATCCCGCAGGGCCTGCCGCCCAAGTAGTCCTGCATCGCCGGGTGTACCAGCGCGGCGTCGTCGTGCTTCCGCAACGACGCCGCGGGGGGCATAACGCGACAATCGCCCCGAGATCGGCGAAGTGATCCGTGCCAGGCACCTATACGGTGCTCCACACGACACGCCCCGGTCGCTGACGATCGATTGTCGTGTAGTGCCCCCTCTAGCCCGGGCCGGCCCTCGATCGCTACCGGCCGCCGCGGCAGGCAGCCGTGCTGGGTTATGCGCGTATGTCGTGTCTAACTTGACACGCCCCCGCCACCGCGCAGGCGCGTGGTGGGTTATGCATCACCTCGACGGCCAGGCTCGCCGCGGCGCGCCCAAGGGAACCCTCTCGTCCCCCTACTCAATGAGCAGTTGACGTTTCTAACCGACCGACGAGCGGAATGCCCTCAGGCCGGCGTCGGAGCGACCTTCTGCTCGCCTCCGCCGCCGCCCGCGTCATCAGCCGCCTCAGCCGCGCCAGGCTCGGGCAGCGACCAAAGCGTCATCTTCTCGACGCGCCCGCGGATCTCGACCTCGCCGAACTCGACGATGTCGTCGGGCGGGTTCAGGAACGCCTCCTTGGTGAATCCGGAGAAGAGCAGCTGATGCGGAGTGCCCTTGGTCATGCCCTCGATCCGGGAGGCCGTGTTTGTGGTGTCGCCCACGGCGGTGTACTCGACCCGCCGCTCGGAGCCCACGTGGCCCGACATCACGCTGCCGCTGTTGAGCCCGATGCCCATTCGGAAGCCCTCGGACAACTCCTCGGACCGCAACCACTCGTTGAAGCGTGGCAGCCGCTCATCACGCATCTCGAGCGCCGCCGCAAGTGCCCGGTCGGCGTGATCGTCCTGTGGCAGCGGCGCGCCGAACACGGCCATGATCCCGTCGCCCATGTACGCGACGAGCGTGCCGCCGTGGTTGAGGATCGCGTCGCTCATCTCGCTGAGGTAATGGTTCAGGACCTCGATCACGCGGGCCGGACTGAGGGTCTCGGCCATCGACGTGAACCCGCGCAGGTCCGAGAACATCACGGTGCCCTCGCGCTGGACGCCGCCCAGGCGCAGTCCGTCCGAGCTCGCCAGCACCTCGTCGACCACGTCCTCGGGCACGAACCGCGTGAACAGGTCACGCGTCCGGATCCGCTCGAAGGCCTCGGTCACCAGCTGGGTCGTGAGCGTGCCCGCCGTCGCCAGAATCAGCGCACCCAGCGGATACACGAAGGTGAGGATCGTGCCCGAGTTGAACGCCAGCTGGACCCCGACCGTGAAAGCGATGCCGAGTCCCGACCGCCAGCAGGATCGTGATCAGCGGGCGGGCGCGCATGCCCACCAGCGGGACGGTGAGGCCCAGCAGCACGATCAGCACGTAGTTGAGCCAGCCGGGCGCGGCGCTAAGCGGGAAGTTGTGGAGCACCGTGTTGATCGCGTTGGCCTGGATCTCGGGTCCGGGCATCGCGCTGTCGGTGGAGCTCGCGTGGATGTCGTTGAGGTTGGTCGCCGTGGCGCCGATGACGACGATCTTGTTGGTGAAGAAGTTGCTGGGGAGCTTCTTGCCGGTCTTGGTGCCGCTGTAGGTGCCCCAGTACGCCTGGGAGAAGGAGATGTAGGGGATCGTGCCGGCGGGGCCGACGTAGTCGATGAACCTGTTGTTCGTAAACGGGGTGACGCGCTTGTGCGTCGCGACTTCGGCGGTCACGATCGCGAGCGTTTTGAGGTTCGAGATCTTGTACTGCATCTGGCGGATCACGCCGCCCGGGTCAAATGGGAACGATCCCTCGGCCGGCCGGGCGCCGACCGACTTCAGCAGCGCGGTGCCCTTCCCGGAACCGACGAACGCGACGTTGCCCGTCGCGGTCGGCTCGGTGTCGGAGAAGATGGCCTTGCCGTGGGCGTCGTTGACCGCGCTCAGCAGCGCGATGTCGTCGTCCTGCCCGAGGCTGCTCGGCTCGGAGAGCTGGACGTCGACCGCGATCGCCGCCGGATGCTGCGCGGAGATCGTGCTGATCGCCTTGCCGTCGACCTTGCGCGGGAACGGGAACTGCTTGTTGAGGTCCTGGAACGACCTCGGGTCGATCGCGACGACCATCAGGTTCTTGGGCACCGCCTGCGTGCCGCGAACCGTGAAGCGGGTGTTGATCGTACTTCCCTCGAGCGACTGCAAGAGGCTCGCTCCATAGCCCAGAATGCCGAACGCCGTCGCGCCGATGGCGACGAGCGCGAGCAGCAGAATGCGCAGATTTCGATTGCTCCCGATGCCCAAACGCCGCGTAGCTTTCATACCACTATCACCCTTGCGCTATAGCCCCAATCGCCCCACGCATCCCCCGCCCCTGGCAGCCGGACACGCCGATCTGAGCGAGTCAGTTTACGCCCAATCTGACAGGCGAACAAGACCCCGGGTTGACGGCCGGTGGGGCTCGGGGCTAGCTTGCAGGGTGGTAACACGGATGCGACGAGCGCAACGGGCAACGATGTGGGCGATTGTGGGGCTGGGCCTGGCGGCGGCCGGGTGCGGCAGCGCGAGCACGCCCACGCCCACTCGCGCCGCGGACACAACTGGTGCGGCCGCCGTCAAGGGAGTCGCTCAGGCGCCAACGCCCGTCTTCGCGAAGACCGTGCGGCTGGCGCCCGTCAGTGGGACCGTGCTGATCCGCATACCCGGGGCGCGTGACTTCATCGAGCTGAGATCTGCGGAGACAGTCCCAATCGGCACCGTGATCGACGCTCGTGCCGGAACGGTCCGGCTCACGTCGGCGACGGCGCCCCCGACAAAGCTTCAGACCGGCAACTTCTTCCTGGGACGTTTCCAGGTTCTCCAGCAGCGCTCGCTCAAGGGCCTGACCGACCTGGTGATCCAGGACAAGCTCAAGCGCTCGGTGTGCACGGCACAGGGGCAGAACGCGCAGACGGCCAAGCTGAGTGCCCGCATCCTCGGCCTCCTGCGGGGCAAGGCCAAAGGCCACTTCCGTACCCGGGGGCAGCTTGCCGCGGCCACTGTGCGCGGAACCGAATGGGGCGTCCGCAACCGCTGCGACGGTACCCTGGTTGTGGTCACACGGGGCGTGGTCGCGGTCCGCGACTTCACGCTTAACAAGACCGTGATCGTCAAGACCGGACAGACGTACCTGGCCAAGGCCGGTTAGCCGGATCCTCCGCGGCGGACAGATGTCAGGCACTCCACTCACGATCGTGATCGCCGACGACCATGCGGTTGTTCGGCAGGGGCTCCGCCTGCTGCTCGAGGCCGAGGACGATCTCGCCGTGGTGGGGGAGAGCAGCGATGTGCAAGAGACGTGCGCGCTGCTGCGCGAGTGCACGCCGTCGGTCGTCCTGCTCGATCTGCACATGGGCCGCGAGCTAAGCCTGAGCGCGCTGTTCGAGATCCGCGGCGCCTCGCCCGAAACGGCGATCGTGATCCTGACGATGGAGGACGATCCTGCGTTCGTCGCCCCGGCGTGGAACGCGGGCGCCGCCGGCTACGTGCTCAAGGAGTCCTCACGCACCGACCTGGTGCGAGCGATCCGGACCGTCGGCAAAGGCGGGCGCTACGTCGATCCCGCCATCGGGGGGCTGGCGCTGGCAAGTGCCGAGGACGCCGTGCTCACTGACCGCGAGCTCGAGGTGCTGCGCCTGGTGGCGCTCGGACACACCAACAGCGAGATCGCGAGCAAGATGTACATCAGCCCGCGCACCGTCGAGACCCACCGCGCCAACCTGCAGTCCAAGCTCGGCGTCACGGGGCGCCCCGAGCTCGTGCGGTACGCGCTCGAGCACGGAGTCATTCACCGGTGAGCACGACCGCACGGGCGCGACAGCTCGAGCTCGAGGCCGCCGAGCACCGGGTCGTCGAGCGGCTGAAGCCGCGGACGTCGGCCCGATCGACGTCGCGCCGCGTGATCGTCGTCGTCGCCGCCGGTCTCCTGTTCGCTGCCGCATTTGCGACGCGCGTGATCGTCAACGACCCGGATGCGCTGCTGGCGAACTTCTACGTGGTCCCGATCGCGCTGCTGGCGATCGAGTTCGGCGTGCGAGGGGGCGTGATCGGCGCCACGATCGGGTTCGCACTCGTCCCCGCCTGGAGCGTGATCAACACCGTGCACGTCGCGGCGCTCGGATACATCTCGCGCGGAGCGGTGATGTACATCACCGGTGTGGTGGTCGGACGGTTCTCGGACCGCCTGCGCAGCGACATCGCCGAACGTCAGGGCGCGCAGCGAGACCTGACGCTGTACGCCGATCAGCTCGAGGGGAGCATCCGAGGACTGGCTCGCAGCGTCGAGCGCCTCGAGGCCTTCGCCGAGATCGCCCGGGCGGTCGGCGGAGAGACCGAGCTCGAAAGGGTGCTGGCGCTGATCGTGGACCATGGCCGCGGAATCGTCGGTGCGCGCACCTTGGTCGTGTATCTGCCCGAGGGAGTCGAGCTCACGGCGGTGAGCGGCAGCGCTCCGGGTGGCGAGCCGCTGCCGAGGCTGCCTGTCGAGGGCTCGCTCGCCGGAAACGTCCTGACGCGCGGTTTGCCGATACGGGTCGATGAGCAAGACGAAGCGGATCGGCTCCAGCAGCTCGCGCCCGATGCCAAGGCCGCGATTCTGGTGCCGCTCCTGTTCCGCGGCGAGAAGCTCGGCGTCCTTGCTGCCATCAACGGGCCCGGGGACCGGCGGTTCGAGAACGAGGACGAGCAGCTGCTGATGTCGATTGCGGCCAGCGCGGCGACCGCCGTGGCGACCGCACGCTCGGTGGCTGCCGCACGCCTGCGGCTCAGCCTCGAGGCCGCCGACCAGGCTCGCGCGCGCTGGGCCCGCGAGCTGCACGACGAGACGCTTCAGGGGCTCACCGGCGTTCGAATGGTGCTGTCAGCGGGGCTGGCGCGCGATGACTTCGACAACCTGCAAAGGTCCGCCGAGACCGCGGATGCTCACCTGGGCGACGAGATGCGCAAGCTGCGCGACCTGATCGCCGAGCTGCGGCCGGCGGCGCTCGACGATCTCGGTCTCGGGCCGGCGATCGACTCGCTGGCCAAGCGCCAGGCGGCGATCGGGGGCTTTGCCGCGAACGTCGAGGTGGAGCTCGGCAGCGAACAGCGGCTGCACCCCGACACCGAGACCGCGATCTACAGGATCGTGCAGGAGGCGCTCAGCAACGTCGTCAAGCACGCCCACGCCGACTCGGTGCGGCTGCGCGTGAGCGAGCTTTCGGACCGGATCCAGGTGGCCGTCGAGGACGACGGCCGCGGTTTTGTCCCCAACGGTTCGCCCGAGGGGTTCGGGCTGACCGGCATGCGCGAGCGGGCGGTGCTCGCCGGCGGTCAGCTGTCGGTTAAATCGAAGGACGGCGGCCCGACTTGCGTGACCGCCGTCCTCCCGTTACCGCGTTAGCGCCTCGCTGCGCCCGCAGTCCCCACTTGGGGTGCCCCCGTCCGTCAGGACGCTCCTTCTCCTTCGGTCGTCGTGGTCGGAGTCGGCGTCACGCTCGGCGTGGACTCCGGACGCCCGGACAGCAGCCCCGACGGGCCTCCGACCATCGACCACTTGAACTGCGTGACGTTCTCCTTCGGCGCGAACAGGCCCGGACGGGTGCCGCGGCGAACGAACAGCGTCGGCGCGACCGACTCGGCGGCGATCGCCGCCCGGGTCGCGCCGAGGCCCTCTCGCTTCCACCGCTCCGACAGGCCGAGCACGAGCAGACCGGCACCGGACGCCGCGTCGACGATGCTGTCGCGTCCTCCGGCGACCACGAGCGGCTCGGTGGAGACGCCGGTGGCCTGCTGCACGAGCAGACCGGCGTCGGCGAGCATGCGCGTGACCGACTTGGTCTCGTCCGTCTGACCGCCGGCCCCGAGGAGCTTCAGCGGCGCGCCGGTGCTGGCCGCCAGCCAGGAGCCGAGCTCCAGTGCCGCCCAGTCATGCTCGGCACCACCGAACGGCACCAGGATCGGGTGATCCGGCCCGAGCTCGATCGCGTCCTGCTCCTTGGCCACGAGGATCGCCACGTCGCACGGCGCGCGCTCCAGCAGCTCCGTGCCGTCGCCCTGTGGGACGCCCTCTCCGAACAGGCGCTGGCGCCCATCGGTGATGACCAGATCGACGGGCTCGCGCTCGACGATGTGGACGAGATCGTCACCTGGGTTGGTCGACGTGAGAGCGACACCGCGTGCGACGACGCCATCGGACGCCAGCCGCTCGCGGATCTCGTTGATCTCCCGCGAGGCCCGCTCGAGCGCCAGGTTCTCGGTCTGGAGCCCGGCACGAACACCGGTCCGTCGCCCCTCGGGTCGGCTGCACCAGCCGAGCCACGATCAGCTCCCGGACGGGAGTCGAGCCTGCCAGCGGCTCGGCCAGCGCGACCAGCTGGGCTGTGGCGGCGTCGGTTTCGGGCGCGACCAGGATCGATCGCTCCGGAACCGGCAGCTCGGGGTGAGCCTGAACCGCGGCGAGCGCCGCATCCGCGAACTCGTCCTCGACCTGTCTGCCGTACTCGTTCTTCGGGTCCAGCAGCTTGAGCAGCGGCCCCGCCATCAGCGTCGTGATGACGGCCATGACCACCAGCATCGCGAACAGCGCGTTCGAGATCGCCCCGACGTCCAACGCCAGGTTGAGCACGATCAGCTCGGTCAGACCTCGGGTGTTCATCAGCGACCCGATCACGGCCGAGGCCTTCCAGTCGTAGCCGGCGACCCGCGCGGCGATCGCCGCGCCGGCCAGCTTGCCGACGATCGCAATCGCGATCAGCAGCAGCGTGAGCAGCCACAGCTCCGGCCTGTCGAGCAGTCCGACGTTCAACCGCAGACCCGTGTAGGCGAAGAACAGCGGCAGCAGCAGAGTGACAACGAAGTCCTCGATCCGCCGCGTGATCTCCTCGTTCATCCGCGAGTGCCGCGGCATGATCATGCCCATGATGAAGGCGCCGAAGATGAACGCGATGTTGATCGTCTCGGTGATGTATGCCGACAGCAGGACGCCGACGATGATCGCTGCGAACCACACGGGCGGAATGCGCCCCACCTGGTCGTAGGCGACGGCCATCCGTGCCAAGATCCGGCGGACGACGAGCACCATCAGCAACGTGAACGCCACGGCCTCGCCGATCGTCTTGATCACGTCGCCGAGCGTTCCCGACACCGAGATCGTGATCGCCAGCGCGATCAGGAACCACGCTGTGACGTCGTCGATCGCGGCGCACGCGATCGTCAGCGCGCCCACCGGGCGGTTGAGCATCCGGCGCTCCGACAGGATCCTCGCGAGCACCGGGAACGCTGTGATCGACATCGCAACGCCCATGAACAGCGCGAATGAGACGAACTTCTTGTCCGGGCCGACGAGCTTGTAGAGCGGCAGCGCGACCGCGATGCCCAGCAGCATCGGCACCGCGACGCTTGCATTGGAGATCGCTGCCGCCTGCGCGGCCTTGCCCTTGAGCTGACCGCGGTCGACCTCGAGCCCGACCAGGAACATGTAGAAGATCAGACCGAGGTTTGCCACGACCCCGAAAGCAGGCAGGATGTCGGACGGGAACGCCCATGCCTGCGCGTTGGCCGAGATCGCGCCGAACACGGACGGCCCCAGGCAGATACCGGCGATCACCTCGCCCATCACGTAAGGCTGGCCCACCTTCACCGCGACCCAACCGAAGATGCGGCAGACGATCAGGACGATCGCCGCCGCCAGGAAGAACGCGGCGACCGTCTTGTTGAAGTCGGCACGCTGCAGGGTTGCCGTGAACTTCTCGCCCGCGGGCGACAGGCCCGACGGTGTCGTCAGCGCCGGCTTCGGCAGACTCGCGGTCGACGGGACCGGCGTCGCAACCTGCAGCGGGATGATCGTGACGTTGGTGAGGTTGCGGTCATTCGCCGTCGCGGTGATGCGGGCCGTGCCGCCCCTGGCGCAGGCGATGTCACCTGCCACGGCACCGGTCGTGTCGGAGTACGTGACCGTGCCGAGCGGCTCTCCGTTCCACGACACGCGATAGGTCGGCTCGCTGCCGCTGAGTGCGAACTTGCCGCCGAGGCACGTGGAGGTCGGCGTAGTCGCGTACGTGCCCTTCAAGTTGACCGGCGTGCGCGGCGCCGGTGCGCCCGCGGCCGGCGGGCCGCTCTTGAAGTTCGCCACGAACGAGGCGCCGCCGAGCGTGCCCGCGATCGATGCCTTGGCGCCGGGAGTGGCGATCGCGTTGATCGCCTTGCTGCCGCCGTTGACGCACTCGACGTCTCCGGTCAGCTTGTGGCCGCCGTTGGCGAGCGTCTTCTCGTTGAGCCGCAGCTTGCCGCCGAGCGTGCCCTGGTTGTTCGTGAAGTTCACGAACTGCCCGGACTGCAGCACGTTGAAGGTCGGCCCGGGCGCCGGCACCTGCGTCGGGGCGGTCGCCGGCAGCGGCGCGCCGCCAACCGGCTTGGGCGCCGGTCCGATGCAGGAGTTCAGGGCGGCCGACTGGTAGACGCCGGCGATCGGCGGCTGCGCCTTCTCGTTCTTGCCCCTGTCGACGACGAAGATCACGACCACCACGGCGATGGCGGCGAGGATCACGTAGAACACGCCCAGTCGCCTCATCAGGCCACCGCTTGTACCCGTCTCTGACGGCATACAGCCCCCTCTTCAACTCGCTTGTATGAAGACACGCCCCCGGACGGCGCACCCCGCCTCAATCCGGTCGGCGGCAAAAGTAGCCGATCGCCCCCGGCCGCACATCCGGCACCCGCCATCGAACTACCTCCGTAAACCACCGCAAAATTGCTCCGGGAAACGCCCGCGAGGGCGCTCCCGAAGCCAAAATCCGGTGTAAAGCGGCTCTGTGGGCCCTACAGGCCCAACATCGAGGCGATCCGGACGCGCTGCATCTCGTTGGTGCCCGAGTAGATCGGAGCGCCAACTGCGTCGCGGAGGCTCTTCTCGATGCCGTATTCCTTCATGTAGCCGCGCCCGCCGAAGATCTGCACGGCCGACAGGGCGGACTGCAGGTTCGCCTCGCTGGTGATCAGCTTCGCCATCGAGATCTCGGTCGTCACGCTGCGGCCCTTGGCAAACCGGCGAGCCGTGTCGTAGAGATGCTTTCGCGAGTTCTCGAGGCCGATCTTCTGGTCGACGATCTTGCCGGCGACGTACTGGTTGGAGCCGATCGGCGAGCCGAACGCCGAGCGCTTCTTGGCCCAGTCGATGCAGGCCTCCATCCGCCATTGCATCTCGCCCACCATCATCATGAAGATGCCGAGGATCTCCCAGTTCATCACGTGCTCGAGGATGAAGAAGCCGGCGCCGGGCTTGCCGACGATGTTCTCCTTGGGCACGCGGACCCCGCGGAACTCGAGCTGGCAGAACGGGCACGTGTTCAGGCCGAGCTTTGGGAATGGCTCGCCGACGTTGAATCCGGGCGTGTCGGTTTCAACCAAGAAGGCTGTGATCCCGGCCGCGCCCTCGCCGGTGTCCTGCTTGGCATAGACGGTGATCACGTCGGCGATCGGGCCGCTGGTGATGAAGATCTTGCTGCCGTCGAGGATGAACGAGTCGCCGTCCTCGGTGGCGGTGGTGATCATCGCCATTGCGTCGGAGCCCGCCGACGGCTCGGAGATCGCGTGCGCGCTGATGATCTCCCCGTCGATCAGGCGGCGCAGATAGCGCTCCTTGAGGTCGTCCGAGCCGAACTTCTGGAGTGGAGTGGCCGCGCTCACGAGCTGCGTTGCGACGGCAAACAGCAGCCCCGCGTCACGGCAGCCGTAGCCGAGGTTCTCGAGCACGTACACGAGCGTCAGCGCGTCGTGACCGAGGCCACCCCACTCCTCATTGAACGGGATGCGCAGGACATCGGACTTGCGGATGATCTCCCACTTGTCGCGGTTGAAGTGCTCCGCGGCGTCGTCCTCGATGTGGCCCGCGTTGAGCGCCTCGAAGTACTGGTTGAGGGACTTGCGAAGTGCCTTCTGCTCGTCGGTCCACTCACCGGGTGTTGTCGTCAGCGCCATCCCAAGCTCCCGTGATTAGTAGACCGATGAGTGAATGCCCGACTCGGTGAGGTGGTGAGCCTCGTCGCCGGTCAGCGCCGGCGTGAACATGCACACAAGCCGCAGATCCTGGTCCGGTGCGGCGCACAGGTCGTGCGCGTCGTGCTTGTCGAGCGCGTAGATGACGCCCGGCACGATCTCGTGCTCGGTGCCGTCGAGCTCGATAACAGAGCCCTTGCCCTCGATGCAGTAGCACGCCTCGAGGTGGTTCTTGTACTCGAGACGCGACTTGGTCCCGGCACGGACGATCGTGTCGGTGACGGTGTAGCCCATGCCGTCGGCTTCAAGCAGGAACCGGCGGCTCAGGCCATTGCCCCATTCGACCGTCTTCACTTCGTCGAGCTTGCGAACGATCATCAGATGCCCCTTCTTGTTGTTGTGTTGAACTGTGCTGTTACGGGACCTGTCCCAGGTCCGTCAGCAATCCACGAAAGTCCTCGACCACGTCGCGTCCTTCGGCCTGAGCGGCGGCGACACGCGCGACGCACGTGCTGCCCACGATCGCTGCGTCCGCGCCGACCGCTCCGAGGTCGTCGATGTGGCTCTTGTTCTTGACCCCGAAGCCAACGGCGATCGGGATGTCGGTGTTGGTGCGCAGCCTCTCCATGACGGGGACGAGCGCGCCGTGATCGGGCGGACCGACGGTGCCGCTGCGCCCGTAGGAGGCGACCAGGTAGATGTAGGCGGAGCCGTGCTCGGCCGCCTCGTCGAGCACGGGCTCCTCAGACGTCGAGTAGCACGTCGTGACGATCGGCTGGCCCGTCTCGTCTGCGGCCTGGTAGTACTCGGCACGCAGCCGCGGCGGCAGCGCGTGGACCAGCAGCCCGTCGGCGCCCACTCCCTGGACGCGTTCGAGGAAGTCCTTCATCGGACCGCCCTTGATCGAGTAGCTCCAATCGGCGAGCAGCGCGATCTTCGTATGCGAAAGCTGCGGGCGCACCTCCTCGATGAACCCCAGCACCGCCTCGCGGTCGACGCCGCGTTCGAGCGCCCGGCTGGCCGACTCGCGGATCACCGGGCCGTCGCTCGGAGAGTTCGGAAACGGGATCGCGAGCTCGAGGCAGTCGACCTTCGCCTCATCCAGCAGCATCACGAGCTCTTTGAACACGTCCAGCGGCGGGTCGCCGCAGTTCAGAAACAGCGCCAGCCCCGGTCGCCCTGGGGCGCGATCGTCAAAGAAGCTCATGGCCTACCTCGCTCCGGCCTTGGGCGCCGCGGCCGCCTGCTGCTCGCCGTACTCGCGCAGCCGCTCGATCAGGCGGGCCGGCTCGCCGTTGGTCATCGCATCGGCGGCCATCTGCAGGCCCTCTGCCCAGTCCGAGGCGACGCCGCCGTTGATCGCGAGCGCGGCCGCGTTGAGCTTGATGCTTTCGATCGCGCCGGGCGGGCCGTCGCCGCCGATCAGCTTGAGGAAGTGGCCGACGGTCGCGTCGAGGTCCGAGACGGGGAGGAGGTCGTCGAACGAGCCGTGGCCGAGCCCGATCTCCTTGGGCTTGAGCAGGAACTCTTCACCCCGCGCGCTGTCGTACACGTGGCTGTCCTCGACGCTCAGCAGCTCGTCGGCGCCGAGGTCGTTCCAGCACACCCAGTACTCCTTGCTCGAGTCCTGCGAGGCGAGCTCGCGGAACGTGGGCAGCACCGTGTGGTCCGACACTCCCGTGATCTGGAGCGTCACCGGCACGGCGCCGAGGAACGGCCCGATCAGGTTGAAGAACCTGCCGACGGTCTTCATGTCGAACGGCAGGATCTGACGCGCCAGCGAGCGGAGCTCCTTGGGGTAGACGAACGGTCCCGCCACCGCCATGCCGAACGACTCCAGACTCTCCTCGATCTGCTCGTAGGAGCCCGCGAGGCGGATACCGAGCCGGTCGAGCAGGTCGATCGAGCCGGTGCGGCTCGCGTACGCGCGCGACCCCGTCTTGATCACGCGCGCGCCGACCGCCGCGCCGACGAACGCCGACGCGGTCGACAGGTTGAAGGTGCTCGGCCCGCCGCCGGTGCCGACGATGTTGACGGTCGTCTTCGGCGGCGGTCCGGGCTGTGGGTTGCGTTCCCTCAGCGAGTCGAGCATCGTGCTGACGGAGGCTCCGTCGGGGATCTGGGTAGTCAGCGACGACAGCACGGCCAGCGCCTCGCCGGGGTGCAGGTCCCGGGCCGACAGCCGGTCCCAGAAATCGCCCCAGACCTCCGCGGGGATCGGATAGCGCCGGGTGACCAGCGCAGCCAGCAGCTCCGAGGGGGTCTTTGAGGGCATCGGTGCGTCCTACGCTGCCGAGCGCGACTGGTCGACGAACGCCTTGATCGCTGCGACCGTGCGGAAGCTGTCGGGGCCGAGCTCGGAGTCGTCGACGCCGATGTCGAACTCGTCCTCGAGCCAGGCGACGACCTTCAGCAGGCCCAGGCTGTCGACTACGCCGCCGGTCAGCAGGTCGAAGTCGTCGTCGAGGTCCTCGACGGGTACGTCGGGCATGAACTCATCGACGATGAACTGCTTGATCTTGGCGGTGGTCTCATCCATTCGCGCGACTCCTCTCTAGGTCGGCCGTGATCTTCTTGCGATCGACCTTTCCGGTTGATGTCAGTGGTAGTGGCTCGGTCACGATCTCAATAGTCGAAGGCATCTCCGTCCTCGCCAGCCTGCTCGCGCAGTGCTGGCGGAGCTTGAGGCTGTTGAGCTTGGAGTCGGCCTCGCGGCGCACGACCGCGTGCAGGCGGGCACCGGCGAGCTCGTCGGTGACCGCGACGACCGCGACCTCGACGACCTCGGGGTGCTCCTGGATGGCCTGCTCGACGACCTGTGTGCTGACGCGCACGCCGCGGACCTTGACGTAGAAGTCGGCGCGACCCTCGAGCGTGAGGGTCCCATCGTCGTGGCGGCGGACGATGTCGCCGGTCCGGTAGAAGGTGCGCCCGCCGTCATCGGCGACCGACACGAACTTCTCCGCGTTGAGCGCCGTCTTCAGATACCCGCGCGTCTGGAACGGAGTCCAGACGAGCAGCTCGCCCGTGCCCGTCCCTTCGAGCGGCTGTCCTTGCTCGTTCTGCACGCGCGCAGTGACGCCCGGCAGCGGCTGTCCCACCGGCACGTTGCTCGGAACGTTTCCGTCGGCGAGCCCGAGGAATTCGTGCATCAGGCTGTCGTTGGTCTCGGTGCAGCCGTAGATGTTGTAGAAGCGCGCATTCGGGAACAGGTTGGGAAGCTCGGCGAGCGATGTCGCCGGGATCTTGTCGCCGGTCGTGATCACGTGGCGGACCGAGGGGAACGTGCGCCCGTCCTCGCGGTGCACGTCGATCAGCAGGCGGTAGAGCATCGGGACCGCCTGCAGCACGTTGACCTCGTTGTCGTTGACGAGGTCGGCGAGATAGGCGCCCTGCGTGGCCCGGTCCTGGTCGACCATCGCAACACAGCCACCGTGCTTGAGCGTCGACCAGATATCCAGCAGACACAGGTCGAAGTTCAACGGCGCATAGTTGGCGACCACCGTCCCCGGCCTGATCTCGAACTGCTCGGCGGCCCAGTCGGTGAAGGCGTCGACGCCGCTCGCCAGCAGCGGCACGACCTTGGGAAGGCCCGTGGACCCAGAAGTGGTGAGCATGAAGGTGACGCCGTCGGCCCCTTCGGCCGGCGGCCACTCCGACGCCGCGTCGTCCTCGGCGCGGGTCTCGTCGACGAGCGCGCGCAGGCTCGCGGCGCTGTCTGAGCGGGGCCCGTGGGGAGAGATCACCTGGCTCGTCCCACCCGCCGCGAACAGCTTCGCGAGTGTGTCCGACGCGAGCTCGATCGACGGCAACAGGAACGGACGGCCGTACCGCAGGCACGCCAGGATCAGGCCGACCGCCTCGGGCGACTTCTTCGCGCGGATCCCGATCGGGCGGTCTTCGGCCAGGTTCGACGCCTCGAGGTCGGAATAAGAGCTCTCGGCCAGGTCGGCAAGCTCGCGGTAGCTGATCGCCTCGCCGTCCCAGATCAGCGCCGGCGCGTCGGGCTGGCGCTCGACATGTTCGGCGAAGTGGTCGGCGATCGACTTGGTGTCGGTGATCTCGCTCATCATGCCCCCGATGTCGCGGATGGACGGGCCACCGCTTCGCGCAGCTCCGCGCGGTGGCGTTCGAACTCGTCGACAAATCCCTTGACGCTGTCGGCGCGCAGCAGCCCGGTGCCGATCAGCAGTCCCTTGAAGCCCGCTGTGACCAGCTCCGCGGCGACCCTCGGCTCGAGGATCGCGCTCGCGCTCACCGGGCACGGGGTGCCGGTGTCGATCACGGCCTCCAGCAGCGAGCGGCTGAGGTCGATGTCCCCGGCCTCGCGCTCCTGCGTGCGGATGTCCTTGTTGTTGATCGCGATGATGCACTCCTCCGGGTGGATCACGCTGTCGAGCTCGTCGTGGTCGGCGATCTCGACGAACGGAACCAGCCCGTGGCCCAGGGTCCGGTCGATCAGGCTCTGGAACGCCGACTTGGGGAGGATCCTCGCGGTCAGCAGGATCGCCGATGCGCCCATCTCCTTGGACTTGACGATCTGGCTGTCGCGGGTGATGAAGTCCTTGCGGAGCAGCGGAAGGTCGGTCAGCCCGGCTACCTCGGTCAGCATCGACTCTGTGCCGCCGAACCACTTGCCGGTGACGACCGAGATGCAGGGCGCGCCCACGGCGAGGTACTGCGAGACGACGTCGGGGATCGTCCGGTCGCCCATGATCGGACCCCCGTCGGCGTCCTGGCGCTTGACTTCCATGATGATCGGCAGATCCGACGCCAGCAGTGCCTCGGTGAAGGCATTAGCCATCCTGGTCACCTCCCTGGGGCCGCTCCCTCCAGGTGCGGCTGATCGCCTCGACGTTGTCATTGCTGACCTTACCGTCGGAGCCCCGCGCGTTGGTATCGACATCGATACCGAGGAACAGGGGGTGGGCGACGAGCGCTTCGTACTGCTCTCGGTTGTCGGCAGAGATCCCGCCGGCCAGCAGGAACGGCCGAGTCAGCTTGTCGGCGAGCGGTGCGACGACGGCGGGATCGAGTGCCTGTCCGGTGCTGCCCACGCGTCCGTCCTCGGTCACGACGTCGAACAGGAACACGTCGACGCCGGCCTTCTCGTAGGACCCGATCAGCGACTCCTCGACGCACTCGCCGCCGCGGATGTGCATGACCTTGATCACGCGCACGTCGGGAGCGATCGCCTTGACCTTGCGAACCGTTCCGGGGGTGGGATAGCCGTGCAGCTGGATCCAGTGGACCGGAGACCCCTCGAGCGTCTTGCTCAGGGCGTCGGCGTCCTTGGCGAACGTGACCAGGACAGGCGTCAGCTGTCCGGTGGCCGCCGCCGCGTCGGCGAGCTCGCGCCAGCGGTCCTCGGGCAGATCATGCGGTCCGCCCGGGACGCCCCACCACAGGCCCACGAAATCGACGCCGCGAGATGCCAGCAGGTCGATCTCGGGTTGGCCGGTGATGCCGCAGACCTTGATCCGCGTGCCGAGGCTCACGTCGGCAAGCTGATCCAGCATCACTCGGCGCTCCGCGTCGTCAGAGCCCGGCCATGCCGCTTGTGCCCGGCACGGCCATGTCCGGGGTCCGGCCGATGAACTTCAGGTGTCCGTTGCCGAGGACCTTGTATTCGTCGATGTGGTGCGCCAGCGTGGGCGGCGGCGCGGCGGCCAGCACGTACAGGTACTTGCTGTCGCGGCTGAGTGCCTCGTCGGTCAACGCGAATTCGCCCTTGCGCACCGGCGTGTTGGCCAAGAACTTCAGGCCGCCGTTGGGCGCGATCCTGTATGAGGTGGTGAATGCCCCGGTGGGAGCTCCGCCGCCCGTGTTGACGACGAACGCGTACTTGCCGTTGCCGCTGATCTCGACCCAGCAGGGCGCGGTGCCCTTGCTTGCGACGGTGCTGATCGGCGTCAGCGCACCGGACGAGGAGAGCTTGTAGCTCGCGGTGTCGCCGGCCCCGGGCACGGTGAGGCTCGTGACCTGCGACATGATCAGATGGCCGTTGGGATCGAATGCGAACCCGAACGGGAACGGCGTCGTGGCGTTGTGCGCCGTCGCCTGACTCGCCGCGCCACTGGCGCTGATCTGGAAAGTGTCGATCGAGTCGGTGGCGACCGGCGGCATCAGGTTCGGGTTCCCGAGCAAGCTTGCGACCAGCACGGTGCCGGTGTTGTTGAAGCCGACCTGCCTGGCGAGGCCCGGGACGGTCGCCGTCAACGGCCGGTTGGATCCCTTGATCGGCGTCAGGTGGCCGGCCGCGTTGAAGTGGAAGCCCTGGACGTTGCCCGGCACCGGGGGACCGGGCATCGGGAAGATGCCGGAGTCCAGCACGTAGAGAACGTTGCCGTGCGTGGTGATGCTGTTGGGGAACTTCCCTCCCGAGGGCTTGACGTCCGCCTTCTGCAGGCCGCCGCCCGGCTTGACGCGGAACGACGTGATCGAGTTGCTGCCCGCGTTGACGACGAACAGCAGCTTGCCGTCGGAGCTCAGCGTCACCTCACCCTGGGTGTCCAGGAACGGGCACGTGGGCGCGCAGCCGGGCTGCAGCTGCTGGCCGCCCGTACCGCCGGTGGCGACCGCCTTGACGAACTTGACCGAGCCGTCGGCGAAGCGGTGGAAGATCTGCACCTGGTTGCGCTTGGGGCTGTTGGTCTCGGTGTAGAGCACGCCGACCGGCTTCTTCGCGGCCTTCTTGGCGGCCATGGCCGATGCCGGCAGCGCGACCGCAGCCGTCAGGACCAGCGCAGTCACGACAAATCTCAGCGATCCCCGCATGGGATGACAACGGCCCACAACCACGTGTGTTACTCCCCTCGTTAGGTGCCCTCGGCGCGACTTTACATGATCCCCGCCCCCGAGGGCAATCGTTGTAAGGGCCCCTTAAGGACGACGATCGCGCCCCCGGCGAGGGGGCGCGATCGCCTACTGCACTGCTTTGAATTGTGACTAGTGGACGCCCACTCCGGACTGGCCGACCGCGAGGTTGCTCGGGGTCGCCTGGATGTGGGTCAGGTTGCCGCCGGACACCGAGTAGACGTCGAGGTGGCTCTGGTCCTTGCCCATCACGAACGGCGTCAGCACGTACAGGTACTTGCCGTCGCTCGAGAGCGCCTCGTCACCGGGGAATCCACCCGGCGTCGTGTCGGTGTTGCCCAGCAGCGTCAGCTTGCCGTCGGATCCGATCGAGTACCGCGCGATCGAGCCCTTGCCGCTGCCGGTCTCGGGCACCGAGCCAGACAGCGTGTTCACGACGAACGCGAACTTCTTGTCCTTGCTGATGACCACCCAGCAGGCCGCACGGGCGTTGCTGGAGGCGGTGTTGTTGAGCGTCAGGTTCGTGCCGCTCAGGTTGTAGGACGAAGTCGTCCCGTTGAACTGCGTGGGGTCGACCGGGTTCGGCATGACGCCAGGAGGCGTCGCGACGAAGCCGACGTTTGAGATGATCAGCCGCTCGCCTGCGAACGCGAACCCGAACGGGTTGGCGTCATCGGCCGTGTGTGCCACGGCGGGCCCGGTCGAGCCGTCGCCGTTGACCTTGAACGTGTCGATCGTGCCCTTGGTCGCGGGCAGCGCGCGCAGCGAGACGACGAGCGTCTTGCCGCTGGGGTCAAACCCGATCTGCGCGGCCACGCCGAGGTTTCCAACCGTCGAGAGCGCCTGCTCCGAGTTGACGATCGGCGTCAAGAACCCGGTCTTCGAGAAGTGGTATCCGAAGATCGTGCCGCTTACCTCGTTGAGGATGTACAGCGTGTTCTTGTGGACCGTCAGGCTGACCGGGAGGATGCCGCCCGAGGTCACGCGGTCGACCAGCTTCGGTCCCTTGGACGTGATCTGGAACGCGCTGATCGTGTTGTCGCCGGCGTTGGGGACGAACAGAATCTTTCCGTCCGACGTCAGCGCGATCGATCCGGACGAGTCCTCGATCGGGAAGCCGAACGGCTGCTGCGCGGCGATGCCCTTGCCGCCGGTCTTGACGGTCCCCTTCTTGGTAAGCGTCCCGTTCGAGTTGCGCCGCCACCACACCACGGCGTTGGCGCCCGGGTTGTTGGTGGCGCTGTAAAGCGCGTTGTAGTTGACCTTCTTAGGCTTCTTGTGCGTCTTTGCCGCCGCTACCGACGGCAAGAGCAGTAGTGCCGCGGCCGCGAGCAAAAGCCCAGCCAGCCGCAGACTCCTAACGGCTCCCTTTCCCATGTAGGCCTCCGTTGTGTGTATGCGCCCCGGCCTGCGCGCCCTCTGATGGCCGGGCAGCGTAGCGCATGCAGGCGACATGTGAACGATTTGTGGCCCAAATACCGCCATTGCGTGAGAGCAGGGCTTTAACGCAATCGCGCCCCCGCCGGAGCGGGGGCGCGAAGTGCTACTCGGACGGCGTGACGGTTAGTTCACGCCGAGGCCCGAGACGCTGTTCGGCAGGATCGCGTCTGCCACTGCTGGATCGTGGGTCAGGCTTCCGCCCGAACCGATCCGGTAGACGTCGATGTGGCTCGGCCCCGGGAATGATGATCGCGGGGTTGAGCACGTACAGGAACTTGCCGTCGCTGCTCAGAGCCTCGTCACCGGGGAACCCGCCCGGCGAGGCGTCGGTCTGACCCAGCAGCGTGAGCCGGCCGTGTGGCGAGATCGCGAACGTCGAGATCGCGCCCTGGCCGCTTCCGATGCCGGCCGGCGGAACCGGCCGGCGAGGCCAGCGTGTTGGTCACGAACGCGTACCGGCCGTCCTTGGAGACGACCAGCCAGCACGCCGCGCGGCCGCCGCTCGGGAAGTCGCCCTTGAACGTCAGGCCGCCCGAGGGGCTGAGCTTGAACGATGCGGCCGACCCGAAGAACTGCGACGGGTCTGCCGGGTTCGGCGGCGAGTCGCTCGGGTTTGCCGCGCTGCCCGAAGGCGTCGCGACGAACCCCGCGTCGCTGACGAGCAGGTTGTTCTGCCCGGCGAACGAGAAGCCGAACGGGTTCGGCGTCGGTGACTGGTGGCCGACCGCGGGCCCGGCAGCGCCGTGCCAGTCGACTGAGAACACGTCGATCGTGCCGTTGGGCGCGGGAAGTCCGCGGATCGTCACGACCAGCTGATGACCGTTGGGCGAGAAGCCGATTGCCGCGGCCACGCCGGTGGGCTTAGTCGGGTCCGGCGGATTCGTCGGGTTGAACGGCACCGACAGCGACTCGACTGACCCGGCGATCGGGGTCAGGTGGCCGCTTGAGTCGAACGTCCAGCCCTTGATGTTGGCGCTGGTCTCGTTGACGACGTACAGCAGGTTGCCGTGGCTCGTCAGGCTGATCGGCAGCGTGCCGCCAGAGCTCACGTGGCTGACCAGCACCGGTCCGGCGGACGTGGTCCTGAACGAGCTGACCGAGTTGTCGCCGGCGTTGACGACGAACAGCAGCTTGCCGTCGGGCGTGATGTTGGTCGAGCCCGACGAGTCGACGATCGGGAACCCGAACGGCGGCTCAGACGCGGCGCCGTTGCCGCCGGTGGCGACGGGCGACCCGGTCTGGGTGATGGTCCCGTCCGAGTGGCGGCTGTACATGATCACCGCGTTGCCCGACGGGTTGTTCGTCGTCGTGTACAGAGCGTTTGGCGCGGCCTGGTTGCCATGGTCTCGCCCGTGATGCTTGGAGTGGTGGCCCTGTTGATGGCGCTTGCCATGGCTGTGCGCGGCCGCCGTGGCGGGGATTAGTAAGGCGACGGCAGCCACCAGCATCGCCAGCAGCCGCAGCGTCCTTACTGCACTTCGTTGCATCTTTGCCCTCCGTTTGATCGTTGCCCCCGGCCGGTCTGCGGCCGATTCAACTATCACGCTAACCGATCGCGGGCAAGCCGTGTACCAAATTCACCCCAAAATCACACTTTCGGCGAGTTGGGTCGAACGTCGTCAGATGATGGCCGTCTCGCGGCGAGCCGCCTCGAGATCGACCGGCTTTGCCAGCGCCTGCAGCGCGGGCATCTGCTCGAGCGCGGCTTCGCGCCCGGCAGCCAGGAAGAGATCGGCGAGATTGAAGTCGCGCCATTCGGCCGGGCCGAATCGCGGCGTGATCACGACGTCGGCGAGCGCCGCGTGGCGAGCGCTCGTGTCCAGCTGGCTGAGGTCCATCGCCTCGAGCATCGTGTCGAGCGGTCCGCGCCTGCGGGGTTTGGCCGGCTCAGCCTCCGGCTCCTCGGCGACGCCCGGCCAACTCTCCAGCGTCTCGGTGCCCAGCAGATTGACGGACACCACGATGTCGGCGCCGTCCTCGATCACGGCCGCTGTCGGCACGGGCACCAGCGCGATCGCGTCGATCAGCCGGTGGCCGTCGCGCTCCTGGGTCGGGAACACCCCTGCCACGGACAGCGCTGCGAGCAGCGCCTCCCACAGCGGACCCCGCCTTTGCGCGACGGGGATGCGATCGGTCAGATCGACGGCCATGATCACGAGCGGGATCGCCGTATGCGAGAAGAACGCGCCCTTGGTGGCCTCCTTCAGCAGGCCGGTCAGCGCCTCCACTCCGGCCGTGCCGACAAGCGTCGAGCGGAACAGCTTGCCGGTGTTCTCGGCACTGAAGGCCTCGCGGAAGCGGGTGTCGATCTCGTCGGCACCGAAGCCGAGCGCCAGTTGCGTGGCCACGAACCCGCCGATGCTCGAGCCACCGACGTAGTCGACGGTGTAGCCGGCCTCCTCGAGGGTCTGCAGGAACCCGACGTGCGCGTACCCCTTGGCGCCGCCGGCGCCGAGCGCGACCCCCAGCTTGGTGCGCGTCAGATGCCGCGCCAGCCAGGCCAGGTCGGGGTCGGCCAGTGGGAAGCCGTCCTGGCGCGGGCATTCCCGGATGATCAGCTTCGTCGACGCGGGCGACCACGCACGGCTCGCGTTGCGCGCCTGGTCTGAGACGAGCACCACCTCGAGCCGACGCCCCTCGGCCTCAGCGGCGATCTGGCCGAGTCGAAACGCCTCCTCGGCGGTGCCGGCAAGCGCGACGACGCGGTCGACTTCGTCGAGCATCACGGCGAGGTTCTCGGGATCGAGGTCGCCCGGGATCAGCACGGTGGCGTTCTCGCTGGCGGCCTCGTCGGATGCGGTCAGTGCGCCCGCGAAGGACAGCGACCGGTCGAGAACCTTGACCGGTCGCGGGCTTGCCGTCCTCGCCGTCGAGACCAGCCAGGGGATCGCGCCACTGAGCGACGGGCCGGCGCAGATCCCGATCTCCTCTCCGCGCTGATTCGCCGTGCTGCGAGCACTCGCGCTGAACACGGCGGCGCTCCGGCCGCTGGCTCGGAACAGCCGCTCGCGCTGGGTGTTGATCACGTTGATCAGGATCTGCGGGATCTGACGCGCGAGGTCGATCAGCGCGTCGGCCTCGAGCTCGAGCGTGGTGGTGACCGTGCTCGCGACGACGGTCGCGGTTCGCTCGGCGCCCGTGATCGCATCCTGCGCGCCGATCACGTCGCCCTTTCGCATCCGCAGCTCGATCTCGCCGCCGCCGACGGTCGTGCCGGCCGTCCAGCGGACCAGTCCGCCCGTGATCACCCAGATCCGGTCGCTCTGCGTGCCCGCCTCGCACAGCTGCTCGCCCGGCTCGAACCGCCGCTCGTGCATGCGGCCGGCGATGACGTCGAGCTCGCTGTCGTCGAGTCCGGCGAACAGCGGGCTTCTGCCCAGGGTGTTGTCGTGCGCCATCAGGCTCGCGCTCCGGTCATTGACGCAGCGTATGGGGGGCGCGGCGCGGGCGTCAAGAACTCAGGCCGCGTCCGGGGAGGCGGGGGTGAAGCCCGGCTCCTCCTCCTGCGTTGCCGCCACATGGGCGGTCAGCTCCATCATCTTCGCGGGGGGATCGGTGACCGCGATCGTGGAGGTGACGTTCAGCCGGGAGTCGACGTGGACCAGCTCCCCGGGCTCCATCAGCCTCCACCTGGGGTTGGAATCCATCCGCTGGGAGGCGATCACAGTCGCCGGCACGATCGCGAGCTCGCCCGAGAACACGCGGGTGATCCCTGAGTTGCTGCGCTTGTCGAACATCGCCCCGTCATCGAATCCCGCCAGCGTGCGCTCCATGACCCACAGCTCGTTGGTCTCGGGGTAGCGCAGCGCCCAGATGTCGGTTGGCGTCGTCAGCAGCATGTTCAGCGAGTACAGCTCGATCTCGGCCGCGAGCTCTCTGGCCGCCGCCGTGATCCCGGCGCCGATGTCGCCGTCGGCCTCCTCGATCCGTTTGGTCATCAGCGTGAAGTAGAGCTCGGAGTCGGTCTCGCCCTCGAGCAGCTCCGCGTGAGTGCCGAGCCGGGCGCGCAGGTCGTCGAGGTCTGCCAGCACGCCGTTGTGGGCGAAGATTCGCCCGTGCTGCTCGAACGGGTGGGTGTTCTCGCGCGTCGGCTGGGCCGCCGTGGCGTGGCGGATGTGGGCCAGGAACGTCGTCGAGCGAACCTCGCGCGCGTCGGCGATGAACGTCTGGCTGCGGTTCGCCGACACGGGCTTTCGGTAGAGCAACGGCGAGCCGTCGGCTTCGAACGTTCCAAGGCCGACGCCGTCGGGCTGGGTCTCCGCCTGCAGCAGCAGGCTGGTGGGCGCGTCCAGCAGCCAAAACGTCGCCTGGACCGCCCGTGTACCTCCGCTCATCCCGAAAAGCCGGCACATGGTCGGCTAATCCTATGTGCCGGGGACGACGGTTGATCTATCGGCTGTGCGCGCGATGCGCGCGTGTCGACCCCGCGGGCCGGAACTGCGCCGCGGTCTCCCGGACCAGGCCGCTGAGCACGGCCGGCATCCCTCCGCGCGCGAACGCGACCCGTTGGCGCATCGCGCCGTTGCCCTCGACCAGCACGCGCTCGACCTCCTCGAGCTCGGCCTCGGATCCAAGCTCGCGGGCGTACGGGCGCGCCAGGGCGATCGCGGCGCGTGCCACCTCGGGCACGGGTCGCATCGTCCCGTCGTACCAGATGGTGGCGGCGAGGCCGTCGCGCGCGGCACGGAAGCTCGACTCCATCAGCACCTCGCGGCGCTCCCAGGGACCGTGCTCCTCCGCCGCTCTTCGCGCGAGCGCGTGAACCAACGCGACCAGCCCGGTGACGGTGCGCAG
The DNA here is from genome assembly GCA_963725925.1 of uncultured Solirubrobacterales bacterium. Classification (GTDB taxonomy): domain Bacteria; phylum Actinomycetota; class Thermoleophilia; order Solirubrobacterales; family Solirubrobacteraceae; genus Palsa-465. Next base: position 229,979 of record CAVSAY010000036.1, read on the forward strand.
CGACGACTGGGCGTCCATCGCGCGGACCTCGATCGTCCCCAGCACCGGATGTGGGCGCACGTCCCACCACAGGTAGGTGTAGTCGGGCAGGTCCCCTGCCGTCGCCAGCGCCTCGACGCTCTCGGCGTACTCGTCGAAGGAATCGAACGCCATCGGGATCTCTGACCGCGGCAGTCCACGGAACATCTGGGCCCGGGCCGTGGCAAGCCCCGAGTCGCGGCCGTGCCAGAACGGCGAGTTGGCGGCGAGCGCCTGCAGCAGCGGGAGGTACTCGCGTACGCCGTTGAACGCACGAATCGCGGCTTCCTCGTCCGGCATGCCGACGTGGACGTGCAACGCACACGTCGGAGTGCGCGCCTGCAGGCCCCGCATCTCGTCGGCGATCAGCCGGTAGCGGGGGGCCGGATACGGGATCACGTCGCCGAACGCGCCGGTCGGGTGCAGACCCGCCCCGATCGCGGTCGCGCCGACCGCGCGGGCACCCGTCCGCAGCGCGTTCAAACAGCTGATCGCCTCGGCTGCGTCAGAGCAGATCGGAGCCGCGAGCTCGATCATCGCCGCGTAGTAGTCGGGGTGCACGAGGCCGTCGCCCTCGGCGACGGACATGCGCTCAAGGATGTCGACAGCGCCGTGGTCGAGCGAGTGCGTGGCCCGGTCGACGAGCAGCAGCTCCTCTTCGACTCCAAGCGAGAAGTCGGACGAGGGCCCGAAGTTGACGGACGGGATCGCTGAGCCCATCAGCTCACCGCGCCCCGCTGCACGTCAACTTGACCTGCCTCTCGCGAGCGCGAGTCGGCAGAAAGCCAGATGCGCCAGATCGCCCCAATAACACCACTGATGCTATCCGGCAAGGCAAATCCCAGTTCAAGATTCGGTAACGAGTGAGCCCTATCCGTGGCCTTTGCTCGCCTGTAGACTGCCCGCGCCATGGGCGCAGGCACCGCTAGATCGGCATCGGGAAGCACGCCGATCGTCACAGGGAAGCGGATGATGGTGTTCTCCGGCCGGGCCAACCCCGAGCTGGCCGGCCAGATCGCCGCAAAGCTCGGGCTCGAGCTCGGGCACGTCACGCTGAAGACATTCTCCGCCGGCGAGGTGTACTGCCGCTACGAGGAGTCGATTCGCGGAGCCGACGTGTTCATCGTGCAGCCGACGTGCACGAACCCGGAGACCGGCGTCACCGCAAACGACGCGCTGATGGAGCTGCTGTGCATGATCGACGCCGCGGTGGGGGCATCCGCGCACCGGGTCACCGCGGTGATGCCCTGGTACGGCTACTCGCGCCAGGACAAGAAGTCCGCGCTGCGCGAGCCGATCAGCGCGCGCCTGGTCGCGCACCTCCTCGAGGCTGCCGGCGTCGATCGTGTGCTGACCGTCGACCTCCACGCGGGGCAGGTCCAGGGTTTCTTCTCAAAGCCCGTCGACCACATGACCGCGATGTTCGTGCTCGCCGACTATTTCGCCGGGCTCGAGCTTGACGATCTGGTGATCGTCTCGCCAGACGTCGGCCGCGTGAAGCTCAACCACAAGTTTGCCGAGACGATCGGCGCCGATCTGGCGATAATGACCAAGGAGCGTCCCGCGCAGCAGGTCGCCGAGGTCGGCTACATCATCGGCGACGTCAAGGGCAAGACCGCCGTGCTGGTCGACGACATCATCGACACGGCCGGCACGCTGCGGGCCGCGGCGCAGACGGTGCTCGACGAGGGCGCTGCGCGCGTATTCGCCGCATGCACGCATCCGGTGTTCTCGGGTCCGGCCTTCGACAGACTGGCTCAGGCCGGGTTCGAGCAGATCGTCTGCACCGACACGATTCCCCTTCGCTCCGGAGCCCCGGACAACGTCGTCGTGCTGTCGTGTGCCGACCTGCTGGCGGACACGATCAAGCAGATCTTCACCGGCGGCTCAGTCAGCGCCGTGTTCGGCGGTGAGAACCAGCTTTTCTGACGTTCCTAACCAGTTGCTGAACGATGCGGCGGCCCTGTGCGCGCGGCTTGCAATTGGCCATTGGCTTACGTCATGATGCCGATGGGAGTACAGCGACTAGGGGGTTGTCAGCGGGGCTCAGATACTCAGCGTAGGCGGCTGGCGTTTCCTTTACACGCCAAGCGAATCGCCCCGTGCGCAGCGGGGTGAGCCGTTGACGTCTCGCAGTTCTCCCTTGGCACCAGCGGCAACAACTTGTGATCTAGAACGAAACCGAGGAGCAGCTAATGGGAGATGACCGATCTGCGTCGATGCTGGAGCTCAAGGCGATTGACGCGCCGCACGGGCACTACGACGTAGCCATCCTCGGCGGCGGCCTTGCGGGGCTGACGATCGCGATCCAGCTCAAGCGCGAGCGGCCTGAGACCCGCGTGCTTGTGACCGATAAGCGCACCGAGCCCGCGCCCGAGGCGGCCTTCAAGGTCGGCGAGTCCAGCGTCGAGATCGGCGCCTACTACTACCGCGAGGTCATCGGCATGCGCGACCACCTGGAGAAGTTCCAGCAGCGCAAGCTGGGCCTGCGGTTCTACATGCCGGCCGGCGACAACTCGGACATCACCAAGCGCGTGGAGTTCTGTACTCCTGGCCACCTCGACGCGTTCACCCACCAGATCGACCGCGGGCGGTTCGAGAACGAGCTGTTCCGGCGCGCTCGCAAGGCCGGCGCCGACGCGTTCCGTGGCTGGCGCGTCCAGGACGTCGAGCTCGGCGCCGACAAGCACACCGTCCACATGTCCCAGGAGGAAGACACCTGCTCGGTCACGGCGCACTGGATCGTGGACGCCAGCGGCCGCGCCACCATCCTTCGGCGCAAGCTCGGCGTTGGCGAAGGGGTCGACACCGGGCACCACTGCAACGCCGCGTGGATCCGGCTGGCCGGCGGGCTGGACTTCGAGGACTGGACCGACGATGAGGAGTGGCTTGGCCGGATGCCGGAGAAGGGCCTTCGGATCCACTCCACCAGCCACCTGATTCAGCCGGGCTACTGGCTGTGGCTGATCCAGCTCGCGTCCGGCCCGATCAGCATCGGCGTCTGCGCGGACCCGCGCTTTCACTCGTGGGAGGAGATCTCGAGCTTCGACGCGTGGATGGAGTGGCTCAAGCGAAACGAGCCACAGCTGCACGCCGAGCTCGATGGACGGCGCGAGGACGTCATGGACTTCCTTCGGGTCCAGGACTATTCGTATGGGTCCACGCGCTTCTTCTCTGCCGACCGCTGGACGCTGGTCGGCGAGGCGGGCGCGTTCCTCGACGCTCTGTACTCCCCGGGGTCCGACTTCATCGGCTTCTCCAACACGTTCAGCTGCGAGCTGATCGAGCGCGAGCTCGACGGCGAGGACATCACCGAGCTGGCCGATTTCTACAACGACTTCTATCTGAACCTGTTCAACACCACGGCTCACCTGTACCGCGACAACTTCCAGCTGTTCGGCAACCCGCAGGTGATGGTCGCGAAGTTCGTCTACGACAGCTCGACGTACTTCAGCGGGATTGGCAACGCCTGGTGCCACGACAAGATGCGCAAGCCCGAGGACATCGAGCGGCTCGGCGAGATCCTCCACGACGCGATCCAGATGCTGCCCGTCATGCAGCAGCTGTTCAGAGACTGGAACGCGATCGAGCAGACGCCGTTCGAGGGCGTATCGGTGCTGCCCAAGCAGCTCGAGCCCTACATCCAGGCACAGGCCGACATGGCCCGGCCCGCCGACGACGAGCAGGTCTTCGAGAACTCGCGCAAGAACGTTCAGTACCTCAAGGCTCTCGCGGTCTGGATCTTCCACAGGGCCGCCAGGAATCTCCCCGAGCAGCCTGACGAGAACCGGGGCATCAATCCCCTCGCGATCAGCCTGCATCCCGAGCGCTGGGAGGCCGATGGTCTGTACTCGGATGACGGGATCAGCTACGTCCAGGCACTCGAGATGCTGCCTGGAATCGAGGAGATGGATCTGGAGGCGCGTGGGGCTGTGGTCGCCGCCTGAGCGGCGGTCGCACGCCCGACCCACGACCGAATGCAATCAAGCGAATTTCTGAAGATGGGAAAAGGAGAGCAAGGTGGCCAACCAGCAGCCGGCTGAAAGCTACGACGTCGCAATTCTCGGGGGCGGCCTCGCCGGGCTCAGCCTGGGGCTGCAGCTCAAGCACGCACGACCGGAGACGAGCATCTTCATGGCCGAGAAGCGCAAGGGCCTGGCGCCCGAAGCGGCATTCAAGGTCGGAGAGTCGACCGTCGAGGTATCGGCGCACTACTTCGCCGACGTGCTCGGGCTCAAGGACCATCTCGACAACGATCAGATTCACAAGTTCGGGCTGCGCTGGTGGTTCCCGGCCGGCGACAACACCGAGATCGCCGAGCGCATCGAGCGCGGGATCAACAAGCCGCTGGACCACCCGAGCTACCAGCTCGACCGCGGCCGCTTCGAGAACTACCTCGCCGAGAAGAATGTCGAGGCGGGCGTGGACCGATTCGGCGACTGTCGCGTGCAGGACGTCGAGATCGGCGACCCGCACGTGATCACGGTCACCCACGAGGGCGAGGAGCGCAAGGTCAAGGCGCGCTGGGTCGTCGACGCGGCTGGGCGTGCATTCATTTTGAAGCGCAAGCTCGACCTGCTCGAGGACAACGGCCACGAGGTCAACTCGGCTTGGTTCCGCCTCGCCGGCGGCATCAACATCGAGGACTGGGCCGATCCCGATGACGAGGAATTCTTCGGGCGCATGTCCGAGCGCGGCCTGCGCCAGTGGAGCACCAACCACCTGTGCGGGAAGGGCTACTGGGTGTGGATGATCCCGCTGTCGTCGGGCGCGATCTCGGTCGGCATCGTGGCCGACCCGCGGTTCCACCCCTACGAGGAGATGAAGACGCTCGACGACGCGCTGGCCTGGATCCGCCGTTACGAGCCGCAGCTCGCTGACTCGGTCGACGGTCGCATGGACCAGATCGAGGACTTCCTGAAGGTGTCGGACTTCTCCTACGGCTGCAAGCAGGAGTACGACGGCGCCGCGCGGTGGGCGCTGGTCGGCGAGGCGGGGCCGTTCCTGGACCCGTTCTACTCGCCGGGATCCGACTTCATCGCGATCTCCAACACGCTGACCACCGACCTGGTCACGCGCGAGCTCGACGGCGAGGACGTCACCGAGCGGGCCAAGGCCCACAACGACCTCTACCTGAGCACCTACAAGCTCAACCTCACCCAGTACGAGGGGCAGTACGAGTTCTGGCAGAACTCGCTGGTGATGACCGTGAAGATCTGTGCCAACAACATCCTCTACTGGGGCACCGAGGGCCTGCTGTTCTTCCACGACAAGTACACGGACCTCGACTTCATGGCGGCGGTGCGTCCCGACCTCGAGCGGATCTGGGGGATCACCCGCGCGCTCGAGATGATGTACCGCGAGTGGAATGTGCTCGAGGACCGTGAGTGGCGGCGCGCGATCGTGCCGACGCAGGCGTTCCCCGGGATGTTCCAGCGCCATGTGGAGATGGCCGGCGACTTCGACGACGACACCGTCAAGGCAAAGCTCGCCGCGACCGCCGACATGATGGAGGCGTTCGCGGTGCTCGCGTTCCACAGGGCAGCGCAGAACCTGGGCGACGCCGCGCCGGGCGAGGACGAGAAGATCAATCCCTACAAGATCAGCCTCGACCCCGACCGGTGGGAGGCCGACGGCCTGCTGGACCCGAACGGGATGTCGCTGGCCGAGGCGCGTCAGACCGACGCGTCGGGCCTGGCGAACCTGTTCATCGAGGCGGTAGCGCAGCCGGCGTAATCGTCGTCAGCGCCTTCACGAAGTCCTCGAGCTGGTCAGTGCGCCAGCACTCGAACGCCATGCAGTGCTTCTCATAGGCGGCGATCACCGAGTCGCCGTAGTTCCAGTACAGCCTCGGCTCGGGGTTGAGCCAGAACGTGCGGCCCGCCCTGGCGGTGATCGCGGCGAACACGTCGTCGCGCGGCGGGCGCCCGTTGGTCCGGGCGTCGCCGAGCACGATCACGGTCGCGCGCGGGTGTAGCTCGTCCTCGATCAGCGCCAGGAACTCGGTCCACACGCGGCCGTAGTCGGTGTAGCCGGAGATGTCGGCGACGCCGGCGTCCTTGGAGATCGCCTCGCTCGCGGCGCGGAAGTCGCGCTCGCGCTCGAACACCTCGGTGACCTCCGAGATCCGCTCGATGAACACGAAGCTTCGTAGCTTCCGGAACGAGTCATGGAGGGCATGGAGGACGCTCAGGAAGAAGGTGCTGGCGCTGGTGACGGATGTGGACACGTCGCACAGCACGAAGATCTCGGGGCGGCGGGGGCGTTGGGGGCGGTACTTCAGGACGATCGGGACGCCGCCGGTCTGAAGGCTTGCGCGCATCGTGCGCCTGAAGTCGACGTGCGCGTGACGCTTGCGGCCTCTGAGCTCATGGCCCTGGGTCGCGAGGCGACGCTTGAGCTGGGCGACCACCCGGTGGACCGCCGCGAGATCCTGGATCGGGCCGGTGGGAAGCGCGCGGTCGAGCTCGTTCAGCGGCCGCTTGGGGGGCAGGGACGCGGTGCGCTCGATCAGGCTTCGCTCGAGCTCGCGGCGCAGGTGCTGCTCGAAGCGCCGTAGCTGGTCTCGCGGGACGCCGTCGCGGCGCGGGTCGTCCTCGGGGAGATCGGGCTGGGGCTCGGGCCTCAGGCCCAGGGCCCGGCGGATGCGCTGGACGTCGACGCCGAGGACGCCGGAGCCTTCGCCGCGGCCGAAGGCGGAGATCGCCAGGCGGGCCAGGTCCCTGAGCGCGGCGTCGGACCCGTCTCTCAGCGCGGCGGCGATCTGCTGGCGGAGCGTGTCGAGGTTGATCTCGTTGTCTTGGCTGCCGTCGGTCTGCGCCTGCCCTCCTTCGGTGATGCCCCGACGGGCGGCCTGGGCCTCGGCGGCGCGGAAGAAGAAGCGCTCGAACACGAGGTCGAACACGCGGCGATCCTCCGGGGACTTGGCGAGGGTCGCGGCCAGCGCCTCCTTGAAGTCGGCCTGCTTGGTCCAGGGGACGTGCTGGAGGGCGTCGAAGGAGTCGAGGATCTCGGAGGTGCCCACGGCGAGGCCCTCCTCCCTGAGGTCCTCAGCGAACATCAGCAGTTGTCCGTCAAAGCCGCCCGGGCCCTGCTCCGGGATCTGTGGGTAGGCCCGCGGCTCGCGGTCTCTGGGGTGTCTAGGCGGCGGGGCGGGCATCGTCTCGAGCGTTCTCGAGCTTGACGCCGACCCGCGCGGCGACCGTGTCGAGGTCGGTGCGGTGCTTGACGATCACGCTCATCGTCTCGCGGAAGACCGTGCCGTCGATGTCGTCGGCGCCCAGCAGCAAGAGCGATCGCGCCCAGTCGATCGACTCGGCGATGCTGGGCGGCTTCTTCAGGTCGAGCTCGCGGACCTGCTGGATGATCTCCACGAGCTTGCGCGCCGTCTCGGCTGGGAGCTCCGGGGTGTGCAGGCGCACGATCTCGAGCTCGTGCTCGACGCTCGGGTAGTCGAGCCAGAGGTACAGGCAGCGGCGCTTGAGCGCCTCGGTCAGCTCGCGCGTGTTATTGGAGGTGAGCAGCACCACGGGCTGGGTGGTGGCGTCGATCCGGCCGAGCTCCGGAATCGAGATCTGGAAGTCCGACAGGAGCTCCAGCAGCATCGCCTCGAACTCCTGGTCTGTCTTGTCGATCTCGTCGATCAGCAGGACTACCGGGTCTTTTGACGCGATCGCAGTCATCAGTGGGCGGGGGAGGAGGAACTCCTCTCCGAAGATGTCGTCCTGCACGTCGCGCCAGCTGGCGTCGTCGGTCTCGGCCTGGATCCGCAGCAGCTGCTTACGGTAGTTCCACTCGTACAGCGCCTTGGCCTCGTCGAGGCCCTCGTAGCACTGCAGCCGAACCAGGGTCCTTTGGAGATAGCGGCTCAGGGCCTTCGCGAGCTCGGTCTTGCCGACGCCCGCGGGTCCTTCGACGAGGACCGGCTTGCCGAGCTTGGTGGCCAGGAACGAGACCAGGGCGGTCGATTCGCCCGGCAGGTAGCCGGCATCTCGGAGGCCCTTTGCCAGGTCGTCTACGGTGTTGGGCTGGATGGTGGGGTCGGCCATCGATCCCCAAATATAGGGTTCCCCAGTGCTCTTCCTCGCCACGGCAGTCCGCTCGTCGCACCTCGGCGTGTTCGCGATCGCGACTGCGCTCGGGTTCCTGGTCGGGATCTTCGGGCACATCATCAAGTCCCGGCCCCTGATCATCACGGGGATCATCGTGATCGGGGCGGTCAGTGCGTACTACGTGTTCGCGCTGCAGCCGGCGGGTTGAAACAGGACTGCAACAACCTCCTATGAAGGAGTGACATTCGGAGGGTTGTCGCGGTTCCGGTGGGATTCTGGGGTCGATGGCTTCTGGATCTGCGCGCCAACGTCCCACTCGTTCGGGTCTTGATCCGGTTTGGGGTGTTGGCCGCGGTGAGCGCGGTCAACGCCCCGGGGCGGGCGGTGGCGAGATCGAGTGGGGCGTTGTCGTCGGGGAAGGGTGGCCCGATCGCCGGATTGGTCAGATCGCGTCGGGGCAGCGGTCGCTGATCACGCGCGATCAGTTGTTGGCGCTGGGGGTGGGGCGGGACATGATCGACCGGGCGTTGGCGCGCGGTCGTTTGCACAGCAGGCACCGAAGCGTCTACTCATTGGTGCCGTTCCCCGCACTCCCAGACTTAGCCCGCGAGCTTTCAGCGGTCCTTGCCTGCGGCGACGCTGCGCTCCTCAGCCACCACTCCGCCGCGGCCACGTGGGGCATACGTCCCTCTTTCGATGGCGACGTCCACGTGACCGTGTCGGCGGCGACTGCGGCCGAACCCGCGACGGCATCCGGGTCCACCGGGTCAGCGAGCTCGATCCCCGCGACGTCCGCCGCTACCAGGGGATCCCGATCACCTCCCCGGCCCGCGCGGTGCTTGGAGATCGCCCCCGACCTGATCGGACCGCCAGCTCGAGCGCGCGCTCGACGAGGCGCTGATCAAGCGCCTGATCACCCACGCCGCGATCGTCGCGGTGGTCAACGCCTACCCGAACCGCCGCGGCGTCGCCCGCCTCAGAGCCGCAGCAGACCCAGGCCGCCCCACCACCGAAACGCGCTCCGACGGCGAAGAAGCGCTGCTCGCCCTGATCCGCAGGGCAAACCTTCCCGCCCCGGAAGTGAACGCCAAAGTCGGCAGCTACACCGCCGACTTCCTCTGGCCCGCACAGAAGGTGATCGTCGAACTCGACGGCTATGACTACCACCGCGGCCGCGCCGCGTTCGAGCGCGACCACCAACGCGACGCCGAACACCAGCGCATGGGCTACCTCGTGATCCGCATCACCGGCCGGCAGCTACGTCACCGCTCCGAGGAGGTGCTGGTGCAGCTCGCGACGGCCCTCGCGCGTCGCGCCGCCGCCTAATCCTCGAACGGCATCGGCAGCTGCTCGTCCGGCTGACGCCGCTTTGGCCGCTCGCCCGGCAGCGGCGGCTCGGGCACGTGCGCGGCGCGGATCCTCGAGCCCGAGTAGGCGAGCAGGCCGGCAATCGCGAGCGCGGCGAAGATGCCCCACTCGATGCCGTAGCTGGTGATATCGGCGCCGTGGCTCGAGGCGCCCTGCTTGTCGAACATCCGCCAGACGATCAGCACGCAGGCCCACAGGCCGGCCGCCATGATCACGCCGCCGTCGCCGCCGGGCACGTGGAACGCGCGGCCCTCGGCCCGCTGGAACAGCAGGACGAGCACCCCGGCGGCCACGAGCAGGACGGCCGCCTCGACGAACGAGAACGCGGCCCATCCGGTCTGCGAGTCCGATGCGGGGTGGGGGGTGCCACTGACTATCACGAAGAACTGGCGCTGGTACCACGGCAGGAACAGCGACAGGAACAGCAGGATCGCCGCGATCGCGGCCAGGCGCCGCTCCGGCGGCAGCCTGCGCCAGGCACGGGCGACTCGTGCCGCGCCCACGCCAACCCGCTGGGCGGCCGCGGCGGAGCGACCTTCGCTCATGCCGTCGCGCCTGCCGCTGCCGTGAGCCGATCCATCAGCATCAGGCCATCATGATCCGATACGGGTCGGATCTGTCCCTGAAACGCAAGCGTCCAGTGCCGCGGCGGCCACTTGCCGATGTGGTCCAGTGCGCCCACGAACGACGCCGCCGGGATCCACTCGTCCTCGTCGAGCACCGCCTCGGGAGAGGTCGGCAAGCGCCAGGGATAAGGGTCGGGCCGCTCCGTGCGTCCGTGACCAGATCGGCGAGTGGTCCTCGTACATCTCACCCTCGACGCGGATGCTCCCGGCAAACGCCATGACGCCCGTCGCGTACAGCACGATCCGGTCGCCCGGCGAGATCGCAAGCGCCCGCTTGCGGTTGCGCTCCTTGAAGCCGATCACCTCGAACCCGTGGGCTCGCGTGGACCGGTGGTTCTCAGGCGAGCCGGTGAGAATCCAGGTGCGGGCCACGGCTCGATTGTAGGAGCGGGGCGTGACCGTTCAGAGGATCGGGATGTCCTGAACTTCCGCGGGCTCAGCCCGCTCCCGGTCAAGCCGCTCGAGGTACCAATCCAGCAGGTCACGCAGCGCCTGGAGCACCTCTCGCAGCGCGTTCGCGAGCCGCTGCTGGAGCTCGGGTGGGATCAGCTCGCGAACCGACCGGGCCAGCGCGATCAGTGCCTCGAGGTCGCCGTCCCGGTTCGGCGGAGCCTCGGCGTCGGGAGCCTGCCAGCCAGCCGGCGGAGGTTCGGGACGTCGCACGGAGTCGGCGGCGTTGCCCGCTGCATGAGCCGCCTCGGCCATCAGCCGCTCGGCCGCGGCGGACGCACGGTCCAGGCGCTCCTCCAGGCGCCGCAGCGTCTCTTCGGCCGCGCGAGGGTCCGAGCCTTCGGCGGTCACGAGCCTCCTCCCGCGAACACGATCTCCAGCGCGCCGTCCTCGAATCTGGCCTCGGTCGGGTTGTAGGTCGACAGCGACGCCGGCAGCATCATCGTGCGCTTGTGGCCGTCGACGCGGACGATCAGCTCGAGTCCGATCTTCTTGAGCGAGATGTCGCCCTTGCGCGCGAATGGGATCGCCAGGCGCAGCCGCGCCTCCTGCTCGGACACCTCGAGCTCCTGGGTCAGCGTCTCGTGCAGGATCGCGGCGGGATCCAGCTCTGCGCCGTCGAACAGCTCGCCGGCGAGCCGGTCGAGCATCTCGGCGCCGAGGACCTCCTGGTCGAAATAGGGAGCCCGCAGCACCGGGACCGGCGCAAACGCCGACTCAACCAGCTCCAGATGCTCCTCCTGCACCCGCCGCCAACCGGCGAAGTAGTCGCCGACCTCGGACGGGAAGATCCTGTTGACGATCACCGCGTCGGTGAGGTACCCGTAGAGATTGAGGTAGGTGAATGTGCGCATCGCCTCGCCGATGACCATCTTGTCCGGATTCATCACCAGGCGGATCGTCGAGCGCTCGCGGTCGCGGAGGATCTCGTTCATCGAGATCAGGCTGCGCGAGAGCCGCTGGATGTCGTCGAACACGGCCTGGGTGGGGAGGGGGATGTCGAGCAGGGACCGCGCGATCGGGCGCGCGGCCGCGAGGATCTGGCGCTCCATCGGGAACACCTTGTCCAGCCACCAGCGCGCGACGTCGGGGAACGACAGCATCCGCAGCGTCTCGCCGGTCGGCGCGCAGTCGACCACGATCACGTCCCACTCGCCGGTGCGGTGGTGTCCCTGGATGCGAAGCAGCGAGAACAGCTCGTCCATCCCCGGCGGCACCGTGAGCTCCTCCGCAGAGATCCGGTCGACGCCGCGCTCGAGGAACATCTCGCCCAGCCACTCCTGCACCCCGGCCCAGTGGCGCTCCATCTCCTCCTGGGCCTTGACCTCCTGGCCCCACAGCAGATCGCCCGCGGCCTGCGGCTCGGACGAGAGCTCGGCTTCGAGCGACTCCGACAGGCTGTGCGCCGGGTCGGTGGAGATCACGAGCGTGCGCAGACCCGCCGCAGCGCAGCGGCGCGCCGTGCAGGCGGCCACCGAGGTCTTGCCAACGCCGCCCTTGCCGGTGTAGAGGATCGTCCGCGGCCTCGTCACCGCCGCGAGTCTATGAAACCTGGAGCGTGCCGACGATGCGGCCGAAGTTGCCGGCGAGGTCGGTGGCCGCGAGACGAACCGTGTAAGTCCCGCGCTGCTTGAGTGCGGGGATCGTGAACGTGTGCACGCCGTGGGAGAAGCCGGCGCTGGTCGCAAACGCCGTCGTGGTGCCACGGACCAGCACGATTCCAACGTGCGAGACCTTTGACAGGCGGAAGCGGACCGTCCCCGGTTTCTTGACTTTCAGGCGGCCGGTCAGCAGTTGCAGCGTCGGCGGCGTCGTCAGGTAGGCGTGAAAGTGCTCGGCCGTGTCGCAGTACGCGAGCGCCGCCGTGCGTGTGCACAGCTGGTCCAGGAATCCGGTCACGAGCTCGTGGTAGCTCAGGTTGTCCTCCACCCCAGGCTGGTACAGCGACCAGGCGCCGGTGTCGAATCGCGGCAGCTCGGACTGAGCCTGCGCGTTGCCGGCGTTGAACAGCGCCTTCGCGCGCGTGCTGCCGCTCGTCTGCGCGTAGTCGTAGAGGCCGATCAGGGACTGCAGGAACGCGTTGATGATGTCGGTGCCAGGCGCGAATGAGTACTGCAGGTAGCGCGCGCCGAGCGGCGTCCGTTCCCTGACGCCCACCTTCGGCGCCGTAGAGAAGATCGGCAGGGCCTGCTCGGCGATCTGGAGGTAGGACGCATCGTGCGTCGCCAGGTAGCCACGGGTGAGCGCCTCGAGGCCGGTGCCCTGCGACATCGCGCTCGTCCACGGCGGGATCCCGCCGTCGAACTTGAAGTAGTACTCCCAGGTCAGGCCGCCGCCGCGCGTCGCGGCCAGCGGGATCATCTCCGACAGCAGATCGACCAGCTGCGGGTACGCGGCGCTGCCGGCCGTGTACAGGCCGTCGGCCTTGCCGAACGTGCCGAGCACCTGGAGCTCGATCCCCTGGCCCGGGTAGTACTGCCAGACCAGCTCCGAGCCGCTGAACTCGACCCTCTGCCCGGACGCAAGCATAGGACCGGTCGTCCACCACTGGCGGTTTCGGTCCAGGGTCTCGAACAGCGCCGGCAGCCGCGTCGGCCACAGCCCGCCCGAGGCGGCGATGTTGTGGAGGTTGTCGACCACCGCCTCGAGCTCGTTGCGGCGAGTGCCGCGCAAGCGCTTCTCGCTCGCCAGCGCCGCGGAGAAGCTCCCGTTGTACAGGCGATATTGGGTCGACGTGATCGCGCGCGAGTTGCGTAGGCGCACGAGCTCGGTGCGAACCGTGCGCTCCTTGGCCTTCGGCTTGGGCTTGGGCTTTGTGGCCGCCGTGACCGCCGCTGCCGCGGGCGCCGGCGTGACCGCGGGCATCGTCAGATACGGGTCGTTGCGGTGCACCGCGTGACCGGCAGGGGTGAGCACAACCACCGGCGCGGCCCCTGCGGTGGAAGGAAACAACAGCAATACGAGCAGCCCGAACAGGCGCCTACGCACCAGTCCGATGCTACATTCGAACCGGTTTCGACGCATCGCTGAGGAGAAAGTTCATATGGACCAAGGGATTCGGGGGCCGCGCGTCGTAGCTGCTGTGCTGTTGGCGATTCTGGCCTCGCTGGCACTTGCCGCATGCGGCTCAAGCAGTTCTTCCTCGAGTGAGGATGCGGCCACGCTGCTCAAGCAGACGTTCACGGGCTCGCACAAGGTCTCCAGCGGCAACCTCAACATCGCCGTGACCGTCGACCCATCCGGATCGACCACCTTCAGCGGTCCGATCAAGCTCAGCTTCGGCGGGCCGTTTCAGAGCTCGGCCGGCGGCAAGCTCCCGCAGTCGAACTTCACAGTGAGCGTCAGCGCGCTCGGAAAGAGCGGCTCGCTGGGCCTCGTCTCCACCGGCAAGTCCGGCTATGTCACGCTCCAGGGCACCAGCTATCAGCTGCCGGCGGCGACCTTCCAGAAGCTCGAGTCGAGCCTGTCGCAGGTCGGCACGACCGGTAACAACGGCGGCTCGGGCACGCTCTCCAAGCTCGGCATCAAGCCACTGGACTGGCTGCAGAACCCGAAGGTCGTCGGCACCGAGAGCGTGGGCGGCACCGACACGACGCACATCACCGCGAGCATCAACGTCGCTGCGTTCCTCACCGACTTCAGCACGTTCCTGCAGAAGGCCTCGACGCTCGGTGTCTCCGGCACGAGCGCCGCCTCCAAGGGGCTGTCGCCGACGGTCCGAAACGAGATCGCGGGCGCGGTCAAGAACCCCCGGTTCGATCTGTGGACGGGCGACAGCGACAAGACGCTTCGCAGGCTGACAGTTGCGCTGACGGTACCCGTCAGCGGCGCTACCTCGACGCAGCTCGGAGGCCTGCGCTCTGCCGACATCGGCCTGAGCATGCAATACGGGGACGTCAACCAGCCGCAGACGATCGCCGCCCCCACGACCCTGCGCCCCTACAGCGAGTTCACCAGCAAGGTGCAGTCGTTCGTGCAGTCGCTGCAGGGCTCGCTGGGATCCAGCCTGCTTCCCGGTAGCTCGAGCTCGTCGGGCTCGGGCAGCAGCTCGGGCTCCGGCAGCAGCTCCGGCAGCTCGAGCAAGATCCAGCGCTACAGCAGCTGTGTGACGGCAGCGGGCAGCGACGTCTCCAAGATGCAGCGCTGCGCGTCGATTCTCAACGGGAAGTAGCCGAAGCTACTCGGGCTCGTAGTCGTCCTCGTCGGGCTCGAGCTCGTCGACCTCGTCCTCGTCGTCCTCGTCGTGGGACAGCGTGCCGGGCTGGTGACGGACCTGGAAGCGCTCGAGCAACTCGTCGCGACGATGCTCGTCGATCGCCGACTCGTCCGAGATCAGGATCCAGTCGGCGCCCTCGAAGTCCTCCATGTTGAAGATCTCCGTGTCGAGGTCGGGTGAGTCGTCGACCGTGACCAGGACCTCGGTCTGCGGGTTGAAGTAGGTGCCGGGCCGGTTGACCAGGTCTTCCAACTCGAAGTGGCGGGGGTCTGCCATCGCCGCGCAGCGTACCTAGAACGAGGCGCGACGTGAAGCGGCACGCACTACAGGTCGGCCAGCCCGGCGATCTCGCGCTCGATCTCGGCTTCGACGTCCAGCGGCGGCTTGCCGAGGCGCTCGCGCCGCTTGTTGCGCGCGATCACGAGGTCGCGAATCTCGCCGCGCAGCTCGGGATCGATCATCGGCGCCGTCAGCCGCGCGAACTCCTCGTCGACGTCGAGCGGAGGCTCGCCGCGGCGCGCGCGGCGGGCGTTGCGGGCCTCGAGCATCTCGCGGATCTCCGTCGTTGCGCTCGTGGCTGGCAGCGCGGAGCCGGCAGCCGGCCCGCCCGAGGCGTCGCCGTCCAGCGACAGGCCGCCCTTGCCGTAGTCCTTCCAAGTCTTACGGCCCGTGAACAAGCGCCGCAAACGCGCCGATCGCACCGAGGATGCAGACGATCCACAGGACTGTGCCGAACGCGTGCTGCACGGCTTAAGTGTTGCGCACGCCAGGGGGCGGGCGGTTTTCGCAAGCAGCGGATTGCTGCGGACGTTTACTGGTTGCGGGCGCCGCTGTTTGGGGTACCCTTTAGTAGGGTTGACTGACTAGTCAATCTACTGTTTTGCAGGGCCTTTTTACAATAGGAGAAACCCAAAGTGGTTGATTTCACGCTCACCGACGAGCAGAAGAACATGCGCGAGATGGCGCATGAGTTCGCGGAGAAGGAGATCCGTCCGGTCGCTTGGGAGTACGACAAGGACGGCACCTGGCCAGGGGAGATCATCGAGAAGGCCTGGGAGCTCGGCCTGATGAACGGTCACCTGCCCGAGGAGTACGGCGGGCCGGGGCTCGGCTTCCTCGACGGCGCGATCATCGAAGAGGAGATCGCCTGGGGCTGCTCCGGGATCGGCACGTCGCTCACCTGCAACGGCCTGGCGACGGCCCCGATCGTGCTCGCGGCCTCCGACGAGCTCAAGCAGCAGTACCTCGCCCCGATGAGCGAGGCGCCGCTGCTCGCGTCTTTCTGCCTGACCGAGCCCGACGCCGGTTCCGACGTCTCCGGGATGAAGACCACCGCCGTCCGCAAGGGCGACAAGTGGGTCATCAACGGCTCCAAGTGCTTCATCACCAACGGTGAGTACGCCAACTGGTACACGGTCTACGCCAAGACCGACAAGGAGGCCGGACACCGCGGCATCTCGTGCTTCATCGTTCCCCGCGAGGCCGGCGTCGTCGTCGACAAGCACGAGGACAAGATGGGCCAGCGTGCCTCGAACACCGCGACGATCACGTTCCCCGAGGTCGAGATCCCGCTCAACCACCTCGTCGGCGAGGAGAACAAGGGCTTCAAGATCGCGATGATGACGCTCGACCGCACGCGGCCGGGCGTTGCCGCGATGGCTACGGGCGTGGCGCGTGCGGCGATGGAGTTCGCGATCGACTACTCCAAGGAGCGCGTCCAGTTCGGTGTCCCGATCGCCATGCACCAGGCGATCCAGTTCCTGATCGCCGACATGGCGACCAAGATCCACCTCTCGCGGCTCGCGACGTGGCACTCGGCGGTCCTGCTCGACCAGGGCAAGCGCAACACGCTCGAGTCCTCGCACGCCAAGCGCTTCGCGGCCGACACCGCGATGGAGGTCACCACCGACGCCGTGCAGGTCTACGGCGGCTACGGCTTCATCAAGGAGTACAAGGTCGAGAAGCTGATGCGCGACGCGAAGATCCTCCAGCTCTACGAGGGCACCGCTCAGATCCAGCGGCTCGTGATCGCGCGCGAGACGCTGCTTCCGCGGCGCGTTGAGCAGCCCGCAGCCGCGACCGCCTAGGTCGCGCGCCAGACAGCATTTCGCCGAGGCCGGCGGCTTTCAAGCCGTCGGCCTCGCGCGCGTCACACAGTGGTTACGGCGGTTCGGATAGGTTTGTGCCGTGGGCGCTTGGGACGTCGACGCGATGTCGATTTCCGCCGGTGACGGCCGGTTGCTCGAGGTCGTGCTCGCGGGGCCGCCCGACGGAGTGGCGCTGTTCTCGCACCACGGCACCCCCGGCGCTGCGGAGATGCTCGATCCGCTGGTCGAGGTGGGCGCGCAGCGCAACCTGCGCCACATCACCTACTCGCGCCCGGGATACGGGAGATCGGACCGGCTCGCGGGACGATCGGTGGCCAGCTGTGCGGCTGATGTTGCGGCGATTGCCGATGCGCTTGGATACGACCGCTTCTATTCGGTCGGAAGCTCCGGGGGCGCGCCCCATTCGATCGCGCTTGCCGCACTGTTGCCCGAACGGGTGATCTCGGCCGCCGCGATCGCGTCCCCTGCGCCAATCGATGCCGAGGGCCTCGATTGGACCGCAGGGATGGCCAAGGAGAACGTGGCGGAGCTCGCCGCCGTGCGAGGCAGCGACAACGAGCTCGAGGCCTACCTGAACGCAAGAGGCGCAGTCGATGCTCGGGACTTCCCAAGCCGAGATCCTGACCTCGCTCGGAGATCTCGTCTCCGAGGTCGATCGCCGCGCCGTTGATAGTGCGCTCGGCGAGTTCATCGTCAGAGAAACCGCGCATTCGCTGTCGACCGGCGTGTGGGGTTCGTGAAGTCGAACGGGACCGCCGCCGCGATCACAAGAACGAGGACGATTTCATGTTCCCATGCGACGCGCAGGCGTTCATGTTCCCGGCATACGCTGTAATCCGCGCGCACTACTCGGTCGTACTGAACTCCCAGATCGCGATCCCGAGCATCACCATTCCGAGCGCGAAGATCACGAACGCCTCGAGCAGCGACGGGACGTGCCATCCCCACCAGGTGACGCCCGGATCGAGCGCCTGCCGTGCCGCCGGTGAGATCGACAGGTGCGAGAACACCAGCCGGCGCATCGGGTCGACGGCATAGGTGAGGGGGTCGAGGCGGTTGAGGATCGTCAGCCATGTCGGCAGCGCCGCGACCGAGAACAGGGCGCCGGAGATGAAGAACATCGGCATCACGATCATCTGCATGACGCCCATGAACGACTGCATCTGCTTGATGCGCACAGCGACCATCACGCCGAACGCGGTGATCGAGAACGCCAGCAGCAGCTGGAGCCCGAAGATCCCGAGGATCAGCAGCGGGTCGTAGGGCACGCCCACCAGTCCGGCGAGCGCGATCACGATCACGCCCTGGAAGCTCGCGACCGTCGCGCCGCCGAGGCACTTGCCGATCACGATCGAGCTGCGGCGCACCGGCGCCACCATCATCTCGCGCAGGAAGCCGAACTCGCGGTCCCAGACGATCGAGGCAGCGGAGAACATCGCCGTGAACATCACCGCGATGCAGAGGATCCCGGGGTAGATGAAGGTCTTGAGGTCGACGCCGTGGGTGCCCGCGTTGGCGATGCTCTGAAGGCCCGACCCGAGCACGAACAGGAACAGCAGCGGCTGCACGAGCGAGGTGACGATCCGCAGCCGGTCTGACTTGAAGCGGATCAGCTCACGGCGCCACACGATCCGGATCGCGCGCAGCTCGGAGGACAGCGAGCGCTTGGGGACGCTGACGCGAACGATCTCGGGCGCGGGCTGCCGTGACGCGCCTTCCTGGGTGCGGTCGACCGTGGTGCTCATCGCCTACCTCCGTGCATCATCTGCATCATCACGCGGTTTCGGTGGCGCGACTGATCCTCCTCGGCGTCGCGGATCGTCGTGCCCGTGTAGGACATGAACACGTCGTCGAGGGTCGGGCGCGAGACGTTGACGGACTTGATCGGCACGCCGAGCTCGGAGAACAGCCGCGGCACGAACTCCTCGCCGGCCGGAACCCCGAACGTCACCATGCCCTCGGAGATCCTCGCCTCGATCCCGAAGCGCTCCTCCAGCGCGACGATCGCGGCGTCGTCGTCCTCGGTGTGGATCATCACGCGGTCGGTTCCGACCTGGGCCTTGAGCGCCTCGGGGCTCTCCAGCGCGACGATCTGGCCGTGGTCCATGATCGCGATCCGGTCGCACCACTCGGCTTCGTCCATGTAGTGCGTGGTCATGAAGATGGTGATCTCCTCGCGCTCCTTGAGCTCGCGGATGTACTCCCAGATCGAGCGGCGGGTCTGCGGGTCCAGGCCGATCGTCGGCTCGTCGAGGAACAGAACGCGCGGGGAGTGCATCAGGCCGCGCGCGATCTCCAGCCGGCGGCGCATGCCGCCCGAGAACGTGCCGACCGTCGAGTCCTTGCGATCCCACAGTCCGACCATCGTCATCACCTGCCGCATCCGCGGCTCGACGAGATCGGACTGGACGCCATACAGCTCGGCGTGCAGGCGCAGGTTCTGGGCCGCGGTCAGGTAGCCGTCGAGCGTCGGGTCCTGGAAGACAAGGCCGATGTTGCGCCGGACGTCGTCGCGCTCGCGGACAACGTCGTGACCCGCGACCCTGGCCTCGCCGGACGTGGGGCGCGCCAGCGTGCAGAGCATGTTGATCGTGGTCGTCTTGCCGGCGCCGTTAGGCCCGAGGAAGCCGAACACCTCTCCGGTCGCGACCTCGAAGTCGACCCCGCGGACGGCCTGCACCTCGTCGAAGTTCTTGGTGAGGCCGCGGACCTCGATCGCCGCCGCGTGATTGCCGTTCTCGCTGGATCCCATGCCTGACATCTACATTACGACGTCAGGCATCAGGTTCCCGTGAGGTCGCCGGTGCGTCCTCGTCCTCGGCGAGGATCCGGTACAGCCTGCGGCGCGTGTCGGCCAAGGTGTCGCGCGCGCGGCCGATCTGCTCCTCGTCGCCGGCCTGGACCACCTGTCCGGCGGCCATCGCGATCTGATGCACGAGCGAGCGAAGCTCGGCCAGCGTCTCGAACGCAGGGTCGTCGTCCATCTCCCACGGTGCCGTCTGCCCGTGCGCCGCGGCCACGTGCTCGCGCCCGGCGTCGGTGATCTCGAACAGCTTCGTCCCGTCGCGCTCAACCGCGCGCACCAGGCCCTCGTCCTCGAGCTGCGCGAGCGCGGGGTAGACCGATCCCGGGCTGGGGCGCCAGCGCCCGCCGCTTCGCTCTTCGATCGTCTGCATCAGCTGGTAGCCGTTGCGCGCCTCCTCGGCGAGCAGCAGCAGCAGCGCAGCTCGCACATCACCGCGGCGCTTGCGGCCGCGTCCGCGTCCGCCGCCGAACGGCCCGCCGCGGCCCCACATCGGTCCGCCGCCGCCGAACGGCTCACCCAGCTGGCGCATCGCCGCGAGGCGCTCCAGGTGCTCGAGCTTGCGGTGACGCGGGTCGCCGCCCCTCATGAAGTGCCATGGCCCGAAGGCCCAGTTCGGTGCACTCTCAGCGTGACTCATGCTTGATCCTCCGTTACGCAATCGACACAGTAACGATATATCGCTGACCTGTCGGTTGTCAAGCGAACGAGCGACCCGCCTGGATCAACCGGTTGATCCAGGGGGTCGAGGGAGGGCGGGGAGCGTGGTGCGCGAGGGACCCTCGCGGGCGCGGGCGCGCGGGGCTACGCCTCGTCGTCGAGCTCGTCGCCGAAGACGTCGCCGCCGGGGGAGTCCGACCCGGGGCGACCGCTCTCGCCGGACCGCCGGAGCCGGAGCCGGAGCCGGAGCCGCCGGAGCCCGAGCCGCCACCGCCGCCACCCGGGCCACCGCGCGCGCGAATCCAGTCGGCGAGCTGGTCGGCGACACCGCCGATCTGCGAACCCGCCTTGGCGAGGTTGTCGCCGGTCTCCCGGAAGATCTCCCGGAAGCGCTCGGCGTAGAAGTTCACCGCGTCGCCGGCCTCCTGGCGGACGTCGGTCGGGTCGTCGCGCCGGCGGTACTCGCCGCGGATGATGCGGTCGTACTCGCCGCTCTGGACCCACTTCATGATCTCGGAGACGCGGCGCACCGAGTACGGGTGGGTCTGGTTGATCTCGTTGAAGAACCGGCGCACCCGATCGGACGGGTCGTCCCAGCTCTCGTACTCCATCGCCTGCGCCATGAACGCGTCGAGGTTGAGCTTGTCGGCGGGCATGCCGGCGGAGATCACCATCAGCGAACGGCACACGATCTGTGGGTCGCGGACCGCCAGCGTCGCCGCGCGGTCGCAGGTGAGCTCGGCGGCGCGGAACCACTCGAGCAGCACGGCCCGGACGGCCCGGAACGGGATCCCGAGGAAGAACGGGAGCGGCATCCCGACGCTCAGGAGGATCTGGAGCGCCGTCGTGTACACGAGATGGTCGGACAGGATGTGGCCGAGCTCGTGGGCGATCACCGCGCGCTGCTCGCCGGGGCCCAGCCACTGCAGCAGCTGCGAGTCGAACACGATGATCGGGTTGGTCGATCCGATCGCCGCCGCACCGCCGGGGATCCCGTAGGCGAGATACAGGTCGGGGCGCTCCATGTCGAGCACCCTGCACACCCCGTTGTGGGAGGCCCACAGGTCCGGAAGCTGGTGCTCGCCGATCTTCAGGGAATTGCCCAGGTAGAGCTGGCGCAGGGCTCGCTCGTACTGCCACTCGATCAGCTTGCGCACGACCGTGTCGAGCATCGGCACCGCCTTGAGCGCGGCGGTCGCGGCCCGGTCGGCGGGATGCTCGTAAGCCTTCGAGGAGATGTTCTCGTAAGGCTCGATGGACTCGGGCAGCATGTTGGCCATCGCGCTACCCGAGCGTAGCCGCTCAAACGTCCCGGCGTGGCGATAATCCGGTCCGTGCGCACGGTCAGGGTGACCCAGACGCTTCCCGGCACGGTCTACGAGATCGAGCAGCGCTGGTATGACACGAGCCGCTGGACGATCTGGGTCGAAGGGCTGCGCCGGGTGGTCCACGTGTCCGGAGCCTGGCCGGCCGTCGGCTCGTCGGTCACCTGGGACTCCGGGCCGGCGGGGCGGGGACACGTCGTCGAGCGGGTCGTCGCGCACGAGCCGCTGGCCGGGCAGACGGTCGAGGTCGAGGACGCCTCGATCACCGGGCGCCAGAGCGTCGCGTTCGTGCCCGTCGACGACGGAGTCGAGGTGCAGCTGGCACTTTCCTACGAGATCAGGAAGCGCTCGCTGTTCACGCCGCTGGTCGACGCGCTGTTCATCAAGCGGGCGATGACGACCTCGCTGGCGACCACGCTGGGCCGGTTCGGCGCCGAGATGGGTTCTCGCCGAGCCCCCTTACACTGACCGCCTCATGTTCGTCTTCAAGGCAGCGATCGTGGGCGCGGGGACGATGGGCGGCGAGATCGCGCACGTGATCGCCAACGCCGACATCCCGGTGGTGCTCAAGGACGTCGACGAGGCTGCCGGGCAGCAGGGCGTCGACAAGGCGCGCTCGCTGTGGCAGGCGCAGGTCGACGAGGGCAAGCTGGATGGCGCCGAGCTCGAGCGGCGGCTTGGACTGATCACGGTCACCACCGACTACGACGGCTTCGGCGATGTGGACTTCGTGATCGAGGCGGTGCCCGAGCGGATGGAGATCAAGCGCGCCGTGTTCGCGGAGCTCGACGAAGCGACGCCCGGACACGCGATCCTCGCGTCCAACACCTCGTCGCTGTCGATCACCGAGATGGGCGAGGTCACCGGCCGCCCCGAGCAGGTGGTGGGGTTTCACTTCTTCTTCCCGGCGTCGGTGGCGCGGCTGATCGAGGTCGTCGAGGGCGATGACACCTCCGAACAGACGGCCCAGGCGGCCGGCACCTTCGCCCAGGCCATCCGCAAGGTGCCGATCCGCTGTGCCGAGGTGCCCGGCTTCGTCGTCAACCGCATCCTCAACGCGGCCGTCTCGGAGATGTGGCGCTTTCAGGAGGAGAGCGGGATCGACGTCAAGGAACTCGACGCCCTGATCGCCGATCCCGAAGCCGGACGCTTCGGGCCGTTCCTCGTCGCCGATCTGCTGGGGATCGACACGGTCGTGCACGTCTCCGAGCACCTCAACGAGTGCTACGGCGACCGCTTCTACGTCCACCGCGGGATGCGTGAGCTGGTCGACGCGGGCAAGCTCGGCGTCAAGACCGGCCAGGGGTTCTATGAGCACGGCGGCTGATCCGCGAGCCGCAGAGCTGCTCGAGCGCTTCGCGCTGAAGGCTTTCATCGAGGGCTGTCTGCTGCTCGAGGAGGGCGTCGCGTCGATGAAGGACATCGACCTCGGGCTGATGGCCGGCGCGAACATCACGCCGCCGCCGTTCCAGCGCGCCGATCAGGTCGGCCTCGACCAGATGCTTGCCAGGCTCGAGCAGGCACAGTCGGAGTGGGGCGAGGACTTCGCGCCGCCGGTGATCCTGCGCCGGCTCGTCGCCCAGGGCCGTCTGGGGGTCAAGTCGGGCCAGGGCTTCTATCCGCACGCGCACCCCGAACCCGGCTGGGAGGACAGCCCGGTGAAGCTCGAGCGGATCGACCGGACCGCGATCGCCTGGCTGGATCGCCCGCCCGCCAACTCGATCTCGCCGGAGGTCGTGGGGTCGCTACGGCGGCTGTGGGACGAGGTGAGCGGGTCCGACAACATCCGGGTGCTGGTGATCGCCTCCGCCAACCCGATGCTGTTCTGCGCGGGCGCCGACATCAAGTCGTTCACGAAGCTCGACGCCGAGGGCGGGCGCCAGCTGGCCGATCAGGTGCACGGCCTGCTCCGCGACATGGAGCGATCGTCGATCGCCACGATCGCCGCCGTCAACGCGATCGCGTTCGGCGGTGGCTGCGAGCTGGCGATGGCCTGCGACATCCGGCTCGCGGCGCAGTCGGCGAGCTTCGGGCAGCCCGAGATCAGCCTCGGGATCATCCCCGGATTCGGTGGCACCCAGAGGCTGCCGCGCCTGATCGGCGAGGCGCGGGCGCTGGAGATGAACCTGACGGGCGATCCGATCTCCGCGCAGGTGGCGTACGAGTACGGGCTCGCCAACCGCGTCGTGCCCGACCACGAGCTGTGGGACACGGCGCTGGCCTGGGCGCACAAGCTGTCCGACCAGGCCCCGCGCGCCGTCAAGCAGATCAAGCGGGTCTCGGCGGCCGGCGATCTCGACGCCGGCCTCGAGGCCGAGAAGCAGGCGTTCGCGAAGGTGTTCGGATCCGAGGACGCGCGCGAGGGGATCACGGCGTTCCTGCAGAAGCGCAAGCCGAGCTTCCGCGGCAAGTGAGCATCGGCGCGACCACGGACGAGGCGGCCCGCCTGGCCGAGCTGATCCGCGCCTCCCGATCGGTCGTGGCGCTGACCGGCGCCGGGATCTCGGTTCCGTCGGGCATCCCGGATTTCCGCTCGCCCGGGACGGGCCTGTGGGAGAACGTCGACCCGATGGAGGTCGCGCACATCGACGTGTTCCGCCGGGACCCGGAGCGCTTCTGGCACTTCTACGGCATGCGCTTTCAGTCGCTCGAGGACAAGCGGCCCAACGCGGCTCACGCGGCGCTCGCAGAGCTGGAGGAAGCCGGGCTGCTGCACGCCGTGATCACGCAGAACATCGACCGGCTGCACGCCCGGGCGGGGTCTCGCGAGCTGGTCGAGGTGCACGGCTCGATCGCGTCGTCGTCGTGTCTGGTCTGCGGCGTACGGTACGAGTTGGGAGCCGTGCGCGCCCGCCATCAGGGGGATGCGCAGGGGGTGCCCAGGTGTGATTGCGGGGCGGCGCTGAAGCCCGACGTCGTGCTGTTCGGCGAGCTGCTGCCGGCCGCCGAGATCGAGCGCGCCGAACGGCTCGCCCTCGGCGCCGACCTGATGCTGTGCATCGGGTCTTCGCTCGAGGTGTTCCCCGTTGCGCAACTGCCCGAGCTGACGCTCGGCAGCGGCGGGAAGCTCGCGATCGTCACAAAGGGTCCGACGCCGTTTGACCGCCGGGCCGCCGTGCGGATGCGCGGCGACGTCGTCGAGGACCTCGCGGCCGTCGTGGGGGCGCTGGGGCTCTAAGCCTTGGTGACCGCGCGCGCCCGGAGCGCGGCCTCGATTCGGTTGACCGTGAACTCCACGACCTCACGCTGGTCCGGCGACAGGGGTCCCGCGAGCGCCGCCTGGGCCGCGACGGCAACCGGCTCGCGCCGGCTGCGCAACTCCGCCAGACGCCCCTGAACGTCGAGGGACTCGCCCGCGAGCTCAGCGAGCGCGGCGTCCAGGGCGACCAGCACCTGCAGAGCGGCCTCCCGGTCGCGGCCGTGGTCGAGATCGAGCCGCGCTCGTAGCGTCAGCTCCTCGCACGCGAGCACGCGGTCGCGGCCGTTGAGCACCGCCGCCAGACGAGCCTGGGGGGCGAGCACAGCCGCGCGCCGGCGCCGGGCGGACTCGGGGGCCAGCTCGCGGGCGTTCGTCCACAGCCCCTCGGCGACCTCCTCACCCGCGCCGTAGCCGACTCTGGCGACTAACGCCTGCCGGCGAGCCGACCGCGTTCACGTACGGGTCGGCCGAGGCCAGCCGGAACGCGTGCAGCGCGCGGTTGAGGACGGCTAGATCGGTCGCCAGCTCGTCCTCGCCGGCGCGATCGAGCCACGCCTGTGCCTCGGCGCTGCTTGGGAACGGAGCTCCGACGTCGATGATCGTCGCCCGGGACGTCGCCACCGGCGTAGGCTCAGGCTCAGGTTCAGCGTTAGATCGTTTGCGGATCGCCTTGAGCCGACGGCGTTCGGGAGCGCCTAGCGTCGTGAGCACGAGAACATGGCTCGGCGCGGCCGAGATCGCGGCGCCCGGACGCCTCAGGAGGTACCGGCCGTCCGGCGGGCCCAAGGCCCAGGGCACTTCGACCTGGCTGAAGCGAAACAGGCTGGACGCGCGGTCTACTGACCGCTGCCGCTCGTCTTGATCGCGTACTTGCTCGGCGCGATCGGGATGACCGGCTCGGGGATCTGGCTGATGTGGTTGATCAGCTTGATCCATTGGCCAGGCCTGAGGATGCTCTTGACCTCGGCCGAGAGCTTCTTGTTGCCGCCGAACAGCGGCGTGAATTCGATTTGGATGCGATTGCCGTGGTCCGGTAGAGAGAGCGTGTTCGACTGGCCTTTGTAGCTCATCGTGGACACGATCTCATCCGGCTTCATAGCGCCCTGGAGGGTCAGCAGCCGCCGGATCGCGATGTCGGTGATCGATCCGGCTCCCTGGTGACCCTGAATCGGGATGTTGTTGATCTTGGAGATGTCGATGCTCGAACCGGTGGCGCCCTGGGCATCCACGCCGGTCGACCCCTTCTGGCTGTGGCCGCAGTCGAGGCCGCTGACCGTGGGGTACAGACCGGAGGCCGACAGGAACTCCGTGACGCCGAGGATCCGGCGGTCGATCAGTCCGGCCTGGATGTCGCGGCGGCCACATGCGTAGATCTGCACGTGCGGGTCGGCGAGCACGCGGGACTGCAGCTGCTCCTTGGACATCAGCAGGATCTCGCCGATCGACGGGTTCTTGGCGCCCGGGCCGAAGAACGGATCGACGCCGGCAGCGCGGTAGACGGCGGTCGCCTCGAGCAGCTTCCAGCCGTCGAGGATCGGCTTGGGATCGATCTGCGGCGCGTGCTTGCCCGCCGGACGCACCATGAACTCCAGGTGCGCGGCGTCCGTGGCGCTGCCCTTGCCGATGCGGCCGAGGATCGTGCCGGCGACCACCACGGCGCCCGCCTTCAGCGGCTGCAGCGTGTACTGCTTCTTGCCGAGGTGCAGGACGTCTGAGAAGTAGTCGCGGAAGTTCGAGATCTGCAGCGCGGCGTTCTTGATCTGGGTGGCACCGCCGGCTGCGTAGGAGTTCGGGCGGTGCGGATCGGCGAACAGCCGCTCCTTGGCGAGCGGCGCGGCGATCGTGGTCGTCTGGTCGGCCGGCTGCGAGCCGGTCGACTGCGAGCCGGTCGGGGTCGACTTGCTGCTCGGCTGGGAGCCGCCGGAAGCGACCGGAACGCTCAGCGGCGCCGCGGCCTTGCTCGGGGTGCTCTTGATCTCCTTGGTCGCCTTCGACACGCTCGGGATCGCCGCGGTCTGCTGCGAGCCGGCGCTGGCCGGTCCAGTCGGAGGCGGCGTGATCGGCGCCGACAGCTGCTTGGTGATCTGCTTGGCCGTCACCTTGACCCGCTTCGGCACCGGGTACTTGCTCGGGATCGATCCCAGGTGCGCGTACGTGTAGACGTTGCCGGTGGCGTCCTGGAGCATCAGGTAGCGGCCCAGCTGCTTGCTCTGGCCGATCTTGACCACCTTGCCGTCGTTGACGGCGATCACCGGCGAGTTGGTCTTGGCGAAGACCGCGACGCCCTTGGTGTTGGGGTCCGAGTTGATCGGCACGGCGGCATTGCCCTTCTTGATCCGCTGCTTGGCGAGCTTCTCGACGGCATCATCGGCGTAACGCGAGGGAGCCGCCACCGGGAAGTGACCTTCGACCAGGCCGGTCAGCGCGCCGATCAGATCGTTGGGCATGCCGCCGATCAGCTTGGCGCGGAGCATCACCGACTGGACGTACCAGCCGGCGTGGTTGTAGGAGAAGACGGCGCCGCCGATGTTCTTGGACGCGCCTGCCGCGTGCAGGTAGCGCGCGGCGCTGAAGATCGCGTCGACTGGGTTGTAGGGGTCGGCCACCCCATCGCCGTTGGCGTCGACGCCGTAGCGCTTCCACGTCGACGGGAGGAACTGCATCCACCCGACGGCTCCCGCCGTGGAGACCGACAGGTTGCGTCCGTAGTCGGTCTCGATCTCGTTGATCGCCGCGAGGACCTGCCAGGGCACGTTGTACTGAATGCCGGCCGCCTGATAGATCGGCAGCAGGAAGGGCGGGATCCGGAAGCTGTCGATGAAGAAGTTGGGGACGCCCATCGGGGCGGGGCCGGGCAGCGCGAAGGAGAAGCTCGGGTTCGAGGGAGTCGGGACGCCGCTGCTCGTCCGCTGCGGCGGGGACGACGAAGGGGTCTTCTTCTTCTTCTTCTTCTTGTTCTTGTGGCCGGACGACTTGCCCGATCCGTTTGACCCGACGGTCCCCGCGGGCGCGGGATGGTTGGAAGGCTGCTGGGACTTTCCGGGTGAGCTCGGCTTCGGGGCCGTGGTCGTCGGAGTGGTCGACGTCGTCGTCTGCGACTTGTTGCCCGAGCCGCCCGTGGTGGTCGTCTGCGAACCGGTCGACGTGGTGGTCGTCGTGGTCGGCGTGCTCGTGGTGGGCGCGGTCACCGTCGGCGTGGTCACCGGCGGCGGACAGACGCTCGAAATCAGGGTCGCGCCGGCCGGCAAAGCCGCGCCCGGCGGCAGCTGCAGCTGCACGACCTGCCCGGTGATGGTCTTCACCGTGACCGTGCAGTCGGCAGCAACGGCCACGGGAATCGCGGCCAAGCCCATCACGGTCCCGAAGGAGGCGACCGCGGTGACAGCAATCCTGAGCTTCCTGCTTCTCAACACTCTCGGCTTGGTCCTCCCGCCATTTACAACGCGCATGTCAATAGGGCCGCGGCCGATTGCGGCGTAGAGGGGACGCTACTGAGTGGTCTAGAGGTTTGCAACGACCAACCGTCGCGCGAAATGAGGGTGTCAGGCGGTTCATGGCGTGGCTTGGCTGCGCACTTTGGCGCCAGCCTCGACCTGTCTATCGGCGCGACCAAGTCGACACCGTAGCTTTGGGCGATGCGTCTAAGCGCCACATAAGGCTAAACCTCAGGGTGAGACTCGGCCGATTCGCCGGGTGCTCGTTAGAGTGCGGACGGATGAGCGAAGACATGGGCCTACGGGAGCGTGTTACCCGCCATGGCGAAGAAGCCATCGGCAAGCTCGCATCGGACTTGCTCGAGAACCCGATGGTGAGCAGCGCGCTGTCCGCCGCATTCGAGACGCGCGAGCGTGCGTTGCGCGCGCAGGAGGCGGCGATGGGGGCCCTGAACCTGCCCTCGGCAAGCGACCTCGAGCGCCTGACTCGCCGCCTGCGAGGGGTGTCGCAGCGCCTGGAGGGGATCGAGGACGGCCTCGACCGGCTCGAGCAGCGACTCGACGACCTCAACGCGGCGAACGCGCTGGACCGGCGCCTTTCGGCGATCGAGGAGCGGCTGGAGCGGATCGAGACCTCGGTGCAGAAGCCCGCGCGGCCGGCTCGGGCCAGTCGGCCGGCCAAGGCGGCGGCGCCCGAGGCCCCCTCGCCCGAGCCCAAAGCCGCCGAGGATTCCGCGCCCGGCTCTCCGGGCGCCGAGGCCGAGCAGCGGCCCTACTGAGTCGCTCCGGCGGCTCGCGCCAGCGTCGTCAGTCCCCGTAGCGCGGCGTCCCCGAGGCGATGCTCGGCGGCCTGCAGCTCCTCGGCCCCGATCCGGACACGCTGAGCAGTCAGCAGATCCGAGACCACCAACAGGGTGCCGGCCTCAAAGCCGCGCCGTGCCCCGAGCGCGAACAGCGTCGAGCTCTCCATCTCGACGGCCAGTGCGCCGGCGGCGATCCAGTCGGCCTCCGGCTGACGCGGGTCGTCGTAGAACAGGTCGGTCGAGACGACCGGGCCCTGAGGGGCTCCGCTCGCCGCAACGAGCGCCTCGAGCAGGGCCGGGCTTGCCGGCACCCGGCCGTTGACGCCGAGCGCACGGCTGGTGCCGTCGTCGGCGATCGCCTCGGTGGCGACGATCAGGTCGCCGAGCTCGAGGTTGCTCTGCAGAGCCCCGCAGGTCCCGACCCGGAGCATCGTGGTGGCGCCGAGGTCCGCGAGCTCGGAGATCACGATCGCGGCGCTCGGTCCTCCCATTCCTGTGCTCTGGATCGTCAGCGGCTCGCCGTCGGCGGCGGTGCCCGAGTAGCCCCACAGGCCCCGGTTGTGGTTGAACATCTTCGGCGCGTCGAGCAGGGATTGCGCGAGCAGCAGCGCACGGCCCGGATCGCCCGGTAGCAGCACGCGCGGGGCTAACGGCGCGGTCGGCTGCAGGTGGATCGGAACGGTCATCGGGGCGAGGTTATATCCCTGCCGTCGTAGTTGACAGACGGGGCCCGGGCGAGTAGACCTTGGGCATCGAATAACGGCAACAGGCCGGAACGTGGGCGCGTCCCCATCAGCGGGTGTCGCGTGCGCGAGGCGCCGCCGGAAACGTGACGAGCGCCAACGGCCGACGCAGCGGGCCGTTAGCCCCGCGGGCGGCGAGGGTCCGACTCTCACCGGGCCCCCGTCGCCGACTATTCGATGGCCGCGTTCTCCTCTTCTTTGCTGGGTCTCATCGCTCTGCGGTGCCGTGTCCGGGTGCCGGAGCCGGAAACTATGCCGTGATGCGCAAGGACGTCAGCCCCGATCGGTCCGACGAACCGAGCCTGTCGCTCAAGGAGGCGGCCGAGCGGGTCGGCGTGACTCCGGCCACGCTCCGACGCTGGGCTCGCGAAGGCCTGATCCCGAGCTACGACGGCGGCTGGTCCCCAGGCGCGGTGGGCCACGCCCGGATCGTCGCGCGGCTGCGTGAGCGTGGCCATTCGATCCAGGACATCCGCCGCGCGACCGAAGACGGCCGGCTCGCCTTCGGGTACATGGAGGCGCTGTTTCCCTCCGACGAGCACGCGTACTCGCTCAGGCAGGCAGCCAAGGAGACCGGGCTCGAGCCGGCACTGGTCGAGCGGATCGTCGCTGCGCTCGGCCTCAGCCACGCCCAGGCCGAGGCGCTGACCGAGCAGGACGTGCAGCTGCTGCGCTATGTCGAGGCGGTGCTTTCGGCGGGGCTACCGCTTGTCGCGATGCTGCAGCTGGTGCGCGTCTACGGACAGGCGATGGCCCAGGTGGCCGACGCCGAGGTCCGGCTGTTTCACCTCTACGTGCACGAGCCGCTGATGCGATCGGGCGCCACCGGGATCGAGACAGCCGAGGAGATGCTCGATCTCACGCGCGAGGTGCTGCCGCTCGCCTCGCCGGTCATGGACCACGTCCATCAGCGCTTCCTCCAGCACTTCGTCGAGCAGGACGTGATCGGCCACATGGAGACCGACCTCGAGGGCGACGCCGACCTCGGTCGCATGCGGGTGGCGATCGCATTCGCTGACCTCGCCGGGTACACCCGGCTGACCGAGGAGCAGGGTGAGCTCCAGGCGGTGGACGCGGTCGAGCGGTTCGTGGAGGGTGTGGAGGCATCGCTGCCCGACGAGGCCCGCGTGATCAAGACGATCGGCGACGAGGTGATGATCGTGGGCTCTGACCCCGCGGCGCTCACCAACTGGGCCGTCGAGTTCCAGCGGCCCGATCCCGACCAGCCGCTGACGAGGATCGGGATCCACTATGGCCGCGCGCTGTATCGCGACGGTGACTACTACGGCCGCGACGTCAACATCGCCTCGCGGGTCGGCGCCCGAGCCGGCGCGGGCGAGGTGCTGGTGACGCGGCCGGTCGTCGAACAGGCTGACGGCGCGATCCAGTTCGAGCGGATCGCCGAGGTGCGGCTGAAGGGGTTCACCGCCTCCACGGAGATCTTCGTCGCGCACGCGCGCGAAGATGCTGAGCAGTGACCGCGCCGCCGGAAGCCGAGATCGAGCAGCGGGTCCGGGAGTCGGGCCTGCTCGCCGCCGGACGTCCCGTCGTCGTGCTGCTGTCGGGCGGGCGCGATTCAACCTGCCTGCTCGACCTGGCGGTGGCGATCGCCGGTCGCGAGCCGGTGATCGCCCTGCACCTCAATTACGGCCTACGCGACGGCGCCGACGCCGACGAGCGCCATTGCGCGGAGCTGTGCTCGCGGTTGGGGGTGGCGCTGGAGGTGCGGCGGCCCAGTCGGCCCGAACGAGGGAACCTCCAGGCCTGGGCGCGCGACGAGCGCTACGGGACGGCCGCGCAGATCGCGCTCGCAAGCGGCGGCGACGTCGCGGCGGGCCACACCGCCACCGACCAGGTGGAGACGATCCTCTACCGGCTTGCGTCGTCTCCCAGCCGCAGGGCTCTGCTCGGCATGCGCCCGCGCGAAGGGCTGCTGGTGCGGCCGCTGCTCGAGTTCACGCGCGCGCAGACCGCCGTGTATTGCACGGCCCGCGGGCTGACCTGGCGCGAGGACGAGAGCAACGACTCCGACGCTTATGCCCGCAACCGGATCCGGGCCCAGCTCGTGCCGGCGCTGGAGGCGGTGCATCCGGGAGCTGCGGACAACGTGATCGCGGTGGCCGAGATCCTCCGCCAGGAGGCGGCCGTGCTCGACTCGCTGGTCGACAACGTGCTGGAGCGACGCGATCGCGTGCGACTGGCCCGGTTGCGTGAGGTAGAGCCGGCGCTGGCGCGCCTGGTCGTGCAGCGGCTGGCCGACGACGCCGCCGGCGGGCCGGCGTCCGGGGTGGCCCGCCGCGCGGCCGAGATCCTGGCGCTGGACGAGCACGGGACCGTGCAGCTCGACACGGGCGGGGGCGTCGTCGCGATCGCCGAGTACGGCGTGCTGCGGTTCGAGAGCCGCGCCTCGCGGTCGACCACAACGACGCCCGAGCCGGTGCTCCTGGCGATCCCGGGAAGCGCGGTCTTCGGCGAGCAGCAGATCACCTGCGAGCTCGGACCGCCGGCGCGCGAGCCCGGCGTGCTCGACCGCGCGACGCTCGGCGACGATCTGCTGGTGCGGTCCTGGCGGCCCGGTGATCGGATGGCGCCGCTCGGCCTGCAGGGCTCAAAGAGCCTCCAGGACCTGTTCACCGCGCGCCGGGTTCCACGGCGCGAGCGCGGGGGTGTTCCGGTGGTCGAGTCAGGGGGCGAGATCGTGTGGGTGGCAGGCGTCGCCACCTCCGAGCATTTCAAGGTCACCGACTCGACAGCGGAGGCGGTCAGACTGAGCGTGCGACCTGACCGGCCGCCTCGTTCATAAGATGGCCAGTGTGGAAGACGACGCAATCGGGGAGATCCTCGTCCCCGCCGAGGACCTCGAGCGGCGGGTGCGCGAGCTGGCGGCGGACGTCTCCCGTGATTACGCCGGCAAGGACCTCGTGTTGGTGGGCGTGCTCAAGGGCGCCGTGTTCTTCCTGTCTGACCTGATGCGCCAGCTCGACCTGCAGTGCGAGGTGGACTTCATGGCGGTGGCGTCATACGGCTCGGCGACCAAGTCCTCGGGGGTCGTCCGGATCCTGAAGGACCTCGACGCCGTGATCGAGGGGCGAGACGTCCTGATCGTCGAGGACATCGTCGATTCGGGGTTGACCTTGCAATATCTGTTGCGAAATCTCGCCGGAAGGAATCCGCGCTCGTTGGAGGTCTGTGCGCTCCTGATCAAGCCCGAGCGCCGCAAGGTCGATCTCCACACGCGATACGTTGGATTCGAGATTCCGAATACGTTTGCAATCGGTTATGGCCTGGACTACGACGAGCGGTACCGCAACTTGCCCTACGTGGCGGCGTTGAAGGAATGACCGCGTCGCCGCGTTAGTACTCGGATGGGCCCCCAAATCGACCCAATTACCCTCGCCGGAGGCTCAAACCTAGCTGCTAGGCTTGATGATTCCGCTTCCAAGCCGGGCACGGTGAGCGCGGACTTTTCCCATGAGTAGGTTCTTCAAGAGCGCAGCCTTTCCGATCCTGATCGTGGTCGTACTGGCGTTCTTCGCCCAGAAGTTGATCGGCAACTCGAGCCACTCGACGCACTACTCGTTCGGGAACCTGCTCACGCAGCTGCAGGACAACCAGGTCAAGGGCCTCACGCTCAAGGAGAAGGACAACACCGCGAACGTGGCGCTGCTTCAGCAGTACGGCGGCACCAAGTACACGGTCGGCTACCCCGACCAGTACACGCCGACCCTGATCGACCTGGCGCACAAGCACATCAGCGACCAGAGCCAGTTCGACATCCAGGGCAAGGCGAGCAACGGATGGCTGTCGCTGCTGACCTACATCCTGCCGTTCGTGATCTTCATCGGGTTCTGGATATTCCTGATGAATCAGGTCCAAGGCGGCGGCTCGAAGGTGATGTCGTTCGGCAAGTCACGCGCCAAGCGAATGTCGGTCGACTCTCCGAAGATCACGTTCCGCGACGTGGCCGGGGTCGACGAGGCCGTCGAGGAGCTGCACGAGATCAAGGAGTTCCTCGAGAACCCGAAGAAGTTCCAGGCGCTCGGCGCCCGCATCCCCAAGGGCGTGCTGCTGTACGGCCCTCCGGGCACCGGTAAGACGCTGCTGGCCCGCGCCGTCGCCGGCGAGGCCGGCGTCCCGTTCTTCTCGATCTCGGGCTCGGACTTCGTCGAGATGTTCGTCGGCGTCGGTGCCTCGCGCGTGCGTGACCTGTTCGAGCAGGCTAAGCAGAACTCCCCCTGCATCATCTTCATGGACGAGATCGACGCCGTCGGCCGCCACCGTGGCGCCGGGCTCGGCGGTGGTCACGACGAGCGCGAGCAGACGCTCAACCAGCTGCTCGTCGAGATGGACGGCTTCGAGATGAAGGACAACATCATCCTGATCGCCGCCACCAACCGCCCCGACATCCTCGACCCGGCGCTGCTGCGCCCGGGCCGCTTCGACCGCCAGATCGTCGTCGACCGTCCCGACCGCACGGGCCGCAAGAAGATCCTCGAGGTCCACACTCGCGGCAAGCCGCTTGCTCGCGAGATCAACGTGGACGCGCTGGCGGGTCAGACCCCCGGCTTCACCGGCGCCGATCTGTCAAACCTCGTCAACGAGGCGGCGTTGCTCGCGGCCCGTAACGGCAAGCGCGAGATCACCCAGGTCGAGCTCGAAGAGGGGATCATGCGCGTGATCGCCGGCCCGGAGAAGAAGACCCGGGTGATGAGCGACAAGGAGCGCAAGATCACCGCCTACCACGAGATGGGCCACGCGATCGTCGGTTTCTACCTGCCCAACTCAGACCCGGTGCACAAGATCTCGGTGATCTCCCGCGGCCAGGCGCTGGGTTACACGATCTCGCTGCCCACCGAGGACAAGTTCCTGACGACCCGCGCCGAGCTGCAGGACCAGATGGCGATGACGCTCGGCGGGCGGGCCGCGGAGGAGATCGTCTTCGGCGAGGTCACCACCGGAGCATCCAACGACATCGAGAAGGTCACCGCGACCGCCAAGCAGATGGTCATGCGGTTCGGGATGTCCGAGAAGCTCGGTCCCCGCGTGTTCGGCCACGACCACGGCCAGCCGTTCCTGGGCCGGGAGTTCTCGGCCGAGCCCGACTACTCCGACGAGATCGCGCGCGAGATCGACGACGAGATCCGGCGGATGGTCGAGGCCGCCCACGTGCAGGCCAAGGAGATCCTCACGCAGTACCGCGGATCGCTCGAGAAGCTCTCGGAGATCCTCGTCAAGCGCGAGACGATCGAGAAGATGGAGTTCGAGGCTCTGCTCGACGGCGGGACCGAGGAGGAAGTGTTCGGCGCCGAGGCGCCGCCTCCGCCCGAGGTCCCGATGCCGCCCGCTCAGGGCGAGCGCGCCGGTCGCGACGCGCCAAGGCCGCTGCCGCGGCCCGGTCTGGCCGGCGGCACCGCCGAGTAGCTGACCGACTCTCCCGCCGGCTATCCGACGCCGGGTGGCAGCGGCGGATTGAGCCCCTGCGCGTGACACGCCGCCAGGCCTGGTGCAAGCGCCGGCGCCTTGTGCAGCGCGGGCGGCTTGAGGAACGCGGGCTTGGAGAAGTCGAAGTAGTCGGTCATCGGCTGCGCGTTGGCGTCGCGGAACGTCATCGCCGGAAGGTTCCACTTGCGCTCGATGAACGCGGTGATCGAGGTGTGGTCCTGGACCAAGTTGGACACGTAGTTGGGCTTTGCCCACGGCGAGACCACGATCATCGGAACGCGGAAGCCGTAGCGGTCATAGGCGCCGGGCGTGTCGCCGGGGTTCAGGAGCGGCGGGGTCGAGTCCGGCTTGATCGCGCGCGGCGGCGCCACGTGGTCGTAGTAGCCGCCGTGCTCGTCGTAGTTGATGAACAGCGCGGTGTGCTTCCAGGTCGGCGCTCGCATCAGCGTGCGGACGACGTCGGCGACGAACCGCTCGCCGACCTGGATGTCCTGGGGGTTCTCCTCGGACGTGGTGTCGTACTCAGGATCGATGAACGTGAACGCGGGAAGTCGCCCGGCCGCCACATCAGCGTGGAAGGTCGAGTACTTGCGCTGGCGGTCGGCGCGGCCCTTGGGCTTGAGGATGTCGGGCACGATCAGCCAACTCGGCACGTTCTGGTAGTAGATCCGGTAGTCGATGTGGTGCGCGTCAAGCCGGTCGAAGATCGTGCCGTTCTTCGCCGGGACGCTGAAGGTCGTGTTGTTGGTGGCGATGATCCCCGACGCCGTGCCGGTGAAGAAGAACCGGCGGTTGGGATAGGTCTGCGCCAGCACCGAGCAGAAAAAGCGCTGTCCGATCGGGAAATGATTGGCCAGCGAGTAGGTGAACGGCAGGTCGTGCTGGTCCCAGAAGCGCATCGCAATCGGTCCGCTGGCCTTCACGAAGCCGTCGTTGCGGCCGCCGTCGTAGGCCTGGTGGCTGGCGTTCCAGTTCTGGCCAGGGTGGCCGGACAGCTGGCATGGAGAGGCGGCGTGCTCAGCGAACACTTTCGAGCCGTCGGTGTCGGGATTGACGTTCTTGAAGCGGCCGTGCTTTCGGGTCAGACCGTCGACCGCCTGGCGCCCCGGGATCTGGTAGGGAACCATGCCGAGCAGGTTGTCGAACGAGTGGTTCTCCATCATCAGCATCACGACGTGCTTGATCTCGGGCATGCTCTCGTGGCCCGCCGGGAGGTGCGGGAACGGGCGGCTGTCGGGCCTGCGGATGTGGGTCGCGGCCTCGACGGCCGGCTTTGCCCAGGCGGGCAGCCCGCGGCTGACCAGGGCGCCCGCGCCGGCTCCGGCCGCGGTGCGCAGCAATGTCCGCCGGCTGATCGTGTGGTCGAATCGGTTGTTCTCAGAGCTCACGGCGCGGCACGATATACCGCGGCCGCGCCAAGAGGTCACCAGGCCGTGACCACTAACGTCTGAGGCGATGGCTGACGAGCGCCCGCCGACAGGCGCAACCCGCTTCTTTCTGACCGCAACCCGCGTGTGGCTGCCGCTCGCGATCGCCGCGGCAGGCGTCGTGCTGATCATCCTCGGCGGCGCGGGCACCGACTCGGTGCTCGCCGGCGCCGGCGTTTCGCTGATCCTCGCCGGCGTTGTCGTGTGGATGATCAACTGGATGTATCGGATGAGCGTGGAGTCAAACCGCGATCGCGAACGCGAGGAACTGGCACGCGAGTACTTCGACCTTCACGGGCGCTGGCCCGACGAGGATTAGTGCACGCGAGCGACTTCCGGATCATGGGCGTGGTCAACGTCACGCCGGACTCGTTCTCTGACGGCGGGCGTTACCTCGACGCGGGCGCTGCGATCGCGCACGGGCTCGAGCTAGAGCTCGAAGGTGCGGTGATCCTCGACATCGGTGGCGAGTCGACGCGGCCCGGAGCCGACCCCGTCGACGAGCAGGAGGAACTGCGCCGGGTGCTGCCGGTGATCGAGGGGCTGGTCGCGGCCGGCACGCGAGCGCAGATCTCGATCGACACCTCCAAGAGCGGGGTCGCGCAGCGCGCGCTCGAGGCCGGCGCCACGTACGTCAACGACGTGACTGCGTTTCGGGCCGACCCCCGGATCGCCGACGTCGTCGCGCAGGCCGGCGTCGACTGCTGCGTGATGCACATGCTCGGCGACCCACGGACGATGCAGGACGACCCGCGTTACGACGACGTCGTGACCGACATCAAGGCGTTTCTCGAGGAGCGCCTGGAGTTCGCCGCCTCGCGCGGGATCGCGCGCGAGCGCGTGATGCTCGACCCCGGCATCGGCTTCGGCAAGACCGTCGTGCACAACCTCGAGCTGCTGCGGAGGCTCGACGAGCTGGTCGCGATCGGACAGCCGCTGGTGATCGGCACGTCGCGCAAGTCGTTTCTGGGGAAGATCACCGGACGTGATGCCGACCACCGCGTTGCGGCAACGATCGCCACCAACGTCTTGGCCTACGAGCGCGGAGCGCGCATCTTTCGCGTGCACGACGTCGCTCCGGTCCACGACGCCCTCTCGGTGACGGCTGCTACGGTCACCGCGCAATGGCCGAACCCGACGAGTTCGACGAGGTAGAGGACGACGACGACGGCCATCCCGAGCCCGAGGTCACGATCGAGATCACCGGGCTCTCGCTGTTCACCCATGTAGGTGTGACGGCGGCCGAGCGGGAGGTGGGACAGCGGCTGCTGCTCGATCTGCGCATCGATGTCGGCGACGTTGACGCGACGGTCACCGATCGCGTCGAGGACACGGTCGACTACGCAGAGGTCTGCGACGTCGTCAACCTGGTCGCCCAGCAACGCACCTACAGGACGCTCGAGCGGCTGTGCGCGGCGATCGCCGACCGGCTGATCGAGCAGTACAGCGTGCACGCGGTGTGGGTCAAGGCCGCAAAGCCCGAGCCGCCGCTCGCCTTCGTCGTCACCGAAGTGTCGGTCGAGGTGTGGCGCGAGGCCGAATGACGGCCGCCGCGGCGCGCACCGGCTACCTCGGTCTGGGTTCCAACGTCGGCGACCGGCGGGCGATGCTCGAGCGCGCGGCGGGGGAGCTGCCGGCCCGCGGCGTCGAGGTGCTCGCGTCCTCGTCGGTGTACGAGACCGAGCCCGTCGGGCTGGTGCTCGATCAGCGCGACTTCTACAACGCCTGCCTTCGCGTCCGGACGGGATTTGAACCCGACGAGCTGCTGGACGCGTGCAAGGACGTCGAGCGCGCGCTCGGCCGCGAGGCCGGGGGCGTTCGGCACGGGCCCCGCCCGATCGACGTCGACGTGCTGCTGCTCGGGTCGCTCGAGTATTCGTCGGCCCGGTTGACGCTGCCCCATCCGGAGGTTATGTCGCGGCGCTTCGTGCTCGTGCCGCTGCTCGAGCTCGACCCCGACCTGACGCTGCCCGACGGGCGGCGCGTGGCCGACGCGCTCGCGGCGCTCGCCGAAGGCCAGGACGTACGGCGCGTCGGAGATCCCCTGACCGCGTAGGGTTGGAGCCAGATGCTCCTGGTCGTAGACGTAGGCAACACCCAGACCCACTTCGGCGTGTTTCGCGAAGGGGAGGACCGGATCGCCGAGAGCTGGCGGTTTGCGACCGTCCGCGAGTCGACCGGCGACGAGCTCGGCGCGGCGCTGTCCAACCTGCTTGCGCTACGGGGGCTGTCGCCCGGCGAGATCGACGACTCGATCGTGTCGTCGACGGTCCCGCAGCTCTCAGAGCAATGGACGCTGATGGCCGAGCGCTATCTGCACAAGCCGATGCTCGTGGTCGGCCCCACGATCCGCACCGGCATGCCGATCCGGATGGACAACCCGCACGAGGTCGGCGCCGACCGGCTGGTCAACGCCGTCGCCGCCTACGAGCACGTCCACGGCACCTGCGTCGTCGTGGACT
Organism: uncultured Solirubrobacterales bacterium; assembly: GCA_963725925.1. Taxonomy (GTDB): domain Bacteria; phylum Actinomycetota; class Thermoleophilia; order Solirubrobacterales; family Solirubrobacteraceae; genus Palsa-465. The sequence goes on from CAVSAY010000036.1 coordinate 269,114, forward strand.
TCGGCACCGCGATCACCTACGACGTCGTGTCCGCGGCGGGCGAATACCTCGGGGGGATCATCACCCCGGGCGCCGAGATCTCGATCGACGCCTTGTATGACCGCGCCGCGAAGTTGCCGAAGGTCGAGCTGTCCGCGCCCCGCTCGCTGATCGGCAAGTCGACAGTTGACGCGATCCGCAGCGGCATCGTTTACGGGTTCGCCGCCCAGGTCGAGGGCATCGTCGGCCGCCTGCGAGCCGAGCTCGGCCCATCAACCCGGGTGATCGCCACCGGCGGGCTGGCGGGAGTGCTCGTGCCGTTCGTCCGCGAGACGATCGACGAGGTCGACGACCTGCTTACGCTGACCGGGCTCCGGCTGATCTGGCAACGGAATCGAAGCTGATCGCCGGAACCGGGACCTCCGGCGTCCGGGCGACCGTGGCGGCCAGGATCAGGAACACGAGCCGGCGGCGGTTTGAGGGCTCGACGGCCGCGACCTCCTCGTAGCTGTCGAGCAGCGAGACGATCGCCGCGAAGATCGGGGCGTCGTCGATGTCGTCCGGGACGTCGCAGGCGAGCCGCCCGAGCGCGAGCATCTCGGTCGCCGCCTCGGGCGTGCCGCGCATCGTGGCGATCGCGCCGAGCAGCAGGAACTCCGACACGCGGTCCAGCAGCACGTGCGGCGCACGCTCGTGCTCGCCGACGGCGGGCCCGACGGCCTGCAGGGGCTCGCCGGCGGCCATCCGCAGCGACTGCCCGGAGGCGACCGACTTGATCTGCTCGGACGTGAGGCCGACTTGCAGCGCCGAGCGAAGCTGAAACGCCGCCGACACCGCGGTGTGGCCGTACGGCGCGTCGGATGCGAACACGATCTGCCCGGGCGGGACCAGCGAGAACAGCGACAGCATGTCCGCGGGCATCCACCAGGCGGTGTCGAACAGGAGGTTCGGGTGGTCGGGCGCGACCCGCCAGATCCACGAGAGGTCGCTGATCCCGGCGTGGGCAAGGATCAGGCGCGCGTTGGGGAACTCGCCGGCGAGCTGAACGGCGTGCAAACCCAGCGCCGGGATTCCCCGCCCGGCGTGGATCAGCACCGGCAGCGAGCGCTCGTGCGCGAGCGCGATCAGCGGCTTGACGCCGGGATTGTCGAGCGTGAACTTCTCCGCGCGCGGATGCAGCTTGATGCCCCGGGCGCCCGCGTCGAGGCACCGCGTGGCTTCCTCGAGCGCTCCGTGATGTGGGTTGACGCGGCAGAACGGAACCAGCAGGCCCTCGTGCTCGCGCGCGGCGGCGATGATCGCGTCGTTGGGCTCGGGGTAGCCGTCGGGCTCGTGAAACGGGAACATGAACGCGCCCCGAGCGCCCGCCCGTTGCAGCGCCGCGACCAGCTCCTCCGGGCTCTGCTTCATGCCGTCGGGATCGTTGTAGCCAACGTGCGTGTGGGCGTCGAACAGCTCCAGTCCCGGCACCTGCTCGACAACGACTTCGGTCCATGGCTTCAGGAGTTCGATGATGTCCATCCCCTGATTCGTACCATGAAAGCCGATGAACCGAACCCTTACCGACCACTGGACGCTCGGCGGAGTCCGCATCCGCAACCGTGTGGTGCTGGCCCCGCTCGCCGGAATCGGCAACTGGTTCGTGAGGTTGCAGGCCAAGCGCTACGGCGCCGGACTCGTGGTCTCCGAGATGGTCTCGAGCTTCGCCGTGCACTACCGCAACGAGCGGACCTGCCGCGAGCTCTTGAGGATTCATCCCGACGAACATCCGGTCTCCGTGCAGCTGTTCGGCCACGATCCCGACGTGATGGCGTCGGCGGCCGAGCGCGTGGCCGAGGCGGGCGCCGACCTGATCGACCTGAACATGGGCTGCCCGGTGCCGAAGGTCTGCAAGACCGGCGCCGGGGCGGCGTTGCTCGAGGACCCGGCCCGCGCCGTGGCGCTGGCACGCGCCGCGGCCAAGGGGAGCGGGCTGCCGGTCACGGTGAAGCTTCGGACCGGGTTGCGGCCGGGCGATGACAGCGGCGTCGAGGTCGCGCGGGCGCTTGCGCACGATGGCTGCGTGGCGGGCCTGTCGATTCACCCCCGCCACGCCTCCCAGCGCCACAAGGGCAAGCCCGACTATGCGCTGGCTCGCACCCTCGTGGAGGAGCTGCCGGTGCCGGTGCTGATCTCCGGCGGGCTGCACAGCGCCGACACGGCGCGCGCGGCGTTCGAGCAGACGGGCGCGGCGGGCGTGCTGCTGGCCCGGGGCTCGCTGGGCAACCCGTGGCTGTTCGAGCAGCTACTCGGGCGCCGCGCTGCCGAGCCCGACCGCGACGAGATCCTCGCCGAACTCGACTGGGTCATCGCGTGCGCGCGCGAGCACATGGGCGACGAGCGCGCGACGCGTTACCTGCGCAAGTTCTACCCCTGGTACATCGAGCGGCTGGCGCCGCCGCCAACGCTCGCGAAACAGCTGCAGGCGGCGCTTCAGACCGCGCCGAGCCTCGAGGCAGCGGGCGCTTTGCTGCACGACGCGCACGCCCCCGCGGTCCCCGCGGCGTAGACCCGCCGGCGCTCGGCGAACCGGCGCGCGCCCCGCCTACACCGTTGTAGGGTGCCCGCTCGGGTCGGGTCGTTTAGGGAGACATGGAGGGTTACGTGCGTCCAGGATTCCGTCGGTTGTCCGCGCTCATGGTCACGCGCGGCGCGTTGCTTGCGCTGGCGTTGGTCGGGGTGTTGCTGATCGTCGTCACGCCCGCGCACGCACAGGTAGAGCCGTACGGGACCAACGACGCCGGTGGCTTTCGCAACATCCTTCCGCCCGGGACCAACGGCCTCGTCGACGCGCCGCAGCTGGCGCTGTGGGAGTCGGCCAAGCAGCGGCCGCCCCACAACGACGACCAGTTGCAGATGTACGCGAACCTGGCCACCGCCGCGCCGCACATCGCGCCGTCGCAGATCCCGAACTTCTTCAAGGACGCCACGTTCGGCGTACCGGCGGGGCAGCTCGCCTCGAGCGAGAGCCCGGAGCCAGGGGTGACGATCGAGCGCGACAAGTCGTTCGGCGTCCCGCACATCTATGGCGACACGCGCGCGGAGCTGATGTTCGGGATCGGCTACGCCAGCGCCGAGGACCGGCTGTTCTTCATCGACGCGCTGCGTCACGCCGGCGAGGGCGACCTGGCGCAGTTCGCGGGTGGGGCCAACGCGAGTATGGACGCGCAGGTCTGGGCAAGCGAGCCCTACACCCAGCAGGATCTCGTCAACCAGGTCCAGTACGGGCTCGCGCACTCGAAGGAGGGGCCGCAGATCCTGTCGGACGCCACCAACTACGTGGCGGGCATCAACGCCTACATCGCCAAGGCGCAGAACCCGCTGTTCACCGGCACGATGATGCCGGCCGAGTATCTGGCGCTGGGGATGAGCGGACCGCAGCCGTTCTCGGTTGAGGACCTCGTCAAGATCGCGACGCTGGTCGGCGGGATCTTCGGCAACGGCGGCGGCGAGCAGCTGTCAAACGCCGTCCTCTACCAGGACCTCAAGAAGAAGTTCGGCAAGGAGCGGCGCCTGATGGCGGGGTCGCCGGAGCCCAAGCCCAAGGCCGGCTGGGTGTCGGCGAAGTCCAAGGACACGTCTGGCTTCGCCACGTTCCTCAGCTTCGATGACCCGTCGGACCCGGAGGCGCCGACCACGGTGCACGGCAAGTCGTTCCCGTACCAGACGCTGCCCGCGCCCGGCAAGCGGACGCGCGCGCGGGTCGCACTGCCCGACCCCGGCTCGGTCAAGTACGTCAACGACCTCGTCGGCGGGTCGCTCCCCGCCGGGCAGTCAAACGGATCCGGCGCGCCGGGAAGCGCGGGTCCGGGCAACACCTCTTCGAGCGGCGGGTCCTCGGGCGGGACGCCCGGGATCCCCGGCCTTCCAGGCGGCCTTGGGGCCGCGATCTCCGGCGGGCTGATCGGCGGCAAGCGCAGCATGTCCAACGCGCTGCTGATCAGCGCCAAGCACAGCGCCAGCGGTCATCCGCTCGCCGTGATGGGCCCGCAGGTGTCCTACTACGCGCCCGAGATCCTGATGGAGGAGGACATCCACGGGCCCGGGATCGACGCCGACGGCGCCGCCTTCCCGGGCGTCAACCTGTACGTCGAGCTCGGTCACGGCCGCGACTACGCGTGGTCGGCGACCTCGGCCGGCCAGAACATCGTCGACACGTTCGCGGTGCCGCTCTGCAACCCCAGCGGCGGGCCGGTCAGCACGTCGTCTGACTTCTACGTGCTCAGCGGCCACTGCGTCCAGATGGAGACGCTGACCCGCACCGAGTCCTGGCAGCCGAACCTGGCCGATTCGACGCCCGCCGGGTCGATGACGCTGCAGACCAAGCGCACCGCCTTCGGAATCGTGCTGGCCCGCGCGACGATCGGCCACAAGCCGGTCGTGTACACCAACCTGCGCTCGACCTACATGCACGAGCTCGATTCGGCGCTCGGCTTCGAGCAGTTCAACGAGCCGGCGCTGATGCGAAGCCCGCAGGACTTCATGAAAGCCGCGAGCAACATCCAGTACACGTTCAACTGGTTCTACACCGACGACAAGCACATCGCGTACTTCAACTCCGGCCTGGACCCGGTGCGCGCTGCCGGCACCGATCCGCTGTTCCCGACATGGGCGAAGTACCCCTGGCGCGGCTACCACGGCGCCGCCGCGATGACCCCGGCGAGCCTGACCGAGACACAGACCCCGCAGAAAGCGCATCCGCAGGCGATCGACCAGGCGTTCCTCACGAGCTGGAACAACAAGCAGGCGCCGGGCTACAACGACGCCGCCACCGGCCAGCAGTACTCCTCCGTGTTCCGCTCGCAGCTGCTCGACAACAACATCAACCATTACCTCGGCGTCGACCACGGCAAGCTGCGGCTCGTCGACCTGATCAACGCGATGGGCACCGCCGGCACGCAGGACCTGCGCGGCGTCGAGGTGCTGCCGTACGCGCTGAAGCTGATCGGCACGCCCAAGAACCCCACGCTCGCCGCGGCCGTGGCTGAGCTGAAGGCCTGGGTGGCCAGCGGCGCGCACCGGATCAACCGCGAGCGGGTGGGTGGGTCCGAATCGGTCACGGGCAACTACGACCAGAGCGACGCGGTGCGGATCATGGACGCCTGGTGGCCGCTGCTGGTCCGGGCCGAGTTCCAGCCGGTCCTCGGGCCGACGCTGCTCGACCAGATCGAGAACGACTTCCCGATCAACGACGAGCCCGGCCACGGCGTCTCCGGAGCCCACCTCGGCTCGTCGTTCGACGTCGGCTTCTACGGGATCGTCCAGAAGGACCTGCGCGCCGCACTGGGCAGGAAGGTCCGCGGCCCGTTGAACCGCGTCTACTGCGGCAAGGGCAAGCGCTCGGCGTGCCGGGCCGCGCTCCAGGCTTCGTTGGCGCAGGCCGTCGGCGAGTCCCCGCAGCAGGTGTATCCGGCCGACAGCGAGTGCAGCGCCGGCGACCAGATGTGCTCTGACGCGATCCAGTTCAAGCCCATCGGGGCGATCTCACAGCCGCTGATCGAGTGGATCAACCGGCCGACCTTCCAGCAGGCCGACGAGATCCAGAGTCACGGCCCCTGATAACCGCTTCCGGGTGTCCGCACCCCCTTCTCAGGGGGCAAAACCAGCCTGGTCGGAAATTTGCCAAGCGCCGGGCAGAGGTGCGTCTATACTCATCCGCCCACGGCACAGGGCGCCGTGTGAATTCCCGCTCAGTAGCGGGTTTTTTCTCATAAATGAACGCTTGAAACCGCAGGTCTAAGTCAATGCCAAAGGACGTCATCCTCACACCCGAAGGGCTTGCCAACCTCAAGTCCGAGCTCGACCACCTCTCGACCGCGAGGCGTCGGGAGATCGCTGCTCGGATCAAGGAGGCGCGCGAGTTCGGGGACATCTCAGAGAACGCCGAATACGACGACGCCAAGAACGAGCAGGCGATGCTCGAGGCGCGGATCGCTTCCCTCGAGGAGAAGCTCCGCTCGGCCACGGTGATCGACCAGTCCGACCTCGGCACCGACCTGGTGCGGGTGGGCTCGGTCGTACACGTCAAGGACGAGGACGGGAAGTCCACGAAGTACACGATCGTCGGCTCCGCCGAGGCCGACCCGGCCGAGGCCAAGCTCTCCAACGAATCGCCGGTGGGCAAGGCTCTGATCGGCCGCAAGCGCGGGGAGGAGGTCTCCTTTGCGACCCCGCGCGGAGAGCGGCACCTGAAGATCACCAAGATCGACGTCGCCAAGTAGCGGGGCCTTCGCCTTGGGCGAAGAACCCGCAGACGTCTTTGCGACCCGCCGGCGCAAGCTCGACGAGCTGCGCGCTGCGGGCGTTGACCCCTTCCCACACGAGTACAAGGGCGTCGAGCCGATCGCGGCTGTGCGCGCGGCACACGCAGAGCTGACGGCGGGGGAGGAGACCGACGTCTCCCACCGCGTGGCGGGACGGCTGGCGGCGCGCCGCGGTCAGGGCAAGATGGCGTTCCTTGACCTCGTCGACCGGTCGGGTCGCATCCAGCTGCAGGCGCGCGTCGACGAGCTCGGGCCGGAGGGGATGGAGCGCCTGCTGGATCTCGATCTGGGCGATCTCGTCGGCGTCGACGGCACGGCCTTCTGCTCTCGGCGCGGCGAGCTGACGCTGCGTGTGCAGGCGTTCGAGGTGCTGGCCAAGTCGCTGCGCCCACCCCCCGAGAAGCACCACGGACTCAAGGACGTCGAGACCCGCTTCCGCCACCGCGAGCTCGATCTGATCGCCAACGAGGAGTCGCGCGCGCTGTTCATCACCAGAGCCAGGGTGATCTCGGCGATCCGCCGGTTCCTGGACGCCGAGGGCTTCATCGAGGTCGAGACGCCCGTGCTCCAGCCCCTCTACGGCGGCGCCCTGGCGAGGCCGTTCACGACGCATCACAACGCGCTGAATCGCGAGTTCTACCTGCGGATCGCCACCGAGCTGTACCTCAAGCGCCTGATCGTCGGCGGCCTCGAGCGCGTGTACGAGCTTGGCAAGGACTTTCGCAACGAAGGCGTCGACACGACCCACAACCCCGAGTTCACGATGCTCGAGTGGTACGAGGCCTACGCCGACTATCTCGACGTCGCCGAGCGCTGCGAGAAGCTGATCGCGTACGTCGCGCAGGACATCGGCTATGCCGGCGAGATCGACCTGACGCCGCCGTGGCGGCGCGAGACCGTTGCCGGATCGATCCTCGACCGCACCGGGATCGACATCCTCGCGCTCCACGACCGCGACGCGCTGGCCGCGGCGATGCGCGAGCGCGGCCTCGACGCCCCGGCTGACGACACGTGGCCCCAGCTCGTCGACGAGCTGTTGTCAAAGCACGTCGAGCCGACGCTGATCGAGCCCACGTTCCTGCTCGACTACCCCGTCGAGATGTCGCCGTTTGCCAAGCGCCACCGGTCCAAGGAGGGGCTGGTGGAGCGGTTTGAGGCGTATGTCGGCGGCACCGAGTTCGCCAATGCCTTCACCGAGCTCAACGATCCCGACGAGCAGCGCCGCCGGTTCGAGTCCCAGCAGGAGCTTGCCGGGGCCGGCGACGAGGAGACCCAGCCCTACGACGAGGGTTTTGTTGCAGCGCTGGAGCAGGGAATGCCGCCGACGGGGGGAATCGGGATCGGCATCGACCGCCTGGTGATGGCGCTCACGGGCACACGCTCGATCCGCGAGGTCGTGCTGTTCCCCGCAATGCGCGATTAGCGGGTTCCGTTCTTACCTGGTTCTGGATTAACCGGCGCTAACGTAGGGATCAATGCCGTTCAATAGGCGAGCCATGAACAACGCCTTACAGTCATCGCGGATGGTCGCGGAGTGCTCCAGGCCTGCTGGTAGACTGGGATATGGCCGCAGAACGAACCGTTTCGACTCATCAAATGCGACGGCCCAGTCGACTACATGGGAAGAACGGAGTCATTGGCGTCCCCATAGCCGGTTTGCCCTTGACGAGTTTGGCAGCGTAGGAGAGAGACAGCCAGGAAAATCGCCCCGACCGACGCCCGATAACACCCGTTAGCAAGAGAGACTTATGTTCGAGCGATTCACAGAGCGAGCCCGCCAGGTTGTCGTCCTGGCCCAGGAAGAGGCGCGGACTCTCAAGCACAACTACATCGGCACCGAGCACATCCTGCTTGGCCTGCTGCGTGAAGAGGAGGGCTTGGCGGCCCGAGTGCTCGAGTCGCTGGACATCACGGTTGAGCGGGTCCGGGCCCAGGTCGTCCGGATCGTCGGGTCGGGCGAGGAGGTCACCTCCGGGCAGATCCCCTTCACGCCGCGCGCCAAGAAGGTGCTCGAGCTGGCTCTGCGCGAGGCGCTGAGCCTCGGCCACAACTACATCGGCACCGAGCACATCCTCCTCGGCCTGGTCCGCGAGAACGAGGGCGTCGCCGCCCGCATCCTGCTCGACTTCGACGCCGACTCGGAGAAGATCCGCAACGAGGTCATCCGGATGCTGTCCGGTCCCGGCAGCCGCCGCGGCTCGAGTGGCGCCGGCGCCGCCGCCGGGGCCGCCGCTCCCGGCGAGGGCAAGAAGTCATCCAAGCTGCTTGACCAGTTCGGACGCAACCTGACCAAGCTCGCCTCCGAGGGCAAGCTGGACCCGGTCGTCGGACGCGAGACCGAGATCGAGCGGATCATGCAGATCCTCTCGCGCCGCACCAAGAACAACCCGGTGCTCGTCGGCGAGCCCGGCGTCGGCAAGACCGCCGTCGTCGAGGGCCTCGCCCAGCGGATCACGCATGGCGACGTTCCCGAGCTGTTGAAGGGCAAGCAGATTTACACGCTCGACCTTGCGGCCCTGGTCGCGGGCTCCAAGTACCGCGGAGAGTTCGAGGAGCGCCTGAAGAAGGTGATGAAGGAGATCACCCAGCGCGGCGACATCATCCTGTTCATCGACGAGCTGCACAACCTCGTCGGCGCGGGTGCCGCCGAAGGCGCGATCGACGCAGCCTCGATCCTCAAGCCGGCGCTCGCACGCGGCGAGCTGCAGACGGTCGGCGCAACGACGCTCGAGGAGTACCGCAAGTACCTGGAGCGCGACTCCGCACTGGAGCGCCGCTTCCAGAAGATCACCGTCGACCAGCCGAGCACCGAGGAGACCGTTCAGATCCTCAAGGGGCTGCGCGACCGCTACGAGCAGCACCACAAGGTGGCGATCACCGACGAGGCGCTCGAAGCGGCCGCCGACCTGGCCGACCGCTACATCTCAGACCGGTTCCTGCCCGACAAGGCGATCGACCTGATCGACGAGGCCGCGTCGCGGATGCGGATCAAGTCGATGACCTCCCCGCCGATCTACCGCGAGCTCGAGGACGAGATCGAGGAGACCCGGCGCGCCAAGGAGGAGGCGATCGAGTCCCAGGAGTTCGAGAAGGCCGCCAACCTGCGCGACAAGGAGCGCCGGCTGACCCAGCGCAAGCGCGAGCTTGCCGAGCAGTGGGAGGCGGGCGAGTCGACCGAGCGTCCTGCGATCGGCGAAGAGGAGATCGCCGACATCGTGTCGATGTGGACCGGCATCCCGGTGTTCAAGCTGACCGAGGCCGAGACGGCCAAGCTGATGCGCATGGAGGACGAGCTCCACAAGCGCGTGATCGGCCAGCACCCCGCGATCGAAGTCGTCTCCAAGGCGATCCGCCGCTCGCGCGCGGGCCTCAAGGACCCGAAGCGCCCGACCGGCTCGTTCATCTTCCTTGGCCCGTCCGGCGTCGGCAAGACCGAGCTCGCCCGGACGCTCGCCGAGTTCCTGTTCGGCGACGAGGACACGATGATCCGGATCGACATGTCGGAGTACATGGAGAAGCACGCCGTGTCCCGGCTGGTCGGATCACCGCCCGGCTACATCGGATACGACGAGGGCGGCCAGCTCACCGAGGCCGTGCGGCGCAAGCCGTACAGCGTGCTGCTGCTCGACGAGATCGAGAAGGCCCACCCCGACGTCTTCAACATCCTGCTGCAGATCCTTGAGGACGGCAGGCTGACCGACGCACAGGGCCGGACCGTCGACTTCCGTCACTGCATCGTGATCATGACCTCGAACATCGGGGCGTCCGAGATCGCGCGCAACACGCCGCTTGGGTTTGCGGTGTCCGACGACGAGACGGGCATCACCTACGACGACATGAAGAACCGGATCATGGGAGAGCTGAAGAAGGTCTTCCGGCCCGAGTTCCTCAACCGGATCGACGAGGTGATCGTCTTCCACAAGCTCACCAAGGACGAGATCAAGGAGATCGTCGAGCTGCTGCTGCTGCGGATCCGCGAGTCGATGGCCGAGCGCGAGCTTCAGCTGGAGCTGTCGGACCAGACCAAGGATCTCCTCGTCGAGGAGGGCTGGGACCCGTCGATGGGCGCCCGCCCGTTGCGCCGGGCGATCCAGCGCCTGATCGAGGACCCGCTCGCCGACTTCGTGATCCGCACGCAGGCTACCTCGGGGTCGACGGTGTTCGTCGACGTCGAGCAGCCTCCGGCGGTGGAAGACGGTAAGAAGAAGGCGAAGCCCGAGGTGACTCTGTCGGTGATCGAGCCCGCTCCCAAGCCGACGCCGGTCGGCGTCGGCGCCGAGGCTGGCGGCTCTGGCGAGGAGGCCGAGGCGGGCGAGCCCCAGGCCGACCCGCCGGCCGGCGACGCCACTCCGTCCGAGGGCGAGTAAGCGTTTACGTCGGGGCGAGGCCGTAGCCTCGCTCCGATGCCCCGCCCCACCACGATTCACGTCTGCTCGGCGTGCGGACATCAGACGCCGCGCTGGGCGGGGCGCTGCCCCGGCTGTGGGGAGTGGAACACGCTGATCGAGGAGCCGGTCGCCGGGCCGTCCGGCGCGAGCGCGCGGCGCGGCTCCGGCGCTGCGACGGTTGCCCCGGTCGCTCCGGTCGCGCTCGGGGACGTCGCGGTCGATGAGCAGGAGCGGCTGAGCACCGGCATCGGCGAGCTCGACAACGTGCTCGGTGGAGGCATCGTTCCCGGATCGCTGATCCTGATCGGCGGAGCGCCCGGGATCGGGAAGTCGACGCTCACGACGATGGCGCTCGCGAACGTGCTCGCCTCCGGCCGCCGCACGCTGTACGTGTCGGCGGAGGAGTCGGCGGCCCAGATTCGCTTGCGCGCTGAACGCCTGAGCGGCGACGCGGCACTGCGGATCCCGGTGATCGCGCAGACCGACCTGCACACGGTGCTGGCGACGCTCGAGCAGGAGCGACCCGAGGTGTGCGTGATCGACTCGGTGCAGACGCTTCACTGCAGCGACCTGTCGGGCGCGGCCGGATCGGTCGCGCAGGTGCGCGAGGTCGCGGGCGAGATCATGCGCGTCGCCAAGGCCCGTCGCATCGCCGTGCTGCTGGTCGGCCACGTGACCAAGGACGGCGCGCTCGCGGGACCGCGAGTGCTCGAGCACATGGTCGACTGCGTGCTCGCGTTCGAAGGCGAGCGTGAGCGCACGTACCGCACGCTGCGCTCGCTGAAGAACCGGTTCGGGCCGGCACACGAGGCCGGGGTGTTCGAGATGCGCGATCACGGGCTGGTCGAGGTGCTGGACGCCTCGGCTCGATTCGTGGGTGAGGCCACGCGCGCGCCCGGGAGCGTCGTGCTGTGCGCGATGGAGGGCTCGCGGCCGTTGCTGGTCGAGGTGCAGGCGCTCGTCTGCCGATCGGAGCTCGTGCCACCGCGGCGCGTCGTCTCGGGCCTTGACCGCAATCGGGTCGCGTTGGTGCTGGCCGTGCTTGGCCGCCACGCCGGCATCGGCCTCGGCTCGGCGGACGTGTTCGTCAACGTAGTCGGCGGCGTACGCGTCGACGATCCAGGATCGGATCTGGCGGTCGCGCTCGCCGTCGCGAGCGCCGTCAGGCGGACGGAGTTGCGTGCGTCGGCGGGCCGTCCACTTGCCTGCTTCGGCGAGCTCGGGCTGACCGGCGAGTTGCGTACGGTGGCGCACGGAGACCGCCGGTTGGCCGAGGCTCAGAAATTCGGATTGACCCCGGTCGTCGAGCCTGAATCGCATGCGACGCTGCGTTCCGCGTTCGCTGCGGCGCTCGGCGGCGACAACCGGTCGACGGCGATCGCGGCCTGATCGTGCGCACGCGATGGGCGCCGGTGGTGCGCTCCTCCGGCGCGATAGTCGGATCTACGAACAGTCCGGGCCGGTCGTGGGGGTCGAACCCATGAAGAAGAGGTAAAATTGGGCTTCATGCCGCCGCGATCCGGGGAAGAGCTCAAAGAGGAGCTCGAGTCTCGACAGGACTCCCGGATGGTCCGGGCGCTCGAGATGGTCGCGCCCGGAACCGCACTCCGCGAGGGTCTGGACAACATTCAGTCCGCCCGCTCGGGCGGACTGATCGTGATCGGCGACGCGGACGAGTTGGCGTTCCTGTTCTCAGGCGGGATCAAGCTCGATCTCGACTACTCGCCAACGTTCCTCTACGAGCTGGCGAAGATGGACGGCGCGATCGTGCTGAGCTCGAACGCGACCAAGATCGCACATGCCAACGTTCAGCTCACGCCCGATCCCACGATCCTGACGCTCGAGACGGGTACGCGCCACCGGACCGCCGAGCGCGTCTCCAAGCAGACCGACTCGTTGGTCGTTGCGATCTCCGAGCGGCGAGAGATCGTCTCGCTCTACGTCGATGGGATCAAGTACATCCTCGAGGACATCCCCGTCGTGCTGGCGAAGGCGAACCAGGCGCTCGCGACGCTCGACAAGTACCGCAGTCGGCTCGACCAGGTGTCGACGAGGCTGACCGCGCTCGAGTTCGAGGGCGGCGCCACGTTGCACGACGTGCTGACGGTTCTCCAGCGCGCGGAGCTCGTCACAAGGATGGCCGTCGAGATCGAGCGCTACATCGTGGAGCTCGGCACCGAGGGCAGGCTGATCGAGATGCAGCTCGACGAGACGATGGTCGGCGTATCGGCCGACAAGGCCGCGCTTGTGCATGACTACCTGGTCGAGGACACAGACGATTCGTTCGCCTTGGCGTTCGACCAGCTGGTGCGCCTGCCGCACCAGGACCTGCTCGACTTCGGCCGGCTGTCGGAACTGCTCGGCCACGACCGCAAGCTCAACACGCTCGACTACCCGGTGTCGCCCCGCGGCTTCCGTATCCTCGGGCGTATCCCCAGACTTCCCAAGCTCGTCGTCCAGAGGATCATCGACGAGTTCGGCGCTCTGGAGGATTTGCTCGCCGCTACAGACGGCGAGCTGGAAACCGTCGACGGTGTCGGCGAGATCCGGGCGAAGGACATCCGCGAGGGCCTTCGCCGTCAGCAGGAGATCAACCTAGTGGACCGGTACCTGCAGACATAAGTGCTGTACCAATTGAAATGAAGTCAGTCACTCGCGGGCCACGCGTTCGCGGGGCTTGGGAGAGTAAGGAGGACGTCATCACCGAGCTAATCGAAGAGCACCTCGAGGATCTCGACGCCGTCGAGGCACCACCTCATATCGAGTTCGAGATCGGCGACAACGTCGTGTACCCGCATCATGGAGCCGGCAAGGTGCTGCGCAAGGAGGTCAAGGAAGTACTAGGGGAGAGCCGGGAGTATCTGACGATCAAGATCCTCCACAACGACATGACCGTCATGGTCCCGACCGAGAACGCTGCGCTTGCTGGGCTGCGGCGCGTGATCGACGAGGAGACCGTCAAAAAGGTGCTCGCCGTGCTGCAGGACGAGTGCTCGGAGATGCCTAAGAACTGGAACCGCCGGTTCAAGCACAACCGCGACAAGATCAAGACAGGAGACATCTACGAGCTCGCCGAGGTCGTACGCAACCTTGCGACCCGCGAGTCCGAGAAGGGCCTGTCGACCGGCGAGAAGCAGATGTTCACGCGAGCGAAGAAGATCCTCGCGTCGGAGCTGATGTACGCGCTCGAGATGGACGAGGAGGAGGTCGAGGAGCACATCTACGGGCTGCTCGCAGAGTCCTCGGGCGTCAAGCGCCCCGCAAAGATGGCGGTCGCCGCGAAGTAGGCCGGCCGCAGCAAACGAGATGGCGGTCGCGTTGATCGTGGCCGCAGGTCGTGGCGAGCGCCTTGGGTCGGGCCGGCCCAAGGCGCTCGTCACGCTTGCAGGGAGACCGATGTTGGCGTGGAGCGTTGCCGCCCTGCAGGCGCTGGATGCCGTCCGGCGGATCGTCGTGGCGCTGCCGCCTGAGGTGGACTCTGTACCGCTACCCGATGGGGTCGTCACGGTGGCGGGCGGCGCGACCAGGTCGGCGTCTGTCCGCGAGGCGTTGCGCGCCTGCGGCGATGGCGATCCCGTGATCGTGCACGACGCTGCGCGCCCCCTGGCGACCACCGATCTGTTCGAGCGCGCGCTGCTCGAGCTGGCCGGCTCGGACGCAGACGCGGTGATCGCCGCGATGCCGGTGTCCGACACGATCAAGGAGGTCGCCGACGACGGCCGGACGGTGGCACGCACGCTGGATCGCAGCCGCCTGTGGGCGGTGCAGACGCCGCAGGTGTTCCGCCGCGCGGCGCTGGACCGAGCGCTGCTCGATGCGCCCGACGAGCTGCTGGCGTCGGCAACGGACGACGCTTGGCTTGTCGAGCAGGCCGGCGGTCAGGTACGTGTGATCGCGTCGGGTCCGGAGAACCTGAAGGTGACGACTGCGATCGATCTGCGGCTGGCCGAGATGCTGCTGGCGGCGCGCGAGCCGTGACCGTGCAGACCGGCATCGGGTACGACTGCCATCCGTTCGCGGACGGTCGCCGGCTCGTAGTTGGAGGCGTCGAGCTGTCAGCGGACCGCGGTCTGGCCGGCCACTCAGACGCCGACGTGCTCACGCACGCGATCATCGACGCGCTGCTCGGCGCGGCCGGCCTGCCCGACATCGGTCATCAGTTCCCCGACACCGACGAGCGCTATCGCGACGCCGACTCGATCGAGCTGTTGCGCGCGACTGTCGTTCTCGTCGCCGAGCAGGGACTGTCGGTGGTGCACGTCGATGCGACCGTGATGCTCGAGCGGCCCAAGCTGGCGCCGGCTCGTGATCAGATCCGCGAGGTGCTGGCGGACGCGATTGGGATCGCGCCCGAGCACGTGAGCGTGAAGGCCACGCGCGGGGAGGGTATGGGCTTCGTCGGGCGCGAGGAGGGTGCCGCGGCGCTCGCGATCGCGACGTTAACGACGGAGGACGTAAGCCAGTAAGGCGGCCGACGCCGCGGCGACGGCCGCGACGGCGAACGCCGGGCGGGCGCCTTCTCCGTGCTGGACGAGCGCACCCGCGATCGCGGCCGCGGCACCCGTCCCGGTCGCAATCCCGGTCGACAGCCACCCGAAGGCCTCGGCGGCGGTTGGCTCGGATGTGAGTCGGTCGACCAGCAGCGACAGCGTCGTCAGCATCGGGTTGAGCACCAATCCGGTGAGCAGCAGCAACAGCCCGAGCACGACGAGGCCCTCGGTCGCGACCATCGCCGCCGTGCAGAGGGTGAGAGCGACCGTCACCAGCGTCAGCCGCGCGACCGCGTCGGCCGCCCATTGCCGCGAGCCGTAGGCGGCGGCGCCGACGATCCCGCCGATCGACAGCATCGCGATCAGGACGCCGGCGGCGGCGGGCTTGTGGTGGGCGGTGGCGAGCGTCGGAACGCCGACCTGGATGCCGCCGATCACCGCACCGACGGCTGCCGCGGAGGCGAGCAACAGGCGCATCCGGCCGATCCGCAGAAGACTGACTCGATCATGCCGAGGCGGGGCGTGCCCCGAGTGCACCGATCGGGCAGACGCCGCGAACGCGAGCGTGCCGACGCCCGACAGCGCCGCGACCACGACGAGCCCGACCGCGGCCGAGGCCGTTGCCGTCAGCACCGCGAAGATCAGCGGGGCGGTCAGCAGCGACAGCTCCTGGATCAGGTAGACCGTGCTGTACGCGGCGGTGCGATCGTCATCGCCCGCTGCCTCGCCCCAGGCGACGCGCATCGCGGTCGAGACCGGCGCCAGTGCGAGACCCGCGATCACGCCGAGCACGAGCAGCAGCGCGTGCGGTCCATCGCCGACCGACACGGCCACGATCGCGATCAGTGCCGCGGGGTGCACGACGCCGCAGACGGCGTTGATCGCCGCGACCCCCCGGCGGTCCATCAACCGTCCCTGCACGGGCCTCGCGAGCCCGGCGGCGATCGAGAGCGCGCCGGCGACCGCACCGGCGAGTGCGACCGAGCCCGTGTGCTCGCGAACGACGAGGATGATCCCGATCGCTCCCGCTCCCTGGCTCAGCTGCGCGACCAGGCCCGAGGCAGCCTGGAAGGCCGCGCCGGGTCTGCGGATGACGCTGCTGGTCGTGGTCGCCAAGCTGCGAGCCTATCGCTTGATACATGAGTTGGCACGAATCCGATACGCTCACGTAACATGAACCTCGCTCACAACATGCTCTGCTCGTCGGGCTGGTGGTCGCGCCGCGTCAAAACGAAGCTCGTACCGTGGGGCGTGGCTGGTGTGGACCTGCACGGGGATGTCCTCGAGATCGGCCCCGGCTTCGGGGCGACCACGCGGGAGCTCGTGCCGCAGGCGGGTTCGCTGACCGTCGTCGAGCAGAACGAGGGCTACTGCCAGAAGCTGCACTCGGCATTCGACGGCCAGGTCACCGTCGTTCACGGCGACGCAACCGCGATGCCGTTCGAGGACGGCCGCTTCTCGACCGTGCTGTGCTTCACGATGCTTCATCACGTCCCTGAGCGGCGGTTGCAGGACCGGGTGCTGGCGGAGGTGGCAAGAGTGCTCGCGCCCGGCGGATGGTTTGCGGGCACCGACAGCGTCGGCACCGGCGCGCTGTTCAAGCTGATCCACGTCGGCGACACGCTCGTTCCGATCGATCCCGACGAGCTCCCGTCGCGGTTGGTCGCTGCCGGGTTCGAGCAGCCGGCCGTGGACCGCGTCGAGAGGTCGTTCCGCTTCCGGGCGCGCACGCCCGCATGAGCTCGTCGGGCCCCGCGGTCCCGCCTCACATCGTCGACGCCGCAAGCCACGTGCTCGCGCAGGACGGGCTCGCCGCCGCGACGCTCGAGCGGATCTCGGCCGCCGCCGGGGTGTCGCGGATGACGCTGCACCGGCGCGGCGTCTCCAAGCAGGACATCCTCCGGGCATTGACCGAGCGCCTCGAGGCCGACTACCGCGATGCGATGTGGGAGGCGTTGGTCGCGCGCGGTGTCGCGGCGGAGCGTCTGCGGATCGCGCTGGAGCGCCTGTGCGACGTGAGCGAGCGCAACCTCGGTCTGCTCGACGGCCTGAGCGCGTCGGCCCGTGACGCGATCTACCACGAGCCGGAGGGAAGCCGCCTGACGCGCAGCGTGTTCGTGGAGCCGCTCGAGCGGCTGTTGCTCGACGGCGCCGCCGACGGTTCACTTGCCGCGGTCGATGCGCGCGAGATGGCGACGGTGCTGTTCAACGCCGTCGGGCACACGTATCGCCACCTGCGGACGGGGCACGGCTGGGATGCAGAGCGTGCGCGGGCGGGGATCCTGGAGCTCGCGATGTCGGGGCTGGTCGCTCGCTGAAAAACCCCATTGAAGGAGCGGATGGGGGCGGGTCCTGGCCCGCGAGAGGGTGCATAACACGACAACGGGCGCGAACATCGCGAGGCGTGCCGTGTTAAGCGCCCTATACGGTGCTTAACACGGCACGCTTCGGCTGAATCGTCGCGGTTGTCGTGTTATGCACCCTTCCGGACTGCCGGATCCTCGTGCGGCCCCCGGACCGCTCCATCCCCCTACTCAATGGGCCGTTTTTGAATCGGCCCCACGGAACCCCCGCCGGATCAGCCGACCGCGCGCCGCGCCGCCGCCCGCTCGCGCAGCTGCTCGTGCTCGACCATCCGCTTGAGCTGGCGCAGGGTGCGCCGCACGTGACCCGAGACGGTCGGAGCGGCTACCCGCTCTGCGACCCATCCGGTCAGACCCGCCCCAGCCACTCCGTAGGCGAGCCGCAGCTCAACCTTGGTGCGGTTGTGGGGACGCTCGCGCAGGCGCCAGCGTCCCCGCTGGTCGACACCCGTGATCGAGTTCCACGCGCATTCGGACGGGGGCAGCCACTCGACGATCTCAATCAGCCCGCCCACCTCCGCCGCACCGACGCGCAGCAGGGTTTGATAGCGGGCGCCGAGGCCAGTGGGCTCGGGGCCGGCGACCTCCCAGCGCGTGACGCCGGACATGAAGCTGAGCACTCGCTCCGGGTCGGTGACGATCGACCACACCAGGTCGATGGGCGCCGCGACCTCGATGTCGCCGTTGACCCTCATCCCAGCACCGGGAAGCGCCGCTCAGCGGCCAGCGCATCGAGCGTGTCCTGCATCAGCCGCTGGACGTGGTCGTAGATCTCGTCGACGTCGGGGTCGGGCCCGAACTCGGCGCGCAGGTCGATCGCAGGCAGCGTCTCGATCGTGATCTTGGCCGGGAGTGGCAGGTGGCCGAGCATGTCGCCGATGTTCAGCCCCCAAGGGACCGCCAGCGAGATCGGCAGCACCTTGAGCCGGAACACCCGGTCGAGCGCGAGCAGACGAGCGAGCCGCTCGCCCCGGCTGAGGAACAACGCGGTCTCCTGGCCTCCGATCGAGACGACCGGGACAAGCGGGACGTTCTGCTCGAGCGCCAGACGGATGAAGCCCTTGCGATTTCCGAAGTCGACGCGGTTGCGCTCCCAGGTGGGGCGGTGTACCTCGTAGTCACCGCCCGGATAGACCAGCAGCGCGGCGCCGGACTCGAGCGCCTTCTTGGAGTTCCGCGGCGAGGCGGCAACCGTGCCGAACTTCCGAAGCGATCCCAGCATCGGCATCGACAGCACGAGGTTGTGGGCGAGCTGGTAGAAGTGCCGCTCGACGCCGAAGTACGTGCTGAAGGCGAGCGTGAAGATGATCGTGTCCGGCGTCATGTTGCCGCCGGAGTGGTTGCCGACCAGCAGCACGGGGCCGGACTCGGGGATGTTGCCCAGGCCGCGCACCTCGCCGCGGTACCAGATGCTCGCGATCAGCCACATCAGCGGCAGTCGCTCGCGGATGAAGTCCGGATCTCGCTCGTCCAGGTCGGCCTTTGGGATCGCGCGCTGGGCCTGGGCGCCGAGCTCGCGCACCAGCCGGCTCAGCAGCGAGGGATGCGGCTTCTCGGTCTCCACATCCTCGGGGAACCTGATGTGACCGTTGCGCTTGGACGTGTCGGCGACGTCTGCCTGTGCCATCGCGATCGAGACCTTCGATCAGGCAGCGCGAATGTCTGCGTGGGATCGGCTCGACGGGACGAGCCCGGACCGCTCCGCCTCGTCGAAGAACGACACCAGCAGGGCGTTGGTCTGATCCGGGCATTCGACCTGCGGAACATGTCCGCAGCTGTCGATCGTGACCTGCCGGGCGTCGGGCAGCCACTTGGCGACGTGGCGTCCGAAGGCGGCGGGCACCAGCGGATCGTGGCTGCCCCACATCCACAGCGCCGGAGGCTGCAGGCCGGCGAGCCGCGGATAGAAGCCGTGACGTCCGAACGGCGCCTCGAGGTAGATGTTGCGGGCCGCGGTCCAGAACGCATACCGCGCGCCGGCGCTGTGGTAGATGCGGCGAAACTCGTCGACTACGAGGTCGCCGACGGCGGGGTCGATCGCGTCCCGGTCGTGGAACATGCTCCAGAACTGCATCGAGATCAGCGAGCGGCTGATGCCATGCGGCAGCATCCCGAGCTCCGGGCGCAGCACGCGCACGAGCGGGTGAAGCGAGCGGCGCACCCATGCAACCGCGGGGCAAAGCAGGCCGAGCGCGCCGGTGCGCTCGGGCGCGTTGAGGCCGAGCTCGATCGCGATCCTCCCACCGAGCGAGTTGCCGACGACGTGTGCCCATGGGATCTCGAGCTGGTCCATGAGCCCGAGCATGATGTCCGCGAACCAGCGGGCGTTGTAGGCGCCAAGCGGCGGCTTGCTCGACGAGCCAAAGCCGGGGAGGTCGGGGGCGTGGACGCGATAGCGCCGGCTCAGCGTCGCCGCTGTCTCGAACAGCGATGCGCGAGTGCCGCCGAGCCCGTGGAGCAGGAGCACGTCGGGCCCGCGTCCCATCGTCATCGTCGAGATGCGGTGGCGGCCGACGGGGATGTCGTGGATCTGCAGGAGCGGCGGGCGGCCGTTGGGGAGTCGGAACATGCCCTCGAACGCGACCGCCTGATCGAGGTTGCCGCGCACTTCCAGTAGGCGCCGCCCGAACGCGTCCACACCGGAGAGCTCGCCCTGGCGCAACCGCATCCAGGTGTCGGCACTTGTGCTGATCGTCACGTCGGGTCGGCGGCGGGTGCCGCCCTTTCGCACGCGGGCGCCGTGCCGCGTGCAACGAACTTCCCACGTGCGGCCGATGTCGCACAGCCGGATCTGGTACGTGGCGTCGAATCCCGGATCGGCTCCGAGGAACCGCTCGGGCAGTGAGGCAAACGCTTCGTCTACAGCGGCGAGCCGCCGAGCGGGACGGTTGTCAGCCACCGACGACACCCTACCCACTGGCTCGGGCGGACCGGGCTTCGCCGCGCTGGGGGGAGAAGCGGTCTGCGCTGTTGGGAGAGACGCGACGGATCGCTAGGGTTGCCGGATCGTGAGAACGATTTCCCTGCACGACACGCGTACCGGCGAGGTCCGGCCGATCGAGCCGCGGGAGCCGGGGCGGGTTGCGATCTACGCCTGCGGGCCAACGGTCTACGGGCGCATCCACGTCGGCAACGCACGTCCGTTCGTGGTGTTCTCGCTGCTCAAGCGCTACCTCGTCCACGAGGGCTACGAGGTCACGCTGGTGTTCAACATCACCGACGTCAACGACAAGATCTACGCCGCGGCGCGGGAGGCCGGGGTGCACAGCGATGTGCTGGCGCGCGAGATGAGCGACGCATACATCGCCGACACCGATGGTCTCGGGCTCGGCCGGCCCGATTACGAGCCGCGTGCCAGCCAGACGATCCCAGGGATCATCAGGTTGATCGAGCGGCTCGTGGAAACGGGACATGCGTACGCGGCGAGTGGCGACGTCTACTTCTCGGTGAGAAGTTACCCGGGCTACGGGGAGCTCTCCCACCGAAACGTCGAGGAAATGGACCAGGGTGAGGGCGTGGAGGGTGCAGATCTCAAGCGAGATCCGCTCGACTTCGCCCTTTGGAAGGCCGAGAAGCCGGGCGAGGACACTTCCTGGGACTCGCCCTGGGGCCGTGGTCGCCCCGGCTGGCACATCGAGTGCTCGGCGATGGCCGAGGAGCTGCTCGGACTCGACTTCGAGATTCACGGCGGCGGCTCGGACCTGATCTTTCCCCACCACGAGAACGAGGCCGCCCAGACTTGCGCGGCCCATGGGCTCGCGCTCGCGCGTCTGTGGATGCACAACGGCATGGTCCGCCTCGACAAGGCCAAGATGGCGAAGTCGGTGGGCAACATCTTCGTGTTGCACGACGCGCTGGCCACCTACGGCCGCGACGCCCTGATCATGTACTTCTGCGGCGGGCACTATCGCCAGCCCGTCGAGTTCGACGATCAGCGCCTGGAGGAGGCCTCGGCGCGGGTCAAGCGGATCCGCGAGGCCGCGCGCAAGCTCATCCCCGGCGCGTCGCCTGATTGGTCGTCGCCGCTTCGCGAGAGGTTCTTCGACGCTCTCGCGTATGACTTCAACACGCCGCGGGCGCTCGCCGAGGTGTTCGATTGGGTCCGCGAGGCCAATGCCTCCGACTCGTCCGTAGGCGAGGCGGACCTGCGCGAGATGCTCGGCGTCCTGGGGCTCGAGAACCTGCTCGAGGCAGAGGACGCCGACGCGCCACCCGAGGCGGTCGAGCTGTCGGAGGCCCGCGAGCAGGCCCGAGCGGCGCGCGACTACGGGGAGGCCGACCGTCTGCGGGAGCAGCTGCGCGAGCTGGGCTGGGAGGTCCGGGATGGCTCCGGCGGCCCCGAACTGCTGCCGCTGAAGTGATCGCCGACCGGCTCAGCGTGTGATCGTCTACGGACGCAACCCGGTGCGTGAGGCGATCCGCGGCCCGCGGCCGGTGCACCGCATCTGGGCCACCAAGAATGCCGCGCGTGAACCGTGGGTCGCCGGTGCCGGCGTGCGAGTCGTCGTGAGCGGCGCCGAAGAGATCGAGCAGCGATGCGCGAGCCCCGATCATCAGGGGATCTGCGCCGACGTCGGCGCGTTTCACTACGCCGCCGCCGACGAGCTGCTGACCGCGGAGCGACGCTTGATCGTGGTGCTCGATCAGATCCAGGATCCCCAGAACCTCGGGGCGATCTGCCGTTCGGCGGAGTGCGCCGGCGCGACCGGCGTGGTGATCGCGGAGCGCCGCTCGGCGGAGGTGACGCCGGCCGTGTGCAAGGCGTCTGCCGGGGCGGTTGAGCATCTGCCGATCGCGCGGGTTCGAAACATCGCCGACTTCCTGGCGGAGGCCAAGGGGGCCGGAGTCTGGTGCTACGGCGCCGACGGTGACGCGCCGCTGTCGTATGAGGCGGTCGACTTCGAGGGGCCGGTGGCGCTCGTGCTCGGTTCCGAGGGCCGCGGCCTGCGGCCACGGGTGGCTTCGGCGTGCGATGTGCTCGTTGCGATCCCCCTTCGCGGCCGGATCGAGTCGCTCAGCGTCGGGGCGGCTGCGGCGGTGCTGCTGTACGCCGCCGCGGGCGGATCTGAAGCTTCTGCTTGACAGAACTCCCGCGCTATGTAAAGTTCCCGCGCGGGAGATAACCGTCAATCGAAGCCTGAGGCTTGGGAGAGCGAAGGCGGAGACCCGACGAAGGGCCGGCTATGACCGGCACCGCCAAAATTCCAGATCAAATGCGGCGCCAGGGGAGGTACCGCGCCACGACTTCCGACCGAGAGGCCCTCGTAAGCCTGCTCGAGAAGGGACCCCCCGTGGCTCGACTTTCGGCAGGATCCAGCCCTCAACCTCAGGTCGAGGATGGTTATCTCATTGCTCTCGCCAAGCAGGGGCATCACGAGGCTTATGACCACATCGTCCGCCGGTACTACGGCTTCGTGCGCCTCAAGGCCTCTTCGTACTTCCTGGCCGGGGGAGACTCCGACGATCTGATCCAGGAGGGGCTCGTCGGTCTCTACAAGGCGGTCCGCGACTACCGGACCGACCGCGAGTCGAGCTTCCGGAACTTCGCCGAGCTCTGCATCACGCGCCAGATCATCACCGCGGTCAAGACCGCGACGCGCAACAAGCACACGCCGCTGAACCAGTACGTCTCGTTCTCGAGCACGCCCGCCGGATCGATCGGCGACAACGAGCCGACGCTCGACGAGATGCTCCCCGGCTCGCCGGTCCACGATCCGGTCAACCAGGTGATCTCATCCGAGGAGTTGCGCGCACTGGTGGCGTGCATCTCGACCGCCCTGTCCGAGCTCGAGTCCCGGGTGCTGGCGCTGTATCTCGACGGCCACTCCTACGAGGAGGTGGGCCGCCGGATCGGCTGCGACTGCAAGACCGTCGACAACGCCCTGCAGCGGGTCAAGCGCAAGGTCGGGCATCACCTGATGGAGAGAAACGCCGCGTAGCCCCTCGCCCGCCTCGGTGAGGCGGGAAGTTCGTCACATGCGCGCAGCTTCCGGGCCGCGCGTGCGACGTTCGTCCCGCTGAGCGGGCAGTTCGTTACACGCGCGGCGGGGCGATCCCGCGCGTGCGACGTTGTTCCCGGCCGGCCCGCGGGGTGGGTGTCCCCAGGGCCCTGGGAGGGCCTCCGACCCCGGCGAGGTGGTGCTAGCCCGTGATCGGGCCGAGGTTCGGCTCGCGCCCGTAGAGGCTGAACGCCCGCCACCGCGAGAACTCGCGGTGCTCGGGGCCGTGGAAGTCGGCTGAGCCGGTCGTCAGCATCCCGAGCCGCTCGCACCGGTCGGCCATCAGCTCGGTCTCCTCGCGCGAGTTCGTGACGTAGAACGCCTCGACGCCGTCAAGGCCATGTCGCTGGAACTCGTCGACCATGTCGAGCACCTCCTCGCGCTCGGGCACCGTGAAGAAGGGGTGCGCCCAGACCGCAACCCCGCCCGCCGCGTGGATCGCCTCGATCGACTGCGGCACGGTCGGAATCGTGCGCGAGCGAAACGCCTTCTTGCCCTCGATCAGGTACTCGACGAGGAACGCGGAGGGGTCGGTCAGACCCTCGGCCTCGAGACGGACCGCGTTGGCGGGATGGGTGACGGCGGCACGGGCGAGGTGGGGGCGCCCGATCGACTTGCCCTCGGCGGCGCGGGCCGCGAGCGAGGCCTCGTCGAGCTCGTAGCCGAGCTCCTTCAGCGCCTGCGCCATCCGGTCCGCGCGTCCCTCGCGGTCCTGGCGGTAGGCCTCCAGGCGCTCGAGCAGGTCCGGGATCGGTGTGATCGACCATGTACCCAAGGATGTGGAGGTCGTGCCCGGCCTCGTCGAGCGCCGAGATCTCGACCGCGGGCACGATCCCGATGCCGAGCCTGGCGGCTGTGTCGATCGCCTCCTGGACGCCGTCGACGCTGTCGTGATCGCTCAGCGCCATCAGCTCGACGCCGGCCGCGGCGGCGGCCTCTACGACCTCGCTAGCCGGGAGCGCCCCGTCGGAATGGACGGAATGACTCTGAAGGTCGAAAGTGGGAGGATCGGCTGACACGGCGGCCGAGGCTAGAGCGTTGGCCCAATTGCTATAAAGGCGGTCGACTTTGAAGTCATTGGTCGACCACGATAACCAAGGAGTCCGACGATGAGCGCTGACTCGCACACGGGTCATGAGCACAGTGGTCCCGGTTACGCCTCCCCCGAAGTCGCCCGCGAGCAGCCGCCTGAGAAGTTCGTGTACGTGGCCGCCCTGTACGAGGGGACGGGGATCGACAAGCCCGACTTCATCGCCGTGGTCGACGTCGATCCGTCGTCGAGCAGCTATGGCCAGATCGTCGGCCGCACCGAGATGCCCAACGTCGGCGATGAGCTTCACCACTTCGGCTGGAACGCGTGCTCGTCGGCCTGCCACTCGCACCTGCAGCGCGACACGCTGGTCGTGCCCGGCATGCGCTCCTCGCGGATCCACCTGCTCGACGTCTCCGACCCGCGCTCGCCGCGGATCAAGAACGTGATCGAGGGCGACGAGATCAAGGAGAAGCTCGGTCTGAGCGCTCCGCACACGGTGCACTGCATGCCCGGCGACATCATCACGATCTCGATGCTCGGCGACGCGGACGGCAACTCACCGGGCGGGTTTGCGGTCCTCGACGCGCGCGACTTCACGGTCGCCGAGCGCTGGGAGCGCGAGCCCAACGGGATCGAGTTCATGTACGACTTCTGGTACCAGCCGCGCCAGAACACGATGGTCTCGAGCGAGTGGGGCGCGCCGAACACGTTCCTGGACGGCTTCAACCCGGCCGACGTCGCCGCCGGCAAGTACGGGCGCAAGCTGCACTTCTGGGACCTCGAGCAGCGCACGAAGACCCAGACGATCGACCTCGGCGACGACGGCTGGATTCCGCTCGAGCTGCGCTGGCAGCACAATCCGGACTCGGCTCAGGGCTTCGTCGGCGCGACCCTGTCGAGCAACATCATCCGCTTCCGCCGCGACAACGGCTCGTGGAGCGCCGACAAGGTGATCGACGTCGCCAACGAGGAGCTCGAGGGCTGGCCGCTCGAGGGCGGCGTCCCGGGGCTGATCACCGACCTGGTGCTGTCGATGGACGACAAGGACCTGTTCTTCTCGAACTGGCTGCACGGCGACCTGCGCCACTACGACGTCTCGGACCCCGGCAACCCGCAGCTTCGCTCGCAGGTGTGGCTGGGCGGGCTGCTCGGCCGCGACGGCGGCCACCCGAAGGCGTCCGGTCCACTGAACGGCGGGCCGCAGATGCTGCAGAACTCGCTCGACGGCGACCGCGTGTACGTCTCGAACTCGCTGTTCTCGACCTGGGACAACCAGTTCTATCCCGGGATCAACGGCTGGCTCACCAAGCTCGACCGCCAGGCCGACGGCAGCTACGCGCTCGACCCGGACTTCTTCGTGGACTTCCACGAGCAGGCCGACGGCGCACGGCCGCACGAGATCCACATGCCGAGCGGCGATTGCACCACCGAGATCTTCCAATAGACCGCGCGGACAAATAGGGTTCCCCTCCGAGGAATCGGAGGGTGCTCTCATGAACTATTCGCCGGTGTTGTTCCGCGATCGCCCGCGGCCCGTGCAGATCGTCCTGGGCGGGGTGATCCCGTTCGCGCTCGGAGCGCTACAAGGCGTGCTGATCGGCGTCTCGCCACTCGCCTACTGGATCGTCGCGGTCCTGGCCGCCGTCGGCGGGTTCGTCGCAGGCTTCGAGCATCGCGACGGGTGGGGCGGAGCCGACCGCGGCTTCTTCGGCGGGCTGTTCTACGGCATCGGGCTGCTGGTGATCCACGGGCTGATCGGCAACACCGCGAAGGTCTCGCTGGGGAGCTTTCCGCCGCTGCTCGCGGTGATCACCGCGATCATCGGAATGTTCCTGGGCGCGGCCGGCGGGCGGCTCGCGAGGATGCAGCGCGAGCGACAGGGCATCTTCATCACCGACGAGCACATCACGGGCTGAAAACGCCAGCAAAAGCTCAACATTTGCTCGCTTTTGTAGCTGGCTTCAGGGCACCGATTTCCAAGCCTTGACCGACGATGTAGCTTGAGCCTTAAACAAGGCTCGTCTCGGGGGTCACGGGCTGGGAATAGGGCTACATAGAAGGGAGCTGGTGCGCGATGGCGCAGTCCGAGACCAGTGGTAGCGAGTCCCTGAGGGACACGAGCACGCCCACCCCGGCGGCCGCCGACAGCGCGGTCACCTCGACCGGGGCCAGAGAGGAGCGCAGCACGCGCCGGCTCCCGAGCTCGATCGTCAGCGCCCCCGAGCGCGAGCGGCTCATCAAGCAGGCCCGCGACACCGAGTTCCAGGTCGCTCTGAGGGGCTATGACCGAGCCGCGGTCGATCGTTACGTTGAGCACGTCAACCGCCTGCTGGCCGAGCTCGAGATCTCTTCGTCGCCGGAGTCGGCCGTCAGGCACGCGCTCGACGAGGTCAGCGAGGAGACGCGCGACATCCTCCAGCACGCCCACGACACGGCCGAGGAGATAACCGCCCGATCGCGCTCGCGCGCCGACGACCGGCTACAGCAGGCCGAGCAGGAGGCTAAGGAGCTGCGCGCGGCGGCTCTGCAAGAGGGTCAGGAGACCCGAGATGCCGCGCAGCTCGAGGCCGAAGCGACGCGCGAGGCCGCGCGGCGCGAGGCAGCGGAGGTCCGGGAGACGGCGGCCTCGGAAGCCACTGAGCAGCGTGATACCGCGATGCGCGAGAGCCAGCAGGTGCGCAGCTCAGCCAAGCGCGACGCCGAGGATCTGCGCGCAGCGGTGCGAGCCGAGTCGGACGAGATGCTCGAGGCCGCCGAGACGCGTAGCCGCGACCTCGCACGCAGCGCCGAGTCGATCTGGCGCGAGCGCAGGCGCCTGATCGACGACATGCGTGGCATCGGCGAGCAACTCGTCGCGATCGGCGACGTCGAGGGCAAGCGCTTCGCGAAGCTCGCCGACGAAATCCCGGTGGCTGCCCAGCAGCCGGCAAACGCGGCGCGCAACGGCGAGCCGGCCGGGGCTACGTAACCGAGACCACGGCGGGCGCCCAGCGCTCGGTCTGGCGCTGAGGTGTTACGGCGCGTGGGGGCTGGCGCCGAACTGCTCGATGCCGATCACCGGACGAAGTGCGTGCTCCAGGTCGGGACCGGAGAATGCCTTGCGCAAGAAGTCGCCTCCGAGGGCGTTGCCGATCGCGGCCATGATGATGCCCTGGTCGAGCGACAGGTAGGAGTCCGAGACGACTCCGCTGTCGACGTTGACGCTGTCACGAAAGCCCCACTTCGTGTACAGACCGGAGAAGTCGTGGGCGAGCTTGCGGAGGTCCACCATCGCCGCCTCGGGCGCGTAGCGCAGCGCCAGAAACGCCGCGTGCGGAGTAACAACGCCGTTGGTGTACGCGGATGGGGGCGGGTCCGGCTGGGGATCGCGGCCCGGGCAGCCCGCAAACCCCTGGTCCACAAACGTGTTGTCCTCGTTTGATGGGTAGCCGGTCGGGTTCATCCCGATCCCGTCGACGCCATAGGCGGCGTAGCCCCCCTCGGGCGTGTTCGAGGGCGAGAAGCCCCAGTATCCGTACTGCGCCTCTTGCAGCCCGTGGTAAATCTGCGCCTTGACGGTTAGCGGATGGTTGACCCCCCAGCTTCGTGGCGCCCAGCTTTCCTCTGGCACGAACAGCGCCGGCATCAGCGCCTCAAACATGCTGCCACCCCAAGATGGCGTAACGAGAGTGCCGTGGTACGGGTAGGCGCCCTCGAAAACGTTGACGCCGTAATACGTGCGGTTCACCCCGACAGGCCGGGTCTCCTGCCAACTCCAGTCACAGGTATCGGGGAACGAGCGCCAGGTGCCGTAGTACTCCTTGGGTGGTAGCTCCCCTTTGGCGATCCCAATGTAGCTCGCGATGCGGCTCTCGCTGACGACCGTGTCATAGCAGCACGGCGACTCACCGGTGCTTGGCGCGTAATAGAAAGCGATTCGATTGACGTCCGGCCGGTAGTAGAACCCGAAGTCCATGCCGTTGTACAAACGGCCAGCTCGCTTCGCCAGCTCCGGCACGCTGCGCTGAACGAGCCGCAAGCCAGTGGCCAGCCAGCCGTTGTCGACCGACGAGAGGATCGGGGTCAGCGGCGCGCCGGTCGGCGGCCACGTGGTCAGCTTCTCGCCCGTACGGTCGTCGTACCAGTTGTAGAACTGGCCGGTGCCCCGGTAGCGCTCCATCCGCTCCAGTGTCCCGATCGTGGTTGACAGACGGGCCACGGTCTCGGCGTGCGTGATCAGCCCGAGACGCTCGGCGACAAGCGCGCTCCACATGTAAGCGCCGATGTTGGTGGTGGAGGTCTGGATGCTGCGCGTGCCGTCAGCGCTAAGGCTGTCCGCCGGCAGCCCCGAGTGTGCGTCGGTCATCGCAACGAAAGAGGACCAGGTATCGCGGGCGTATTGGCGCAGCTGATCGCTCGAGTCCTTGGCCGGTGCCGGCGCCGCAAGAGAAAGCACCAGCAGTGCGAGCACGCCCGCAAGGCTGGCTCTGCGACCGACCCGCAGCGACCGGACTCCCATGAGCGCCGTCTATACCCCGATCGCCGAGGCCGAAACGAACTTGTTTGCCGGTTGCTCTGTCTGGGTAACGAACGTTCGGCGCGACCGACCAGCGCCGCGCCACATCGGGAGTCGAACCGGAGGGAGAACCATGGGACCTCGGCTGCGTAGCGCTGCGATCGTGGCGACGATCGTGACGGTCGGGCTGGTTGTTGCGGGCGGCGTCGTCGCCGCCTCGCGCTCGAGCGACGAGACGGCACTTCAGCCCACACGGCGGGCCGCCAGTCAGAGCATCGAGCGGCGCGTGAACACCCTGCTTGCGAAGATGACCGTCGACGAGAAGCTCGCGCAGCTTCAGCTGCTGGCCGACTGGCAGATCACCGACGCGGATGCCAAAGCAGGCGTCGGCGGCGTCTTCAGCCTGACCGACCCCGCAAAGATCAACCACTTCCAGCACGTTGCGGTCGAGCAGTCCCGGCTGCACATCCCGATCCTGTTCGCGTACGACACGATCCACGGCTACCGCACGATCTTCCCGATCCCGCTCGGCGCCGCGAGCAGCTTCGACCCGTCGGTGGCGACTGCTGACGACACGATCGCCGCTCGTGAGACGGCAACCGTCGGCATCAAGCAGATCTACAGCCCGATGGTGGACGTCTCGCATGAGCCGCGCTGGGGGCGGATCGCCGAGGGCGCGGGCGAAGATCCGTATCTGGGTTCGGTCTTCGCAGCCGCGCGAGTGAAAGCCGCCCAAGGGCCGGACTACTCCGCGCCGGACAAGGTCGTGACGAGCCCCAAGCATCTCGCCGCGTACGGTCAGCCGGAGGGTGGCCGCGAGTACAACACCACCGACATGTCAGAGCAGCGGCTTCGCAATCTCTACCTTCCTCCGTTCAAGGCGGCGGTTGACGCAGGGGCCGACACCGCGATGTGCTCGTTCAACGCGATCAGCGGCGTCCCCGGGTGCGCCAACAACGAGACCGAGACCGCCATCCTCAAGAACGAGTGGGGCTTTGACGGATTCATCGAGAGCGACTACACCGCGGTCGCCGAGCTCCGTGCCTGCCCGCCCAAGAACCCGGATAACGGGCCCTGTGGGCACGGCGTCGCCGCGGACGGCCCCGGCGCGGCGCAGGCGGCGCTGAACGCCGGCACCGACATGGAGATGGTGAGTACGAACTACCGCGACTTCGGCAAGCAACTGCTGGCGGAGCATCGCATCTCGATGGCGCGGCTCGACGATGCGGTGCGGCGAATCCTGCGCGTGAAGTTCCGCGCCGGGCTGTTTGACCACCCCTACGTCGACCAGGCCAAGGCGGTGGATCCGAGCAGTTTCGTGACCGCCAGTGACCGCGCCGCAGCGCGCACCGCGGCCGGGAAGTCGATGGTGCTGCTCAAGAACGACCGCGGGACGCTCCCGCTCGACCCCAACAAGTCGGTTGCGGTGATCGGCCCGCTGGGAGACGACCAGCACGACATGCTCGGCCCGTGGTGGGGCCAGGGCCGTGACCAGGACGCCGTGAGCCTCTACACCGGCATCAAGGCGCAGGACCCGAACACCACGTTCACCAAGGCGTGCACGCTGCCGAACACCGAGCCGCCGCAGTACGACCCGGCGCAGGACTGCCCCAACACGTCGTTCCCGGACGCCGTCGCGGCCGCGAACGCCGCCGACCAGGTGGTGCTCGCCCTGGGTGAGCCGCGCGAGATGAGCGGCGAGGCGACGTCGCGCACGAGCCTCGACCTGCCGGGGAACCAGCAGGAGCTGATCAACGAGGTCAAGGCCACCGGCAAGCCGTTCACGGTCGTGCTGTTCAACGGCCGGCCGCTCACGCTGACCCAGGTCGACGCGTCCGCCAACGCCATCCTCGAGGCCTGGTTCCCGGGCACCGAGGCCGGAAACGCCGCGGCCGACGTGCTGTTCGGCAAGGTCAACCCGGGCGGCAAGCTCCCGGTGTCGTTCCCGCGCGCCCTCGGCCAGGTCCCGATCTACTACAACCACGAGCCGACGGGGCGCCCGTGCGACGTCACCCAGAAATACAACTCGCGCTACCGCGACCTCAACAGCTGCGACCCGCTGTACCCGTTCGGCTTCGGGCTGAGCTACACCACGTTCTCGGTCAGCAACCTCCACCTAAATAAGAGCAGCGTGTCCAAGAACGGGACGGTCACCGCGACGGTGGACGTGACCAACACCGGCAGCCGCGCGGGCGATGACGTGGTTCAGTTGTACATCCATGACCCCGTGGCGAGCATCTCGCAACCCGTCCGCCGCCTGCGCGGCTTCCAGCGGGTGACGCTCAAGCCAGGCGACAAGCAGACGGTTAGCTTCAACCTCGACAAGAGCGACTTCGGCTTCTATGACAACCGCGGCGCCTTCGTGGTCGAGCCAGGAGAGATAGACGTGTACGCGGGCGACAGTTCCACCGCGACCTTGGAGAAGTCGTTTACAGTTCGCGGCTGACTAGATGGGTGCGAGCCGTGAGGAATTGCAGGCGCTGCAGACGCCGCTGAAGAATCGCTACCGCGAGGATCCCGAGACAGCCGTCGTGACGATGACCGCTGAGGGCGACGTCGACGCCACGGCTGTCTCGTGCTCGGTGCAGACCGGCCGGGAGCTGGTCGCGGCCGGACTTCATCCAGCCAGCGGCGGCGACGGGACGCTGGCGTGCTCGGGCGACATGCTGCTGCAGGCGCTCGTCGCGTGCGCCGGGGTCACCCTCAAGGCAGTCGCCACCAACCGCGACATCCCGCTCGAGGGTGCGCGCGTGACCGCCGAGGGGGATCTCGACTTCCGCGGCACCCTGGCGGTAGACCGTGATGCGCCGGTCGGCTTTCGCGAGATCCGCCTGAGCTTCGCGCTCCCGTCCGTGCCCGACGACGAACTCGCGACGCTGCTCAAGCTGACCGAGCGCTACTGCGTCGTCTACCAGACGCTCGTTCGCGGCGTGCCCGTGACCGTCACCGCCAACAACGGCTAATGCCCCGAGATCGCGTGGGGCACGTAGGGCTCCTCGAGCTCTGAGACCTCGGACTCGCTGAGCGTCAGCTTCTCGGCCGCCAGCGCGTCGTCCAGCTGCTCGAGCTTGGTGGCGCCGACGATCGGGGCGGTGACACCGGGCTTCTGCAGCAGCCACGCGAGCGAGACCTGGGCGCTCGGGACGCCGCGTCGGGAGGCGATCTCGGCCGCGCGGTCGACAACGGCAAAGTCCGTCTCGGGGTGGTACAGGGAATCCGCGAACGGGTCGGTGTTTGCGCGGGTGGTGAGGCGCTCGCCGCCGCGCGTGCGGTTGCCGGCAAGCAGCCCCCGTGCGAGCGGACTCCACGGCAGCACCGCGACACCCTGGTCGAGGCACTGCGGGATCATCTCGCGCTCCTCCTCGCGGTAGACGAGGTTGTAGTGATTCTGCATCGACACGAAGCGTGTGCTCGCGACGGCCTGGGCCTTGGCGAACTGCCACGCGTACATGCTGCTGGCGCCGATGTAACGGGCCTTGCCGGCCTTGACCACGTCATGCAGCGCCTCCATCGTCTCGCCGATCGGAGTTCGCGGATCCCAGCGATGGATCTGGTACAGGTCGACGTAATCGAGCTCGAGGCGCTTCAGCGAGGCGTCGATCGAGGCCATGATGTGCTTGCGTGAGAGGCCGCGGCCGTTCTCTCCGGGCATCGTCTGGCCGTGGACCTTGGTCGCGACGACGTACTCCTCGCGCATCTCGAACAGCTTGCGCAGGAGCTTGCCCGTGATCACCTCGCTCTGGCCGCCGTTGTACACGTCGGCGGTGTCGAAGAACGTGATCCCGCCTTCGACGGCGCGGCGCACGATCGGCTCGGCGCCCTTCTCGTCGAGCGTCCACTCGCGGCTCTCGTGCTTGCCATAGCTCATCATCCCCAGGCAGATGCGCGAGACGCGCAGTCCGGTGGAGCCGAGGTTGACGTATCTCATGGCAGGCCTCTTTCGAGTCGTGGGCAGCTCCGTTCGAGCTTAGTCACGACCGTCTGCCGGCCTTGGCGCCGCGTGACGCAGTGGTCGCGTCGAGGAACACCTCGGTGACGTCCGGGACCACCTGGCTCAGCTGCTCGTCGATCTCGTCGGACAACTGCTCGATGTCGTCTTCGTCGAGACCGTGCGCCAGGTCGATCCGTGCCGCGACCAGCAGCGAGTTGGGACCGAGCGTCATCGTCAGCAGTTCGACGACCGCGTCGACTTGATCGAACCCCTCGAGCGCGTGCCACAGCGCCTTGCGCTCGTCAGGCCGGGCCGCGCCTCCGATCAGGAGCTCGGCGGTGTCGTGGCCCATCCAGCCTGCGACGGCGACCAGCAGGACGCCGATGGCAATCGATGCTGCGGGGTCGAACACGGTGGATCCGGTGACCTGATCAGCCACGATCCCGACCAGGGCCAGCGCGATCCCGATCAGCGCCGCGGTGTCTTCGAACAAGACCATCTTCACGTTGGGGTCTCGGCTCGAGCGCACGTAGCGCAGCAGCGCGAGGTTCGCCTCGCCGGCCTCGTGGCGCGTCTGGCGGACGGCACGCATCCACGAGGCGCCCTCTGCGACTCCCGCGATCGCCAACGTGATGTAGGCGGCGGCGAACCGGGTCGACTCGGGGGCGGAAAGGAGCTGGTAGATGCCGTAGCCGATCGCGAACAGCGCGCCCGCGACGAACATCGCCACGGCGGCGATGAACGTCCACAGAAACCGAGCACGTCCATACCCAAACGGCTGGTCGGGGGTGGGGTCTCGCTCGGATAATGAGATCGACACCAGCAGGAACCCCTGGTTGGTGGTGTCCGCCACCGAGTGTGCCGCCTCGGCGAGCAGCGCGGCGGAGCCGCTGACGAGACCGCCGGCGAGCTTTGTGACCGTCACGACGGCGTTGGCCGCCAGCGCAATCAGCACGGTGCGGCGGCTGGCGTGGGCGGTGCTCTGGGTTCGCTCGACGCTGCGCCGGCTCGTCAGGGTGGCGGACGGGTCCTCGCGGGTGCTCACCGACGGTGGCTACCCGGTTCAGCGCGTCGGGACCCGCGCCGGACCTCAGGCGCTGAGAACGACCGCGTCGACGGTCTGCTCGCGGCCCGCGCACCGCCAGCGTCCGGCGGGGTGCCCCGGCTGCGAGGCCGTCGTGCACCCCGTCGGCGACGAGCAGCTCGCCGGCGGCGGCGCTCTGCTGCATGCGCGCGGCGACGTTGACGGGATCCCCGAGCGCCGTGAAGTCGACCACGTCGGAGCCGACGTTCCCGACGTAGGCGACGCCGGCGTTGACGGCAACGCCGAGTTCGATCCAGGGCCCGGAATCGGTGCCGTAGCCGACCGCCCGAAGCAGATCGATGCCCGCCTCCACCGCGCGGCGGCGATAGTCCGCGCCCGTGATGCCGCGGACGAAGAACGCCATCACCTCGTCGCCGATCAGCTTGTCGATCACCGCGTCGTGCCGCAGCAGCGTCTGCGTGGCGGTGGCATAGAAGCGGTTGAGCAGGGCCGCGAAGTCGGTCGCCACGGTTTGCTCGCCCAGCCCCGTGGAGCCGCGGATGTCGGCGAACAGCACGGCGATGTCCACCTCGGCGCCGCCGGCCGGCAACGAGTCGCAGCAGCGCGTGCAGAGGTTGGGGTTCTTCCGCGACGGCCTGAAGCCCGCGACGCGGAGCACGCGGCCGCCCATGCCGCCGAACGGGTTGTTGCAGAGCTTGCACCTGGGCGACGACGGCAGGTAGCGAAACACGCCGCCGCGCTCGGACCAGGGATCCGTGCCCGTCCTTGAGCACCTGGTCCCAGACGCCCGAAGCTGCCTCGTCCACGGCGTGATCCACTGGCGTTTTCCGGTCCATGTGCCTTGACTTTCCCAGTAGGAAAGTCTACGCTGACTTTCCTACCTGGAAAGAGAGCATATGCAAACAGAGATCACACCACAAGAAGCCCGTGCCGCGCTGGACGCGATCGATCGCGGCCGCCGCCGCGTGATCGACGAGATCGACCTGCCCCGGTGGTACTGGTGGGGGTTGGCGCTGGGCTGGATCGCACTCGGCTACATCACCGACCTCAAGCACCCGTGGCTCACGGCGGCGGCGACGCTGCTGTTCGGCGCAGTCCACGCCGCCGTTGCGCCGAGGGTTGCCAGCGGTCGCCATCGGACGCACCAACTGAGCGTCAGGCAGGACCTGACCGGGCGTCGCACGGCGCGGCTGGTGATCGGCTGTGTGGCGTCGCTCGCCCTCGTGACGATCGCCGGCGCGCTCGCGGCATCAGCGGACGGGGCACGCCATCCGGTGACGATCGCGAGCGTGTTCGTCGCGGTGATCATCGTGCTCGGCGGGCCCCAGCTACTCGCTTGGGTGCGGCGTCGGGCCGCGCGAGACGGGTCGTCGTGACCGCGCCGAGGTTCGATGAGCTGATCCATCCGGGCACGCGGCTGGCACTCGTCGCGCTGCTCGCGTCCGCCGATTGGGCCGAGTTCGCGTTCCTGCGCGACCAGCTCGACCTGTCGGACTCGGCGCTCTCCAAGCAGCTCTCGACGCTGGAGGAGGCCGGATACGTGAGCATCGAACGTCCGCTGCGCGATCGTCGCCGGCGCGTGCGGGCGCGCCTGACCGAGGTCGGCCGAGCGGCGTTCCAAGGTCATGTCGCCGCGCTGCAGCAGATCGTCGGGGCCGTCGACGTCGAGCGCGCCGCCGTCTGACGGCAACCGGCGCGCCGGGCGGCGGTGCGCTGGTAGCGTGCCGCGCGCTACGGGTTCCACGGGAGGTTGAAGATGTCTCGACGTCGTAGGCGGCTGGTCGAAATCGTGCTGGGGACGATCGCCTCGGTGGCGCTGGTGCTGTCGATCCTGACGGCGGCCGGAGCGGTGACGCTCCCCGGCCTCAACGGCGGCGACAACGACCTGCTGGCGCTCGGTCAGGGCGCGGGCCAGACCCCCGACAAGGTGCCGACCGTCCGGCGCGCAGAGCCGCCGCTGGTCGCCACGCCGCTGGCGAAGTGCGGCCCCGGATCGCGCCCCGAGCCAGGAGTCGACGGGCGCGTTCCCGCCGGATCGGGCGTCAACGGCCTGTCGTGCAACATGACCGAGATCGCGCACCAGGGCACCTCGGGCGGCTTCAAGGTGTTTCGCTACGTCGACCAGCAGGGCCACGTGTGCGCGTTCTACGACACGGCGCTGCTGTTCCCGACCAACGCCGTCAACGCCGCCGGACCGTCGCTGGGCGTCGCCGTGCTCGACATGACCGATCCGGCGCACCCGGTTCAGACCGACACGCTGACCGAGCTACCGATGATGACGCCGCACGAGTCGCTGAACCTCAACACGACCCGCGGCCTGCTGGCGGCGGTCAACGGCAACCCCGCGACGGAGCCGGGGCTGGTGTCGATCTACGACGTCCACGCCGACTGCCGCCACCCGGTGCTCGACTCGACCTCGCTCGTTGCGCGCTTCGGTCACGAGAGCGGCTTCTCACCCGATGGCAAGACCTTCTACGCGACGAGCACCGCGCTGCCTTCGATCACCGCGATCGATGTGACCGATCCCAAGCACCCGCAGGCGATCTGGCAGGGCAACATCCTCGCCCACGGGATGACCCTGAGCGACGATGGCAACCGCGCGTACATCGCGGACCCCAACGGGGGCGACATGCTGATCCTCGACACGAGCCAGATCCAGGCGCGCGACCCCAATCCCCAGGCCAAGGAGATCAGCCGACTGACCTGGGGCTCGGCATCGATCCCCCAGAACGCGATCCCGTTCACCGAGAACGGTCATCCGTACGTGCTCGAGTTCGACGAGTACACGCAGGGCACGCTGAGCCCGACCGGCGACCGCAACGCCGTCGGCGCCGCGCGGATCATCGACATCTCCGACGAGACCAAGCCGTTCGTGGTGGCGAACCTGCGCCTGCAGGTCGACCAGCCGGCCGACCACCAGGCCGCCGGCAGCGATCCCGGCACGATCAGCCCTGCGCAGGGGTACGCGGCGCACTACTGCAACATCCCGACGCGCGTCGATCCCAAGATCGTGGCCTGCTCGTTCATCGCCTCCGGGCTGCGCCTGTTCGACATCAGCGATCTGGTGCACCCCGAGGAGATCGGTTACTTCGTGGCGCCCACCACGCCCAACACCGAGACCGGCTACAGCGAGAGCGACTACGCGATGTCGCAGCCGGCGTTCGACGTCGCGCGCCACGAGATCTGGTACACCGACGGCGGCACCGGGTTCTACGTCGTCCGGGTCGACAACGGGGTGTGGCCAGGCTCGGGATGACGCGCGCCCGCGCGCGTCGCGCGTTCTCACACAGCACCACGCGCGGCGCCGCAACATGGACTTCTTCTGCCTGACCCCGAACGGCATCCGGGTCGCCTACCCATCGCCGGGCATGCTCCGCAAGCTGTCGCCGAAGGCCGTGCTCAAGGTCCGCCACGGGCAGATCCGGGAGATCGGGATCGCTGACAGGTCGCTGACCGGGAGCCGTGCGGCCGCGCGCCGGCTGCTCACGAGCCTGGACTGACAGCCCCGCGGTCGGGCAGCGCCAGGTCCAGGCGCCACGCGGCCGCGACGGCCTCCGAGCGCGTGCGTACGCCGAGCTTT
The DNA here is from genome assembly GCA_963725925.1 of uncultured Solirubrobacterales bacterium. Lineage (GTDB taxonomy): Bacteria > Actinomycetota > Thermoleophilia > Solirubrobacterales > Solirubrobacteraceae > Palsa-465. The sequence continues at coordinate 306,719 of CAVSAY010000036.1, forward strand.
CTCAGGATCGCTGAGACGTGGTGGTCCACGGTCTTGGCCGAGACCACGAGGCGCTCGGCGATGTCGGCGTTGCGCAGGCCCTCGGCAAGCAGCGCCAGCACCTCGAGCTCGCGCGTCGTCAGACCTGCCGGATTGGAGCGCGTCCTGGCACGTGGACCTCGCGGCAGGTCCCGCACGCCGCGGTCGCGCAACCGTCGCGCGACGATCGCCTCGGCGGGCTTGGCGCCGAGCGCCTGCAGAGCGCCCACCGCCGCGCGCTCGGCCCGGCGATCGTCTGTCTCGGCGAGCGCCAGCGCCGCCTCGTACGGGCATCCGAGCTGCTGCCATCGCGCGGCTGCCTGAGCCCATTCGCCGGCGACCTCGAGCGCGTGCGGTCCGGCCACCTCGCCCGCCGAGAGCTCGTCGACGATGCCCGCGCGCCTGCGCCACGCGGCGAGTTCGGCCACCACCCACGGCGACCGGCGGGTCCGCGCCAGGGCCAGTGCCGCGTCCGTCGCCTGCTCGACGCCGCGGCGGTCGCCTTCAAGCCACGCTGCCTCGGCTCGGGCGATGGCCACGGGCTCGCTCGCCTGCAGCTCTTCGCTGCGGGTCGCCAGCGCCAGGGCCTCGTCGAGCGGTGACCACACATCGGGGTCGCCGCGGCGCGCTCGCACCCGGCCGACCACCGCAAGCGCGGTGAGCTGTGGAATCCGGGACCGGCGCGGCTCGCGCAGCACCAGCGCGGCGGAGTCCACAGACTCCTGCCAGCGACCCAGGTCGAGCTCCATCTGCGCCCTGTAGGCGAGCAGGTACCCCCGCCAAAGCTCCATTCCGAGGTCGCTCGCCGAGCGGAGCGCCGGCTCGAGGTACGCGTACGCCTGGGCGTACTCGCGTCGTCGCCGCGTGACCCACACGAGGTTGACCTCGATCCGCCCGACGCGGTCGTCGAGTCCGGCCTCTCTGGCCAGCACCAGACAGCGCTCGAGCTCCTCCCGGCCGCCGTCGTCTCCGGACAGCCAGCGGGCAATCGCGACGCTGATCAGCGAGTCGACGTGTACGTCGGTCTCACCCAGCCCGTCGGCGAGCTCGATCGCGCGAGCACCCCAGGTCAGGGCGTGGTCCAGATCCTCGGCGTCCATGCACAGCTGCGCGAAGCGGCTGTATGCCATCGCCAGCTCTCGGCTTGGCTGCATGCCCTCGAGCACGTCGACCGCACGACGCGCCGCCTGGGTCGCCTCGTCGACCCGGCCCGGACACCAGAGAACGTTGGACAGCAGGTACAGGCCCTCGGCCTCGCCGCGCGCGTCGCCCGCCTGGCGCCTGAGCGCAAGCGCTGTGTGCAGCGCGTCGATCGCGTCGTCGATCTGGTCGCTCACCATGCACTCGAACGCACGGTGCTCGAGCAGATCGGCCCTGGCCGTGGGCTCGATCGCATCGGCAAAACGCAGGGTCCGCGCGTACTGGGCGGCGCTCTCACGATGTGCCCCCACAGCGGCGGCGCGCCGCGCCGCCTCCGAGGCGAAGCGCAGCACTGCGGCGTGGTCGCCGGCCGCCTCGGCGTGATGGGCGAGACGGGCGAAGTCGGATGATCCCTCGAGGGCGTGCAGCGCGCGGGCATGCAGCGCCACCCGTCGGTTGGGAGCCATCGACTCCTCGATCACGAGGCGGCCGAGCTCGTGCCGAAACGCCACGCCCGCCTGCGCGGGCACGACCATGCCGGCGCCGATGCACTCCTCGAGGCCTTGAAGATCACCGCCCGCGATCGCTTCGAGCACGCCGATCTGCGCGGCCGGCGGCGCCACGGCCAGCGCCTCCAGCACGGCCATCGCGTCGTCGCTCATCCGCGCCGCGCGCGCCATCACCGCATCGCGCACCGTCGACGGGACCTCTTCGGCACCGGCCGCCAGGACCTCGGAGACGAAGAACGCGTTGCCGCCGGTCGTGCGGTACAGCTCGCTTGCGTCAATACCGTGCGGCTGCGCCAGCGACGCGACCGCATCGGGCGACAGGCGTGCCAGATCGACGCGCTGCACGCCTTGCGCGCGTGCAAGCTCGCCGAGGACGATGCGAAGGGGATGGCCGTCCTCGAGCTCGTCGTCGCGATAGGTGGCCACGACGAGCGCGCAGCATCTGTCAAGCCGACGGCCCAGCAGCCTGAGCACGTCGAGCGTCGCCTCGTCGGCCCAGTGCAAGTCCTCGAGCACCAGCACCGTCGGCGCGTCGCCTTCGATGTCCCGCGTCAGCGCCGACAGCACCTCGTGCGGGAGGCCCCCGCGCCGCACGAGCTCCTCGAGCTCACCGCCGACGGTCTGGGCGATGTCGACGAACGGTCCCAGGTCGCGCGGGGTGAACAGCGCCTCGCACGCGCCCCAGAGAATCCTGGTCGGCGGCTGCAGGGCGTCGCAGAAGCCGCGCACGACCGCGGTCTTGCCAACGCCCGCCTCGCCTCTGAGCAGCACGAGCTGTCCCGCGCTCCCGTCGGCGACCGCGGACAGCGAACGAGCCAGCAACTCGAGCTGCACCGACCGCTCGAGTAGCTCGAGCCCGGTCACAGGCGTGTCGATCACTGGCTTGTGCACGATGACTTCAACTCCCCACCACCGTTGGCCCCCGCCTGACTCGTCCCGGATCGATATACAGATTACGCTGGTCGCGGGACCCGGTCACTGATTTAATCGGCTGGTGGAGTGGACCGACGCTCGACAGGCTTCAGACGAGTTCGCCGAGATGCTGCGTCGCATCGAGGTCGCTCAGGAAGAGGACGTCGTGCAGCAGGCGCTGACTGCCGCACGCGAGCGCCTGCGCATGGACGCCGCGTACATCACGACGATGGACTCCCGACAGCAGACCATCGACGCATTGGTCGGTGACACCGCGGCGCTGGGGCTATCCGAAGGCCTCGTCGTACCGATCGAGCAGACGTATTGCAGGCACATGCTGAGTGGCGATATGCCGAACGTCGTGCCGAACACGCGGGTCGAGCCCGCGGTGCGCGATCTGATCGCCACGCGGACGATCGGTGCCTACGTCGGCGTCCCGGTGACGCTGGCGGACGGCCGCCTGCACGGGACCCTGTGCTGCGCGAGCAGCCAGCCTCAGGACGGTCTCGGCGATGAAGAGCTGAAGTTCATGCAGGTGCTTGCGGGGATCATCGCGAGCCGCGTGGACCAGGCCGAGGGTGACGTCGCGC
>CAVSAY010000037.1:0-24943 GCA_963725925.1 uncultured Solirubrobacterales bacterium
CCTTCACCTTGGTCTTCTTGGCGTGGGCGCTCCGAGCCCGCGACCGGTGCGCTCGCCGCGGCGGTCGATCGAGGCGGCCCAGCGCCGTCAGCTCGCGCTGCAGCTGCCCGACGATCTGATCGGGGTCGGGGATCAGCCTCGCATCGACCATCAGACCGACGGTGACCTCGCCGCGGTAGCTGAAGATGCTGACGCTCATGCCGATGTGGCCCGACGTCGGCGCCCAGAAGAGCACCGTGCGGACCGGCGATCCCGCCAGATACACAGGGTCTTTGGGGCCGGGCACGTTCGTCATCACGGCGGTGCCCTTGCCCGAGAACAGGTCCACCACGCGCCGCTCGATCGGCTCGGGAGTCAAGCCTGAGGCGCTGAGCAGTGCGTAGGAGACGGCGCCGTCGCGCGACCCTTTGATCTCCGTCATCCGCTTGTGCACCTCAACCAGCCGCCGATAGCTACCGCTGACGCCGACGGGCAGTGGCAGGAACACCAGCCCGAACTTGTTGCCCAGCTCACGCGGGACGGGCTGGTCGAGCGGACGCAAGTTGAACGGGACCATCGCCTGGATCTCGGCGACCGGGCTGCCTCTGTCCTGGAGGTAGTGACGCAGGGCCCCGGCAACCGCCGCCAGCAGCACGTCGTTGACAGTCGCCTTGTGGGCATGCGCAATTCGCTTGATCTCGGCCAGCGAGATCTCGTCGCTCCACGCGACCCTGCGGCTGACCCCGGGATCGCCCTTGATCACCGTTGCAGCGTCGGCGGACGTGAGCAGCAGGCGCAGCGCGGTGCTGCCGTCGCGGACGACCGCACCCGCCAGTCGTCTCGCGTGCGGCGGGTGGAGCACGATCTCGCCGGCTTGCTGGTAGGCGGTCGACGCGACTCGGCCGGCCAGCGCCAGGACTCGTCCTCCCGAGTCTGCAATGTTCGACAGCAGCCCGTTCGAGCCCGACCGCAAACGTTCGTCGAGATCCGGTTCGATCGGAGCATCCGGCTCAGAATCGGTCAGTGACAGCATCACCCTGGCCAGCGCGATGCCGTCTGCGATGCAATGGTGCATCCGCGTGATCATCGCCGCGCCGTCTCCAAAGCCATCGACCATGTACGTCTGCCACAGCGGCCGGTTGCGGTCCAGCGGCATCATCATCAGGTCGGCGACGAGTTCCTGCAGGGCCGCAGCATCACCGGGCGCGGGCAATGCCAGGTGGTGCATGTGATGCTCGAGCGCGAACTCAGGATCGTCCTCCCACTTCGGCGCCCGCAACGGCAGGTGGCTCTCGACGACCCGCTGGCGAAAGCGCGGATAGCGATCGACCAGGCGCCGCTGCGTCGTCTGCTTGAGGCGCTCCCAATCGACCGGCTCGTCAAACAGCAGCACCGAGTTGATCACCATCAGATTCGTCGGCCGATCCATGTGCAGCCAAGCGGTGTCGGCGCTGGACATCCGAGTGCTCATGACGTGCGCTCTTCGTCGTAGAGAGATGCGAACAGGTCGCCGTACCGTTCGTAGACCGCCGCCCGCCTGACCTTCAGCGTCGGGGTCATCTCGCCGTCGGCCTGGGTGAGGTCGCGATCGAGGATCGCGAAGCGCTTGATCTGCTCGATCCGCGCGAACTTCTGATTGACCGCGTCGACCTGCTTTGCGATCTCGGCATGGACTCGGCTGTCGCGAGCGATCGTGGCCGGGTCGGTGTCGATGCCAAGGCGCCGTGCGAGCTTGGAGCTCTCGTCGCGGTCGAGGGTAAGGATCGCGACCAGGTAAGGCCGGTTGTCGCCGAAAACGACTGCCTCGGTGATGCCAGGCGCGTCTCGCAGCTGACTCTCGATGTTGACCGGCGTGATGTTCTTGCCGCTTGAGGTGATGATCAGGTCCTTCTTGCGGCCGGTGATCTGCACGAAGCCGCGGGCATCGATCCGCCCGAGGTCGCCTGAGCGCAGCCACCCGTCGACGGTGAGCGTCTCCTCGGTCGCGGCCGGGTCGTTGTAGTAGCCCCAAGAACACGTGGGGGCCCCGGATCAGGACCTCGCCGTCCGGCGCGATCGCCACCTCGGTTCCGGGCAGCGGCTTGCCGACGGTCCCGAACCGGAACGCGTCGGGTGTGTTGAGGGTTGCCGCCGCGCACGTTTCGCTGAGGCCGTAGCCCTCCATCACCAGCACGCCGCACGCCTCGAAGAACTCGAGCAGCTCGGGTGCCACCGGTGCCGCGCCGATCATCGCAAGCTGGAACTTCGGTCCAAACAACGCGCGAACCTTCGACAGGACGAGCCTGTCCGCGAGCCGGTATTGGAGATCGGTCAGGAGGCTCGGCTGCCGGCGCCGGTCAAGCGCCGTGCGCGCACTGGTACCGCAGCGCAGCGCCCACTCGAACAGCAGCTGCTGAGCGCGCGGCCCGTCGCCGATGCGGCCAAGCGCCGCGCTGTGAAGCTTCTCGTAGATTCGCGGCACCGCGGGGAAGTGCGTCGGCGATGTCTCGCGCAGCTCGTCAATGATCTTCGCCGGATCGCCGCTCCAATAGATGATCCGCGCGCCAACGCTGAGCGCGACGATCTGCGCTACACGCGCCAGCACGTGCGCCAGCGGCAGGAACTGGTACAGCGAGTGCGTGTCGTCGAAGCCGAGCTGCTCGACGTACATCCGGGCGGTCGCCAGGAGGTTGCCGTGGCTGAGCATGCAGCCCTTCGGTGGCCCAGTCGTGCCCGATGTGTAGACCAGCGTTGCGACGTCATCGGCCGCCAAGCCGGCGAGCCGCTTGTCGACCGCGTCCGGCGGCACCTCGGAGCCCATCCGGCGCAGCCCGTCCAGCGTCAGCGAGCCATCACCGGCGTCCTCGAACAGGACGATCCGCTCGAGCTCAGGACAACGATCGCGCACCTGCTCGACCTTGGCCGCTTGAGCCGCGTTCTCGCAGAAGACCACTCGCGCACCCGAGTGCTGGAGGACATATGCGCATTCGACCGGGGAGTTGGTGTGGTAGATCGGCGCCACCACCGCGCCGGCGCAGAGCGCGCCGCAGTCGGCGAGCGTCCAATCGGCCGACGTCAGCCCGAGGATCGCGACGCGGTCGCCCGGCTCGATCCCGAGGCTGATAAGCCCGCGAGCAATCTCGGCGGCGATCGACCCCAGCTCGGGGTAGGAGACGTAGGCCGGCGCCCCGTCGCGCCAGAACTGCAGTGCGACGCCTGCATGACGTGCGGTGGTCTCGAGCAACAAGCCACCAACCGTGGCCGGCGCGTCGCGGCGGGCTGTTACGGCCGAGCCGTTGCTGTGTTGCGACGCAGTCGTAAGCGGGGTCATCGGATTCTCCTAGATCGCGCCGGATGGGACCGACGGTGGACCAGGCACGGGAACTACCGGCCTGGCGGGTTCATCAGCTTCGGAAGCTGGCTGAGCCGGCCGCTGTGTGGAGGTCGGCCACCAGCCACGGCGGCCGAGTCCGGCGGCGGCGGCCGGCAGCAGCACCGGCCTGACGATCAGGACGTCGAGCAGCACGGCGACGGCTACGCCGATACCGAGCGCCCGCACGTTGAGCAACTCGGTCGTCGAGAACGGGATCAGCGCGGCGACCATTACCAGACCGGCGCCTGTGCTCGCCGCGGCGGTCTCGCGCAGCCCGATTCTCGCCGCCTCATGGGCTCCACGTCCGGACACGAATGCTTCGCGTGTGCGCATCAACAGCAGCGTCGAGAAGGTGACGCTGATCGCAAATGCGAGCGTGAACACGCTGATGATCGTGATCGGGTCGAGATAGCCGGGCCCACCGAGTGGTGCGGCTGAGCCTCCGAACAGCAGCGCCAGCACGCCGAACGTCGCGGCCGTTACGAGCAGGCTGGCGAACGTCGCAACGAGCGGCAGCAGCAGCGCGCGCAGGGCGACCATGAGTACGAGCGTGAGCACGATTGAGACGGCCGCGACGTCGAGCCAGAGCCGAGACTTGGTGACGCTTGTCAGGTCGCCGAGGTTTCCGGCCGGTCCTCCGATCGCGACCTGTGTGTTGCTGGTGCGACCAAAGCCCTGAGCGAGCGTCGCCAAGCGCGACCCGAGCGCGGCGGTGCGCGCATCGCTGGCCTGGTACTTCGAGACGACGATGATCTGCCCGGCGGTCCCGCCGCGCAGCAGGTTGATCGCAAACGTCGCCGCATTGCGGCTCGAGGCCTGCGCGCCTTCGACCGCAGCGAGCACGAAGTAGCCGGAGTTGAAGATGCCCGGCGACTGGCGTTCGAGCTCGCGCAGCTGAGCGGTCGAAGGGATCTGGCCGCGGGCCTTGATGACCGCCGCCTGCATCGTCCCCAGGCCGGTGGTCAGCTGGCCGGCGGGTCCAACTCCGCCTGCCAGGCCGGTAGCGAGCTCTCCCGCCCCATTCGTGAGCTGGCCGAGCCCGATCTGAAGCGCGCCGGCGCCGGCCGTTAGCTGGGTCAGGCCTGTGGTGAGCTGACCGCCTCCGCTCGACAGCTGCGCGATCCCCCCGGCCAGCTGCGCGTTTCCGGCATGAAGCTGACCGATGCCCTGTTGAAGCTGTGCCGCGCCCGTGTGCAGCTGGTTGAGCCCCGCAACCAGTGCCGGCGCCTGCGACGCCACCGTGCCGGCGAGTGCCTGCGCCTGCGAGGCGGCCGTCGCGGCGGCTCGCAGCTCGCTCGCGGTGGCCGAATAGCGTGCATCGCTCTTGCCACTTGTCATCGCTTCGAGATCGCTCAGCGCATGCGAGAGCTGTGCGCTCGCCACCGCCGTTTCTGAGGCCAGCGACCGCAGCGCGGGCACGCTCGGCTTGGCCGCGGTCTGCGCCTTGCCGAGGCCAGTGACCAGCTGTCCGGAGGCACTGATCGCCTGTGCAGCGCCGCTCTGAAGCGCGACAGCGCCGCCGAGCGCCTGCTCGAGTCCTCGTTGCAGCTTTGTCGACCCGGTCCGGGCCTGTGCGAGGCCCGCGTGCAGCTGACCGGCGCCCGAGCCGGCCTGGCCCGAACCGCTATGCAGCTGATGCGCTCCGGACGATGCCTGAGCCAAGCCGGTCTGAAGCTGCGCGGAGCCGGTTCCCGCCTGACCCAGTCCGTCGATCAGCTGCAGCAGCTGACTCTTGCTCTGCTCGGAGATCTTCGCCGAGTGCTTGAGCTGGGGGCCGAACGATGACAACTGGTCTGAGGTCGAGCTGATCGATCCTGGGCCGGTGACTGAATCGACCCGCTTGTCCTTGGCGATCTGCAATTCGAAGCGGTTGACGCTCGCCAGCAGCGACGGCGTCGTCAGCGGGCGGTTGTTGGCGACGACGATCAGGGCGTAGGGGGTCGCCCAGCCCGGCCCCATCACCTTCGAGACCTCCTGGAAGGCGATGCGCGCCTTGGCGGCGCCGGGAAGTTGGGTGATGTCGGGCGGGCCGGACCTCAGCGCGAGCGCCGGCACCGCCAGGATCGCGAGCAGCGCTGTGCCGACAAAGCCGGCGTAGACCGCATGGCGAACGATCCGATTTCCCCCATCGACCAATCCCGACCATGCTCGTGTGAGCAACGCGGGGGCGGGGAAGCTCAGCGCGTCGATTCGCTTTCCGAGCAACACCAGCGCAGCGGGCATGACCACGACGGCGCCGCCGGTCGCGAACGCCGCACATGTCAGCGCGCCGGTCCCGACCGACACCATCAGCTGCGTCGGTCCGATCAGCGCGACCACGGCCAGCGCGAGCACGAGCGCGGTACCACCGACAAGAACTGCCTTGCCGGTGGTCTGTAGCTCCCTGGCCGCCGCGTCGCCCGAGTCGCGGCTCAATGCGCCGCGTCCGAGCTCGCGGTGGAAGCGATCGAGAATCAGCAGCGCGAAGCCGACGCCCAGCGCGAGGCCGGTCATCGTGCCGGCTGCGACGCCGACTGGGTCAAGCTTCAGCACGTGTCCGAGTAGCGCCACCTCGCCGAACCCGGCGAGCATGCTGATCGTCCCGACGGCGGTCACAAGCAATGCCGCGATCGGCGCACGCAACCCAAGCAGGAGTACGACCAGCAGGATCGCCGCGGCAATCAGCTCGTTGCGCTTGAGGTTCGCCAACGAGGCTGATCGTTCGGCCCGGTCGATCGACGGCTGGCCTGTGACAAAGGCCTTGACCGGTGCCGTGACCCGGTGTGAAACGAGGCTTTCGATCTGCGGCTGGTCGTAGCGGACCGCGTCCTTTTCGGAGCGGTCGACGGACACGACGATCATCGCCGCGGTTGATCTCGGGCGCAGCCCACTGCTCGCCGTACCGGCGTCCCAGGCAGACAGCACGCGCGTGTGGGGGCGCTTGCTGAGCGAGCTCACCAGCAGCGGACCCTGGCGATCTAGCTGCGCCTTGGGCCCTTCGAGCAGGATCGGGACGAGCTGGGTCGGCCCGAACTGCGCGCCGGCGAGTTGCTGGGCGCGAGCGGACTGAGTTCCGGGGACGACCGTGATCGTCGGCGACAAGGCGTTCGATACGCCCAGACCGATCAAGGTGAGCACGGCGGCCGCGGCCAGCCAGCCGGCCAGCATTGCCCAGGGCCGCCTGATCGAGAGTCTTGCGAGAAAGATCACGGTGCACCTCAATTCGGGGGAACACCGACCGTACGTGCGCCGACGCAGCCACCCCATCCGCATGCGGACCGGGCAACGGTCAGTAGTTAGAACCGATTCGCGGTCAGTGGCAACCGAGGCGCAACTGCCGGCGGGCATTCTCCGGGATCGGTGCGGCTTTGCCCGGATGCCAGGTCTCCGGGCATGCGCGACCGTCCGCTGGATGATGAGCACGCAGCAGGGGATCGCGGTGTTCGGCCCGGACCCGCTACTCAGCGTCACGATCGAACAGGGCGGCGGCGGCGACGAGGTGCATACGCATGCAGCAGGACAGGGCGTCTGGGTGGCGCGCATGGCGGCGGAACTTGGCGCGCGCCCGACGCTTTGTGGCCTGATTGGCGGCGAGACCGGAGCGACGCTGCTGTCCTTGCTCGAGCGGCTCGGAATCGACCATCGGCTCACCCCCACCGCCGGCTCGAGCGGCAGCTACGTGGTCGACCGCCGTAGCGGCGAGCGCAGCCTCATCGCGGCATCACACAGACCGCCGCCGACACGCCACGAGGTGGACGATCTCGTGGCCGCCACCTGCGCCGCGGCGTCGGACAGCGCGGTGCTGGTGCTGTGCAACCCTTATCCCGCCGACGGGTTTCCGCTCGACGTCTACGAGACGATTGTCGCCGACGTCCGGGCCCTGGGAGTGCCGGTCATCGTCGACCTCTCGAGCCCGCGTCTGGACCGAACGCTCGCCTCGGGTCCTGAGCTGGTCAAGTGCAACGATTGGGAGCTTGCCGCCTACGTGGGCGGTCCCGTCGACGGCAGGCGAGCGCTGGATGCGGCGACCCGGCTGTGCGACGCGGGCGCCGGAGCGGTGGCGGTGACGCGGGCGGGCGGGCCGGTCCTCGTCGTGCCGTCCGATCGGGTCCCGTTTGAGATCGTGCCGCCGGCGCTCCCCCGCGGCTTTCGCGAGGGTTGCGGCGACACGATGATGGGGGCGATCGCGGCTGGGTGGGCGCAGGGAATGTCGCTGCGCGAGGCGCTGGTGCTCGGCGCGGCCGCCGGCTCGGCCAATTTCCTCAGGCGCGGACTCGGAACCGGCAGCCGAGCGGTCGTTGAGGACCTCGCACGACGCGTCGTGGTCCGCCCGCTCGAGATCGGCGAGCCGATCCACTAGAACGGCGCACGGAGCTCCCGGCCCTGGACGATCGCCTGGGGTGCGGTGCTCGCGATCCAGCCCGCGTGAACGCACGTCGGCCGGACCGTGCGCAGAGCGGCCAACGCTGCCGACAGAGCGACCGGTCTTCCCAGCGCCGAGGAGTGCGAATCGCTGCCGAGCACATGGATCACGCCTGCCCGCGCGAGCTCGAGCATCCCCGGTCGCGTGATCTCGTCGGTGAGCGCGGCGGCGGTGACCTGCACGAGCGCGCCCAGCGCGATCAGCCGGTGCAGTTGCTGGACGAGCTGCTCAGCGAGATGACGTTCCGGATGCGCGATCACTGCGCGAAAGCCGCGTCGCCGCAGGTTGGCTGTCGCTTGCTCCAGGCCCCCGTCGAGCGGCCCCGGAGCCGGCTCGACGAGGATCCAACGTGCCGAACCCCCGAGCGAAACGGCGGCAAGCTCGGCGTCGTCGAGGCCGTCCAGCGCGGTCACCGCCACCTCACCTCCGGGGAGGATTCGCGTGGGACAGCCCGCGACGGTGAGCGCCGCGGCCAGCTCCGCCCTCCGCTCCGGCAGCTCACAGATCCGCACGTCATGGTCGTGGCGGATATGGGGAGTCGCGCAGATCGCCGCGATGCCGTCACCCTGCGCCTGGCGCGCCATTGCGACCGCATCGTCAAGGTCGCGGGCGCCGTCGTCCAGTCCCGGAAGAACGTGGCAGTGCAGATCGACCGCGACATGCACCGGAACGGTCATGGCCGAGCGGGCTCAACCCAGCCGGCGAACAGGCCGCGCCGCGGCGACGTCAACGCGAAACGCACGCCCCTGAGTGCAACACCGCCCGCGCGGGCCGGCATCGGGCGTTTGCCGAAGCGATCGGTGGCCGACTACCCGCGCGCAGCCGGCCTGGGTCAGTTTCGGGCCGAGGGACCTCGCCGCGTTTTTCGGCCGCCCTTGGGTGTCCTGCGCTCGAGCCCCGCGGCCACCCTCGCGACCTCAGCCGGCTCGCGCAACGCTCCGATCGTCCGTTCAAACAGCTCGGCCTGAGACTTGACCAGGGCGGCTGTCTCCTGGAGTGCGGACCCGGCGGCCTCGAGCGCCTCTGCCTGGCGACGCAACACGGTGCCACTCTCGGCGAGGAGGTCGAAGACCGCGTCGACAGGGGCGAGCACGCGACCCGTCAGCTGTTTCTGCAACTTGCGTTCGCGCTCGATCACCTCTTGCACGAGCTCAAGTTGGCGCTGCATCGGCTCCACTAACTGGCGCGGGAGATCGGCGCGGCTGCCCACCGATGCCGCCGACGCGACGACAGCATCCATCAGCTTGCGCCACTCACCAAGCAGGTCCCGGCCGCTGCGCTCAGGCACGCGAGATCATCCGTGGACGTGACTCTATCCTGGCCCCCGGTTGTGGTGGGGGTGTTGGCGCGGCTGGGGTTGCGGGGCTGCCGCTTGTCGTCTGTGGGATCTCCGATCCGGCTGCGCGGGTCGGCGCGGATCCCGTCGGCACTGGCCGGCGCGACGATGGAGAGCGTCAACTGAGAAGCAACGATCCCACCTCCAAGGAGGTCGCAGGCATGTCTCGCAGAGTGTTCGACCTGATTACAAGCGCTGGCGGCGTGGCCGTCGTCGTCGTGCTGGTCATCGCCGGAGGCCTCCTGACCTGGGGCCACAGCTTCGTCAACTCAAACGTCCACAACCAGCTAGCCCAACAGCAGATCTACTTCCCGCCCAAGGCCGCGTTTGACCACGCCAAGCCCGGCACCGGGGTCACCCCGGCAATGATCCCGTCGGTCTCGCAATACGCCGGCCAACAGCTGCTCACCGGAGCCCAGGCAAAGGCCTACTCCGATCACTTCATCGCCGTGCACCTCTCCGAGATGCCCTACGGCGGCGTCTACTCCAAGATCAGCGCCGCCGCGCTGGCCAAGCCAACCGACCCCAAACTCGCCGCGCTCAAGGCAGCATCGTTCCAGGGAACCACCCTGCGCGGCCTGCTGCTCGAAGCCTACGCATTCTCGACCGTCGGACAGATCATGCTCTGGGGCGCGATCGCATCATTCCTCGCCGCAGCATTCATGTCAGTCCTCGTCGGCCTCGGGTTCTGGCACGCCACGCGCACAGCAGAAGAAACCAAGATGCTCGCGCACAAGGCAGCCCCCGTCGCCTAACCCACCCCCACCCAACAACCACTCACCCGATGCCCACGCCCCCCGGCGTGGGCATCGACGCGTCCAAAGCAGGGCCCACACACACGTGGGATCCCTCCGTGGCTGTCGTCGTCTACGGCTCGAGCACGATCCGCGCGGCGACTCGTCCGGCCTCGACGTCGGCTATAGCCTCGTTGACTTGGTCGAGCGGTCGGGTTTCGCGGATCACGCGTGTCTTGCCGGCTGCGTGAAGCTCGAACACCTCGCGTAGGTCCTTTCGTGTGCCGACAATCGAGCCGACGATCGTGATCCCGTTGAGGACGGTCTCGAAGATCGGGAGCGTGATCTCGTTGTCGGCCGGCAGCGCGACGAACACGAGCTTCCCGCCGCGACGGAGCGACCGATACGCCTGCTCGAACGCAGATGGCGAGACGGCGAGCGCGATCGCCTGGTCGACTCCGCCGAGCCGCTGGATCGCCTCGACCGGGTCCTCCTTCTTGGCGTTGATGGTGAACTCGGCGCCGAGCTCGCGTGCGAGCTCGAGCTTCTCATCGATCACGTCGACCGCGACGACTCGACCTCCGGCGATCGCCGCATACTGGATCGCCAAGTGGCCGAGGCCGCCGACGCCGAACACCGCCACGAAATCAGAGGAACGGGTGCCCGCGACCTTGACCGCTTTGTAGGTCGTCACCCCGGCGCAGGTCAGCGGGGCGGCGTCGAATGGGTCGACGCCTTCCGGGACCTTGACGACGTAGTCGGTGTAGGCGGTGGCGTACTCCCCCATGCCGCCGTCGATCGTGTAGCCCATCATCTTCTGCGCGTGGCAGAGTGTCTCCCAACCGGATACGCAGTAGTCGCAGCTGCCGCACGCGTAGCCGAGCCAGGGCATCGCGACGCGGTCACCGATGTGGACCTCGTGACCGAGGTCAGCGGTGGCGACCTCGCCGGACGCGATCTCGGTGACGATGCCAACGCCCTCGTGGCCGGGGGTGAACGGCGGTGAGGGCTTAATCGGCCAGTCGCCGTTCGCGGCGTGGATGTCGGTGTGGCACAGGCCGCACACCTCGACCTTTACGCGCAGTTGTCCCGGACCGAGTTTCGGCATTGGGACGTGGTCGACGGTCAGCGGGCTGCCGAAGTCATGGACGACCGCGGCGCGGTAGGTGGTGGGTGCAGCCTCTGACGTTGTGGGTTCCGGAGCGTATGTAGTGGCCATGGTGTGTCCTTCTTTCCAGGTGGCCGGCCTCTATCAGGTCGGTCTAGGTTGGGTTGGGGCGCCCCGGGTTCTGCGCGGGCATCGTCAGGGTGAACGAGAGATGAAATGCACACCCTCCAGTCCCTCGAGCGAGAAGCCATCGGCGGCGCCCGGCGCGACGTCGATCAAAAACCGCGGTCTTCCCCACCGCTCGTATTGCTCGGTGTCGATGTAGAACGGCGCGCCACCGATCTCGCCGAGTTGCACGTCGTGCGGCGCAACCGGCAGCTCGCCGTCCTTCAGGCACATCGCGGAAGTGCCGTCGCAGCAGCCCCCAGACTGAAAGAACGACAGCGGCCCATGGGCGGCCTCGAGGCGACGAATCACCTCGAGCGCCGCCGGTGTGGCGGCAACAGCCGGCACACCATCATGAGCCGTAGCCGCCATCTCTAGAACAATCCCATCGGGTTCTGGTCGTAGCTGACCAGCAGGCACTTGGTCTGCGAGTAGTGGTCGAGCATCATCCGGTGGTTCTCACGCCCGACCCCGGAACTCTTGTAGCCGCCGAACGCGGCGTGCGCGGGGTAGTGGTGGTAACAGTTGGTCCACACGCGTCCCGCTTTGATCGCGCGGCCCATTCGGAATGCGCGGCTTCCGTCGCGGGTCCACACGCCGGCGCCGAGGCCGTACAACGTGTCGTTGGCAATCTCCAGAGCCTCGGCCTCGTCCTTGAACGTCGTCACCGCGAGCACCGGGCCGAAGATCTCCTCCTGGAACACCCGCATCTTGTTGTGCCCCTTCAACACCGTGGGCTCGAAGTAGTAACCACCGTCCAAGCTGGCGTTCAGCTCAGGACGATGGCCGCCGATCAGCAACTCGGCGCCTTCGTCGAGGCCGATCTTGACGTAGCTTTCGATCTTCTCGAGCTGCGCGGCCGAGACCTGCGGGCCGATCATCGTCTCGCGATCGAGCGGGTCGCCCTGCTTGATCGCGGCGATCCGCTCCAGGCAGCGCTCCATGAACTTGTCGTAGATGGATTCCTGGATCAGCGCGCGCGACGGGCATGTGCACACCTCGCCCTTGTTGAACGCATACAGCACGAGACCCTCGATCGCCTTGTCCAGGAACGCGTCGTCGGCGGCCATCACATCCTCGAAGAAGATGTTCGGCGACTTGCCACCGAGCTCGGTGGTCGACGGGATCAGATTCTGAGCGGCGTAGCTCATGATCAGCCGTCCGGTCACCGTCTCGCCGGTAAACGAGACCTTCGCGATCCGCTTGTTCGAGGCGAGCGCTTTCCCGATCTCCGCGCCCGGCCCATTCACGATGTTCAGCACGCCCGGCGGGACAATCCCACCGATAATTTCGGCGAGCTTCAGAATCGACCATGGCGTCGGACTCGCAGGCTTGAGAACCGTGCAGTTGCCGGCCGCCAGCGCCGGAGCGATCTTCCACGCTGCCATCAGCAACGGAAAGTTGAATGGAATGATCTGACCTACGACGCCTAGCGGCTCCTGAAAGTGGTAGGCGTAAGTCTGGTCGTCGATCTCGGAGATCCGGCCCTCCTCGGCGCGCACTGCCGCGGCGAAGTACCGGAAATGATCGGCCGCAAGCGGGATGTCAGCAGCGAGCGTCTCGCGCACCGGCTTGCCGTTCTCGTAACTCTCGGCTACGGCAAGCATCTCGGCGTTCTCATCGATCGCATCCGCAACGTCATTCAGGACCGCCGCACGCTCGGCCGGGGAGCGTTGCCCCCATTCCTCTTTGGCCGCATGCGCGGCGTCGAGGGCAAGTTCGATGTCCTTCGCACCGGAATGCGCGACCTCGCAGAACACCTCGCCCGTCGACGGAGTCACGTTCCCTCGATACTCCCCCGTTGTCGGAGCGACCCATTCGCCACCGATGAAATTGTCATAGCGCTCCCTGAGCGCCACCGGGCTGCCCGACGCGCCCGGCGCATCGTAAGTGGTTGACTGGATGACTGACATATTGGGCTCCTTGGAAGAACGGCAGGTTGCCCGAACAGGAGGAACAGCAGGTTTGCCCGAACGAGTAGTGCGGGCCCCGCAGTCGCAGCCAGTGGCCCTACTCCGCGCCGCGACGCGCTTTCGCGCACTTGGTGGCAGTCAGGATAAGGCGAGAGAATGCCGGCCGCAGGGCCAGCTCAACTACTGACAGTACTCCTATTCGCCAGGCGCATGTGAGGTTGGCCCCGCGACTTAACAAACGAAACGACGTGTTCTCCTCGATGAGCCTCAGAATGTCGTTGGCTCGGTCGACGACTCGGCATCAGCCGGCGGGCGCCCCCGCTGCCACGGCCCGCTTGGCGGCCTCGCTCTCCCGGAGCTCGAACTTCTGGACCTTGCCCGTCGAGTTCGTCGGCAACTCGTCCATGAAGACAACCTCCTTCGGCGCCTTGTAGTGGGCGATGCTCGAACGCACGTGTTCGATGATCGCCTGTTCGGTGGCGTGTCGCCCGTGCACGAGCACTACGAACGCCTTCGGCCGCTCACCCCACTTCTCGTCGGGCACCCCGATCACCGCCGCTTCGGCCACCGAAGCGTGCGTTACCAGCGCATGCTCAACCTCGACCGTGGAGATGTTCTCCCCACCGGATATCACCACGTCCTTGGCGCGATCCATCAGCCGCACATAGCCGTCGCTCTGCCTGACCCCGAGGTCACCCGAGTGAAACCAGCCTCCCTTGAACGCCTCGGCGGTGCCCTCTTCATCCTCGAAGTAGCCCTTCATGACGTTGTTTCCGCGCATCACGATCTCGCCCATCGTCTCACCGTCACACGGCACGTCATTCATCTCGTCGTCCACCACGCGAAGCCGCTCGGCCTGAACCATCCCGACACCTTGCCGCGACAGGAGCTCCGCGCGTTCCGCCACTTTGAGATCCTTCCAACCCTCTTGCCACTGACAGACCGAGTAGGGGCCGTAGGTCTCGGTCAAGCCGTACACGTGCACGACGCGCGCGTTGATGTCCTCGCATTGCGCGATCGTCTTCGGGTTCGGGGGGGCGCCGGCCGTGGTGATGACCAGTGATGACTGGACCTCGTGAGCGTCGTCCGCGCCGAGCAGCGCGGTAAGCACCGGAGGTGCACCGCTGAGGTGGGTGACCTTCTCCTGGTCCAGGAGTTGCCAGATGCGTTCGGCCTGCACGGCACGAAGGCACACGTGGCGGCCGCCGATCGCGGTAACCGCCCAGGCCGAGCACCACCCATTGCAATGGAACATGGGAAGCGTCCACAGGTAGACGGAGTCGGAGCTGTGCTCGGAGTGCAAGCAGCTCACCAAGGCTGTTCAAATACGCGCCCCGATGCGTGTACATCACTCCCTTGGGTTTTCCCGTAGTTCCCGAGGTGTAATTGATCGTGATCGTCGCTAGCTCGTCCTCGACCGTCCATTGCAGCGGGACGTCGGATCCACGCTCGAGTAGGTCTGGATACCGGGGCCCATTAAGGCGGTCGGCAATTCCGCGCTCGACCACAGGATCGATCACCGTGACGATCTCTTGGATTGTCTCGAAATGGCTCTCCACCGGATCGATGATCGATCGCAGCTCCGAGTCGACCACCAGCAGCTTGGCCCCCGAGTGGTCGCAGATGTAGCGCACCTCCTCAGGTGCCAGGCGCGTGTTGATCGCGACCAGGACCGCCCCCGCAAGTGGAACGGCGAAATGTGCGACCAACAGCTCGGGGATGTTCGGACACAGGTATGCCACGCGGTCGCCCGGACCGATACCCGACGCCTGGAGGGCGCGGGCGAGGCGAGTGGCTTCGAACGCGAAATCCCGATAAGAGATGCGCCGGTCGCCGTGGACGATCGCCACTTTGTCCGGATAGACCTCGGCTGAGCGCTCCAAGAAGCGCAAGGGGGTCAACGAGCTGTGCGAGACGGTGGACATGGGACACTCCTCTCCTGCACGGCGATTACTGACGCGTTGGTTTTGCGATGACCGTTCAGATCACGCACGCGCCGGCCGAGAGTTAGAACCGGTAAAGCGGCCGCCGAGGGTAAGGGCGAACCAATACCGATCGTAGACGTCGCGTCAAACCTCGATTCGCTGCGGCGCAGCCCATGCGCCGCGACCCGCCCCCGCGGGTAGCCGCGCTCTATCTCAGATCCATCATGGACAAAGCGAGACAGGGGTGTAGGATCGGTGTTGCTTCGCCCTAGCCCCCGGCGGGCAATGTCTCTTCGGCTCCAGCACTCGGCCGGCCCCGCGTGACCCTTCACGGTGCGCGCAATAACTTGTCAGGAGCCGGGTCTATGCATGGTTGTGCGGAGCAATCGACGGTTTGGAACGTCGATGCTCACTCCCGGCAAGATCCTCGGGCGGCTGCTGCGCCTAGGAGGAGCTATGTCTGAAGCGATGATTGTTGATGTGGTCCGGACGCCGATTGGGTCCGCCACCAAGTGGATTTACGATTTCGCCGAGGGATCGCGGGAGATGCGCGAGCTGTTGGGCGGCAAGGGTTCGGGCATCGCAGAGATGACGCGCGTGCTCGGGCCTGACCTCGTACCAGCCGGGTTCACGATCACTACCGAGGCGTGCGTGGAGTACATGCGGGCGAGCCGGGTCCCACCAGAAGGCCTGGCCGACGCCGTCGCACAGGCGCTGACGCGCCTGGAGGAGCGCGCCGATAAGCGCCTCGGGGACCCCGATGATCCGCTTTTGGTCTCGGTGCGCAGCGGCGCGCGCGACTCAATGCCCGGGATGATGGACACGGTCCTGAACCTGGGCCTGGGCGATGCCTGCGCCGAGGGACTGGCGGCGCGCACCGGCAACGCCCGGTTTGCCTGGGACTCCTACCGGCGGCTCGTGCAGATGTTCGGTGACGTCGTTTGTGGCGTGCCCGGAGCGCGCTTCGAGGAGGAGATCGCGAAGATCAAGCGTGAGCTCCGCGTCACCCTCGACACTGAGCTCGACGCCGACGCCTTGCGTGAGCTCACGGCACGCTTCCAGGCTCTCTACGACTTCCCCCAGGACCCGCGCGAGCAGCTGGACCGCGCCATCCACGCGGTTTTTGACTCGTGGACGGGAGAGCGCGCGGTGGCCTACCGGCGCATCAACGGGATTCCCGATGACTGGGGCACGGCGGTCAACGTCCAGCAGATGGTCTACGGCAACAAGGGACCCACGTCGGGCTCCGGCGTGGCCTTCTCGCGCAACGAGATCACCGGCGCGCCCGAGCCGAGCGGGGACTTCCTGATCGACGCGCAGGGCGAGGACGTCGTCTCGGGCGTGCGCACGCCGCGCGACCTCTCCGAGCTTGCCGACTGGATGCCCGAAGTCCACACGCGGCTGCACGAGATCCTGAGCGAACTCGAGCGCCACTACAAGGACATGCAGGACACCGAATTCACGGTCGATGAGGGCCGGCTGTACATGCTGCAGACGCGCAACGCCAAGCGCCCGGCTCAGGCCGCCATGCGGTTCGCTTTCGACGCGGTCGAGGAGGGACTGCTGACCCCGGCGGAGGCGATCATGACGATCGAGGCCCGCTCGCTGCACGCACTCCTGCACCCGACCTTCGACCCCGCTGCGAGCTATGAGGTCATTGCGCGCGGCGTGGCTGCCTCACCGGGAGCGGCCAAGGGCGCCATCGTCTTCACGGCGCCGGAAGCGGTGACGGCCGCCGAGAACGGTCGCGATGTCATCCTCGTCCGCCCGTTCACCGAAGCCAACGATGTCGCAGGCTTTCACGCCGCCAAGGGCATCCTTACCTCCGAAGGCGGCAAGGCCTCGCACGCCGCACTTGTGGCGCGTGGGATGGGCCGCCCTGCGGTCACCGGCGCCGCCGACCTGAACATCGACCTCCACACCCGCGTGGTGCACGTCGATGGCCGCGTCCTCCACGAAGGCGACCTGATCGCGATCGACGGTACGACCGGTGCCATCACGCTCGAGGACGTCCTGCTCGTCGCGCCGGAGGTCGACCCCCGCTTCGACACGGTACTCGGCTGGTGCGACGAACTGCGCACACTCGGCGTGCGCGCCAACGCGGACACTCCCGAGGACGCGCGCCGCGCGCGAGCCTTCGGTGCCGAGGGCATCGGCCTGTGCCGAACCGAGCACATGTTCATGGCCGCTGACCGCATGCCAAAGATGCAGATCATGATCATGGCCGACGATGAGGCCGGCCGCCGCGCCGTGCTGGATCAGCTGCTCCCCCTGCAGCAGGAGGACTTCGAGGGCATGTTCGAGGCGATGGAGGGCGTGCCGGTCACGATCCGGCTGCTCGACCCGCCGCTGCACGAGTTCATGCCCGACCGCTTCGAGCTCGTGGAGCAGATCACGGCGGCGCGACTGACAGAGGCCCCGGAGCTGGGAAGGCTCGAGCACACGCTCGAGCGCTTGCGGGCGCTCGAGGAGGGCAACCCGATGCTCGGCACGCGCGGTGTCCGGCTGGGACTCGTGCACCCGGAGATCTACGAGATGCAGGCCCGGGCGATCTTCCGCGCGACGCGAGCCGTCCGCGAGCGCACGGGTCGCGCGCCGCGCGTCGAGATCATGATCCCGCTCGTAGCCTACGTCCGCGAGTTCGAGCTGGCCCGCGACCTCGTACTGCGCGTCGGCGTCGAGGAGGGGTTTGCGATCGGTCGCGAGTTCGGCATCGGCACGATGATCGAGCTCCCACGCGCGTGCTTCGTGGCCGGCGAGATAGCGCGGCATGCGGAGTTCTTCTCCTTCGGGACCAACGACCTCACGCAGACCGCCCTGGGCTTCTCGCGCGACGACATCGAAGCGCGAATCGTCCCGCAATACGTCGACATGGGGATCGTCGAGCGCTCCCCATTCGCGACGATCGATGAGCTGGGCGTCGGCGAGCTCGTGCGGATCGCCGTCGAGCGCGGTCGCGCCGCGCGGCCCGGGCTGGAGGTTGGCATCTGCGGCGAGCACGGCGGCGATACCGCCTCGATCCGCTTCTTCCACTCGGCCGGGCTCGACTACGTCAGCTGCTCGCCGTTCCGCGTTCCGATCGCGCGGGTGGCGGCCGCCCAAGCAGCGATCGCGGCACCCGGAAGCAAGCAGTAGGGCGGCCTTCGGCCGCCGCCAGCCGCGACGATTAACCCAGAGGAGACGAACAACATGCCGGCGCTGCAACATGTGAATGTCGAGGCGATGGATCCCCTGCGCTTTGAGTCGGTGCTCTCGGGCGGGGAGTTCGAATCGTTGCGCTACTTGATCGCCGACGCCGCTCGCGGACTCCGCGGTCGCGTCATCTGGAACGTGAACTCGACCGCCAACGGCGGCGGCGTCGCCGAGATGCTGCGGCCCCTGCTCGGATATTGCCGGGGGCTCGGCGTCGACGCCCGATGGGCGGTCATCTCTGGGAATCCCGAGTTCTTCCTGATCACCAAGCGCATTCACAATCGCCTGCACGGGTTCGCAGGAGACGGTGGTCCGCTGGGCGCCGCCGAGCATGAGGTGTACGACCAGACCCTGGTCGCCAACGCGGCCGAGCTGGTCGAGCTCGTGCATCCGGAGGACGTCGTGATCCTCCACGATCCCCAAACCGCTGGTCTCGCGCAGTCAGTGCGCCAGACGGGGGCGACGGTGATCTGGCGCTGCCATGTCGGTCTCGACAATCGCGAACGACTACGCCCGTGGTGCATGGAGCTTCCTGCGTGGTTACGTGGTCGAGGCTCACCGATTCGTGTTCTCGCGCGCGGGATTCGCATGGGAGGGTCTGCCCCGCGAGAGGATCACGGTGATCCATCCCTCGATCGACGCCTTCTCTCCGAAGAACGCGGATCAGAGCGTCGAGCAGTCGCGGGCGATCCTCTCGAAGGCGGGCATAGTCCCCCAGTACGACACCGACGCGGCGACGTTCACGCGCTCGGACGGCACGCCAGGCCGCGTCGACCGCCCCGCGACGATCGTCGAGGACGAGCCGCTCGGACCTGAAGACAGGCTGGTCGTGCAGGTCTCGCGCTGGGACGGTCTCAAGGACCCGCTGGGCGTGATGGGCGCCTTTGCACAGCACGTCGACCCTGCCAGCGGGGCGCATCTGCTGCTGGCCGGTCCGTCGACGGAAGCGGTCGCCGACGATCCCGAGGGTGCGCAGGTGCTCGCTTCGGTGGTGGACGCGTGGCATGCGCTGCCCGGCGAGGTGCGCCGTCGTGTCCATTTGGCGTCGCTGCCGATGGAGGACAGCGAGGAGAACGCCGCGATCGTCAATTCTGTGCAGACGGGCTGCCAGCGTGGTTATCCAGAAGAGCCTCGCCGAGGGCTTCGGGCTGACGGTCGCCGAGGCGATGTGGAAGGAGCGGCCGGTCGTCGCAAGCCGGATCGGCGGAATCCGGGACCAGATCGACGACGGCAAATCGGGTGTGTTGATCTCGGACCCCCGTGACCTCAGGAAGGTGGGCGAGGCCGTCGGAGGGCTGCTCGCCGACCGAGAACGCGCGGACCGGATGGGAGCCGCCGCGCGCGTCCGGGTGCAGCAGCACTTTCTTGGTCCACAGCACCTGGGCCGGTACTTCGAGGTGATCCAGCGACTGGCGTCCGAGCGCGTGTTGGCGTAAGGCGATGCCCAACCTTTCCCGGGCGGCCCTGCTGGAGACACTGTAAGATCCGATACTGGCTTCGCCCTAAACCTCGGCGGGCCCCGATGTTCCGGCTTCAAAGACTCGGCCGGCGTGTGGGTGACCTTCAGCGGTCATCGCGCAACCCACGTTAGGAGCCGAGCTCAACGAGGTGTTCGCCGCGATGGTTCGCAAACGGCGCCCGCAAATCGACTCGCGGGTACGAACTGGAGCTACCGATGGCCATTGCTATTGAAGATAGGACCGCCGACACCGCCGAGACCGGCGGAGAGTGGGCTAGTCGGCTGGACGGCTATGTGCAGCGTGCGGGCGACGCCGCCGTTGCGCTGCGAGCCCTCGACCAGGAGGCCGTCGACCGGATCGTGAAGGCAATGACCATTGCCGGGCTCGAGAACGCGATCGACCTTGCCGAACTGGCCATGGAGGAGACACAGTTCGGGGTCCTCGAGGACAAGGTCATCAAGAACTACATTGCCACCGAGTTCCTGTACGACTACCTCAAGGACAAGAAGTCGGTCGGGATCATCGAGGAGGATCGCGAGCGCGCGATCCAGTACGTCGCGGAACCGATCGGCGTGGTGCTGGCGCTGCTGCCGATCACCAACCCGACCTCAACCGCGCTGTTCAAGTCGATCGTCTGCGCGAAGACCCGCAACGCGTTGATCATGCGTCCGTCAGCGCGAGCTGCGCGCTGCGCCGCTCGCGCTGCCGAGATCCTGCAGGAGGCCGGCGAAGCGGCGGGGCTGCCGGCGCACGCGCTGCAGGTGATCCCCGACCCGTCGCTCGACGTCTCCCAGTATCTCTTCCACCATCCCGGCGTCGACTTCATCTGGACGACCGGCGGCCCGAAGGCGGTTGCCGCCGCCAACGCGGCTGGGAAGCCCTGCCTCAGTGTCGGCTCGGGCAACGCGCCCGTGTATGTGCACCGGAGCGCCGACGTGAGCATGGCGGTAGTCGACATCCTGGTCTCAAAGACGTTCGACTCATCGGTCATCTGCCCCGCCGAGCAGACGTGCGTGATCGACGAGCC
Organism: uncultured Solirubrobacterales bacterium; assembly: GCA_963725925.1. Taxonomy (GTDB): domain Bacteria; phylum Actinomycetota; class Thermoleophilia; order Solirubrobacterales; family Solirubrobacteraceae; genus Palsa-465. The sequence continues at coordinate 20,594 of CAVSAY010000037.1, forward strand.
GATCTACGACGCCGTGATCGACGAATTCCGTCGCATGGGTGCACGGCTGCTCAGCCACGATGAGACAAGCGCGCTGGCGCGCAAGTCGTTCCGCGATGACGGCCGGATCGAGTTCAGCGTGCTCGGCCAGTCCTGCTCGACGCTGGCCGCGCTCGCCGGCTTTGACGTCGACGACGCCGACAAGGTGCTGCTCGCGCCGCTGCCCGCCGACCTCGACGAGCTCGCGGCCCATCCCTTCATCGCCGAGAAGCTGATGCCGGTGCTGGGCGTCGTCCGCTCGCCGTCGGTCGAGCACGCGATCGCCGCCTGCGAGCTGGTCACCGAGCACGACGGGCTCGGCCACACCTCGGCCATCTACGCGACCGACGACTCCGTCATCGATCGGTTCGCGCTCGCGATCCGCACTGGCCGGATCCTCGTTAACGCCCCCACGGCGGTCGGAGCGTTGGGCGGCATCTACAACGCGATGCCGCCGACCTTCTCGCTCGGCTGCGGCACATGGGGGGGTTCGAACACAACGGACAACGTCAATTACCGCAACCTGCTGAACATCAAGGCCGTCTCCCGCCGGCAAGCACCCCCGCAGTGGTTCCGCGTTCCCTCGGACACATACTTCAATCCCGGCGCGCTGGAGAACCTGAGGCAGCTCGGGGCCCGCCGGCCGATGATCGTCACCGACGGACCGACCGAGGCTCGGGGTGTCGCCGATCAGGTGCGCGGTTACCTGCTGACCGATGCCGTGCACGTCTTCTCCGGCGTCGAGCCGGAGCCGACCGAGTCCCAGATCCGCGCCGGGGTGGAGGAGCTCGGTCGAGTGGACGCCGACGTAATCATCGCCGTCGGCGGAGGCTCGGTGATGGATGCCGCGAAGGCGATGCGGCTGTTCCACGAGAGCCCCGAGCTGAGCCTGCATGAGCTCTCGTTGCCGTTCCTCGATGCGCGCAAGCGGATCGCATCGTTCCCCCAGATCGAGCACTCGATCCGGCTGGTCGCGGTGCCGACGACTGCCGGGACGGGCTCAGAGGTCTCCCCCGCCGCCGTCGTAAGCGTCGGCAACAGGAAGGTCACGTTGGTCGATTACTCGCTCGTGCCCGACATCGCCGTGGTCGATCCGACCCTGACGCTTTCGATGCCACAGGAGATCACCGCCGACACCGGGATCGACGCGCTCACCCACGCGCTGGAGGCAGCTGTGTCGATCTTCGCCTCGCCGTACACCGACGCGTTCTGCATGCAAGCCGTCAACCTGATCCTCGACGCGCTCCCACGCGCCTACCATGACGGCTCGGACCTGAGAGCGCGGTCGGCTATGGCCAACGCCGCCACGATCGCTGGGCTCGCGTTCTCCAACGCGTTCGTCGGCCTCAACCATGCCCTGGCCCACGCCGTCGGCGCTCGCTTCGGCATCGCCCACGGCCGCGCCAACGCGATCTTCCTGCCCCACGTCCTGCGCTACAACGCGTCGCTGCCGACCAAGTTCATGCCCGCGCCAGGCTATTCCGCCTACGTCGCGCCCCAGAAGTACGCGCAGATTGCCTGGATCCTCGGAATCGGCGGTAGCTCCGAGTCTGACCGGCGCGAGCAACTGTTTGATCGCGTGAAGCAGCTGCTGACCGAGGTCGGCGAGCCCGCCTCCCTGGCCGAGCTGGGCATTGCGCGCGCGGAGTTCGAGGACTCGCTGCCCGGACTTGCCAAGACGGCCTTCACCGACCCGAGCATGCGCACCAACCCGAGGATCCCGCTGATCAGCGAGATCATCGAGCTGCTTCAGATCGGCTTCACCGGCTGACGATGTTGCCCGCGGCCTCAACGATCGACCCGCAAGACAAGGATGGTTCAAATGGTTTTGGGATACAACGGCAAGCTCTACATCCTCGCGTTTGACCATCGCGGGTCGTTCCAGAAGAAGATGTTCGGAATCGAGGGCGACCCGACGCCCGAAGAGACCGAGACGATCGCCGACGCCAAGCGTTTGATCTTCGAGGGCGTCCTCGAGGCCGTAAGGCGAGGCGCCGAGCCAGGCGCGGCCGGCGTGCTCGTCGATGAGCAGTTCGGCTCGGATATCCCCGAACGCTCGCGCGAGCACGGGCTCACGTTGGCGATGCCGGTCGAGAAGTCTGGTCAGAATGAGTTTGACTTCGACTACGGCGAGGACTTCGGCGCGCACATCGAGAAGTTCGACCCGGACTTCTCAAAGGTGCTCGTCCGCTACAACCACGAGGACGACCCGGTGCTGAATGAGCGCCAGCTGGGGCGCCTCAAGCGGCTGGCCGACTGGCTGCACGCACACGACCGTAAGTTCCTGTTCGAGCTGCTCGTGCCGGCTACCGACGATCAGCTCGCGAGGCTCGGCGGCGACACCGACCGTTATGACGCGGAGCTGCGACCGGAGCTGATGCGACGCGCGATCGAGGACATCCAGAACGCCGGGATCGAGGTCGACGTGTGGAAGATCGAGGGCGTCGACGAGCGCGAGGACGCCGCGATGCTCGCCCGCCAGACGCGCTCGGGCGAGGGGCGCGAGGGCGTGGCCTGCGTGCTGCTCGGGCGCGGCGCCTCGGCTGCAAAGGTCGAGCAGTGGCTCGAGGCGGCGGCGCCGATTCACGGCTTCATCGGCTTCGCGATCGGCCGCTCGATCTGGTGGGACGCGCTGAAAGCGTTCCTCTCACGCGAACTCGATCGAGACGCGGCCGCCGCACAGATCGCCGATAACTACCTGCACTTCGTTCACGTGTACGAGGGGCAGAAGGTTCACTGACAGTCATGCGCATCGGTCTGCTCACCGGAGGCGGGGATTGTCCCGGACTCAACGCCGTGATCCGTGCCGTGGTGCGCAAAGCAATCGATGGCTACGGAGACCAGGTGGTTGGCTTTCGCGACGGCTGGCGCGGAGTTCTGGAGGACTCGTTCGAGGAGCTCACGATCGAGTCAACGCGCGGGATCCTGCCGCGCGGAGGGACGATCCTCAGGAGCTCGCGCACGAACCCGTACAAGCGCGACGACGGTCCGCAGAAGGTGCGCGAGACGCTGGCCCGCCACGACCTCGATGGTCTGATCGCGATCGGGGGCGAGGACACCCTCGGCGTCGCCAACCGACTGTACGGCGAAGGCGTGCACGTCGTCGGCGTACCGAAGACGATCGACAACGACCTCGGGGCCACCGACGTGACGTTCGGCTTTGACACGGCACTGGGCGTCGCGACCGAGGCGATCGATCGTCTGCATACCACCGCCGAGAGCCACAACCGGATCCTGATCGTCGAGGTGATGGGACGCCACGCCGGCTGGATCGCACTGCATTCAGGCATCGCCGGCGGCGCCGACGTGATCCTGATCCCGGAGCTCCCGTTCGACATCGACGAGGCGTGCCGGCACATCCGCCGGCGCCACGAGCGTGGTCGCTACTTCTCGATCGTCGTGGCCGCCGAGGGCGCCATCCCGAAGGAGGGCACGATGGAGCTGACCGCCGGCGAGCTCGACGAGTTCGGTCATCCCCGCCTTGGCGGGATCGGCGTCCGACTCGAGCAGGAGATCGAGCGGCGGACCGGCTTCGAGACACGGGCCACGGTGCTCGGGCACGTCCAGCGCGGGGGCTCACCAACGGCGTTCGACCGGGTGCTGGCGACTCGGTTCGGGCTGGCCGCGATCGACGCCGTACACGATGGCGCCTGGGGAACGATGGTCGCCCTGCGCTCCACCAACATCGAACGGGTGGCGCTGTCCGACGCCGTCGCGCAGTTGCGCACCGTGCCAGTCGAGGAGTACGAGCGCTACGGGGTGCTGTTCGGATGAGCCGCCCGACCGTCGACCTGATCACATTCGCCCGCCAGGAGGTGCTGGTACATGCGCACGCTTGACGACCTCGATCCCGATGGCAAGCGCGTCCTCGTCCGCGTCGACTTCAACGTCCCGTTGGACGAGCGGCAGCGGATCACCGACGACGTCCGCATCCGCGCCGCGCTCCCGACGCTCGAGGAGCTGCGCTCGCGCGGCGCCAGCCAGTTGATCCTGGCCGCTCATCTCGGGCGGCCGAAGGACCACGAGCCCGAGCTGTCGCTGAAGCCTGCGGCCGAGCGCCTGAGCGAGCTTCTCGGGGTCGACGTCGCGTTGGCATCGAGCCTCGACGAGCTGCCCGACGCCGAGGTGGTGATGCTCGAGAACGTCCGTTACGAGCCGGCGGAGACCAAGAACGATCCCGAGCTGGCCGAGCGCTACGCCGCGCTCGCCGATCTGTACGTCAACGACGCTTTCGGCGCGGCCCATCGCGCCCACGCCTCCACCGAGGCAGTCGCGCACTTGCTCCCGTCGGCGGCGGGCCGGCTGATGGAACGCGAGGTGCGGACGCTGAAG
>CAVSAY010000038.1:0-169819 GCA_963725925.1 uncultured Solirubrobacterales bacterium
CGGACGATCTCGCCGCCGTGCTTGCGGACGCTGTCGCACAGTGCGGGGACGTCGTCAACCCGAAGCATCACCGACTGCGAAGACTCGTCGCGTGTCGGGGCTGATCGGCCGTAACCAACGTCGGCCACGATCAGGGAGCCTTCGCCGAAACTCAGCTGCGCCTGGTGCCCGGGCCGATACGGACGCGCTCGACGAACCCCAGCACACCGACCAGCCAGTCGACGGCCGCGCCGACATCTGGATAGGCGAGTTCGGGAATCACCGGACCCAGGGGCGCTGACCGATTCGTCCGCATCAACTGAAGCGTACGCAGGTGCAAGTCGTGCCGCTCGGACCGCTGCCCGTGGGAGCACGACGACCAGCGTTGCGCTCTCCCACGGTCGTTGTCCCTCCCACTATGAAGCGGACTTCGTCAGGCGCAGCGCCGACGATCGCATCCGTCGTCCCAGCTCGTTCACAGAGACTTGTCCTTTGAGACCAGGGGATCACGTGCGCCGGCGAAGCCAGACGATCCCTTTGCCACTCAGGAGTCGCCGGCTCGGCATCGTGCCTGTGGTGACCGAAGAGTCGCACGGGACCTGCATTTGGGGCGAGGAGCGGGTGTGAGTTTGGGCGCGAGGTGGACACCTGCTCTGATGTGAGCGCGGTAATCCCGCTTGAGCGCCATGGCCACATTCTGGGAACCTCTGTCCTTTTACGATGAGCGGTAGATCGTCGGGCATCGGAGGTGGGGCGTGATGGCTGGAGGTGGTGAGTTCGATGTCGTAATCGTGGGCGGCGGGGCTGCGGGGTGCGTGGTTGCCGCGCGCCTCGCGGAGTCGGGGTCGCGGTCGGTGTTGCTGCTCGAGGCGGGCCCCGATCTTCGGGCGAGCCTGCCCGAGGGGTTGCGCGATGGGTGGCGTATCTCCCAGGAGTTCGACTGGGGGTATGCGTCGGATCTGGACTCGCCTGGCGGTGTCGAGCATTTGCGGAGGGGCAAGCTGGTGGGCGGCACCTCGTGGGTGACGAGGTTCGCGCTTCGCGGTTCTACGGCCGACTACGACGAGTGGGCGGCGGTCGGGAACCCGGGTTGGGGCTTCGAAGACGTGCTCCCATACTTCACGAAGCTTGAAGCCGACGCCGATTTCGGCGATCGGCCTTGGCATGGCGATCGGGGGCCGCTGCCGATCCGTCGCTACCTCGATCTCGAGCTCACAGAGATCGCGGCGGCGGGATTGGAGGCGCTTGAAGCGGTCGGCTTTCCGGTGGTTGAGGATCACAACCGACCGGGTGCCGTGGGCGCAGGACGGATGCCGATGAGCTCGCGCGACGGTCTGCGCGTCACGACGGCGGACGCGTATCTCCCCGTCGGGGGCACGCCGGCGAACCTGACCATCCGACCCGATGCGCTTGTTGGCGATGTCGTTTTCGACGGCACGCGGGCCAGGGGCGTCCGGCTTGTGGATGAGGAGGTGATCGAAGCCGGTTGGGTTGTGCTTTGCGCGGGGACGTATGGCAGCCCTCCGATCCTCATGCGTTCGGGCCTCGGGCCGGCCGAGCACCTGCGCTCGGTTGGGATTCCTGTTCGGCTGGATCTGCCGGGTGTCGGCGCCAACCTCGCCGATCATGGAGGCGTGGACATCGACTGCGGCTATCGCGAACCGGCTCGCACGGTCCCGATCCTGCACTTCATCGCCACGTTTCATAGCGCGGCGGCTTCGAGTGACGAGGCGCCGGATCTGATGCTTTGGCTGTCTGACCCGCGCGGCGACCCACCGGTGTTCGAGATCGATGTAGTGCTCCTGAGGCCCCAGTCCAGAGGCACTGTTCGCCTGCGTTCGGCGGATCCTGCTGAGCCGCCGCGGATCGAGCTCCCCGGCCTGTGCAATCCGTTCGACGTCGAGCGACTCGCCGAGGGGTATCTACGCGGGTTTGAGGTCGCCAGCCGGCCCGAGATCCGACGCCTGTGCGCCCACCGTTCCTCACCCGAGCTACATGGCGACGACGAGCTCGAGGACATGATCCGCGCGAGCGGTTACTCCTTCCCTCACGTGGTGGGAACTTGCGCCATGGGCCCACGGCCCGAGGAGGGCGCCGTAGTGGGGGCGTCCGGACGCGTCCACGGCACTGAACGACTGAGTGTCGTCGATGCCTCCATCGTGCCCACCGGGCCATCCGCGTTCACGCACATCCCGACGGTCATGCTCGCCGAGCGAATCTCAGAACAGATCGCCTCGCTGCTCTAACCGTTCCCGGGCGGAGACCCAACGGTCGGCGCCACGAGTGTCGCCGCTCCTGCTCTGTCGACCAAACAAGCACCTTGACCACCGTGCGGGCGGGGCACCTCCCTTGCGCGGATTCGGGGGACTGCCGCTGCGCCTGCGCGATGCGAGAGCGGTCGCGGCATCGGGCCACACGTCGTTGCCTTCTCCTTCTCGTCCCTAAAGACAGCGGCGCCCACTCTCGAGCCGAGGAACCCGCTCCGAGTGTCGCAGCTCGTCAGGGGCGTCCTTTAGCGCTCGACACGACCTGCCGACTATTCGCACGGGTTGTTCGGGCCGGGCGCGGCGGGGCCAGCGGCGCTCTTGGCAGCGGGCTCACGCAGGCCCGCAGGTCGGCGTACGCTCGCTCGTCGACGTGGCCTATCAACACATCCTGGTTGCGTACGACGGCACCTCGGAGGGGGACGCGGCGCTGCTCGCGGCTAGCGAGCTGGCGACGCGCGACGGCGCGCGCCTGACGATCGTCACCGTCGTCGCGCTCGAGCGGCCGATCCGCCGCGTCACGCGTGTGCCGATGCTGACGAGCGTTTGGAACGACGTCCTGCTCGATCGTGCGCGCGGCGATCTCGAACGCGCCGACCGCCTGCTCGACATGCCCGCCGAACGCACGGTGTTGTTCGGTTCTCAGAACAAGGCGCTCGCGGCCGGTGCCGAGGAGTTCGGCTGCGACGCAATCATGCTCCCAGCCCCGCGGTCCCGGCGGCTCGCGCAGCTGTTGCACCTTGACCGCTCACGCCGCTTGCAGCGCCGCGCCGCGGTTCCGGTCCTGCGCCCGGGTTGACGGTCGCGCTCGCTGGCACGGGGACGCTGTCTACCGGGGATCCGAGCTGGCCAGTTCGGACCCGAGGATCTCAATCGGCGGCTCCTCGAAGCTGTATCCAGCGTCGACGACGCGGACCTCGGCGGTCGTTGATTTGCGTATCTGATCGGCTGCCGGGTGCTTCGCGCTGCGCAGGGGGCGTCGGCGCGCGGGGAGAAGCACGACGTCAAAGCCACCGGCGGCGATCCATGCGGCGAGCGGCGGGTCCTTGTCCTGCACGAGCAGCTTGAACGACGCGCGATTCCCCACGTGGCCCAGCAGCTCTCGGGCCTGTCGCAGCTCGGCGTCGGCGGCGTCGCACACCGCTCGGTTGTAGTCGATCGCCGATCCGGCGCCGCAGCAAATCCGTGTGTCTTGCGGCGCGACGGTCACGACCGTCAGCGCCGAGCCGTCATCCCCGACGAGCCGGCCAGCCAGATCGAGTGCCGCTGAGCCAGTGCGCCCGGGCTCGTAGAGCACGACCACACGTTTGCCGGCCGACCGGACCGCGTCGGATTGGATGAAGCGCTTGCTCGTGAGGAGACCAGGATCGAGGTCGGTCACCGGACACGGGTACGGTTTCATGCTCGCACGCCCGACGGCCAAATGAAATCACTCGTCGCCGGGATCGCGCGCACACTGTCGTTAGCGACGACAAGGTGCGGTGCCGATTGTCGCCGTCGAAATCCGGCGATCCGGCGCTCTCCCAGTTACGGCTGCGATGTCCTCGAGGCCAGCGATCGTCGCCGCCGCTCCTAAACGGAGCGGTCAGGCCCCGCTTTGATGCCGCGACGAGCATCTGGGACCGTTTCCGCCCACGGCCGCGCTAAGCGCGGAAAGCTCGTCTCGCGGGCGATCGCTTTCGTCATCCGTCGATCACCGAGCTGGCGATCCCGGGCGAGTGCTATGCCACGAAGGCACTCGTCGGCTCGGCAGCGGGTCGCGCCATGCCTATGGCGATAATTCCAGTCGTCCACGTTCTCTCATCTCGTAGAACGCCAACGGACCCAACAGGATCGAGAAGCACGCCGACGCCCACACGGATCCGCAGAACGCGGTTGCACTCAGCAACGACGAAGGCCGCCTTCGCAGGCGGCCCTCGGGGTCTTGGTCGGCCGGACTGAGGGCTTTTTACGGTCCATCGCCCTGGTCGGCCTCGATAGCGGGGGCGGGATTCGAACCCGCGACCTTCGGGTTATGAGCCCGACGAGCTACCAGACTGCTCCACCCCGCGGCGGACCGCTGATCTTAGCAGCGGTGGGTGGGATTGGGGAGAAAAACGCGGCCCGCGGTCGTGTGCGCACCCGGGCGCGCCGGGGTGCCGGCGGGGTGCCGGCGGGTCAGGCCGGGACGTCGTTCGAAGCCCGCAGGTCGGCCATCGAGCCCGCAAGTTGCTCGCGGACGCTAGACATCGCGGCGATCTCGGCGGCGGCCGCGACCGCCTCGGCTTCGCGCAGCTTGAACCGCTGGATCTTGCCCGTTGCCGTGCGCGGAAAGTCGTCGACGAACGCCAGCACGTGGGGGTACTCGTAGCGGCGCAGGTGCTCCTTGCACCAGGCGCGCAACTCCTCTGAGAAGACCTCTTGATCAGCCACCCCGTCGGGGCAGATCACGAACGCCTTGATGCGGCTGACGTCGTCGATCTGCACGCCGATCACAGCCGCCTCGGAAACGGCCGGATGGCGAACGAGGCACGCCTCGACGTCGGCGGGCGAGACCCACAACCCTCCGACTTTGATCATGTCGTCGGCCCGCCCCTGGTAGACGAAGCAGCCGTCCTCGTTCTCGACGTACCGGTCGCCGGTGTAGAACCACTCGCCGCGCATGCAGCGACGCGTCTTCTCGCGCTGGTGCCAGTAGAACGACGCGCACGAATCTCCGCGGACCATCATGTCTCCCGGCTGCCCGGGTGCGCACGTCGACGACCCTGCTCGTCCACGATCCGCAGCCGATACCCGGGCACCGGGCGGCCCGACGTCCCCGGGTGCAGATCGTCCATCGTGTTCGAGCAGTAGATGTGGAGCATCTCGGTGGACCCGATGCCGTCGAGGATCGGCACGCCGGTGATGTCGCGCCACCGGCTGAACACGGCCGCGGGCAGGGGCTCGGCGGCCGACACGCACGCTCGCACGCTCGTGAAATCGGTGTCCCCGGCCCCGGGCGCGCGGACCATCGCCGCGTACAGCGCCGGCACCGAGAAGAACAGCGTCGGCTTCCTGCGCTCGACCGTCTCGAAGATGCGCCCCGGCGCCGACCTTCCCCGGACGAGCACGGCCGCGGCCCCCACCGACATCGGGAACGACAGGCTGTTGCCGAGGCCGTACGCGTGAAACAGCTTCGTCGTCGAGTAGCAGACGTCGTCGGGCCCGATCCGCAGGACGTCGCGCGCATACGTGTCGGTGGTCACGCCGATGTTGCGGTGGCTGTGGACGACGCCCTTGGGCCGGCCGGTCGAGCCCGAGCTGTAGAGCCAGAACGCCATGTCGTCCGGATGCGTGTCCGCCGGCGACCGCAGGTCGTCGCCGTCGGCGACGATGTAGTCGAACTGCGTGTGACGACCGAGCTCGCCGCCGACGACGACCACCTGGAGCTCGGGGCGGACCGCCAGCATCGCCTCGAGGTTCGGCAGCAGCGCGGCCTCGATCACGAGCACCTTGGCGTAGCTGTCCTCGAGGTAGTAGACGTGGTTGTCGACGCGGTCCATCGGGTTGACCGGGACGGGCACGGCGCCGATCCGCATCGCCCCGAGGAACGTCGCGTGAAATGCGGGCGAGTCGTCGAGCACCATCAGCACGCGCTGTTCGCGCTGTACGCCGAGGCCGTTCAGGTACGACGCGACGGCGGCGACCATCCTCCCGAGCTCGCCGTAGGAGACCATCCCCTCCTCCGTGACCAGCGCGATCTCGTCCCCTCGGCCGGCCTCTAGGACCCGGTCGAGCAACGTGCTTGCGTTGCGCCGTTCCATCGTTCCCTCCGCTCTTCCGACCGGCAGGCGAGTTGCCAGACTATAGGCGCGCGGGCGCAAGTCAAGTGTCCTAGGTCGAAAGGAAACGGGTGCAGGACGGGGAGGGACGATTGGCGCTTTCCGGCGGCGAGATCGAGCTGCTCGAGATCCACGGGGACGACTGCCAACCCGCGCTGATCCTGCTGCACGAAGGCCTCGGCTCGGTGGGCCTGTGGCGCGGGTTCCCGGAGCGGCTCGCGAATGCAACGACACCGCCGGACGCTCGTCGTTCTCGCGCTACGGACATGGCCAATCTGACCCGCCGCCAAAACCGCGCACGCCGGCCTTCATGCACGAGGAGGCGCTCGAGGTTCTGCCGGAGCTGCTGACGCAGCTCGGGATCGATGAGCCGCTGCTCGTCGGACACAGCGACGGCGCCTCGATCGCGCTGATCTACGCCGCACATCACCCCGTCACCGCGGTCGTCGCGATCGCCCCGCACGTGTTCGTCGAGGACATGTGCCTGGCCGAGATTCGCCAGACCAAGCAGACGTTCGAGACGACGGACCTGCGGGAGCGGATGGCGCGCCACCACCGCGATCCCGACGCCGCGTTCTACGGCTGGAACGACGTCTGGCTGCACCCGCAGTTCCCGCAGTGGAACATCGAAGGCGAGCTCGGGCAGATCACGGCGCCGCTGCTGCTGATCCAGGGAACCCGCGACCAGTACGGGACGATGGCTCAGCTCGACTCGATCGAGCATCGCGCGCAAGGGCCGGTGACGCGCGTCCACCTCGACTGCCAGCACTCGCCCCCGACCGAGCTTCCCGACCAGACCGCCGAGGCGATCGCGGCGTTTACGAGCGCCCTGCCGCCTTCCGATACCTAGCGACCGCGAGCGGCGCGAACACGGCGAGGATCACGAGCGACCAGACGACCGCTCCCCACACGTAGTTGCCCGCCGGCGCGCCGAGCCACAGCGAGCGCATCGCATCGACGACGTACGTGAACGGGTTGACCATCGCAAATGACTTCAGCGGCTCGGGCATCGACGCGACCGGGACGAACGCCGAGGAGATGAACGTCAGCGGGAACACCGCGATGAACCCGATCGAGTTCGCCGCCTCGGGGCTGGAGACGAGCAGCCCCAGGAACGCGAACACCCACGAGAACGCGTAGCCGAACAGCAGCAGCAGGCCGACGCCCGCGATCGCGTGCCAGAAGTTCGTGTGAAACGAGAACCCGATGATCACGCCGGTGATCAGCAGCACCGTCATCGACAGCGTGTTCGTGACGATGTCGGCGGTCGTGCGGCCCGCAAGCACCGCGGGACGCGCCATCGGCAGCGAGCGGAAGCGGTCGATCAGGCCCTTGTGGACGTCCTCGTTGAGGCCGAGCGCCGTGACGAAGCCACCGAACGCGATGTTCTGCACGATGATCCCCGGGATCAGGAAGTCGACGTACGAGTAGCCCGGCGTCTGGATCGCGCCGCCGAACACATAGCGGAACAGCAGCACGAACATGATCGGCTGCACGGTGAACGCGAGCAGCAGATCGGGCGCGCGCGGGAGGCGGACGAGGTTGCGCTCGGCGATCACGAGCGTGTCGGTCACGAGCCGTCTCACGCGGCGGCCTCCTCCTTCTCAGCCTCGGACGCTTCCTCGGCGGCGTGTCCGGTGAGCGCCAGGAACACGTCGTCGAGCGTCGGCCGGCGCAGCACCAGGTCGTCGACGCCGATGCCGGCGTCGCTCAGCTTGTGCACCGCCTCGACGATCACGCCGCGATGCTCTCGCACGGGCAGCCGAACGATGGGGCCGTCGCACTCCGGCCGCTCATCGGACATCGACTGAAGGGCGGTGATCGCGGCGGGAATGTCGGCGGCGTCGTCAAGCGTGACCTCGAGCCGCTCGCCCCCAATCCGGTCCTTGAGCTCGTCCGACGTACCCTCGGCGATCACCCGACCGTGGTCGATCACCGCGATCCGGTCCGCGAGCCGATCGGCCTCATCCAGGTACTGGGTCGTCAGCAGCACGGTCGTCCCCTCCGACACGAGCTCCTCGATCACGTCCCACAGCGCGATCCGGCTGCGGGGATCGAGGCCGGTCGTGGGCTCGTCGAGGAACAGGACGGGCGGCTCGGCGACGAGCGCCGCGGCGAGGTCGAGCCGGCGGCGCATCCCGCCGGAGTAGGTCTTGACGGGACGGCGCGCCGCGTCGACGAGGTCAAAGCGCTGCAACAGCACCTCGCCGCGCGCCCGCGCGGTGCGTCGCGGCATGCCGTAGAGCCTGCCGACCATCGTCAGGTTCTCGAGCCCGGTCAGGTTCTCGTCGACGGCTGCGTACTGGCCGGCGAGGCCGATCTGCTCACGCAGCTTGGCGGCGTCGCGGATGACGTCCAGGCCGGCGACCGAAGCGGATCCGCCGTCGGGCTCGAGCAGCGTCGTGAGGATCCTCACGATCGTCGTCTTGCCAGCGCCGTTGGGGCCGAGCAGCCCGAGCACGGTCCCGCGCGCGACGTCGAGGTCGACGTCACACAACGCCCGAACGTCGCCGAACGACTTCGACAACCCGCGCGTACTTATGGCCGCCCCAGACTCCACGACCCCCACAGTACGAGATTCCGAAAACTAGATCTGGCGCGACGACCAGAGGACGCCCGACAGCACGACGCTGACGATCGCGACGACGAGACCGATGATCCAGCCCTGCACGTTGCTGGAAGCGAGAATCGCGCCGAGCGCCACACCGATTGCGATGACTCCGCCGGTGGCGATCACGCGCATGAATACCCGCTCGACGCCGTAGCGCCGGCGGCCGCGCCGCGGCAGCATGTTCTCCTTCGGGGGAGCGGCCGGCGAGCCGCCGCTCGGTGCTTTGCCTGTGCTCACACCACAAGGGTAACCGGCCCCGACCCGCGCGAAACGATTAGCATCGGCGCGGTGAGGAGCGGGCGCATTTGACAACGACGCAGGCCGCTTCTGTAGCCGACGTTGTCGGCGCGACGATCGCCGCCCAGGGCGTCAAGGACGCGTTCGGGGTGCTCGGCTCGGGCAACCTGGTCGTCACCAACGCGCTCGTCCGCGGCGGCGCGCGATTTCACCAGGCCCGCCACGAGGGCGGGGCGGTCTGCATGGCCGACGGCTATGCGCGCGTCTCGGGCCGAGTCGGGGTGTGCAGCGTGCATCAGGGGCCGGGCCTGACCAACACGATCACCGGCCTGACCGAGGCGGCCAAGAGCCGCACGCCGGTGCTCGTGCTCGCCGGCGATGCGCCGGCCGCGGCGCTGACGTCGAACTTCCGGATCGACCAGCACGACCTGGTCGAGTCGGTCGGGGCGATCGCCGACCGCGTGCACAGCCCCAGGACCGCCGCCGACGACGCGCAGCGCGCCTACCAGCGGGCTCGTGATCGAGCGCCGGCCGGTGGTGCTGATGCTGCCGATCGACATCCAGCCCCAGCAGGCGGCATCCGATCATCCGACGCAGCCACCGCTGCCCGTGTTCGAGCCTCCCGCGCCGAACCCGCGCGCAATCGCAAAGGCCGCGGACGCGCTCGTCAACGCGAAGCGGACGGCGATCATCGCCGGCCGTGGGGCGGTGCTCGCCGACGCCCGCGAGGACCTGGAAGCCCTCGGCGGACAGACGGGCGCGATCCTCGCCACGTCGGCGCCCGCCAACGGCCTGTTCGCCGGCCTCCCATACGCGCTGGGGATCTCCGGCGGCTTCGCCTCCCCGTTCGCCGCCGAGCTGCTGCCCCAGGCCGACACGGTGATCATCGTCGGCGCCTCGGTCAACCACTGGACGACCAAGCACGGCGCGCTGATCTCAGACGACGCCACGGTGATCCAGATCGACTCCAACGCGACCGCGTTCGGGCGCAACTACCCCGTCGACATCGCGATCCTCGGCGACGCGAAGGCCAGCATCGCAGCGCTACAAGAGGAGCTCGAACGGCGCGGGCCCGCGACGACCGGGTTCAGGACCCCGGAGCTCGCAGAGCAGATCGCGAGCCGTCGCTGGCGCCACGAGCCCTACGAGGACGCCGGCACCGACGAGTGGATCGACCCGCGCACGCTGACGATCGCGCTGAACGACCTGCTCCCGGCCGCGCGCAACGTCGCGGTCGACTCGGGGCACCTGACCGGCTACCCGTCGATGTACCTCGACGTCGAGGACCCGCACGCCTGGGTGTTCGCAAACGGCTTTCAGGCCGTCGGGCTCGGGCTCGGCAACGCGATCGGCGCCTCGATCGCGCGCCCCGATGTCCCGACGGTGGCGGCGCTCGGCGACGGCGGCACGTTCCTGGCGCTCCCCGAGCTCGAGACCGCGGCGCGTCTGAAGCTGACGCTGCTCGTCCTGATCTACGACGACTCGGCGTACGGCGCCGAGGTTCACCACTTCGCGCCGATGGGACACGACGTCTCATTGGTGCGCTTCCCCGACGCCGATCTCGCGGCGATCGCCGCGGCGGCCGGCGCCAAGTCGGCCACCGTGCGCAACACCGACGACCTCGCCGTCGTCGAGGAGTGGCTCGCCAACCCACACGGCCCGCTCGTCCTCGACGCAAAAGTGAACCCCACGATCTGCGCGGAGTGGCTCGAGGAAGCCTTCCGCGCCGGATAACCCAAGGAGCCACCCACATGTCCAGCACCCAGACAGGCCAAGTCTCCGCCCTGGTCGACGCACTCGCGGGCGGCAACGTGGAGATCGTGGACCTCACGCAGCCGCTCACCGAGTCCACGCCGGTGATCAAGCTGCCGCCGCCGTTTGCCAACACGCCCGGCCTGACGCGCGAGGAGATCAGCCACTACGACGACCGCGGCCCCGCCTGGGCCTGGTACACGCTGACGATCGGCGAGCACGTCGGCACCCACCTCGACGCGCCGATCCACTGGGTCACGGGCAAGGACGGCGACGACGTCGCCTCGATCAAGCCCACCAGCCTCGTCGGCCCCGCCTGCGTGATCGACAAGAGCTACGAGACAGATCAGGACAACGGCTACCTGCTGACGGTCGCAGACCTCGAGGCGTGGGAGGCCGAGAACGGGCGGGTTCCCGACGGCGCCTGGGTCTTGTTCCGCACGGGCTGGGGCCTGCGCGCGCAGGACGAGGCGGCCTTCCTGAACGTCGGCGCCAACGGGCCCGTGACCCCCGGCCCCGACGTCGACGCGTCGCGGTGGCTGGCCAACGAGCGTGGCATCAGCGGCTTCGGGGTCGAGACGGTCGGGATCGACGCCGGCGCCGCCGGCGGCTTCGACCCGCCGTTCCCGCTGCACAACTTCCTGCTCGGCGCGGGCCGCCTCGGTCTGACCCAGCTCGCGAACCTCGACAAGCTGCCGATCACCGGCGCGCTGATCGTGGTCTCGCCCTTGAAGCTGGTCGGCGGCACCGGAAGTCCCAGCCGCGTATTGGCGTTCGTGCCGAAGGCCTAGCGCAGGGGTCAGGGCGACCCCGCCGCCGGACGTCTCGGCAGCGTCCGGCGGCTTGACGGGGTCACCATTGAGCGGTCCTTTGGACCGAGTCTTGTAGTGCTCTCTGGGTCTGCGGATCGACGATCCCGTCCACTGGGAGGTCGTGCGCTTCCTGAAAGCGCCTCACGGCTTCGGTGGTCTGCGGCCCGTAGCGGCCATCTATCGATCCGGGCTCGAGCCCCAGCCATTGGAGTTGACGCTGCAGCGCCTTGACGCGGTCGATCCGATCCGAGCTCGGTCGTTGGGCGACGTTCGCCCGCAGGGTGTCCGCGGTGGTCCGGTCGACGATCCCGTCCACCGGAAGGTCGTACGCCTCCTGGAAGCGTTTGACCGCGCCGGTGGTCAACGACCCATACTGGCCGTCGGCGGGACCCGGCTCGAACCCTAGCCAGCTCAGCTGACGCTGAAGCGCCTTGACACGCTCGGCCCGACCATCGGCGGGCGGCTCCGGCGCGTTGTGACGGAGCACCTCCGCGGTCAGCGGACCGACGATCCCATCCGGTCTAAGCCCGCTGACCTCCTGCAGGTGCTTGACCGCGTCGGTCGTCTGCGGGCCGTAGCGACCGTCGACCGGACCGGGATCAAACCCGAGCACACCCAGCTGGCGTTGCAGAACCTTCACCTGTTCGGCGCGCACGGGGTCGACGGGCGGTGATTCGGGCACCGCCTCATCGGACCGCGTCGCCTTCGGGCGTCGACAACACACGAGCCACGGCGATCTCGGCTCCGGGCGGCGGCTCGGCCGCCTCGGGCACGTCGGGTGCGTGCTCGGGATCCGCCGGATCGGGCTCGGGTTCGTGTGCCTCGCTCGGTTCGGGGACGGCCGAGAGGGGCACCGCGGCGACTGCGGTCGGTTCCGGGGCGACCTCCGGTTCGCGCACGGACGACGCAGACGCCAGACGGCGCTGCCTGCTCAGCAGGAGCACTGCCAGCAGCAGGGCGATGCCCAGCGCCACGAGCGCGATGACGGCGAGCGCCGTCAGCACGCCGCGATGCCCTCCGTGACGTGGCGCCGCTGACCTTGGTGTGGCTGGTGCCGGAGTGTGATTGCCGTGAGCCCGGGACGGCTGGCGGGGCGCCTGCGGCCTCGGGTTTCGATTGCGGTTGCGTCCATGCGCGCGCGTGGTTGTCTTAGGTTGTGCAGCCCCAGGACTGTTTCGGCTGCTGCCGAGCGCAGCTTGAGTCCGGGGACCGGTGATCCCGTCGCCGGGCTGGTGGTGCGCCTGCTGGAAGCGCCTCACCGCTCGGGTCGTCAGCGGACCGTACCGCCCATCGATGGGCCCCGGCGAGAATCCCGCCTTGGCCAAGCGACGCTGGATCGACCGCACCCGTTGAGATCCGTCGGGTTGGAGGTATCCGGCTCCCGCAGCCAGCGTTCCGCTGGCAAGCGCCCTCCTGGTATGTGGTCCGACGACGCCGTCGACCGCGAGTCCGCGAGCCTGCTGAAGGCGGCGGACAGCGGCAACTGTCAGCGGGCCATAGCGGCCATCCACGGGACCTGGAGAGATCCCTTGCTCGACGAGCTGGCGCTGGAGCGACCGAACCTCGGCCGATCCGTGCTGGTATCGCATAACCGGCTCCGATTGCCAGCACGGCCGTCCGAGCGGCGCCGTCGTCGTTATTGGTGCTGTTGTGTCTGCTGTTTGCGCTGTGTGGCCTGGAGTGATTTCCGTTGGCCGCCAGCGCCACGCTTGGCGTCAGCGAGATGCCGATGGCGATCGCCGCCGATGCCCAGAGAACGCGTGACATCGTGTCCTCCATTTGCCGAGATAGAGAGCGGCGGGGCACCTCGGCCCAGGCCGCTCAACGACCGATTAGGCCGTGCGGCTAGTCAGGAGAGACAGATAGAGCGATATACGGCGCGGGCCAGCCCGACGCCGATGCGATCCGCCGACGCGTCCAGCGCCGCGGCACGGCCCCCAGGGTCAGGAACAGCACCCCTACTAAGAACAGAGAGAAGCCACCAGCGCCACTACCGGCCGACGCCCCGGCGCCGGTGAACAGGGCGGACGGGAGCTGAGGAGCCTGGACCGGAGCCGGCGACGATGAGTGACCAGCCGAGCCGCAGCTCGGGCACCCGGTGCGCGGCGCGAGGCCGGCAGCGAAGGTCGCGGCGAGGGACGACGCGGTGGCCACCGCGGAGCGGTCGATTTGCGGGAGCGCAGCTGAGTCGCCGAGGACGGTCGTGACGCTGCCGAACGAGAGCGGTGCGGATGCGTGGGTCCTGTGCCGTGCCACGGGCGACGAGTCCGGGGTAGTGACGCTGCTCGCCGGACGGCCGGCCGGAGCGACGGCTGGAGCCACCAGGTTGCCCGTCTGCGTTTCCGGACCGGCCGTCGGCGAGGTCTCCCGCGCGTTGGAGGCGACCGTCTCGGTCGCCGGCGCGGCCGACTTCGTGACCGGGCGCGTCACCGGGGCGATCGAGTTCATGACCGGCCGCGTGACCGGAGCGACCGCTTCGGTGAGCTGCTTGGTCACCGGAGCGACCGCGTTGGCGACGGGCGCGACCGTGCGGGTCACGGTCCGCGTGACGGGCGCCACGATCTGCGCGACGGGCGCGACGACCGGCGCGACCGTCCGGGTCACAGTCTGCGCGACGGGCGCGACGGGCGCGACGACCGGCGCGACCGTCCGGGTCACAGTCCGCGCGACGGGCGCCACGATCTGCGCGACGGGGGCAAGCGTGTGAGCGACGGTCTGCGTCACCGGCGCCGTCGCCTTCGCCACCGGAGCGACGACCGCGTCGGCGACCGGAGCCGCAGCGTTGGCCACCGGAGCGACGACCGCCTTCGCGACCGGAGCCGCAGCGTTGGCCACCGGAGCGACGACCGCCTTCGCGACCGGAGCCGCAGCGTTGGCCACCGGAGCCGCAGCCTTCGCGACCGGAGCCGCAGCGTTGGCCACCGGAGCCGCAGCCTTCGCGACCGGAGCCGCAGCGTTCGCGACCGGAGCCGCAGCGTTGGCCACCGGAGCCGCCGCCTTCGCGACCGGAGCCGCAGCGTTGGCCACCGGAGCCGCAGCCTTCGCGACCGGAGCCGCAGCGTTGGCCACCGGAGCGACGACCGCCTTCGCGACCGGAGCCGCCGTCTGCGTCGCCTGCGCGACCGGAGCCGCTGCCTTCGCGACCGGAGCCGCAGCCTTCGCGACCGGAGCCGCCGCCGTGCGCGACCGAAGCCGCGGCCTTCGCGACCGGAGCAGCCGCCGGCGTCGCCTTCGCGACCGGAGCTGCAGCCTGCGCGACCGGAGCCGCCGCCTGCGTCGCCTGAGTGACCTGCTTCGCAGCGGGGGCGGCAGCCTGAGCAACCGGCTGCGGGACCGGGGATGCAGCCTTAGCCACAGGAGCCGCCGCCTGGGTAACCGGCTGACTAACCGGAGCAGTGACCTGAGTCGCCACCCCTGTCAGTCCCGACGCGCCCCAGGCATTCCCCGCCACAAAGAGTCCAACCAACAGCACAACCGAAGTCCAACGGAGCAACCCCACGCTGACTCCCAAGGTCCTGCGCTGCTGGGCAGGAAGGCACTTCATCGAACGTTGCCTCCCCGTGTTTGTAACTAACCAAACGTCATAAGACCCGGAAATGGATCATCGGGTCAGGAAGCTGACCAAATTTCGGTGTAGCTACTTATCTGTAGGTTCGTTCATGGCGCTGTGCAGAGGGCGTCGAAGCGCCGCTGAGGGCTCCGCAGACGGCCTCAAAACGCCGCTCACGACGCTCTCCAGACCGCCTCGAACCACCGCTCAGACACCCGCAACGCCGCTCACGACGCTCTCCAGACACCCCTCGAAACACCGCTCCCGACCCGCTCAGAACGCTCCGCAGACGCCCTCGAAACGCCGCTCACGACGCTCCGCAGACGCTCTCGCAGACGCTCCACGACGCTCTCAAACGCCGCTCACGACGCTCCGCAGACGCCCTCGAAACGCCGCTCACGACGCTCCGCAGACGCCCTCGAAACACCGCCTCCAACGCTCTCAAAACGCCGCTCACGACGCTCTCCAGACACCCACGAAACGCCACTCAAAACGCTCCGCAGACGCCCACAAAACGCCGCTCACGACACCCCGCACAGGCCCGCAAGACACCGCTCAAAGCGCTCCGCAGACACCCCCAAAACGCCGCTCAGGGCGCTGTGCAGACGGCCTCGAAGTGGCGCTGGGACGGCTCGGCCAGCCCCTCATAGAGCGTGTGGAAGATCTCGACCGCGCGCCTGCGCGCGTAGCCCAGCGCGGCAAGCTCCTCGGGCAGCTCCGGGTCCAGGACCGGGAACTCGCGGAAGATGTGCACGAGGCGGGTTCGAACCCTGAACGCGTCCGCATCGGCGAACCGCCGCGCCCGGCCCCGCCGGACGTATGGGCCGAACTCCTCGCAGAACGCGTCGTAGCGATCGGCCAAGCCGCTCAGGTCCCAGGCGCGCGACGCGAACGAACCGAGTCCGGCGGCGGCCTCCACCGGAGCCCGGAACAGGGTCGCGAACTCCTCCACGTCGAGCTCCTCGAGCAGCTCGACGACCTCGGCGAAGTGATCGTGCGGCGACACCCAGACGCTGTCCTGGGCCGAGCCGAACCCGAGGAACCGCAGCCGCCGCGCCAGCCGGCTTCGCTCGAGCCGCCGGTCCTCGGGGATCTGGTGCCAGAGCAGCGTCCACGTGCCGCCGCCGTCGCGCGGGTCACCGAGCGAGAAGATCCGCCCGTCGCCCTCGAGCAGCAGCCGCTCACAGCGCGGCGTGATCCGGTAGTGCACCAGGCGCCCGGAGCGCACGCGGGTGATCAGGCCCCGGCGCACGAGCCGCGTCAACGCGACCCGCGCCGCGCCGTGCGAGAAGCCGAACTCCGCCAGCAGCACGACCAGGCCTCCCGACCACACGACGTTGCCGAACGGCCGCACGTAGGTCCCGAGCAGCGTGACCACGAGGTCCTGCGGCTGAAACGGCTCGCCCGCGGCGAGCGGTCCGGCGGCTGCCGCGACAGCGCTCATGGGTTCGAATCGCTGACGAGCGACACGGCTTCGAACCTTCGCTGAAGCTCCTTGTTCAGCTCGTCGCGTCCGGTCGGCGGCCGCCGCGATCCCGCCTGGTACTGGACCGGCCACGTCACCCCGTCGTAGCCCTGCTCGGCGGCGGCGTGCAGCGTCCAGTGCGGGTCGTACAGATGCGGACGCGCCAGCGCGCACATGTCCGCGCGGCCCGCGGCGATGATCGTGTTGACGTCGTCGTAGCTCGAGATCGCGCCGACCGCGATCGTGGGGATCCCGATCTCGTTGCGGATCCGGTCGGCGAACGGGGTCTGGAAGCTGCGTCCGTATGCGGGACGTTCGAGCGGCGTGACCTGACCCGAGGACACGTCGACGATGTCGCATCCGTGGTCGCGCAGCATCCGCGCGAACGCCACCGCCTCGTCGGGGTGAAAGCCGCCCGGGACCCAGTCGGTCGCGGAGATCCGCACGCTGATCGGCTTGTCGGCGGGCCAGATCGCGCGGCAGGCGTCGAACACCTCCAGCGGGAACCGGGCGCGCCCCTCCAGCGATCCGCCGTAGGCGTCGTCGCGGATGTTGGTCACGGGCGACAGGAACGACGACAGCAGGTACCCGTGCGCGCAGTGCAGCTCGAGCAGGTCGAACCCGGCCGCGACCGCGCCCCGAACCGACTCCTCGAATTCGAACCGAACGCGGTCCATGTCCTCGCGCGTCATCGCCCGCGGCACCTGGTTGCGGGACGAGTAGGGCAGCGGCGACGGGGCCATCACCGGCCAGTTGCCATCCGGGAGCGG
This sequence comes from uncultured Solirubrobacterales bacterium, assembly GCA_963725925.1. GTDB lineage: Bacteria > Actinomycetota > Thermoleophilia > Solirubrobacterales > Solirubrobacteraceae > Palsa-465. The sequence continues at coordinate 17,241 of CAVSAY010000038.1, forward strand.
CTCGTCGATCCCCTCCCACATCAGCTTCGTCGACCCCTTGCGGCCGGAGTGCCCGATCTGAGCGCCGAACGCAGTGCCGGAGTGCGCGTGCACGAAGTCGACGATCCGCTTCCACGCGCCGACGTGCTCGTCGCACCACATCCCGGCGCACCCCGGGGTGATGCGGCCCACGTCCGACACGCAGATCATCTCGGTCATCAGCAGCGCCGCGCCGCCGAGCGCGCGGCTACCCAGGTGTACGAAGTGAAAGTCGCTCGGGGTCCCGTCGACCGCCGAGTACATGTCCATCGGCGACACCACGACGCGGTTTGACAGCTCGAGGCCGCGCAGCTTCAGCGGCGTGAACATCGGCGGCCGCGGATCCGGGTGCACCGCCTCGACGAACTCGGCGTCGCGCAGCCGCAGGTTGTCGTAGGTCACGCGCCGGCTGCGGGTCAGCAGGTTGAACGCGAACTGGAGCCGCTCCTGGCCGACGTACCTGCCGATCCCCTCAAACCACTCAAGCGAAGCCTGCGCGGCCCGCTGCGTGCTCTCGACGAGCGGACGGCGCTCGGCCTCGTACGCCGCGGTCGCGGCCGGGATGTCATCGGACCCCCGCAGCGCCCACGCGAGAGCCACCGCGTCCTCCATCGCCAGCTTCGTGCCGGAGCCGATCGAGAAGTGCGCCGTGTGCGCGGCGTCGCCGAGCAGCACCACGTTGTCGGCACACCAGCGGCGGTTTCGAACCGTCACGAAGTCGATCCACTTCGAATTGTTGGCGACCAGCGAGTGACCCTGCAGAGCATCCGCGAACAGCTCCCGGCACCGCTCGATGCTCGCCTCGTCGCTGACGCCCGGGGGCAGCGGCCCGCCGGCGAGCCGGTCAAGACCCGCGCGCTCCCAGACCGAAGCGTGGGTCTCGACGATGAACGTGCTCATCCGGTCGTCGTAGGGATACGCGTGCGCCTGGAACACCCCGTCGGGCGTGTCGACGATGAAGAACTTGAACGCGTCGAACACGAGGTCGGTGCCCATCCACATGTACTTGCACTCGCGGCGGTCAAGCGACGGCACGAACTCGGTCGACAGCTGGCTCCGCACCGCGCTCGAGGCGCCGTCGGCAGCAACCACCAGGTCCGCCCACCCGAGCTCCTCCAAAGCCGGAGCCTCGGTCTGAAAGCGGATGTCCACGCCGAGCTCGAGCGCCCGCTGCTGCAGGACACCGAGCAGCTCGCGCCGGCCCAGCGCGGCGAACCCGTGGCCGCCCGAGCGCGTCACCTGGCCCCGGTAGTGGATGTCGATGTCGGTCCAGCGCGCGAACTGCTGCGCGATCGACCAGTAGCTCTCCGGGTCGGCGTGCTCGAACACGGTCAGTGTCTCGTCGGAGAACACGACCCCGAACCCGAACGCGTCCGTCGGCGCGTTGCGCTCGAAGACCGTTATCTCCCAGTCGGGCCTGACCTTGCGGATCAGGATCGAAAAGTAGAGCCCGCCGGGCCCGCCACCGACGACCGCGATGCGCATCGCCTCACACGCCGAGGTCTGAGAGGTGCTCGTACTGCAGCGCGAGCCCGGTGACGGCGTTGTGCATCAGCGCCAAGGCGGCGCGCACGTTGGCATGCGCGTTGGGCGACAGGTCCTCGCCGCACAGCGACTTGAGCTCCTCGTAGACGGCGAGCAGCCGTGACTCGGCCTCGGTGAGCTCGGATCCGAGTAGATCTGTGGTCATCCTCCCACCCCCACGGGCGAGTCGCGCAGGTCGATGGTTCGCTTGGCCTTGAGCTCGAAGCGAGGCAGCTCGCCGGTGCCTGCATAGTTGATCCGGAAGTTCAGTCCCTCGTGCGCGTGCGCCAGCCGGCGGTGCAGGTCGGCGCTGAGCGCGTCCCACTTGTCCATGGGAAAGTCGGGCTTCATCTCGACCCGCAACGTGATCTCGTCGCGGATCCCCTCGTGCGTGATCACCGTCTGGAACTCGTCGACCTCGGGGAACTCGCGGACGATCGCCTCGATCGCGCGCGGGTAGACATTGGTGCCGCGGACGAGCTTCATGTCGTCGACGCGTCCAAGGATTCCGCCCTCGTAGATGTCAAAGCCGCGGCCGCACTGGCACCGCGAAGCGGGCACCTTGCAGACGAGGTCGCCGGTGCGATAGCGGATCAGCGGGATCGCGCCGCGCCCGAACGAGGTCACGACGCGCTCGCCGCGCTGGCCATAGGCCATCGGCTCGAGCGTCGCCGGGTCGATGACCTCCTCGATCATGTTGTCCTCGATGATGTGGGTGCCGCCCGGCTGGTGCGAGCACTCGAACACCATGATCGTGCCGATCTCGGTCATGCCGGCGGTGTCGAACGCCTTCGCTCCCCACTGCTCCTCGATCAGCGCCTTGGTCTGCGGAATCGAACCCGCAGGCTCGCCCGACAGGATCAGCCGCTGCACGGCGGAGCCGCGCAGGTCCAGGCCCTGGATCTCGGCCTCCTGGGCGAGGCGCAGCGCGTACGTCGGGGTCGAGGCGACGACGGTCGCGCCGAAGTCGAGGATCTGCCTGACCCGCGCCTCGGTCGGCTGAGCGCCGCCGGGCACGTTGAGCACGCCCATCTTCTCCATCGCGTAGTGAAGGCCCCAGAAGCCGATGAACGACCCGTACCCGAACGCGATGTAGGCGGTGTCGACCGGCCGCACGCCACAACCCCACAGCGCGTAGCACCACATCTCCGCGATCCACGCCCAGTCCTTGCGCGAGTCAAGCGCGCGCAGAGGCCCGCGCCCGGTGGTGCCCGACGTCGTGTGCACGCGGATCGCGCCGTCGGCGCCGATCGCGGGGATCTCGCCGTACGGCGGGCGCACCTCCTGCGAGGACATCCAGTCGTCGCGCGTGAGCATCGGAATCCGTCGCAGGTCCGAAACCGTCTGCAGCGATTCGGGTTCGAACCCGGCCTCGGCGAACTTGCGCTGGTACCAGGGGCTGCGGGCAGCGGCCCATTCGCACTGGCGGCGCAGCTTCGCGAGTTGAAGAGCCTCGAGCCGCTCGCGCCCCAGCGTCTCGGTCTTCGGGTTCCAATACGGGGTGTCGCCGGCCAACCGATCCTCCGGTTCGATAATACCTAACATTGCTCCCGGCTTCTATGTCGAGTATCGTCGCGACGCGTGAGCTGGCACTTCGATTTCGACGTGAGCGATGGCGTTGCGACCATCACCCTGAACCGGCCCGACAAGCTGAATGCTCTCACGTTCGAGGCCTACGCAGACCTCCGTGATCTGATCCCCCAGCTCCCCCACCGCGGCGACGCCCGGGTGCTGGTGATCACCGGCGAGGGGCGCGGGTTCTGCTCGGGCGGCGACGTCGAGGAGATCATCGGCGAGCTCGTCAAGCGCGAGGCGGCCGAGCTGCGGGACTTCACGCGGATGACCGGCGCGGTCGTCAAGGGCCTGCGCGAGCTGCCGATGCCGGTGATCGCCGCGGTCAACGGCATCGCGGCCGGCGCCGGGTCGGTGATCGCCCTGGCCGCCGACTTCCGCCTGCTCGCGCAGTCGGCGTCATTCGCGTTCCTGTTCACGCGCGTGGGGCTGTCGGGTGCCGACATGGGCTCGGCGTACCTGCTGCCGCGGATCATCGGCCTCGGCCGTGCCACCGAGCTGCTGATGCTGGGCGACAAGATCGACGCCCAGCGGGCGCTCGAGATCGGCCTCGCCAACGAGGTCGTGCCCGATGAGGAGCTGAGCGGCCGCGTGGCCAAGCTCGCCCAGCGCCTGGCCGACGGGCCCGCGCTGGCCTACTCCGCCACCAAGGCGGCGCTGATCCGCGAGCTCGACTCCGACCTGGGGACGTCGATCGAGATGGAGGCGCTGACCCAGGCGCTGCTGATGAAGTCAGAGGACTTCAACGAGTTCTACAACGCCTGGCACGAAGGGCGTAAACCAGACTGGAGGGGTCGATGAACCGCGTCGTCAATCCGCCCGAACTGCCCAAGCCGAGCGGCTTCTCGCACGCCGTCGTCGCCGGAAATACCGTCTATCTGGCCGGTCAGGTCGGCGAGGGCGAGACGCTGGTGGACCAGTTCGACGGCGCCGCGGCGAACCTGCTTACGGCGCTCAGGGCGGCCGGTGGTGATGCGGGCGACCTGGTCTCTTTGCAGGTGTTCGTGGTCGATGTTCCCGCCTACCGCGCCGCTCTGTCCGAGATCGGGAAGGCCTGGCAGCGGCACTTCGGCAAGCACTACCCCGCGATGGGGTTGTTCGGCGTGCGCGAGCTGTTCACGCCCGAGCTCAAGGTCGAGCTGATGGGCGTAGCGGTCATCGGTAGTGGCGGCTCCTGAACCGCACGTGGGCGACCTGTACGACGACACGCGGCGCCTGGCCGCCGAGGTCTTCGCCCCGCTAGCCGAGTTCGGGCGGCCCGGCCGGGTCAATCGGGCGCTCGTGCAGAGCCTCGCCGAGCACGGGCTGCTGGCGCGCCTGTTCCCGAAGGTCTCAGCCACCGATCTGTGCATCATCCGCGAGGCGCTGGCGACCGCGTGCACCGAGGCCGAGACCGCGTTCGCGCTGCAGGGACTCGGCGCCTACCCGATCCTCCAGGCGGGATCGCCCGAGCTGCGCGAGCGATGGATCCCGCTCGTCGCCGACGGTACGGCGATCGCCGCGTTCGCGCTGACCGAGCCCGAGGCGGGCTCCGACGTGTCGGCGATCAGCCTTCAGGCGACGCCCGACGGCGACGGCTACCGCCTGCACGGCGAGAAGCTGTGGATCTCAAACGCGCCCGAGGCCGACGTCTACACCGTGTTCGCGCGGACGTCCGAGGGCCGCCGCGGGCTGACCGCGTTCGCCGTCGCGGGCGACAGCCAGGGGCTGATGGGCGAGCACAAGGCGATGCTGGCGCCGCACGCGATCGGCTCGCTGCGCTTCGAGGACGTATACGTGTCGCGCGACTGCGTGCTCGGGGAGCCCGGCGCCGGCTTTCGGGTGGCGATGCAGACGCTCGACCTGTTCAGGCCCAGCGTCGGCGCGTTCGCGATCGGGATGGCCCGCCATGCACTCGAGCTCGCCGCCGACTGGGCGCTCGAACGCCAAACCTTCGGAAAGCCGCTGAAGGACCACCAGGCGGTCGCGCACCGCATCGCCGAGCTGACCGCCCGCGTCCAGGCCGCCCGTCTGCTGGTCCGCGAGGCGGCGAGGCTCCACGACGATGGCAGGCCCGACCCCGCGCTGGCGGCGATGGCCAAGCTGCTTGCGACCGAGACCGCGCAGGAGGCCGTCGACGCCGCCGTCCAGTTCCACGGAGCGCGCGCGCTCGAGGCGGGCCATCCGCTCGAGCACCTGTACCGAGAGGTGCGCGCGCCGCGAATCTACGAAGGCGCGTCGGAGATCCAGCGGGAGATCATCGCGCGCGCCGTGTTCCGCGAGGCCGAGGCGCGGCGGGGTGTAAAGTAGACACCCTGCCGTGGTGGTGTGTTAGCTATGGACTTCGGCGTGTTCCTCCCCGTTTCTGGCGCCGCGTGCACACGCGCTGGGCTGCGGCATGCGGCCGAGACCGCCGAGCGGCTGGGCTTCACGACGGTGTGGGCGGCGGACCGGATCGTGATCCCGTGGAAGATCGAGTCCGACTACGCCTACAGCTGGTCGGGGTCGTTCATCGTGCCGCCGGAGAAGCCGTTTCTGGAGTCGATGACGGCGCTGGCGTTCCTGGCCGGCGCGACCGAGTCGGTCAAGCTCGGGGTCAGCGTGCTGGTGACCACGTATCGCGATCCTGTGCACTGGGCCAAGGTCGCCTCGACGATCGACTGGCTGTCTGAGGGCCGCTTCATCCTCGGCGTCGGGATCGGCTGGATGGCCGAGGAGTTCGACGCGCTGGACCGGTCGGACATCTTCCCGCAGCGGGCGCAGGTCGCCGAGGAGCAGCTCCGGGTCGCGCGCAACCTGTTCACCGAGGACCACTGCTCGTTCGAGGGCGAGCACTACTCCTACGAGGACATCGCCTTCTACCCCAAGGCGCACGACAAGCCGATCCCGATCTGGTGCGGCGGCGAGAGCAAGGGCGCGCAGCGGCGCGCCGGCACCTACGGGGACGCCTGGTTTCCGTACTTCGCGCGGGTCACACCCGAGGAGCTCGCGTCGCGCTACGCGAACGTGCGCGAAGCCGCCAAGGCGGCGGACCGCGACCCCGACGACGTGACGCTCAACACCTGCCTGTCGGTGGAAGTGACAGACGAGGAGGTCGAGCAGGAGCCCGACGTCCTGCGCGGCACCCCCGAGCAGATCGCCGACGCGCTCGGCCGGTTCGAGGACATCGGCGTCCAGCACGTCGCGCTGCAATTCCTCGTCGGGCGCTACCCCGAGCGGCTGGCCCAGATGGAGCGGCTGGCGCCGGTGATCACGGCGTGAGCCGGACGGTAGTCGTCACCGGCGGCGCCAAGGGCATCGGGCTCGCCGTGGTCGAGCGGTTCGCCGCGCTCGGCGACGAGGTGATCGCGCTCGGGCGCGACGAGTCGGCGCTCGCGAGCCTGAGCACGAAGACCGCCGTGTGCGACGTGACCGACGAGGACGCCGTGACCCGGACGTTCGGGCAGATCGGCGCCGTCGACGTGCTCGTCAACAACGCCGGCTTCGCCGAGAGCGCGCGCTTGAACCGCACGACGCTGGCCTCCTGGGGACGGCACTTCGACGTCAACGTCACCGGCCCGTTTCTGTGCATGCGCGCGGTCGTGCCCGGGATGCGCGAGCGCGGGTCCGGCGCGATCGTGACCGTGGCCTCGACGGCGGGGCGGGTCGGAACCCCGTACACCTGCGCGTACACGGCCTCCAAGCACGCCGCCGTCGGACTGACGCGCGCCGTGGCGAGCGAGCTGGCCGGAAGCGGCGTGCGCGTCAACGCCGTTTGCCCGACGTTCGTGCGCAGCGACATGACCGAGCGCGCGATCGCCCGGATCGTCGATGCGACCGGGCGCAGCGAGGCCGAGGGCGAGGACGCGCTCGTCCGGCAGGGCCGGCTCGGGCGGCTGCTCGAGCCCGAAGAGGTCGCCGACACGATTGTGTTCCTCGCATCGCCGGCGGCCGAGTCGATCAACGGGCAGGCGCTCGTGATCGACGGCGGCGCGGTCCAGGCCTGAGCTTCATCGCGGGCCGATATTCGTTCGCGTAACGTGACGGCCGTGCTCTGGTCGCCCGTCAGGCGCCCGCTGACGGTGGCTCGGAGTGTTGCCGTGCTCTGCGCCGCGAGCGCTGCTCGCGTCGTGTGCTCGCGACGTCGGCGACCCGGATCCGCCCGCCGTCGTTCACCACCGGCGCCGCCGGCCGGGTGATCCCCAGCGGGTTCGTCGGGCTCTCGACCGAGATGTGGGCGATCCCGTCGTTCGCCGGCAAGGATCCCGAACGCGCTCAAACCCTGCGTTCGAGCAGCTCGTCCGCAACCTCGCGCCCGGGCACACGGCCGGTGATCCGGCTCGGCGGCGACAGCACCGACTGGAGCTGGTGGCCGGTGCCCGGCAGACGCAAGACCCCGCCCGGCATCCGCTACACGTTGACCCCGCAGTGGGTGCAGGTCACCAAGGCGTTCGCGCAACGACGACCCATGCCCGCCTGATGCTCGGCGTCAACCTCGAGGCCAACAGCCGCCGGCTGGCGAGCGTCGAAGCGCACGCAGCTCGTGTCCGGGCTCGGCGCCTCGTCGATCAGGGCGCTAGAGATCGGCAACGAGCCCGAGCTGTACGGGAGCTTCGGCTGGTATCGCACCGCCGAGCGGACACGAGGTCCCAGGACGTCCGCGCGGCTACGACGAGACGAACTTCGAAAGCGACTTCTCGTCGTTTGCGAAATCGATGCCGAGGGTTCCGCTGGCGGGCCCGAGCACCGGCTCGCCGACGTGGCTGGCGACACTCGGCAGTTCCTGGCCATCGAGCCGAAGGTGTCGGTCGCGACGGTGCACGCGTACCCGCTCAAGCATTGCGTCGCCACCAACCACGTGACGATCGGCCAGCTGCTCGCGAACTCCTCGTCCGACGGGCTCGCGGCCAACGTCGCACCGCTGGCGGCGACGCCCACCGGCATCACGTGCCGCTGCGCATCGACGAGATCAACTCCGTCTCGTGCGGCGGCGAGCGCGGCGTCAGCGACACGTACGCGACCGCGCTGTGGTCGCTGGACACGATGTTTGCGCTTGCGCGTGCGGGCGTCGACGGCGTCAACATCCACACGCCGCCGCACTCGACCAATCAGATGTTCACGGTCTCCCAGGTCAACGGCACCTGGGAGGTGTACGTGCACCCCAACTACTACGGACTGCTGATGTTCGCCCAGGCGACTCCGCCGGGTTCGCGGCTGGTTCGGATCACCGGCTCGTCGGCGGCGCCGGGCTATCGACGCTGGGCCACGCTCGGGGCCGATCGGCACGACACGTGTGGTCGTGATCAACAAGCGGACCGCCGGCTCGCGGTCGTCGAGATCCGCGTGCCCGCCGGAGCCGAGGACGCGACGCTCGAGCTGATGCGCGCGCCGTCGATCACGTCGAAGACCGGGATCACGATCGGCGGCCAGGGCTTCGGCGCACAGACCAGCACCGGCGAGCTCGCCGGCACGCTCGCAGACGACCACACTGCAAGCCGTCCACGGGCCATTACACGTTCACGCTGCCCGCCGCGAGCGCGGCGCTGCTGACGATCCCGAGGCGCTGAGACCGATCGCACGCGGGCACGGACGGTGGCGCCTGGTCGGTGGCCTGGTGATCGGCGTGATCGTCTGGCGGTGCTCGCGGGCGCGATCGACGTGCCGGACCTCGACGCCGAGGCGCCCGGGCCGCCACACGACACGTGACGATCGGCGACTGCGACAAAGGCCGTCCCGCGATCCAGGCCCGGGATTCCTCGGCCTGTCGCTCGAGTACCCGACGGTCGAGGCGTACGCCGGGACCGATCCCGCGGCGCTTGAACCCGGTGTTCCTGCAGCTGGTCCGCAACATCAACCCGGACCAGCGAGCCGGTGATTCGGATCGGCGGGGACAGCACCGACTGGGCGTGGTGGCCCACGGCCTCGGTCGTCGCCGGCCGCCGGGATTCGAATCGACCTCACCCCGCAGTGGCTGGGGTAACGCACGCGGTCGCCGCCGACGCTGAACGCCAAGGTCACCTGGGCATCAACCTCGAGGCCGACAACGCCAAGCTCGCCGCAGCCGAGGCCGACGCATTCGTGGCCGGGATCGGCACGAACCGCGTTGAGGCGCTCGAGCTCGGCAACGAGCCCGAGCTCTACCACAGCTTCGGCTGGTACGAGAACGCCAAGGGCCACGAAGTGCCGGGCCGCCCGGCCAACTGGAACTTTGACCGCTACCTCGCCGATTACGCCAAGATCGAGCGCTCGCTGCCGCGGGTAACGATCGCCGGCCCCGCGATCGGGTCGCCCAACTGGCTCGCGCAGGTGGGGAGCTTCGCCAAGGCACAGCGAAAGGTTCGCGTCCTGACCGTGCACCGCTACGCGCTTGCCCATTGCTTTCGGGGGCCGTCGTCACGCGGACCGTCGATCGCCGAGCTGCTCGCGCCCGAGGCGTCGTCCGACCTCGCCAAGACCACCGTCCCGCTGGTCGCGACGGCGCACGCCGACGGGGACTCGATCCGCGTCGACGAGCTGAACACGGTCTCCTGCGGCGGCACCCCGGGCGTCAGCAACGCGTTCGCCTCAGCGCTGTGGACAGTCGACGTGCTGTTTGCGATGGCGCGGGCGGGCGTCGACGGCGTGAACCTCCACACGTACAGCGGCGCGACCTACGAGCTGTTCACGTTCAAGCCCGTCGCCGGCGTCTGGACCGCGTCCGTCAAGCCGCAGTACTACGGGATGCTGCTGTTCGCGCAGGCGGCGCCGCCGCGGTCGCGACTGCTGCGGGTCCGCGGCGCCGGCGGCCCGGTGCGCGCATGGGCCACGCGTGCGCCCGACCACCGCACGCGGGTCGTGCTGATCAACGACGACCCGCTGCACGCTCGGGTGCTGACCGTGCGGGTGCCCGGCCAGGGCACGGCCACCGCGTCGCTCGAGCGACTGCTGGCCCCGCGCCTCGGCGCGACCGCCGGCGTGACGCTCGGCGGCCAGAGCTTCGGCGCCGTCACCACCACCGGACAGCTCGCCGGCACGCCGCAGGTCACGACGGTCAGCCCGCGCGGCGGCGCCTACACGCGTGTCACTCCCGGCGGGGAGCGCCGCGCTTCTGACCGTGCGTTAGAGCAGTGTCCTCAGCGTCTCGACCGCGTCCCACACGTCCGTAAAGCGCGTGGTGAGCGGCGACAGCCCGAAACGGATCACGTCCGGGCGCCTGAAGTCGGGGATCACGCCACGTTCGATCAGCGCCGCACACAAGCGCTTGGCGTCGGGATGCACAAGCGCGACGTGGGCGCCGCGGTGCGCCGGATCGCGCGGCGACGCCACCGACACGCCGCCCTCGGCCAGGCGGGTGTCTGCCAGGCCGATCGCGAACTCGGTCAGCGCCACGCCCTTGGCGCGGATCCGGTCGATCCCGGCCTCCTCGACGAGCCGCACGCCCTCGTCGACGGCGCTCAGCGCGAGCACCGGCGGCGTGCCCGACAGCAGCGCGGTGACGCCGGTCGCGGGGTCGTAGCCGTGCTCCATCTCGAAGGGGTTGCGGCGGCCGAGCCAGCCCCAGATCGGCTGGCTGAGCTGCGCCTGCAGGTCGGCGCGGGCGTACATGAACGCGGGCGCGCCGGGGCCGCCGTTGAGGTACTTGTAGGTGCAGCCGACGGCGAGGTCGGCGCCGTCTGCGTCGAGCTGCACGGGCACCGATCCGGCGCTGTGGCTGAGGTCCCACAGCGTCAGCGCGCCGGCGCCGTGCGCGATCTCTGAGATCTGGGCCATGTCGGCGATGTGGGCGGAGCGGTAGGAGACGTGCGAGAACGTCACGAGGGCCGTCTGGCCGCCCACAAGGTTGAGCACGTCGCCGGGCATCGGGCCGTAGGAAGGATCGCCGCGCAAGAAAACAAGCTCCAGGTCGCGGTCCCGCGCCAGTCCCTCCAGGACGTAGCGGTCGGTCGGGAAGTTGTCGTAGTCGGTGACGATCTGGTTGCGGCCGGGGCGCAGGTCAAGCGCGGCGCAAGCGAGCTTGTAGAAGCAGACCGTGGTCGAGTCGCCGACGATCGTCTGGCCGGGGGCGGCGCCGAGCGCGGCCGCCGCCAGGCGGTCTCCGACCTCGATCGGCAGCTCGAGCCAGCCCTCGTCCCAGGCGCGGATCAGCCGTCTGCCCCACTGCTCGGCGACCACACGCTGCAGCCGCTCGACCGTCGCGCGCGGGAGCCGGCCGAGCGAGTTGCCGTCGAGGTAGACCAGCTCGTCGTCGATCACGAACCGCTCGCGGAACGCGCGCAGCGGGTCGGCGTCGTCCAGCGCGAGCGCATAGTTGCGAGTGTGTTCTTGACTTTTGATCAACGATTCCGATACTACGCGCGACATGGAGTCGCATCTTGCCGTGCTTGCGGATGAAGGCTCGAACCGGGGGCATCGAACGCTCGCCGAAAAGGCGTTCGAGACGCTGCACTGGGCGATCATCACCGGACGCCTGCGTCCGGGGGCGCGGCTGCCGATCGAGGAGCTCGCGTTGGTGCTCGACATGAGCCCGATGCCGATCCGCGAGGCGGTCAGGCGGCTGGACGCCGCGGGGCTGGTGGAGAACATCCCGCACCGGGGAGCGCGGGTGACGGACCTGTCGGTGATCGACCTGTCGGAGGTGTACGAGGCGCGGATGGCGCTCGAGGTGCTCGCGATCCGGCGCGCCGCCGAGCGCTTCCAGGACGCCGATGAAGAAGCCGCCCGGCACCGTCTCCATACTTTGGAGGCGATGACCGACGACCGCACCGCCGAGGCCTCCGCCGCGCACGCCGCGTTTCACTTCGCGTTGTACGACGCAGCGGACTCGGCGTGGCTGCTTCGGCTGATCCGTCCGGTCTGGGAGACCAGCGAGCGCTACTGCCTGGAGGTCCCCGAGTGCCGGCAGCTGAACAAGCGGCGCTGGGAGCATCGCGTGATCCTCGAGTCATGCGTTACGCACGACTCCGACACCGCCGCGATCGCGCTGCACGACCACCTGGCGACGACCGCGAACAACATTTCACTGGCGATGGGAGGCGAGGCCCTGTTCGAACTTAGGGGCTGAAGGGAGTCATCAGCGATGGGGAAACGATCGCTCATCATCTTTACGGGAGTCTTGATTGGTGTGCTGGTGCTCGGCGCCGGCGCGCTGTACGCCTATGACAACGGCCATCGCGACAAGATCGCCAAGGGTGTCGACGTCGCGGGGATCGACGTCGGCGGGCTGAGCGCGGCGCAGGCCCGGGCCCGGCTGCAGCGCGAGTACCTGCCGCGGTTCGAACAGCCGGTCGTGGTTCGGTTCCACGCTCACCGGTTCAAGCTCTCGCCCCGGGCCGCCGGCGTGACGGTCGACGTCAACGCCGCGGTCGACGAGGCCCTCGCGCGAAGCCGCGACGGGTCGATCTTCACGCGCGTGTCGCGTGCGCTGACCGGCGGCAGCGTCGATGCCGACATCCAGCCGCAGGTCACCTACTCGCGCGCGGCCGTGACGCGACTGGTCGGGCGCGTGAAGCGCACGGTCGACCGCCCGGCTCGCGACGCCAGCGTTTCCTACACGGCGGCTGGACTCGGAACGGTGCCCGCGCAGAACGGCCTGGCCGTCAAGACCGCAGCCCTGACGGCCGCCCTCGACGGCGCGGTCGAGCATCCCGGGCAGCGCCGGCAGATCAAGGTCCGCACGACCGTGACCGATCCGAAGGTGCCGACGAGCAAGCTCGCCGGCCAGTACCCGTCGTTCATCACGATCGACCGCGGGAATTTCACCCTGCGCGTGTACAAGGACCTCAAGCTCGCGCGCAGCTACTCGATCGCGGTCGGCCAGCAGGGCCTCGAGACTCCCTCCGGGCTCTACCACATCCAGAACAAGGCGGTGAACCCCTCCTGGCAGGTTCCGAACAGCCCGTGGGCGGGCTCGCTGGCGGGCAAGCTGATCCCGCCCGGACCGGACGATCCGATCAAGGCGCGCTGGATGGGGATCTTCGACGGCGCCGGCATCCACGGCACCGACGAGGTCAGCTCGATCGGCCACGCTTTCTCGCACGGGTGCGTGCGCATGCTGATCCCCGACGTGATCGACCTGTATGACCGGGTGGCGGTCGGCACGCCGGTTTACATCGGCGACTGACGCCGCCGGCACAGGCGCCGGCGGTCAGCCCCCCAGATACGCGCGCTTGAGGTCCTCGCTCTTGAGCAGGTCCGCGGCGGGTCCCTCGAGCACGATCTCGCCGGTCGACAGCACGTAGCCGCGGTCGGCGATCGACAGCGCCATGTTCGCGTTCTGCTCGACCATCAGCACTGCGACACCCGACTCGTGAACCTCCTTGATGATCCGGAAGTTCTGCTGCACGAGCGCGGGCGAAAGACCCATCGACGGCTCATCCATCAGCAGCATGCGCGGCTTTGACATCAGCGCGCGGCCCATCGCGACCATCTGCTGCTCGCCGCCCGACAGCGTTCCCGCCATCTGGTCGCGGCGCTCGTGCAGGCGCGGGAACAGCGTGTGGACGCGTTCGAAGTCCTCATCGAGCGAATCGGTTCGAAGCACGGCGCCGAGCTCGAGGTTCTCGCGGACTGTCATCTGACCGAACAGCCGGCGGTTCTCGGGGACGATCGCGAGGCCGTTGGCGATCCGCTGGGGGACCGGCCAGGTGGTCACGTCCTCGCCTGCCAGGAGCACGCGGCCCGCGCGCGGACGCACGATGCCGAGGATCGTCTTGAGCGTGGTCGACTTGCCCGACGCGTTGCCGCCGAGCAGGCACACCAACTCGCCGGCGCCGACCTTCAGTGAGATGCCCTCGAGAATCCGCATCTGGGCGTAGTACGTCGTGACGTTCTCGAGGCTGAGGAGAGCGTCGTCCATCACGCCTCCGCCAGCGCTTCTGGGTCTTTGCCCAGGTAGGACTCGACCACGGCCGGATGGTCAGCGACCTCGCGGAAGCTGCCCTCGGCGATCTTCACGCCGTGGTCGAGCGCGATCACGCGATCAGAGCAGCCTTCAACCACGTGCATGTCGTGCTCGATCACGAGGATCCCCACGCCAAGCTCGGTCCGCAGGCGGCCGATCAGCTCGGTGATCTCGTGGGTCTCCTTGGGGTTCATGCCGGCGGCGGGCTCGTCGAGCAGCAGCAGCCGTGGCCTCGTTGCCAGCGCACGGGCGATCTCGAGGCGGCGACGGTTTGCGTAGGAGAGGCTGTAGGCCGGCTGGTCCCAGCGGTAGCCCGCCAGGCGCTGGCCGAAGAATCCCAGCACGTCCTCGGTGAGCTTTCGAACTTCGCGCTCCTCGCGGCGGGGCCGCGGCAGGAACGGGAAGATCGACTCGAGCGGCGTGGTCTTCGTGGCGCCGTAGGTCGCCGCCATCACGTTCTCCTTGACGGACATGTTCAAGAACAGCCGCAGGCTCTGGAACGTGCGCGCGATGCCCCGGCGGGTGATCTTGTACGGCACCAGGCCGGCGATGGTCTTGCCGTCGAAGCGGACGTCGCCGGAGCTCGGCTCGTACACGCCGGTGACCACGTTGAAGACCGTGGACTTGCCGGCGCCGTTGGGTCCGATGATGCTCACGACCTCGCCCTGGTCCACGCTGATGTCGAGCTCGGACAAGGCCTTGAGGCCGCCGAACGAGAGCGAGAGCTTGTCGAGTTCAAGCAGGGCCACGGTCAGACGACCTCGACGCGTCTTCGTCCGAGCAGTCCATTGGGGCGGGCGTTCATCATCACGATCAGGATGACACCGAGCAGGATCTGGCGGGTGATCGAGGGCTGGGCGACGAGCACGCCCTCCCACACGCAGGCGGCGAGATACAGCGTCGGAACCATCAGGATGTCGCGCCATCGGCCCTTGACCTGCACGAGTGCGATCACCAGGACCAGCAGTAGGACGTAGCCGATGTTGCCGGCGCGCGTCGGGTTCGACGGCACGACGACCCAGTTGTGGACGAGGTCGGAGATCCAGCCGCTCGACTGCGGGCCGCCGGCCACGGCGGACGGACTGATCGCCTTGACGATCGCGTGCACGAGGATGCCGAACACGACGGTCGCGCCGAGGATCGCGCCGAGCCGCGCCCAGGGCCGGATCTTGACGACCATCGTCGCGAGGATCAGGCCGTAGAAGATGTATCCCGCCTCGGTCGGGCTTCGCAGCAGGCCGTCGAGCGTCACGGACAGGATCAGGCCGCCGAGGACGGCGCCCGCGAGGCTGCCCGCTCCACCCAGGATCAGGCCGGCGTAGATCAGGATCAGAAACGGTGTTGCGAAGTCGGTCGGGAACACGTTGATCTGCTGCGCGGCGAACACCGTCCCCGCCATCGCCGCGACCGCCGCGCCGAACGCGAACGCCATGAGCTTGACCCGGAAGACCGGGATCGTCATCAGCGACGAAGCGAGCGTGTCTTCCCGCACAGCCCGCCACGCGCGGCCAGTGCGAGAGGTGTCTAACAAGTGCAGAACACCGACGGTCAGCACCAGCAGCACAAGCAGGACGTAGAAGTAGCCCTTGTTTGTGAGGATCGTCGTTCCGAAAACCTTGTACGGGTCGATGCTGACGATCCCGTTGGGACCGCCGAGCTTGCTGGGGGCGACGTTGTTCGTGAACTCGACGAACGCCTCACCGAAGAACAGCGTGACGATCGCCAGGTAGTCGCCGATCAGCCGTCGCGACGGCCACCCGACGGCCACGCCGAGGAACCCCGCGGCGATCATCACGACCGGCACCGAGATGTATGTGGACCAGTGGATGCCGGCCGGCGGATTGAGCTGGTTTGACGACACCAGCGCGTAGCCATAGGCGCCGAAGCCGTAGAACGCGACGTACCCCAGGTCGAGCAGCCCGGCCCAGCCCACCGAGATGTTCAACCCGACGGCCAGGATCGCCAGCAGCATGGCGTTGATCCCGATCTGCAGCTGGAAGTCGTTCGTGGTCAGGAATGGGACGCACGCTCCCAAGAGCCCTGCCCCCAGCAGGATCGCCCACCAGGGCACGCGCTCGAACTGGCGCTGGACCTGGCCTATGCGGCCGGGGGCGTACTCGCGGCGACCGGATGAGCGGGCAACCCACTCGTCGACGCCGACCCCTGGGCCCTGCGCGGCGTCGGCTTCGGTGGCGGGCGGTGTCTGCTCGGTGCTCATCGTGCCGCTCCGGGTCTACACCTTCTGCAGGGGCGCCCGTCCGAGCAGGCCCTGCGGGCGCAGGATCATCACCACGATCAGGATCCCGAACACGATCAGGTTCGTGTACGTGGACGAGATGTAGCCGGAGATGAACGACTCGGCGAGCCCGATCAGGAGACCGCCGAGCATCGCGCCCGTAATCGAGCCGATCCCGCCGACGACAGCGGCTGTGAACGCCTTCAGGCCGGCGACGAAGCCCATCAGCGTGTAGATCTGGTTGAACACGAGCCCGGCCATCACGCCTGCGATTCCGGCCAGCGCCGAGCCGAGGAAGAACGTCATCGAGATCGTGTAGTCGACGTTGACGCCGAGCATCTCTGCCGCCTCGCGGTCCTCCGCGACCGCGCGCATCTGCCGGCCGAGCTTGGTCTTGTCAACGAGCAGGCGCAGCCCGATCATCAGGACCAGGCTCAGCACGATCACGAGCAGCCGCGTGAGGCTGATGTTCAGCACGCCGATGTGGATGCCCGACGAGAACGGGATGAACGCCGACGTGTTGTAGTCACGGAACGAGGCGCCGAACAGCAGCAGCATGCTGTTCTCGAGCAGGAACGAGACGCCGAGCGCGGTGATCAGCGGCGCGATTCGCGGCGCGTCTCGAAGCGGCCGGTAGGCGAAGCGCTCGATCGCGACCCCGAGCATTCCGACGCCACCGCCGGCGAGCAGGAACATGAACAGCAGCAGCAGCGGCACCGGGATCACCAGGGCGGTGGAGCCGCCGAACCACTGGATCACGAAGTAGCCGACGAACGCGCCGACCATGTACAGGTCGCCGTGCGCGAAGTTCAGCAGCTTCAGGATCCCGTAGACCATCGAGTAGCCCAGCGCGATGAGCGCGTAGAGGCTCCCCTGCGTGAGGCCGTTTACGAGTTCCTGGACAAATTTCTGCATGCGCGCCGGATGGCACGGTAACGCGCGCCCTGCTGCGGGCGCGCGCTACCGGCCATCGATCAGCTGATCACGAGTTGGTGACCAGCTTGTACTGACCCTTGTCGTTGATCTTGAACAGGAACCACTTGGCTCCGATCAGGTCGCCATGGTTGTCGAACTTGATCGGCTGCCCGAGGATCGAGCTTGCCTCGCTGGTGCCCTTGACCGCCGCCAACACGTTGGCGCGGCTGGGCGTCTGTCCGCTCTTGCACACCGACGCGATCGCCTCGTCGATCACGTGCGTGGCGGCGAACACCGGCGGGCCGAACGTCCCGTACTTCGGGTAGGCGGCCTTCGCGGCCGCCGCGATCGCGGCGTCGGCCGGAATCGAGTTGATGTCCGGGCCGAACGCCGACACGTACGAGCCGGGGATCGTGAACGACGAGGACTGCGTCCCGTCGGTCCCGAAGATCGTCGCCTTCTTCTTCTGCTCGGCGAGGTTCTTGCCGAACTGCTCGGCGTTGGCGGCGACCTGCCACGGCAGCACGACCACCGTCGTCTGGGGATCGACCTTTGAGACGATCGACGAGAAGTCGGTCACCTTCTGGCTGACCGACTCGTGGTCGACCTGGATGCCCGCCTTCTTGAAGACCGGGATCATCGTCGAGACAAGACCGGTCGAGTAGACCTCCTGGTCGTCGATGATCATCAGCTTCTTGGGCTTCAGGTGGGTGACGATGTACTGGGCGTCCTGCGGGCCCTGGACGTCGTCGCGCGAGACCACGCGGAAGAACGTCGGGTTCTTACCGGAGGTGGTCAGGTCCGGGTTGCGTCGCAGAGCCGGTGATGAACGCCATGCCGGCGCGTCCGAACAGCGGCCCGACGGCCTGGACCTCCTGGCTGCCGGCCGGTCCGACGACCGCAACCATCTTCGAGTTGGAGGTGAACTGCTGGGTCACCGTCGTCGCCTGGGCGGGGTCGAGCTGGGTGTCGCCCTGGACCAGGGTGATGTTGGTGCCGTTCGCCTTGTTGTCCATGTCGACGGCGAGCTTGGCGAACGCCAGCTGCTCCTGACCGAGGACGGCGACGTCGCCGGTGAACGGCCCCTCGATCCCGATCGTGGCCGCGCAGGCCTTGGTCGTGTTGCTGGTGCCGCTGCTGGCTGCAGCACTGCTGCTGCTGCTGCTGCTGTTGCTGCTTCCGCACCCCGCCGCGACCAGCGCGGTTAACGCAAATGCGGCGGTGATTATCCGTCCCTTCACTGCAATTGACCTCCTCCTCAGGGGATCTAGTCCACGAGTTCTTCGTTTACGTCGATAGCGACGGCGCGCCGGGGTGAGCCGGCGTTCCGTCGGGGTAGTAGGCGGCCGCCGGCGAACCGGCCGGCCGAAACACTGCGACGACCCGCATCATCGAGTCGCCCGTGTTCTGCAGGCAGTGCACGACGCGCGCGGGAAGCTGGATGCACGACCCGCGCGTGACGGGCCATTCGTTGCCCTGTGCGTGCAAGACACCCTCTCCGTCGAGCACGTAGATGACTTCGTTGTAGGTGTGAAAGTGGTCGGGGGCCCGAGCGGTCGGGATGTAGCCGACGAAGTGGGTTGCGGAACGAAGGCCGGTGCTCGGGTCGGCGACGATCCGGAACTCGCGATCGGTCGTGGCGGCCTGCGCGTCCTGGTCTGCGACGCGGCGGACCACCTTGCGCGCGTGGGCGGTGTCGGGGTGGTCGGCCTCGGGGTCCGGGATCTGGACCGAGATCACGGTCAGTCGCTGCGTGCCCGTGTTCTGGAGGCCGTACTCCTCGCCCGGTGCGAGGTACGCGCCGCTCTCGGGTTCGAGGTCGTGTTCGGCGCCGTCGAGCTCGAGCGTGCCGGTACCGCTCAGCACGAACAGGACCTCTTCGTTGGAGCTTGTCTGTCGGTCTGTCGACGCTCCCGGCTCGAGCTCGATGATCGTCTGCTCGAGCGGGGGGAAGTCGGTGCTCGGCCCAAGTGTCGGCCGTTCGCGCAGCGACTCGGCGTCACCGCCGGTCGCCGGTGCGGATCCGGCGTCGACTACGTGGGCGTTGACAGTCAATGGCGGCATGGCCGCTTGCAGTGCTCCTCGCATGCTTGGGGTCGAGTGGCTGTCCGTGCGCGCTCGCTGACCCGAGCGACGGGCCAGACTCGCATATTCGGCTCGCGAGGGTCAACCCCCTGCATCGCCCCCACGGCGCGATCAACCGCCCTCAAGCGTCGCCTCCAGCGTGATCTGAGTGCCGGCGAGTGCCCGGGAAACCGGGCACGTCGCCTTGGCCTCCTCCGCGAGCTTCGAAAACTGCTCGGCGTCTACGCCCTGAACCCGGCCGACCGTGTTCAGGCGAATGCGGGTGATGCTGAAGCCTGTGTCGAGCTGCTCGAGCGTGACCTCGGCGGTGGTACTGAGGTCGTCGGGCGGATGGCCCGCCTCGCTGAGCAGGTTGGCCAGCGACATCGTGAAGCAGCCCGCCTCGGCGGCCGCGATCAGCTCCTCGGGATTGGTGGCCCGCTCGACCGATTCGACCCTCGCCTTCAGCGAGAACGGGCCCTCGAAGGCGCCGCTCCCCAGCCCGATGCGGCCCCCACCGTCGGGCACCGTACCCTGCCAGCTGGCCTCAGATCTACGCGTGACGCGGACGCCCAAGTTC
The DNA here is from genome assembly GCA_963725925.1 of uncultured Solirubrobacterales bacterium. GTDB lineage: Bacteria > Actinomycetota > Thermoleophilia > Solirubrobacterales > Solirubrobacteraceae > Palsa-465. Next base: position 36,987 of record CAVSAY010000038.1, read on the forward strand.
TCCTCCTCAGTGACGAGCTCGATGCCGCGGATGCCGTCGATACCCGTGCGCCCGGGGTGCACCGGCGGTCCCGGTGATTCCGCGTGCCCCGCGAGCATCAACGATGGTTTGATTTTGTAGTGTTGATCAAATCATTTCGGCTCGGGTGCTTGCAAGCACGTGAGTTGCGATTGGGTTAGAAGGAGGGACCGATGACTGAAGTGCTGAGCGAAACCAGCGGCGTGCAAGCAATCCGGCGGCGGTTCTCGTCGCTGCAGGAGGGGTTCACGTTCTTCGACGCCCCCGGTGGGTCGCAGGTCCCCGACGAGGTCGGCGACGCGATCGCAAAGGCGCTGCGCGAGGCCAGCGCCAACCTCGGCGCCGGCTACGCGACCAGCCATCGGGTCAAGGCGATCCTCGAGGAGGCCGAGTCAAAGGCCGCCCGGTTCCTGGGCTGCGAGCCGCACGAGATCGTGTTCGGGTCCAACATGAGCTCGCTGAACTTCACGCTGTCGCGGACCGCGGGCCGGGGGTTCGAGGCGGGCGACGAGATCCTCGTGTCTTCGCTGGATCACGACGGCGGCGTCGCTCCGTGGCTGGAGCTCGCGCACGACCGCGACCTCGTCGTCAAGTCGATCGAGCTGCGCGACGACACGACGCTCGACTACGACGACCTCGCCGCCAAGCTGAACCCGCGCACGCGCGTGGTCGCGTTCGCCTGGGCGTCCAACGCCGTCGGCACGATCGTCGACGCCGCGCGCGTCTGCTCGATGGCGCACGACGCAGGCGCGCTGGCTTGGGTCGACGCGGTGCACTACGCGGCGCACGAGCCGATCGACGTGCGCGCGATCGACGCCGACGTGCTGATCTGCTCGCCCTACAAGTACTGCGGCCCCCATCTCGGCATGGCCTACGGCCGTGCCTCGCTGATGGAGACGTGGCGGCCCTACAAGGTCCGGCCCGCCCCGATGAACCCGCTCGGTCGCCGGTTCGAGACCGGGACCCAGCCGTACGAACTGCTCGCCGGGTTCAACGCGACGATCGACTACCTGGACTCGATTGGCGGCTTTGACGCGATCGTGCCGTACGAGCGTGGGTTGGGCCAGCGGTTCCTGGACGGTCTCTCAGATGCGGTCACCGTCTACGGCCTGCCGGGGATGGAGGGGCGCGTCCCCACCTTCCTGATCAACGTCGAGGGAGTCCCCGCGACCGAGGTCGCAGCCAGGCTCGCCGAGCAGAACATCGGCGTGTGGGCACACGACTCGTGGTACTCGCTCGGGCTGTACAAGCGCCTCGGCTACGACGACGCCTCGGTGCGGCTCGGCTTCATCCACTACAACACCGCCGACGAAGTCGACCTCCTGGTCGGGGCGCTCGAGTCGCTCGCGACCTAAGCAGCAGCTTCGCTCACCGCTGCCGGCGACACCAGCGCTGCGACCGCTGGGCGCCTGCGCAGGCTGAGTGCGCGTAGCGCTATCAACGTCACGGCTGCCGGGAGCGTTGCGGGAAACATCGTGTTGACCGGCGTGAGCACCATGCTGACTGCCGCCAGCAACGTCACCAGCGCCGCCGCGTGCCATTGCTCACGCTGTCCGGCGACAAACGCCCCGAGCAGAGCGGCGAGCACGAGATCCGGATAGTCGACCACGATGCCGCCGATGTGCGCCTGGTCAAACAGCGGGCCGTGCACTTGGCCGGCGGCGCTGGCGATGACCGCCGCGGCCGGCGCCCCCGAAGCCGGCGGCGAGCAATGCAGCGTCGACTGCGCACATGCACGCGAGCCCGACGAGCAGCCACGCCCCGGGGATCAGTCGTGCCAGCGCGGACCCAAGGGCGAGCGCGCCAAACGCGGTGAGGATGGTTGTCGAGATGTCCCCGCCCAAGCCGCCGGGCAGCAGCGCGAGCACGCCTGCGATCGTCGCCAGCGCAACGAGCGCCGTGCGAGGCCCGCGGGCGACCGCGAGCACGGCCACGGCGGCGAGCGGCGGCGTCGCGAGCGTGCCCATCACGATCAGACCGAACGCGACTCCGTGCACGCCGAGCGGCGCGAGCGTTCCGATCACGATCGCACCGGGTAATACCGTTGCCCAGGCCGGGGAACGGAGACGACGCAGCGAGCGGAGCGCGTCGCCTCTGGGCAGCGCCACGAGCGCGCCCTGCAGGAGCGCCACGGCGGCGACCGCTTCAACGCCTGAAAGGGTCATCGCGCCTGGGACCCGGTTATCGCGCCTGGAAGGACATTGCACCCTGGCGGCTACCCAAGGGCACTCCTAACAGAAACCTAACCTTCTACTAAAGAACGCACATGAAGCCGATAAGGCGGCTTGCGATTCGCCTGGATGTAGACAAGGATTGCCGGGCTATCCCGGACCGGACAGGAGAGGACAAGATGCCCCTACATCCGCAGGCACGTGCGTTGCTCGACCAGGGCGAAGCGCTCGGGCTGCCGAAGCTCAACGAGCTCCCGCCCGACCAGGCACGAGCGCAGGCTCGGGCGATGATCGAGTTCGTCGGCGCCGGTCCGGAGCTGGCGAACGTCGAGGACATCAAGATCCCGACGTCGGCCGGCGAGATCCCGGGCCGCCGCTACACCCCCGAGGGTGCCGCGGGCACGGTGCTGTGGATCCACGGCGGCGGCTGGGTGATCTGTGATCTCGACACGCACGACGCGATGTGCCGGTTGCTGGCGAAGGAGTCGGGGTGCGAGGTGTTCGCGATCGACTACCGGCTCGCGCCCGAGCATCCGTTCCCGGCGTCGCTCGACGACGCCTGGGACGCGCTGCAGTGGGTGGCCGCACAGACCGACGGTCCGTTGATCGTGGGCGGCGACAGCGCCGGGGGCAACATGACGGCCGTGTGCACGTTGCGCGCACGCGATCGCGGCGGACCCGAGCTGGCGCTGCAGGTGCTCGTCTACCCGGCCGTCGGCAACGACCTCACGACCGAATCGGCGCAGCTTTACGGGAGCGGCCCCGACACGTTCCTCACGATCGCGGAGATGGAGTACTTCTGGAGCCACTACGCCGGCAACGTGCCCGACGACACGATCGCGGAGCTCGCGCCGCTGCGTGCCGAAGACCACTCGGGGCTGCCGCCGGCGATCGTCGTGACCGCCGAGTACGACCCGCTGCGCGACGACGGGCTCGCGTACGTGAAGGCGCTCGAGGAAGGCGGCGTGGCGGCCACGCACTACCACTACGACGACGTGTTCCACGCTTTCTTCTCGCTCGTGAACCTGATCGAGCGAGGCAATGAGGCCGTCGCGCAGGTGGGCGCCGACATCCGAGCCGTGGTCGCTCAGGCGACGGCCGCCGCCTGAGCCGCCGGCCCGCGGGCGGGGTCTACTCGCCCGCGCGCTCGGCCTCGAACAGCTCAACCAACCGGCTTCGCGTCTCCCACAGCCGCGGCATCTGCCGCTGCGCGATCAGCTTGCCGAGCACCTGAACCGGCGTGCCCTGCGTACCGACGGTCTCCTCGCCGAGCGCCCGGGCGACGATCGAGTAGTGGCGAAAACGCCACACCCAGATGCGCTCGTCCCATTCGGTCAGCAGCTCGGCGACCTGATAGAGGTCCTCGTGCTCGCGGCCGTGGCGATACAGGTCCGTCAGCGTTAGACCGGCGCGCTCGAGCAGGTGGTCAAACGCCTTGGACACCCGTTGGGTGACCTTCGGCACGCGGCGGAACCCCGGCGAGTCAAATCCGGATCCGTGGCCGAGCACGACGCGAATCTGCTGGTACTCCCAGGGGTCCATCTGGTTGAGCATCTCGATCTGCGTGGTGATGTATTGCAGCGCCAGCACCGCGCGGCGCAGCAGCCTGATGGCGGGCGCGAGCTCGTCCTGCTCGAGGTGGCCGGCCGCCTTGTCGACCTCGGTTGTGGCGAACTTCAGCCACAGCTCCGAGGACTGATGGACGGTCTGGAACAGCAGCTCGTCGTGATGGACGCGCTCCTCCTCGGTCTTCTGGAGCGCCAGCAGCTCATCGGTGCGCAGGTAGCGCTCGTAGTCGCTGGCCCCGGCGCCGGGGAGCACCGGCGCGTGAAGGTCTTCGGCGGTCATGACTCACCCCCCGTGAGGATCTCGGCGAGTTTCGCCAGGTTGATGTTCCCACCGGACACGATGCAGACGATCTTGCCGGTCCCCGCCCTGCCCGACAGCGCGGCGGCGGGAGCGAGCGCCCCCGCCCCCTCGGCGAGCACACGGATCCGCTCGGCCAGCGTGCGGACCGCCGCGGCGGCGTCGGCGATCGGGACCGCAAACGCGCCGTCGACGAGTGGTTGCACGCGCGGCCACATCGAGTCGAGCACGCGACGGCTGCCCGAGCCGTCGACGAACGAGGGCTCGTAGTCGACGTCGACCGGCTCGCCGGCCTTCAGCGCTGCGGCAAGCGCTGCACCGGTCGCGGGCTCGGCCGCGTAGATCTTTGTCTCGGGCCTCGTGGCCTTGATCGCGCTCGCGATCCCGACGGTGAGGCCACCCCCGCCGTAGGGGATCACCACCGCGTCGGGGTCCGGCAGGTCCTCGAGGATCTCCAGGCCGATCGTGCCGTTGCCCGCCATCACTCCCTCGTCCTGGACGGGGTGCACGAACAGGCCGTCGACGCCGTCGACACGGCTCGTGACGATCACGTTCCACCAGTCCTCGTAGGGAAGCTTGAGGACCCGCCCGCCGAGGCGGTCGATCGCCGCGAGCTTCGCCTCCGGCGCGTGCTCGGGAACCGCGATCGTCGCTGGGAGCCCGAGCTCCCGGGCGGCCCAGGCGACGCCCTGCGCCATGTTGCCTGCGCTCGCCGTGACAAGCCCCTTGGCGCGCTCGGACTCCGGCGCCTGCAGGATCGCGTTGGTCGCGCCGCGGATCTTGAACGAGTTGATCGGCTGCAGCAGCTCGAGCTTCAGATAGATCTCGGTGCCGTCCGGGATCTGCTCGTGATGCAGGCGCACGAGCGGCGTGCGCACCGCCGCACCGGAGATCCGATCGCGTGCCGATTCGATCTCGGCGAGCTCGATCACAGGTCGACCTCGGTCCCGACCCCGTGGCTGCGAGCGACCGCGACGGCGTGCTCGGCAGCGGCGAGATCCTCGACCGCGAGACCCAGCGAGCGAAACAGCGTCAGCTCGGTGTCGTCGCTGCGACCGGGCTTCAGGCCGGCGAGCACCTCGCCGAGCTCAGCGCGGACGTGCTCCTCCCCGGGAATCGCACCCTCGGTGATCGCGAGCAGGAACTCCCCTGCCTCGTTGCGCAGCGACTCGCGGCTGTCACAGAACAGCGCGCTGTCGGCGACGGTCTGGACGTCGATCTCGCGCGCTGTGGGGGAGCTTGCTCCGACCGCGTTGACGTGCGCGCCGATGCTCAGCCACTCGCGGCTCAGCACGGGCTCACGCGAGCTCGTGGCGACGACGACGACGTCGGCGCCGCTGACCGCGAGCTCGGCGCTGGGCGCGACGCTCAGCTCGGCGTCGGTCTCGGGCGCCTCGTCGACGACGGCTTGTGCGTGCTCCTCGGTCGGGGCGTAGATGCGGACGTGGTCGAACGGGCGAACGTTCAGCAGGGCCTTGAGGTGAGAGCGCGCCTGGACGCCGGCGCCGAGGATCGCCAGCGCGCGGGCGTCCTTGCGGGCGAGCTCGCGGGTGGCGACCGCCGTGACCGCCGCGGTGCGGATCTCGGTCACCGCCGAGGCATCGAGAATCGCCGTCGGGACCCCCGTCTCGCCGTCGAACAGCGTGACGATCCCCTGGTGCGCGTCGAGCCCGCGCGCCGGGTTGCCGGGGATCAGGCAGATCGCCTTGAGCGCGAACACCGCCTTGTCGGGGGGCGGTGGTTCGGGCAGGGCAAGCTCGTCGGCTTCGCCGTCGGTGGCCGGGCCCGGCTCGCCGTCCTGCGCGGGGCCGGGCTCGTCCGGGGAGCGAGCGCCTCTCCAGCCCGGCATCAGTCCCATGAACCCGGCGGCGCCCGGCGGCGCCATGATCGAGCGCAGCGGCATGAACGCCTCGCCGCGGGCGTGAGCGGCGAGCACCGACGCCATCGCGTCGGCGCACTCCTCGGGCGTCAGCGCCTTGTGGACGTCGTCGTGGCTGAGGATCAGGACTCGCACAGTCAGAAGATTGTGTCGAGCCAGGCTCGCTCGTCGTTGGTCAGCGGGTTTTGCAGGGCCTCGGCGACCGGTTGTAGGTGCTCCGGACGGCCGGGTCCGATCACGACCTGCGCGATGCGCTCGTCGGCGAGCAGCCACGCCAGCGCGACGCCGGCCATCGACATGTTGCGCTCGCGCCCGAGCGCGCCGAGCTGGTCGAGCGCGTCGAACGTTCGGTCGTTGAGCAGCTTTTCGTACGGCTCCGGGCGCTGGGTCATGCGAGAGCCGCCGGGGAAATGCTCGCCGCGACGGTACTTGCCGGTCAGCCACCCGCCGGCCAGCGGGCTGAACACCGCGTAGGCGACGCCGCGCTCGGCGCACAGCGGCAGCACGTCGGCCTCGTCGCCGCGCTCGAGCAACGAGTGGTTGTTCTGGATCGCCTGCGGGTTGCCGGCTTCGATCGCTGTCTCGAGCTGGGCGGCGTCGAAGTTGCTGACGCCGTAGGCGCCGATCTCCCCCATCGCCATCACTGACTCCAACGCGTCGATCGTCTCCTGCACGGGAGTGCCCGGATCGAAGTCGTGCGCGAGATAGAGCTCAACGTGATCGACGCCGAGCCGGTCGAGGCTCGAGTCGAGCTGGCGGCCGATTCGCTCGGGGTCGAGCCCGTAGTCGGCGCCGTCGGCCATCGGGTTGAACGTCTTGGTGGTGATCGTCGGGCGCACGCGTCGGGTGCTCATCCAGCGGCCGATCGCAAGCTCACTGCGACCGCCGCCGTACGCGTCCGCGGTGTCGAAGTGCGTGATCCCCATCGCCCAGGCGGCGTCCATCAGCTCCATCGCCTGCTCGTCGCTGAGGCCCTGGCCGAAGAACGCCGGCGCGGAGCCGATCCCGCCGAAGTTGCCGCAGCCCAGCGCGATCCGGGGGATCGTCTTCCCTGAACTTCCAAGCGGGCGCTGCTCGATCTCGAGCGGTTGGCCGGTCATCCACATATTTGATCAACTCGGGAGCAATTTGATCAAGACCCGGCGATCGCGGTCACGCGAATCCTCGGGCGGGCGTTGTTGACATAGCCCTTTGGGTTCCACAGCGCGGCCTCGTCCTCGGGTTGGGTCGCCGCCGAAGAGTCCCAGGCACGGACGAGCAGCTCGTGCTCGCCCGCCGGCAGGTCCAGCGTGATACGCCATTGCCGCCAAGCCCATCGCCCAAGGTCCTCCAACAGGCTCGCCTGTGTCCACGTCGCACCGTCGTCGGTCGAGACGTCGACCCGGCTGACGTACCGGTCCCCGCCGGCAAACGCGTAGCCATGCACCTCTACCGGGCCGGCAGCGACGGTCTGCCCGTCACGGGGGTAGAGGACGTCGGAGTTGAGCGCCACCAACCCGAGCGGCATGCCGGCACCCGGGCCGGGGGTTCCGTCTGCCGGCAGGAGCCGGTAGACGACATGCTGGAAGTAGCCGGGCCACGGTTCTGAACGCAGCTCGATGCGTTCGAGCCACTTGACGCTGCGCGCGCCGATATAGCCGGGCACCACGACGCGCAGCGGTGCGCCGTGCACCGCCCTCAGCGGCTCGCCGTTCATCGCCCAGGCGAGCAGCACCTCCGAACGCGACGCCTTGTCGAGCGGTATCGAGCCGCCGAACCGCTGGACGGGCTCAACCTCCGAGCTCACGTCGGCGCCCTCGAACCCCACATCCGAGGCGTCGAGCTTGGGTCCGGCTAGCGCGAGCACGTCCGCCAGGGCCACGCCGGTCCAGGTCGCGGTACCGGTGGCGCCGGGACCCCACGGCGCCTCTCCGGGAATGTCGCGAATCGCGATGAGCCCCGCTCGCCGGTTGCCGGCGCACTGAAGCGTTGCGGTCACCGACCGCTCGCGAAACGCCTCCCGCAGAGTCTCGAGTGACAAGCTCAGCTCGCGCTGCACCAGTCCGCCCACCAACAGGCGCCATGCACGCGCGTCGATCTCCGGCACCGGACCGTGACCGCGCACGTAGAAAGCATCCGTGTCCGTCACCGGGTCGGTCAGCGACGCCAGACCGGTCTCGGCGTTGAACGGCTCCTCGGTGTGCACGACGAGATCGTCTCGCTTGCCAAAGCGTCCCATCGCCGCAGCTTACGACCAGCGCAATTCGCACCCAGCGAGGAGGCGGCCACGCCCGCCATGTGAGCGATTTCTCACAGCAGACCCGCGCCACGCGGTTTACTACTCGCCATACGGCGTACTACGCGTTCGATGGGGACCGGCAACCATGACTGACTCGATCACGCCCGCAACAGAGCACGTCGACGTGCTGATCGTCGGCGCCGGCCTGTCCGGCATCGGCGCGGGCTACCACCTGCAGACCAACCTGCCCGGCAAGAGCTACACGATCCTCGAGGCGAGGGACGCGAGTGGCGGCACCTGGGACCTGTTCCGGTTCCCGGGCGTGCGGTCGGACTCCGACATGTTCACCCTCGGCTACCGCTTCCGCCCGTGGCGCAGTTCCAAGGCAATCGGCGACGGACAGTCGATCCTGGATTACATCCGCGAGACGGCGAGCGCCTACGGGATCGATCGCCGGATCCGCTTCAACCACCGCGTCGTCAGCGCGCAATGGTCGACCGACGACGCCCGCTGGACGGTCACCGCAGAGCGCACCGACACCGGCGAGACCGCCACGTTCACCGCCGGCTTCCTGTTCATGTGCAGCGGCTACTACCGCTACGACCAGGGCTACCTCCCGGACTTCCCGGGGATCGACCGCTTCAAGGGCCACATCGCTCACCCCCAGTTCTGGAGCGACGACGTCGACTACGCGGGCAAGCGCGTCGTCGTGATCGGCAGCGGCGCAACCGCGGTGACGATGATCCCCGCGATGGCCGATGACGCCGAGCACGTGACGATGCTCCAGCGCTCCCCCAGCTACATCATGTCGCTACCCGGCGAGGACCCCGTCGCCAAGCTGCTGGCAAAGGTGCTCCCACCCAAGCTCGCGTACTCGATCGTGCGCTGGAAGAACGTGCTGTTCATGATGGGCATCTTCCAGCTCAGCCGGCGCCGGCCGAAGGTGATGAAGTCGCTGATCCGCAAGGCGCAGGAGAGGGTGCTGCCGGACGGCTACGACCTCGACGCGCACTTCAACCCCAGCTACGACCCGTGGGATCAGCGCATGTGCCTTGTCCCTGACAACGACCTGTTCGAGTCAATCGCCGGCGGCAAGGTCTCGGTGGCGACCGACCGGATCCGCACCTTCACCGAAACCGGGCTCGAGCTCGAGTCCGGGGCGCAGCTCGACGCCGATCTGATCGTGACGGCGACGGGCCTGAACCTGCTCGTGCTGGGCGGGATCGAGCTGACCGTGGACGGCGACAGGGTCGACGTCCCGCACGCGATGAGCTACAAGGGCGTCATGCTCGGCGGCGTGCCGAACCTCGCCTACACGTTCGGCTACACGAACTCGTCCTGGACGCTGCGGGCCGACCTCGTCAGCCAGTACGTCTGCCGTCTGCTCGAGTACATGGACGCAGGCGGCTACCGGCAGTGCACGCCGACCAACCGCGACGGCTCGATCACCACCGAGCCGTTCATCGATCTGACGTCGGGATACGTCACCCGCGCGATCAGCGCGTTCCCCAAGCAGGGCTCGCGCGCGCCGTGGCGCCAGTATCAGAACTACGTGCTCGACATGGCGACGCTCCGCTATCGCGCGGTCGACGACGGCGTGCTCGAGTTCGCGGGCGCGGCCACCGCCCCGGCGCAGCGGCCCGAGCAGGTCGCTGCGTAAGTCGGGCCGCTAGCCGACGACGGTCTCGATCGTCTCGATCGGCTCGAGCTGCGAGATCTCGCTGCGCCGGTTCTCCCAGTGCGGCGGGATGCACATGTGCGTGCCGAGCTCGTCCTCGGTCTCGTCGATCATGAAACCCCGCCCCGTCCCTTGGGCGAGCTCGATCAATGCCCCACCGGGGCTGCGCATGTAGACCGAGAAGAAGTAGCCGCGGTCCTTGACGTCGGAGACGTCGGTGTAGCCCAGGCCGACGATGTAGTCCTTGACGACGAGCTGGTTCTCGGCGGTGCCCGCGTCGAGCGCGTGGTGGTGGATCGTCCCCTCGCCGAAGCGCCAGGTGCCCTGTGGCAGATCGGGCTCCTCGACGAGCTCGAGGTGGCGACCCTGGCCGTCGGCTTCGCCGAACAGGAACTGATGGTTCGCGCCCTCGGACTTCACCAGCTCGGCGTTCAGCGCCGCGGTCAAGAAGTCGGTCTGCGGCTCTGGCTCGCGCACCGAGGTCGTGGTGCCGTAGGCGCCGCGAATCGCGTGCTCGATGGGGACGCCGGCGCCCGAGTAGGGCTCGCGCGGGTCGGGCTCGGGGTCGCCGACGATCGCGTAGTGGATGCCGCACGGGTGCTGGAAGTTCAGCCGCTCGGTGCCGAACAGCTCGGCGCGGGTGCTTTCCACGCCGGCGTCGCTGAGGCGATCGGCCCAGAAGGAAATCGAGTCGACGGGCACGGACAGCAGCAGCGTCTTCATCTGGTTGGTGCCGCGCTTGCCCATCCAGCCGGCCTGGCGGTAGGGGAACGCGGTCAGCAGCGTGCTCGCGTCGCCGAGGCGGTTGCCGTAGTACAGGTGGTAGATGGGGATCTCGCCGTCGAACAGAACGGTCTTCTTGACGCTCTTTAGACCGAGGAGCCGGACGTGGAAGTCGTAGTCCTCCTGCGCGGTGCCGACGCAGAAGGTCAGGTGATGCGTTCCGCGGACGAAGCCCGGGTTGGGCATGGTGCTCTCCTCTCCTTGCGGTCGCTTGGGCGGCGAGGATCATACTTGAGGGCACAAAGGCTTTGTTAAACCTGAAAGGAGCGGAGATGAGCAACGGCAGCCGGATCCTCACCACGCACGTCGGCAGCCTTCCCCGCCCCCAGGACGTGGTCGACGTGGTGTTCGGCGAGGACCGCGGCGAGGACGTCGATCGCGATCGCTACGACCGGGTGATCCGCGACGCGGTGGCCGATCGCGTCCGCCATCAGGCCGACGCCGGGATCGACGTCGTCTCCGACGGCGAGATGAGCAAGATCGGCTACGCCACCTACATCCGCCACCGGTTGAGCGGCTTCGAGGTCGGCGACGTCCCGCGCGCAACGCCGGCCGACCTCGACGCGTACCCGCGCTTTCGCGACCGCCTCGCCAAGGAGGGCGGGAGCGCGAAGTACCTGCGCCCGATCTGCCGCGGCCCGATCACCTACGAGCACCCCGAGTTGTTGCAGCGCGACCTCGGGAATTTGAAAGCCGCGATCGACGGCCAGCCCGTCGCCGGTGCCTTCATGAACGCGCCGTCGCCCGGGATCATCGCCCTGTTTCAGCCCAACGAGTACTACGAGACGCTCGACGAGTACCTCGAGGCGATCGGCGAGGCGATGAAGCTCGAGTACGAGGGGATCGTCGCGTCCGGCGTGCAGCTGCAGATCGACGCGCCCGACCTCGCGATGGGCCGCCACATCATGTACCGCGACCGCTCCGACGAGGAGTTCGTCGCGAGCGCCCAGCGGCACATCGAGGCGATCAACCATGCGCTTCGCGACGTGCCGGCCGACCGGGTGCGGCTGCATATTTGCTGGGGGAACTACGAGGGGCCCCACCACCTGGACATCGGCCTCGAGAAGATCGTCGACGTGATCCTCCAGGCCAAGCCGTCGACGCTGCTGTTCGAGGCCGCCAACCCGCGCCACGCCCACGATTGGGCGGTCTGGCGCGAGGCGAAGATCCCCGACGACAAGGTGCTCGTGCCCGGCGTGCTCGATTCGACCACCAACTACATCGAGCACCCCGAGCTCGTCGCCCAGCGGATCCTCACCTACGCCGACATCGTCGGGCCCGACCGGGTGATGGGCGGGACCGACTGCGGGTTCGGCACGTGGGCGGGGTTCGGGGCGATCGACCCCGACATCTGCTGGGCGAAGATGCAGTCGCTGTCGGAGGGCGCCCGGATCGCGAGCGAGCGGGCGGCCGCGGGCAAGGGGGCGTAACACGACAAACCCCGCGTTTCGGGCGAGGCGTGTCGTGCCGGCCACCGCATACGGTGTTCAACACGGATCACTTCGCTGATCCCGGCGCGTTTGTCGCGTTAACCACCCCCGATCCCGCGGCAGAAGGGCGCATTTCGCGACAATCGCGCCGAGCGCCTGGGGGCGTGTCGTGATCTACGTCCCAGAGGGCTCAGAGCACGACAAGCCTCGGCAGATTCGTCGCGATTGTCGTGGTTTACGGCCTCTCGCGACCCGGCTCCGCCCCTCCATCCTGTTCCTCATCGGGCAGTTGACGTCCGGACCCGACCCGGCTAAACCGCCAGCGCGCCGCCCGGCCCCACCCACAGATCACCCGCACGCGCCAACGCGCCGATCTCGCCCAGCAGCTCGCCGACCCCCTCCCGCCACGCCGGGTCGAGCATCAGAAACGGGTGCAGGATCAGCGTCGCCTGGGACCGCGACCGGGCAAGCGACCGCACCGCACCGCGGAACCGGGCCGCGAGCAATCCAGCCGGCATCACCGCATGTGAATCCCCGCGAAGCACACGCAGATCGGCGAACGACTCCATCAGGTAGTAGGCATCGACGAGCTCCCACTCGAACGGCACCCAAGCCAACCCGTCGCGACACCTCGAAATCCTCGCCGACCGGCGAGCACCACCGCACACCCGACATCGCGCAGCGCTGTCACCGAGGCCAACGTCAGCTCCCCGCCCGGCGGCCGGAACCCGGTCACTGACAATCCGAGCGTCCCGAACGCTCGCACACACCGCTCCAGAATCGACCGCTCCCGGGCAGCAGAGAGACGGCCCCACTCCTCGTGACGCCAGCCGTGCATCCCGAGCTCGTGCCCGCGGTCGGCAATCGAAAGCAACGCGTCCGGATACAGCTCGCAGTTGATCGCCTCGACGAAGAACGTCGCCGTCAGACCCGCGCCGTCCAACGCGCCAAGCAGCCACGGCAGCGCCTCGGTGACCGACGGGTGTTCGCCCAGACGAACCCCGCGCCCAAGACCTCCACGCTCGAGCTCGGTCGCCTCCCCGAGGTTGTCGAACGTGAGGACGAGCTCGGCTTTAGGAATCGCGCAGAGCCCCGAGCACCGCGTCCAGCAGGCCCGGGAAACGTGTGTCGAGGTCGGCGCGGCGCAGCGAGTTCAGCCGCGACGTGCCCTCGTGGCGTTGGCGGATCACCCCGGCCTCGCGCAGCACCCGGAAGTGGTGCGTGCACGTCGACTTGACGACGGGCAGGTCGATGCTCTTGCACGGACATCTCGTCACCCGTGGCGAGCGCCATGACGATCCGCAGCCGCATCGGGTCGCTGAGCGCCTGCAAAACGCCCGCGAGCTCGATCTCGGTCGCCGGACGGATGTCCCAGCGACTCACGGGCTGTTTCCCAGGGTGGTTTCGGAAATCAAGCTGCTCATCCACAACTGCATTGTACGACGGTCATCGTACCTTGCTAAGGTCGATGCAGGACCCGTGTCCCCAACGATCGTAGCCATTCGTTAACCAGCCGATGACAGATACGAGCCACCGCCCCCACCTCCGCGCGACGCTGATCCTCGCGTGCCTTGCGCAGTTCATGGTGATCCTCGACGTCTCGGTGGTCAACGTCGCGCTGCCGTCGATCCGCAGCCACCTCGGCTTCACCGAGGCCGACCTTCAGTGGGTCGTCAACGCCTACACGGTGACGTTCGCCGGCTTCCTGCTGCTCGGCGGTCGCGCCGCCGACCTGCTCGGACGCCGCGTCGTGTTCGTCTCCGGGCTGGTCCTGTTCGCCGTCGCGTCGCTGATCGGCGGGCTGGCGAACTCACAGGTCGTGCTGATCGGCGCCCGCGCCGTCCAGGGCCTCGGCGGCGCGGTGATCGCGCCCGCATCGCTGACGATCCTGACGACGGCGTTCGCGGAGGGAAGAGCACGCAACCGCGCGCTCGGGATCTGGGGCGCGATGGGCGGCGCCGGCGGTGCCGCCGGGGTGCTGCTCGGAGGCATCCTCACCGACCTTCTGAGCTGGCGCTGGATCCTGTTCATCAACGTCCCGATCGGCCTGATCGCCGCCGCGGCCGCGCAGCACTACATCGCCGAGGGCCGCAACCCCGAGCGGGCCCGCAGCTTCGACCTGGCGGGCGCCGTGACCGCGACGCTGGGGCTGTCGATCCTCGTGCTCGGAATCGTTCGCACCGACGTCAAGGGTTGGGCGGGGCCAGAGCCGTTGGCGCTGATGGCAATCGGCGTCGCCCTGCTGGCCACCTTCCTGGTGATCGAGGGACGCTTTGCAAAGCAGCCGCTGATGCCGCTTCGGATCTTCTCCTCGCGCACGCTCACCGCCGCCAACGTGGTTGTGTTCCTGCTCGGCGCGGCCGTGTTCGCGATGTGGTTCTTCCTGTCGCTCTACCTGCAGCAGGTTCGCGGCTACTCGCCGTTGCGCGCCGGCCTCGCGTTCCTGCCGATGACGCTGTTGATCGTCGTCTGCTCGGCGCTCGCTTCGCGCGTGGTCAACCGAGTCGGCCCCAAGCCCTTGCTCGTGTTCGGGATGACGGTCGAGGCGGTGGGACTGCTGCTGTTCACCGGCTTGAGTGCGAACGGCACCTACCTCGGAGACGTGCTCGTCCCATCCCTGCTGGCGGCGATCGGCCTCGGATGCTCGTTCGTTCCGGTGACGATCGCGGCCGTCGCGGGGGTCCCGTCCCGTGAGGCCGGACTCGCGTCGGGGGTCGTCAACACCTCGCGGCTGTTCGGCGGCGCCCTGGGCCTCGCGGTGCTCGCCGCGCTGGCCACGTCGAGGACGACCCACGACCTTCGCCACCTCGGCAACAGCCTGCCGGCTCTGCATCACGCCCTCACCAACGGCTTCCAGTTCGCTTTCCTGATCTCCGCGCTGATCGCCGCGGCCGGCGCCGCCGTGGCTCTGTTCGGGATGCCGAAGGTCCGGCTGTCCAGGACACAGGAAGCCCCCGCGCCGCAGCCCGAACTAGTCCGCGCCGACGAGCGCGAGCCAGTGGCCGCGGGCGGATAACCTCCGCCCACATGAAGCGCGCGGCGATCGTCGACATCGGGACGAACTCGACGCGGCTGCTGATCGCAACGATCGAAGACGGCAAGGTCGTCGACGAGCCCGAGCGTCGCAGCAACGTCACCCGGCTTGGCGCCGGCGTCGATTCCGACGGACGGCTGCGCGACGACGCGATGCAGCGCGTATACGACACGCTCGACGAGTACCGCAAGCTGATCGACAAGCACCACGCCGACACGGCCAAGGCGGTGCTCACGAGCGCGGTCCGCGACGCCGCCAACGGCCAGGAGTTCGCCGATACCGTCCGCGATCGTTACGGCCTCGAGCCGCACGTGCTGACCGGCGACCAGGAGGCGAACCTGACGTTCCTGGGCGCGACCAGCGAGCGCGACCCCGACGACGACACGACCGTGCTCGTCATCGACATCGGCGGCGGGTCGACCGAGTTCGTGATCGGCACCGGCCGCCACGCGGGGTTTCACGTCTCCAACCAGGCCGGCGTAGTGCGCCAGACAGAACGCCACCTTCACAGCGATCCACCCACTGACGACGAGATCGACAACCTCGCCGCCGACGTCCGCAAGATCATCGAAGCGGGCGTCCCGCCCGAGCACCGCGAAGCCGTCAGCCACGCGATCGCGGTCGCCGGTACGGCGACGTCGCTGGCGTCGATCGCGCAGCAGCTCGTCCCGTACGACCCCGCGAAGGTCCAGGGATACGTGCTCACAGACACAGAGCGATCAACCCTCCAGGACCGCCTCGCGTCAACCCCGCTCGAGCAGCGCAAGCAAACACCCGGCCTCGATCCCGCGCGTGCGCCGACGATCGTCGCCGGGGCGGTGATCCTGGGCGAGGTGATGCGGCTGTTCGGCCTGCAGCAGGTCGAGGTCTCCGAGCACGACATCCTGCGCGGGGCCGCGCTCGGGCTCTGACCGGACGCGGTCGAGTCCGGACACGCTTCGGACACTCACCTACCGCAGAAGAGGTATATGCTCCGGCGCCGGAAGGCCCGCGCCTGGGGGGTGTGCGGGCGGAGGAATACGGAGTGAGGGAGGACGCATCTTGCGACCCGTTCGTCGGCGGCCGCTGCTGCTCTGCGCAGCCGCGCTGCTCGCCTTTGTCCTTGTAGGGCTCGGGGTCGCGGTAGCCCAGTCTCGGCACCGCACCGGCCCATTCGCGCACGGCGCTCACCGCGCCATGTCAGTGCGCAAGGCGCGCGCACTCAGCCGCGCCACCTCGTCGCGCGTGATTGTGATCCTGCGCAACCAGTACCTCGCGATCCCGGCGACCAAGAGCCGGATCGGCGCACGCGAGCGCGCCGAGCGGCGTTGGCAACACCAGGATCGTGACGCAGGTCCAGCGCTCTGGCGGACACGTCTACCGCACCTACCACGCGCTCAACGCATTCGCGGCGACCGTGTCCAAGAACGAGCGCACCGCGCTCCAGCGGGACGCGGCGGTCAAGCAGGTCATCCCCGACGCGATCGTGCAGCTCCCCGCGCCGATCAACGCGCGGTCGATCGCGTCGACGAAGTCTCCGCGCGCGGGCGCCACGACGCCCAACGGGCAGACCCTCTGCCCGAGCGACCCGAGCAAGCCGTTGCTCGAGCCCGAGGCCCTGCAGACCACGCACACCGCGTTCGACGACCCCAGCACGCCCCAGGCGGCGAACCTCGCCGACGGCTCGGGCGTGAAGGTGGCGACGTTCGCCGACGGCCTTGACCCCAACAACCCCGACCTGATCCGCGCCGACGGATCAGCACGTGATCGCCGACTACCAGGACTTCAGCGGCGATGGCCTGAACGCTCCGACCGGCGCCGCCGAGGCATTCGGCGACGTCAGCTCGGTCGCGGCGCAGGGCAACCAGACCTACGACATCTCGCAGTTCATGAGCCCGGCGCACCCGCTGCCGGCGGGCTGCAACATCAAGATCCGCGGGATCGCCCCCGGCGCCACCCTGGACGTGATGAAGGTGTTCGGCAACTCCAACAGCGCCTTCAACTCCACGATCCTCGAGGGCCTGGACTACGCGCTGGCAAACGACCACCCGGACGTGTTCAGCGAGTCGTTCGGCGGCTACCCGATCCCGGACAGCACGCAGGACATCACCCGCCAGTTCAACGAGCAGGCGTTCAACGCCGGCGCGGTCGTGGTCGAGAGCTCCGGCGACTCCGGCGTCGAGGCGAGCCCGAGCTCGGCCGGGAGCGACCCGGACGTGATCGACGCGGGCGCCAGCACGACGTTCCGAACTACGCACAGGGCACCCAGTACGGCTTCCAGTTCGCCAAGGGCTTCCTCAGCGACAACATCTCGTCGATCGAGTCGGCGGGCTTCACCCAGGGCGGCCGTGTCGTCGACCTGGTGGCGCCCGGCGAGGCCAACTGGGCGCTGTGCAGTGCCAACACGGCCGATGTTCGAAGAGTGCACCAACTTCGCCGGGCAACCGACGAACATCCAGAGCTTCGGCGGCACGAGCGAATCGGCGCCGTTTATCGCAGGTGGCGCTGCTCTGGTGATCCAGGCCTACCGTGCGACGCACGGAGGCAACAACCCGTCCCCGCTCCTGGTCCGCCAGCTGATGACCAGCACGGCGACCGATCTGGGTGAGCCCAGCGTCGAAGAGGGCGCGGGCGAGCTCAACACGCTGGCAGCCGTCCAGGCCGCTCAGGCCCTCGGCAACGCGCCGTCCGGCGCCAACGGCAACCACCTGCTGGTGACCCCGAACCAGCAGTCGATCTCCGGTGCGGCCGGGTCGGCCGTGAGCAAGTCGGTGAAGGTCACCAACCTCGGCCCGCTCAGCCAGATCGTGCACGCCCAGGCGCGCGCGATCACGACGCAGGTCTCCAACCAGACCGGTTCGGTCAACCTGAACAGCGGCAGCCCCACGTTCGTCGACCAGTTCGGCGCCGCGCGGCGTATGCGGCAGGTGACATTCACGATCCCCAGCGGCACCGACAGGCTGGTGGCGTTCGACTCGTGGACCGGAGGGACATCACGCGTCGGAATGACGCTGATCGACCCCAACGGCAACTTCGCCGCGTACACAAGGCCGCAGGGAGACGGCAACCATGGCGAGGTTGACGTCGCCCATCCGGTCGGCGGCAAGTGGACCGCGATCATCTTCCTGCGCGACGGAACCCTGAACAACCCAGGGACCGTCAACTGGCAGTTCACGACGCAGGACTTCGGGGCGGTCGACTCGGTCGTGCCTTCGTCGCAGACGATCGCGCCGGGGCAGACCAAGACGTTCACCTACAACGCCACGCTGGCGAACTCGGGCGGCGACACCAACCGAGACATCGTGGTGTCGGGCAGCAGTGACACGACGATCGTGCCGGTGACGCTGCGGTCGCTCGTCACGGCCGCCAAGCCGACGTTCTCCGGAAACCTGATCGGAGGAAACGGCCGCAACGGCTTCTTCCAGCCGGGCCAGATCGACACCTACGACATCACGGTCCCGAGCGGTCAGCCCGAGATCAACGTGTCGCTGTCGTTCGCCAACTCTCCGCAGACGGAGATATTCGCGACGCTCGTCGGCCCCAACGGGCAGGCGGCGACGGCTGCCGACAACGTCCACGGCTCCACCAACACCAACGGGCTGCAGGTGTTCGCACCCAACCCGAAGGCGGGGACGTGGCGTTTCGTGGTCGACGTCATCAACCCGATCGGCGGGCAGGTGCTGTCGGCGCCCTACAGCGGCAAGGTGTCGTTCGCCGCACCGCCGGTCGCGACGAGCGGGCTGCCGACCAGCAGCTCGACGACCCTGCCTCAGGGCAAGGCCACGACGGTCAGGGTGACGGTCACCAACAACGGACCCGGGACGCAGGATTACTTCCTCGATCCCAGGTCCACGAAGCGAGCGACGTTCTCGCTGCTGCCGCTCACCCAGGCGACGGGTCTGACGTTCCCGCTGCCGGGAGGGACGGCTCCGCCTGAGTTCCTGATGCCCACCCAGACCAACGAGGTCGACGCGGTCGCTCAGGCGACCGAGCCGGTCACGTTCGACTGGGGCTACGGAGACCCGGACCTGCCGGCGATCAGCTCCGGCAACTCGGCGTCGGCGACGTTCAAGACGCCCGAGGCATCTCCGGGCGTCTGGTTCATCGGGCCGACTCCGGCCGGAGGACCGTTCAGCGCTCCGGTGCCGACGGGCACGGTCAGCACGGCGATGCTCGTCAACACCCGGCAGTTCGACACGGACACGAGCTCGTCGACGGGTGACATCTGGCAGCAGACGGTCGATCCGAATGCGGCTGACTTCACGCCGATGACGCTCGGTCCCGGTCAGCGCGGCACGATGACGCTCACGATCACGCCCTCCAAGAAGAAGGGCAAGGTCGTCAACGGCACGCTGTACGTCGACGTGTTCAGCGGACGCCTGGGGATCGGCGGCGAAGTCGTCGCGATCCCGTACCAGTACACGATCGGCTAACGACAATTGGGGCGGCTCCGGCTTACGCCGGGCCGCCCCGTATTAACTCATCGCGTCTGTCGGCAGGGATGTGCCAGCGGATGGGAGGAGAGTAGGCGTCAGCGCGCGGTCGACAGCCGCGCGCTGATGTCTGCGCACTCGGCGCACACGCTCTCGGGAATGAGTCCCACGCGCATCAGCTGGCCGAAGACCTTGCAGCCGAGGCAGTAACCGAAGATCGACTCCAGGCCGGCGGCCACCACGAGCAGCGCCAGCACCACGTCGGCGGCGGTGTCGTCGCCCGCGACGAGCGCGAGCACGAGCGCCGTGGTCGAGAAGATCGCGCCCATGCCCTGGGCGAAGCGCTTGGGCGGGCCGGGCACCGGCTTCTTGGGTCCGAGCGCCGGCGCGATCACGTTCTGGGCGGTCCAGCCAAGCGGGCTCAGCGTGGGGCCGGTGAGTACCCGCGCCCAGAATCCGTAGGCGAGCGGGATCAGCAGCCAGTGCGCGCCGGTGGCGAGGATCACCACCGAGATGGCGACCACTACCCCCGCGACCACCCGGGCCGCCTTCTCGTTGACCGGGTTTGGAAAGGCCAGAAAACCCCTCATGTTTCAAGTATATTCGCGCCGCGTTTAGTCGCTTTTAGTACAAGCTCCGCGGGTAGTCCATTCGTCCAGGGGGCCACTCCTCAATCTGGACGAATGTTCGATTGCTGTGCTTCTGGTGACCCTGGATGATTCTCGCGGGGCTAGGTTCTGCCTAGTTTCCCAACATAGGCTCGGGCGAAGCCGCAGACATCGGCGCCTCCCGCCGTCCGAGCCAATCTAATCGGCCCTTTCTGGCACGTACCCCTGCCCGTCCCGATTGGGCCAAACCTGGATCGGAAGCCGCCCGCTGAGTAAGCGGGCGGTTTTCGTTAACGGGTCAGTCGCGCTTGTCGCGCGTTCCCGGTCGCCACAGTGTCCGCCGTGGGGAAGGCGGGATGTGGAGCCGCTGGCGAACCGGGGTCCACAGCACGACGCCGATCACCACCGCGGCCACGCACAGGAGCGCTCCCAGAAGCGCCTTGCCGCCGGTGAGGAAAAGGACGCCCGCGATCACGAGCGCGACCACGATCCCGAGTTCGTCGACGGTGAGCTTCTGCATCCCTCCCCTTAGGCCAGGTTCGACTTTCGCGGGTACGCGATCGATGGATCGGTCAGGACGTTGACGAGCGCCGGCTTGCCCGACGCAAACGCCCGCTCCAACGCGGGCCGCAGCTCCTCGGGGCGGGCGACCAGCTCGCCGTGGCACCCCAGGGCCTCGACCATCTGGTCATAGCGGGTGCCCGGCCGCAGGTCGGCGACGACCGAGTAGCCGTAGAGGAACTCCATCGGATGCTTCTCGAGCGCCCAGATGCCGTTGTTGCCGATCACGCCGACGACTGCGACGCCGTGTCGCGCGAGCGTGTCGAACTCCATTGCGGAGAAGCCGAAGGCGCCGTCGCCGAGCAGCAGCACGACCTGGCGATCGGGGTGCGCGAGCTTGGCCGCCAGCGCGTAGCCGGGGCCCGAGCCCAGGCAGCCGAACGGCCCCGGGTCAAGCCAGCACCCGGGAAGGTATGAGTCGACCACGCGCCCCGCGTAGGACACGAAGTCGCCGCCGTCGCCGACCACGATCGCGTCGCGGTCCAGCACCTGGGCAAGCTCGCCGTACACGCGCATCGGATGCAGCGGCGCGCGGCCGTCGGTCCGCTCCGCAGCCTCGGCGTCTCGCCGCTCTGTCTCGGTCTCACGCAACGACGCGATCCAGCGGTCTCGCTCCGCCGTGTCGCCACCCGCCGCTGCCACGCGCAGGGCTTCGAGCGTCGCCGGCAGCGCCCCGAACAGCTCGGCGCTCACCGGCCGCGGATGGTCGCGCTCGGGCTCGGCCGTGTCGATCGCGATGATCTCGGCCTCGGGCGAGAACGACGCCCCGAAGCCGAGGCGGAAGTCCAGCGGCACGCCGATCACGAGCGCGACATCGGCGCCGCCCAGCCCGGTGCCGCGCGCGCGGGAGAAGAACAGCTCGTGGTCGGCCGGCATACAGCCGCGGGCGAGGCCGTTCAGGAACACCGGGATCCGCAGCTCCTCGGCGAGCGCTCGCAATGCCTCCTCGCCGCGGCCCCAGTACAGGCCGGTCCCGGCCATGATCGCGGGGTGATCGGCGCCGCGCAGGATCGCGGCGGCGCGCTCGATGGCGCGCGTGTCCGCTCCTTGCGCGTGCCAGGGCTCGGCCGGTGCGGGCGGCGGGTCGGGCTCGCCGGACGTCGCTGAACACCAGATCGAGCGGGAAGTCCAGGAACGCCGGGCCCGAGTGCGGCGTCAGCGCCGCCTCAATCCCCTCGTCGACCAGCCCCGGGATCTCCGCGGTCTCCTGTGCGGTGGCGGCGAGCTTGACCAGCGGGCGCACGAACGGCACGTGGTCGATCTCCTGAAGCGAGCCCTGGCCCCAGCGAAATTGCGGTGCGCGGCCGCCGAGGACCAGCAGCGGCGAGTGGTTCTGCGCTGCCGACGCGATCGCGCTCATCCCGTTGGTCACGCCCGGCCCGGCGGTCAATGCGCACACGCCGATCGTCGCGCGTGACCTTCGCCCACCCCTCCGCCGCAAACGCGGCCGACTGCTCGTGGCGGACGTCGATCAGGTCGATCCCCTCGGCGCGGCAGCCGTCGTAGATCGAGAACAGGTGGCCGCCCGACAGCGTGAACAGCTTGGTCACGCCGTGCGCGCGAAGGCGCTGGGCGATCAGTCGTCCGCCGTGAAGCTGAGTCGCTGAGCCCGCTTCGGTCGCCACGTGCGGGACGCTAACAGGCTCCCTCGCGATCGCTCAGCACCAGCGCGTTGACGACGGCGCCGCCGAGGATGATCAGCGCCAGCAGGTAGAACCAGATCAGCAGGATCAGGATGAAGACGATCGTCGTGCCGAACTGGGCGAGCGTCGAGATGTTCGTGAGGTACGCCGGGAACGCGTAGTCGACGACGCCGATCGCGAGCGTCGCGCCGATCGCTCCGGGCCATACCGCGCGCCACGGCACCGGGCGGTTGGGGACGCGGTGGTAGATCACCGACAGGCACGTGAACAGCAGCACCACGCTGATCCCCAGGGAGATGGCGTAGACGACGTCGGTCACGCGCGCCAGGTCGAACGGGAGGTGGGCGGCGCCGGCGTCGAGGATGCTCTGGACGGTCGGAACCGCGACCGTGGCGACCATGAACAGGAGCACCACGCCGAGCATCATCAAGCCAAAGCGCTTCTGCTCGAGCCACCGGCGCGGCTGGCAGCCGTAGATGCGGGTGAAGGCGGTGTCGAGCGCGCCCCAGAACGACGATCCCAGCCACAGCGCCGCGATCAGCGCCAGCACGCCGATGCTGGTCGTCGAGTGGCGGATCTGTGACAGCAGCGAGTTCAGCGTGTGCTCGGCGGTGCCGGGAAACACCTGGCGCAGGTCGTTGAGCACGCTCTGCTGCACCTCCGTGCTCGACAGCACCTGACCCGCGATGAACAACCCCAGCAGGGCCACCGGGATGATGCCCAGCAGCATGTTGTAGGCGAGCATCGCCGACATGCCGGTGAGGTTGGCGTCCCACGCCAATCGCCAGAAGCGGCGCACCGAGCCCGTGATCGAGCCGGCTGTCAATCTGCGACTGCGGACTGCCTGGCGGCGCGAGACGCGCTCGCGGGCCTCGGCATTCGTGGCGCCCATAGCTTCACCTTGGTTCGTTTCCCTTTCAGCGGCACCGGCGGCCGCTCCTCGAACTCGAAGCGACCCTCGGGCAACAACTCCCGGGTGTATTCGGTGATCAGCACGTCGTCACCTGTCTCCCGCGTTGCAGCCTCGACTC
Source organism: uncultured Solirubrobacterales bacterium (assembly GCA_963725925.1). Classification (GTDB taxonomy): domain Bacteria; phylum Actinomycetota; class Thermoleophilia; order Solirubrobacterales; family Solirubrobacteraceae; genus Palsa-465. Next base: position 60,319 of record CAVSAY010000038.1, read on the forward strand.
GCGCGGCCGTGTTCACAGTGTCCCCGATAACCGTGAATTCAACCCTTCCTCCGCCTCCGACCGTGCCCGCGACCACCGGGCCCGAGTTCACGCCGACGCCCACGCCAATCCGCCCGTCATAGTGATTCTGGACGCTGTCGGCGATCGTGAGCGCGGCGTCGACGGCGCAGGCGGCGTGATCTGTGAGCCTCGCCGGCGCCCCGAACACGGCCAGCACGCCGTCGCCGATGAACTTGTTCGCGTGCCCGCCGTGTTCGAGCAGGATCGGCACCACCAGGTCCCAGAAGCCGTTGAGCAGCGACACGACCTCGTGGGGCTCGGACTCCTCGGCAAACCGGGTGAAGTCGCGGATGTCCAGGAACAGGACGCTGACCTCGACCTCTTCGCCGGTCAGGTCAGAACCCTCGCGCAGCACCCGCTCGGCGACGCCGGGATCGACGTAGGCGCCGAACGCTTCGCGCAGCCGCTCGCGCTCCTGCAGTCCGCCGACCATCGAGTTGAACGACTCCGCCAGCCTGCCGGTCTCGTCGGTCGCGACGACCGGCACGCGCGCGGTGAAGTCGCCGTCGCTGACCCGCTCGGTGGCGCGCTGCATGTCGCGCAGCGAGCTGCCCAGGGCGCGCACGGTCAGCACCACGAGCTCGAGCGAGATCGTGAACGAGACGGCGACGGCGATCAGCCACGCGATCCCGAGGTCAGACAGCTTCTCGTGGTGGCCGTTCGTGGTGAGACCCGCGACCACGACGCCGGTGATCACGTTGATGACCGGGCCCGCGACCAGCAGCCGGACGCGGATCGGGAGCGCCGGTGCGTCGAGCGTGCAGTCGTTGGGCAGCTTCGCGGCGATGCGCTCGAGCACCGGGCGGACGGTGATCTCCATCGCGAAGTAGCGGAAGATCAACCCATAGGCCAGTACGGCGGATCCCACGACCGACAGCAGCAGGAACGAGTACCACGGCAGCTCGAGCAGCCACGTCGTGAACGCGATGAACGGGAAGTACAAAAACAGCAACGGCAGGCTGCGAAGGCGGCGCAGCAGATCCAGCGGCAGCGCCACGAGCGCGCGCCACGCCGCGATCGTCGCGCGATCGTCGCGGCTGCCCCGCAGCCACGCCCGCACCGGCCTCAGCAGCTTGTACGTCAGCTTTGCGGCGATCACGTTGTCGATGCCGATGAGCACCTGGGATATCGCGACCAGCACCCAGAAGTGCGCGGCGCTCATCGGCTGATACAGCCGCAGGATGCCCATGCCACCGAGCATCACCAGGTGCGTGACCGAGAACTGCGCCCATAGAAGCGCGAACGGTTGACGCCGCGCGATCGCCCGCACGGCGCGGTCGACCGGATCTTTCATGCCGCGGAGTTTGACGGCCGGTCCGGGCGGGGCGCGCCAGCGCCCCGATACGCTAGGAAGCTGCGTTGCGAAGCAGCGGGCGAGCCTCTGAGAGCATCTGCTCGCCCCACAGCCAGCGCCGTCCGATGCGAATCGCGGGGAGGCGCGGGACCCCGCAGGACGCAAGACGCCGGGCGGTCGCCTGCATGCGGACGTCGCGAGCGCGATCGCCCGCGGCGGCGAGGCATGGGTCGACCGGAACCGCCGCAGCCGCGGCGGCCTCAGCGAGGATCTCGCGGTCCTCGAGGTCGTAGCCGCCACAGAACGCCAGCCTGCTCGCTGCCAGCGCAAACCGCGCGCCGGCGCCGATCTCGGCGGCGTATGCGGCGGCTCGCATCGCGATCGGGACCGGGCCGGGAAAGCGGTCGGGCCAGACGAGCGGAAGTTGCAGCGCGAACGCCTGGCGCTCGGCACGGGCGATCAGGTCGGGCGCGAGCTGGCGACGCGCGGCGGGCAGCGCGCAGGGCACCCAGTCGACGTCGCCCAGCGCGCGCTCGACCCGCTCGGCGGCCAGATATGAGAACGGGCACCCGAGATCGAAGAAAAGTGCCGACCGCGAGGCACCGGTCGACGTTCGATCCGCAACGCGCTCCCAAAGCATGATCACATCGCCCATCTCTCCCTAGAAACGGTCCGGCGCGCCAAAACTGGCGTTGTTCACTCGTCGGCCTGGCGTCCATGCAACGCCCATTGCTTTAGACTCGCCTCCGGCAGGTGTTTCTCCGTCCAAGGTGGTGGGATGTCTCACGTACCGCCTCGTAAACGCCATCCGTATGACCAGTGGTCGCCGGATGCGCGTGCGCTGGATCTCGTTGGCGACAAGTGGACGCTGTTGATCGTGCGCGACCTGGCTGCAGGTCCGCGCCGATTCGTTGAACTCCAACGCGTGCTTCCGGGAATCTCGACCGAACAGCTACGCTCGCGCCTGAATCGCATGGTGGCCGACGGGATGCTCACCCGCCAGCGCTACCGCGAGGTCCCGCCGCGGGTCGACTACGAGCTGACGCCGCGTGCGCGCGAATTGATGCCCGTCCTCGCCGAGCTCGCGCGGTGGGGTTACGAGTGGGCCTGGAGCTCGCCGCGCGGCTCTGAGACGATCGATCTCGGCGCGATCTTCCGCCTCGCGCCCGGGCTGGTACAGCCCTCGGGCGCCGCCGGGACGGTCGAGCTCGCGGTGACGGGCGACGACGGCGAGAGCGCGCCCGCGTACACGCTGACGCTGGCCAAGGGACACGCGACGATCGAAGAGCACGGCGCCGAGCGGCCCGACGCTCGCATCAGCGGCGACAGGTCCGCCTGGATCGGCGCCTTCTCCCCCGACCGCGACCGTGCCGGTCTGTCGGTCACCGGGGATGCGGAGCTCGCGCACCGCGCGCTGGACGAACTGATGTGCGCGTCCAACGGCGCCGGGGCACAGCGCGCCGTAGCCTGAGCACCCTCGCGGTAGCCTGAGGCCGGGTCGCAGTAGCCTGGGCCACATGACAGAGCGGCGGGACCGGCGCAGCCGGCTGCTCACGGTCGGGGTTGCCGCGGCGGTGGCGGTCGCATTCGCGGACTCGTCGATCGTGGTGCTGGCGCTGCCGTCGCTGTACTCGGCGCTTGCACACGTCGGTTGTGGGCGTGTCCTGGGTGATCACGTCCTACAACCTGGTCGTCGCGGTGGCCGCGTTCGCGCTGCTGGCCGGCATCGGCAGGATCGGCGTGGCGGTGCTCACCAGGGCCGGGATGGCGCTGTTCGCCGTGGGCTCCGTCGGCTGTGCGCTGTCCGGAAGCATCGGGATCCTGATCGCGTTTCGCTGCGTGCAGGGCGCGGGGGCGGCGATGCTCCTCGCGGGCGCACTCGAGCTGTTGTGCGCGCTGAGCGGGTCGCGCTCGCGCGGACTTGCGGTCTGGATCGCGGCGGGCACGTTCGGTGCCGCGGTAGGCCCGGCCCTCGGCGGGATCCTGACGCAGGCATTCGACTGGCCCGCGATCTTCGTTTTCCAGGCGCCGGTGGCGCTCGTCGGCCTCGTCGCCGCGTTCGAGTACCACGCGCAGCCCGATACCGACGCGCAGCTCGACACCGCGGCGCAGCCCGAGCCGGCGGATGCCGCGAGCAGCCGTACGGCCGCCAACGTCGCCCTTGGCCTCCTGTTCGGAGCGCTCGTGGGAGCGCTGTTCCTCGCGGTCCTGCTCGTGATCAACGGCTGGGGCTTGTCGCCGATCGCCGGCGCGGCGGTCGTCAGTGCGCTCCCGCTGGCCGCGCTGGCGGCGCGGCGCCTGGCCGGAGAGCTGTCGACCCGCGCCGCAACCACCGCCGGCAGCCTGCTGATGGCCGCCGGGCTCGTGGCGCTGGCGCTGTTGCCGGCCGTGAGCATCGCGATCGTCGCCGTGGCGCTCGCGCTGTGCGGCGTCGGGATGGGCCTGGCGGTGCCGGCGCTCACCGGTGCGGCGGTCGCGCCCGACGCGCGCCTAACGCGCCACGGGTCCGTGACGATCGGCGCTCGGCACGCCGGGCTGGTGCTGGCGCTGGTGTTGGTGGCGCCGCTGCTGTCGCACGACCTCGAGCGAGGAAGCCAGGATGCGCTGCTCTCGGGCACCCGCGTGCTGCTGAACGCGGACGTCCCGATTCGCCAGGAGGTGCCGATCGCGGTGGACCTCGGGCGCGTGGTGCAGCACACGCCGCGCGGCACCGTCCCCGATCTCGCGCAGCCGTTCAACAAGCGCGGCGCGGCGCACGACGCGGTGCTACGCCACGCGCGCGATTCGCTGGTGGGCGCGATCAAGGACGCGATCACTCGCAGCTTCCGGCCGTCGCTGCTGCTGTGCGCGGCGCTGGCGGCGCTGGCGCTGATCCCGATCCTGCTGCTGCGGAGGCGAGGCTCCCCATGACCACCGCTCGCGGCCGGATCGTGCTGGGAGCGCTCGGCATCGCGGCGGCGGCGCTGATCGCGCTCGAGCTGGCGCTCGGGGCGGCTTCGTACGGGAAGCCGAACCTCCCCGATCCGTGCACGACCGAGGCCGTCTCGACCGGCGGCGGCATCGACGCCACCGTCCAGCGCTTTGCGCGTGCCACCCTGGACGGCGCCGCGTGCCAGCTGCACACCACGCGCGAAGAGCTGGTGCTGTCGTTCGTTCCGTCGGCCGGCACCAAGCGGATCCGCTGGGACCGCCAGACGATCGACCGCGCCCTACGCGCGGGTCTCGACCATGCCTCTCACGAGCTCGCCGGCAACGGGCTCGCCGGGACCGCACTGTCGTTTGCGCTGCGCCAGCTGTTCGCGCCGTCGGTCGAGTGGTTCCTGCAACACGCGGGATGAGCGTCAGTCAGTGCGCGACGTCGATGACGATCCGGCTCGGGCCGGTGAGCCGGAAGACGCGGAACCCGGTTTTGTGGGTGAGGCCGAGCCCGAAGGACACGACGCCCTCGAAGTCTCCGGCCTTCTTGACCTGGCGCAGGTTGGGGCATAGCGGCGTCAGCGCCGACGGGAGCAGGTTCGCTCCTGCGACCGTGTGCCCTCGCGCCGGGCGGATCACGACCTTGATCTTCTTGCTGCCCTGCAGCGACACCGGGTTGCCCGACGGGTCGGCGACTATGCGGCTGACGTAACGCACGTCGTAGCCCGGATTGCCGGAAGAGATGCGGATCACGAAGCGGTCAAACGTGGCATGACAGCCGGCGGCAATCCCGGACAGCTGCGCCTGGCCACCGGACCCCGGCGACGTCTTCGCCGCAGTGCTGAACGACGGCAGCCCGAAGGCCTGCGCTGCGAGCGCCAGCAGCGCTGCCACCACGACGGCAGTGGCCGCCGCCGCGCTTCTCCGACTCCTCACGACAACAGCTTAACCGGGGTCACGCGCGCCGTTAGAGTTTTCTTTCGACGACCCAGATACGTTTCACCACCGCAGCCGACGGGGCGCGTCTCGCGTACGCGATGCACGGCAGCGGGCCGCCGCTGGTCAGGATCGCGACATGGCTGACCCATCTCGAGTCCGACTGGGAAAGCCCGATCTGGAGCCACTGGCTCCGGCGCCTTGGCGAGACACATACCGTCGTGCGCTACGACGAGCGCGGGTGCGGCCTTTCGGATCCCGGCGTAGGCGAGCTGTCGGTGGACACCTGGGTGGCCGATCTCGCGGCGGTGGTCGACGCGGCCGGCCTCGAGCGCTTCGACCTGCTGGGCGTGTCGCAGGGCGCCGCGATCGGGGTCGCATACGCTGCGCGTCACGCCCAGCGCGTCGCCCGCCTCATCCTCTACGGCGGCTACGCGCGCGGACGCCGAGTGCGCGGTCAGCAGGATCAGGAAGACGCGCTGGTTGCCGCGATCCGCGCCGGATGGAATACCGATGATCCGGCGTTTCGCCATGTCTTCAGCATGCTGTTCTTGCCGCACGGCAGCCCGGACCAGATGTCGTGGTACGACGAGCTGCTGCGCGCGAGCACCACGGTTGACGCTGCGATCGCTCTGTTCAGGGCACGCGGCGGCGTCGACGTCGTCGACAGCGCGGCCGCGGTGAAAGCGCGGACGCTTGTCATGCACGCGCGCGCAGACCATGTGGTGCCCGTGCAGGAAGGACGGCTGCTCGCAAAGCTGATCCCGAACGCCGAGCTCGTGCTACTCGACTCCGAAAACCACATCCTGCTCGCCGACGAGCCCGCCTGGGAGCAGTTCCTGTCGGCACTGCGCGGCTTTCTCGGCGTCCAGCTGCCGGCGCCATCCGCCCCGCCTGCGGGCGAGCTCAGCGCGCGTGAGATCGACGTGCTCGAGCTCGTCGCCGCGGGCTTGACCAATGCGGCGATCGCGCAGCGCCTGTTCATCAGCGTCCGCACGGTCGAGCGGCATATCTCCAACATCTACGTCAAGCTGGGGCTGACGGGAAAGTCCGCCAGAGCCGGTGCCGCCGTGGCCTTCATGGAGCTGCGGTCGCCGACGTACCCGCCGCGCCGCTGAGACGCGCTACGTGTTCGCCGCCAACTCCGCGCGGCGACATTGCGTCCTGGCACCGATGATCGATCGCACGACCGCGCGTAGCCTCGTCGCAACGACCGGCATAGGCCGAGAGGGGGTCCGACAATGGCTCGGGAATACAGCGTGACCGGCGGCGGCGGAGTTGCGCTCCACGTACGCGAATGTGGCAACCCGGACGGTGCGGCGATCGTTTTCGTCCACGGCTGGTCGCAGTGTGACCGGTGCTGGGACCGCCAGCTCGAGGGGCAGCTGGGGGCGAGCTTCCGACTGGTCGCGTTCGACATTCGCGGGCACGGCATGTCCGATATGCCGCTCGATCCCGCCGGCTACACCGACGGACGGCTGTGGGCCGATGACCTTGCCGCGGTGATCTCCGGCGCGGGGCTGGAGCGCCCGGTTGTCGTCGCCTGGTCCTACGGCGGCTTCATCGTCGCCGACTACGTGCGCGAGTACGGCGATGGCGCCCTCGGCGGCATCGTGCTCGCCGGCAGCGCGCTGCACCTGAAGCCGACCACATTCGAGGACCTCGGGCCGGGCCTGCTCGAAAACGCCCAGGCGATGTGCCTGCCCGACCTCGGCGCCAACATCGCCACGACCCGGCGGTTCCTGCGGGCATGCACCGTCGATCCGCTCGACCCCGACCTGTGGGAATCGGCGCTGTGCTGGAACATGGTCGTGCCGGCGCAGATCCGGGGTGCGTTGATCGCGCGCGAGATCGACTCCGACGACGTGCTCGCCGCCCTGTCGGTGCCGGTGCTCGTGATCCACGGTCTCGAGGACTCGATCGTGCTGCCGTCGATGGCCCGTCACGTCGTCGAGCACTGCCCCACCGCAGTCGCATCGTGGTACGACGGCATCGGTCACATGCCATTTGTCGAAGCCCAAGAGCGATTCGATCAGGAGCTGACGGCGTTCGTCGATCGCGCCCGGGCGTCCCGCTCGAGCAGCGCGGTGTCGTGATCAGCCGTGGGCGGCCAGCGCCGCGCTGAACTGTGCGACGTCGGCCAGCACCGCGTCGCCGAGGAAGCGCAGACCCTCGATCGCCCGGTCCCCCGCCTCGGCGCTGCCCGGCGCGCACGCGTCGGTGAGCACGACGGGGATGAAGCCGAGGTCGCCGGCGTGGCGAACGGTCGGCTCGATTCCGATCTCGGTGGCGACGCCGGCGATCGCGAGCGCGCGGACCTCGGCGCCGCGAAGCGCCAGCTCGAGCGGCGTGCCCGCGAACGCCGACAGCGTCAGCTTGTCGAGCACCGCCTCCTTGGCGGTGGGTGCGAGCTCGGCGACGATCTGCGTCTGCGGTGCGTCGGGCAGAAACGGCGAGGTCACGTCTTCGATGCGCTCCACCTGCTGCCAGGTCCGCCACATCCGCAGCTGGGCTACTCCCATCAGCTCGACGGGCAGCGTGACGTGCCGGGTGAAGTACGTGCGAACGCCCGCCGCGCGCGCCGCCTCGAGCGCCTCCTTGACCTTCGCGACGACCCGGTCGGCGTCCGCGATCTGCCCGAGGATCCCGACCTGCATGTCGTAGATCAGCAGGGCCAGACGATCGGGCCGGCAGATCTCCTCGAGCGTCTCCGGAACCTCGAGGCCGTTGCGCTGGTCCATGCGGTCACCCTACACGGGCGATCGCGGCTACTTGGACGAGTACTGGGCCTGAGTGACGTGGGTGATCTGGCCGGGCTTGGCTCCCGGCGTCGGCGGCGCCACCCAGCACGCCGGCGTGCTCGTCGCTGCGTTGCCCGGCGTCGTGCCGTTGCCGCCGGCGCCGGTGTTCGCGCAGTCCCAGGACGGGAAGTTGCCCTTGATCAGGTTCTGGGCGCTCGCCAGCCACAACGGCCCCGGGTACGTGTCGCCGCGGTTGTTGGGGTCGCGCGTGGGCGAGAACGACAGCGTCTCGGGGCCGACCGGCGAGAACTGGCGCAGGTAGTGGCCGACGCCGTCGCCTCCGAACGACTTCGTCGTGGCGGCGATTCCGGCGGCGCCGTTGGAGATGAAGTCCGAGATCAGCTGCTGGTGCTGCCCCAGCCACCCCAGGATCGGGTTGAGCTGCTCGAGGAACGGGCCGAGCGATCCCAGCAGCGGCGTGGCGCCGTTGATCACGTCGCGGTAGGCGGGCAGGCCCGTCTTCGCCGCGGTGATCAGCGGACCGAGGTTGACGAAGAAGTGCTCGAGGTCGGGCGACAGCACCTTGACCGAGTGCAGCGTCGGCCCGAGGTCGTGCGCCACCGGCAGCAGTGCCTTGATCAGCGGGTCGGTGTCGGTCGAGAAGGTCTGCAGGCGCGCCATCGTCGCCTTGGTCTCGTCCAGGAACGTTGGGAACACGTGGAACGTCTGGGCGATGAAGTTGTTGTTCTGAGCGGTCGTGGTGAACGTCGTGTGCGCGCTCGTGATCAGGCCGCGCAGCGCGGTCTGATCCTTGCTGAGCGCGGCGAACACGGTGCTGCCGTTGCGCACCAGGTTCTGGACCGAGTTGTGCTCCACGTCGAGCACGCGGAGGATGTCGGTGGCGTCGGCGACAAACGTGGGCAGGTTGCCGAGCGTGTCGTTCAGGTTCTGGTCGTTGCCCTTCACCGCAACGGCGAACTGCTGTTGCCACTGCTGGAACGCCTTGCGGGTGGGCGCGTCAAACGCGTCGTAGATGTCTGACAGCTGCACGTCGTTCTGAACATTTGTGCGCGAGAGCAGGCCCCCGTCCGGGATCGCCGGCGCGTGGGGCGAGCCTGGCGTGATCTCGACGTAGGTCTCGCCGATGATCGTCTTGGTCCGCAGGATCGCCCGAGCGTCCTTGTGCAGCGGCGCGTACTGGTTGTTGAGCTGGATCGTCGCGATCGTGCGGTTGCCCTGCGGGTCCAGCGACTTCTGGATCACCTTGCCGACCGACACGCCGGCGATGCGCACGTCGGCCTGTGTCGCGAGCTCACCCGCGTTGGTGAACGAGATCGCGGACCTCGTAGCCCTGCGGGTTGAACGGGATCTTGCCCCCGAACGACAGCCACAGGAACAGCAGCAGGCCCACGCAAGAAAGCGCGAACAGGCACATCGTGAGGATCTTCGGAATTGACGGGGCGCTGGTTTCCATCTAGTTGGTCGGGAGCTTGGGCAGGAACAGCTTGTGTGTTCCGGCGATGTTGGCGTTGCTCGAGTTGCCCTCCAGAGCGCCAAGGGCGCGGCGTCACGGCGTTGTTGCCCGCGGTCGAGCCCTGGTTGTCGGCCTGGTACTTGCGATACGCGGTGGCGATCGCCTGGCTCTGCTGCGGGCACAGCCCGGCGTTGGACAGAATCGGCGTCAGGTTCAGGACCGCCCCCGCCGCCGGCGTCCCGTTGACGAGCTGCGCGAATGTCGCGCAGCTGGCCTGCAGGAACAGCGGGCGGAAGTCGCCATTGGCGTCCTGGACTGAGAACAACGTCCTGGCGTTGTGGTTCAGCCAGGCCAGCCACCACAGGTAGCCATGCTCGGTGTCGCCGGGGTTGTAGCCGACCATGTTGACGAAGTGGTTGAGCGTGACGAACACGTTCGACAGCTTCGGCGTCGCTTTCGCGAGGTTGATCGCGGCCGGGCGCAGGTTGCGAACCACGGGCCGCGCGGCTCTGACGAACGGCCGGATCTGATCGCGGACGATCGAGCAAGTGGAGCCGGGCGATCCGGTCTTACAGGTCGAGGCACCGGGGCCGTCAAGCGAGATCAGCGCCTGGTTGGCGGCCGGCAGCGCCTGCGCGGCGGGAAGCAGGTTCGTGGACGCCGGGCCGAGCTCCTCGGCGAAGGTCTGGACCTTGCCGAGCGTCGCCGTGGTCTGGTTCAGCGTCGCCGGCAGATCGGCGACCGCGCGGCTGATGTTGCCGTCCTCGGAGGCGAACGCCCTGAACACGCGCGAGCTCGAGTTGACGAGCGTGACGATCTGGGACTGCTTGGTCGACAGCGCCGTGTTCAGTCGCTGCAGCGAGTTCACCAGCTGCTGGAGATCCCGACCGCGGACAGCGACCGCAGAGTTGACCCGGGCGAGGTCGCGGTGCGTCGGCTCGAAGCGCTCGAGCAGGCCGGCGAGCTCGTTGCCACCGTTGCCCTTGAGGCCGTCGCCGGCGCCGTTGACCAGCAGCTGGAGGTACTGCCGCGAGTCGGAGTCCAACGAGGACAGGATCTCGTCGGTGTTGATGTCGGGATTGGTGTTCGACACCGGGATCGTGAAGCCAGGCTTGGCGGCCGGCGACGCCGTCGTACCGGGGTTGAGCTCGATGAACATGTCCTTCAAGCCTGTCCGCGGGCGCAGCAGCGCGGTCGCGTTCTGGTGGATCAGGTGCTTGTACTTCTGGTTGATCTGCAGCGTGACCATCGCGACGCCGTTCTCGAGCTTGACCCCGCCGATCTCGCCGACCTGCACACCCGAGACACGCACCGACTGACCCTGGCCGGGCGTGACCGCCTGAGCGGTCGAGAACTCGGCGTTCATCGTGAACGGCGTCGACTGGATGAACGGGAACCGCAGGCGCTCCTTGGTCAGGATGTACCCGGCGACCACGACTGACAGCAACAGCAGTGCGAAGATCGCCACGACGTCGCCGGCGTGATTCTTGATCGCGAGTTTCACTTGCTCACCCCGGGAGGCCCGCCCTGGCTCAGCTTGAACTTCAGCCCCTGTGAGTTTGCGAGTGCCCGGACCTGCCTGGCGAGCACGACGCCGGTCGACTGCTGCAGCAGCGACGCACCCGGCGTGTTGAGGTTCGTCTGCTCCTGCTGCGGCGGACCGCCGGTCGGCGTGTCGAGCGACGTGATCGCCGCCTGGGTCTCACACGGCACGTTGGGCTGCAGCGGCGGACGCTTGCCGCCCGGCGGCGGCTGAGGCTGCTCGCCCTGCAGCGGCGCGAGCGACTGACCGATCAGCTTGGGCTGGTTGGGGGCCGACATCGAGTACGTCAACGTCCCGCCCGTCCCGAGGATCCGGACGTACGGACCGTTGGCGTCGAAGTCGCGCGACTCGCCGGCGAGACCCGGGAGGAAGTCGACTGCCTCGACATAGGCGGGGTGTGGCGGGAAGCCGTTCTTGGAGTTGAAGTTCGGGTCGTTGATCGTCAGGTGTGACCACGGGATCACGACGTTCGCCACGCAGCTGGAAGCCGGGCGCACCTCGTCCTTCATGAACGGGATCGTCGCCTTGGTCAGCTTCGCGAGCGCCGGAATCGTCGGCACCAGGTCATGGGTCAGGCCGCGCAGCTCGGACGGCTGCACCAGCTGGCGCAGCTGGGACATCAGCGGCAGGCTCGCGTCGATCATCGGGCCGGTGCTCTTGACGCCGGGGATCAGCGCCTTTGCCAACGTCCGCAGCGGCGGGAACGCGGCGTTGAGCGCGTTGAACGCCGGGATCCCCGCCGCCAGCGTCTTGGGCAGCGCCGCGACGCTGTTCTCGAGCGCCACGTTCTCTCGCGCGAACGCATTGGCGGTGGTGTTGAAGTCGGTGATCAGGTTCTGCAGGTTCTGCGGGTTGTTGTCGATCGCCGCGGCCACCGGGCCCTGCGCGGCGATCCAGTTCGACAGATCGTGGGGCTGGATCCCCAGCGCGTCGTGCGAGACGATCGCCGTGTACTTGTAGGCGGGCAGCCAGAACTGGATCGAGCGGTTGTACGACGCGCCTGCCTGCTTGACCGCGGTGCCGTACTGCTGCAGGAGGATCTGCAGGTTCTTGCGGGTGCCGGCCTGCAGCGTGGTCAGCACCTGGTCGGTCTGCACCGGCTCGGTTCCCTGCTGGATCGGGAACGTGTGGCCGCTGTTTGCGACCGCTGCCTCGGGGGTGCCGGGATGCACGTCGACGAAGAAGTTGCCCTCGAGGAAGATGCGCGGGCGAATCGCGAACGTCGCGTCGTCATGCAGCGGCAGGCCCTGCTTCTGGATGACCATCGTCACCTCGGCGGCGTCGCACTTCTGGCTCGCGGTGACCTTGCAGCCCGGAACGGTTGAGACGCTCTTGACGGTGCCGACGTTGACGCCCGCGATCCGCACGAACGAGTTCGGGCGCAGGCCGTTGGCGCTCGCGAAGACGGCGTGCACCGTGTACGGGCTCGCGAACGGGTTTGCGAACTTCGTGAACCCGAGGTACGTGAACACGAGGATCGCCACGATCGCGATCGAGCCGGCCGCGAATGTGCTCATGCCTCCTCTGCGCTTGCGTCTGCGTCTCATGGGTTCGAGGGGTTGGCCGGGAAGCTGCGGGCCGGTCTGGGGGTTGCGCGAGAACGTCTCGCCCGCCGGAACGCGAGTGCGGCCGTGGAACGTGGGACCCTGATCGCCGGGGGTGTGCGGATCGACGGCCAGGTTGCGTCCCTGGGGATCGAATGCGTTGAGCTTCTTGGGGTAGCCGCGCTGGCCGGTCTCGCAGTCGGCGTTGCCCTGGTTGTCGATCGCCGCGCCGTAGGGCTGCGCGTGCAGGTACTCGTTGCCGCCCTCGCGGCGAGTCGAAGCACGCCGCCGTTGACCGGAGCGGTCGCGCCCTGCGAGCCGACGTTGTTCGACTGCGCCGCGTTGGTCTGGTTCAAGAGGGCGCGCTGAGCAAACCCGAACGCGGTCTGCTCGGAGATGTGCTCAGACAGATACGTCCACCAGTAGTTCCAGTCGTCGCAGACCGTCTGATACGGGCCGAGGTAACGCACCATCGGGTTCAGCGTGTTGACCGTCGACACCAGCCCGTTCAACGCGACGTTCGTCCCCGGCGCCTGCGCCAGACCCTTCAACGCGGTCATCACCTGCTGCAGGTTGGCGTTGAGCGAAGGCGTCCGCTTCAAAGTCTGTGTCCCGGCCTCGATCGCGGGCACGAACGCCGGCAGCGCCTCGTTCGAGCGACGCGGTCGCGGGCGTCATCGCCTCGCCAAACGTCGTCAGATCAACCAGGAACGGCTGCTGAACCTTCAACGACTCCGTCGACACCGCCTCGGTCGACGGCGACTTCGCGATCGTCGCCTGCAGGTTGTCGGGCTCCTTGTCGATCGCCGCGAACGTCGTCGCCATCTGCCTAAACAGATCCGCGTTCACCGTCGCGACCGGCGCGACCGCGCCCATGAACCGCTCGAGATTGTCGAAAAACCCCGTCAGATTCGTGCTCGGATCAGACAAGTACTTCGCGACCGGCTGCAAATGCGCAAGCAGCGGCGGCAGGCTCGCGATCGTGTCATTCAACGCCGACCCCCGCGCCGTCAGCGCATCACCGGCACCGGCCAGACTGTCCTGCACCGCAACGCGCGTCTTGGGATCAAACGTCTTGAACACGTCATCGAACTGCACCGGCACGTGCGTCTGACCCAACGGCAGCAGACCGCCATCGGAGATCACCTCGAGGCGACGTGCCCGTGTGCAGGTCCAGGTACTTCGTGCCCAGCACCGACAGGGGCTGGATCGACGCGCTCGAGTCGACCGGCACCTTGCCGTGCGCCTGGTCGAGGTTCAGCGTCAGCTGCGCGCCGGTCTGGCCGCTGGGCAGCGCGATCGGCTTCATCTCGCTGATCACGCCGATCCGGAAGCCGCCCGACCGCACCTCGTTGCCGACGACCAGGTTCGAGCCGTTGGCGATGTCGACCTTCAGCTCCCTCGTCGGCACGAACGGCAGCCCGGTGTTGGCGTTGTAAGCCAGGAACACCGCGATCAGCACGATCAGCACGGTCACGGCGCCGATCAGGACCGGGTTGGCGAAGGCGGACTGTTGGGAGCGGGTTCTCATGGCGCCAGCAGGTAGTTGAGGAGCTGCTGGGTCTGCCCGCCCGACGACGCAGACGACGGCGTGGAGGCACTGCTCGAAGTCGACGAGCCGCCGCCCAGCGCCGACGAGATCGCGCCAAGCGCGCCCTGGACGGCGGACGCGGGGTCGGAGGCCGCGCTCGACGGCGAGCCACCGCCGCCGCCCGAGGAGGACGAGCCGCCCGCGGTGGCCGCCGAGCCGGTTGAGCCGGTGTCCGTGCTCGAGCCGCTGTCGCCGTTGGCGGCGGAGGCATTGCGCGGGCTGGCGGCCGCCGCGGAGGCCTGCAGCTTGCAGGCACTTGTCGGGGTGCCCTTCTGGCCCGGAGGAGCGCCGCCCGGATCGGGTACGCACGCCTTGGGGTTCGTCGGGTCGGTCGTGGTGACGCCCGGCTGGTCGGGGCCGAGCACCGAGTAGCACGAGCGCGCGGCGGCGACACCCTGCGACTTGATCGTCGATGCGATCGTCGACGGCGTCGCATACGGCGTGCAGGTCGAGTTGACGAACGCGTCGACGGCCAGCAGGTGGCCGAGCGGCCCGAACGTGTTGATCGCCAGCGGCTGGATGAACGCGTACTGGAGGAGCGCCTCGAGGCCCGTGAAGCCCTTGCCGCCCGGGCTGCGCGGGTCGGCCTCGACCGCCCGGCTGCGGCTGTCGAGGTCGTGCAGCACGATCGAAAGGTTCTGCGCCAGCTCCGGCGTCGGCTTCGCGAACTGGTTGAGGTGCTTGATCGTGGGGTTCGCGGCCTGGACCGCGACCTTGCCGGTCTCCGAGGCCTGCCCGAGCGACCTGATCGCCGGCAACGCAGACTTCGAGAACGCCGGCAGGTCGCGCAGCAGCGTGTTGAAGTTCTTGGCCGCCGAGTTGAGGTTGGCCAGCACCGGCTCGTTGGCGTCGGCGGCGGCGCCGAGCTTGGCCATCGCCGGCCGCAACTGCTCGAGCAGCCCGGGCAGGCGCTGGATCGACACGCGCAGGTTGGAGTCCTGGGCGGCCGTGTCGCGCGCGGTGTTGCCGGCCTCGACGATGAACCGGTTGACCTGCTTGGAGTTGTTGGCGAGCGCGGTGACCACCGAGTTGGAGTCGGCGGTCAGCTGCTGAAGGGTGTGCGAGTCGTTGGCCAGCAGGTTGAGCAGGTTGTCGGTCTCGGTCAGCGCCGGGACCGCGCGGCGCAGCGCGCCCTGCAGGTCGCCCGAGCGGCCCGCGACCGCCGCGCCCAGCTCGTTGATGATCAGCGTGAAGCGCTGCCGGTAGGGCAGGCGCATGACGTCCTGAACGAGGTCGGCGGGAATCGTGGACTCGGTGTGGCTGACGGGGATCGTGGACCCCGCCTTGAGCGTCTTGCCGTACTGGCCGGGCTGGCAGTCGATGAAGTACTCGCCGATCAGCGACTGCGGGCGCGACTGGCAGAAGGCGTCGGACTTGAAGGTGCCAAAGCCGTTCTGCGTGACCTGCACGGTGACGAGTGCGTGACAGGTGGGATTGCCGCCGCCGTCGATGCAGTTCTTCGGAAGGTCGATCGACTCGATCTTCCCCGCGCGGACGCCGGCGACCTTGAAATCGGCGCCCGAGACGAGGCCGAACGCGTTGTCGAGCTCGATCTTGTACGTGCCCGC
Source organism: uncultured Solirubrobacterales bacterium (assembly GCA_963725925.1). GTDB lineage: Bacteria > Actinomycetota > Thermoleophilia > Solirubrobacterales > Solirubrobacteraceae > Palsa-465. The sequence goes on from CAVSAY010000038.1 coordinate 75,986, forward strand.
CGCGGAGTCGTTGTTCGAGGCTCCGCCCGCGATCACGACGAAGGCTCCGATGGCGAGCAGGATCGCCACGCATACGAGGACCCGTTTCATTTGCCGGTCGGGACCTGGTTGGGGTTGCAGGGGAACCCGGACTCCGGGTAGTAGAGCGCGCCGCGCTCCATCGACCCCGGACACCGGTCGCCCTGTCCCGTGGTGAGCATCTGCTGCGCGAACTGGAGGCGGTCGTTGCTCCCCGGCAGGACGTTGAGCAGGCTGTCGAAGATGTTCAGCGTCCCGTTCTCGATCGAGCCAACGCCGACGACCGGGGCGATCCGGCTGGCGCCGCCGTTGGCGTCGATCGTGCCGGGGTGCGTATAGCCCTCAAACCAGCCCGTCAGGTCGACCGCGTACGGGCGAGCGGTGGCGAGCTCGGGGGTCGAGTCGTTCAGCGCCGTGGTCGAGATCGGGAAGGCGCCGGGACGGGTCTTGCCGTTGGCGTTCGTATCGCGCACCGTGGCCTGCGCGAGCGGAACGCCCAGCTTGGTCAGCTCGATCAGGTCGTTGTCGGAGCCCGGCTTCTTGATGATGTCGGAGAGGTCGCGGACCGTCGGGACGGAATCCTCGGCGAGCGGCTTGAGCTGCTCGAGCAGCTTCTGCAGCTTGGGAGCGACCGGCTTGGAGGCATCGACGAGCGGCTGGAGGTCGTCGAGGGCGCTGCGCAGGTTGACGAACGTGGTGTTCGCCAGGCGCATGAAGCCCGGAAGGCGCTGCAGCGACTGCCCGAGCGCGGTGTGCTGAGCGGCCAGCGCCTGGGTGGTGGTGTTCAGGTGCTGGACCAGGCCGCTGAGGTCGGACTGGCGCTGGGCGATGTCCGAGACGAGATTGCCCGACTTGACGATGAAGTTCGTGAACTTGGACGTGTCGCGATTGAGCTCGCGAAACAGCAAGCTGCTCGAGGCGACCGCCGGATTGAGGTACTGCCAGGCGGCCTGGGCCTTCTGGCCGGCGTTCGCATACTGCGCCGCCGATCCCTGGATCACGTTCTGCAGGCCCTTGCGGGTCGGGCCGTCGAGCGTGTTGAACAGCTGGTCGAAGTCGACCGCGCTGGTCGTGTCGCTGGTCGGGATCACGCCGCCGTTCGGGATCTTCGCCGCCGTTCCCGAACCGAGGCGGAGATCCACGTACCGGTTGGCGATCCCCGACAGCGACGTCAGCCGCACCGTGGCATCGGTGCCCTGGTGCAGTGGCTGGTAGGTGGAGCTGTCGATGGTGAGCGTGAGCTCGGCCTGGCCGCTGGGCGTCAGCGTGATCTTCGAGACCGACCCGACTGGATTTCCGGCGACCTGCACCTGGTCGCCGGGGACGAGCTGGCTGGCGTTGGTGAAGATCGCCTTGACCTGGTAGCTCGACCCGCCGGACAGCAGGATGACGACAACGGCCACGATGGCGATTGCCACCGCGGCAAGCGCCGCGACCCTGCCGATAAAACTCGAGTTGCGCACTAGCGCGCAGACCTCTGCAAACCCAACGCCTCCCACTTGCGCGTTTCCGGGTTCTCCTGGAAGTCGATCGAACCTAGCAAGGGGTTTGTCGCACTGTCAATTTTGAACCGACAGCCCTGTAGGTGCCGCAACGACGGGACTTTCCGGTGTTCCGTGCGCCCCCGATGGAGTTCGCGCGACGGCCTTGTCGCGGTTGGCGAGATCATTCTCAGGCGCTAGTTTTGGAGCACGGTCGGGAGGTACAAGCCCGGGTGGTGGAATTGGTCAGACACGGTCGCCTTAAGAGCGACTGCCCAAGTGGCGTGAGGGTTCGAGTCCCTCCCCGGGTACTTCCCACTCAGCCGCGTACTTACGCGCGCGTAAGAACGACAAAAGTTGTGTTTCTGTTGTGTTCTCGCGAAGGTTCCAGGACGGCGGACCGCAACTAAGTCGCTGCTACCGTGTCTGAGCGACCGAGGACCGTCGCGCGGTGGAAGTCTCGACACTCAGATACTCCCGCGGGATCGGCCTGCACGGCCGGTCCCCGCTGCTCAGGCTCCAATCGGACGAGCGGCTGATCGCGTACGTCCGTCGCGGCAACAACGCCGCGTTCGAGGTCCTGGTGGCGCGCTACCAGTCGCGGCTGCTGTCGTTCTGCCGCCACCTGCTCGGATCCCGCGAGGACGCCGAGGACGTGCTGCAGGAGGTGATGGCGGCCGCGTTCAACGCGATCCTCGCCGACGACCGGCCGATCAACGTCAGGCCGTGGCTGTATCGCATCGCTCGTAACCGCAGCCTCAACCATCTGCGTCGGATCCAGGCCGTCGGCGTCGACTCGATGGACGTCCACCTGTCCGACAACGGCGCCACCACGGCCGACAAGGTCCACGAGCGCGAGGAGTTCCGCGTCCTGGTCGAGGACATCCACGATCTTCCCGAGACCCAGCGGACGGCGCTGGTGCTGCGCGAGATGGACGCTCTGTCCTACGAGCAGATCGCCGAGGCGATGGAGACGACCGTGTCGAGCGTCAAGTCGCTGCTGGTCCGTGCTCGCGTATCCCTCGCAGAAGCCGCCGAGGCGCGGCTGCTGTCCTGCGACGAGGTTCGGATCGAGCTCGGCGAGGTGGCCGAGGGTCTGCGCCGCCGGCCCAGCTCGCTCGTGCGCCGTCACCTGCGCTCGTGCAAGCGCTGCTCGAGCTTCAAGGTCCAGCTGCGTGAGACCAACAAGGCGCTCACCGCGCTGCTGCCGATCGGCCCGATGGTGTTCGTGCTTCGCAAGCTCGCACTCGTGCATCTGGGGCACTCCGCCGGCGCAGGCGCAGGCGCCGGCACGGGCGCCACCGGCGCCGGGGCTGCCGGTCAGGCTGCCGCGGTCGGCGGTACCGCAGCGGCCGGTGCCGGAGCGACCGCCACGCTTGGCTCGGCGGGCGGGATCCTGTCGGCCGGAGTCGGAGCGATCGCCACGAAGGCGGCAGCCGGCTTGGCCGCCGCAGCGCTCGTCACGGCGGGCGCGGTCGAGGTCTCCCAACGGCCGGCTCCCACCAACGTCGCCGCAACGCATCATCACCCGGTCGTCGTCGCCACCCGCCCGCCGGCGTCTGCGCCCGCGACTCACTCGACTCAGAGCTTCCAGAGCACCGTCGTGGAGGTGCGTCCGAAGAAGTCGGTGAAGAAGGCCGTGGCCAACAAGTCCCGCGACAACGCCCAGCCCGCTTCAAAGCCGGCAGACAAGACTTCTGACAAGGCGACCAAGACGACCGCGACGACCACCACGACCACCGCGGCGCCGACCGAGCCGCCCGGACGTCAGCAGACCCAGACCGATCCGACGGTGCTGCCGCCCTCGCCCACGCCGACGTCATCGACGCCGACGGCCACGACCGCTCCGGCACCGACGACGACTCCGGCTACGACGCCGACGACCACCGACCCGGCGACGCCGACGACGACCGGCCCGACGGCGACCACCCCGACGGCGACGACGCCGACGACGACCACCCCGCCGACGACCACGACCCCGCTGCCGCCGACCGATCAGCCGCCGGCCGTCGACCCGCCTGTCGACAACAGCTCTCCGACGGACCCGGTTGGCGCCGCGTCCAGCTCGTCGCCGGTACTGGATTCGTTTGCGTCGGCCCCGCCACATCACCGGCACCGGCACCACGACTCCCTGACGTGGTAGACGACGGGTCGATCGACTTCGACCACTTCCAGGCCGTCGACATGCGCGTCGGACGCGTGGTCACGGTGGAGGAGTTCCCGGAGGCCCGCAAGCCGGCCTGGAAGCTGACGATCGACTTCGGCCCCGAGATCGGCACCAAGAAGTCCTCGGCGCGCATCGCCCATTACTCGCGCGACGAGCTCGAAGGATCGCTCGTCGTCGCGGTCGTCAACTTCCCGCCCCGCCAGATCGGACCGGTCCGGTCCGAGGTGCTCGTCCTCGGCGCGCTCGACGACGAGCTCGACGTGGTCCTGCTGCGCCCCGACCGCGACGCGGCGGTCGGTTCGCGAATCGCCTAGCTGCTTCGCCCGATCAGGGGCCCGGCTCGCCGCCGATCAGCAGCACCGCGCGTGGCTTGCCGTCGATGTCGACGGCGTACTCGCCGGCTTTGAGCCCGGGGATCAGCGTCGACGCGCGGCCGTGTGCGGGAACGTTGAGCAGGCGCCGGCCGTCGGGGAGCACGACCGCCACCGCGTGCCGCTTGCCGTCACCGGAGACCACGGTCAGCTGAACTGCGAGGAATGCCGGCGCGGACACGGTCGCGGGACTCACCGCCGTTGCGCGGACGGTGAACGTTGCCGGCACACGGGCGTTGCCGGACCCGCCGGCCGGGCTCTTGGCGCTGGTGCCAGGTGAGCTACCGCCGCCGGACTTCGGCGACGGCTGGACGCTGACGCCGCCCGAGTCCGAGGTGCTCGTCTTCGTCGTCTTCGTCGTCTTGGAGCCCGTGCTCGTCTGCGTTTTCGTGGTCGTCGGCGTGCTCGGCGTGCTCGTGGTGGGCGGCGTGCTCGCCGTGCTCGACGTCGCCGGCGCGCTCGCGGCGCCAGTCGTGCTGCTCGCATGCTTGGAGCCGCCGCAGGCGCCGACCGCGAGCGCGGCGATTAACACTCCAGAAAGTTGAGCCAGAGACCTCACGTTAAGAGCATAGGGGTCGATTAAATGGACCAAGGATGAGGTCCATCAGATGCACTCACCGGCAAAAACCGCACGTGAAAAGCTCGTCGAGTACGACGCGTTGCGACGCCGCCTGTGGATTCGCGGCCAGCGCTGTCATCACGGTGCGACCGGCAGCCTCATCGCCGCACTGGCCTGCCTCGGCCTGATCGTCGACTCGCTCCCGCCGTTGCACGGCGAGGCGCCGCGCTCGATGCTCGCCATCACCCTCGCGACGGGCGGCGTGCTGATGGTCCACGACTGGAAGGACCGCTCGATGTGGTTCGAGCGCGGTCGCGGGTCGCAGTCCTAGCCCGCGGGTCGTAGTCCCAGACCGCGAAGCCGTAGCTTGTGCGCGGTGGCGATCGCGCTGCTGACCACCTATCTGACCGGTTACCGGATGCCGCTGTTCGAGCGGCTGGCCGACCGCCACCAGCTCGAGGTGCTCTGCTTCGGCGGCGGCGCCCGATACGTGCCCGAGTGGTTCAGCGATCTCGACCAGCAGCTCGCCTCGGCGCCATTTCCAGCGCGCAGGCTGCACGGGGCGCGTGAGGCGTTCGCGGTGGCGCGTGACTACGAGCTCGTGATCGCCCCGTTCGCCGGTGGCGCGACGCTGCCGGCTGCGTACATGGGCGCCAGGCGCTTTGAGCGCCGGTTCGTGCTGTGGGCGTCGGTGTGGGCGCAGCCGCGGTCCGTGGCCCACGCCGCGGCGCTGCCGATGATCCGGCTGATCTACCGCGACGCCGACGCGGTGATCGCCTACGGCGAGCACGTGCGGCGCTTCGTTGCCGGGATCCGCGGCCGTGACGACGACGTGTTCGTGGCGCCGCAGTCGGTGGAGCCCGAGCTGTTTGCTCGTTCGGTGGGCGAGGACGAGATCGCGGCGTTTCGCTCCGAGCACGGCCTGGGTGACGGTCCGCTGGTGCTGTATGTGGGCCGGCTGGTCTCCGAGAAGGGCATCGAGGTGCTGCTCGACGCGTGGCCGATGGTGAGCGCGGACGCGACGCTGGTGCTGATCGGCGACGGCCCGCTCGCCAGTCGTGTGGGCGGTCTTCCCCGTGCCCGGCTGCTGGGCGCGCTGCCGCGGGTGGATCTGCCCGTTGCATACGCGGCTTCGGCGTTCTCGCTGCTTCCGTCGATCCCGACACCCCGGTTTCGGGAGCCCTGGGGCCTGGTCTGCAACGAGGCGATGCATCAGGGAAAGCCGGTCATCGCCACGACGTCGGTGGGTGCTGTGGCCGGAGGGCTGGTCGTCGACGGCGACACAGGCCTGGTCGTCGCGCCAGGGGACGCTCAGGCTCTGGCGGCGGCTATGGACCGCCTGCTCGCCGACGAGGTGCTGCGGTCGCGCCTGGGCTCGCGCGCGAGGCAGGCGGTCTCGGCGTACACGTATGACGCGATGGTCGAGGCGTTTGACCGCGCGATCAGCGCCGCGCGCTTACGCGGGCGCGCGGCGCGCAGCGCTCACTGACCGACCGAGAACAGCGCCTCGAGGTCGTGGCGTGAATAGACCTCGAAGGCGACCATGGTCGAGGTCCGCCTGACGCCCTCGAGCTGGACGATCTTGCCGGTCACGACCTTCGCCAGGTCCTCCTGTTGGCGCAGGCGCAGGACCGCGACGAAGTCCCACTCGCCGGTGACCGAGTACGCCTCGGCCACCCCCTCGATGTCGGCCAGGTCGCCACCCAGCGTCGCGAGCGCCGCGCGCTCGGCTTGGATCAGGACGATCGCGTGGGTCACGGGGAGTACGTCTCCCCCGGCTCGAGCACGACGACGCTGGACCCGGTCGCGGATTCGACGTCGGACTTGAATGCCTCGGCGTCGGCCTCGATCGGCGGGAACGTGTTGTAGTGGCAGGGGATCACGGTCTTTGCGCCGACCAGCTCTGCCGCGTCGACCGCGTCGGTGCTGTCCATCGTGTAGTGCCCACCGATGCACATCAGCGCGATGTCGATCGGCGCGCGCTTGCCGACGAGCTGCAGGTCGGAGAACAGCGCCGTGTCGCCGAGGTGGTAGATCACCGTGTCCTCGAAGTGGATCAGCAATCCGGCGGGGGTGCTGACCGTGCCCTTGGGCGTGGTCGACGTGTGCCACGCGGGGACGAGCTTGACCGTGCCCCAGTCGAACTTGGCGCTGCCGCCGAGGTTGCAGTCGCGCACGTCGACGCCCTCCTCGCCGATCTCGCCGGCGATCTCGGTGATCGCCACAACCGTCGCGCCCGTGCGCTTTGCGATGTCGACCGTGTCGCCGTAGTGGTCGCCATGGCCGTGGCTGAGCAGGATCGTGGTCGCCGCGGCGTCGGCGGCGGCGATCGCGGCCTTTGGGTTGCCCGACAGGAACGGGTCGATCAGCACCGTGGTGTCGCCGTCGGACAGCTCAAAGCAGGCGTGGCCGAGAAATCGCACTTCCATCGTCATCCATCCTCCTGTGTCGTTGGTCCTGGCCCGGAAGCAAGCTCCCGCGCCAGCTCAAACCCCACGGCCACCCCGACGAGCATCCCCAGCCGGGTCTCCTCGGCGAGCAGCGTCTGAACCTCGCGAATGCGCTGGCCGGGATCTTCCTGGCCGGCCGCCTCGCGAACCGCCTGGTTGTGGCCGGAGTCAAACCAGCCGCCCTCGTCGAGCGCGAGGCCCAGCACGCGCTGGAGCGCGGGCGCGGCCCGCGAGACGAGAGCCTGTGCCTCTCTCAATCGTTGCGGCTCGGTCAGGGCGGCGATCGCCGCATCGAGCTCAGCATCGGTGTAGACGCGGTCGGCCACTCAGTGAAGGCATCATACGTAGGCGATGGTTGCGCTGACTTCCCTCTCCCACGGCGCGGGCTGCGGCTGCAAGCTGCCGGCCGCGGCGCTCGGTCCGTTGCTGTCAGGGCTGCCTCGCACCGCGAATCCGGATGTGCTGGTCGGGTTTGACACGAGCGACGACGCGGGCGTCGTGCGGGTGCGCGACGACCTCGCGATCGTCACGACGGCCGACTTCTTCACTCCGATCGTCGACGACCCGTTCGACTTCGGGCGGATCGCGGCGACCAACGCGCTGTCGGACATCTACGCGATGGGCGCGTCGCCGGTCAGCGCCCTGAACCTGGTCGCGTTCTCGTTGGATGCGCTCGGCGGCGACGTACTGGTGGAGATCCTGCGCGGAGCCGCCGCGGTGGCCGACGACGCCGGGATCCCGATCGTCGGCGGCCACTCGATCGACGACGCCGAGCCGAAGTTCGGGTGGGCGGTGACCGGGGTGGTCGCGCCCGATGCGGTCGTCACCAACGCCGGTGGGCGGGTCGGAGACGCGGTGGTGCTGACCAAGCCGCTGGGCGCGGGGGCTGTGTCCACCGCCCTGAAGCGAGGGCTCGGTGATGCGCCGCTGGCGGAGGCGGTGGGCGTGATGACGACGCTGAACCGCGACGGCGCCGCGGCGGCCTTGGCCGCGGGCGTGCACGGGATGACCGATGTGACCGGGTTCGGCCTGCTTGGCCACCTGCACGAGCTGGCGCTGGCGAGCGGCGTCGCGGCCGAGGTGGACGCCGCGGCGGTGCCGGCGATCGAGGGCGTGGTCGAGCTGCTGTCAGACCCGGACGAGCGCGCGGTGGCCGGAGGCACGCGGCGAAACCGGGCGCACGCCGAGGAGTTCGCTTCGTTCGCCGACGACGTGCCGGAGGCGCTGCGGTGGCTCGTGTCCGACGCGATGACCTCCGGTGGGCTGCTGGCGGCGGTCGACGCCGACCGGGCCGGCGAGCTGCCGGGCGCGGTGGTCGGGCGGCTGGTCGAGGGGCCGGCCGGGACGATCACGGTCCGCTGACGCTGCCGGCGACCGCCTGAAGTTCGCCTGAGCGCCTGAAGTTCGCCTTGAGCGCCTGAAAACGACCCGCGCGGCGGCTTCCGGGTCTCGCGTGGGTCCTTTGCCCCGCTCAGAGGGGGTTAAGACCCAAGCGGCGTCGCGGGCCGCTCGAGTGGGTCGTTTTCGAGCGGTGCCCGTGGTGCAAACGTCCCGCTCGACGCTCGTCGCTAGCCGCCTGGGACGTTTGCGACGAGACCTCAGCGGTCGTGCAGACGCGCGAGCGGGAGCCCCAGCGCGAAGCCGGCGACGATCCCGACGGGGTCGGCGAGCCAGCTCGCCTCGTGGACGACGAGCGGCATCAGCGCGACGACGAGGAAGAAGGCGGCGGTGCCGAGCAGGTCGCCATCGATGTCCTCGCCCGCGCGCAGCGACTGCAGGTCGGGCACCGACCAGGCGCAGATCATGGCCAGGGCGGCGCCGTTCGCGCCGGCGACGATCGGGATCTGGTACGCCGCGGCCGTCGCCGCAACCCCCCCGATCCCGCCAACCGCAAACAGTGCGAGCACCGTCGACGGTCCATGCCGGCGCTCGAGCAGCCAGCCAAACAGGCCGATCGCGCCGAGACAGGCGAACGCGTAGCCGGTGTTCGTGTAGACGAACGGCGCGGTGAGCACCTTCCACCAGTCGCCGCCGGGCTTTCCGATCACGGCGACGTCGTCGAGCGTCAGCAGCGACGTGCGCCACAGCAGGCAGCCGAGCAGCCCGAGGACGACGAGCACGATCGTCGCGTAGGGCCGCGACTCGGGGCGGATGCCCGGGATCTCGCCGCGGCGCAGGCGCGGCAGCGAGGGCGCCGGCGTGCGCCGCTTGCGGCGCTTCTCGGCGACGCGCCCGTCGCGGTCCAGCTTCGGGGCCCGCTTGCGCAGCCGGTTGCCGCAGTACGGGCACTCGGTGATGTAGGGACTTACCTCGGACCCGCAGTTCTTGCAGATCACGAACAGGTCCGGGCCGCCGGTGCTCACAACGCTCGATTGTAGAGCGACGCAGATGCGCCGACCCTGGTTAAACGGCGGTGGCGGCGACGATTTCGGCCATCACTTCCCGGAGGTCGTGATTGGCCTCGAACACGATGATCTGGCGGGCCGCGCCATTCCCCCGCTCAAGCAGGTCTTCTACGGACTCGAGCTCGTTCAGCGAGCCGAGGTCACGGCAGTGGTCGCGCATCCGGTCGATCAGCCGGCGGGCCAGTGCGCGGGTCGAGACGCGTTCTGAGCTGGGCAGGTCGACGAGCTCGCCGTCGAGGCCGTGCCGGGCCGCCAGCCAGCGGTTCTCATCGAGCATCTCGTGCGGATAGGTCGACAGCGGCTCGCCCTGCTCGTAGTGCTCGGACAGCTCGCGGGCCAGGGCCTGCACCAGCGCGGCCAGGCCCAGGGTGTGCTCGACTCGGGTCTGGGAGTCCATCACCCGGACCTCGACCGTGCCGAAGCTGGGATGCGGGCGCACGTCGTGCCACAGGAACGTGTAGTCCTCGATCACGCGCGCTTTGACCATGAACTCGATGCGCCGCTCGTAGTCGTCCCAGCTCTCGTAGGTGGGAGGGATTCCCGTCCGCGGGAACGCCCTGAAGATCGGGATCCGCGCCGAGGCCAGCCCCGTCGAGTCGGCGCGCCAGAACGGCGAGTTGGCCGACAGGCCGAGCAGCAGCGGCACGTGTACGCGCATCCCGTTGGCGACGTAGATCGCCTTGTCGGGGTCGTCGATGCCGACGTGCACGTGCACTCCGAAGATCAGCTCCTGGCGCGCGACGAACGCCAGCGCCGACACCAGTTCGCGGTAGCGCGACCTCGCCACGATCCGCTGGTCCTCCCACATCGCGAACGGGTGGGTGCCGGCGGACCCGATCGCGAGGCCCTTGGAGGCGGCGGTCTGGGCGACCTGGCGACGCAGGGCCCGCAGCTGCTCCCCCGCCTCGGTGAGGTTCGCGCAGGGGTCGGTGGAGATCTCGAGCACCGACTCCATCAGCTCGGGCTTGATCTCGCCCGACGGCGCGGGCTCGATCATGCTCTCGATCGCATTGACCAGCTCAAGCGACTCGGCATCGAGGATCATCAGCTCCTCCTCGATGCCGACCGTGTACGGGGGTCCCTTGAACTGGTGATCCACGCGCGGCAGCATAGACTGGACCTCAGCGATCACTTGAGAGAAGGGACAGCGAATGGCTCTGGGCTACGACGGAAAGCTCTACATCCTTGCGTTCGACCATCGAGGGTCGTTCCAGAAGAAGATGTTCGGGATCCAGGGCGATCCCACGCCGGAGGAGGTCGAGACGATCTCCGACGCCAAGCGTGTGATCTTCGAGGGCATGCTCGAGGCGGTGTCCCGCGGCGCCCAGGCCGGCGCGACCGGCGTGCTGGTCGACGAGCAGTTCGGCTCAGACATCCCCAAGCGCGCTCGTGAGCACAACCTGAAGCTGTCGATGCCGGTCGAGAAGTCCGGCCAGGAGGAGTTCGACTTCGAGTACGGCGAGGACTTCGCTGCTCACATCGAGGAGTTCGACACAGATTTCTCCAAGGTGCTCGTCCGCTACAACCCCGACGCCGACGCCGACACGAACAAGGAACAGCTTGAGCGGCTCAAGCGCCTCGCCGACTGGCTCCACGCCAACGGCCGCAGATTCCTCTACGAGCTGCTGGTCCCCGCCACCGACGCTCAGCTCGAGCAGGTCGGCGGCGACAGCGACCGTTACGACGCCGAGCTGCGCCCGGAGCTGATGCGGCGCGCGATCGAGGAGAACCAGAACTACGGCATCGAGGTCGACGTCTGGAAGATCGAGGGCGTCGATGAGCAGTCCGACGCCGAGATGCTCGCCGAGCAGACCCGCAAGGGCGAGGGCCGCGAGAACGTCAAGTGCGTGCTCCTGGGCCGCGGCGCCTCCGACGAGAAGGTCGACCACTGGCTGCGCCAGGCCGCTCCGGTCGAGGGCTTCATCGGCTTTGCGATCGGTCGCTCGATCTGGTGGGACGCGCTCAAGGGATGGCTCGGCAAGGACCTGTCCCGCGAGGACGCCGCCGCGCAGATCGCCGAGAACTACCTGCGGTTCGTCGAGGTCTACGAGGGCCAGACCGTCCACTGACGCAGTTAGCTCCACATAACCCGAGGGGCCGGGGCTTGGTAGGCTCGGACGTCGAATGGCGATGAAGATGCGCCAGAGCCTCGCGCAGCTAGAGCAGGAGTTCCGGCATGAGATGCAACTGGACCGCAGCCGGCGCGAGTCGCTGCGCAAACGCGCGGTGCTGCGCTCGCGAAAGCGCACGCATGCGCGCGAGCAGAAGCGCAGCTCGCTGCGCTACTGGCTGCTTGTGCTGTCGCTCGTCGCCACAGCCGTGATCGTGACGATCGCGATGTTCGAAAGCCTGTATTACCTGCTCGGCTGAGCAGACCCTTGCCTATGTGATTGCGGCGCGTCCGGGTACCTGGTGAGTCCGGATGCGCCGGTACTGCAGCCTTGCCGCGCTAGCTCGGATCTCCTAGGCCGCGCAGGGCCGCATCCACTTCTTCGCGGACGCCTTTGCCTGAACCCATGCGCTCCTGCTGGATTTCGAGGTAGACCTCTTTCCGGAAGACCGGAATGTCCCGCGGCGCCTGAATGCCGATTCGAACCTTCTCGCCCATGATCGCGAGCACCGACACCTCGATGTCATCGCCGATCATGATGCTCTGATTCGACTTGCGGGTGAGTACCAACATCGGGAAGCCGCCTCCCTGCTCGCCTGGTCGTTAACTAGGCAATGTCCGGCAACTCTCCCTCTCTTGGAGCTCCCGGCTTGCCCGTCGCCAGCATAGCGGTTGTCCTTGCCCATGCACAACCGTCAACTAAGCGCCTGTTCGACATGCTCAGACCCCGCGTGGGGCCAGGACTCTAGGCGACACACAGGCCGTCACAGACGTTCCAAACGACCCTCGGCGAGTGGGTCCTGACGCGGTCGAGCCGCAGGGTTTACTAGTCTCCGGACGGTCATGGCCCGTCGCTCACTCCGTCCAGAGCTGAATCGCATCCGCGCCTGGGTCCGCCAGGGCCGCACCGACGCGTGGATCGCGCACCAGTTGGACGTCACCGTTCAGCAGATCGCGGCCTTCAAGCGCGAGCAGGGATTGGTCACCGGCGAGGAGCCAAACGGCGCGCCGGGCGACTACGAGATCGACCTGCGCGCCGAGGACGATGCGCTGATCGCCGCCGAGCTCGACGCCGCCGAGGCGGAGGCCGAGAAGGCGGGCGATTCCGATGACGACGAGTCAGACGACGAGGACGACAAGCCCAAGCGCCGGCGGGGTCGGCGCGGAGGTCGCCGCGGGCGCCGCAAGGCGTCGACGCCGCTCGAGGCGACGTTCGATCACGGCGACGAGGGCTACGGCCTGTGGCTCGACCCGGCTGTGCAGGACGATCCGACCTACGCCGAGTACTGGGCGGGCCACCGCCCGGTCGAGGTCGTGATCGAGGAGGACCAGATCATCATCCGCCGCGCCGGCGCTGACGAGTCGGACGACAACTCCGACGACGACAACGGCGACGGCAACGACGACGACTAGGTCCGCCGCGGGCTAACGGTCGTCGGAGAAGATCCGCCGGCCGCCCCCGTAGTCGCTCGCCTGGTGGACGTAGCGCGCGAACGCCGCGCCCGCGACCGTCGTCAGATCCCACGCCGCAGGGTTGCCGGGCGCCGCCCGCACCGCGACGTCAAAGCACCAGTCGGTGCCCTGCTGCACGTACAGGTCCGCGAGCTCCTGGGTCGTGAACGGCCCGCCCAGACGCCGGCGCAGCTCGAGCACGATCTCGTCGGTGACCCGCTCCAGCGCGGGCTTGTCGACCGGATCGGCCTCGGCCAGGCGGCGCTGGCCCTCACGCCACAGAGCGGCGACGTCGTCGAAGCGCATCACCGACTCCCGCCCAGGTAGCCGGCCTCGCCCCCACAGCCCGGCCCGGTCAGTGGTTCGGCAGCCCCGTGATCACGTACGGGTGCTCGCCCATCCGGACCATGCCCAGCGCGCGCGCCTCGCGCTGCACGGTGGCCGGGTCCTTCAGCGAGCGCTGCTGCGCGTTCAGAGCGGCGTTCTGGCGCTGCAGCTGCTGCACGATCGCGTGCTGCTGTCGGGCCTGCGAGCGCACCGACAGATAGGCCAGGGCCTGTTGCACGTACAGACCCGCGACCACGGCGAGGACCACCAGCAAGCCCACGCGGCCGACGCGATCCCACCGGACCCGGCGCAGGGGCGCGGTCCGGCTCACGCGCCGCGGGCGCGGCGGTGTCCGGGCTTGTCTGCGCGGCGCGGCGGTTGCAGTGCGACCTGACGGCATCCGGTTCGCCCTTCGTTCGACGCCGCGACTCACCTTCCTGCTGCACGGGGGATTGCAGCGCTGTGGGGCCGCTCACTGCCGGAATGCGGACCGGCCCGCGTACTGGGCGTCTGAGCCCAGCGCTTCCTCGATCCGCAGCAACTGGTTGTACTTCGCCACCCGATCGGTGCGCGAGGGCGCCCCGGTCTTGATCTGCCCGACGCCGGTCGCCACCGCCAGGTCGGCAATCGTGACGTCCTCGGTCTCGCCGGAGCGGTGCGAGATCACGGCGGTGTAGTTGTTCTCGCGGGCCAGCCTGATTGCCGCCAGCGTCTCCGACAGCGTGCCGATCTGGTTGACCTTGATCAGGATCGAGTTGGCCACGCCGCTGTCGATTCCGCGCTTGAGCCGCTCGGTGTTGGTGACGAACAGGTCGTCGCCGACCAGCTGGACGCGGTCGCCGATGCGCTGGGTCAGCGTCGTCCAGCCGGCCCAGTCCTCCTCGTCCATGCCGTCTTCGATCGAGACGATCGGATAGCGACCTGCCAGATCCTCCCAATAGCTCGTCAACTCGTCGGCGCTCAGCGTCCGTCCTTCGTGCTCGAGCACGTACGCGCCGTCCTTGTAGAGCTCGGACACCGCGGGGTCAAGCGCGATCGCCACCTGCTCACCGGGCACGTACCCGGCCGCGCGGATCGCGTCCATCAGCACCTCGAGCGCCTCGGCGTTGGAGCCCAGATCGGGCGCAAATCCGCCTTCGTCGCCGACGGCCGTCGAGATGCCCCTGTCCTTGAGGTTCTGCTTGAGATGCTGAAAGACCTCGTCACCCATCTTCAGCGCCTCGGCGAACGTGCGGCCGCCGACGGGCACGACCATGAACTCCTGAAAGTCGACCTTGTTGTCGGCGTGGGCGCCGCCGTTGAGGACGTTCATCATCGGCACGGGAAGCACATGAGCGCTCTCACCGCCCAGATAGCGCCACAGCGGCAGCCGCTCCTCGGCCGCGGCCGCATGGGCCGCGGCAAGCGAGACCGCGAGGATTGCGTTGGCGCCCAGCCGTGACTTGTTGGGCGTCCCGTCCAGGGTGATCAGCATCCGGTCAAGCGCGGCCTGGCTGGAGGCGTCCTGGCCGCGGACCGCGGTGGCGATCTCGCCGTTGACGTTCTCCACGGCGCGCGTGACGCCCTTGCCCATCCAGTCAGAGCCGCCGTCGCGCAACTCGGTGGCCTCGAACTCGCCCGTCGAGGCGCCCGACGGCACGGCCGCGCGGCCCCACGCGCCCGACCGCAGGCTGAGCTCGACCTCGACGGTCGGGTTGCCCCGGCTGTCGAGGATCTGCCGGGCATGCACGTGCTCTATCTGGCTCATTGGCGCCTCGGGCCTCCTTCGCTCAGGCGTGCTCTGGCGTAGTAGATGAGCTGCTCATCAGGCGGGAGATCGTTCCAGCTTCGGCCTTCGGATGCGGCCAGCTCCACCCCGGTGTCCACGCGAGCGCGAAATCTGTCGGCCGAGGAACGCAGTGCGAGCTCGGGATCGACGTGCAGCTTGCGCGCCACGTTGACCACCGCAAACAGCAGATCGCCGAGCTCTGCGAAGCGCTCCTCGGGCGTGTCGGCGGCCTCCACTTCGCCGAGCTCGTCGCGCACCGATTGCAGCGGTCCCTCGATCCCGGGGAAGTCAAAGCCGCTGGAGGCGGCACGCCGCTGGACCTTGCGCGCATACAGAGCCGACGGCAGGTTCTCGGGCACCTCGCCGAACACTCCCGGCTCGCGCCCGGGCTCGCCCTGCTTGATCTGATCCCAGTTGCGAAGCACCTCGCCCGCCGTCGAGGCCTCCACCTCGCCGAACACGTGCGGGTGGCGGCGGATCAGCTTGGCCGTGACGTGCTCAGCGACGCGGCCCAGGTCGCCCGCGCCGCGCTCCTCGAGCAGCAGCGACAGGAAGTAGACCTGAAACAGGACGTCGCCGAGCTCATCGACCAGCTTGGAGTCGTCGCCGCGGTTGGCCGCGTCGGCCAGCTCGTATGCCTCCTCGACCGTGTGCGGAACGATCGTGCGCTCGTTTTGCTCGCGATCCCAGGGACACTCCTTGCGTAGCCGACGCGTGATCTCGTCGAGCTCGACGAGCGCGTCGTACGACGGCTTCGGGTGCCCTCCGGGTTCGGAGGTCACCCCGTCGTGGTCGTGCTGGGAGTGGTCGTCGGAGCGGTCGTGGTCGAGGTCTTCGGCGCCTTGTAGCCCTTGCAGTCGGCCATCGCGTAGAGCGAGCGGCACTGGGTCTGGCTCAGCCACTGCGTCTTGGCGACTTTGTCGACCGCGGTCTGGGCATTGGTCTGCTGCTGGCCCGTGAGCGTCTGCTGAATCAGCGCCGTGGCCTGGGCCAGCGACTGCTGGGTGGCCTTGGTGACCTTGGTGACCGAGAACACGTAGTAACCGAACTGCCCCTTGACCGGGCCATAGACCTTGTTGGTCTTGGTCGCGGTCGCGAAGGCGGCCGTGTCAAGCGCCTTGTCCTCCTGGCCCTTGGTGACGCCCGGAAGCAGGCCGCCGTTGTTCTTGGACGGGTCGGTCGAGTACTTCTTGGCAACCACCTTCCAGCTCGTACCGTGTTCGAGCGCGGCCTTGGCGGCCGCGGCCTGGCCGGCGGTCTTGGTCAGCACGATCCGGATGTCGCGCGTCTCGGGCTTGCCGAACTGCGACTTGTGGTTGTTGTAGTAGGTCTGGATCGTGGCCGGGGTGATCTTGGTGGTGTGCTTCGCGGCCAGCTTCTGGAACAGCTGGCTGACGCGGAAGCGGAACAGCAGGTCGTTGACCGTGAAGCCCGTCTGCCCGAGGAACTGGTTGAACGCCGCCGCCGTCGGATACGCCTGCTTCTTGGCAGTGGCGTAGGCCTTCTGGACCTGCGCGTCGGTGACCTTCAGGCCGAGCCGCGCGGCGTCAGCCTGGTACCAGTAGGCCTTGATCAGGAAGTCCATGACCTGCCCCGAGAGCGAGGTGAAGAGCTGCTGGCAGTCGGTGCGCAGCGTCTTGTCGGTCTGCTTGGCGAGGCTCGGCACCGCCTGACGGACGGTTGAGATGCACTTGGTGAACTGCGGCGGGTCGGTCGGAACGATCACCGGCTGCCCGGGGCTCTGCGCCGCCTGGGACTTGGCCGCCACGTACATCCAGTGGTTGAACGCCTGTGTGGTGATCTGGTTCCCAGCCACCTCGGCGACCGAGTCCGACGAGACTCCGGAGCCGCTGCTCCCGCCGCAGGCGGCAAGCAAGACGGACACGATCGCAGCGGTGCCCAACGCAAATATTGTTCGCATAACCCTCTTTCGCATGACCTTCTTCACGACGACGGGTGAGGATAGCGACCCGATTTATGAACTCGTGCCGGGTCTGTTAGGGCTCGATTGGCCCCCCGGCGCCGGTTCCGCGCCGGCGGCCGCGCCCGGTGGCGCCCCGGCGGCGGCCTCAGCATCCCGGATCGCGTCCTGCACGCGGCGCTGTTTGGAGGTCAGCAAGTCGAACGCGGGATTGACCACGCCGCGCAGCACCGACAGCGTCGTCCAGTAGCGCGGAGCGATGACGCGCGCGCGCCGCCGCAGCACGCCCTCCGCCACCGCCTCGCCCGCCTGAGCCGGTGAGATCCGGCGCCGGATGAACTCAGGGAACAGCTCCTCGCGATCGCCGGCGAGATCGTCGCGGTCCATGACGTCCTGGACCATCTTGGTGTCGACGAAGCCGAAGTAGGCAACTGTCGCCGACGCGCCGTGCGACGCCAGCTCGACGCGCAGCGCACGTCCCAGCTGCTCCACGCCGGCCTTGGAAACGGCGTAGGGCGAGACGAGCAGACCGTTGAGGAACGCGTACACGCTCGACACGAGGACAACGTGCCCGCGCCGCTCGATTACCTGGGGCAGAGCCGCTCGCACCGTCCGGTAGACGCCGAGCAGGTCGACCTCGACCACCCGCTCGAACTCGACCGGATCCATGTTGCGCGCGGTGTTCGGTATGGGCGCGATCCCGGCGTTGGCGACGACCACGTCGATCCCGCCGAAGCGCTCGACGGTGGCCGCGACCGCCGCCTCCAGCGCCGCGGAGTCCGTGACGTCGGCGCCAATCCCGATCGCGCGGTCGGCACCCAGCGTCGCCGCGGACCGCTGTACCTCCTCCGCCTCGAGATCGACCAGCGCGACGACGGCGCCCCGCGCGATGAACGCCTGGGCGATGCCGAGACCGATCCCGCGCGCGCCGCCGGTGATCAGGGCGACCTTCCCTTGCAATGAGTAGTGGGCCACGGTCTGAGGATTGTCGCTGGTGAGCGGGATCTGCGTCGCGCCGGCGAAGTGCGGATGAGCGGGAGTTTTGTCCCGTCCGGGTGGCCATGACGCCCGACAGAACTAAATACGCGGCTAAATCCG
Source organism: uncultured Solirubrobacterales bacterium (assembly GCA_963725925.1). Taxonomy (GTDB): domain Bacteria; phylum Actinomycetota; class Thermoleophilia; order Solirubrobacterales; family Solirubrobacteraceae; genus Palsa-465. Next base: position 94,113 of record CAVSAY010000038.1, read on the forward strand.
GCCCGTTCCGTCGGGGCCTGGTCAAACCCCGGGGTCGATCCGGCCGAATGTTGGCATTTGTTTAATCGAGTCTTGACAGAACGTTCCGGATCGAAGATGGTCGCCAATCGTGGACTTGGGGAGGATCGAGGGGGGTCGCTCGGCGACCCGCGGACGCGTTGGATCGCTTAGCTCGCTGCGCGAGCTGAACCGACTCAAGGTGCTCGAAGTCGTGCGCGAGCGCGGCACTGGAGTTCGCCGACCAGCGTCGCGACCGTCGAGCGCGCGAGGCCGGTCGCCGACGCGATCTGCGAACGGCTCACGTGGGACGCGAGACGCGGTCGTCGTTCCGTCGTCTCGACGAGGCCAAGATGGAGGCCGAGACGCGCAGGGTCCTGCGCGATCTCTCGGTGACCACCCTGCAGTCGGTGCGCCTGCCCGTCGCCGCCATGTCGGGGGGTCAACGTCAGTCGGTCGCGGTCGCAAAGGCCGTGCTGTGGAACTCCAAGCTGGTCGTACTCGACGAGCCCACCGCGGCGCTGGGGGTCGCCCAGACCAGGCAGGTGCTCGACCTGACCAAGCGGCTGGCCACCCAGGGCCTCGCCGTGATCCTGATCTCACACAACATGAGCGACGTCTTCGAGGTCGCCGACTACATCACGGTGCTGCGACTCGGGCAGACGGTCGCCGAGTTCAAGCGCACCGAGACCACTCAGCGCGAAGTCGTGGAGGCGATCACCGCCGGTCAGCTCTCGCAGGTGCCCGGCATGGAAGGGGTGGTGGCATGAGCACCACGACCCCGGCGGCGCCCCAGGCGCCGATTCAGGACGAGACCGCGCAGCGCGTCTCGCTCGGCGAGTTCGCCCGCCAGCGCGTGGCCGCGCTGCGCGAGGGTGAGCTCGGATCGCTGCCGATCGTGCTCGGGATCATCGTGATCGCGATCTATTTCCAGGCCCGCAACTCGAACTTCCTTACCGCGGGCAACTTCGTGAACCTGATCGCGCAGATGGCGGCGATCATGATCATCGGCACGGGCATCGTGTTCGTCCTTCTGCTCGGCGAGATCGACCTGTCGGTCGGCTACGTCAGCGGCATGGGCGGTGTGATCGCGGCGCTGCTGCTCGAGCCGGGCAAGGGCGTGCCGACATCGGTGGCCCTCGCCCTGGCGCTCGGCACGGGGGTCGCGATCGGGCTGTTACAGGGCTTCTTCGTAGCCCGGGTCGGTGTTCCATCGTTCGTGGTCACGCTCGCGGGCCTGCTGGGCTGGAACGGGGTGCTCTTACAGATCATCGGAAGCTCGGGGACGATCGTGATCCAGAGCAGCCTCATCAACGGGATCGCCAACGAGTACATGTCGGCCGCGCTGTCCTGGATCGTGGCGATCGCGTTGGTTGCGGCATATGCGTTCCAAGGGCTGTCGAACGTCTATCGCCGACGGCAGGCAGGGCTGCCGAACGATCCGTATGGTGTTCGTGATCGGACGGATCGTGATCCTCGCGATCGCCGCGATCGCCGTCGTCGTGATCGCCGACTCCGACCGCGGGCTGCCGTACGTAACGTTGATCATGGTCGGCAGCTACGTGATCTGGACGTTCGTCGCAGAGCGGACCCGATTCGGCCGCCACATCTACGCCGTCGGCGGGAATGCCGAGGCGGCACGGCGAGCCGGAATCAACGTGCGCGAACATCAAGATCGTCGTGTTCGCGATCTCGGGCTTCATGGCGGCGCTCGGCGGGCTCGTGCTCGCGTCGCGGCTGAGCTCGGTCGACACCTCGACCGGCGGCGGCACGATCCTGCTCTACTCGATCGCCGCCGCGGTGATCGGCGGCACGAGTCTGTTCGGCGGTCGCGGGACGGTCAAGAGCGCGTTCCTGGGCGCGATCGTGATCACGATGATCGACAACGGCCTGGGTCTGCTCAACGTCAGCGCCGGCACCAAGTACATCGTCACCGCGCTGGTGCTGCTAGCCGCGGTGACGCTCGACTCGCTGTCTCGCCGCGGAAGGGTGGCGACCGGCCGAGCCTGAGGCGCGGACTCGGGAGGCCGCTCAGGCTGCTTCGGCGGTCTCGGCCTCCCGGGTCACCGCCAGCAGCACATCAGCGGCCCTCACGACCGCTGGGAAGCGCTTGGCGGGATCGTCGGGGACGCGCACCGACAGCTGCGACTTGCCCGACTCGTACAGCGCCTCGGGGATCTCCGCGCGGATCTTCTTGGCGCGCACCGAGTCGAGCTCGATCGGGGTGACGGCGAGGCGGCCGTTGCGGAACGTAACCGCGCGCGCCCCGGCCTGACCGAGCTTGATCCGCGCCTGCTGGAGGGCGATCAGGTTGCGCAGCGGATCGGGCACGTCGCCGAAACGATCCTCGAGCTCCTCGCGCAGGAGCACCAGGTCGGCGACTTCGCGAGCCGCGGCGATCCGGCGGTGCACGTCGACCTTGGCCTGCTCGTAGGGGATGTAGTCCGCGGGCACGTAGGCGTCGACGTTGACGTCCAGCCGGACCGGCTCCCAGTCCTCGTCGTAGGCGCCATCGCCCTCGGCGGCGGCGACGGCCTCGTCGAGCATCTGCATGTAAAGCTCAAACCCGAGCGCCGCGACGTGTCCGGACTGCTCGTCGCCGAGCAGGTTGCCGGCGCCGCGGATCTCAAGGTCGCGCATCGCGATCTTGAAGCCCGCGCCGAGCTCGGTGTAGTCCGAGAGCGCCGACAACCGCTGCGCCGCGTCAGGCGTCAGCGCCGCCGCGCTGGGATACAGCAGGTACGCGTACGCGCGCTCGCGGCTTCGGCCGACCCGCCCGCGGATCTGGTAGAGCTGGGCGAGGCCGAACGTGTCGGCGCGCTCGACGATCAGCGTGTTGGCCTGCGGGATGTCGATCCCGGACTCGATGATGCTGGTGCACACGAGCACGTCGGCGTCGCCGCGCAGGAATGCGAGCATCCGCCGCTCGAGCTGCTTCTCGTCCATCTGCCCGTGCGCGACTTCGAAGCGCATGTCCGGGCACAGGGCGCGCAGGCGCTCTGCCGTCTCGTCGATCGTCTCCACGCGGTTGTGCAGGAAGAAGGCCTGGCCCTTGCGCGCATGCTCGCGCTTGAGTGCCTGCTTGACGAGCTCCTCGTCGTACTCGCCGACGTAGGTCTTGACCGGGCGGCGCCCCTCGGGCGGGGTCTCGATCACGCTGATGTCGCGGATCCCGGCCATCGACATCTGCAGCGTGCGCGGGATCGGCGTCGCACTCATCGAGATCACGTCGACCTTGAGCTTGAGCTGGCGCAGGAGCTCCTTCTGCTTGACGCCGAAGCGCTGCTCCTCGTCGACGATCAGCAGGCCCAGGTCCTTGGCGCGCACGTCGCGTGACAGCAGCCGGTGGGTCCCGATCAGGATGTCGACCTTGCCCTCGGAGAAGCGCTGCACCGACGCGCGCTGCTCGGCGGCGGGCCGGAACCGCGACACGTGCTCGATCGTGACCGGGTAGTCCTTCAGGCGCTCGGAGAAGGTCCCGAAGTGCTGTTGGGCGAGGATCGTCGTCGGCACCAGCAGCATCACCTGCTTTCCGTCCTGGACGGCCTTGAACGCCGCACGCAGGGCGACCTCGGTCTTGCCGTAGCCGACGTCGCCGCAGATCAGGCGGTCCATCGGCCGCGGTGCCTCCATGTCGGCCTTGACGAACTCGATCGCGTCGCGCTGGTCGGGCGTCTCGGTGAACGGGAACGCGTCCTCGAACTCGCGCTGCCAGTCGGTGTCGACTGGGAATGAGTGGCCCTCGCGGCGCTTGCGCTCGGCGTACAGGTTCAGCAGCTCGCCGGCGAGCTCCTGGGCGGCGCGGCGCGCGCGGGCCTTGATCGTGTCCCAGCGCGTGCCGCCGAGCTTGGACAGCGGCGGGTGGGCGCCGCCCGCGCCGACGAAGCGGCTGATCTTCGCGAGCTGGTCGACCGGGACGAATACCCGGTCAGATCCCGCGTACTCGAGGTAGAGGTAGTCGCGCGTGACGCCGGCGACCGTCTTGGTGTCAAAGCCGGCGAACCTGGCGATGCCGTGGTCCTCGTGGACGACGATGTCGCCGGTGCGCAGGTCCGCGAAGCTGCGAAGCACACCGCGCCGGTGACCGCGGTCCGGTCGTTCGGCGGGGCGCCGGCGCCGGAACAAGCCGGTGCTCGGGGATCACGGCGAGGTGGAACTGCGGCGCGATGAACCCGTTCTGCAGGCGGGCGTGGGCGAACGTCAGCGTCCCGCTCGGCACCTCGGCGCCGTTGAGCCAGGAGACCTTCAGGCGGCCCAGGTTGTAAGCGGCGCGCTCGCCCTCGCCGCGACCGGCGAACGCGACGATCGTCCGGTAGCCCGACCGTGTCAGCTTCTCGAGCTCGGGCTCGGCCTCCTTGATGCCGCGAGCGGCGATATCGGCGGCCTGCGCCCGGAACTGGAACGGCTGGTCCTGGTCGATGCTCGACAGGCGAATGCGGGCGCGGCGTTCGAGCTCGGGCGCGATCTCGTCGGGGCTGACGTAGAGGTCGTGGGCGTCCTGGTCGTGGAATGCGGCGCACACGTCCTGCCAGTGGTCGGCCAGCGCGGGTGCGACGTCCTCCTCCCCGGCGATCAGCACGCCGGCGTTCGCCGGCGCCAGCTCGAGGAACGGATGGAAGTCCTCGACCGGCAGCAGCTCGGCGATGTCGGGGCGGTCGGCCTCCTGCTCGAGCGCGGCGATCTCCGCCAGCTCGCGATGCTCCTCGGCGAGCTCGGCCGCGGGGGCGATCTCGACGAGCTCGGCGTCGCCCAGCGAACGCTGCGTGAACGTCGAGAACCACCTCAGCGACTCGATCTCGTCGCCGAACAGGTCCACGCGCACGGCGCGGTCCTCGGTCGCGGGAAACACGTCGAGCAGGCCACCGCGGATCGCGAACTGGCCACGATCTTCGACCTGATCGATCCGCTCGTACCCGGCGGCAACGAGCTGCATGGCGACCTCGTCGAGGTCGAGGAGCTCGCCGGACTTCAGGCAGAACGAGTGCGGGCGAAGCGACGGGTCGGGAACCTTCTCCGACAGCGCCACGGCGCTGACGACGACCACCGGAGCCGCGCCTTCGCCGGCGTCGAGCAGCGCGTCGAGCGCCGCGATCCGCAGACCGACAAGGTGCGGCGGTGGCGCCAGGTGCGACTCGTAGGTGACGCCGCGGCTGGGGTAATAGCGAACGGTGCGCGGCTCGAGCCAGGTTCTCAGGCCGGCGGCGAGGTCGCGCGCGGCGCGGTCGTCGCCGGCGACGACGATCGCCGGGTGGTCCGGATCGCGGTCCAGAAGGGCGGCGATCAGGTACGGGCGCAGTGCCTGGGAGACGAAGCCACGACCGCCGTCGCGCGCCAGCGCGTCGGTCTGCGCGTCGTCGTCTGCATGGGCGAGAAGTGTGCGGAGCACTACCTACTGAGTCTAGGAAGGTTGCGCCTCGCCGAGGATGACTTTCTCGGTCACGTCGGCCGCGTCTTCGATCAGCTGTGCGACCTCGTCCTTGGGCTCGGCGAAGCGGCCCAGGACGTAGGCCGCGACGCGCTCGGGATCGGTCGTCGGTGGCCGCCCGACGCCGATCCTGACGCGCGCGAAGTCGGGCGAGCCGAGGCCCTGTCTGAGCGACTTCAGCCCGTTGTGCCCCGCGAGGCCACCGCCCGTGCGGGTCCGGATGTCCCCGAACGGCAAATCGATCTCGTCGTGGACGACCAACACGCGGTCGAGATCGAGCTTGAACGCCCCGCGCGCGGGGCCGACCGAGTCGCCGGCCTCGTTCATGTACGTCTGCGGGAGCAGGATCGCCACGCGCGGCCCGCCCGGACCGGTCCGTCCCTCGGTCAGAAGGCCGCGGTACTTCGACTTCGCCTTCGGCAGCTGCCAGCGCTGCGCCAGCAGGTTCGCGACCTCGAATCCGATGTTGTGGCGCGTGCCGGCGTACTCGCTGCCGGGGTTGCCCAAGCCGACGATCAGCCAGTCGACAGGAGTGCCCCGGCGACCCGGGAGTTGCACGGCCGCCTGCTACTCGTCGCTGCCGGCGTCGCCGCCGTCGGCGCCACCTTCTGCGCCGTCGCCGGCTCCCTCGCCCTCGGCGGCTTCCTCGCCCTCGCCGACGAGCTCGGTCTCTTCCTCGAGCTCGGGCTCTTCCTCGAGCTGCAGCTTGGGCGGCGACAGCGTGGCGATCACGGTCTCGGGATCGTCGACGAGCTTCACGTTGCTGGGCGTCGTGAGCGCGTCGAGCGTCACCGTGTCGCCGATGGCGAGCGTGGACACGTCGTGCTGCAGGGAGTCCGGAATCTCGGTCGGCAGCGCCTCGACGGTGAGCTCGCGCGTGACCTGCTCGAGCACGCCGCCCTCCTTGACGCCTGGAGCGTCGTCGGCTCCGACGAGCTCGAGCACGACCGTTGCCTGGATCGGCTGGTCGAGCCGGACGCGCAGCAGGTCGAGGTGCACGGTCTCGCCCGTGACGGGGTGGTGGACCTGCTCCTTGACGACGACCGGCGTGCCGCCGGCGGCGCCGATGCGGAGGTCGAGCACCGCGCCCTTGTGGGCGAGGGCCTGACGCAGGACTCGGGCATCGACCTGGAAGGCGACCGGGTCCTCGCCGCCGCCGTATACGACGCCGAGGACCTTGCCCTCACGCCGCAGGCGCCGCGCGGCGCGGGATCCGCTCGGCTCGCGTTGCTCGACGGCGAGGCCTGTTGTGTCTGAGCTGGCCATGACGGTCTGCGATGGTAGCGGGCAAATCCCTTACACGCTCTTGGAACGGCGCGGTACGCTTTAACGCAATGTCAGGCGAGGCTCAGCTAATGCTGATGATCGCCGGAATGCACCTTCTGGGATTGGTGTGCGTCGCGGTGTTGATCATTCCCGCGCTCCGAGAGGAACCGGGCATACCACCGCGCAACGACTCCGGCTCTGACGACGGCGGCGGCTGGGGTCCGAAGGCGCCTCCGAAGCCGCCGGCTCCGCCGCGAGGCGGCATCCCGCTGCCCGACGCAGTACAGGCCTCGCTGCGCCTGCGCGACCACGGACGCCTCGCCGATCACCACCCGCGCCGCGATCGCAGGCCGTCACGCGAGCCGACGCGGACGCCGGTCCGGACCTAGTGGGCTTCGGGGTCCACTAGAACGTCTGCGGGCAGTTGCTCTCGCTGGGAATTCGCTTGCTGACGGCGAGCAGCTCGACGTGCAGCCCCGTGATCGGGTTCCCCGTCCGCCGGACGCGAACGCACTGAACGATCGGCAGTCCTGAGCCGATCCGCCACGCGACCCTGGCGACACCCTCGCTGTTGCCGAACGTGATGCCGCCCGCGGGGGTTTGGAGCGTGAGCACCGAGACCGCCCCCGGTGCCTTCAGGTGGACGGCGTTGTAGGCGGCGCGCTCGCGGCACGCCGCGCTGGCGTCGCATCCCTGGATCCTCGAGACCACGGCGTTGGTGTCGCCCTGGGCCTGGTCCTGCAGCACCCCGATGATCGCGGCGCGCTGCGCGCTGTCGGCGCTGAAGATGCGCGCGAGGAGCGCGCTGATCAAGAGGAAGACGACGAGTACCACGCCGGTGATCAGCAAGACTTTGGGCCGGCGCATCCGGCGGAAGGTAAGCAGAGGGGGAGCCGCGGGCTACGGGTCGCTGAGCTCGAGGAAGCGCTCGACCGAAGCCTCCTGGTGGTCGAGGCGCTCAGCGAGCGCGCGCGCGTGGTCCGCGGCGAGGTGCAGGAAGTCCTCGACGCAGCGCTCGGGGTCGTCTGCCAGCGGATAGACCCGGGTGACGTCCTGCTGTGCGCACGCGATCCCCATCGGAGGCCGGCCCTCGGCGAGGGTGCGGGCGCTGCACACGGGGGCCACCAGCAGCTGGGACTCCGGAGCGACGAGCGCGGTCGGCATCAGCCTCGCGGCGGGCAGCCGTACCGGCAGCTCGACCGAGTAGTCGACCTGGACCTCGGAGCCGATCAGCTCGCACAGCGGCTCGCGCCACACGTCGAGCACGACGTCGGCTCCGACCAGGGCATCGCGCAGCGTGGTGGCCTGCTCGAGATACAGCTGGGCGGCCTCGTCGCGGTCCTCCGCGTCGGCGAGGTCGAGGTCGCACGGAACGCGCAGCAATTGGTTGGCAGCGACCGTCGCACCGGCGCCGCGGCTGCCCGGCGTGATGTACGTCTGGAGGGTCCCCAGGTCCCGCCGCCCGTGAAAGATCACGGTCACGGCCTCGCTCACCGGCAGGCCGCCAACCCGAAGCGAGACGGCAACGGACGACGAATCGTCGATCAACGCACGCCGCAGGAGCTGCTCTGAAGCATCGTGCCGAGCGTCTGCGTCTTCGTCGAATCTCATCTCGCTCCTTGCGGACCGACGGAACCTTCACACACTATTTACCCACAACCGCAGACGTACCGCGCCGTTTTCTTCGCGCGGGGGTAGGCTGCGCGCTACATGAAGCTCCTCTACAAGCCCTTCGCGATCATCGCGAGCGTGATTGCGGCCAGGCTCGGCCACAACGTTTTCAAGCAGATCTGGAGCCAGATCGACGACGAACAGCCGCCGAAGCCGACGACCCACGACGCAAAAGTCCCGAAGGTGCTCGCCGCCGCGGCGCTCGAGGCAGCGACGCTGGCCGCCGTCGCCGCCGTGGTCGATCGAGCCGGAGCCAGGACGTTCGAGTACCTGACGGGGTTCTGGCCCGGCGACGAGCACGCCAAGCCGGCCGAGGACGATTAGGTCCAGGCGTCGCTCGGCGGGACGAGCCACGGGCTCAACCCGTCGCGCAGCCAGTCCGGGATCGGCGTCTTGGCGAGCGTGGCGCGGTCGACGAGCACGTGCACCAGCGTCCCCTCGACGAGCGTCTGGCCTTCGTAGCTGATCCGGTGCTCGGAGGCGATGCTCGTGTTGCCCAGATTCGTGACGCCGATCTCGAGGGTGAGCTCCTGGTCAAACCGGGCCGGGCCCAGGAACCGCAGCCGCGCCTCGGCCACGACGACGTCGAGGCCCCGGTCGAGCATCACCTGGTAGCCGCCGACCCCGGCCCGCCACAGCTCGGTGATGCTGGTGTCGAAGTACGTGAGGTAGTGCGAGTTGAAGACGACGCCCTGGACGTCGCATTCGGCGTAGCGCGGGCGCAACTTGTGCGACAGCGGGCCGGACACTAACCGCCGCCCCTGAGCACGAATCCGCGATCGGCCAGATCGGCCAGCGCATCCTCGAACGCGCCGAAGTCGCGGCGCAGCAGAGCCTCGATCGGCACGCCCGACGGCCCCGCCGCTCGCACCCAGCGCCTGAGCACGGTCGGTCCGGCCTGCTCGGCGGGCTCGGCCAGCAGGTCCAGCAGGATCGGCAGCTCCGGGCGATGGTCGAGCTGACCCGAAAGCAGCGTCAGAGGGTCGGAGTCGAGCACCGTGCACAGCTCCTCCTCGCTGAGCCCGAGAAGCTCCATCAGCCGTGCGGCGCGATCTGACTGGCTCAGAACAGCTGGTTCTCGCCGCCGAACACGCCGCTCACCGAGCCGTCGGTGAAGATCTGGCGGATCGAGCTCGTCAGCAGGTCCGCGCAGGACAGGACCCGCACGTTGTCAGGGGCACCGGGTGGCAGCGGGATCGTGTCGGTGACCACGATCTGCTCGAGGCCCGACCCGGCCAGGTTCTCCCAGGCGTTGCCGGAGAAGACGCCATGGGTGGCGGCGGCGAAGACGCGCGTGGCGCCGGCGTCGTGGACGGCCTGGGCGGCGGCCTTGAGCGTGCCGGCGGTGTCGATGATGTCGTCGACAAGCACCGCGGTCTTGCCCTCGACGTCACCGATCACGTAGCCGATCTCGGCGACCTGCTGCGCGGGGCGTTCCTTGTTCAGGATCGCCAGGTCGGCTCCGATCCGGGATGCGAACCGCTTGTTCAGCTTCACGCGGCCGGCGTCGGGGGCCACCACGACGAGGTCCTCCAGGCCCATGTCGCTGAAGTACTGGGTCAGCATGAACATCGCGGTCATGTGGTCGCACGGCTTCTGGAAGAAGCCCTGGATCTGGCCCTGATGCAGGTCCATCGCCAGGATCCGGTCGATCCCGGCGGACTCGAGCATGCGCGCGACCATCCGGGCGCTGATCGGCTCGCGCGGCTCTGACTTCTTGTCCTGGCGCGAGTACCCGTACCACGGCGTCACCGCGATCACCCTGTGCGCCGAGCCGCCCACCGCGGCGTCGACCATCACCATCAGCTCCATCAGCGCGTCGTTGGCGCTCAGCCCGGTCGCCACATTGCCGCAGGTCGGCTGGACGATGAACACGTCGCAGCCGCGCACCGACTCCGAAAACCGGCAGTACACCTCGCCGTTGGTGAACGTCTTCAGCGTCATCCCGCCCAGCTCGATCCCGAGCTTGGAGGCGATCTTTCCGGCCAGCGCCGGGTTCGCACGCCCGGTCACCAGCACGAGGCGCTTGCTGGAGGGCAGCTCGAGCTCGCGCGTCGGGCTCGGATAGGTCTCAAGCGCGCTCATCGTGGGCTGTCGATTCTACGAGGGGGCGGTGACGGGACTGCGCTCCGAACGGTACCCCAAGAACTACGTTGCCGGAGGCTCTCCGCTGCTGCTCTTGGAGGTCGCCGGGAGCTCGGCCTCGGGGCTCGCAGGCAAATTGTTAGCGCCGTCGGTGGCCTCGTGCGTCGCGGCATCCCGCTCCTTGCGGCGTTCGCCGTAGCCGTCGATGTTGCGCTGGCGCGCGCGTGCCACTCCGAGCGCCCCGGGAGGCACGTCGTGGGTTATCACCGAGCCGGCCGCGGTGTAGGCGCCGTCGCCGAGGCTCACCGGCGCGACGAACATCGTGTCGACGCTGACGAACGCGCCCGCGCCGATCGTCGTTCGGCTCTTGTTCTTGCCGTCGTAGTTGGCGGTGATCGTCCCCGCGCCGATGTTCGTGCGCTCGCCGATGTCGGTGTCGCCGATGTAGGAGAGGTGCGGAACCTTGGCCCCGGCGCCGATGTCGGAGTTCTTGATCTCGACGAACGTGCCGGCCTTGGCGCCCTCGCGCAGGACCGCGCCAGGCCGCAGGTAGGCAAACGGCCCGACGCTCACGCGGTCGCCGACGACGGCACCCTTGACGTAGGAATGCACCACCGATGCTTCCTCTCCGATCGATGCGTCGATCAGGGTGCTGAGCGGCCCGATCGTCGAGCCCTCGCCGATCCGCGTGGCGCCGTGGAGGCTCGAGAACGGTGCGATGACCGTGTCTCTCGCGATCTCGACGCCGACGTCGATCACGGTCGCGGCCGGATTGACGATCGTCACGCCCGCGAGCATGTGGTGCTCGTGGATGCGGCGCTGGGCGACAGCTGTCACGTCGGCGAGCGCAACCCGGTCGTTGATGCCGAGCATCTCGGATGGGTCATCGAGGCCGTGGGCGATGACCGTCCGGCCGAGGGACCGGAGGATCGGGAGCACGTCGGGGAGGTACAGCTCGCCCTGGGCGTTGTGGGAGTCGACCTGGTCAAGCGCGACGAGCAGCGCGTCGCCGTCGAAGGCGAACAGCCCGGTGTTGACCTCGCGGATCTGAAGCTCGGCGTCGGTCGCGTCGCCCGGCGTCTTGGTCTCGACCACGCGCTGCACCATGCCGTCGGGGTCGCGGACGACGCGGCCGTAGCCGCTCGCGTCGTCGAGGGTGACCGTCCCGATCGTGGCCGCCGCGACCGCGCGCTCGTGGGCGTCCACCAGCGAACTGATGGCCTCGGCGCTGAGCAGCGGAGCGTCGCCGTTGAGGACGACGACGGTGTTGCCGGCGGCGACGCCCTCTACCCCGGCCCGGGCCGCGTCGGCGGTTCCGCGGGGCTGCTGCTGGATGGCCAGCGTGACGTCGGCGTCGAGCACACCCTCGAGGCGGCGATCGGGGTTGTCGACGACGACGATCTTGCTGGCGCCGGCATCGCGCGCGGCGGCGACCGGCCAGGCGATCATCGGCCGTCCGCAGATCTCGTGCAGGAGCTTGGGCGTGCCGGATCGCATCCGGGTCCCCTGGCCCGCGGCGAGGATGACAACGACTGGCGCGGCCACGCCCAGGATCGTAGTGGCAGGACCCCCGGGAACGATCGCTCAGACCGGCCATCGCTGCGACCGGGCGAGCGCACAGACCAGCGCCGGCGAGAAGGAATCCTTCCTTACACGCCGGCGCCGATCAAGTTGTCGGTCAGGTGCACTACGACGAAACTCATGGCCGCTTGGGCGCCCGCCTGGTCCGTGACGAGCGTCTCGTTTTAGTGGCCAAGTAGTAGGTCGGCACCGGCGGTGCAGAACTTAATCCGTAGAAACTACGGATTACTGCCGAAAAACTACGGATTCGCGAGGGTCGCCCACAGATGCATGAGCGCGTAGCCGCGGTATGGACGCCAGCTTTCGGCGAGGTTTGCGGCGTTGGCTGGACTGCCGTCGAGGCCCAATCGCTCCAGCGCCCGGCGCAGGCCGAGGTCGGACGGCAGGAACGCGTCGGGGTCGCGAAGCGCCCGGAGCGCCACATAGTCGGCGGTCCACGGGCCGATCCCGGGTAGCTCGAGCAGCCGCTCGCGCGCCTCGGCGCGGTCGGCCGCGGCGCCGAGTTTCACCTCGCCCTCGTCCAGGGCCTTGGCAAGACCGATCAGCGCGCGCCGGCGTGAGGCCGGCATCGCCAGGCGCTCCGGATCCGCGCCGGCGAGCGCTCCCGCGCGCGGGAATAGATGTGTGACGCTTCCGAGCGGAGCTCGCAACGGCTCGCCGTAGTCGGCGACCAGCCTACCGGCCAGGGTCGCCGCGCCCGCGAGCGAGACCTGCTGGCCGAGCACGGCCCGGAACGCGATCTCGTCCGGGTCCACGTGACCCGGCACTCGTCGGCCCGGGTTCGCGCGGATGAGTGGCCCGATCAGCGGGTCGCCCTGCAGGGCATCGAAGACGGGCCGTGGGTCGGTGTCGAGGTCGAACAGGACCCGCGAGCGCTCGACGGCGTCTGTCTCGTCGTTTCGGTGGTCGAGCAGGTATCGGGCCTTGATCCGGCCGTCGCCGGGGGCCAACTCGATGATCCCTGCGCCTCGGGGGAGCCGCACGCTGCGGCGGTAGGCGCCGTCGACGACCTCCTCGATGCCGGGGATGGCGCGGCGCGCCAGATAGGCGATCACGCCCTCGGCGTCCATCGGCTCGAGATACGCAAGCTCGACGTCGATCACCGCGGGCATGTCGGCACGATGACAGAGGTCGCCCAGCCAGTCGGCGGACTGCTGTCTACGATGTTCGCCGGACGGGCCGGGGCATTCAGCACGGACGGATTGCGAGCTATTTACGATGGAGCGGGACGGCACGTTGCGCAGTAAGCGCCAAGCTGCGACGGCTGCAGGCGTAATCCGGGGGACCCTGCTTGTCGGCCGAGCGTTTGGCGCCGTGTGCGTGCTGGTCGGCGCGCTGCTGCTCGCACCGACAGCGTTGGCGGACGGACCGGCGACGAGCGTGACGGTCTCGCTGTCGCCGCCGATCATCACGGCCGACGGCTCGTCCACGACGACGGCCACGGCGAACGTGACCGACGTCGATGGCAGTCCAGTCGTCGGGGACACGGTCGCCTTCTCGACCGACGGCGGCCAGCAGGTCAGCGCGACCACGGACAACGGTGGTGGCACCTACAGCGCGACGATCACGAGCACGACCCGAGCCGGACATTCGACGATCACCGCCAACGACCAGTCGGCGCCCGGCGTCAACGCTCAGGCAACACTGACGCAGACGCCCGGGCCTGCCACAGCGGTGACCGTGTCGCTCTCGCCCCCGTCGATCGTCGCGGACGGCACGTCCACCACGACCGCGACCGCGACCGTCACCGACGCCAACGGCAACGCCGTGCCCGGGCACACCGTCGTGATCTCCTCCAGCAGCGGCCAGCAGGCGGCCGCCGCGGACCGGGGTGACGGGACCTACTCCGCGCAGATCCACAGCACCACCACACCCGGCCCGGTGACGATCACGGCCACCGACACGAGCACGGGCGTCACAGGCCAGGCCCAGCTCGGCCAGACCGCCGGCCCAAGCTTCACAGTTCTGCGGGCATCCTCCGGCTCGCCGGTGACAAATCAAGTTGTGACGCTGATTGCGACGGTGTCCGCCGGCAGCACCGCCCCGATATCCGGATCGGTCACGTTCGCGACCTTTGGCGGGCCGATCGGAGGCTCGTGCTCGAACGAGCCCGTGTCTTCCTCGAGCCCGACGGCGACCTGCCAGGTCTCGTTCTCCGCAGATGCGTCGCCCGCGCAGCTGACGGCGACTTTCACGCCCGACGCCAACTCGAGCGTTGCGGGCTCGGCCGGCACGATCACGCTGCCCATCGGCGCTGACTCCACGGCGACCTCATTGTCGGTGTCCAACCGCGCGCCGCTGGTCAGGGGGAGCACGCGCTTCACTGCCACCGTGAGGTCTCGCCACTCCGGCTTTGCACAGCCGGCCGGGTCCGTCGAGTTTCTGGATGGCGCGAAGCCAATCTCTGGATGTGCCCGCCAGCCGCTTCGCCCGAGCGGTGGGACGCCTGCCGCGACTTGCTCCGCCGCCTACCGGATCCCGGGCGCCCATAGCATCACTGCACGCTACCTCGGCGACCACGACTTCAGTGCGTCGCAGTCGTCCGCGACGAAGGTCACGGCGCTGGGGGTGATCACCGCGAAGGTGCGCTGGAGCTTCGTATCCACGCGCGCCTACACGAGCGTTGTCAGCCTCGTGGTCCGTGGAGCGCCGGTCGGAGCGCAGGTCGTCACGCTCTGTCGCGGCCGCGGCTGCCCGTTCGCAAAGCGGACCACTCCGATCAGGAAGTCAAGCCAAAGCCGGGCCATCGACCTGACTGCACCGTTCGACAAGCGCCGGCTGTCCCCGAAGACCCAGCTCACGGTCGCCGTCATCCGGCCGAACTCGATCGGCAAGTCCTACAGCTTCGTCGTTCGCAGCGGCCGGCAACCGCAGCTCAAGGTCGCGTGCCTCGCTCCCGGCTCCATCAAGCCGGGCGTCGGGTGCCATGCCTGAGTCGACCGCGGTCTCCGTCGTCTCAGCCTCGGCCGGTGTGAGCCCAGCCCTCTCGCGCTCGTAGTAGCGAAGCCACTTGCGTACGGCGTTGTCAGAGACGCCGTACTTGCGGCCGACGGCCACGAAGCTCATCGTCTGGAGATCGGACAGCAGCTGCTGATGGGAGGGTCGCGGAACCTTTCGCCGCTCTGGCTGAGGCTCGTGCGACCCCTTGCTGTGGATTCCGCACCGCTGCGAGCAGTATCGATGGGTCGGGTACTTCGGGATGAACTCCGAACCGCAGATGAAGACACGCGCGCGGGTCGCGGTCGATCCGGTTCTTGCGCCCGCAGTGGGTATCGAGACGTCGCGGCGCAGTTCGGACAGACGATGCGCAGGTTCTCGATCCGGTTGTCGGTCGGGACACCATTGATGTGATCGAGGGTCAGCGACATCGGCCGCCCGCACCATTCTTCTCCAAGCCCGCAGAGCTCACATCGCCGCTTCTTCACGCCCTCGCGGAACAGGCGCTCCTTTAGGTGGCCGCGATGGAAAGTCGAATCCACGACCAGGATCTCCGGAAGCGGTATCGCGCAATTGCGCGCGCTCGGCGAAGCGCCCACTTCGGATCCATGTGGTCGACCGAGATGCCGTACTTCGCGATCAGCCGGTGGAGCGTGCGATGGTTGCCGCCGGCTGGTCGCAGCCCAAGCGTCCGCAGTGCCTCGGACAGGCTGCGCGCCGCCGCGACCGCATCCCGCACCTCTTGCTCCGTGTATTTCGGCATACCCGAACATTAGTTCGTGTGCCGGACGGAAAAATAGCTGTTTAGCAGGTAATTCTAAGCTGGGGAGGCAGGACTCGAACCTGCGCTAAGGCATCCAAAGTGCCCCGTGCTACGGCTACACCACTCCCCAGTACGAAGGGTGGCGTCCGGCAGTACGCCGGGTTTGGTCCCGGAAATCAGGGTCGAGCCCTGCCTTGCGTACGCCACTGCGTCAGCAGACGACCCGCGGGGTCGAGGTCGAGGTGCGGCGCGCACTCGGTCTCGCGGACCGTGCGCCAGGTCGCCTCAGTCGGCCCGCCGCCTGGCGCGGATCGCCGAGCTAACTACGTGCCTGTGTAGCCGCAATTTTGCGCCGTCGGCGTAAGCGGCGCTGCCGGGTCCGGCGTGCACAGCGTCTCGCGACTGAGCGCCCACGCCGAGGTCACGATGTCGAACAGATACGGCGGCAGGAGCACATGCAGCCGGTCGTCGTAGCCGTAGTTCTTCGAGTACCCGGTCGTCGGGCGTCGAGCTTCCGGTACCGACAGGACCACGATACTTCTGGGCGATCGCGCCGTTCACTGTGAGGTTGTCCAGGTTGCTGTGGCAGCCCCGGTTGTAGTTGTCGACGATGAAAGAGTGGCCCAGCGTCAAGATCGCCGCGTCGATGACGGGGTTGTCGATCGTGTGAGTCGTGTCTTCGATGACGCCACCGGTGCATCCACTGCCGCTTTTGACGCCGTGCATCACGCGGACGAACTGGTTGGCTACAAGGCCGAGCGTCGCGGGTCCCGTCAAGGAAGTGGTCAGGCTCCCGGTGATCACGATGTTGTCGCCGGCCGAGATCGTCAGAGGCGTCGAGTAACTCCCGTTCACGTAAATGTCGCCGCACGGCCCGTAGTAGTAGCCCGAGGAGTTCTGGGAGTAGGTCACGTTAGTGGGGTCGTACGAACCGGAGCAGCCCGACAGGTTGGTAGCGGCCAAGATTGGATAAGTGGCGAGGTCCACGGTCGCGGGCGCGGTGCACGTCGTTGAGGTTGGGCAGACGACGACGCTGGCCTTGCCGACGCCGGCCGAGCCGCCCAGAGTCACGTTGGTCGTTCCCTTGTACACCTGACCGTGGTTCTGGGCATCGGTCGCGAGCTGAGCGTTGCTCGTTGGGAACGCGACTTGATCGGACGTTGGCACGGGGGCGATTGGGGTGCCCTTCATGGTCGCGCTCCCGCAGGATCCTGTGCACAGGGTCGGTCCCTCGCTTTCGATCAGATCCTGCTTGGAGCGTCCGAACGTAGGCGTCGCACCGCTGCCGATCTTCAGCTGGTCCTGGGTGTACATCGGGCCGTTCATGACGTCGTTGGCCCACACGATCGCGCACGATGGGTCTGCGCCTTGCCTGTACCACTCCCCGCAGGCCGAGTTGGTGACCGGGTCCTGGGTCTCGTACACCGTGTACCAGAGGAAGTCGAGCGGGCTTCGCTTTCTGAAGGCGGCGACGACGGTACGCGACACCTGAGGCGTCGCCCCCGAATAGCCTGTGAACTTGACTCGCAGCGACCCGGTAAGTGGATCGATCAGTGCTGCGACTGCATTCGTCGGGCAATTGGTCGCACTGTAACCCGAGTTGTAGATCGGCTGGAAGCTGTAGGAGACCGCCGTCGATGCCCCAGGCACCGGGGTGACGCCGCTGGCGTCGTTCGCGCAAGTGCTCCAGTAGTTCGGGTTTTGGTCGAGGTTGTAGAGGAACGCGTTCAGCCCCGCCCGCGCTGCAGAATACGCGCGCTTGCTGTCGAGGTCGTGCCGCGTCGTATTGGTGTCACCTGCCACGGCAACCAACACTGCCGCGACCAAAAGCGATGTCACGAGCATCACACCCAGCGCGATGATCATGGTGAACCCTTGCTCGGCGCTCAAGCGGCGCTGCGCACCACGTGCGGCTCGTCTGAGGGCGTGGAGTTTCATTGACATGGTCCAAAGTTCGCGCCGGCGGCGACCTGGTTGTCCGGTGGCGTGAGGCGCAACAGGACACCGTCGGTGATCGTGTCGTTGACCCCGGTGAGAGCGGGGTTCTGGCCCGGCGCGCCGCTGGCCCCGAGCACCAGGTTGATCAGCACCTCGACCGTATTCGGGGCATCCACGGCCGACAGAGGGACGGTGAGCGGATCGGGATTGGGGAATGTCGTCGGCCCCGGCACGGTGTTGAGCCCGTCGAGGACGATCATGTCGGTGTTGCCGCTCGAGTCGGTGTAGGCCGGCTCGTAGGCGAAGTACTGAAAGACGGGTTGCGCGGTCGCAGGCGTACCCGCCAGCTTCTGCTGGGCGTTGGCTAGCAGGGTGCGGGTCGTGCCGACCTGCGCCCCGCGAACCCAGGTCGGCGCGGAGCCGGTGACCGCGTAGACGCTCTCGGTGAGGGTCTTGGCTACCGCGTTGTAGGTGATCTGGTGCCATTGCGGCACCAGACTCGCCGCCGTCCCGTACTGGGTGACGAAGATCAGGTTGTTGCCGTCGCTGCCGACCTGGATCGGTGCGGTGTCGCCTCCGACGCAGGCCGAGTGCAGCTCGTTCTCGAGCGCCTCGATCGTCGGTCGCGCGCGCTGCGTGACGTCGAGTTCCGTGTACGTCCGCGACGTCTGATGAAGCGTGACGTCCATGATCGTGAGCAGCGCACCGACGAGAACCAGGCCGGCGATCATCGAGACCAGCAGCTCGGGAAGCGTGAACCCGCCCTCTCCGCTCACGTGACGCAGCCTGTGTCGAGCGCGAGTCAGCATGGGCTCGAGCTCGTGGAAGCAGCGGCGATATTGATGGGCGAAAGAACCGTCGGCGCCGTGAAACTCGTGTTCGTGATGGCGGTGACGGTCTTCTTACGCCAGGTCGAGGTTCCGGACTTGTAGTCGACGCAGAACGTGAGACTGCTGGCGACGCCGGGTACGTTCGACGCCGGGTCTCCCTTGGCGGCATTGCTCGCAAACGGCGCCGGAAAGACCAAGGCGCTTCCGTTGGCGGCGTCGGTGCCCGCGGACGCGACGGGCGACCACACGTCGGTGCAGGACCCGTCCGAGTAGGTGATCTTCACGTCGAGCGGCGCGGTGTTGCCCGTAATCGCCGCTTCGAGGGCGGGTTCGCCGACGGTCGCGGCGACTGCCGAACCCGGAGCAACCGTCGCGACGTCAATCCCCGGCGGCGGCGAGAGCGGCTGTTCGGACGCGCACTTGCCCGCCCACACCTGGTAGTTGCCAGCGTACGTATACGTGGAGCCCTGCAACGTCGTGAATGGAAAGAGGTGTGCCGCCGCCGTCGAAATCGAGGTGACCGGCGCACCGGAGCCCAGCACCACCGAGGACGACATCTTGCTCGACCCGAGGCTCCCGAAGTAGGACAGGTAATAGCCGGACACAGGGAGCGCGTTCGCCGCCGTGTTGGTCACGAACGACGCGGCGATCGAGCCGCCTTGTCCGATGACCAACGGAGTGACATTCGTCGGGGCGATCCCGGTGGCGGCGACCGTCGCGCTGATGCTCGGAGGCGAACTGTTTCCGTCCTTGTCGACGTAGCCGGCAGCCGCCACGGCGACGTTGTAGTTCCCGGGTGACATGCCCGTGAACACGAAGCAGCCGTTCGCGTCGGTGTTGCCCGTGGCGGTGCTCGGCCCGGTCGCGTTGACCTGCGCCCCCGACAACGGGTTGACACCGGTCTGATCGTCGACCTGGACCCGGAGGCCGCCGTCAACCGTGCGCCTGATGATCGACTCGTCGGTTACGGTGCCCGTGGGCTGCCCGGTGACCGTGGAGGCGACCTTGAAATAGGCGGCACTGCCGGAGCTGCAGGTGGACGCCCCGCTGGTGCCCTCAAACGTCGAGCTCGAGGTGACCGTGTAGGTATACCCATCGAGCTTGACCGTCCGGGTCTGGGTGAGGCCCTGGAGCTGCTGGTCAGACAGGCCCTTTAGCCGCTCCTGATCCTGCTGGACGAGTTGGTCTGCCTGCGAACGCTGCCGCTCGGTGCCGCTCAGATGAGCGCTGGATATCAGGGCGTCGGCCACTGCCGCCGAGATAAACGCCACGAGCACCGCGCTGACGAGAATCTCGATCAATGCGAAACCGGCGTCCTCGGAAGCGCGCCACCGCATCCGCGCGATCGCGGCCCTAATTCGTCCACTCGCTGGAGGCTTGACGGACGGTGACTGGTCGGGGTGCATGTGGTGGGCGGTCCTGGCGGCGAGCAGAGCTCTTTAGCCGTTGTCGGCCCCAATGCCCCACATGCGAAGGGCTTTGGACGTTTGATCTAGGAGGCGGGGCGGGTTATGCGGCGCGCCGCAGGATCCGCCCGATATCGCCCGGCAGCATCGGGTCCGCCAGCGCAGCGCGGACGTCGGCGGGGCGATGCAGCGCGCGTTCGCCGCGCAGGAGGCCGATCTCCAGCGACGCGTCCCGCGCCGCTGCGAGCCCGAGCATCATCACGTCAGGGCTCCGCCACGCCTGCTCGGGCAGCGCGAACAGCTTGGGCAGCGGGCGGGCGATCCCGAGCAGGTACAGGCCGCCGTCGATTACCGGACCCATCACCGCGTCGCACCCCGAGCTGAGGTCGTCGAGTGCCCCGGCGGCGTGGTCGGGCCGCAATTTCGGGAGGTCGGGCCACACGATCAGCAGCGGGCCTTCCTTGCGGGCGAACACCCTGGCGGCCGCATCGGCCAGTCGCGCGGCGATGCCGTCGCCGTTCTGGGGGAACATCGCGGCATCCCGTCCCACGAGGGGACGCAGCTCGCGGCCGCCGTCCGGTGGGTCATGGGCGACGTGGACGCCGTTGGGCGCAACCTCGCGGGCCCAGTCCGCGACCTGGGAGATCAGCGCCGACTGCAGCGCGACGCAGCCGTCGCGCCCGAGCAACGGCTCCAGTGCCCGTCGGACTTCGCCACGTCGAGGGGCTCGCGCCATGATGAGCACGGCCGGGTCGGCACCGTTCATCCTTGGTCGAAGCGGTAGACGGTTCCGGCCGCGACAGCGCCCCCGGACTCGAGACGCCCGACCGCCACCCGGAGGACGTCAGCGAAGATCTCCGGGCTGGCCCCCATCATCTCGATCAGCTTGGCGACCGGCGTTGGCTCACCCGGCACGACCTCGTTGGCGTAGTCGGTGACGAAGCCGATCAGCCCGAAGGGGAGCTCGAGCTCGCCGCACAGCACCGTCTCGGGTCCGGCGGTCTGGCTGACGGCGACGACGCCGCAGGCGGCAAGCTGCGCAATCTCGGTCGGCGTGTTGAAGCGAGGCCCGTCGACGTGTCCGTACGCGCCACCGTCACGCGCCGCGTGTCCGGCCTCGGCGGCCCCGGCAAGCAGCGCCTGGCGCACCTCCTCGGAGAACGGCCCGCCGTGCAGGATCCAGTGGCCGCGCAAAGCGTCCCCCGGCTCCACGAAGAACGTGCACAGCGACCCATCGGGCAGACGGTTGGACGCGAAGTGCAGATCGTCGAACACGACCAGGGACCCGAGCTCGAGCGAGGGGTCGACCGCGCCGCACGCGGTGCAGGCGATCACCGCGGTTGCGCCGAGCTGCTTCAGAGCCCAGATGTTGGCCCTGTGCGCGACCTGATTCGAGAGCCGGACGTGACCCGACCCGTGCCGGGACACGTGCAGCGCGTCGACTCCCGCGAACCGGCCGCGCGTCACCGACGTCGGCCCATACGGGGTGTCCAGCGCCTCGGTCTCATCCTGCTCAAACCCCGGCAGCGAGTGCGTTCCAGAGCCGGTGATGATCGCAATCGCCATGGCGCGCGATGCTACTCCGTCGGGTTCATCGCGCCCAGGCCGGGCGCACGGATGTGCGAGCTATGCGCCGGCGAATTCGCCCAGCGCCGCGGCGAGCGCCTCGGGCTGATCGATCGGGACGAGCGTGTAGCTGTCGGACACCTCCACGAGCCGCGCGTCGGGAAACGCCGCGGCGAGGCGCGCGCCGAGCGGCGGGCGCATCATCCGGTCCTCCGGCGCCCACACGACCAGTACCGGACGCTCGAAGGTCGACAGCGACGGCGTCGCGGCGAGCATGTCGCGGCGGCCGCGCCAGGCGTCGCCGGCGTACTTGGCGAGGTCGCGGCGGATCTCGCGTCGCGCGAGCGGCGCCAGCCAGTCGCGCATCAGCTCATCCGGCACGCCGTGCTTTGACATCCGCCCGAACGTGATCGGAAGCTCCCGCAGCCTGCGCACCAACAGCGCGCGACGCATCATCTCGATCCCGCCGGGCATCCTCGCCGACAGCGACGCGAGCCTGCCCGGAAGCCCCGGCGGGTAGTTCTCGAACGCCTCGCACGCGATCAGCGCCAGGCGCCCGACCCGGTCAACCAGGCCGTCGGCGATCATCACCTGGGCGCCGCCCCAATCGTTGAAGCACAACGTCACGTCGCGCAGGTCGAGGCGCTCGAGCAGCTCGGCGACGATTCGCCCGACGCCGCGCAACGACAGGTCGGCGTCCGGTGCATCGGGACCCGGTGCGCCCCGAACGGCAGCGTCGGCATCACAAAGCGCCACTCGTCGCCGAGCGTCGCGACCACGCCGTCCCACAGCCGTCCGTCCATCGCGAGCCCGTGCAGGAGCACGAGCACCCGGCCGTCTCCGCCCGTATCGGTGTACTCGATCGGCCCGGCCGAGACCTCGACGGTCGCCATCAGACCGCGGCGGCAGCGTGCTGGTTGTCGACGAGCCAGCGGTCGAACACGACGGTCTTCTGCGTGTCCTCGTACACCTCGTAGCGCTTGAGCTTGAACCACCGCAGGTGGCCCCAGATCACGTAGCGGTTCTCGTAGACCAGCTCGCCGGCATCGGACCGCAGGTGGTCGCGGCCGCGCACGCACAGCGTCATCCGCCACGGGAAGCCCTTGACGATCACCTCGTCCGCCGAGATCTGGATGCCCGCGCGGATGAATCTCCTGAGCCACCGCTCGTGCTCGGCCTTGCCGTGCAGCTCCACCGCCCATGAGGTGTCGCCCGGGAACGTCATCTGCACGTCGGCGGCGTCCATCCACAGCGTGAGGCGCAGGTCGCCGGCGCTGAGGCGTGCCAGCTGGTAGTCAACGAGCCGCTTTCCAAGCCACGAAAGCATCGCCGCCCTCCTCTAGATAGATCGCTCTAGTGAGTCTCGGCGTAGCCTACACGTTCTCTAGATAGATCGCTCTAATCAGTGCTGTACGCTACGTCCCATGGCGACCACGAGGGACCGGCTGGTCGAGAGCAGCGCCGAGCTGTTTCGCAAGCAGGGCTACAACGCCACCGGCGTCAAGCAGATCGTCACCGCGGCGCAGGCGCCGTTCGCGTCGCTGTATCACTTCTTCCCCGGTGGCAAGGAGGAGCTCGGCGCCGAGGCGATCCGGCTGTCCGGTGCGCTCTACGAGCTGCTGATCCCCGCCGTCTTTGACCCCGCCCCGGATCTCCCCACCGGTGTGCGCAACTTCTTCGCGGGCGCCGCGGCTCATCTAGAAGAGACCGACTACGCGGACGCCTGCCCGATCGCGACGATCGCGCTCGAGACGTCGAGCACCAGCGAGCCGCTCCGTCAGGCGTGCGCGGACGTGTTCGAACGGTGGATCGCCGCCGGGGCGGCGCGACACGAGGATGGCGGCTTTACGCACGCGCAGGCGCGTGAGCTGACGATCGCGATGCTCGCCGCGCTCGAGGGCGCGTTCGTGCTGGCGCGGGCTATGCGCACCACGGAGCCGCTCCACACAGCGGGCGAGATGGTCGCGAGCGCAGTCGAGCAAGCGCTCGCCGCGCCGAACGTCTAGCGCCGGACCCGGCCGCCCTCGGCACCCGGCTCGGTCGCCGGCCCACCGGGCAGCGCGATGCCGAGCACACGCATCGCCTTGAGCCCGAGCGAGAGCTTCTCGCGCCCGTCGGTCGACGACACGTCGAGCCCGGTCAGCTCCCGAACGCGCTCAAACCGGTACCGGATCGTGTGCCGGTGGGTGAACAGCCGGGCCGCGGTCGCGTTGACGTTGGCGTCGCACTCCAGAAACGTCGACAGCGTGCCGAGCAGGTCGGTCTCGTACTGCTCGTCGTAGGCGACCAGCGGCCGCACGGTCTCGCTGTAGAAGCGCTTGAGCTCCGCCGGGTCGCTCATGTGCGGCAGCAGCAGCTGGTAGGTGCCGGTCTCCTCGTAGGAGAGCTCGTTGCGCTCGGGATCGCCCTCGACCACGTTCGCCGCCAGGAGCGCTTCGTTGTGCGCACGGCGCAGCGCCACCGGGTCGACCGTGTGGCGGCTTCGCCCGATCGCGAACGCCACGCCCGGCAGACCGGACTCGAGCTCGCGGCGGGTCGCCGCGGCCACGCGCCGCCCGGTGTCTCCGTCGGGGTCGGGAACCAGCAGCACGATTTCCGCGCCGTCGTCGCTGGTCGGGGCGCCGATCGATCCGGGTGCGATCGACCGCGCACCCCGCGTGGCAACCGCGAGCAGCCGGCGGCGCCAGTCATCCTCGCGCGGGTTGCGCGGGTGGCCGCGCACGACGACGACGCTGCCGCCCGCAGCCAGGTCGGTGCCCAGCTCCTTGCCCCGCGCGACCAGATCGTCGCGGTCGGCGATGCGGCCGTCGAGCACCGCCTGCTGAAAGCCCGTGGCCGCCTCCTCCGACGCGCGCTCGGGTGCGCGCACGCGCTCGACCTCGGACGCGATCAGCGTCGTCACGAGCCGCAACATCGTCTGGTCGGGCGCGTGTTCACGCGCGCGCATGCGAAGCCGACCCACGGCGGCCTCGGCCACCTTGAGCTCGATCGTCGTGACGTCCTCGGCGTCGCGCATCAGCGACCGCTCGTCTGCCGGCGAGCGCGCAGCCACGGCGAGCACCGCGGCTGAGCGGTCGATCAGGACGAGGCTCGCGTCCAGCACGCGCGCCGCCGTCCGCAGGATCTCGGGCAGGCCTGCACCGGCCTCGACCGCGTCGGTGATCTCGGCGAGCGCCGCGAAGTCGGGGACGCCGGTCGAGGTCGCCGCCTGGCGAGTGGAGTCTTCAGCCATCTCCGCGGGCTCCGGGGTCGGGGACGGCTAGAACAGGCGCGGCCACTCGAACACCACGAGTGCGCCGGCCAGCACGCCGACGCCAACGAGCGCGGCGAGCACGTACATCGAGAGCACGACCACGGCGACTCGCTGGAGCACACCCCGGTAGGCCGTGATCGCGGGGACCACGACCAGGATCGTGAACGCAACCAGCCCGAGCACACCCAGACCGGCGCCGACAACATAGGTGATCGTCTGATTACTCATGTGTCCTCAGCGAATTGTGCCCGAGCTCGGGGATGGCTGGCCGAACCCCTCGCCGACGGGAACTGCGGCGCACGCGCCAGGGTAGCGGCCGGAGAGCTCGGCGGCCAGCGCTTGCGCCCGGTCGGCGGCATCTCCGCCCCACATCAGGCCGACGACGGTGGGACCCGATCCAGACACGAACGCGCTTTCGGCGCCCGCGGCCCGAACCCTGTCGAGAACGCTCGCGATCTCGGGGCGCAGGGACAGCGCCGCGGGCTCGAGATCGTTGACCGCGAGCTCAACCGGAATCCGGCCGCCGGGGAGGCTCAGGACCGTTCGCACGGCCTCCAGCGAAGACCACAGCTCGGCGTCGGTTCGCTGCTCGCCGAGCCGGTCGGCCTCGCGATACACGTCCGCGGTCGATAGTTCAAACGGCTGCGGCACGACCACGAACGCGTGCTGTGCGAGCGGCTGCGCCGCCTCGACCGACTCCCCAGCGCCGGTCGCGATCCACGCCCCGGAAACGAGCTGGCTGGGAACGTCGGATCCAAGCTCCGCCGCGACCACGGCGATCACCTCGTCGGCCACCGGGTGAAGCTCCTCCGCCAGCCGCAGCGCCGCGGCGGCGTCCGACGAACCGCCTGCCATCCCCCCGGCCACGGGGATCCGCTTGGCGATCTCGATCCGCACGCGCGGCCCGTCCCAGCCACGCGAGCGCAGCCCTTCCAGGGCAGCGGTGACCAGATTCGGGCCCTCCACCCCGGGACACACGACCTCGTCGGCGCCGGCGTCGTCGCCCAGCACCGTCAGCTCGAGCTCGTCGCACAGTGACACCGACTCGAGCACGGTCACGACCTCGTGGCGCTCGTCTGCGCGAGCCGGACCCACGAGCAGGGACAGGTTGACCTTCCCCGGTGCGCGCGCCCGCAGCCGCTTCATGAGCCCAGCCTCACGGCGAGCTCGCGGAACTCAGCAGGCGACAGCCGTTCGGCGCGCTCGTCGGCGGGGTGGCCCATCTCGACCAGCGCCGCCCGCGCGCGCTCGCGAACTCCGGCCGCGGCGCCAGGAGCAAGCGCCAGCGAGCCCGCGAGCGCCTTGCGGCGGTGAGCGAACGCCTCGTGGACGAGCGCGCGCACGGCCGGGTCTACCTCGCCGCCGTGGCGGCGCAGTCCGACCAGCACCGAGTCGACGTTCGGGACCGGGCGAAACACCGTCCGCGCCACGGGCCGCAGCACCTTGACGTCACACGCGAGCTGTGCGAGCACCGAGGGGGCGCCGTAGGCCGGGGTCGCCGGCTTGGCCGCCAGACGTTCTCCAACCTCGCGTTGGACCATCACGACCCAGCTGTCCACGCCGGGCAACTCAGAGATCGTGCGCAGAATCACGGTCGCGGCGATCGAGTACGGAAGATTCGCGACGACCTTCGTCGGTGCCGGGTCGAGCGCCGCCAGGTCCACCTCCAGCGCGTCCGCCATGTGCAGCGTCACGTTCGAGAAGCGACCGAGCAAATCGCGCAGCCCGTCCTCCAGACGGCTGTCCACCTCGACCACGTGCACGTACGCGGCGGTCGCGGCCAGCCGCTCGGACAGCACTCCCTCCCCCCCTCCGATCTCGAGCACGACGTCGCCGGGGCCGAGCTCGGCGAGGCGCTCGATCACGTCGAGGATGTTGCGGTCGACGAGGAAGTTCTGACCCAGCGCGCGAGATCGGCGCGTTCCTACCATCCGAACACCGCGGCGGCGCTGCGGTCGATCGCGGCTTCGAGCTCCTCGTAGCCGACCCGGCGTTCAATCGCCAGCGCCTGCGCGGTGTGAACCACGTAGGAGGACTCGTTGGGCTTGCCGCGCACCACCTGTGGGGCCAGATACGGGGCGTCGGTCTCGACCAGCAGCCGCTCGAGCGGCACGCGCAACGCCGCCAGCCGCAGGTCCTCGGCCTTCGGGAACGTGACGTTGCCGGCGAACGACAGCCACCAGTCGGGTTGCGCGAGGCACTCCTCGAGCCGCTGCGCCATCGAAAAGCAGTGCAGGATCACCCGCACTCCCTGAGCCTTGGCCGTGAGCGTCGCCAGCGTGTCGTCGTCGGCCGCGCGCGTGTGGATCACAAGCGGCTTGGCGGTCGCGCGCGCGAGCTCGATCTGCGCCTCGAAGGCGCGCTGCTGATCGGCCGCCGGCGCGTAGTCGCGGTAGTAGTCAAGCCCGGTCTCCCCGATCGCCACGCACTTGGGGTGCGCGGCGAGCGCCTCGAGCTCGGCGAAGTCGGCGTCGTCAAAGCCGGTGGCCGAGTTGGGGTGGCGCCCGATCGCCGCGTAGACCTGCGGGAAGTCCTCGGCGGCCGCCAGCGCCGCGCGACACGACGCGCCCGTCGTCCCGACGGTCACGATCCGGGTCACGCCGGCCTCCGACGCACGAGCCACAAGCTCGGCGTCCGGCGGCTCGCACATGTCCAGATGCGTGTGGCTGTCGATCACCGCTTCGGAAACAGCGGCTCGAGCGCCTCCACGGGCAGCCCACTGCCGCGCTCGGCGAACAGCGCGCGGTCGAACGTGATCTCCGGAGCGCCGAGCGCCAGGAGCAGCTTCTCGACGCTGGCGGGCATGTACGGCCAAAGCAGGACGCTGATCGCGCGCAGCCCCTCTCCCAGTGAGGCGAGCACCTCGTCGAGCTTGTCCGCCGCGTCGGGGTCACGCGCGAGCTGCCACGGCGCCTGCTCCTCGACGTAGCGGTTCAGGCGCCGGACCCGTTCCCAGATCAGGTCAAGAGCACGCGTCGGATCGGCTCGATCGAGCACGACCGAGACCTCGGCTGGCAGCACGTCGAACTCACGCCGCAGCGCGTCATCGGTCGCCACCTCGGGGACCACACCGTCGCGATATCGGTGCAGCATCGCGATCGTGCGGCTGGCGAGGTTTCCGTACTCGTTTGCGAGCTCGGTCTCGTACCGGGTGCGCACCGAGTCCATGCCGACCGCGCCGTCGCCACCGAACGGAACGTCGCGCATCAGGTAGAAGCGCAACGCGTCGGTGCTGTACTCGTTCATCACCTCGAACGGGTCGAGCACGTTGCCCAGCGACTTGCTCATCTTGCGTCCGTCGGCGCCGAGCAGGAAGCCGTGCACGAACACGTGCTCCGGGACCGGGAGCTCCGCGGCCATCAGCATCGCCGGCCAGAACACGGTGTGGAACTTGAGGATGTCCTTGCCGATCAGGTGGTAGGTCGCCGGCCAGAAGCGGTCGGTCAGATCCTCGCCCGGGCGGGCATAGCTCAAGGCCGTGTAGTAGTTCAAGAGCGCGTCGAACCACACGTAGAACACGTGGTCGGGGTCCCACGGCACCTGCACGCCCCACTTCAGACGCTTGCGCGAGAGCGAGATGTCCTGGAGCCCGGAGGCGATGAACGAACGCGCCTCGTTGTAGTGATGCGAGGGCATCACGAAGTCGCGCTGCTGCTCGTACAGCGTCTCGAGCTGCTCCTGGAAGGCAGACAGCTGAAAAAACCAGTTCTCCTCCTGGTGGCGTTCGAGCACGATCTCGTGGATCGGGCAGCGGTTGCCCTCGAGGATCTCGTTCTCGACCTTGAAGTCCGCGCAGCGCGGGCAGTACCACCCCTCGTACAGGCCCTTGTACGTGTAGCCGTTGTCGTGGACCTTCTGCAGCACCTCCTGGACCTTGCGCTTGTGCTGCTCGTCCGAGGTGCGGATGAAGAAGTCGTTTGAGGCCTCGAGCTGCGGGGCCAGTGCCTTGAACTTCTCGGCGTTGCGGTCGGCCAGCTCCTTGGGCTCGAGCCCCTGCGCCTTGGCGGCGTCGGCGACCGGCTCGCCGTGCTCATCGGTCCCCGTCAAGAAGAACACGTCCTCGCCGCGCTGGCGCATGTGGCGCGCGAGCACGTCGGCGGCGATCGTCGTGTACGCGTGGCCGAGGTGCGGCTGCGCGTTGACGTAGTAGATCGGGGTGGTGATGTAGAACGACACCTAGTGCCTCCCGCCGTGAGTACGGTCGCACCGAGAGGCGACGCGGGTGGATGACTGGCGAGGACGCAGGAGGCGAAGCGCAGCAGCGCTGCGCGAGTCGACGAGGACGAAGCCAGGCGCCGCCCGAGGCGGCTCGAATGCGATCGTACTTATGGTGGGGGGCACCATTCTTAGGCTATTGCGTCAGCGCGCGGTACAGCGTGTTGGCGCTGACCCCGGTGAGGTCCGCCACCACGCCGGCCGCCGGACGCGGCTTGGCGCCGGCGTCGACCAGGCGGCGCAACGCCTCCAGAGCGGGGCCGAGGTCACCGTCCACCGCCGGCGCGGCGCCGACCACGAGCACGACCTCGCCGCGCGGCGGCTCATCCGCGTAACGCGATGCAAGCTCGGCCGCGCTTCCTCGGACGACCTCCTCGTGGACCTTGGTCAGCTCGCGGCACACGGCCACCGGCCGCTCGGGATCAAGCTCGGCGAGCGCGCGCAGCGACGCCGCCACCCGACGTGGGGACTCGAACGCCACGAGCGTCTCGGGCGAGCCGAACACCTCCACCAGCTCGCCGCGCTTGCGCGGCAGAAACCCGACGAAGCGCCACCGGTCGGCGGGCAGCGCGCTCGCCACGAGCGCCGCGATCGCTGCCGACGGGCCGGGCAGCACCTCGACCGCCAGCCCGGCCGCGACGCAACCGGCGACGAGCACGTACCCCGGATCCGACACCAGCGGCATGCCCGCGTCTGACACCAGCGCGACAACCGCCCCGTCGCGCATCCGTTGCACGAGCTCGGCGGTGCGCTCGGCCTCGTTGTGCTCGTGGTAGGAGACGAGGTGGGCGCGGACGCCGTAGCGGTCGAGCAGCACGCGCGTCCGGCGGGTGTCCTCGCACGCGACGATGTCGGCCTCGCGCAGCGCCGCGAGCACGCGCAGCGTGACGTCCTCGAGGTTGCCGATCGGCGTCGGGCAGACGACTAAGCGGCCGCTCACTCGCGGTCCCGTAAGCCGTCGAACGCGAGCGCCGCGGCGCCGACCATCCCCGCCTCGACGCCGAACTGGGCGGCGACGATCCTGACCTCGTCCTTGGAGGGAGGAAGCGCGCGAGCCGCGACCTCGTCGCGTGCCGGCTGCAGCAACAGCTCGCCGGCCGCAATCACGCCGCCGCCGATCACCACGACCTCGGGGTTGAAGATGTTCACGAGGCTCGCGATCGCGACGCCCAGGTTCGAGCCGATCGTGCGCAGCACCTCGATCGCGGTCTCGTCGCCGTCGTGCGCGAGCTCGGTCACGAGCGGACCGGCGAGCTCGCGGCCCTCGGCAAGCGCCCTCCCGAGCCCGGAGTCCGGTCGCTCCTGCGCGACCCGCAACGCCTCGCGGGCAAGCGCCGTGCCCGGACGCGAGCGACTCGACGCACCCGTGGTTCGGGCAGTTGCCCTGGCAGGGCGGGCCGTCCTTGTCGATCACCACGTGGCCCAGCTCACCGGCCGCGCCGATCCCGCCGCGGTACAGCTCGCCGCGCAGGATCAGCCCGCCGCCGATCCCCGTGCCGATCGTCATGATCACCGCCTCGCTCGTTCCGCGCGCAGCGCCGGCCCGGTGCTCGGCGAGCGCCGCCATGTTGGCGTCGTTATCGACGAATACGGGCAGCCCCAGCCGCTCGGCCATGATCGCGCCGAACGGGACGTTGGCGAGTGGGAGATTGACTGCAATCACGCCGCGGCCGCTACGCTGATCCATCAGGCACGGGATCCCGAAGCCCACCGCCGCGATCTCGCCGCCCGCCGAAGCCCGCGCTTCCTCGACTGCTTCAACGGCGACATCGAGGACCGCGGACTGATCCAACCCGGTGAGCGTGCGCTGTACGCGGTGATGGACTGAGAGGCCCGTGTCGACGGCGCCCGCCAGTAGCTTGGTCCCGCCCATGTCGACGCCAATGGTGCGTCGGCCAGCCATGCAGTCACTATATGCGCAGATGCCCAACGACCTCGAACAGCGCCCATACAAGATCTACAGGTCAGGCCCCCGCGGCCTGAAAGCGCGCCTTCGCGGCGAGGAGGACCTCGGTCTCGGGCCTGATCGGTCGGGCCCCGATCGCGACGACCGCCCCGGCCGCCGCCGGTGGTACCGCGGCCGTCTGACCTGGAAGCGCGGGCTTCTGTATCTCGCGACGGCGGTCGTCGGCTGGCTGCTGCTGTCGCTGCTGCTGTTCATCATCAGCGCCGAGATCGAGCGGGGCAAGGTGCCCGACTCAGCGAAGGCCGCGCTGACGTCGGGTCCGAACATGCTGACCTCGACAAACACGGTGCTGATCCTCGGCACCGACCAGCGGCCGAAGGGGTCCAAGGAGCCCGGCGCGAACACCAGCGACGCCGGCAGCCGGTCGGACACGATCATGCTGTGGCGGATCGGCGGCGGCACCTCGCGCCGGCTGTCGATCCCACGTGACACGGTCGTCCCGATCCCAGGGCACGGCGACGACAAGATCAACGCGGCGTACGCCTACGGAGGCCCCGCGCTGGCGATCAAGACGGTGGAGGAGTTCGCTCGCAGCGAGGGCGTCAACCTGAAGATCAACCACCTGATCATCGTCAACCTCGCCGCGTTCCCCGACTTCATCAATGCGATCGGCGGCGTCGACGTCAAGACCGGGCGGGTCTGCTCGGAGATCAGCGGCGGCGTCAAGAACGGCGGCTTCACGCTCAACCTCCGTCCCGGCACCCACCACCTGAACGGGACCCAGGCGCTCGTCTACGCGCGGACGCGCGAGAACCGGTGCAACCCGGCCGACAGCGACCTGACTCGCGTCCAGCACCAGCAGCAGATCCTCAACGGGGTCAAGTCGCAGCTGACATCGCCCGGCACGTTCTTCCGGCTGCCGTGGGCGTCATGGGACGCCCCCAAGGTGCTGCGCACCGACATGGGCGGCCCGACGCTGCTGTCGCTGTTCGCGGCCTCGGAGCTCGGCGGCTCGGCGCCGGTCAAGGTCCTGAAGGTCACCTCCTCCGGCGCGGGCACGGGACTGAGCCCGGCGCCCGGGTGCCTCCGGCCAGCTACACCAGCTCCTGAACGGCAGCTCCTGAACGGCTGATCACGGCTGCGCGCGCGTGATCGGCAGGCTCAAGTTCTTACTTGAGTTGCCGATTATCAAGGTGGACCGTTGTCTTATTCTCTCGCGCCACAGCCAAAGCGCTGCCGTGCTCGCGGCGGTGGCTGGCCGTCTCCGGCCAGGGTGTTCGCCCTTGTGGCGATTGCCGTAGTCGCGCTTGCCCACGTAGCCGTAGCGCAGGCGCACGATCTCCGGCCCGGAGTTCGGAGCGCCGCCCCGACGGCCCGCGCGCTGTCGGCGGCGCTCGAGCAGACAGCAGGCCTCTCTCCATCGCAGGTGACTGCCGAGAACGTCTGCTCGGCCGCGCCGCCTGGCTACGCCCGGTGCGCGGCACAGGCGCTGGTTCTGCGCTCGAACCATGCGCTCGTGCGGCCGCACGCTCGCCGCCAAGCGACATTCGGCCGCGTCAAGCCTGCGATGTTCGCACCGGGGTTCGCTGCAGCCGGCCAGCGCGCCCGCGGCGGCAGCGCCGAACCCAGGCACGCCGGGCTACCTGCAACAGGCCTACGACCTTTCCTACCTGTCTCAGACCAGGGGCGTCGGCGACACGATCGCGATCGTCGATCCCTTCGACGATCCGACTGCTGAGTCCGACCTCGCCGTGTACCGGTCTCAGTACGGCCTTCCGCCGTGCACCACCGCAAACCAGTGCTTCACCAAGGTCAACCAGTTGGGCAACGCCTCCCCGCTCCCCGCTCGGAGCTCGACCTGGGAGCAGGAGATCTCGCTCGATCTCGACGCGGTCTCCGCGCTCTGCCCCAACTGCCACATCCTGCTCGTCGAGGCATCGTCGGCCGACTCCGCTGACTTGGCGAAGGCCATGTCAACGGCCGCATCCAAGGGCGCCAACCAGATCTCCGCCAGCTGGAGCATCCCGATCTCCAATGGCACCCTGTCCGGCGTTTACGTGTTCCCCCACGTATCGACAGTCGCGGCAACCGGCGACACCGGCTATCTCAGCAATAACACGGACAACTTCCCCGCGGCGTTCAGCAAAGTGACCGCGGCCGGCGGCACCACGCTCGCACCGACCGGCGGCGCGCGGGGCTTCAGCGAGGGCGCGTGGGCATTCAACAGCCAAGGGCAGGGCGCCAGTTCTGGCTGCGCATCTCCAAGTCACGAAGCCGTCGTATCAGACCGACACAGGATGCACGAAGCGCGCATATGCGGACCTCTCAGCCGACGCCGACCCCGCGACCGGCCTGGTCTTCTACGACTCGCAGAACCCGGGAAACCACTGGGGAGTCATCGGGGGCACCAGTCTCGCGGCTCCACTGATCGCGGCCTACTACGCGATCACAGGGGTCGATGGGACTACGCCACAGTGGGCCTACACCGACAGCGCGCTGCTCAACGACCCGACGAGCGGCTCGAACGGCACCTGCCCCTCCGCGATCCACTACATCTGCACGGCCGGTCGGGGCTACGACGGCCTGACGGGGGTCGGCTCCATTTCAGGTGCGGTTGTCGCCGGCGCGCCGGGGATCGGCGGAGCCCCGATCACGTCCGGGAATGGGACTACCTACACCCAGAGCACGCGCAGTCGCGGCGCCACGCTCACCGGAGGCATCTACCCAAACGGCTCGCACACGACCTGGTGGATCGAGTACGGCACCAACAACACTTACGGACAGCAGACGCCGGCCGACCGACATCGGCTCGGGCACCGCGCCGGTCGCGGTCACCGGGTACCTGTCGCAGTCTCGGCCCGAACACCACCTACCACTACCGGCTGGTCGCGCAGAACAGCCTCGGGACGACATACGGCTACGACTACAGCTTGACGACGCCTCAGGCCACGGCCACCGACCCGACCGCAGCGTTCAGCGCCCGCCAGCGGGCGCCGCACCCGACGCATCGCGCCGCTTTCGACGCCCGCAGCTCGACCGACGCCGGTGCCTCGATCACCGACTACACCTGGGACTTCGGCGACGGCACCGCGGTCACGGACGCGGGCCCCAGCGCCACCATCACTCACACGTCTACGCCAACCGCGGCACCTACAACGTCACGCTGATCGTGACGAAGACAGGGTCCCGGCCCAGGCCGACAGCATCGGGCAGACGGTGACCGTCGACAACGCGCCGACCGCGTCGTTCACCGCCCCGCAACCGTCCAGGCGCCGGGCACGTCGCTCGGCTTCGACGGCAGCTCCTCCAGACCGGGACCGGCGGCTCGATCAGCGGCTACAGCTGGGACTTCGGCGACGGGTCCGCTGCCGCCGATGGTGTCACGGCCAGCCACGAGTACTCGACCACCGGCGTCTACAACGTGACGCTGACGGTCACCGACGATCTCGGCGTCACGAGCAGGTCTACTCAGACCGTCATCGTCGACCAGCCAAACCCGTCGTTCACCGCACCCCAGGCGGTCACGGCGCCCGGATCAGATGCAAGCTTTGACCCGAGCGCGTCGACTGATCCGGAGGGCGTGATCGCCAAGTACAGCTGGAACTTCGGCGACGACAGCCCACCCGTCGATACCGGGACGAGCTCGGCCGTAACGCACACCTACGCCGACCGCGGCAACTACACGGTCACGCTGACGACGACCAACGGCTACGGCCAGATCGAGAGCGCTCAGCACACCGTCACCGTCGACAACACCCCCACAGCATCGTTCACGGCGCCCCAAGACGCGCAGATACCAGGCGCGGCGATCGGCTTCGACGCCGGCGACTCGATGAGCGACGGCGGCTCGATCAGCGGCTATAGCTGGGACTTCGGCGACGGATCCGCTGCCGCCGGCGGTGTCACGACCAGCCACGAGTACTCGACGCACCGGCGTCTACGACGTGACGCTGACGGTCACCGACGATCTCGGCGTCAGCAGCACGGCGACCCAGACCATCATGGTCGACCAGCCAAACCCGTCGTTTACAGCGCCGCCCACGATCGTGTCCCCAGGCTCGGAGGCGAGCTTCGACCCGAGCGCGTCGACCGATCCGGCGGGCGTGATCACCAACTACAGCTGGAACTTCGGCGACGACAGCCCACCCGTCGACACCGGGACGAGCTCGGCCGTAACGCACACCTACGCCGACCGCGGCAACTACACGGTCACGCTGACGACCACCAACAGCCACGGCCAGATCGAGAGCGCCCAGCACACCGTCACCGTCGACAACGCGCCGATCGCGGCTGTCACCGCGCCCGCAAACGTCCAGGCGCCGGGCACGTCCCTCGGCTTCGACGCCGGCGACTCGATGAGCGACGGCGGCTCGATCAGCGGCTATAGCTGGGACTTCGGCGACGGATCCGCTGCCGCCGGCGGCGTCACGGCCAGCCACGAGTACTCGACCACCGGCGTCTACGACGTGACGCTGACGGTCACCGACGATCTCCGCGTCAGCAGCATGGCGACCCACACCATCATCGTCGACCAGCCAAACCCGTCGTTTACGCCTCCCCAGAGGGCCACGGCACCCGGATCAGATGTGCAGTTCGATGCGAGCGGGTCGACCGATCCAGAGGGCAGGATCACCGACTACAGCTGGAATTTCGGTGACGGCAGCCCGACCGCCGACGGCGCGACCCCAACACACGCCTACACCGACCGCGGCAACTACACGGTCACGCTCACGATCAGCAACGGCTACAACCAGACCGACGAGCATTCAGCACACGTGACGGTCGACACCCCGCCGACCGCGTCGTTCACGGCGCCCACCAGCGCCCAGAAACCCGGCGACGCGGTCACCTTCGACGCCAGCGACTCGACCAGCGACGGCGGCTCGATCAGCGGCTATAGCTGGCACTTCGGCGACGGATCCCCCGCGGGGACCGGCGTGGCCACCAGCCACACGTACTCGAACCCCGGGACCTATCAGGTGACGCTCGACGGTTACGGACGACCTCGGCGTCACGAGCACCGCGACGCACACGATCACCGTCGACGCCCCACCGACCGCGTCGTTCACGGCGACGTCGAATCCAACGACCCCGGAGACGCCGGTCGCGTTTGACGGACGCAGCTCCAGCGACTCGCTCGGGACAATCACGGACTACCGTGGGATTACGGCGACGGGCAGACGGACTCGGGCGCCGTTGCCAGCCACCCCTACGCGACTCCGGGCGAGTACCGGTGACGCTCACCGTCACGAACGACGCTGGGCAGACCGACACGGTGAGGCACACGGTCACGGTCGACGCCGCGCCGACGGCGCGTTCTCGATCTCGCCGGCCGCAACCTCACACCGGCGCCGCCGTCGGCTTCGACGCCCGCAGGTCGACCGAAACGCTGGGGACGATCACGTCCTACAGCTGGAGCTTCGGCGACGGCGGCACGGGCCAGCGGGTGTCGCGCCCAGCCACAGCTACGCAACCGCAGGCACATACACGGCGGGCTCACGGTCACCAACGATGCCGGCCAGACCTCCACGGCGACGGGCACGATCACGGTCTACTCCGTCCCGACGGCTTCGTTCGCGGCGAGCCCTAACCCCACTCAGCGTGGGCACGGGCGTCAGCTTCAACGCCGCGGGCTCGAGCCAAGCCATCGGGACGATCGGCAACTACAGCTGGAGCTTCGGCGATGGCGCCACAGGCACTGGCGTCGCCCCCAGCCACACCTACGCCGACCGCAGGCAACTACACGGTGATGTCTGACGGTGACTGGGAGCCTCGGTCTGACCGCGACCACCTCGCGGACTGTCAATGTCCAGCCGCCGCCGGTCGTGCAGCAGCCGAAGACCACGGTGACGCCGCCTCCACGGCCGGTCACGCGACCACCGTTGAGCGGCTCCGTCTCGAGCGCCAAGCAGCCAGAAGCTCATGGCGGTGCTCAAGCACGGCTTGAAGGTCACCGTCTCGACGAACACACCCGCCAAGGCGAGCTTCGTGGTCGCGATGCCCGCGCCCACGGTCAAGCAGAAGCGCAAGCACGGCAAGCGCGTCGTCAAGCAGAAGATGAGCACGATCTTTCGCAGTGGGGCCTTCAGCTTCGCGCCCGGCAGCCCACTCGGCATCGTTGAAGCTTTCCGCTGCCGGCTCATCGAAGCTGCGCGAGCGCCGGCAAGCCCGTGGTGCTGACGGTCCAGATGACGCTGACCGACATCTATGGCCGCAAGACCAGCCGCTCGGTCAAGCTGACCGTCACGCGCTGAGCCGCGAAGGGGCGTTCAGTCGCTTTTGCTGGAGGCCTTCGAGCCCGAGCCAGACTCGGACTTCGAGCCTGAGTCGGACTTCTTGGAGCTCGACTCGGACTTCGAGCCGGAGTCTGCCTTGGAGTCCGACTTGCCGCTGTCCTTGCTGCCGCTCTCGGCGGCTTCCTTCATCTCGCGCGAGCGCCGACGGGTGCCGTAGTCGGTGTTGTAAAAGCCCGAGCCCTTGAAGTGGACGGCGACGGGGTGAAAGACACGCTGGACCGGTGCCTCACAGGTCTCGCAGGCGACGACCGGATCGTCTGACATGCGCTGCATGACCTCGAACGTATGTCCCTTTTCGCACCGGTACTCGTAGATGGGCATCGCTTCATCAAGTATAGCCCCGGTCCTTGGCACTCTCAAGGCGAGAGTGCCAAAATCCGCGCCGCCGCCCCGCGCGGATAGCATCCCAACCATGCCCGTGGACGTAGTCACGATGGACAAGATCGTCTCGCTGTGCAAGCGGCGCGGGTTCGTGTTCCCGAGCAGTGAGATCTACGGCGGGCTGGGCTCCAGCTACGACTACGGCCACTACGGCGTCCTGCTCAAGAACAACGTCAAGGGCCGCTGGTGGCGGTCCATGCTTCAGGAGCGCGACGACATCGTGGCGCTGGACTCGGCGATCATCCAGCATCCCCGAACCTGGCTGGCGAGCGGGCATCTGGCCGGTTTCACCGATCCCCTCGTGGACTGCCGGACGTGCAAGCTGCGGTTCCGCGCCGATCACCTCGACCAGTCGGCCTGCGGGCGCAAGCCGTCCAAGCACCCCGGCGAGACGCCCGACTGCGACCTCACCGAGGCGAGGGACTTCAACCTGATGTTCGAGACCACGGTCGGCCCGGTCAAGGAGGAGGGCTCGACCGTCTACCTGCGGCCCGAGACCGCCCAGGGCATCTTCTTGAACTTCAAGAACTACCTGCAGTTCTCGCGCAAGAAGCCGCCGTTCGGGATCGCCCAGATCGGCAAGAGCTTCCGCAACGAGATCACCCCCGGCAACTTCATCTTCCGCACGCGCGAGTTCGAGCAGATGGAGATGGAGTACTTCGTCCCGCCCGACGAGGCCCAGCGGTGGTTCGAGCACTGGCTCGAGCAGCGGCTGAACTGGTACCTCGACCTCGGTATCCGCCCCGACCACGTGCGGCTGCGCGCGCACGACGCCGACGAGCTGTCGCACTACTCGAGCGGCACCAGCGACGTCGAGTACCTGTTCCCGATCGGCTGGTCCGAGCTCGAGGGAATCGCCAACCGCGGCAACTTCGACCTCACCCAGCACGCCGAGTACTCCGGCCAGAAGCTCGAGTACGTCGACACGGCGACCAAGGAGCGCTACGTCCCGCACGTGATCGAGCCGGCCGCCGGCGCCGACCGCGCGATGCTCGCGTTCCTGGTCGACGCCTACGACGAGGACGAGATCGGGGGCGAGCCGCGGACGGTGCTCCGGCTGCATCCGGTGCTGGCGCCGGTCAAGGTTGCGGTGCTACCGCTCGTTCGCAAGGACGGGCAGCCCGAGCTCGCGCACGATGTCTATCGAACGCTGCGCGACCGCGTCCAGGCCGAGTACGACGAGGGCGGCGCAATCGGCCGGCGCTATCGCCGCCAGGACGAGATCGGCACGCCGTGGGCGGTGACGATCGACCACCAGTCGCTCGAAGACCGCACGGTGACGCTGCGCGACCGCGACAGTCTCGAGCAGATCCGGATCGCGATCGACGAGCTCGGCGACGAGATCGAGCGGCGGCTACGCGAGCCCTGGACGTCGCCAAAGCTGGGGGGTTAGGCGGCGCTCGCTACGGAGATGTCGGCGCGGGCCGCCCGTAGGACGCACTCGACTCGCCGCTCAAGAGAGCGCGATCCGCGTCGACCATCATCCGGATCAACGCCTCGAAGCTGACGGTCGGCTCCCAGCCAAGGTCGCGCTTGGCCTTCGACGGGTCGCCGATCAGATGGTCGACCTCAGCAGGGCGCTGGAGGGCCGCGTCGATCTCGACGTGATCGTCGATGTCGACGCCCGCCTGGTCGAACGCGATCTCCAGGCACTCCCGTACCGAGTGCGCCTCGCCGGTAGCGATCACGTAATCGGCCGCCTCATCCTGCTGGAGCATCCTCCACATCGCGTCGACGTAGTCGCCGGCAAAGCCCCAGTCGCGCTTGGCTTCGAGATTGCCCAGATGGAGCTTGTCGACCAGGCCAAGCCGGATCGCCGCCGCGTGCCACGAGATCTTGCGCGTCACGAACTCGAGCCCACGCCGGGGGGAGTTGTGCACAACGATGCCGCCGACTCCGGCGCAGAACACGCCGCTCTCGGTCTCCAGATCGAACACCCACTCGTCGTCGGCCACCTGCGCCTCCACCACCTTCCGGACCTCGGCCGGGTCGCGGCGAAGATGCTGACCCTTGGCTCCGACGCGAACCGCCGACGGCAGGTTGAGCTGGTAGTAGGTGCGCGGTCCGCGCTGCTCGGCGTAGACCGAAGCGGGCCGACCGTCAAGCGCGTAGAGCCAGAACAGCCCTTGGGCGAGGACAGCGCTGTTGGTCTTGACCGAGTCGCCGTTGCCGCGCTTGAGGCCGTCGCCCGCGTAGTAGCCCTCCAGGAACGCCTCCCGGGCGCAGGCGTCGGCGTTGAGGATGATCGGCGGGACCTGCTTGAGACCGGTACGGGTATAGAGCTGCTCCCGGAGCCAGGCCTTAGCGCTCGGTGCCCCACTCAGCCGCAGGTGCTCGACGGTCGCCTCCGGGTTCCAGCCCGACCGCAGCGTGCTCGCCTTCACCCGCCCCATGAAGACCTTTGACCACAGCTGGGTGATCCGGAGCCGCAGCGACTCGTCGTTGTTGGCGAAGTCGATCTGTCCGTGACCGGCCGACACGCAGCCGTCGGCGACCATCAGACCCAAGAACTCGGCCAGCTCCGGGGTGACCGCGGTCCAGTCCTCGGACTCCGGCCACCGATCGGCCAAGGCAACCCGTGATGCGGGCTCCATGTCGCGGGCGCGGACGATCTCGCGGTCGTCGTCGAGCATCCGGTGGTGGGCCGTTGCTTGCACGACGCCCCCTCGGGCCTCGATCGACAGCAGCCGGTGGTCGGGGTCGCTGGCTCGCCGGCGCGTCGCCGTGATGGCGGTGATCTCGGTCCAGCCGTCGCCGTCCCAGATCTCAAGCAGCCGCTCCGGGCTGAAGCTCTGCACGCTCCGGCCGTTCCGCACGAGCGGGACGAGATCCGGCGGGGTCACAACCTTGACAAACCCGTTGTGGCGGACGAGCAACGGAACGGTTGCACATAGACACTCGTGGTTGAAAAGTATTCCGCTGGTCGCGTGCAGGTCATATGACTCGCGGTAGTTGACGGTGATGAAGTGCCCGTAGACCTTCGCGACCCCGTAGGGCGAACGCGGATAGAAGGGCGTGGACTCGGTCTGCGGAACCTCCAGGACCTTCCCGAACATCTCACTCGATGACGCCTGGTAGAAACGCGCGTCGGGACAGATCTCGCGCATCGCCTCGAGCACGCGCGTAACACCCACGCCCGTGAACTCCGCAGTCAGCGTGGGCTGGATCCAGGAGACCGCGACGAACGACATCGCCGCCAGGTTGTAGATCTCGCTTGGTCTGGCCGCCCGCAACGCGTCGACAAGCGACCTGTGATCGAGCAAGTCTGCCTGGTGCAACGTGATCCTCGAGCGGAGATGTTCGATCCGCTCGAACCTTTCGGTTGAGGAGCGTCGGACCAGCCCGTGGACCTCATATCCGCGATCGAGCAGCAGCTCGGCCAGATAGGAGCCGTCCTGACCGGTGACGCCGGTGACGAGTGCACGAGGTGGCGACATCGCCCGGGAAGGTTATAGGTGCAGGCGGCCTACGTAGTCGATGCGCAGCGCCGGGATCTGGCCCGCGTCGATGGCCCGCTGTTCATCGGAGCCGCTTGTGCCGAGGAGCTCGGTGAACAGATACGGACCGCGATCGAGCACGATTCTCTCGAAGCGCCGGTCGAGTTCGGCGACGAGCGTCCGGGCGCCGTGCAGGCCGTGCTCGACTGCCCATCCCTGGAAAGCGCTCTCCCATGGCTGCCCGGAGTCGGCCCAGGCGTCGAGGCGCCGCCGCAGCCAACCGTCCGGCTGCACCTTTCGCTCGAGACACCAGCGAGCGGTGGCCTCGTCGAATGCCTCCCAGTCCCACTCGACGACGATCACGATCCCATCCCCGCCGAGAGCATCGGCCACTCGCTCGAGCACGGCGGCTGGGTCGGCCACGTGATGCAGTGACGTGCTCGCGACGATCGCGTCCACCCTTGCCGGGAGGTCGACGCGCTCAAACTCGGTCAGCCGGTACTCCGGACCCTCAGGTGCGGCCGGATCGACTCCAATCGCGTCGTAGCCGTCGGCCCTCAGCGCGGGAACGAAGCCACCGAGGCTCCCGCAACCGAGCTCGACGACGGTCGCAGGGGGCGCCGGCAGCCACGATCGGACGCTCGGCCACATCGTCGTCAGCCATAGCTCCTTGGAGCTCACGGCCGCCCAGTGTGACGCATCGCACTGATGGCGCGCAGACGCCCGGTGCGTAAACTACACCGGTGAAGCAATGAGCCCGAAGATCGCCGCAGATCAGGTTTCATACGAGGATCTTTACGCGCGCTGGGAGCAGGGCAACTGGCGC
The DNA here is from genome assembly GCA_963725925.1 of uncultured Solirubrobacterales bacterium. GTDB lineage: Bacteria > Actinomycetota > Thermoleophilia > Solirubrobacterales > Solirubrobacteraceae > Palsa-465. The sequence continues at coordinate 135,892 of CAVSAY010000038.1, forward strand.
GCGACCGAGATCGACTTCACGGTCGACCGCGACCACTGGAAGAACACGTTCACCGAGATGGAGCGGCGCGCCGCGCTGTGGACGTACTCGATGTTCTTCTATGGCGAGGACGCCGTGGCAGACAACCTGTCGCCCTATATCGACGCGGCGCCGCGCGAAGAGCAGAAGTACTTCCTGGCGACCCAGCAGGTCGACGAGGCGCGCCACGCGGTGCTGTTCTCGCGGTTCATGCGGGAAGTCGCCGAGACAGGCCCCGACACCGCGTCGTCGCTCGCGGCCACGCAGCCACAGCTGACCTGGGGCTTTCGCAAGGTCTTCGACCGGCTCGACAGGATGGCCGACGAGCTGCGCCGTGATCGTTCGAAGCCCAAGCTCGCGCAGGCGGTCACGCTCTACCACATCATCATCGAGGCCTCCCTGGCCCAGCCCGGGCAGCACTTCATCGATGAGTCGCTGACCAAGCGCGAACTGCTCCCCGGCTTTCGCGCGGGCATCGCCAACGTGGCCAAGGACGAGCAGCGGCACATCGGCTTCGGCGTCAAGCTGATCGCCGACCTGACTCGCGAGGACCCCGAGTGCGAGCCGGCGATCGCCGACCTGCTGCGCGAGATCCTGCCCTACACCGCGGCCGTGTTCGTACCGCCGGGCTGGGACGAGCGCTACGTGACGCTGTTCGGCTTCACGCTCGAGGACGTCTACACCCACGGCGCCGACGCGATCGACAGCCGCCTGCGGGCCGCCGGGCTCGATCCCTCGAAGATGCGCATCGGGCTCCCGTTCGACATCCCGCCGCGCGAACGCGCCGACCGGGCACTGACGCTCCTGCGCTCCGGCTACCTCGGCGCGCCCAACGGCCACGTCAAGCCGAACGCCGAGGCGACCGCGATGCTGTTCGACGGGCTGCGCCGCCAGATCGACACCTCGGTCGCGCCCGGCACGACGATCCAGTGGAACTTCACCGACGCCGAGCCCTGGCACCTGCGGATCGACAACGGCGCGACGGCTGCCTCGCCGGGACGGGTTGAGGCTCCGGACCTCACCTTCAGGTGCAGCTTCGACACCTGGCTCGACCTCGCCGCCGGGCGCATCGACCCGTGGCGCGCCGTGGCCACCGGCAGGATGCGCCCGACCGGCAAGCTGCGGCTGCTGCTCCGCGCTCCGAAGCTGTTCGCGTAAGAAAACTCCAACGCACTCCTTCGGGGTCTCTCACGGGACCCGTCCAGGATCCATGGCATGACCCGTGCATCCGAAACATCTCCCGCTGCGCGCAAGCGCGGCCTTGGCCTCATCTCGCGTACGAACCGCTGGCTGGCGACCGGCGCCGTGGTGCTGACCGCGGCTTTCTCTGTGGCCGCCGCCAAGGGGTTCCACTCGACCTCGTCGTCCGCGAACTCGAACTCGAACTCGACGACCTCGTCTGGGTCGTCGGATACGAGCACGACCTCGTCGTCGGACGCGAGCACGGCCTCGAGCGACGACTCCTCGTCTACCTCGAGCCTCCAATCGCCGACGCAGAACCCGAGCTCGACGTCCTCGTCGTCGACGAGCGGGGTCGTCTCCGGAGGTTCGTGAACGATGGCGATCGCGGCTGCCAGCCCCAGCGTCTACTGGTTCATCACCCGCGGAAGTGGGGTGGTGACGCTGATCCTGCTCACCCTCACCGTTGCCCTGGGTGTAGCGAACGTCCAGCGGCTGCAGAGCCGGCGCGTGCCGCGCTTCGTGATCACCGCCGTGCACCGAAACACTTCCCTGCTGGCGGTCGTGTTCCTCGCGGTCCACATCATCACGGTCCTGCTCGATGGCTACGTGCCGATCCGGCTCGCCGACGCGGTCGTTCCGTTCGGCGCCGCCTACCGCCCGTTCTGGGTCGGGCTCGGCGCGATCTCGCTCGACCTGACCGTCGCGGTGATCGTCACCAGCCTGCTGCGCCGACGCATCGGCTACCGAGCCTGGCGGGCGACGCATTGGCTCGCCTATGCGAGCTGGCCGGTGGCGCTGCTGCACAGCCTGGGAACCGGCAGCGACGTGGGCACGACGTGGATGCGCGTCGTCACCGGCGTCTGCGTGGCGATCGTCGCGGCATCACTGCTCACCCGGCTGTCACAGCGTGACCTGCACGGGCGCGGAGGCGCCCGCGACCGTGGCCGCGTCGGCGGCCGTGCGAGCGATCAGCAGCGAACGACCGTGCCGGCGCGTGCGAATCTGGCCGGAAAACCGCCCCTGGTTGACCGCGAGGCGCTTGCCGGTCACGCGGCGGCGGTGCCCGTTGGCGAGCGCGTATAGGTCGACCTCGACAAACCGCTTGGGCGGCGACACGGTGCCGCTCACCGTCAGCGGCGACGCCGACTCGACCTGGAGCGTGATCGCGGGCTCGACCGCGAGCAGGACGACGTCGGACACGGTTGCCGGAGCGGGCCGGTGCAGCGCCCGCACCAGCGTGTTCTCCAACGGCGCGAGCGTCGCGCTCCAGGTTCCGTCTGCGGCGGTGGTCGCGGTGACCACGGTGGTAGCGGCTCCGACGTCAGGGCCATGCCGGCCGACGGCCTGAAGCTCGATCGGCGCGCCGGCGGCCGACGCGCCGCCTGGCAGCGTCAACTTCCCCGACAACGTCACCGTCCCACCGGGCGTCAGCTCCAGCGGCTCGGCGGTCACCGTCAGCCGCGCAGGCTTGCCGGCAAGCTGTGCGACGCGCGGGCGGATCGAAGGGAGTCGCGCGTACAGCGCGCTGCCCGGGCAGGCGGTCTGATCGCCGTCGCGGTGGCCGGCAACCCTCGGCAGGGACACGAGCTCGTTCGGGGCAAACCGTGTGAACCCGGCGCCGTCCGGGTCGACCCGTACATCCACGTGACCCAGGACCGGGACCCCGTGCAGTGAAAGCTTCCACGCGAGCAGACGCTCGAGCGCGGCCAGTGCCGCCGCCGGCGGCAGCGCGCTGATGAACGTCCCGAGGATCACCACGCCGGTCGAGGCGAAGTTGTAGCCCCCGGCGTGCGCGCCGATGACAGGCTCGTCCACGCCACCCGCACGTGCCTCCCAGATCCGCCCGAAGGCGTCGATCGCGAAGTTGTAGCCGATGTCGTTGTAGCCGCGCACGAACCGGTGGAACTGGTAGATCGACTTCAGGATCGCGGGAACGTCGCCGGCCCGGTAGCCGTTGGGTCCCTCGCTGTGGTGGACGAAGGCGAGCTTCACCGAGCCGTACGCGGGCGGGAATCGCGGCGGCGCACCGCCCCGTGCCCACGCGGCGCGGGCGATGATCGGCGGTTGGCCAGGACCGGCGTCGAGTCCGGTGGCGACGAGCGGCAACCCGGCCGCCGCCGTCGCAGCGCCTGCAACGCGGACGGTGACGAAGTGCAGGCGCACGCCCTCGACGGCGACGTCGCTTCGAAGCTGGACCGCCTCCGCGGGCCCGCTCCAGATCGGCTCGCCGAACCGAGAGTCTCCCGCGGGCGCGCGGTCGGGACCGTGGCCGCACACCGACGCGAGCGCCCACCGGCTCCAGCGGCCGCCCACGCCCCGGGTGCGAAGCTCGATCCGCGCGTGCGCCGGGGCGACCCACTCGGCCCCGACCAGCTCAAAGCCCCGCGCCGCCGCGATCACGCCGGACGTGCCATGCAGCGATCCGACCCAGCTGCTGAACACACCTGGCGGCGGTCCGAGCGCTCCGGCCAGGCTCTCGGCCGGAGCCAGCACCGACGCGGCGCCGGCCGCGACCGCGCTGCCGAGCAGCGTGCGCCGCGTCAGATGGCGATCCTGCGCCTCGCTCATCTCAGCCTCCCGGTGGCCGTCACTCGGAAGCCGCCCGGAGCCGACGACGCGCCGACGCTCTGCACCTCGACGTGCGGGTTGGAGAACACCGTGAGCGTTGCAAAGCCGCCGAACGGGACGTCCGGGGCGACGATCAGGTTTCCGTCGCTCGCGCTGACGGTTGCGTCGACCGTCGCGGTCACGCCGAACAGCGACGCGGTCCCCCTCAGCGTGAGCCGCCCGTCCGACGACTCGACCGGCACCACCGATTGCAGGATCGGGATCGCTCGCCGGAGGTCGGACTCGGTCACGAGCGCCGTGCCGACCAGCTGGCTACCGCGCTTGCGCAGCGCCGCGTCCCGGACCGTGAGCAGGCCCGAGTTGAACTCCTGCGCGGAGGCGTCGACCGAGTCCACGTCCGAGGTCTGGCCGAGCAGGTCTCCGAGCGCGCCCGCACCGGACTGGTACCGCCCCATCCGCACGACGACGCGGTCGGCGTGGTTCCAGAGAAGCTTGATTGCTGGAAACGCGTGAACCTCGACGGAGATCACGTTACCGGACTTGTTCAGCCGGTCTCGCAGCCTGTCGGTCGCGATCGCAGGAAGCACGAGCTGAGCGACCACCAGCACCAGGATCACGACGCCGGCCGTGGCGATGGCGATGATCCGGCGCATTCGGCTGCAACGTTACGGAGGCGACGCCGGGTTCGCGCCCGGCCCTGGCCTTAAACGACGAGAGGCGCCCCGCGGGGCGCCTCTGAAAGTTCGTCGGCCTGGTAGCGCCGCTAGGCGGCGCTTACGGGCGCGGTCGGCTGCGACGGGGGCGCGGCCGGAGGCGGCGTGTACTCGAACTCCTCCTCGGCACCGAACAGCGTGTCGAGGACCTTGGAGCGAAGGCTCTCGCTGAGCGCGAGCGCAAGGCCGGCTCCGATCGCGAGGATCAGGAGCTTGCGGCCGAGACGAGGCCCTTTCTTCTTGGCGCGCTTCTTGGGCGCTTCGTTGAGCGCGGCGCTTGCGTCGCGCAGCGCGTCAGCCGCGACACGGAGGTCGGCGTGAAGCTTCTTGTCCTCGATCAGCGCCTTGGTCGGGGCCTTGCCGTTGCTCAGACGCCCATAAGCGCTCCTGGTCGAGTCGACCGCGGCGCGGATGTTGTCCCGCAGCTCGGCGTCCTCGATCACGCGCTCGATGTACGGCCTCGCTTTGGCGATGCTCGCCAACTCCGCGGCGGTGAGTGCCGCCTTGGACTTCTTTGAACGTGATGGCATTGCTCTCCCTGGGGATGCTTGGGCTCTGAAGTGCCAGGATACGCAATCTCGGCACACAAACCCAGCAAATTGGTCCACTTGCGCCGTCTGGCGCTGAAGGCGGGGGAGCTCCGGCTACCGGAGTTGGCCGTCGCGGCGCGCCGCGACGCCGGGGCGTGGGGCACGCCGGCGCTGGAGCGCGACTTCGAGCACCTCTCCGATCTCGGAGACGAACTTGAACTCGAGGTCCTTGCGCAGGTGCTCGGGGATATCGTCGATGTCCTGTTCGTTGCGCGCAGGGGCGATCACCACCTTGATCCCACTGCGCTGCGCGGCCAGCGCCTTCTCCTTCAGCCCGCCGATTGGCAGCACCTGGCCGGTCAGCGTGATCTCTCCGGTCATCGCGACGTCGCTTCGCACGGGACGCCCGGACAGCAGCGACGCGAGCGCGGTCGTCATCGCCACGCCGGCGCTCGGGCCGTCCTTGGGAATCGCGCCCGCGGGGACGTGGATGTGGATGTCGTGGTGCGCAAACCAGTCCTCGTCGAGGTCGGGCAACAGCTCGGCCGCGTTGCTGCGCACGTAGGACAGGGCCGCCCGCGCTGACTCCTTCATGACGTCGCCGAGCTGGCCGGTGATCGTGAGGTTGCCCTTACCCGGCATCGCGGTGGCCTCGATGAACAGCACGTCCCCTCCCACCGGCGTCCACGCCAGGCCGGTGGCCACGCCGGGACGGCTGGTGCGGCGCCGAACCTCGGAGTAGAACCGCTGCCTTCCCAGCAGCTCGCGCGCACGGGGCTCGGTCACGGTCACCTTGCGCTTGGCGCTCCCCTCGGCGACCTGGCGCGCGACCTTACGGCACGCGCTGCCGATCTCGCGCTCGAGCTGGCGCACGCCGGCCTCGCGCGTGTAATCGGAGATGATCACGCGCAGCGCAGAGTCGGTGAAGGCGATCTTGCTCTTGGTCAGGCCGTTGCGCTCGATCTGGCGCGGGACGAGGTAGCGCTTTGCGATCTGCAGCTTCTCCTCCTCCGTGTAGCCGGCGAGCTGGATCACCTCCATCCGGTCGCGGAGCGGCCCGGGGATCGTGTCCAGCGTGTTCGCGGTGGTCACGAACGTCACCGCTGACAGGTCGAACGGCAGGTCCAGGTAGTGGTCGCGGAACGAGTGGTTCTGCTCGGGGTCGAGCACCTCGAGCATCGCGCTCGACGGATCGCCGCGGAAGTCCGCGCCCATCTTGTCGATCTCGTCGATCATCAGCAGCGGATTGTTGGCGCCGGCGTCGCGCATCGCCCGGATGATCGTCCCCGGCATCGCGCCGATGTAAGTGCGCCGGTGGCCGCGGATCTCGGCCTCGTCGCGCACCCCGCCGACGCTGAGGCGCTCGAACTTGCGACCCAGCGCCCTCGCGATCGAGCGGCCAAGCGAGGTCTTGCCGACGCCGGGCGGACCGACGAAGCACAGGATCGTGCCGCGGGCGTCGGGCTTGAGCTTTCGCACCGCGAGGAACTCGAGGATCCGGTCCTTGACCTGCTCGATGTCGTAGTGATCCTCGTCGAGCACCTTGCGCGCGTGCTTGAGGTCGAGGTTGTCCTCGGTCGACTTGTCCCACGGGAGCGCCGCGATCCACTCGAGATAGCCGCGCACCACCCCGTATTCCGCCATCGCGGGCTGCAGGCGCTCGAGTCGCGAGAGTTCGCGGTCGGCCTGCTTGCGCACCGCTTCGGGAAGCTCGGTCGCGTCGAGCTGCTCGCGCAGCTCGGTGATCTCCGCCTGCATCTCGTCGGCCTCGCCGAGCTCCTCCTGGATGGCCTTGAGCTGCTGGCGCAGGAAGTACTCGCGCTGGCCCTTGTCGAGCTCGGACTGGACCTGCGACTGGATCTTCGAGCCGATCGCCACCACCTCGAGCTCGCGCGCCAGGATCTCCGACAGCCGGCGCAGCCGCTTGCCGACGTCGACCTCCTCTAGCAGCGCCTGCTTCTCCTCGGTCTTGAGTCGCAGCGCCCCCGCGATCAGGTGCGCGAGCACGCTGGGATCGTCGACGTTGGCGACCATGATCTGGAGCTCCTCGGGCAGGTAGGGCACCTGCTCGACGATGTCGGTGAACGTCTGCTGCACGTTGCGCATCAGCGCGGTCAGCTCCGGGGTCTGGTCGACGACGTCGGGCGCCTCGGCCACCTCCGCCATCAGGTACGGCTCGGTCTGCAGCCAGTTCTCGATCCGCACCCGCTGCCCGCCCTGGATCAGGACCCTCAGCGTCCCGTCGGGCACGCGGATCATGCGGGCGACGACGCCGAGCACGCCAACCGAGTACAGATCCTCGGGCCCGGGTGCCTCTGCCTCCGGGTTGGCGCTGGCGACCATCGCGATCGAGCGGTCGCCGCGCAGGACGTCGTTGACCAGCTCGATGCTGCGCTCCTGCCCGACGTTGAGCGGGATCAGCATGTCGGGGAAGGTCACGGTGTCGCGCAGCGGCAGCACGCCCACGCGCTCGGGGAGCGCCGGGGCGCCGGTGACCGCGACGTCACGGGGACCGCGGCTGGGGGCCCCGACCTCGATCACTGCTTCTCTGCCGGTTCGATCGGCACCGCGTGCCTCGGGGCCGGCTGACGCCGCACCAGCGGCAACTCGACGCGGAGCATGCCGTCCTCGTAGCTGGCCCTGGCCTCCTCGGCGCGCACGTCGGCGGCCAGCTCCACGATCCGGCGAAAGCCGCCGCGCTCGATCTCGACCTGCTGGTAGATCTCGCCTTCCTCGGCCGGGCCGCGCCGGCCGGTGAGGATCAGCTTGCGTCCCTGGATCTCGAGGTCCAGCGCGTCGATCTCGACGCCTGCGAGCTCGGCGGTGACGACCGCGCGGGGCGGATCGGACGTGTAGGCGACGTCGACGGGGGGCGAGAAGCCGCCTCGGCGGCGGGCCAGGCCGCTGCGTTCGAAGACGTCTCCGAACAGCTCGTCCATCTCCCGCCGCATGCGGTCGAAGTTGGCGAAGATGTCGCGCTCCGGCATGAGACCGGAGGTTAGAGGCTGGCGCGAGATCGGCGTGCGGCGGTTTCGCGACAGTCTCTTAGAGGGTGTACACCGCTCCCTCGCGCGCGAGCTCGACCTCGCCGCCGAACGTCTCGACCGCGGCGGCGCGGCACGCATCGGCGTCCAGCTCGTCGGAGTAGTGCGTCAGCACGATGCGGCGCGCTCCCGCCCGGCGGCCGTGCTCGCCCGCTTCGCCGGGAGTGAGATGCCCGCGCTCGCCGGTGCGCTCGGGGCGCGGCAGCGTCGCCTCGATCATCAGCAGGTCGGTGTTGCGCGCCAGTTCGACGAGCGCATCGTTGGGGCCGCAGTCGGCTCCGTACGTGAAGCGCGTGCCGTTGCTCGAGAGATCGGCCGCAAACGTGGTCGTGAAGTGCGGCACCTCCTGCAGGCGGACGGAGAACGGCCCGATCTCGAGCTGGTCGGGCGATCCGTACTGGTGCAGGTTGAAGGCACGCTCGACGAGGTCGTCGACGCCGAACGTGCTGGTGATCTGCCGGAACACGTCGGCGGCGCCGTTGGGGGCGTACAGATCGGGTCGCGCCGGATGATCGGTGCCGGCCCATCCAGCCACGGCGACCGGCTGCTGGCGCGGCGCGTACGTGAGGCCGTAGCTGAACGGCAACAGATCGAGGAAGTGGTCGGCGTGCAGATGGCTGATCAGCACTGCGTCGACATCGACGTAGTCACACACGCAGCGGAGCTTCGAGAAGACCCCGTTGCCGCAGTCGAGCAGCAGCGTGAAGTCGCCCTCCTGGACGAGGTAGCCGCTGCATGCGCCGCCGGCATCGCACCAGGACGGGGACTTTCCAAGCACTGTTATTCGCACAGCTTCCTCTCTCGCCGCCAACTCTATCCCGCTGGTGCCGGTTCCAAGCGCCGCCGCAGCCGCGCGGCGGGTGGCGAGGAGCTAGTGCCCGTGCCGCCGTCGGTGTCGCCGTGGCGCGAGGGGTCGAGGATCCAGCCCAGGAGGACGGCGACGAGGACGAAGGCGATGAATCCGCCGGCGAGTGGCCAGAACATGGGGCGAAACATATAGGACCGGCGCGATGCCCGGTCCACCCGGGAGGACGCCGGGACGCCTGACGCGCGTATAAAAACGACCACCCGGCCCGAACGGGGCCGAGGTCTGGTCGATATTGCCTGCTATGCGGGTTCGATCGCCCGAACCTCGGCCGGTCCGACAACGCGTGGGCGCTTTTCACCTCGGAAGGGCCCGACGCGGCTGGCGGGCACGCCGCGCCGGCGGGCGGCACGCCGCGCCGGCGGGCGGCACCGGCGGCTCAGGCGTGCAGCGCGACCTGCTCGTTGGCCGTCGGGAACGCCCACGCGACCTGCATGCGACGCTCCTGGCGGAACACGAAGCGCATCTGCCGCGGCGGCCGGAGCCCCTCGGGATGGTTGGGGCGATAGGTCGCGCAGGGGCCGCTGTCAGATACGGCGCAAAGTAGGTTCTGACGGAAATAACAGCTCTCGCAGCTCGCGGCCGCGATCCCAGCGCGCCTATCTGGCATGGCCCGGTTCCTTCCCCGTGCGTCTCAAAATCTCAACAACTGACTCGGGCATCAAAGCCCATCTCACCCCCGTCGTGCAACGACGAATCCCGGAAAACGCAAGAAGTTCACACCTCATGCAAATCCCTGCAAACAGCGGGAACTTTCGCCGCACGGCCAAGCCGGCCCCGCATTTTCCGTAGCTTTGCGGGTAGTGCCGGAGCGCCCCGAGTCTCTGATCTCCATAGCCGACTACGAGGCGGCCGCCGAGGCCGTCCTCTCGCGCGGCGCCCACGGCTACTTCTACGGGGGCGCCGCCGACGAGATCACGATGCGCGACAACCTCGACGCCTGGGCGCGGATCGCGGTCCGGCCGCGGATGCTCGTCGGCGTGGGCGAGCGCGACCCGAGCGTCACGCTGCTCGGCCGGCGCCGGCCGCATCCGCTGATCATCGCGCCGATGGCCTACCAGAAGCTCGCCCACGACGACGGCGAGGTGGCAACCGCGCAGGCGGCGGTCGCGACCGGCACGACGATGTGCCTGTCGACGTTTGCCAACGTGACCATCGCTGAGCTCGCCGAGGCCGTCCCCGAGGTCTCGCGCTGGTTTCAGCTGTACGTGTTCTCAGACCGCGGGATCACCAGGGAGCTGATCGCCCAGGCCGTCGAGCACGGCTATGAGGCGCTGGTGGTGACCGTCGACCTGCCGGTCGGCGGCGTCCGCGAGCGCGAGACCCGAACCGAATCCGACCAGGCGAGCGCGCACCTCGTTCCCGCCGCCGTCCAGGCCGGCCTCAAGGGAGACAAGAGCCGAACCGAGTTCGCCTCCCTGACCGACCCCGATCTCAACTGGTCGGACATCGAGCGCTTCGCCGCCGACTGGCCGCTGCCGGTGATCGTCAAGGGCCTGCTGACGCCCGAGGACGCGGTGCTGGCCGCCGAGCACGGAGCCCGCGGGATCGTCGTCTCCAACCACGGCGGACGCCAGCTCGACACGGTGCTGTCGGCCGCCGATGCGCTGCCGGCGATCGTCGACGCCGTCGGCGACCGGCTCGAGGTGATCGTCGACGGTGGTGTGCGCCGGGGCACCGACGTGCTCAAGGCGCTTGCGCTCGGCGCCCGCGCGGTGATGGTCGGCCGGCCGCTGCTGTGGGGCCTGTCGGTCGACGGCGCCGCGGGCGCGTCCCGCGTGCTCGAGCTGCTGCTCGCCGAGTTCGACTCGGCGATCGCGCTCGCCGGCGCGCCGCGAGCGGAGCAACTCGATCGCCGTTTCGTGTGCACCGCACCCTGGGCAGCCTCGCCGAGATGAACATCCTCGTCACCGGGATCTCGGGCTACGTCGGCTCGAGGCTGGCGCCGCGCCTGCTCCGGGCAGGTCACGACGTCCGCGGCCTCAGCCGCCGCCCCGCGCCCGCTCGCGGCGGCGTGTCCGTGGTCGAGGGCGACGTCATCTCGGGCGCCGGTCTCGAGGCGGCGCTCGACGGAGTCGACGTCGCCTACTACCTGATCCACTCGATGGAGCCCTCGACCGACGGCGCCTTCGACGTCCGCGAGCGGCGCGCCGCCGAGAACTTCGCGCGCGCGGCCCAGACGGCCGGGGTCGGGCGGATCGTGTACCTGGGCGGCCTGATCCCGGCGCGCGGGCCGGCCTCGGCGCATCTGGCGAGCAGGCTCGCGGTCGAGGAGATCCTGCTCGGCTCCGGGCCGTGCGCGGTGGCGCTGCGAGCCTCGATCGTGATCGGCGCCGGCTCGCGGTCGTTTCGCTTCCTGGTCAAGCTGGTCGAGCGCCTGCCGGTGCTCGCCGTGCCGGCGTGGCGCACCAATCGGACCAATCCGATTGACGAGCGCGACGTGATCGAGATGTTGGCCCGCGCCGCCGACGCGGACGGTGTGTGTGGCACGTCGCTCGACGTCGGTGGCCCGGACGTCGTCACCTATGGCGAGCTGATCGACCGCATCCGTGAGCACATGCTCGTTGCACGTCCGACGCTGAACTTCAAACGTTTGCGGTTGACACCCATCGCCAGTCGTATCTCCGCGCTGATCGCCGGAGAGCGGTACGAATTGATCGGACCGCTGATGGAGAGCCTGGAGGGCGATCTCCTTGTCGCGGATAATCGCGCCACCGACCTGCTGGGAGTACGACTGCACTCACTTGACGCGGCCATCGAGCACGCGCTGCGCGAGTGGGAGGCGACCGAGCCGCTCGCCGCCCGCTGACCGGATCGTTAGTGTCCCCGTCCGCCGATGAGCACAGTCCACGTCAAGACCAAGATCGACGCGCCGCCCGGGCGCGTGTGGGAGACCGTGATGGATCCAAGTCGTCTGAAGGACTGGGTGACGATCCACCGCTCGGTCAGCAACGTCTCCGACAAGAAGCTCAGCAGAGGCTCGACGATGGACCAGGTGCTGCACATGCGGGGCGTGTCGTTCCGCGTGCACTGGACCCTGTCGGATATCGAGGCGCCGCATCACGCCGAGTGGGAAGGCCGCGGCCCGGCCCACTCGCACGCGCGCATCCGGTATGAGCTTTCCGGCGACGGCGAAGGCCCGACGTTGTTCGAATACATCAACGAGTTCGAAGTCCCGGGCGGACGCCTTGGCAACGTCGCCAGCCGCGTGATCGTCGGTGCCGCTTCAGAGCGCGAAGCGAAGAGTTCACTCGCGCGTCTGAAGGCACTGCTCGAACGCGGCTGAGCCAGGTAACTAACTCGTGCAGTGCGCCGTGCAAGCAGTAACGAGCGCTATCTGTATCTTTGGGAGGGCGAATTCGTTCATTCACTACCCAAAGGGAGAGTTTGTTTGGCCGATTTTGTCGACACTACCGTGAAGGACATCGACGAGCGCCTGGACCAACTCAAGCAGGAAGTAGCGAAGCTTGAGGCGGCCCGTGCGGCGCTTGTCGGAGGTGGTCGTCGGGGACCCGGGCGGCCTCGCGGCAGCACGTCTGCCGCAGCACCGAGACGTCGTCGTGGAGCACGCGGGCCCGGTCGGCCGCGTGGGCGCCGCGGCGGCAACACGCGCGCGAATCAGGCGCTCGAACTGGTCCGCGGCAAGCCGGGAATCACGATTCCGGAGATCGCCTCGGCGATGGGCATCGAGCCCAACTACCTCTATCGCGTGATGCCCAAGCTCGTCTCGGACGGGCAGGTCAAGCGCGACGGCCAGGGCTGGAATCCGGCGTAAGCTTGGGCCGCCTCCTTGGCTCTCCGAGTAACACTCATGAGAGCCGGGAGGCGGAGCGCCACACGTAGGTAAACGGTCGCTAAATCAAATCCAGCTTCTTGACGGCTTCGCGCTCTTCGCCGAGTTCGTTAACCGTCACCTCGATACGCGACCGGGAGAAGTCGCTGACTTCGAGCCCCTGAACGATCTCGTACGAACCGTTCGAGCAAGTGACCGGAAAACTGGAAATCAGGCCCTCCGGCACGTCGTAGGAACCATCCGAGGGGATCGCCATCGATACCCAGTCGCCGTCCGGCGTGCCCAGGAGCCAGTCGTGGACGTGGTCGATCGCGGCGTTGGCGGCCGATGCCGCGCTCGACGCACCGCGCGCCTCGATGATCGCCGCGCCGCGCTTCTGCACGGTCGGGATGAAGTCGTCCTCGAGCCACTGCTGGTCGTTGATCGTCTCCGCGGCGTTCTTCCCGTTCACCTTCGCGTGGAAGATGTCCGGGTATTGGGTGGCGGAGTGATTGCCCCAGATCGTGACGTTGGTGATGTCCTTGATCGCAGCGCCGGTCTTGCCGGCGACCTGCGCGATCGCGCGGTTGTGGTCCAGGCGAGTCATCGCGGTGAACCGTTGCGCTGGAATGTCGGGCGCGTTGCTCTTGGCGATCAGGCAGTTGGTGTTGGCCGGGTTGCCGACCACGAGCACCCTGATGTCAGACGCGGCGTTGCTGTTGAGCGCCTCGCCCTGGGGTTTGAAGATGCCGCCGTTGGCCTCGAGCAGATCGCTGCGTTCCATGCCCTTGCTGCGCGGGCGGGCGCCAACCAGCAGCGCCACATTGGCGCCGTCGAACGCCTTCTTGGGGTCGTCTGAGATGTCGATGCCGGCGAGCAGCGGGAACGCGCAGTCGTCGAGCTCCATCGCGGTGCCCTCCACCGCCTTGAGCGCGGCCGGGATCTCGAGCAGCGACAGATGCACGGGTGTGTCGGGACCGAGCAGCTGTCCGCTCGCAATCCGAAAGAGCAGCGAGTAGCCGATCTGGCCCGCTGCTCCGGTGACAGCTACGCGCGTGGGGGTGTCAGTCACTTGTTCATCTCCTAGGTTGGCTGCCAGTCGATGCTATACGCGACAGCCTGGCGGCCGACTCGCGGTCGGCGGCCGGTCAGAACTCGAGCTCGTAGACAGCCCCGAGCTTGCGCTTGAGGTAGTCGACGAACGGCCCGACCTCGATCGAGCCGCCCACGACGCGCTGCAAGCAGCTCGCGGCTGGAGTACTTGGACCCGTAACGGTGGACGTTCTCGCGCAACCACTCGCGCAGCCCCATCAGCTCGCCGGCCTCGAGCTGGTCGTCGAGGTCAGGCAGATCGACGTGAGCCTGGCGCCAGAGCTGCCCGGCGATCAAGTTGCCCAGCGCATATGTCGGGAAGTAACCGACCAGGCCACTCGCCCAGTGCACGTCCTGAAGCACTCCATGGGCGTCGTCGGGAACGTCGAGACCCAGGTACTCCTTGAACCGCGCGTTCCAGGCCTCCGGCAGATCGGCGACCTTGAGCCGGCCTTCGATCAGCTCCTGCTCGAGCTCGAAGCGCAGCACGATGTGCAGGCCGTAAGTGAGCTCGTCGGCCTCGACCCTGATGAACGAAGGCGAGATCTTGTTCACCGCCCGGTACAGGGTGTCGCGGTCCAGGCCGGCCGACGCGCCGCCGAAGATGCGCGAGACCGTCGGCGCCAGCACGTTGCAGAACTGCCGGCTGCGGCCGACCATGTTCTCCCACATGCGGCTCTGAGACTCGTGCAGCGCCAGTGACTCACCGAACCCGAGCGGCGTTCGCTGCAGTTTCTTGTCAACCCCGGCCTCGTACAGCCCGTGCCCGCATTCGTGCATCGACCCGTAAAGCGACGAGGCGAAGTACGACTCCTCCCAGCGCGTCGTGATCCTCACGTCCTGAGATGACAGCCCGCTGGCGAACGGATGCACGGCATCGTCGATTCGCCAGGCCGCGCGATCAAAGCCCATCCGCTGAATCACCTCTAGCGTGAGCCGACGCTGCTGGTCGATCGGAAACGAGCCGTGCAGGACCGAGTCGTCGACCCGGTCGGCATGGGCCGTGATCGCCGCGATCATCGGCGTGAGCTCGGACTTGAGCGCTGAGAACAGGCTGGCGACCTCGGTGGTCTTCATCCCAGGCTCGTAGTCGTCGAGCAACACGTCGTAGGCACACTCGTATCCGTCAAAGCAGTCGACGTAGCGGCGCGCGAGCTCGTAGTTGCGCTCGAGGTTGGGAATGAACGAGGCGTAATCCGAGTTGGCCCGGGCCGCAACCCATTCCTTCTGCCCGACCGATGACGCGCGCGCGAGCTCGGCTGCGAGCTGAGACGGGACTCGGCGCGCCTTCTCCCACCGCCGCCTGGTGACGCGGATCAGCGCGGCGTCGTCTGAGTCGGGACCCTGGCCGTTGATCTCCGCGTCCGCGGCATCGAGCAGGCGCCCGACTTCGTCTGAGACGAACATCTCGTGCCTGATGCGCTGGAGCGTTGCCAGCGACTCGGCGCGCGTCTGCACGCCACGCGGAGGCATCATCGTCTGCTGGTCCCACTCCAGCAGCTGATTGATGGTCCGCAGGTCCATCAGCGCCGCCATGCGCTCACGCAGTTGTCCAATGCTGTCAGTCATCCAAGCTCCTGGTAATGGTGCACCCAATCATTAGGGACCGATAGGGCGCCTGTGAGACCATTGCAGCATGCTGCGCCGGACCGGTTCGATCAAGCTCGCAAACATATTCGGGTTCAGGATCGGGGTGGACCGTAGCTGGTTCCTGATCCTGTTTCTGATGATCTTCTGGCTGTCGGGAGCATTTCGCACAGCGCTGCACAGCTCCGACGGCGTCGCCTACCTGACGACGGTGGTCACCGTGCTGGTCCTGTTCGGCTCGTTGATCGTGCACGAACTGGGACACGCGCTCGCCGCCCGTCGCGAGGGGATCGGGGTGGAGCGCATCGATCTGTTCCTGTTCGGTGGGCTCACACAGATGAGCCGCGACGCCGCGTACTCCCGGCGAGGACTTCAGGATCGCCGCCGCCGGGCCGGCCGCGACGCTCGGGTTCGTGCTCGTATGCCTGGTCGTGGACCTGGCGATCGTCGGGCCCCACCGGCTGGTCCACGCCGCCGCGCTCGACGGAACGGTGGCGATCACGCCGGTGCTGCTGTCGCTCTCGTGGCTGCTGTTCTGGAACGTGCTGCTGTTGATCTTCAACCTCGTGCCCGCGTTCCCACTCGACGGCGGCCGGATCGCCCGGGCGATCATCTGGCGCGTCACGGGCGAGAAGCGCACCGGGACCCAGATCGCGGCGAGGCTCGGGCAGGGTTTCGCGCTGCTGCTGGCCGGCATCGGCATCTGGATGCTGCTCTCGTACGCCGCGTTCACCGGCCTGTGGCTGGTCGCGATCGCGTTCCTGCTCTGGCAGTCGGCCCGCGGCGCGGTCGTGCAGACGGCGCTGAACGAGCGAATCGAGGGAGTCCGCGTGGCCGACATCATGGACACGCAGCCCGTCGCGATCCCCGCGAATATTCCAGTGCCCCAGGCACTCGACGAGTTCTTCCTGCGCTACCGGTGGTCGTGGTTCCCGGCGATCGACGAGCAGGGCCGGTTCGTCGGGATCGCGCGTCAGGAACGCGTCCAGGCGGCGATCGATGCGGGCGAGGGCTGGCTGACCGTCGGGGCGGTGCTCGAGTCAGAAGAGGCAGGCTCGTGGCGGATCAACGAAGACCGCCCTCTGACCGACGTCATTTCGTCGGAGTCGCTGGGGCGCTTCGGAGCGCTGATGGCGGTCGACGGCGAGGGTGTTCTGCGCGGCGTCGTGACCATCGAGCAGGTGCGTCGGGCGCTGCAGTCGGCGTTCGGCGGGGCCGCATAAGGGCGCTGTTCGCACAGCTTCGCCGAGGAAGTCGGAATAAAGCATGAACATCGTTAAGAGTTGCGTTCCTGCCACGTTGAATCTTCATGCCTCGCAAGGGAGTCGTGGTGGTCCCGTCGAGGGCGCAATGCGAACGCACGCGCGAAGACCCTCCGGGAACGCAGCGAATCGCGAATCGCCCGATCATCAGTCACGTGGTCGATGCACTCCGGGACGTCGGTGCGATCGACATTGCGATCGTTGCCGGTTCCGCTGTCTTAGACGAGGTCCGCGCAGCCGTCGCCTGTGATATCGATGGCGGGAGGACCTGGAGCGATGTCACGTTCCTCCCGTACGGTGGAAGCGGCGATCCGCCCGATGCGCTAGCCACCGCGGCCTCATTCGTCGGTGGGGACGCCTGCATCGTTCACTGGGCAGACGGACTGGTCGGGCAACCGCTGGCTCCGTTCACCGAGCTGTTCGAGGCCAACGATCCCGATCTCCTGCTGCTGGTCCACAGCAGTGCTGATACGAGCGATCGGCTTTCGCCGGATGTGCAGCGGCTGTTGGGTCTTGCCGAGCTGAACGGGGCGCGCAACCGACTGGGTTTTGCCGGCATCTGTGTGTTCGGCCCCGGGGTGCTCGAGGGCGCCAATGCAGCGTCAACCGACGCGAGGCCTTGTCTCGACGTGGCCGCAATGGCAGACCAACTCGTGAGCAACGGCGGCCGCTTGCACGTCGGTCAGGTGCGGACCTGGCGCCGCTACGGAGGCAACCCGGCCGAGCTGCTGGAGCTCAACCGGCTCGTGCTCGATCAGCTGACGCTGCAGACAGAGCACCGCAACGGCGACAACCGTGTCGAGGGCCGCGTCGACATCCACCCCACAGCACAGGTCTCCGGCAGCGTGATCGTCGGGCCATGCATCATCGGAGCAGGAGCCTGCGTGACCAGCTCGTACATCGGGCCTTACACGTCGATCGGTGTGAATGCCCGGATCGAGGGAGCCGAGATCGAGCGCTCGATCATCCTCGACGAAGCGAGGGTGATGTATGTCAGCGGTCGCATCGAGGCCAGTACGGTGGGCCGGCGGGCCTCGATCTTCCGCGACTTCGGTCTCCCCCGTGCGATGCGACTGCACGTCGGAGAGGACGTCGAGGTCGCGCTGATCTGACCACAAGCCGCCCCTCCGAGCGTGATTTTAGTCTCGGGGTAATGGGTAGTTATCGGACACAATGAGAGGGTGTCCGACCCGAGCCCGCGAGAGGCTCACGAGACGGACCGGGGCTTGGACGGGCGGCGCGGCGGCTGCGACGCTCGCCGTGATTCTTGTTGCGACGATGGTGGTACTGCTGGCCCGGCCCTACGCGAGCCCGGCCTTGACCACCCCGACGGTTCCCTCGGTACCGACTGCCACCGTCCCGACTGTCACCGTCCCGACTGTCACCGTCCCGCCGGTCACGGTCCCGAAGGCACCGCCGGTGACGGTCACGCCTCCCGCAGCGCCGCAGGTGACGACGCCCGTGCAGACGCCGGCGATCCACACGCCCACCGTGTCGACCCCGTCGGTGTCGGGCGCGACTTCTCCGACGAGGGTTCCGTCGGTTGGCCTTGGTTCGCAACCGAACCTGCCGGCGGCCCGGGGAATCGCCGGCTCGTTGGGACAGAGCGCGCCATCGCAGGCGTCGAGCTCTTCGGGAGCGACCGGCTCGTCGTCTTCGCTGTCTGCGGGTTCGTCGACCCCAGGCTCGCCGATGGCCGTCAGGTCGACCGGCGCTGCGCGCGATCGACGCGGCGGGCCCGCTGCAAGCGGGGCGGCCCGACGCCATAAGCCCTCCCTGCTGTCCAACCGCCGTCTGCACCGGCTCGTCTCGCACCTAAAGGGCTGCCTCTCGTCGCTAGCTCCCCGCCAGAGCAACGTCCTGGTCCTGCGCACGGGACTCGGACTGAAGCATGGCTACAGCCGTCGTCAGGTAGCGCGCATTCTGCACATGACCCTCCAGCAGGAAGGTAAGGCCGAGCGCCAAGCGGTCTCTGGGCTACGGAGCGCGTCCGCAGGGGGCCGTTGCGTGAGCGCGCAGTCGTCGGTTCCGAAGGCTGTTGCCCGGACGGTGAGCCTGCTGGCGTCGACAAATCAACTCGGACCGACCGGGAACACGTCGCCCGGGGCGTTCTCCAGCGCTCCGCAGTCCGCCGGCAGGTCCTCGAGTCCCCGCCGCGGCGGCACCCACCTGAACTCGGGCGGCGGCGGGTCCTCCAACCCCCGGCTCAAGAGCGCCTCGATCAGCCCAGAGCAGCACGGCGGGCTCGACTGGCTGCTGCTCGCGCTGCTCGCTGCGGCCGCGCTGATGGCGCTGTGGGTCATCGTCGCTCGGCGTCAAGCCGATCCGGAGACAGCAGCAGCCGCTCCTTATCCCGGACCACGGCGACTTCGCCGAGCCTCGTGGGCAGCCGGGATCGAGCAGCTTCGGCAAGGAGCCGGCTCGTTCGCGGGAGCGGTTGGGCTGGTTGCCCTGAGCGACGCCGCCGCGCATCGGCGGCGCCGCCGAGCGGCCACCGGCAGCTCGTCGCCAGCGCGCCGTCAGCATCAGCCCGCCGCGGCCCTCGTCCCGGCACCGGCTGATGCGAACGCAGCGACGCAGGACACCACAGCCGCCGGGGGAGTCTCAGCGGAACCTGCTTCAGATCAAGTCCCGCTGGAGCCTTCCCCCGAGCGGATCGAACGGGTACGCGCGCTACAGCGACAGCTCGGCCAACTCGGACTCGAGCCCGGCCCGATCGATGGTCAATACGGCGCACTCACGGTGGCTGCGGTCGAGCGCTTTCAACGGGCGGAGGCCCTGCCGGTCGACGGGGTGGTGGGTCCGCTGACCGCCGACCGTCTGCGCGCCACCGGGTCCGGACCTCCAGCAACCGATCGCATCGAACAGGTCAAAGCCCTTCAGCGCCAGCTCAGCTGGTTGGGATTTGAGCCGGGCACCGTCGATGGTCGCTACGGTCCGATCACGACCGGAGCCGTCAAGCGCTTTCAGGAGGCGAACGATCTGACGGTCGACGGCGTGGTGGGGCACGACACCAGGGATGCCCTGCGGGCAAGCCTTGCGCAACGTCCCAGCTCGGATCGGATCGACCGCGTCAAAGGGCTTCAGCGCCAGTTGAGTTGGCTGGGGTACGAGCCAGGGCGGGTCGATGGGCGGTACGGACCGCTCACTGCGGCAGCGGTCGGGCGCTTTCAGGATTCGCACGAGCTTCCTGCAGACGGCGTCGTCGATCCGGCGACCCACAGGGCACTCCAACAGAGCGTGATGAACTCTGGTCAGTCGTAAGCGCGCGGGGGTCTGACCACAAGCCGCCCGGGGCGGTGCCGCCGGGCAGCCTGTGGCTCAGGTACGCGTCCCGCTATGCCGTGGCGCGTGTGGTCGGCGCGCACTCGATCTGGACCAGCTCGCGCCGCAGCGCTTGGCGCGCGCGGTGGTGCAGGCCGTGGATCGACGCTTCGGTGCGACCCATCTGGGTCGCGATCTCACCCGGCGTCAAGCCCACCAGATGACGCAGCACAACTACATCACGCTGATCTTCTGGCAGCGCCTCGAGGGCCTGCTCAAGGCCCCAGCGGCGGTCGCGGCCGGAGTCGTCGGCCGCGTGGTTGGGCTCGAACACCTCCTCGCACGGCACTGGGCGCCGCTGGCGAAGGTGGTCGACTGCGACGTTGCGAGCGACGCGCAGGATCCACGAAGTGAATGGCACCTGCCGCGGCTCGTACTTGTGAATGACGCTGATGAGCTTCATGAAGACGTGCTGTGTCACATCCTCGGCCTCGTGCTGGTCCCGCAGGATGCTGAGCACATATCCGTAAACGTTGTTCTTGTAGCGGAGGTAGAGGAAGCGAATGGCCTCCATGTCTCCTGCCTGGGCTCGACCCACCGCACGCGCGATCGCGGGATCGCGGTCGTTTTGCTCCAGCGCGGTGCTCGCGCGGAAGCTGTGAGCTGACGCTAACTCGACCGGCGTGAGCCGGGCCCTTGGCGATGAGACGCCCCCATCATGGCTGGCTGCTTGCATGAGCTGGCTACGGATCCCCTGACCGCGAGGTCGAGGATCCGTGTTGCCGTCCCCCTTGTGTTAGTTCTACTTGTCCCCGCCCGGTACATCCGTCCAGGATTCCGGGCTGAGACGAAAGCTATCTAGCCTTAGCCATTTCTCGCACCAGGGGGACCCCCCTAGTCTTTGCTGCGCGCCTGGAGGAAAGCCCCTGACTTTGGCGACGAACGCAAGCCTGCGTCCAGAAAATTTGGAGCTTTCTAAGCCCTTCTTCATCCCTTGACGATGTTTCCATCTATGAACGGCAGTTGCGCCAGGGCTACCCCCCTAGTATTTTGTTCTTGCCAACGAGCCCGCACGATGCGGCGCTGGGGCACACGGCGGATCAGAGGATCACGTGTCAGGACGGCGAATTCAGTCGCGTAGACGCGGCCGCGCAGTCGGTCTCGGGGGTGTACTGGTTGAGCGCGACACCGAACTCGCGGCGATCGAGCGTCGCTTGGCGCAGGCCCGAGACGGCCATGGGGGCGTGGTGTTCGTCGAAGCGCACGCCGGAATGGGCAAGTCGCGGCTGCTCACGGTCGCGGGCGACCTCGCGCGCGAGGCCGGCATGCAGGTCGCCGGCGCACAGGGAACCCGGCTAGAGCAGGACTTTCCGTTCGGACTGGCGATCCAGCTGTTCGAGCCTCGCTGGATCTCGGCAGACGCCGCTGAGCGCGAACGCCTTCTCCAAGGACCGGCGCGCTGGGCCGGCCAGCTTCTAGCCGGGTCGACCGTGCCGATGGGTCCTTTCCCAGGAGACCAGGGATACGCGGTCATCCATGGGCTTTTTAGGTTGGCGTGCAGCCTCGCGACACCCGTCGACGACGCAGATTCAGCCAGGCCGCTGGTGATGCTCGTCGACGATGCTCAGTGGGCAGATCAGCCATCGCTGCGGTTTCTCGCCTACCTTGCCCAGCGGATCGTCGATCTCCCAATCGCGTTGGTCATCGCTGTCCGCGAAGGCGAGCTCTCGTCGGATCGCCCGGCTCTCGCCGCCGTCGGCAACGCGGCCGACGACAACGTCCTGCGGCCGGACCGGCTGAGCGAGGACGGGGTGGGCGCGATCGTCCGGGACAGGTTCCCTGACGCCGAGGCCGCGTTCTGGCGTGCCTGCGCTCGCGTCACCGACGGCAACCCATTCCTGCTTATTGGACTCTTGGACCAGTTGCGAGCGAATGGCGCCGCTCCGAACGCCGCGACAGGCGCGAGCCTTGCCGACCTGGCGCCCGAGTCCGTGCTGCACGCGGTGGTGGCGCGTCTGGACGCGATGCCCTCAGAGGTCACAGACGTCGCCCGTGCTTTGGCGATACTCGGTGACGGGGCGCCGGTTCGGCGCGTGGCACTGCTTGCCGGGCTGGAGGTCGAGGCGGCGGTGCAGGCTGCAAGCACGTTGGCCGAGCTGCACATCTTCCACGCCGAGGCGCCGCTGTCGTTCGTGCACCCGCTGGTGGCGGCTTCGATACGGGAGTCAATGTCCCCGCTCGCTCGAGGTCAGGCGCATCGACGCGCAGCGGAGATGCTCAGCGATCATGGCGCGCCCAACGAGGAGATCGCGGCGCACCTTCTGATGGCGCCTCCCGATTCCGATCCCGAAGCTCTCGCGTTGCTGCGCACGGCCGCTCGCAGAGCCCTTGCCAGCGGTGCGGCGGAGACCGCCGTGCGCATCCTCGAGCGCGCGCTCGCCGAGCACCCGGCCAATGACACGTATTCCGAGCTTCTCGGTGAGCTCGGAGAAGCCGAACTTCAGGCAGGACTCCCCGAAGCCGCAGCCCGGCTTCAGCACGCCATCGAAGTTACAGACGAATCCCCGCGCCGGGCACAGCTTGCGCTGAGCCAGGGTGAAGCGTTGTACGACCAGCGTCGCTACCGGGAATCGGCCGAAGTGCTGGCCGGCACGCTTGCGGACCCGGGCGAGTGCGAAGACGGCCTTGTTGACGAGTTGAACGCCGCATACATCGCCGCGGCTTCCTTTGTCCCCGATCTACACGACGAGCTTGAGGCGCGCCGCGCAGAGCTCGTCGCCGCGACGACCGAGAATCTCGGCACCGGTCAACGCCGTGCGTTCGCGCACCTGGCGCTGCTGGCAGGCATGCAAGGCGAAGACCGGGCATCCGTCGCTGACCTCGCCGACCGGGCGTGGGGTGACGGTAGGCTCTTGGTGGACGACAGCCCGCATCGCCTCAGCTGGCCGCTGGTCGCGAACGCCCTGCTGTTCGTCGACGAACTCGAGCGAGACATCGAGATTTGCGATGCGGCGCTCCTCGCCAGCCAGGAGGGCGACTCACCTGCTGCGAGCGCCATGGCGAGCTACTGCCGGGCGTGGCCGCTCTACAAACAGGGTCGGATCGTGGAGGCGCTGGCCGAGGCACGTGCTGCACTCGAGGCTCGCCCGGCCAATTGGCAGGTTCACGTGCGTACCGCCTACGGAGCGGTCGCCGCCTGCCACATTGCGCGTGGCGAGCTCGACCAGGCAGAGACGGGCCTGATGATCGTCCGGGACGCTCAGCTTCGGGACACGGTCCACGTGCCTTTCCTGCTCGACCTGCGTGCTCAGCTAAGGCTGGCGCAGGTCCGGCCCGGAGACGCTCTAGCGGACGCGCTCGAAGCGGGAAGGTTGTGTGAGTCAGGCCTAGGCCTCAATAACCCGGGAGCGATTGCTTGGCGATCCACGGCCGCATTCGCACATCTGGCGATGGGCGAGCCAAACGAGGCGCGGGAGCTCGTGACCGATGAACTCGAGCGGGCTCGGCGAGGCCACGTCACCAGCGTGGTGATTCGCGACCTGCGGATCCTCGGATTGATTGAGCGGGGGCGGCGAGGGATCGACCTCCTCAGCGACGCGGTTACGATCGGAGAGGGCGGGCCGCCGCGGCTGGAGTACGTACATGCGCTGGTCGATCTCGGGGCAGCGTTGCGACGCGCAAACCACCGGTCGGCGGCGCGCGATCCGCTGCGCAAGGGGCTCGAGCTCAGCTACAGGGGCGGCGCGACCGCGCTCGCCGACGTGGCTCGAACGGAGCTTGCGGCAACCGGCGCGCGGCCCCGCCGGGCGATCCTGAGCGGTCTCGACTCGCTGACCCCGAGCGAGCTACGAGTCGCCGAGCTCGCCGGCAACGGGTTGACGACACGGCAAATCGCAGAGGCGCTGTTCGTCACGCCCAAGACGATCGAGTTTCACATTCGCCACATCTATCGCAAGCTGGACGTGGGGTCTCGCGCGGAGCTTGCCGCGGTCATGGATGACGGGACTGTGGATCGGGCCAAGGTCGGCTGAACGATCCTCCGAATTCAAGACTTTTGACGAAAAGAAGCCGCTTTCAAGTCACGTTTGTCAATCGTCCCCATCCGTCAACGAAGGCTGCGCAATGGCCCGGCCGACACTGACAACTTCGGATGCGCCGGTGTGACGGGCGATGGACGAGCTCCGATCACGGCGACCGATGAGAGGAATCCCTCGGGGAGCATGAGCCCCGAGGGTGTCCCCAGGGGCCCGGCGCACGGGCTGTGCGCCGGGCCTCACTCATAGCCGCTCGGAGGCGGATTTTTCGCCGTGTCTCTTGGACCTTCTCGGGTCTCGACGCAGAAGTCCGAGACCTTAAGTCCCGTTAACAAGGCATGCATTCGACACGGACGCTCGAGATCCCAAGGACGGGCAACGAGGCCGAGCTCACGCTGGGCATCATCGCCGACGACGCATCGCTCCATCAGAGACTCGTAGGGGCGCTCGATAACGCCGGCATCGAATTTCGCGCGCACGTGCGCACCGCGGAGGAACTGGCCGCCTCCGGACCCGAGGTCGATATCGCGATCCTCTATCTGGACGTCACAGCAGCCACAGAGCTGCTGGATTCGGTGCGCCGTACTCGCGACGCACTTCCGGCGAGCGTTGCGCTCGTCGCGGTCTGGCCAGAGCGCGTCGCGAGCGACTCTCGCCGTGCTCTCCGCGCAGGTGCCGACGGGCTTGTGAGCGACACCGACCTCGACAGAACGCTGGGGCCGACCCTTCATGCCGTTCGATCCGGGGTGATCTGCGTGCCCCGTCCGATGCGAGCTCGTCTGGAGAGCGAGAGCCTGTCGATGCGAGAGAAACAGGTCCTCAGCATGCTCGTGATGGGTTTCACCAACGCCGAGATCGCAGCGAAGCTGTTCCTCGCCGAGAGCACGGTGAAGAGCCATCTGTCATCGGCGTACACCAAGCTGGGTGTGCGCTCGCGCAAGGATGCCGCAACGATGATCCTGGATCCCGTCGCGGGATTGGCACCCGGCATCCTCACGATCACTGCGGCCTGACGGCCGCATTGCATCGCTGAAGCAGACCCTCACTCGACTCAAGCGCTGCAATAGCAGTCGCGTGAGAGGCCCAATAGTCCAAGCTGCGACTCTACGAGCGAACATCGGGGTATCACTCCCTCCCAGGTTCCACGTGTCCTGTCAACCTCACAGCCCAGCGCCGGTAGGTACGGGCGCTCCCGCCCGTTTCTAGACCATGGCGGACCGACTCAGGCGCGCGATCGTCGATGCCGCAAGCACCGATGGCGGCTCTGCGTCCGGCCGGTTGACGACCACGCGCTACCTGATGCCGATTGCGAACCTGCCGCTCATCTGCCACGTTCTCGCCGAGCTGTCGAGCGGCGGCATCGAGGAGGCTCGCATCGTTACGTTCAACGGTGTGCGGACGGAGCTCGAGACGCTCCTTGGCACCGGTGAGGCCTGGAACCTGCGGCTGTCATACGACGAGGTCGAGAAGGGACACGGCCGCGAGGCCGTCCAGACTGAGATTCACGACGCTGTGTCAGAAGAGCCGGTGCTCGTGTATCCGGGCGACTGCCTCTTCCCCGGCAAGGTTCGGCAGATGCGCGAACGATTCGGCAGGGGAGACGTCGACCTGGTACTTCTTGCACACGCCGCCGCCGACGCCTCGAGAGGCTGGGTGCGAAAGTTGATGCGGGCCGAGGAGCAGCCGTCGCGGGTGGCCGACACCGCGATGATCTTGAGCCCCGCGACCCAACCGGCGCTTGAGGCCATGCCGACAAACGGCCACGGCGACGACGGCGTTGTCGAGGCCTTGCTCGCGTCCGAGCACCCGTTCGCGATCTGCGAGCTCGGCGAGCATTGGTGCTACAGCGACTCCACCGAGGAGCTGCTGGCAGGCAACCAGATCATGCTCGACGCGCTGCCGATAACGCCGGTTCGGGGCACGCTGGGAGACAACAACGAGGTGCTGGGACGCGTCCGGATCAGCTCGTCCGCGAGCGTGTCGTCCAGCACGGTCCACGGCCCCGCGGTGATCGGCGACGGCGCGGTCGTCGTGGACTCCTTCATCGGTCCTTACACGTCCATCGGTCCAGGGGCGATCGTCACCGGCGCCGAGGTCGACAACACGATCGTGATGACGGCCGCTGAGATCATGCATCCGGGCTCCCGGATCGAGGCAAGTGTGATCGGCGAGCGAGCCCGGATCACCCGCAGCTTCGAGCTCCCCAAGGGCCTTCATGTGCGAATCGGTCCCGGCGGGCAGATCAGTCTGAGCTGACTCGCGAGCGGCGCCTCGATCTCACCAGGACGCGGCCATCAGCCCTCGTAAATAGAATCGGAGGACGTGCCCTCCCACGACGTTCTGATCATCGGCGCCGGCCTCGCGGGGCAGCGCGCGGCGCTGGCAGCCGCACAGTCCGGTGCATCGGTGGCGATCGTGTCGAAGGTCCACCCCGTGCGCTCGCACTCGGTGGCCGCCGCGGGGGGCATCAACGCGGCGCTGAACCCGGAGGACACCTGGGAGTCGCACGCGTTCGACACCGTCAAGGGGTCGGACTACCTCGGCGACCAGGACGCGATCGAGATCATGTGCCGGGAGGCCCCGGGCGAGATCCTGTGGCTCGAGCACGCGGGCGTCACGTTCCACCGCAACGAGACCGGGCACCTCGGAACCCGGGCATTCGGCGGTGCCTCGGCGGCTCGCACCTACTACGTGGCCGACATCACCGGCCACGCGATCCTGCACGTGCTCTACGAGCAGCTGATGAAGCACGGGGACACCGTGGACCGCTACGAGGAGTGGTTCACGACCGACCTGCTGCAGGACGACGACGGTCGCTGCATCGGCGCGGTCTGCCGCAACCTGCGCGACGGCCGCATGGAGGTGTTCAACGCCAAGGCCACGATCCTCGCCTCGGGCGGCGCCGGCCAGGCGTACAAGCCGACCACCAACGGCCTGATTGTGACCGGCGACGGGATCGCCCAGGCGTTCCGGATCGGCGCAAAGCTCATGGATATGGAGATGATCCAGTACCACCCGACGACGCTGGCGGGCAACGGCCTGTTGATCACCGAGGCCGCCCGTGGCGAGGGCGCCTGGCTGCTGAACGCCAAGGGCGAGCGGTTCATGGAGACGTACGCCCCTAACAAGCTCGAGCTGGCCTCACGCGACGTCGTCTCGCGCGCCGAGCAGACCGAGATCAACGAGGGCCGCGGCTTCCCCGACGGGACGGTCGCGCTCGACGTGACCAAGGTCCCGCGCCGGCGCACGCTGGAGTCGCTCAGTGAAATCGTCAACATCGGGCGCGATTTCGCAGGCGTCGACATCACCCGCGAGCCGATCCACATCCGGCCGGGCCAGCACTACATCATGGGCGGCGTCAAGACCGACGTCGACGGCCAGACCACGATTCCGGGGCTGTACGCGGCGGGCGAAGTTGCCTGCGTGTCGGTCCACGGCGGCAACCGCCTCGGCGCCAACTCGCTGCTGGACACGCTGATCTTCGGACGGCGGTCAGGCGAGCACGCGGCCAGGATCGCCCTTCAGATGCCGATGCCCAACACGCCGAACTCGCGGCTTGACGCCGCCGAGGCCGCGATCGCCGCGATCATGAACCGCAAGCAGGGCGGCCGGCGCGTGGCGGCGATCAAGAACGAGCTCGGCGAGACCATGAACCAGTACGTCGCCGTGTTCCGCGACGCCGACGGCCTGAACAAGGCCCACGAGATCGTCCGCCGCCTGATGGAAGAGGCGCCCGAGGCCGCGATCGACGACCACGGATCGGTGTTCAACCAGGACGTGATCGCGGCGATCGAGCTCGGATACATGCTCGACTGCGCCGAGGCGATCGTGGTCGCTTCGATCGAGCGCAAGGAGTCGCGCGGCGCCCAGTTCCGCACCGACTTCCCAGAGCGCAACGACGCGCAGTGGCTCAAGCACATCGACATCTCGGTCAATGGGGCCGACGTGCCGAAGGTGAGCTACTCGGAGGTAACGATCACCCGCTGGCAGCCCGAGGAGAGGACCTACTGAGCGATGGTTCGCGAGGAGGACCACTAAATGCCTGAGTACACCCTGAGGATCCGCCGCTACGACCCGGACTCGGGCGACGGCGCGCATTGGGACGAGCACACCGTCGACATGCCCGAGACCCAGTCGGTGCTCGACGCGATTCTCAAGGTCAAGGACGAGACGGACGGCTCGATCGGGATCCGCTGCTCTTGCCAGCAGGCGATCTGCGGCTCTTGCGGCGTGCGGATGAACGGCAAGCCGGGACTCGCGTGCAACACGCATCTCGGCGAAGCCGCCGAGCGGGGCCACGGCAAGGGCTGGAACCCGCCCGACGAATCCGGCGTCCCCGGCGAGCCCGACCCTGGGAACGACGTGATCACCGTCGAGCCGATGGGCAACATGCCCGTGATCCGCGACCTGATCGTCGACATGGACGCGGTCCACTGGAAGAAGATCCAGCGCGTCACGCCGTGGCTGATCAACAAGGAGCCCGTGCCCGAGCGCGAGTACGTCGTCCCTCACGAGAACATGGTCGACGTCACCCAGACGATGGCGTGCATCCAGTGCGGCGCCTGCGTGTCGGACTGCCTTGCGATGGAGGTCGATCCGCTGTTCGTCGGCCCCGCCGCGCTGGCCAAGGCCTACCGCTTCGTCGGCGACCCGCGGGACGCCGAGCACACCGAGCGCCTCAAGGACCTTGCCGAGGACCAGCACGGGATCTACGACTGCACCCACTGCTTCAACTGCATCGACGCCTGCCCCAAGGGCGTCGACCCGATGAGCCAGATCATGCGGCTGCGCCGGATTGCGGGCTCCGACGAGCACATCAACGACCGCAACAACGGCTACCGCCACGAGCACGCATTCGTCGACAACATCCGCAAGAACGGGCTGCTGCACGAGGCCGACCTGCTGCCCGATTCCTACGGCGGCAAGTTCCACCCGCGCGCGGTGCCGGAGCTGATCAGCTCGCTTCCGACCGCGGCGCGAGGGCTTCTCCGCGGGAAGATGACCCTGAAAACGGCGCTGCTGCATCCGCACAAGGCCTCGAAGGAGGTCAAGCAGATCTTCGACGAGGTCGACGGCAAGGAGCAGCGCGTCGAGTTGAACCTGTACGTGTCGGGATACGAGGACGAGCCGGAGGACACGGAATGAAAGTCGCGTACTGGCCAGGCTGCGTGAGCCGCGGGTTCACGCCGGAGCTGCACGGCTCGATGGCGGCGGTCGCACCGCTGCTCGACATCGAGCTGATCGAGCTCGACCGGGCCGCTTGCTGCGGCGCCGGCGTGATCGCCGAACACAACCAGGAGCTGGCCGACACCCTCAACGCCCGCACGTTCGCGCTCGCACAGCAGACCGACGGTGAGCTGATGATGAACATCTGCTCGACCTGCCAGGGCGCTCAGTCCGAGTGCCAGGAGCGGCTGGACGCCAACACCGATTACCGCGAGCAGGTCAACTCCAACCTGGCCGACGAGGGCCTTCGCTACGACAAGGGCCTGACCAACAAGAACTTCCTGTGGCTGCTCGTCGAGGAGATCGGGCTCGACGCCCTGCACGCGAAGGTCAAGCGCCCGCTGACCGACCTGAAGGTCGGGCCGTTCTACGGGTGCTACATCGTGCGCCCCGTCAACCGGCTGGGCATCGACTCCGAGCATCCGCGCGACCGCTACCTGCACCAGGTGATCGAGGCGCTCGGCGGCACCGTCATCGACTACGCCGGCGTCTACAAGTGCTGCGGCTTTCCGATCATCACGATGCACAAGGAGGCCTCGCTCCAGCAGGCTGGCCGGCATCTGGGCGACGCGCTCGACGCCGAGGCCGACTGCCTGGTGGTCCCGTGCCCCCTGTGTCACCTCAACCTCGACCTGCAGCAGCCGGCGGCCGCGAAGGTTGTGGGTCGCGAGCTCGGCATGCCGGTCCTCCACCTTCCCCAGCTCGTCGGGCTCGCGCTCGGCCTCTCGCCCAAGGAGCTGGGCATGAACAAGCACATCGTCCGCCCGACGTCGGTGATCGACTGGACGACGTCGGTGGTCGCCGGGGCGGCATAGCCCGCACCGTGACACTGCACTAGTGCGCCCGCGTCTGCGTCGCCTGGTCTCCTGGTGGCGCGGGACCACGCCGGCCTCGCCTGAAGCACTGCCGCCACCGGTCCCGGAGCCACCCCGGGAAAACGACGGCGACACCGAGCGGCGGCTCGAGGACGCGCGCCAGCGCCTGAAGCTGTCGGTTCCGCCGCGAGATGACCTTTAACGACAAAAGGCGAGGCCGCGGAGGCCTCGCCCTTGTCATACCCCTGTCGTCCGCCCGTTGGAAGGGCCTAACGGGACTCCCGCGTCCCCAACAAGTGATGACTGAATACTTCCCTTTTGGAGCCCTTTCATCGTCCCCTCGGCAGGGGGAACTTCGGGTGACTCTGATGCGGCGCTGGGGTGATACCCGCATCACCCTTTCCGTGAATCTACGCGGTAAGCTTCTTCGGTCCGCCTGCGCGCAGAGCGCGTCAACATGATCAATCAACCCTCCGTCCGCGTCGCCGTGGCCCAGTTCGAGGACATTGTCGCCCACGGGCTGCGCGCCCTTATCACCGAAGACGACAGCCTGGACCTCGTCGCCGACGGCGTTCCCCACGACGACCTCAAGTCGGCCCTGTCGACGCACGTTCCCGACGTGGCGATCCTCAACTTCGGCTCGCTGACAAGCGCGTCGGAGCTGCGTGAGCTGCACCGCAAGTTTCCCGAGGCGCGGCTGGTCGTGCTGGCCAACCGCCCGACCCCGTCCGAGTGCCGCCAGATGCTCGCGTTCGGGGCAACCGCCTGCCTCGCCAAGAGCACCGAGGCTCGCGACGTGCTGCACGCGATCCACCTCGCATCCCGTGGCCTGCACGTGCTGCCGCCGGCGGGCATGGAGCCGACAGACCTGAGCGGCCCGGATCTGCTCACGCCACGCGAGGCGGAGGTGATGGAGCTGCTCCAGAGCGGGCGGTCCAACGCCGAGATCGCCCACGCCCTGCACGTCAGCGTCGAGACCGTCCGCACCCACGCGCGGCGGATCTACCGAAAGCTGGGCGTCAAGACCCGGCGCGAGCTCCGCGCCCGGCGCTGAGCCCGATCACCAGGGCTCGCCGTAGCGCTCGCCGAAGGCGAACTCGGACAACGGCTTGCGCGACAGCTCCGTGGGCCAGGGATCGGCGCGATGCCCGACCGCGATGTGGCCGGCCAGGGCGATGCCGTCGGGGAGCGCGAGCAGCTTTCGCACCTCCTCCTCGGCCGGCGTCAGCAGCGTCGTGAACGCGGCGCCCAGCCCCTCGGCGCGGAGCGCCAGCAGGATGTTCTGCACGAACGGGTAGATCGAGGCGCCGCCGACGATGCTGGGCCTCTCGAGCGAGCTGTCGACGATCGCCAGCGCCGAAAGCTCGGCGCAGATCACCAGGTGGACCGGCACGCGGTCGAAGGTGTGGGCAAACTCGTCGGCGCCCTGCAGCATTCGCAGGCGACCGGGAGGAAGCCCGCTTGCCGCGCCCGCGTCCAACGCTGCACGACCCCCGGTCTGCACCATGTAGTCATCCCACGGCCCCTCGTAGAGCTCGCGCATCTGCCGCCGGGTATCGGGATCGGTGACGACCACCACCCGCCATCCCTGCCGATTGCCGCCGCTGGGCGCAAACCGCGCGTTGTCGAGGACCCGCTCAAGCACCTCGCGGTTGACATCCAGGTTCAAGAAGCGCCGCGTCGACGGCGCGCAACGCATCAGCTCGTAAAGCTGGTCAGCCAACGCTCGCGGTCTTGACGCTGCTCGCCAGCAGCTCGGCGATCTGGATCGCGTTGGTGGCGGCGCCCTTTCGCAGGTTGTCGCCGACCACGAACATGCCAAGGCCTCGGGGATG
Source organism: uncultured Solirubrobacterales bacterium (assembly GCA_963725925.1). GTDB lineage: Bacteria > Actinomycetota > Thermoleophilia > Solirubrobacterales > Solirubrobacteraceae > Palsa-465. The sequence goes on from CAVSAY010000038.1 coordinate 167,699, forward strand.
CGACTCGTCGCGACGGATGCGCCCGACGAACACCTCGTCGTGGCCCGCCGAGCGCAGGGGGGTCGGCACGTCCTCGACGACCAGCCCCGGCGCGGCGCTCAGCAACTGCCGGGCCTGGTCGGCCGACAGCGGCTCCCTGGTCTCGAGGTTGACGGCGAGCGAGTGGCCCACGCGCACCGGCACGCGCACGCAGGTGACCGCGACACCGATCGACTCGTCCTCGAGGATCTTGCGTGTCTCGAACATCATCTTGCGTTCCTCGTCGGTGTGATCGTCGCCGTCGGCGAAGTTCCCGGCCGCGCCGATGACGTTGAACGCGATCGGCTCCGGATAGATGCTCGGTGGTGGCGCAGCAACGCCGTGCAGCGAGGCGTGCGCCTGGGTCTCGAGCTCCTCGACCGCGGCTTGCCCGGTGCCCGACACCGACTGATACGTGGCGACGACGATCCGCTCCAGTCCGACCGCGCGATGGATCGGCGCGAGCGCCACCAGCAGCGCCATCGTCGAGCAGTTGGGGTTCGCGATCAGCCCGCGGTGGTGCTCCAGCGCGTGAGGGTTGACCTCCGAGACGACGAGCGGGATCTCGGGATCGCGGCGGAACGCCGATGAGTTGTCGACCACGGTCGCGCCCGCCTCAACGAACCGGGGCGCCCAGGTGCGAGAGCGCTCGGCACCCGCCGAGAACAGCGCGATGTCGAAGCCCTCGATCTCGCCGTCATCCAGGACCCGCACCGGCAGGCCGTCGACCTCGCGGCCGCGGGAGCGCTCAGAGGCGAACGGGACGATCTCGCTGGCCGGGAACTGCCGCTCGCGCAGAAGGCTCAGCATCGTTGTTCCGACCGCGCCGGTCGCGCCGACGACTGCCACACGCAGGCCTGAGCTCATCTCGGTCCTCCTTCGGGCTCGATCCCTCCGGCGCCGAGGTCAAACGCGCTGTGCAACGCCTGGACCGCCTGAGGCACCGCGTCTGACCGGATCACGCACGAGATCTTGATCGGTGACGTCGAGATCATCTCGATGTTGATGCCCTCGTGAGCGAGGGTCTGAAAGACCTTGGCGGCGACCCCGGGATGCGAGCGCATCCCCGCTCCGACGATCGAGACCTTGCCGATCTGCTGGTCGGTGTCGATCCGCTCGATGCCGAGGTTGCTGGCCACGGGTGACAACGCTACCTGGGCGTCCGACAGGTCTTCCTTCATGATCGTGAACGAGACCTCGGCGCTGCGGCCCTCCTCCAGCGGCTCGTTCTGAATGATCGTGTCGATGTTGCAGCCGGCGTCCGCGAGCGCGTTGAAGATCGCGGCGGCGGCGCCGGGGCGGTCGGGCACGCCGAGCAGCGTGATCCGGGCTTCGTCGGTCGAATGGGTGACAGCGGTGACTAGGGGGCGTTCCATCGTCTCTTCTTCTCCGAGCACAAAGGTACCGGGGCTCGAGTCAAAGCTCGATCGACAGTGGATCCGCACGTTGTGCGTGCGGGCGTACTCGACCGAGCGCAGCTGCAGGACCTTGGCACCGGAGGCCGCCATCTCGAGCATCTCCTCGAAGCTGACGACCGGCAGCTTGCGCGCGTCCGGAACGATCCTCGGATCTGCGGTGAAGACTCCGGCCACGTCGGTGTAGATCTCGCACACAGCGGCATCGACGGCGGCAGCCAGTGCGACCGCCGTGGTGTCGGAGCCGCCGCGGCCCAGCGTGGTCACGTCGCGGCTGGTTGACACCCCCTGGAACCCCGCCACCAGCACGATCCGGTCCTCGTCAAGCGCCTCGCGGATCCGGTCGGCGCGCACGTCGAGGATCCTCGCCTTGGTGTGCGAGGTGTCGGTGACGATCCCGGCCTGCGAGCCGGTCAGCGAGATCGCCCGGTGGCCCAGGTCGTTGATCGCCATCGCGCACAGCGCGCAGGAGATCCGCTCGCCGGTGGACAGCAGCATGTCCATCTCGCGCCGGTCCGGATGCGGCGAGATCTCCTCCGCCATCGCGATCAGCTCGTCGGTGGTCTTGCCGCGAGCCGACAGCACCGCGACCACCCGATTGCCGTTCTCGCGCTGGGCGACGATCCGCTGGGCAGCCCGCTTCAGGCGCTCGGCATTGGCGACCGACGTGCCGCCGAACTTCATGACG
>CAVSAY010000039.1:0-42073 GCA_963725925.1 uncultured Solirubrobacterales bacterium
TGATAGGGTCATACGGCCCGCGGCTGTGGCGGAATTGGTAGACGCGCAGGCTTCAGGTGCCTGTGCCCTTAGGGGCGTGGAGGTTCGAGTCCTCTCAGCCGCATCGCACTGCAGGTGAGCGTCGGGGCGGCGCTCATCGTCATCTCAAAACACCTTCTTGCTGCCGCGGGTCGGCGCTTCGATGTGCGCCTTCAAACCCTCGAATTGCTCCTATTTCCTACTTGACAGTGCGTAGACGTATGAATAGCGTGACTTCGCTTTCGTCGGCCCACCGACGCGCACGAAAAAATGAGCTCAGGGCTTTCATCCAGCGCGGCTGCGAGCGCCAACGGACATGGCGCAGACCTGGACGGCAACGAACGCCGCAACGGCTCCCACCGTCCCCTCTCGGACCGCGACCGGGAGATGTTCGAGCTCCGAGCGGCAGGCTGGACGCTTCGCCAGATCGGCGAGCGCTACGGGATCTCGCGCCAGCGCGTCGACGAGATCGTGCGCGACCGCGGCGGCCCCGAGCTGCCCGACGTGATCGCTGCGCGTCGCGCTCGCGAGGCCGAGATCATGCAGGAGCGCTCGGAGGACATCCGCCAATGGTGGCGTGCCGGTTTGCCGATCTCGATCATCGCCGAACGTCTCGGCCTTCCCGCGGCGCGGGTGCAACGTGCGATCGACGGCGTTCTGACGCCGATGGACCGCGCCCACCGCAATCGCTCGATCGTGATGCGGACGCGCACGCCCCGGTACACCGACCAGCAGCTGATCGACGGCATCCGGGAGGTGTCGGCCCGGATCGAGCGCACGCCCACTCAGGAGGAGTACCGCGCCCACGCGCATGAGCTGGGCCTCGCCAGCATCCTGACGCTGGGCAAGCGCTTCGGCGGCTGGCAGGCCGCAGTCGTGGCCGCCGATCTGGAACCGCTGGGGCACGGCCGCGGAGGCGGCTCGCGGCGCGTGTGGGATAAGGACGCCTGCTGGCGCGCGCTGGAGCGGGTCGCCGACCAGCTCGGAAACCCGCCGCGCTTTCAGTCCTACGTGGTGCTCTCGACCGGCCGCGCCGACCTGCCCTCCGGCCCGACCGTGCGCAACCAGCTCGGCCGCTGGATCGACATCGTGATCGAGCTGTCAGCACGTCGCAACGGCGGTAGCGCCCTCGCGCCAGCCGACTGACGGCCTCACAACCAGCCCTTCTCCTCGGCCAGCTTCAGGGCCTCCGCGCGATTGCGCGCGTCGAGCTTCTGCATGACGGACGACAGGTGGTTGCGCACCGTGCCCGGCGACAGGTACAGGGCGCCGGCGATGTCGGCGACTGTCGCGTAGTTCCTCGAGGCGGCGAGCACCTCGTGCTCGCGCGCGGTCAGTGGGCTCTCCCCCTCGCTGAGCGCGGCCGCCGCCAGGCCCGGATCGACGACGCGCTCACCCGCAACCGCGCGCCGGATCGCCGACGCTAGCTCCTGGGCGGGGGCGTCCTTGAGCAGGAACCCCGATGCGCCCGTCTCCATCGCGCGCCGCAGATAGCCCGGGCGCCCAAACGTCGTCAGGATCAAGATCCGGCAGCCCGGCAGCGCTCCGCGCAGCTCCGCCAGCGCCTCCAGCCCGGTCGCACCGGGCATCTCGATGTCGAGCAGGGCGACATCGGGGTCAACGGACTGCGCCGCGGCGAGCACCTCGTCGCCGCGGGCGACCTGCGCCACCACCTCGATGTCGGGCTCGAGGCCGAGCAGGCTCGCCAGCGCGCCCCGCACCATGCCCTGATCCTCGGCGAGCAGGACGCGGATCACGGCGCCGGCACCGGGACCCGGACAGCGAGCCTGTATCCGCCCGCCGCGCCCGTGCCCGCTTCGATCTGGCCGTGCAGCCGAGCGACGCGCTCACGCAGCCCCTCGAGCCCGTGGCCGTCGTGGCCGTTGGCAACCGCATCCTCGCACCCGGGCCCGTCGTCCAGAACCTCAACCCCGGCCTCGCCCAGCCCGGCCATTACCTTCACCGAGCAGTGCCCGGCGCCGCTGTGGCGGATGACGTTGGTCGCGCCCTCGCGCACCGTCCATGCCAGCACCGCCTCGATCGCCGGATCGAACGTCACCGCCGGGCGCTCGATCTCCGCCTCGATCCCGGCAGCGGACAGCGCCATCTTCGCGCCCGCGATCTCGTCATCGAGCGTCGGCTGCCGATAGCCGCTCACCGCTTCGCGCACCTCGGTGAGGGCGCCGCGCGCGACCTGCTCGATCTCGGACACGTGCCCCGCCGCCTCGGCCGGCTGCTCACGCATCAGCCGGCCGGCGAGCTCGGCCTTCAGCGCGATCACCGAAAGGCTGTGGCCGAGCAGGTCGTGCAGATCGCGCGCGAACCGCGCGCGTTCGTCGGCCACCGCAAGCCGCGCGAGCTCGGCGCGTGCCGCGTGCAGCTCACGGTTGCGCGTGCGCAAGTCCGCGACCACGAGCATCAGCATCCCGATGCCAAGCGTGGGAGTCGCGAACCCGAAGATCGCTCCAGCCGACGCGTCGGCCGCGAACAGCGAACCCACGCACAGGGCCGTGCACAGCAGGACCCCATAGAACGAAAACGGCGACCGAACGCACATCGCGACGGCCACCACGGTGAAGATGAAAAGCGTCCCCCAGCCCTGCCGGTCGAACACCGTGAGCCCGACGGAGATCGCCAGCAATACACCCACCGAACGAAACGCCTCGCGATCCGCCAGAGGCTTGTCCCGCCTCACGGCGGTCGACACGAACACGGCGACGAACGCGATCGTTGCGACGATCGTCACAGCCTTGGCCGTTCCATTGTTGTGGCTGGAGACCGCGTCGACGAGCGGGATCGCGATGAACACCAGCCAGATGAACATCCGCATCCGGCCCACCGCTGTTCGGGGCGGATCCCCGAGGCGCGCGTCGGTCAGCCGGCTGACGATCGTGTCGGCAGAGCGATCGCGAGCGGGTGAATGCTCGCGATCGCTTTCGCTGCCGGCAGCCTGACTCACGCGGCCTCGCCCAGCGGACGACGCAGGAACCTCAGCATCAGGAACACCCCGGCGACCGTCCAGATCGCAAGCGTCCTCAGATCCTGCGCGTTGAAGCCGGCGCCCACGGTCCTGGGATCAAACACGTACTGCAAACCGTCCGCGAGCGCCCGGATCGGGAACACCTTCGCGATCTGGACCAGCGCCTTGGGCATGTTGTCGGTCGGAAACCAGATGCTCGAAATGAACGTCAGCGGCAGGACGACCAGATTGATGATCACGGGTGCAGCTTCGGAGTTGGGGATGAACCTGGTGACCCCGATCCCGAGCGTGGTGAACGCCGCGGTTCCGAGGGCAAGCGTAACGATCAGCGCCGGGAACGTCGATGCGGGGATGTCGACGCCGTACGCGAGCGTCCCGATGCCGAGCGTCACGACCGTGATCCCACCGACGATCAAAAGCGTCGAGCCGATCCGCGCCGCAACGTAGGCCCAGCGGGGCAGCGGCGTGCCCTGCATCCGCTTGAGGATCCCCTCGTCGCGCAGGATCGCCGTGCTGATCGCCATGTTCACGAACGTCGTCGCGATCACGCCGTAGGCGAGGATCCCGGGGACGAAAAAGTCGTCGTACGGGATGCCATCCCTGGTCGACACGGTCTGACCCTTGTCCAGCGCGCCGAAGATCACAAGGAACATCAGCGGGAACACGAACGTGAAGATCCCGCGGCCGCGGTTTCGCCAGTAGGACCGCTGCTCGTAGCGGATTTGCCATCCCACCAGCCCCAGGTCGCGCTTGAGCGCCGGGCTCAGCAACGCACTCATCGAACTACCTCCTGATTGGTCATTTCATGTTGGTCGCCTGAGCCGGTGAGCTCCAGGTAGATGTCCTCGAGCGTCGGTTGGGTCACCGAGAAGTGAGCGAGCTCGACGTCGTGGTACAGCGCCCAGGTCGTGATTTCGTGAGCTGCGATCACCGGCTCCCGCGTGAACACGGTCACGCGGTCGGCCTGTATCTCACGCCCGACCGACGGCACGTCGGGGATGTCTCCCAGCGACCAATCCGGCGGAAGCGCGAAGCGGATCTCGGCCGGGCGCAGGTTGCGTCCGCCGATCTCGTCGGGCCGGCCCGAGGCGATGATCTCGCCGCCGCGCATCACCGCGACCCGGTCGGCGAGCGCCTGCGCCTCGTCCATGAAATGCGTGGTCAGGAAGATCGTCTTGCCGAGCTCGCACAGCGACTTGATCGTCGACCAGGCCTGGCGACGCGCGGCCGGGTCAAACCCGGTGGTGGGCTCGTCGAGGAAGATCAGCTCCGGGTCTCCCACGAGCGCCAGCGCCAGGTCCAGCCGGCGCCGCTGTCCGCCCGACAGGTTCTTGGCGCGGACGTCGCGCTTCTCGGTCAGCTCGACGAGCGCGATCACCTCGTCGACCGGCCGGCCGCGCTCGTGGTAGCGCCCGTACATCTCGACGAGCTCGCGAACGGTGAGGTCCTGCTGCACCCCACACTGCTGCAGCACGATCCCGACCGCCTCGCGCAGCTCGCGCTCGCCCGCGGCAGGGTCGCGGCCGAGCACCCGCACGTCGCCGCCGGTGCGAAAGCGGTAGCCCTCGAGGATCTCCACGGTTGTGGTCTTGCCCGCGCCGTTGGGTCCCAGCAGGCAGAAGACCTCGCCGCGAGCGACCTCGAAGCTGACGCCGCGGACGGCCTCCACCTCGCCGTAGGCCTTGCGCAGACCGCTTACCGTGATGGCCGGTCCCTGTGTCTGTGAATGCGTAGATGTCATGACTGGAACCGTAGGTTTCGCTCGCCTCGTGCGTAAGTGGCGGGCGGCCCAAATCAGGCATGACAGATGTCACGAGTGACGGCGGGGCGGCGACCGTCAAAAACGGCCCAGTGGATGCACTCGCCGAAGCGTGTCGGGGAATATTGGGCGCTGGGCACCCAATACGGCCCGCTCGAGGATTGGCCGAGATCGACTGGGGCGTTTTCGCGGCCCGCGCTGCCCGCGCCCCCGACCGCTAGGGCGTGACGTTCCAGCTCAGGATCGCCTGCGTCTCACGCTCGTACCCGAGCGTGCAGATCGTCCCCGGCGACAGAACAAGCCGCGCGCCCGCGGTCACGTCCATCTCCATCCACCGCGCCGCGAGCACCCGCAGGATGTGCCCATGCGCGAACGCGATCGCGTCGCCGCCGGCGTCACGAAGCCGCGCAATCGCCCGGTCCGCTCGGGCCGCGACCTGCGAGGGCGACTCTCCCGCCGGGTTGCCGTCGGTCCAAAGGTTCCAGTCGGGCCGCATCTCACGGATCTGCGGCGTGGTCAGGCCCTCGTACTCGCCGTAGTCCCACTCGTGCAGGTCGGCGTCGATCTCGGCACGGTCGCCGAACCCGGCCAGCTCGCACGTCTCCCGGGCACGTCGCAGCGGGCTGCACAGCACAAGCGCAAACGGCCGCCCCGCCAGCGCCTCGCGCAAAGGCCCCGCCCTGCGACGCCCATTCTCGGTCAGCGGCAGGTCGGTGTGGCTGGTGTGCTGTCCGGACAGGCTCCACTCGGTCTCGCCGTGGCGCACCAGCAGGATCTCCGGCATCTTCGGTCCCGACATCACAAGAACTCCCCCTTCAGGCGCGCGGCGTCAGCTGTCGCTGGCGTCGTATGCCTCGTTGGCGATCATCTGGCGAGCCGCGTCCTCTTCGAACGCCACCGAGGGATGCTCACCGTCCATGTGAGCGCGCACCCGGCGCAGCAACTCGTCGTCGGTGGCCCCCGCCAGGGCCTCTCCACAGATGTTGCACTCAACCACGCGCATGCTCATGACTGGTTCCTTTCATCGCCGCCGGTCCGCTCGATCTCGAGGACCTTCGCCCGCCGGCGCACGTGGCGCTCCTCGTCGGAGATCTCCGCCCGCAGGAACGCCTCGACGATCTCGGCCGCCAGCGCCGCGCCGATGATCCGAGCACCCATGCACAGCACGTTCATGCCGTCGTGCTCGACGCCCTGGTGGGCCGTGTACGTGTCGTGGATCGTGGACGCGTAGACGCCCTTGATCTTGCCCGCCGCGACGGAAACGCCGGCACCGGAGCCGCACACCAGGATCCCGCGGTCCGCCCTGCCGGTCACGACCGCACGCCCGACCTCGAGCGCCTTGTCGGGGTAGTCGACCGGGTCGGTCGTGTCGGTGCCGAGGTCGAGCACCTCGTGGCCGGCGTCGGCGATCACGGCGAGCAGCCGCTCACGCAGAGGCACCCCGGCATGGTCGAACCCACAGGCGACGATCATCAGTGTCTCGCTCTCTCGACAGGCGTCACGACTGTACCTCCGCGGTTGATGGGATGCCAGGGCCCTCGAGCTCGTGGGCCGCGAGCAGCGCCGCGCCGAGCACGCCCGCGCGGATGCCGTGCGTGGCCAGGCGGATCTTGGTCTTGCCGCCCAGACCCGGCACCACGTAGGCCAGTGCGACGCGCCGCGCCGGCTCGAGCAGCAGATCGCCGGCCTGAGCCCCGCCGCCTCCGATCACCACCTCATCGGGATCGAACGTGTTGATCGCGTTGGCGATCCCGATGCCGATGCGCTCGCCCCACAGCTCCACGATTCGCGTTGCGACCGGATCTCCGTCGCGCGCGGCATCCACCGTCTCAGGACCAAGGATCGGCTTGCCGTCGGCACGCAGCCGCCCGAGCGCCGAATCGGGGTGCTCCTCCGCCGCCTCGCCGGCCAACCGGTCGAGCGCCAGCCCGGATGCGACCGACTCGAGCGAGCCCGGAACCGGAAATCGCCCAGGCGATGGGATCGGATGGTTCATGTCGAGACCGACGATGGTGTGGCCGAACTCGCCGGCGCCGCCGGTCGCGCCCCTGTAGATCCGGCCGCCGAGCACGATCCCGCCGCCCACCCCTGTGCCGATCGTCAGCATCACGAGGTTGTGAGCGACGAGCAGCAGGTGGTCGTCGTGCGCCTCGGCCAGCGCGGCGACGGTGGCGTCGTTGTCGACGAACACGGGCACGCCGAGCCGATCGCCGAGCACCTGGCGCAGCGGCACGTCGACAAGTGGGATGTTGACCGAGGAGACGACGCGTCCGGTCTCGAACTCGACCACGGAGGGAACGCCGACGCCGATCGCGTCGATTCTGCCCTCCCCCACGGTTTCGATCATCCCCGCCAGCTGATCGATCAGGGCATCGCCGCCGGAGTGGTCGGTCGGCTTGACGAGCGCGTCGCCAAGATTGATCCCGCGCAGAGCCGCGACCGCGACCTTCGTCCCGCCGAGATCCACGCCGATCACGTTCGACGTGCCGGAGAACGACTGGCTGCGCGACCCCGCGTCAGCCTCCGCGCCCCACGGTGACCGGTTCACAGGCGACTCGCCCCGGCCGGGTCGGTCAACACGAGCAACTCCTGCGCGACCTCGGGAAGGTACGACGACGGCACGTGAGGATCGGGGCGTGTGCCCGGGCCAAACGCGGCGGCGACCGCCTCGGCCTTGGACGCGCCGGACACCAGCACGACCACCCGCCGCGCACGCGCGATCGCCTCGAACGTGAGCGAGACCCGCGGAACGAAAGGCTCCAGCCCCGACATCTCGACGCCGACCACCAGCCGCGAGCGATCGGTGACCGCCGGCTGATCGGGGAACAGCGATGCCGTGTGAGCGTCGGGACCCAGCCCCAGCAGCACGAGGTCGAACCTCGGCGGCCCGGACGCTGTCAGCTCGCGCTCGTAGTCGTCGGCTCCCTCGTCCGGGCCGAGCTCGCCCTTGATCCGCTTGAACGTGGGCGACGTCACCCCGGCCAGCGGGCCTAGCAGCGACTCCTCGATCATCCGGGCGTTGGCGCGCTCATCGTCGGGCGGTACGCAGCGCTCGTCTCCGAGCCAGTAGGTCGTATCGCTGAGATCCAGGCCGACGCTCTTGACGGCGGCGACGAGCTCTGCGTAGGCGGCGCGCGGGGTCGACCCTCCGGTGAGGACGACGTGCCCGCCCCCGAGCGAGGCGCCGACGAGCATCGCGCCGCAGGCTCGCGCCGGGTCCTCGACGACCTCGATCTCGACCGTCACGAAGACAGCTCCCGCGCCGCCCCCAGCGCCGGCCCGTAAGTCGGGTCGCGCAGCAGCGCCTGGCGAACACCCTCGCCAAGGATCCCGCCCTCGCCGCGGGATGCGCCGAGCACCTGCCACTCGCGCTCATCGCCGTTGATGCGCTCACGGGCACGGAGTCCTCCCCGCCCACGGTCGAGCGACAGCGAGTACCTCGACCCACACGCTGCGGTCACGCCCGCGAGCCCCGGTGCCTCCTGCTCGAGCGGATCGAGCTCGATCTCGACCGGACCCTTCGGTCCCTGCGCGGTGGCATGCGGCGGGCTGCCGTTGTCCGAGCGCAGGGGCGCGACCTTCCACCCGAGCCGGGACGCCAGCCATCCCGCGAGTAGCACGGCGCTCGCGCTCGAGCTCGGCTGATGGCGGATCGCCAGCGAGTCGAGCTCAAAGAGCATCGCCAGCTGCTCGGGCAGATCGAAGCTCGCGGCAAGCCGCTCGCGCCACGGCGTCGTACGCAGCCAGGCCAGATCCACGACGTATGCGGAACTCAGCAGGTCCGCGGCGCGGGCCAGCGCATCTGCCGGATCGGCTACGTCGTCGGAGTCCAGCAGGATCACGTCGACCATGTGCCGCAACGCCTCCAGGGCCTCGTCGTGCCCGTGCGGGCACCAGATCATCGTCGGGAGGTCCGACACGACGATCGGATCCACGATCGTGTCAAGGCCGGGGAGCGCGTCGGGGCCGAGGTCGATCTCCACTTGCTCGTGCATCACCCCCACGACCCCCGGCGACGGCTCACCGTAGTTCATGACGGCGACCGCGTCGAGCGTCTTGCGGCCCTCCTCCACCGCGCACAGGATCGTGCGCGACGCGTGGTAGCGGCCCACGCGCTCCAGCCGGTTGGCGATCTCGCCCTTCCACGAGCGGTCGACGATCACGACCAGGTTGAGGACGCGTGCCGGCGCCAGCGCCTCGTTGGCGGCGTGGCGCTCGCGCAGCATCTCACGCAGCGCCGCCTCGATGGCGTCGGGCGTCGTGCCTTGCTCTGACCAGACGTCCTGGGTCACGCCCTCACAACCGCCGCCAGCGCTGGCCTTCTGCCAGCAGCAGGTTGGCCTCCTCGGGCCCGGCCGAGCCGGACGCGTATTGAGGGACCGGCGAGGAGGTGTCCTCGTGCCAGGCCGTGAGGATCGGGTCGATGATGCCCCACAGAGCCTCGATCTCGTCGTTACGCGTAAACAGCGTGGCGTCGCCGCGCATCGCGTCCAGGATCAGGCGCTCGTAGGCTTCGGGCGACTCCGACATGAATGACGTCCCGTAGCGGAACTCCATGTTCACGGGGCGGATCCGCAGCCTCGAGCCGGGGATCTTCGCTCCCAGCGACACCGACACGCCCTCGTCGGGCTGAACCGTGAGCACGATCTGGTTTGCCTGCACTCCGACCGACCCGGTGCTCTGGAACGCCAGATGTGGGACCGGCTTGAGCGTGACGGCGATCTCGGTCACCTTGCGAGCCAGCCGCTTGCCGGTGCGCAAATAGAACGGCACTCCGGCCCACCGCCAGTTGGACACGTGCAGACGCAGCGCTGCATATGTCTCGGTGCGCGAGTCGGGCGCGACGCCCGGTTCATCGCGGTAGCCGGGCACCTGAGTGCCGGCCACGACCCCGGGGCCGTACTGCGCCCGTACCGCCATCGACGCAACCTGATCGACGGTCGGCGGCACGATCGCCTCGAGCACCTTGAGCTTCTCGTCGCGCAGGCGATTTGCCTCAAACGACGCCGGTGGCTCCATCGCGAGCAGCGCCAGCAGCTGCATCATGTGGTTCTGCACGAGGTCGCGCAGCGCGCCCGCGCGCTCGTAGTACCCGGCCCGGCTGCCGATCCCGATGTCCTCGGCCGCCGTGATCTGGACGCTGTCGATGTAGTTGCGGTTCCACACCGGCTCAAACAGCGCGTTGGCGAAGCGCAGCGCGAACAGGTTCTGGACGGTCTCCTTGCCCAGGTAGTGGTCGATCCGGAACACCTGGGTCTCGTCGAACTCGTCGAGGACCTCGACGTTGAGCTGGCGAGCCGAAGCGAGGTCGTAACCGAACGGCTTCTCGATCACGATCCTGACCTGCGCCTTCTCGGACTCGTTCAGGCCCGCGGCTCCGAGCTTGCCGGCGATCACCGGGAAGAACTCCGGGGCGGTCGACAGGTAGAACACCCGATCCAGCGGGTGACCCGCCTGTTGATCGAACTCCGACAGCGTCTGATCGAGCTCCGAGTACACGGCGTCGTCGTCGAACGATCCCGGAACGTAGCGCGCATTGGCCAGGAGGGCTTCGAGCACATTGGGGTCCGGCTTACGCCTGGAGAACTTCTCGATCGAGGCTCGGGCATCCGAACGGAAGTCCGCATCCGGCCGATCGCGCCGCGACACCCCGATCAGCTCGAACCGCTCGGGCAGCGCGCCCTCGTGCGCGAGGTTGTAGAGCGCGGGCAGCAGCTTGCGGTGCGCCAGGTCGCCGGTGGCCCCGAAGATCACGAGCGCGGTCGGATGAACCGGCAGCCGCTCGAGGCCCTCGACCAGGGGGTTTTCGTCTCCGCTCTGTTGCGCGACAGCCGTGCTCATCGGTTCCTCCCGTCCACCATCACTTGGACACGGCCTTGACCGCGTGCCCGCCGAACTGATTTCGCAATGCTGCCAGCAGCCTCGCCGTGTAGTCGGCATTGCCTCGCGAGCTGAACCGCGCGAACAGCGCGGCGGTCAGCGCCGGCATCGGCACGTCGTGGTCGATCCCGGACTCGAGTGTCCATCGCCCCTCGCCGGAATCGTTGACGTAGCCCTCCAATTCGGAGAGGTCGTTGCCGTCGGCGTCGAACGCCCGTGCCGCGAGCTCCAGCAGCCAGGACCGCACCACCGAGCCCTGGCCCCAGAGGTTTGCGATCTGCGCCATGTCCAGGCCGTATTCGGACTTGTGCAGCAGCTCGAAGCCCTCGGCGTAGGCCTGCATCAGCCCGTACTCGATGCCGTTATGGACCATCTTCACGTAGTGGCCCGATCCGGGACCGCCCATCCGCGACCAACCATCGGGGGGAGCAAGCACGTCGAGGATCGGCGACAGGCGGTCGACCGGCTCCTGGTCGCCGCCGACCATCATGCAGTAGCCCACCTCGAGACCCCAAACGCCGCCGCTGGTGCCGACGTCGACGAAGTGCACGCCGTGCTCGGCGCACTGGGCGTGGCGCGCGACCGACTCGGTCCACTTGGAGTTGCCGCCGTCGACGATCATGTCGCCTTCGGACAGCAGCCCGAGCAGGCTCTCGATCGTCTTCTGCGTCGGGTCGCCTGCCGGGACCATGATCCACACGTTGCGGGGAGCTTCCAGCTGGCCCACCAACTCCTGGAGTGAATCCGCGCCGGACGCGCCGTGCTCGACGGCTGCCTTGACGGCATCCTCGGAGAAGTCGAACGCGACCACTTCGTGGTCGGAGTCGCGGCGGATGCGATGCACCATGTTGCCGCCCATCTTGCCGAGCCCCACGAAGCCGATCTGCACTGGCTAACCCCCCTGTAGTAGCCGGGTGATTCTCTTGGTGAGATCCCCGACGGCAGCTACGGGGTCCCCGTCGAGCTTGACCCGCTCGGCAGGTAGGCCGTGCGCGCGCAATGTCTCCAAGTCGCCCGCCGCCTGTGCCGCGATCAGCGTCCCGAACGAGTAGCCGGCGTCGGGGACGTCGACGTCGCCCTTTGCATCGTTGACGAGCTGCAGGAAGCGGCCGGTCGCCGGGCCACCCTTGTGCAGCTGTCCCGTCGAGTGCAGGAAGCGTGGGCCATACCCGAACGTGGTGGCCGCCCCGGTGGCGGCGCGGATCGCGTCGCGCAGCTCGGCCACTGCGGCGTCGAACTCATCCGACGGCGGCACGTAGCCCATGATCGCGACGTAGTGAGGCGGGTTTGCGTCGGCGAGCAACGCGCGCAGCTGCTCGTCGCCGGCGGCCTCGAGCTCGGGGATCGATCCGGAGTCGAGCACGCGCTTGGTGTTGTCCTTGGCCTCCTGCACGTTGGGCTGGTCGAACGGGTTGATCTCCAGCGCCCAGCCGGCCACCGCCACGGCGAACTCGGTCAAGAAGAAGATGCGGCCGAGGTCGGCAGCCCCGTGTGCAGGGAGCGTGAACGTCGGATGCCCGGCTGCTCCGACCTTCTCGATGAAGGTATCCAGCCGCTCGTCCGGCTCCTCGAAGTTGCGCCGGTACAGGAACACGCGGTCGTCTCCGTAGGCATCGGGCGAGTCGCTCAGCGGCTCGTCGCAAACCGGCACGATCCCGCGGCCCTGCTTGCCGGTCGACTCGGCGACCAGCTGCTCGGCCCACAGCCCGAAGCTCTCGATCGGGTTCGAGACGATGAACGTGAGCTTGTCGCGTCCCTGGAGCGCCAGCTCGCCCAGCGCTGCTCCCTCCCACAGACCGGAGTTCGACTCGCTCGAGTCGTAGTGGGCGCACATCTGCTCGGCGACCTGACAGCGATGAAGCAGCGCCCTGATGTTCACGCCCATCAGCGCCGCCGGAACCAGGCCGAAGTACGACAGCACCGAATAGCGCCCGCCGATGTCGGGCGGATTGATGAACGTGCGCCGCAGGCCGTCGTCGCGGGCGATCTCCGCGAGCGGGCTGTCCGGGTCTGTGACCACGACGAACTGGTGAGGTCCGGCCATCGTCTTGAAGTGCCGGTAGTGCGACAGCGTCTCGATCGTCCCGCCGGACTTGGACGAGACGATGAAGATCGTCTTCTCGACGTCGATCGACTCCTGCACGGCGAGCACCGCGTCCGGATGCGTCGAGTCCAGCACCTGCAGGCGCAGGCCGTCCGGCAGGTCTCCGTAGGAGCGGCGGATCACCTCTGGGCCGAGCGAGGAGCCGCCCATCCCCAGCAGCACCGCGTCGGTGAACCCCTCGTCGCGGACGTCGCGGACGAACTCGTCGATGAACGGCGCCTGCTCGAGCATCGCTTCAGACACGGTCAGCCAGCCGAGGCGATCCTCGATCTCGGGGACGCCGGGACCTCCCCACAGCGACGGGTCGCGCTGCCAGATGCGCTTGGCGACCGAGTCGCTGACGGCCTTCTTGACGCGCTGCGCGACCGGCTTCTCGAGGTCGGACGGCAGGCTTGACTGGATCCTCGGCGGGCGGCCGGTGGCGACCGCAGCGCGACGCTCCTCGATCCCGGCCAGCAGCTCGTTCATCGCGTCCTCGAACTGCTTGACCCCGTCGACGAGCAGCTCCTCGGTGACCTGGCGCATGTCGATTCCCGCCGCTGCGAGCGCCTCGAGCGCGTCGGTGGGGTCCTCGTCGGCGGTCGGCCCGGTCACCTCGCTGTGGTCGGCGGCGGCGAGCAGCGTCGCCATCGGCATCGTGTTGACGGTGTGCGGCGCGACCAGCCCGTCGACGTACATCGTGTCGGGGTAGTGCGGGTTCTTGGTTCCGGTCGAGGCCCACAGCGGCCGCTGCACGGCGGCGCCCGCGTCACGCAGGGTGTCCCAGCGTGGACCGGAGAAGAGCTCCTTGAAGCGGACGTACGCGGCCCGCGCATTGGCGAGCGCCGCGGTCCCCGCGAGGTCGGTGCGCCCGAGCTCCTCGAGCTTGCGGTCGACGTTGGTGTCAACGCGCGAGACGAAGAACGACGCGACCGAGTTGACGTTCAGCGACAGTCCCTCGGCGTGGCGGCGCTCCAGCCCTCGGATGTAGGCCTCGGCGATCGCCTGATAGGACTCGACCGAGAACAGCAGCGTCACGTTGACGTTGATGCCCTCGTAGATCGCCTGCTCGATCGCGCCCTCGCCTTCCGGCGTGCCGGGGATCTTGATCATCACGTTGGGGCGGTCCAGCGCCTTCCAGTAGGTGCGCGCAGCCTCGATCGAGCGCTGCTCGTCGTGGGCCATGTCCGGAGCGACCTCGAGCGACACGAACCCGTCGCGCCCGTTTGACTCGCGGTGCACGTCGCTGAGCACATCGGCGGCGAGCTGCACGTCGCGGATCGCGATCCGGTCGTAGATCGCCTCGGCGTCCAGCTGCTCGCGCGCGTACTGCACGAGCTCGTCGTCGTAGTCCTTGGACCCGAGGATCGCCTTGGCGAAGATCGACGGGTTCGACGTCACACCGCGAAGCGAGTCCTCCAATACCAGACGCTCGAGCTCGCCGCCCTCGGTCAAGGAGCGGCGGATCTGATCGAGCCACACGCTGACGCCGGCCTCGGTGAGTCGCTTCAGTCGCGGATTGACCTCGGTCGCGGTGCTCATCTTGCCCCCTCCGGTTACGTTTTTGCTCGCTTCACCACGGCGCGTGCCGTCTCCGAGACGTTCTCGGGCGTGAAGCCGAAGTGCTTGTACAGCGCGCTCGCGGGGGCGGAAGCACCGAACGTCTCCATCCCGATCGCCTCGCCCAGCTCGCCGACCCAGCGATGCCAGCCGAATGTGGCCGCTGCCTCGACCGACACCCGGGCCCGGCAGGATGGCGGCAGCACCTCGTCGCGGTAGGCCTGGTCCTGGGCGGCGAAGTGCTCCATGCAGGGCATGCTGACGACGCGCGTGGCGATGCCCTCGGACTCGAGGGTGTCCGCGGCGAGCGTGCAGATGTGCACCTCGGTGCCCGTCGAGATCAGGATCAGGTCGGGCTCGGGCTCCTTGTAGGAGAAGCGCAGCACGTAGGCACCGCGCTCGATCGCGTCGGCGGGGATCGCCGACGGGTTCCACGTGGGGACGCCCTGGCGCGACAGGACCAGCGCGGTCGGGCTGTCCTTCGTGGCGATCGCATAGCGCCACGCCAGCGCGGTCTCGTTGGCGCCGGCGGGACGGACGACCGACAGAGTCGGCATCGCCCGCAGGCCCGCGAGGTGCTCGATCGGCTGGTGGGTCGGGCCGTCCTCCCCCAAGCCGATCGAGTCGTGCGTGTAGACGAAGATCGACCCCAGCTTCATCAGCGCCGCCAGCCTGACCGAGCCGCGCATGTAGTCGCTGAACGTGAAGAACGTCGCCCCGAACGCGCGCAGATAGTGCAGGTTGAGCCCGTTGACGATCGCACCCATGGCGTGCTCGCGGATCCCGAAGTGCAGGTTGCGCCCGCCGTAGTCGCCGGGCTCGACGCTGTCGGCGTCGTCGACCAGCGTCAGCGTGGACGGAGCCAGGTCAGCCGATCCGCCAACGAACTCCGGGACCTGCGCGGCCGCCCACTGGATCACGGTCTGCGATGACTTGCGCGTGGCGGTCATCGAACCCGACGCGTGGAAGCGCGGAACCTCTGCGTCCCAGCCCGGCGGCAGCTCACCGCGCACCAGGCGGTTGAAGTACTCGGCCAGCTCCGGATGCGCCTCGGTGTAGGCGTCGTAGCGCTTGTTCCACTCGGCTTCCTGCTCGGCGCCGCGCTCGATCGTCTGGCCGCGGAAGTGCTTGAGCGCCTCCTCGGGCACGAAGAACGGCTCCTGGGACGGCCAGCCCATCGCCTCCTTGGTGAGCTTGATCTCCTCCTCGCCGAGCGGAGAGCCGTGGGCGCCGGCGGTGTCGTGCTTGTTCGGGCTGCCCTGGGCGATGTGCGTGCGGACGATGATCAGCGACGGCTTATCCTCGACTGCCATCGCGTCGCGTAGCGCCTGCTCGAGGCGGTCCAGCGCGATGTCCTCCTTGAGGTCCTGGACGTGCCAGCCGTAGGCTTCGTAGCGCTTGCCGACGTCCTCGCTGAAGGCCAGCGAGGTGTCGCCCTCGATCGAGATGTGGTTCTGGTCGTAGAACGAGATCAGCCGCCCGAGCTGCAGGTGGCCCGCAAGCGACGACGCCTCGCCGGAGATTCCCTCCTCGAGGTCGCCGTCGGAGGCGATCACGAACGTGTGGTGATCGATGACGTCGTGCCCGTCGCGATTGAAGCGCGCGGCAAGCATGCGCTCGGCCAGCGCCAGTCCGACGGAGTGCGAGATCCCCTGTCCCAGGGGGCCGGTGGTGACCTCGATGCCCGGCAGGTCGTGGTACTCGGGGTGCCCCGCGGCGCGCGAGCCGAGCTGACGGAACTGCTCGATGTCGTCCTCGAGGCTGACTTCGTAGCCGCTCAGGTAGAGGGTCGAGTACAGCAGCATCGACGCGTGCCCGGCCGACAGCACGAACCGGTCGCGGTCGGGCCAGTCGGGGTTACGTGGGTTGTGGCGCATCACGCGCGTGTAGAGCACGTACGCCAGCGGGGCCAGCGCCATCGGCGTCCCCGGATGACCGGAGTTCGCCTTTTGAACGGCGTCCATCGACAGCGTGCGAATCGTGTCGACTGCCAGGTTGTCCAACGCGGTAGAGGTATCGGTCGCGGTCATCGTGAGCGCAGCATAGTCATATCCGCCGGGCCGGAAGGGGCGTTAATCGACTGGTTATCGGTTCGCTGACCTGCGCTAGCCAAACAGGACTCCGTAGCGCTCGTACTCCTCGACGGGCACCGTGCGGAGCTGCTTGACGGCCTCGGCGAGCGGGACGAGCTCGATTTCAGTCGCCCGCAAGGCGGTCATCATTCCCCAGCCGTCGTTGTGCGCCGCGTCGATCGCGGCGAGGCCGAATCTGGTGGCCAGCACCCGATCGAACGGCGTCGGCGTGCCGCCTCGCTGGGTGTGGCCGAGCACCGTGGCACGCGTCTCAAAGCCGGTGCGCTCTTCGATCTCCTGCTCGAGCCGGACGCCGATCCCACCGAGGCGCGGGATGGCCGAACTCGTCGACCTCTCCGGCCGACAGGGACATCGTCCCCTCCTTGGGGATCGCCCCTTCGGCGGCGACCACGATCGAGAAGTACCGGCCGCGGGCGTGGCGGCGGCGGATCAGCCCGCAGACCTCGTCGATGTCGAATGGGATCTCGGGGATCAGGATCACGTCCGCGCCGCCCGCGATTCCCGAGTGCAGCGCGATCCATCCGGCGTGCCGGCCCATCACCTCGACTACCAGGATCCGGTTGTGGCTCTCGGCGGTCGTATGGAGGCGGTCGATCGCCTCGGTGGCGACGTACAGCGCCGTGTCGAAGCCGAACGTCACGTCGGTCGCACCGAGGTCGTTGTCGATCGTCTTGGGGACGCCGATCACGTGCAGGCCGTCGTCGTTGAGGCGCTTGGCAACGCCGAGCGTGTCCTCGCCGCCGATCGCGATCAGCCCGTCGAGCCGGTGGCGAGCGAACGTCTCGCGGGCCACCTCGGGACCGTCCTCGCGCGCGTACACGTTCGTGCGCGAGCTACCGAGAATCGTTCCGCCACGCGGCAGGATCCCGCGGGTGGACTCGATCGTCAGCTCGTCGTAGGAGTCCTCGAGCACCCCGCGCCAGCCGTCGCGAAAACCGATCACCCGGTCGTCGTAGTGGTCGACCGCCTTGCGCACGACCGCGCGTATGACCGCGTTCAGCCCAGGGCAGTCACCGCCTCCGGTCAGGACTCCGATTCGCATGTGCTCGAATGCTTATCACAGGCGGGGCCTCGGATCGGCTACGGACTTGTAGCCTTTGGCGCCGGATGCGGGAGCTGCCCAACCGCTGGATCTTGACCGGAGCCGGCGCCGCCGCGTTGGCCGCCGCCGGAGTCGGCGGCGCCGCGCTGCAACGCCGCCACGGGCAGCGCATCGAGAGCGACCCCGAGAACGATGCGCTACGGGACCCTCCGTCAGGCCGTCCGCTCGCGATTCGCTCCGCCGACGGCACGATGCTGCACGCCGAGGTCTTCGGGCCCGAGGACGGCACCACGCTGGTGCTCGCCCACGGCTGGACCGAGATGCTCGACTTCTGGACGTACGTGATCCGGGACCTCACCGGGAAGGGATTCCGCGCAGTCGCATACGACCTGCGCGGGCACGGGGAGAGCGATCCGGCGGCTGACGGCGACTACGCGATCGAGCGCTTCGGCGAGGATCTCGAGGCGGTGCTGAAGGGCTGCGTCCCTGAGGGCCGCCGAGCGGCCGTCGCCGGCCACTCGCTCGGCGCGATGTCGATCGCCGCATGGGCTGAGCATCACGACGTCGCACAGCGGGTGTTCGCCGTGGCGATGATCAACACCGGCGTCGGAGACCTGATCGCCGAGTCCCTGTTGTTCCCGCTGCCGGGATTCGCCAAGACGGTCAACAAGGCACTCGCCGTCCACGGCTTCCTCGGCGCGCGGGCACCGCTTCCGCACACCTCGACGCCCGCAAGCCACGCGGCGATCCGCTACATCGCGTTCGGGCCCGAAGCGACACCGGCCCAGATCGCCTTCTACGAGCGGATGCTGATCGGGACCCCGCCCGACGCGCGTGCCAGCATCGGGATCGCGATGTCCGAGCTCGAGCTGCACCACGCGCTCGAGCACATCACCGTGCCGACGCTGGTGATCGGCAGCGAGAACGACCGGCTGACGCCGCCGTCGCATGCGCGCAAGATCGCCGGCATGCTTCCCAACCTCGACGGCCTGATCGTCCTGCCCGACACCGGCCACATGGCGCCGCTCGAGCGCCCCGCCGAGGTAAGCCGGGCGATCGCAAAGCTCGTCGCACGATCCGCGACGCGCGCGAGCCGGTCGCCGAGAACGCCGACCGGCCGGTGCACTAATGCACATCGATCCTTACATCGTTCTCGGGAGCGCGATCGTCGGGTTGCTCGTCGGCATGACCGGCGCAGGCGGCGGCGCGTTGATGACGCCGATGCTGATCCTGCTGTTCGGCGTCAAGCCGTCGGCGGCGATCTCCTCCGACCTCGTAGCCGCCGTCGTGATGCGCCCGATCGGAGCCGGCGTGCACCTACGCGCCGGCACGGTGAACCTGCGGCTGGTGCGGTGGCTGGTGCTCGGCTCGGTCCCGGCGGCCTTCCTCGGCGCCTATCTCCTGCGCTTGATGGGCGACTCGAAGTCCGCCCAGCACAACATCGAGGTCGCGCTCGGCGCGGCGCTGCTGATCGGCGCCGGCGCGATGGCGCTCAGGTTCGTGCTCGACCGCCGAGGCGGCCATGCCCGCACGGCGGTTGCCGCCGACATCGCACCGCGGCCGGTGTTACTGGTCGCGCTGGGGATCGTCGGCGGGATCATCGTCGGAATAACGTCCGTCGGCTCCGGGTCGCTGATGATCGTCGGGCTGCTGTTCGTCTACCCGACGATCGGTGCCAACCAGCTGGTCGGCACCGACCTCACGCAAGCGGTGCCGTTGACCGTCGCGGCGGCGCTCGGGGCGCTTGTGTTCGGCCACGTCGAATTCGGCATCACCGGATCGCTGATCCTCGGCAGCGTGCCCGGCGTCTTCGTCGGCTCTTTGCTGTCCTCGACGATCCCCGACCGCTACGTCCGGCCGGCGATCGCGTTCGTGATCTTCGCGTCGGGCCTGAAGTACGTGGGCCTCAACACGACGGCGCTCGGCTGGACTCTGTGCGGCGTGCTGCTGGCGGCCGCCGTCGGCTGGCTGGTGTTCTCGCGCCCGTGGGCGCGGCGCAGGCTCAGGCGATCGTCGACCCGCTTCAGTCCGAGGCGGAACAGCCAGAGCTCGTGACCCAGCAACGCCGCTGACTTTCCTGCGACCGCCGATTGTGTGCAGCACACAACTCGCGGGCGGGCCAATCGGGCGCTGAAGGCTTCTCGAGGGACGTTGGGCGCGAAACGTCGGATATACCGCCGTTTCACATCCCACGTCGAGCCATCGGTTGCCCGCGTTGTGATCCGGCCACAAACGGACCGCGCAACACCGGTTGACGCGTAATCCCCCGGACGAGCCGCTGGCCATTAGGGTCTGCGCTGATGTCCACGGGGGCGAACAGTGAGGGGCCTGGCGGCCCTACGGATCTTGGCGTATTGCAAGCCGCCGAGCAGCTCCGCGACGGGCAGCTGAGCGCGCTCGAGCTGACCGAGGCGTGCCTGCAGCGCATCGAAGAGCGCAACGGCGGCGCGCCCAGCCACGACGGCGCGCCAGAAGCGATCAACGCGTGGGTACGGCTGTACCCGGACCTCGCGCGCGAGCAGGCGCGGGCTGCCGACGAACGCCGCGCGCGCGACGGGGCGGACACGCCACTGCTGTGCGGGATCCCGCTGGCGGTGAAGGACCTGTATGGCGTCGCCGGGCTCCCGCTCACTGCCTCGAGCCGGGTGCTCGACGGCAACGTCGCGGAGCGCGATGCGGTCGCGTACAAACGCCTGCGCGACGACGGCATGGTGCTGCTGGGCCACACGCACACCCACGAGTTCGCCGCCGGCGGGACCACCGACCAGGTCGGCAACCCGTTTGCGCTCGACCGCGTCGCGGGCGGATCGAGTGGCGGCAGCGCGGCTGCGCTGGCGGCGCGGATGACCCCGGCCGCGCTGGGCAGCGACACGTGCGGGTCATTGCGAATCCCCTCGGCGTGCTGCGGGATCAGTGCGATCAAGCCCACCCATGGGCGTATCCCTCTGGACGGCGTGATCCCGCTCGCGAGCTCGCTGGACCACCCCGGGCCGATGGCGCGCACGATCGCCGACTGCGCCGCGGTCCTGCAGGCGATGGCGGCGGGCGGCGCCGAGCCGCTGCCGGTGATGCCGCCGCCGGTGCCGCTGCCTGAGCTACCCCTTACGCGGCGACCGGGGCCGCGTCCGTTCGAAGGGATGACGATCGCGCTGACCGACAGGCCCGACGACACGCCGATGGAGCCGCGGGTCGCGATCGGCTTCGAGGAGGCCACGCGCGCGTGTGAGCGGCTGGGTGCACGCGTGGTCGAATTCGCGGCGCCGTGGACTTTCGATTGGGACGATCTCAGCATCATCCTGCTGACCGAGGTCTGGTCCTACCACCGCCGGCACTCCGAGCTCCACGAGCTTTACCGCCCCGCGATCGCCGAGTTCGTGGAGGCGTCGCGCAACTTCACGAAGGCTCCCCCCTACCTCGACGCCCAGCAGCGCCGAGCGCAGGGCACCGCCGCGTGGGAGCAGTGGTTTCGCGACAACCGCGTCGACCTCGTGCTCGAGCCGACGCTTCCGATCGTCCCCTACGAGCGCGGGCCCGGATACGACCGTGGCCACGCCGGCGGCCCCGGCGATCCGATGATCGCGCTCACGGCGCTGTGGGATATGACCGGGATGCCGGTCGCGTCGCTTCCGGTGAGCTGGGAGATCGGTGTCTCGCTGATCGCCCCGCGCGGACACGAGGCGCCGCTCGTGCAGGCCGCGATCGACCTCCAGGAATCGCGGCTCGGGGTTCCGGACTGGCCGTGAGGCACGGCGAGGGTCGACCGACCGCCGCGATCAGGCGGCCTCGCCCTTGTCTCTGAAGCGCTGCGCCTCGCGCTCGAGCCGTTCCTGAGTGTCGCGCGCGATCGCGCTCGCGTCGTCGCCGCGCTCGCGGGCCGTCTCAGCCTCCGAGCGCTCGGGGTCGGCCAGCGTGTCGGATCGGTCGAGCACCGCCTCGTCGACGTAGATCGGCGCGCCGAGCTGCACCGCGAGTGTGAGCGCGTCGCTCGGACGGGCGTCGACTTCGGAGCCGTCAGTCAGGATGATCCGCGCGTAGAAGACCGAGTCGGTCAGCTCGACGATCCGCACCTCGCGCACACTGCCGCCGGCCGCCTGCAGGAGCGCCGCCGTGAGCTGATGTGTCCAGGGCCGCGGCAGCTGCACGTCCTCGAGCACCACCGCCAGCGCGATCGCCTCGGCCGGGCCGATCCAGATCGGCAGCCGGCGCGAGCCCGCGTCATCTTCGAGGTAGACGATGTTGCGGATCGAGTCGGGGTCGGCCCCGGAGGTCCGGCGCAGGTCCGCGACGTGCATCGGCAAGAGATCGGTAGGCATCGCGTATGCCTCCTTCCATAGCTCGTTGAGTGACGCACGCAGCGATCGGCGTGCCTTGTGCAACCGCGTCTTGATCGCGCCGGGCGCCGTCCCGAGCCGCTCGGCGATCTCGGCCTGGGTCAGACCGGCGAGGTAGTAGAGCGCCACGGCTTCCTGCTGGCCGCGCGGCAGGCCGGCGATCGCCGCCCGCACGCGGGCCTCGACTTCGGCGACCTCGGCCGCCACGGCCGGGTCGCCTTCGACGGTCGGCGCGGGTACGTCGGCGTCGGCGAGGGCCTCGATCCCGCCGGGTCGGTCGACTCGGCGCCGGAGCGTCGACCGGCACACGTTCAGACCAATGCCGATCAGCCACGAACCGAAGCGCTCGTCGTCGCGCAGACGCTCGAGGCCCAGCATCGCGGTGAGCACGGCCTGCTGCGCCGCGTCGCCGGCCAGATCGCTGTCCCTCAGAGCCCGCCTGCAGGTGCTGCGCAGCGCCGGGTAGTGACGTTCGATCAGCCTCGCGAACGCGACGCGCTCGCCCTGGCGCGACAGTCGCACCAGTTCTCGGTCGTCAAGCTCGGGACCCATCGCCACCTGTTAGTGCTACCAGGCACAGCGAGGGTTACCCGAGCGGATCTGTCAGAGCGTCAGGATCTGCTCGTGGCTCCCGCCGACGCAACCTCGTGCTTGCCCTCGGCGAACTCCTCGACGATCTTGTCGCAGAACGCCGGCAGGTCGTCGGGCTTGCGCGAGGTGACGAGTCCCTGGTCGACGACGACCTCCTCGTCGACCCAGTTGCCACCGGCGTTGCGGATGTCGGTCTGCAAGCTCGGCCACGACGTCAACGTGCGGTCACGCACGAGGTCGGCTTCGACGAGCGTCCACGGCCCGTGGCAGATCACGCCGGCGGGCTTGCCGTCCTTGAAGAGCTTCTGGACGAACGAGACGACGTCGTCGCTGGCGCGGAGCCTGTCGGCGTTCACGGTGCCGCCGGGCAGGATCAGGCCGTCGTAGTCGTCGGGTGACGCGTCCGCGATCGCCTTGTCGACGTCGAACTTGTCGGCGGGGTTGATGTCGCTGTTCATCGCCTGGATCTGGCCGGTCTCGAGCGACAGCAGATCCGTCTTGCCGCCGGCCTTCTCCACCGCGTCGCGAGGCTTGACGAGTTCCGCCTGCTCGACGCCGTCAGTCGCGATGATCGCGATCTTCTTCGAGTTCAAGTTGTCGGTCATTACGTCTCCATTTCGGTTTCTCGAGTCCTGATTGGCCTACCCGGGCGTGGCCTGCGAACACACGAGTTCTGGGCCGGGAGGCCCTTTGTCTTCGGGTTCCGGGGCGTGGGAGCGGGTAGGTGACCAGAGTGATTGCGCTGACGTTCGACGACGGTCCTGACGCGGTCTGGACCCCTCGCCTGCTCGACCTGCTGGCACGGATTGGCGCGCGCGCGACGTTCTTCGTGATCGCGCCTCGTGCCGCCCGGCGGCCGGACCTGGTCGCCCGGATGACCGAAGAAGGACATGCCGTCGGGCTGCATTGCGGCGAGCATGTTCGACACCCCTCGCGTGACATCGCGTGGGGACGCAACGACACGTCAGAGGCATTGGCGCGCCTTCGCGAGCTGGGCGTGAGCCCCGGCCTGTGGCGAACGCCGTGGGGCGATCTCGCCTGGTGGTCGGGCCGCGTGGCCTCAGAGCAGAACCTCAGGCTCGTCCATTGGACGGTCGACACCCACGATTGGCGCGGTGACGCCGCCGGGCGGATGTACGAAGCCACTCGCGACCGGCTCGAGGACGGCGCGATCGTGCTCGCGCACGACGGCATCGGGCCCGGCGCGCGCCGCACCGGCGCTGCGCAGACGCTCGGTTTCGTAGAGCTGGCCGCTGCGCAGGCTCGTGCCGACGGCCTCGAGCTGGGAGCGCTGGGTTGAGCATCGGCGTTGGGAGATCTCCCGAGGTGGCGGGCTACCTCGGCGAGGCGCTCGAGCTGATCGCCGCCACCGCGCCAGACCGCGACCAGGATCCGGTCGCGCGCTTTCCCGAACGCGAGATCGCGGCGCTCGAGCGCGCGGGGGCGCTCGCGTGGAACGCCCAGCCCAAGAGCGTCCGGCCGCCGGCGGCGGCCGAGCTCGAGCTGGTGCGGCAGGTCGCGCGCGCGGATGGGTCGGTCGGGCGGATCTTCGACGGACACCTCAACGCCGTCGAGCGACTGCTCGTCCAAGCCCCGCCGGAGCTGCGCGACCACGAGCTCACGACGATCCACGCCGGCGCGCTGCGCGCGGGCGTCTGGGGTGGGGACCCTCGCCCCGGCGAGGGCCCGCCCGCGGCGGTGGTGGAGGTCGGCGGCGGCGAGGCGCTGCGCGGCGTCAAGACGTTCTGCTCCGGCGCCGGCGGCTTGGATCGAGCGCTGGTGCTGGCCCGCGACCCCGACGGCGAAGCGCCGCTGGCGGTTTGGATCGACCTCGGTGACGCGGACCGCGTTGAGGTCGACGAGAGCTGGTATCGCGGCTACGGGTTGCGCTCCTCGGTGTCTCACCGGGTGGTGTTCCACGACGCCCCCGTGCTGGCCCGGTTCGGCGGGCCGGGGGCGCTGAGCGAGCAGCCGTGGTTCTCCCGCGACGCGCTGCGCACTGCCGCGACGTGGGCCGGCATGGCCGACGCCGCAGTCCACGCGGCGCTCGGCGAGCTCGCCGCCAAGCCGCGGCGAGGAGAGCTGGAGGCGCTCGCCGCGGGACGCATGCAGACAGCCCAGCGGACGATCTCGCTGTGGCTCGACGCCGCCGCGCAGGCGATGGACAGCGGCGAGGACCTTCCGGCCGTTGCCCTCCATGCCAGGGCGGCGATCGCCGAGCAGTGCGGCGTGCTGCTCGACGAGGCCGCTCGCGCCTGCGGATCGTGGCCATTCGCGCGTGCCACGACGCTTGACCGATGCCGCCGCGATCTCGAGGTGTTCCTGCTGCAGCACCGCCTCGATCCGATGCTCGCCCGAGCCGGGTCGTCCACGCCTCGACGGTCTCGCGCGATGAGCTTCATGACCGCGGAGGACTTCGAGGCGCGCTACCGCGCCGATCCGGATCCCTGGGGGTACCTGGCGAGCGAGTACGAGCGGGCCAAGTACGCGGCGACGCTCGCGGCATGCGGCCCCGGCCCGTTCGCATGTGCGCTCGAGCTGGGTGGGTCGATCGGGGTGTTCAGCGCGATGCTCGCCCCGCGCTGCGAACGACTCGTCACGGTCGACGTCTCCCCCACGGCTGTCGCCCAGGCCCGCTCCCGGCTAGCCGGGCATGCAGCCGTGGAGCCGATCGTCGGCGCGATCCCGGCGGCGGTCCCGCAGCTGCCGTTCGACCTGGTGGTCGCCTCCGAGATCCTCTACTACCTGTCCGACGAGGACCTCGCCGCGACGCTCTCGCTGCTGCGTCACTGCATGGTCGCCGGCGCGGAAGCTGGTGGCCGTTCACTGGCGCCCGCCGGGACCCGAGCGCCCCCGCGACGCCGAGCAGGCACACGCCGCGCTCGCGAACGCGCCATGGCTGACCAGTGTCCGGCGCGACGAGACCGACGACTACCTGCTCGAGGTGTTCCGCCGATGAGCGGTCGTTTGGCGTTGCTCGTGGTCGGCGGCGGTCCGGCTGGGCTGTCGGCTGCCCGCTCCTACCGGCAAGCCGGCGGCCAGGGCCCGGTCGCGATCGTCGCCGACGAGCACCGGATGCCCTACCAGCGACCTCCCCTCACCAAGGAGCTCCTTCGAGGCGAATCGACCGAGGAGGACCTGCCGATCGAGCACGAGAGCTGGCTGTCCGAGCACGAGGTCTCGCTGATCAGCGGCCGAGCGGTGACGCTGGACGCAGACGGGCACAGCGTCGTTCTGTCCGGCGGACGTGAGCTCGCGTACGACCAGCTCGTGCTGGCGACAGGTGCAGAGCCCACCCGCCTGCCGGTGCCAGGCGCCGACGATCCGGCGGTGCGCGTGCTGCGCACGCTCGATCATCTCCGGGAGCTGCAGCAGCGGCTCGGCCGCGGCGAGTCCGCGATCGTGATCGGGTCGGGCTTCATCGGCTGCGAGATCGCCGCGTCACTGAGGATCCGCGGCCACCGGGTCGAGCTGGTGTCCGACGAGGCCGCGCCGAACGTCGCGCGGCTCGGCGACGAAGCGGCCTCGGTATTGGCGCACTGGCTGCAGGAGCAGGGCGTGGCGCTGCACCTCGGCACGGCCGTGGAGCGGATCGAGCGGTCGCCCGGAGAGCTCAGGGTGATCGCGGACGGCAGCAGCGTTTCCGGCGACGTGGTGATCATGGCGACGGGCGTGGCCCCACGCGGCGAGCTGGCCGCCGCGACGACGGGCATCGAGCTTGCCGACGGCGCGATCCCCGTCAGCGCCTGACATGCGGTCGGCGAGGGCCGACGTGCTCGCCGCCGGTGACGTCTGCCGAGCCGAGAACGTCGCGGCCGGCCGACCCCTGCGCGTCGAGCACTGGGGCGACGCGCTCACGCAGGGCGAGATCGCCGGTGCGACCGCGGCGGGCAAGCAGGTCGTGTGGGACGAGGTGCCGGGATTCTGGTCGACGATCGGCTCGCGCACCCTGAAGTACGCGGCCTGGGGTGACGGCTTCGATCAGGCCCGGTGCGAGCGCCACTCGGACGGAGGCTTCACGGTCTGGTACGCGCGAGAGGGGCAGCTCGTCGGCGTGCTGACGCACGAGGCCGACGGGGACTACGAGCGTGGATCCGAGCTGATCAAGCGCGGTGCATCGTGGAGCTGATGGCCGTCGTCGTGATCCCCGCGCGCGATGAGGAAGACCACATCGGCGGTTGCCTCGAGGCGCTCGCGGGCAGACCGTCGCACCCGGCAGCTTCGAGACGGTCCTGGTGCTGGACGGCTGCATCGACGAAACCGACCGGGCCGCCAGGGACACCGCCCGGGCGCTCGGGCTCCAGCTGACACTGATCGAGGGCCCCGCCGCCGGCGCGGGTGCGGCTCGCCGGGCCGGGATGGACGCGGCTGCGAGCCGCCTGCTCGAGCTCGGACGCGACCACGGGCTGATCGCCTGCACTGACGCCGACTCGCGGCCCGCGCCCGACTGGCTGGCGCGCCAGCTCGATCACCTCGCCGACGGCGCCGTCGCAATCGCGGGGATGATCGAGCTCGACGACGAGGAACAACTTGCGCCCGGAGTCCTGCGGCGGCGACGGCGCAACGCCGAAACACGACTGGCCCGCGTCCGGGAGCTTGACCCGGATGCCGCGCACCATCACTTCGCGGGGGCGTCGCTGGCGGTCACCGCCGCCGTCTACCGCGAGGTCGGGGGCCTGGAGCCGCTCGCGTCGCTCGAGGACGCCGCGTTCGAGACGCGCCTGCGAGAGCACGGGATCCCGGTCGTGCGCGCGGCCGACGTTCGCGTGCGGACCTCCGCTCGCCTGAACGGAAGGGCCGGGCGCGGCCTCGCTGTCGACATCGCGGTGGCGACGTGGGCCGAGCGCCGCCGCTACGACGCCGCTGACTTCTCCGTCGCTCGTCTGCTCGAGGCCAAGGGCACGAGCTCCGTGACCGTGATCATCCCCACCAAGCAGTGCGCCACGACGATCGGCGGCGTGCTGCGCGACACGGTCGGCCCGCTTGTCCGAGCCGGGGCGGTGGACGACGTCGTCGTGATCGACGCAGCATCCGCCGACGGCACCGAGGCCGTGGCGCGAACCTGCGGCGCAAAGGTGCTTCAGCAGGACGAGCTGCTGCCCGAGTACGGGGCCGCGCTCGGCAAGGGCGACGCAATGTGGCGCGCGCTGCACGCGACCGACGGAGACATCGTGTGCTTCCTCGACGGCGACACCGCCGACCCCGACCCGTGCCATCTTCGCGGCCTCCTGGGTCCGTTGCTGACGGACCCGTCCGTGGCGCTGGTGAAAGGAGCGTTCGATCGCCCCTTGCGCGTCGGCGAGACCGAGTTGCCCCACGAGGGCGGCCGCGTCACCGAGCTCATGGCCCGGCCGCTGCTCAATCTCCACGAACCGCGGTTGGCCGGTTTCACCCAGCCGCTGGCGGGCGAGTTCGCCGGCCGACGGTCGCTACTGGAATCGATCCCCTTCGCCACCGGCTACGGCGTCGAGATCGGGGTGCTGATCGACGCGCTGCGCGCGTGCGGGCTCGACGCGCTCGCCGAATGCCGGCTCGGAACCCGCCACAACCGCCATCAACCGCTGCGAGCGCTCGGCGAGATGTCCTACGCCGTGCTCGCAGCGGTTGAGAATCGTCTTGAAGACCGGCCACGGGTGGTGTGCGGCCGCTATCTCCGTCCCTGGCGCGATGACTCGATCGCCGAGGTGCCAGTCGGGGAGCGGCCCGCCGCTCAGCTCGCTGACACAGCCCTCGAGATCTTCACGATCGCGTGGCCCGCGTACCCCAGCACGTTGCGGTGACGATCGAGCGCACGCAGCGTGATCAGGAGTGCGCTCTCAGCCCGAGCTCTTGCACCGCGATCTCGCGCATGCGGTACTTCTGGATCTTTCCCGTGATCGTCATCGGGAAGGAGTCGACGATCTTCCAGTGGCGAGGGATCTTGTAGGTCGCGATCCGGCCGCGACAGGCGGCGGCAAGCTCGTCGCCCGTTGCATGCGCGCCCTCGCGCAGCCGTACCCAGGCCATGACCTCCTCGCCGTAGCGCGCGCTCGGCACGCCGATCACCTCGACCGCTTCGATCTCGGGGAGCTGGTAGAGGAACTCCTCGACCTCGCGCGGATAGATGTTCTCGCCGCCGCGGATGATCATGTCCTTGATCCGGCCGACGATCTGCACGTAGCCCTCGTCGTCCATCACCGCCAGATCGCCCGTGTGCATCCAGCCGTCGGCGTCGATCGCGGCGGCGGTGGCGTCGAGGTCGTCCCAGTAGCCGAGCATCACGCCGTAGCCCCGGGTGCACTGCTCTCCAGGCACGCCGCGCGGCACCGTCGCGCCGGTCGCGGGATCGATCACCTTGACCTCGACGTGCGGCACGACCCGGCCGACCGTGCTGACGCGTTTGTGCACCGGATCGTCGACCGCCGTCTGCGTCGACAGCGGCGCGGTCTCGGTCATCCCGCAGGCGATCGTGACCTGCTCCATATGCATCCGCGACCGCACCTGCCTCATCACCTCGACAGGGCACGGGGCGCCGGCCATGATCCCGGTGCGCAGGCTGCCGAGGTCGAAAGCGTCGAGGTCGGGCTCGGCCAACTCGGCGATGAACATCGTCGGGACCCCATAAAGCGATGTGCACCGCTCCTCGTCGACGGCCGCGAGCACTTCGCGAGCGTCGAACGACTCCGCGGGGACGACCACGCAGGCGCCGTGGGTCGTGCACGCGAGATTGCCGACCACCATCCCGAAGCAGTGGTAGAACGGCACGGGCACGCAGACGCGGTCGTGCTCGGTGTAGCGGAGCGTTCGCCCGGTCAGGTACGCGTTGTTGAGGATGTTGCGGTGCGACAGCGTCGCGCCCTTGGGGGATCCGGTTGTCCCGGACGTGTACTGGATGTTGATCGGGTCCTCGGGACGCAGCTCTTCCTCACGCGCCGCGAGCTCGCGCTCGCTGATCCACGTGCCCTCGGTCAGGAACGTGCACCACTCGCTTTCAAGGACGATCACCACCCGCAGGTCGGGGCACGCCGGCGACACCTCGGCGAGCATCGCGACGTAGTCGGCCTGCCGGAAGCCCCGCGCCATCACCAGCACGCTCACGCCGGCCTTGCGCAGCGCGTACTCGAGCTCGGCGGCCTTGTACGCCGGGTTGATCGTGACCAGGATCGCGCCGACTCGCGCGGTCGCGAACTGCAGGACGAACCACTCGTAGCGGCTCGGCGCCCAGATCCCGACGCGGTCGCCGTGCTGCACGCCGTTTGCGATCAGCGCACGGGCGGCGAGCCCGACCTGCTCCCACAGCTCGCCGTAGGTGGCGCGGTAGCCCTGGTGGCGGACGACCAGCGCCTCGCGGTCCGCGAAGCGCTCGACCGTGCGGCGCAGGTTCGCTCCGATCGTCTCCTCCAGCAGCGGGATGTCGGTCGGTCCGCGCTCGTGGGAGAACGAGCTCGCGCCGGTGGCGCAGGTGTTGGTCAAGAGGGTCGATTCCATTGCCGGCTCCAAGTCGAGGTCAGGTGATGACGCGAGCCATCGTCGACCCCCCGGATCCGGGTTCGCACCGTGGAACCCCCCTGACCGACCCCCCTGAGTTAGGCGGGAGCGGCCGTGACGGGGGCGATCGCCTCCCGGAGCTGATCGCGCGAATCGAGGTCGAGCTTGCGGAACACGTTGGTCAGGTGTCCCTCGACGGTGCGTGCGGTGACGAACAGCGATTGCGCGATCTCGCGGTTGGTTCGGCCCTCGGCCGCGAGCTCTGCGACCCGGCGCTCGCTGGCCGTTAGCGATTCGACCCCCACGAGCATGACGCGACGCGGACGCGCTCCGGTGGCGCGCAGCTCGGTCTCGGCGCGCGTCGCGAGTGGGCCGGCGCCCGCCCGGTGGGCGATGTCGAGCGCCTCACGCAGAAGCTCGCGCGCCTCGCGCCTGCGGTTCGAGCGCCGCACCAGCGCCCCGAGCTCGGTCAGCGCCCGCGCTCGCTCGAGCCTGGCGTCGGCCTGTTCGAGCGTCTCGAGCGCCTCACGGATCAGAGCCTCTCCGGCGCGACCGCCTCGCACCACTCCGGCTGCGCGCAGGGCCACGCCGAGCGCTCGCGGCGCGGCGAACATGCGGGCGAGCTCGAGCTCTTCGTCGGCGAGACGCCTGGCGTCCTCGGCCTCGTCCAGCGCAAGCCTGGCGATCGCCGCCTCGGAGCGCCACGGCAGAAAGCTAGGACAGGTCACCAGCGCGCGGTCGGTCAGCTTGCCGACCTCGAGCAGGTCTTCCAGGCCGTCTCTCACTGCGCCTTGCGCCACGCGAAGCCTGCCGCGCGCGAACCGCAGCACCGCGGCCGTCAACGACCCCGCTTCTGCCTCGGTGTCCATCGGAGCCAGCGCCTCCTCGGCGGCATCGAAAGCACCCTGCTCGACCAGCGCGTCGATCAGGACGCCGCCGTTGAGGACGCGGTAGAACGCGGGCGCGGGGAGCTCGGCCGCCGCCAGCGCGGTGCGAGCGTCGGCCTCGGCTTCGATCAGCTCGCCGCGTCGCAGCGCCACCCACGCGCGATGTGCGAGGCCGACGGTGAAGCGCCCGCTGTCTCCGGTCGCGCGGGCCTGGGCGATCGACGAGTCGAGCAGCGGCACCACGCGCTCGTAACGCTCGGCCCAGAGCAGCGAGACCGTCGTCTGGGAGAACCATGTGGCATGCGCGTACCAGGGGCGATCCGTCGCTGCCGCTGAGCGCGTCGCGCCCCGCCGCCAGCGCTCGTTCGGCGAGCTCCGCCGCGGCGTCGGCCGGCCGATTGGTGATCACCGACGCGAACGCCGCGACCGCGAGCAGCTCCGGCGGCGCCTCCCGATCGTCCGCCGCTCGCTCGAGCACCGCCTCGCGGCGCCGGGCCATCCCCGGGGCGGTCGCGACGTCGATGATCCCGACTCCCACGGTGGCGGCCTCGAGCCGGGCGGCGAGCCCGGGTTCGGCGCTGTCGAGCAACGACGCCGCCCGGTCGAGCACGCCGACCGCGGCCGCCGACTCGTGCGCGCGGCCCAACGCCAGCGCCAGCACCATCGCGGCGGCGACGCGACCGGAGTCGTCCGCGGCGCCGTCGAGCGCCGCCTCCAGATGCGCCGGCCATCCCGGCAGCCCGGCGCTGGCCTCGGCCATGCCCAGCTCCAACAAGAGGCCCGGGACGCTCTCCGGCGCCGGCGGCTCCTCGAGCACGCGTCGCAGGTACACGGCGGCGGACTCGGGCGCGCCGCTACGGGCAGCGGCGCGTGCGGCCTGGACCAGTCGCTCCACGACCCACTCGTCCGCCGCCGGATCGCTGAGCAGCAGATGCTCCGCGACGCGTTCGTTGGCGCCGGGGCCCGGCGCCAGCAGGCGCGCCGCCGCCCGATGCCCACGCGCACGGTCGCCGCTTGCGAGCTCCGCATAGATGCCGGCACGCACGATCGGGTGCGAGAACGCCAGCGGTCGACCGGGTTCGAGGATCTCGGCGCCGGCGAGGATGTCGGCCGCCGACGCGGCCTCATCCTCGTCTAGGTTGGCGAGCTTGGCGGCTTGCCGCAGGTCGCCGCACTCCAGGATCGCAACCGCCCGGGCCAGACGGCCCGCGGGCTCCGGAAGCCGGTCGAGCCGCAGCAAGATCGACCTGCCCACGGTCCGCGCGCCGATCCGCTCGACGTGCGCGGCATACGCTTCGCTTGGCGCGACTCCGTCTGCCCGAAGCGCACCCACCAGCTCGCGCATCAGGAACGGGGTTCCCCCGGTGGCCTGCAGGCACGCATCGACGAACCCGGGATCGGGCGATGCGCCCAACCCGTCGGCGACGAACTGCGCGACCGCGGTCCGCGTCAACGGGGCCAGATGGAGCACCTCGGCGGAGGGATCGGTAGCGAGCGCCGCCAGCAGCCCGGCGTCCGCGCCTGCCTCGCGTGGCCGCGTGGCCGCGATCACGGCGATCGACAGCCCTTCCAGCCTGGTGAGCAGGAACGAGAGGAACCGCAAAGAGGGCGAATCCGCCCACTGTGCATCGTCGAGGGCAATGCACACGGGCTCAGAGGAGCTGACGTTGGCGCACAGCCAGTAGAGACCGTGGAGGACTGCGAACGGCGGGTCCGGACCCGTTGCGATCCCGGTCCCGTTGCGACCGGCGCCGGGGAGCTCGAGCAGCTCCGCGGCGACGCCCGCCGCGCCTTCGAGATATTCGGCGCGCTGCGCATCGTCCGCTTCGGCCAGCGACGGCTCGAGCAGCTGACGGACGACCCCGAACGCGAACTCGCGCTCGAGCTGCGCGCCCCGCGCGCGCAGGAGCCGCATCCCCTTTGCCTGTGCAACGACACACGCTGCGCCCAGCATCGCCGTCTTTCCGATCCCGGCGGGGCCCTCGATCACCATCAGCCCGCCGCTGCCCAGGCAGCCTCGCTCGAGCACGGCGTCTACCCGGGCCAGCTCTGTGCCGCGCTCGAGCAGCGTCGGCTTGGCCGGTGGCGCGTCGGTGATCAGCTGCCGGTCCATGCAGGCTTGGCGGTTACGGATCGCTCGCCGCGCCTGCGCCGGCGACCGCCGACTCTGCCGACTGCGTCTCGCTCCCCTCGCTCGCGCCGAGGATCGACCCGAACCTCCGCACCCGGTCGGGGTGGCTTGTCATCAGCCACGCGAGCACCAGGAGGCCCACCCCCAGCCAGGCGAGTGCGATCCACGGCGACGCCGTGTTGGGCGGGGGGCCCGGCGACTTGAAGGACTCATAGATGGTGTAGCCGCAGATCGCGATCGCACCCAGTGGCAGCAACCCGTCGAACACGACGTGGAACGCGGTGTCCTCGCTGCGGCTGCGCCAGAAGTACAGGAGCCCCGCGGCCGCGATCAGGACGTACGCGCCGAGGATCGGGAAGGTGGCGGTGGTGGCCATGAACCCGAAGTACTTGAAGGGGTCGTTCCAGACGATCCGGGCGAGCACAACGACCAGCGCCAGCGTCAGCGCCAGCGACGCCCCAATCGCCGCCCACGGCGTGCCGAATCGGGGGTGCGTCCAGGCGAACCTGCGCGGCATCCCGCCTTCGCGCGCCATCGCAAACACCGTCCGGGCCGTCAGGTTCACGCCGGCCAGCGCGGCGACGAACGCGCCCACCGACACGGCCAGGTCGACGATCACGGCCAGCCACGTGCCGGCATATCGGCCGGCCAGCGTGTCCAGCGCCGCCGGATCGGTCGCCCACTTGTCGATGTGCGCGACGCCGAAGCCGACGGCCATCACCCACGAAAGGAACACGTAGTAGACGACCCCGACGCCGATCGCCATCAGGATCGCGCGGGGGATCACGTGCAGCGGGTCGGCGGCCTCCTCGCCCAGCGACGCCGCCGCCTCGAACCCGATGTAGCCGGTGAAGGCGAGCACCACCCCGAGGAACAGCGCGTGCGAGCTCGGGATCTGGTTCGGATCAAACGGCTTGAACGTGACGCCGTCATCGCCGCCCTTGGCCAGCACGATGATCAGCAGCAGCACGATCGCCAGCACGCTCCCGACGCCGATCACGAGCTGCGTGCGCGTCGAGATCCGCACGTCGAGCAACGCGATCCCTGTCAGCGCTGCCATCAGGATCAAGAACCACCAGAACCATCCGTCGCCGCCGAGGTGGATGCCAACGTGATCGGCCATCACCTGGTTCATGAAGAACCCGGAGATGATCATCACGAACGAGATGCCGGCCGCGAAGCCGCCCGCGTACAGCCAGCCCGCGATGAAGCCGCCGCCCGAGCCCAGGCCGCGCGCCGAGTAGGTGTAGACGCCGCCGGCGCTGGCCATCCTGCGCGTGAAGCGGATGATCACCGATGCCAGGCACAGGCTCCCGGCGCCGGCCACGATGTATGCCCACGGCGCGGCAACGCCGGCGTCGGCCGCGACGAGGCTGGTCGCCAGCGAGCTCGCAAGTGCGAGCGACAGCAGCGCAAATGACTGCGCAAACGCGTCGCCGAGACCCAGAACGCCATGCTTCAGCTCGCCGGGCTCGCCTCGTTGGTGCACGGTTCCCACCTCTTGACTCCCTCCACCGACCGACGGGGTTCCGCTTCGTGCGTGGCCCATGGCCACCTGGGCAAACGGTAACCGAAGCGCCTGTCGTGATCAGGACTTTTTCGATCGAGCTGGCGAGGAGGGTATTGCGGGTGCGCGACGTTTCGGCCGACGCCGGCGCTTCAGCTTGCGTTCCCGCTCGTAGTGCAACACCACCCCTCAATGCGCGGGAACGCATCCTGCGCCGAGCGCGCGGAGAACTGGCGCGCAATGCGCGAGACGGCGGCGATCCTCGGCATGCCGGCGACCCGGACGAACACCCACTGATCGGCGGCGGGCCAGCTAACGAGCAGCCAACGGCCGTCGGGCGACCACGCGAGCTGGCGCAGACCGGCACCCGACAGCACCCGGCGCGGCTGGGAGCTCGGTGATCCGACGTTCAGGACGACCGCGTCCTGGTCGGCGGTCCCGCGGATCAGCGCGAGCGTTTTGCCGTCAGGGGCCAGCGAGCCCGTGCGGATCGGCGCGCCGGGTGGTGCGGGGATCGTCGCGACCGTGTGCCCGCCGGCGTCGTAGAGGCTGGCACGAGTCGCGGTGACGACGAGAAGCTCGCGACCGTCGGATGACCAGGAGAGCTCGCGAGCCGGGCCTGACAGCGGGGCGGTCCAGATGATCCGCTTGCTGTCGGCATTGCGGACCACCAGCGTGCCCGCGCGGGTGACGTAGGCCAGCCGGTAGCTGCTGCCCGGCTGCCAGGCCGGCGCGACCGATGCGATGCCGGTGGCGAGCGCGCGGTCTCCGGTTCCGTCTCCCGCGACCACTCGCAAAGTGTGGGCCGACAGGTACGCGACCCGATAGCCCGTCGGGACATACCAGCGGGGGTCGCTCACAGCCGGTCGGGCGAGCGCCCAGTGAAGCGTGCCGTGCGGGTCCACCGCCGCGAGCTCGTCTTTCCGTGTAACCGCAACGAACAGCCCGTGAGGAGACCAGCTCGCCTGACGCCAGGGGCCGAGCCGCCGACTCGACCCGTCGGCCGCGACGGTCCACGTCCCGCCGGCGCCCGAAACGAGCACGCTTCCCGATGCGGGCAGCCGGAACAACGCCGGCGCCGCGTGCGGAACCCCGAGCGCGTGACGGATCCACCGCCCCACGGTTGCGCCCGCCGGCGACAACGTCACCACGGCGAGCACGATCGCGATCGCCGGCGCGAGCAGCAGCCGCCGGTGAGAGCGACGCCGGGGGACGGGCTCTCGCAGCTGGTAAGCGTCGCGGACCACCGTCCACGTCCGGTCCTGAGTTGCGGCCTCCTCCGGCGCGCGGAAGCTGCTGAGTGCTCGTTGCGCGTTCATGCGAGCTGCGCCTTCTCGAGCCGGGACTCGAGCACGTCCAGGCCGCGTCGCAGCCGCGAGTTGACGGTGCCACGCGGCAGGTCCAGTGCTTGGGCGATCTCGCCGGGCGTGTACTCGAGCACGTAACGCATCACCACCACCGCGCGATGCTCGGGAGAGAGCTCGGCCAGTGCCATCAACACCTCTTCGGAATAGGCCCCGGCCGGCGGGTCCGCCGCCACCGCTGACTCCGGTGGCTCCTGGCCGCTCTCGCGCCGCGCGGTCCGAGCCCTCAGCCAGTCGATCGCGCGGTTGGCGACGATCGCGCCCAGCCACGGCGCGAACCGGCGCCGGCGGTCAAACCGGTCCAGCCGCCTGATCGCCTGCACAAACGCCTCCTGGGCGATGTCCTCCGCGGCGGCGTGGTCGTGCACGATCAAGAACGCCGCCCGGTAGGCCCGCGGCCAATGCGCGCGGAACAGCATCTCGAGATCGGGTTCCGAGCCGGCGAGCGCGCCACGGATCAGCGCGCGCTCGCTGCGCGCCCGGGGCCTGCGCGTTCGAGGCAGCGGGCCGCTGGCCACCAGGCTGTCAGCGGCGCTGGGCAACGGCAGGGGGGCACCTGAGCCTCGGTGCATCGGCGGGAGACATCGTCGCTGTTACGTATCCCGTGGCGCAAGAGGTCCCTCGCAGCGGCGTGCCGCGCGGGTGGACCTCAGCGCTCCGCCCGCACGTACATCGCTGCGTGCGTCTGTCCTGGCTCGTGGCACTCCTGAGCGTCGCGGCCGCCGGGTGTGCCGACGGTCGCGCACACGGAACTCCTGATCGAGCGGCAGCCGGCACGGACCGCTTGACGTCCACATCTCCCCGCACGCCACCCGCTGGTTCGGCACCCCGGAGGTGCAACCTCCGGTCACCGTCGACGTGTTCTTCCAGGACGGAACCGTCGGCATGCTGACCGGCCGAGGGTTCCTGCACGCGGGCTTCGGCTGACACACTCCCGCCGTATCGCGGACCCAGCCACATTCGATTTCGACGCGTATGCGAGCGGATCGGCGTCAGCGGGCGACCGAGCCTGCCGGAGCTGCACCGGGCGCACATCGTGGCGATCCCGTTCGAGAACCTCGACCCGCACCGCGGCGTCCCGGTCTCGCTCGCGCCCGACGCCCTGCGCCGCAAGCTCATCGATCAGCGCCGCGGCGGCTATTGCTTTGAGCACAACCTCCTGTTCAAGTCCGCGGCGCAAGCGCTCGGCGCCGAGGTCGACCTGATGCTGGCGCGGGTTCGCGTCGGCGCCCCGCCCGGCGCGATCAGGCCACGAACCCACCTCGTGCTCAGAGTTCGGGACGACCAAGGCGAGTGGCACGCGGACGTCGGCTTCGGATCGGGCACGCTGCTCGAGCCGATCCCGTTCGGCGCGGGCGATGTACACGAGCAGTCCGGCTGGCGGTTTCGCGTGGTGCCCGACGGAGAAGAGCTCGTGCTGCAGACGGCCGAGGGCGCGGGCTGGATCGACCTCTACGGATTCATCCCCAAGCCCGTTCCGCAGATCGATGTCGAGACCAGCAACTGGTTCACGTCGACCCATCCGCGGTCACCGTTCGTCACCGGGCTGATCGTGACGAGCCATCGCCCCGATGGGACGCGGCTGTCGTTGAGCAACTGGACCGAGTTGGCGTTCGTGACGCAGACTCCCAGCGGAAGCTCGACGTCGCCCGTCGAGCTCGAGTCCGTCCCGGGCTTGCTGGAGTCCGAGTTCGGGCTGCCCGGATTCTCGCTGTCGGGCGAGGGACGAATCGTCCGCGACTGACGCTATGGCCGTGGCGCGTGTCGTAACGATCGGGGTCTACGGCTGGGATCTGCCGTCGTTTCTCGAGGCGCTCGAGGCCGCCGAAGTCCGAGTGCTGTTCGACGTCCGCCAACGGCGCGGCGTTCGCGGGCGCGAATATTCGTGGGCGAACTCGCAGCGGCTCCAGCGAGCGCTGGCCGAAGCCGGAATCGAGTACCAGCACCATCCCGAGCTGGCGCCGACGACCGAGCTACGCCATCTCCAGTACGCCGAGGACGCGCGGCAGGGCGTCGGCAAGCGATCCCGCGTCGAACTGGCGCCCGAGTACACCCGCCGCTACACCCAGGAGATCCTCGATCCGGTCGGAGTCGAGGACCTGTCGCGCGAGTTGCCACCGGATGGCGCAGGCGCCCTGTTCTGCGTCGAGCGCGATCCCGAGGCCTGCCATCGATCGCTCGTCGCCGCCCGGCTCGCCGCCGAGCACGGAGTTTCCGTGACCCACCTGCGGCCGTGAAGCGTTAGCCGACCGGTTCGAGCACGATCACCGGGATCGTCCGGCCGCTCGCACGGTGCTGGTAGACCTCGTAACCGTCGTAGTTGTCGTTGACCAGCCGCCACAGCTGCTCGCGCTCGGCGGCCTCGGCCTCGTGCACACGGACGGCGATCCGCTTGCCGCGCACGTCGATCTTGACGTCGTCGGGGTGCGCAAGCAGATTGTGGTACCAGGCTGGATGGTGAGTCGCACCGGCCTTTGAGGCGACGATCACGTAGCCGCCGTCGTGCGGGGTGTACAGCAGCGGCGTGGTACGCGGCTCGCCCGATTTCGCGCCGCGCGTGTGCAGAAGCAGGATCGGCTGGCCCACGGCCACCATCAGCCGCCCCTTGGTGAGCGGGATCAGGCGCCGGTCAATTGCGGGGAACACCCGGATGAACAGCCAGCCGCCCAGACGCGTCCGCGCAAACGCCTGGGCGAGCTTGTCGTAACGCGACTTCTCCGTCTGTGCGCGAAATCCCTGTTCCACCGCGGGCGACCGTACCAGGCTGCACCGTTCGCCCGTCAAGCCCCTATCTGTCAGCAAAGCTGACGTGAGCTCCACCGGACGGTTGTGCCTCGCCCCAAGCCAGAGCTATGGTCGCGACACGACTACCACGGGGGTGTGCGATGGCGCATGATTTCGACCCGGGGCCCGTGAACGAGCCCTTCACGTCGCTGGTCCAGAATTACCCGGGCTCGGACGTCTATCCGTCCGGCTCGTTTCGCGTCGAGTGGGGTCCGTTGTTTCACCGCGGCCGGCTCGACGGCTCTGCCCGGCTGCTGGTGATCGGGCAGGACCCGGCGGAGTCCGAGTCGGTCGTCCGCCGCATCCTTGTGGGCGAGGCCGGCCATCGCACGCAGGGATTGATGGCGAAGCTCGGCTTTGACCACAGCTACCTGATGATCAACACGTTTCTGTACTCGATGTTCGGGAGCACGGGAGCCACGCACGCGGGCGATTCCGGGATCGTCGGCTACCGCAATCAATGGCTGGACGCGATCTTCGCCGGCAACCAGATCGAGGCGGTGCTGGCGCTCGGTCAGCTCGCCAGCGATTCGTGGGATACGTGGCGGAAGACGTCCAACGGTAAGCAGCATTCGCCGCCGTTTGAGCACGTCACCCACCCAACCCAACCCGAGAGCGCATCGGGCGGTAACTCGGCGACGCTCAAGCAGCTGATCAAGGCGATGCTCGCCAACTGGAACCAGGCGCTCGAGGCGCTGCATCCGCAGATCAGCAACCCCGATACGCCGGGACCGCTCGTCCCTTACGGAAGCAGCTTCAAGCCCGGCGAACGCATCGAGATACCGGAGCTCGACGTGCCGGCCGGTCTGCCGGAGTGGATGCGATCGCCCACGGACTGGGCCGATCGCGTCGGCAAGACCTCGGCCGCCAAGCGGCGCAACAT
Source organism: uncultured Solirubrobacterales bacterium (assembly GCA_963725925.1). Taxonomy (GTDB): domain Bacteria; phylum Actinomycetota; class Thermoleophilia; order Solirubrobacterales; family Solirubrobacteraceae; genus Palsa-465. The sequence goes on from CAVSAY010000039.1 coordinate 39,361, forward strand.
CACGATCACGGTCCCGACTGGCGTCGTGTAGGAAGCACGTGACCAAGCTTCGGCTGGGCGAGTTCGCCGAGCGCCCGGGCTTCGCCGAGGGCGGCGACTAGCAGCGCGGGTCTGGTTCCCGCTGCTGCAGCGACAGCAGCAGCTTGGACAGCAGCGCGTTGAGCTCGCGTTTCTCGGCAAGGCTGAGGCCCGAGAGCAGCTCTATCTCCCTGCTGGCGCCTGCATCGATGTATTCCTCGAGGCGCTCTCGTCCTCCGTCGGTGAGCTCGAGCAGCACACCGCGGCGATCGTCCGGATCCGGAGTGCGCTTGATCAGGCCGCGATCCTCGAGCTTGTCGAGCCGGTTGGTCATCGCGCCGGTTGACACATCCAGGTCACGGCAGAGCCACCCATGGGAGCGAACGCCGCGGGACAGCGCCAGGATCACCTTCCATTCCTCCTTGGTGAGGCCGGCCTGGCCGAGGCTCGCGCGGAAGGCGTTCTTCAGGTAGCGGTCGATCTTGTCCACGCGCGAGACGATCCCTTCGACCTCCGGGTCGATCTGGGGCCACGTGGACACCGCCCAGTGGACGTGTTCGACGATCGAATCGGCCGCCTCGCCGGCGGATGGCGCGTCGGATGTCACGGACGCTGGTTCGGCCTGCACGGCGGGCTTCCCTTGCCGGCTCATGGTCGAATGTTAGCTTCCCGCAAAGTAGCTTGACACACAGCTTTCCTCTCAGTAGCTTCAAACCAAGTTACTTTATAAACAGCTAATTCCTGGAGGAATCCATGCACCTCCATCACGAGCTGCAGCGAGCGCTGGCCGACACAAAGATCGGCGCAGGTGCTCCGCCCCCTTCGACACAACCCGAGGACCGGCAGCACGCGCCTACTGGCCCCCAGTTCTGCCGTTCCCGACGAGTGGCGCAATTCCGCGTCCCGCTGTTCGCGGGTCGTTGGCGTAGAGCCCGTCCCACCAGCGCACCCCGGCGGCCGCGAAGTCGTCGAGCGCGATCTCCTCATGCTCGGGTGTGAACACACGCAGTTCGTCGAACCAGATGCGCAGGTCCAGGTGGCGGTCGTAGCCCTCCTGGAACATGTCAAGCGTGTGGGACATCCCGTCGGGTCCTGAACGCCAGTCGAGGCTCAGGCGGTCGTTCCAGGTCGCGAACTTGTCGGCCTCGGGCCGGTCCACGAACTCCCAGCCGTAGACCGGCAGGCCCTTGAAGCTCATCACGACCTCAAGCAGCCGATCGAGCCCGAACTCCTCGACCGCTGCGTGGGCGTCGTCCCACCGTCCGTTTCGCAGCGACGCGGCGAGCCGCCCAACGGGGCCCAGGATGAACTGCACGCGGGCGTCGTGCGGCGGCGGCCCGTCGTCGGGCGGAAGCGAGAGCACCGAAAACGTCAGCGCCGCCGCGCGCTGCTCCGCGTCGACCTCGGCGCCGAGCAGCGTGGCCTCGTTGAGAGCGACGTCGAGATCGTGCCGTTGGTCGTCGGACAGGTCCATGGCCGGAGTACTACCCGCCCTTGCCTAGCTACCGTCCGGTGGCGTGACAGCCGACACGGAGAGCGAGGCCAGGGCGATCGCGGCCGCCCAGGCGGTTGCCCGGCAACACGACGTGGCCTGCGACGAGGCGGTGCCGCTTACCGGGGGCAGCAACGTACTCGTGCATCTGCGGCCGTCTCCGGTCGTGGCAAGGGTGATGACCGGGACGTCGATGCTGCACGAGGACACGGAGCGATGGCTGGCGCGCGAGGTGGCCGTCGCCGGGTTCCTCGCGCAGCGGACCGACGAGGTCGTCGCGCCCAGCGACCTCCTCCCGCCCGGCCCGCACGAACGAGACGGGCTGTGGATGACGATGTGGAAGTTCATCCCACACGACCCGCAGGCCCCGATGCCGGAGGCAGCGGAACTCGGCCGTTCGCTGCGGGACCTGCACGCGGCGCTGGCCGCCTTCCAGGGTGACCTCGCGCCGGTCAGCGAGATTCGAGACTGGCTCGGGCGCCTGCTGGCCGAGCTGCGTCCATCGGGCTCGTTGACGCAGGACGACATCGAATGGCTGGACTTCAAGCTCGACGCGCTGACCCCAGCCGTGTTCGAGAGCTCACTGCCCGCTCAGGCTCTTCACGGGGACGTCGCGATTTCGAATCTCCTGCACACCGGCGCCGGCCTCGTCTGGAATGACCTCGAGGACGTGTGCGTCGGCCCTGTCGCGTGGGACCTCGCTGGACTCGTTTCGAGCGTCAGGGCTCGCGGACAGGGCGAGGCGTTTGTCGAGGAACTGGTCGCCGCCTACGGCGAGCCGGCGGCCGACCTCGGGCCGTTCCTCGAGGCGCATGCTCTATATGACGTCATTTGGCAGGCGTCCGCCGGCCCAGACCGGCCGCACGCGATGAAGCGGGCGGCGGCCAGTCTGGCGCTCTTGCGAGATGGGCGCGCGGGGTGAGGCCGAGCGTGTTACTTCCGCAGTGATTTGAACGCCGCGCGCATCTCTTCTGTGAACAGCTGCGGCTGCTCCCAGGCGGCGAAATGGCCGCCTCGGTCGAGCCGGTTGTAATGGATGAGATTGTCGGGATACGCCCGCTCCGCCCAGCTCCGAGGAGCCTGATAGAGCTCATCTGGGAACACGCTGATCGCAAACGGGATCGTGATCGGCTTGGCGTCGAAGAAATCCCGCTTGTTCTCCCAATAGAGGCGAGCCGCGGACACCGCGGTGTTCGTCAGCCA
>CAVSAY010000040.1:0-52713 GCA_963725925.1 uncultured Solirubrobacterales bacterium
GTAGGTCTAGGCGCCAGTCGTTGCAGGACATGAAGTGCCCCTTCGGGAACTCGAACTCGCACGCCTCGAGCAGCTCGAAGCCGAGCCTGCGGCAGATTGCGTTCGACGGCGCGTTGTCGACGTTCGGGAATGCATGCATGAAGCGGTGCTGGTCGTCCCCGCTTGGCGAGCGCTACCGCCTGCGAGGTCGCCGCCACCGCGATGCCACGGCCCTGAAACTCCGGCACGACCATCCAGCCGACTTCGTAGACAAGCTCGTCGCGCCACTCCTTTGTCCAGAAGCCGACCGAGCCGACGCCGACGCCGCTCGCCTTCTCGACAATCTTGAGCATGCGATCTCCGCCATCGAGGCGCTCATAGCGATCCTGACGCTGGCGGAGCTTGTCCGCGCTTTCAGGGCCGCCGAGGTGCTCGGTCATGCGTGGATCGCCCATCAGCCGCTCGAGCAGCGGCAGGTCGCCGCTGCCCCACGGTTCGAGGGTCACCGTCGCGGTCACTCGCCGGGACGCCGGTCGGTGTTCGGTGTCGGACTCGCGATCGAGGCATTGTGATCCCTTCAGGACGATGGACGATCCATCCCGGCTGGCTGGCGGCGGCGTCCCCGTCAGCCGCCGCCAGGGACACACCCAGGGTGGTCACGGGCGCGACGGCGCGGTGTTGGTGTCAGAGTTCGGCACATGCTCAGCGCCCGCTACCTGTCGGATGAGCGTGCCCGGCGCAGGCGGGGCGCCGACAATTGAGCCTTCTCGGCCGCAGCGCCCGCGGATTGGTGGCCGGCACGATCGGCACGGCGGCGTTCGACATATGGCTGTTCGCGCGGTACCAGCAGGGCGGCGGTACCACCGGCTTCGTCGACTGGGAGACCTCGGCCGGGCTGACCAGCTGGGATGACGCGCCGGCCCCCGCGCTCGTTGGCAAGCGTCTTGTCGAAGGCGTGACGGGCCGCAAGCTCGCGCCCGACCGCGCGCGCCTGGTCAACAACCTCATGCACTGGGGCTATGGGCTCGGCAACGGCGTTCAGTACGGGCTCGTCGCCGGGCGGCTCGGCAAACCGCCCATCCGCTATGGCATCCCGTTCGGGGCCGCCGTCTGGAGCAGCGACTACGTGATCCTGCCGATCCTGAAGCTCTACAAACCAATCTGGGAGTACGACCGCAAGACCCTCGGCAACGATCTCGCTGCCCACCTCGTCTACGGGCTCGCAACAGCGGCCACGTTCAGAGCGCTGTCGCGCTAGGAACGAGCGCTGCGAAATAACACGACGCTCCTGGTGCGTGACATAGAGTCGCGCGATTGCTGGACAAGCCATCGCGCAGACCGCGCGTAAGGAGTCGACAACCGAATGGCACTTGGGTTCTACATCACTGGCAAAGGATTCACGCAGGAGAGGTACGACACAACCCTCCGGCAGCTCGAAGAAGCGGGCGCAGGCGCCCCCGACGGACGAATCTCCCACGTCGCCCTGGAGACAGGCGGCGAGATTCAGGTCTTCGACATCTGGGAGTCCCAAGAGGCGTTTCAGGCGTTCGGGGAGACCCTGCTTCCGATCCTCGACCGCGGCGGGGATCGAGTTGAACGAGCCGATGGTGGCTCGGGTTCATAACGAGATCAAAGCCTGACCGACCACATCGACGCCTGCCGGCCGAGGACACTCTCGGCCGGCCTCGCCCGACGAACGGTGGGCGGCGTCGCATCGAACTCTCAGCTTCTTTGCGGTCGTCCGGGTAGCCTGCGGGGCGATGTCGGATCGCATCGAGCCCATCAGCCCGGCGTATCGCGGTGCGATGATCGCCTCCACTCCTGGCGTCGTCTGGTGGGGACGCCTGCAAGTGACCGGCGTCGAGCTGCTGCCGGTGGAGGGGCCGCTGCTCCTCGTCGGCGACCACGACAGCTACTGGGACACCGTGACGACCGGGATCGCGGCGATGCCCCGCCGGCAGGTCAGGGCCTTGGCGAAGTCCTCGATGTGGAAGAACAGGTTGCTCGGCGCGGTCCTGACCGGGATGGGCCAAATCCCGATCCAGCGTGGGTCCGGCGACAGCGGAGCGCTCGACCGCGCGATCGAGGAGCTTCGCAAGGGCGCATGTATCGGGATCTACCCCGAGGGCACACGCTCGCTCGGCCGAGCGCTGCGGGCTCGTAGCGGCGTGGGCTACCTGGCTCGGGCGGTGCCGGAAGCGACGATCATCGGGGTTGCGTGCAACGGCACGGTCGCGATCCCGCGGTTCCCCAGATCACGCCCGGACGTGCGGGTCGAGTTCTTCGCGTTCGATCGACCCGCGATCGCGGCCGAGGAATCACCGCAGGAGTACAGCACCCGGCTGCTCGCCCAGCTCCGTCAGCGCGCGCCTATTGAGGTCGCGGGCCGCAAGCGCGCCGCAGCGCTCGTCGGCCGCGTCCCCACTTGGTCGCCGGAGCTGGCGATTACCGGCAAGCCCGGCGGCAAGGGCGCACTGGAGGAGGCGCTCGCCCAGACCGCCGTCAGGCACGGCTAGCTTCCCATCAGCCATCGCGTTGGGCGACGACGCGATCGACGGGCTTCGGTCGCGCTGAGAGCCCGCCGCCTGCTCCGTGCAGCCCCCGCTGACCGGAGTTGGGACGCAGTAATGGGGTCTAGTCGGCGAAAGTGGCGGATCGCTTCTCGAGGAAAGCGGATACCGCTTCGGGCGGGGCTTGCCCGTGCAAGGCCATGATCTGCTGGCGATCCTCGTACTCGATGACAGCCTGTTGCGAGGGGATCTCGAGCGCGGTCCACATGCCCTGCTTGGTGAGCCTGATTCCCCAGGGTGCCCATTGAGCGATCTGTCGGGCACACTCGAGCGCCCGGTCGACGACCACGCCGTCCTCGACCACATCGGCGACGAGCCCGATCCCGATTGCTTCCTCGGCGCTCACTCGCCGCGCAGTAAGCATCAACTCGTGCGCACGCGACGCGCCTATCAACCGCGGCAGCAGCCAACTCGTCGCCATGTCGCAGTTGGAGACCCCGATGTTGACGAAAGCACACCGGAAAACCGCAGAGCTTGCGGCAAAACGGATGTCGGCGCCCAGCGCGAGCGCTAACCCGATCCCCGCAGCAGGCCCATTAATTGCGGCGATCACGGGCTGCGGAGTCAACCGGAGCTTGTGGATCAGACGTGACATGTGCTCCTGGTTTCCGAAGCGGTCCCGTGCAGGATCGGCCCCGTTGTTGCCCGGCGCCTGACCGTAGCCACGTAGATCAACGCCGGCGCAAAACCCACGGCCGGCGCCGGTCACGATGATTGCGCGGCACGAACGGTCTGCCGCGAGGCGGTCGAGCTCAACGTGGAGCGCCGCGCAGAGCTCGGCGGTCATTGCGTTGAGCTGCTCAGGACGGTTCAGTGTGAGTACGTGCACTTGGTCGTCGATGCGTTCGCAGAGCAAGATGTCGGACATCGATCTCTCCTAATCGGTGATGGTGTTGAGTTGGGCCGAGACGCGTCCTGGTCGGCAAGTAGTGGTAAGTCCGGCCAAAGCCCTGCGTCGCGGCAAACAGGAGCGGATCCCCGTTAGATCTAGAAGTTGCCGGCGCGCATGTCGCCGATGAATGGCGCCAGCTCGGCCTCGGTCGCGAGCGGGGGGTTGGCCTGGGTCTTGACGCACATCGTGTTCAGCGTCTGGGTCCGCTTGGCCTGCTCGGCCTGCTGGGCCGGCGTCGGGTTGACGGGCGCGGGCGTCGCACAGCTCGAGGCCGTGGTTGGCGTGCCGGCTGCGCACGCCTTCCACAGGTAGTAGTCCTCGGCCATTTGCGCCTGCTGCTCGCGATTGAAGTCCTTGTAGCGAGCACCCATCCTGCGGGCGGTATTGAGGTTCGCGTACTTGTGACCGGCTCCGACGTAGTCGTAGCCCTCGGTCGCCTGGGCGTGGCCGGCCTCGGGGAGGTACTTGGCGCCGACTTTCTCGTACTGGGCTACGTGCGTGAGCTCGTGGACGACGACGTCGAGCGGGAAGTCCGTTGGCGCGTGGATGATGTGCATCGTTGTCACCGCGCGCCCGCCGTTGATCTTGGTGAGCAGCGATCGGTCGTCGACGCGGATGTTGTCGTAGGGGATCATGCCCGGCGGGTGTACGAGTTGGGAGGCGCAGATCTCCTCCGCGCTGAGCGGGCGCATGTGGTTGAAGACGCCCCATAGGAACTGCAGCCCCTCACCGGCCCCGATGATCGACAGGAAGTCGACGATCAGGTCGAGCCCTTGCCAGAACCCGCCGCAGACGGTGTCCCACATCCAGCCGCCGAGCGCCACCAGCCCGTCCTTCGCCCATCGCGCGGCGCCGACCACGCCCTGCCACCCCCACTTGGCGAGCCCCTTGATGCCGTCCCCGAGCCAGGACAGGCTGTCGAGCAGCGCGTCGCGGAGCTTCTCCCAGCTCGGCGCACGGACGAACTCGTAGACCCAGGTCGCGCCGCCGGCGAGGCCGTACCAGAGCCACTCCAGCGCACCCGCAAAGCCACGCCCCAGCCACTTGAAACGCGCCGGCGACGGCGTCCCACGACGCGCCGGCGGCGCTCTTGAGCGCCTTCCAGGCCCAGTCGGCGACGCGCGTGATCGAGTCCCAGCTGTCGATCACGAACTGCCACACGCGCACGGGGAGGTTCGAGATGAAGCTCCACGCAAGCGTCGGCAGCCGGCTGAGCGCCTCCCACGCGCGGGTACCGATGAACTCGATGATTTTCCAGCTCTTGACGCCGAACCACTTGATCGCGTCGAGCACTGCGGAGCTCGCCCGCTCGACCCAGTCGATGATGTGGCCGCCGACCGACTTCGCGCCCTCCCAGATCGCCGAACCGATGTGCTTGACCCCGCTCCACAGTCGACTCCAGAAGCCGCGCTGGAGGCTTTGGCGGGGCGCGGGAGTGAGGGTCGGTGCGGGCTGCTCGGCGGCTGGGGTACGTGCCAGCTCCACGGCGACGGCTGGGCGGGCGGCGCGCTCGGCGACCGCAGCACGCTGGCGATTGATCAGCGCCACCGAGGCGCGGTTGCCAGCCGCGCGCTGAAGCTCCAACACCGCCCCGGGCGTCAGCGCAGCGTCCAGCCGCGGCTTCCCGGTCGCGGTCGCGTCGGCGCGCTCCTCGCGCTCGAGCTCCGGCCCGTTCGCCGTCTGTCGCCCCACGCGATCAATCGTATTCCCGCCGCCAAGCCAATGGCAGCGGGATCGCGCAGGCGTGCAACAGCATCCGGACCTTGGGAGCGCCGACGACGACCGCCCGATCGTGCTCGGCGATCTCCAACTCGCGACACCGCAGCCGCCGGATGCGCCACCCCACGACAGCCCTAACAGGCTGACCAGCGGTTGTGACCACTCTGCCTACCAGCCAGCGCCAGAACCGTGGGGTGTGGTCCTGGCGCTGGCGGTTGCGCGTGAGTGAGCGCGGGGTGCGCAGAGCGCGGTCGTGTTTACGCGCGGCGGTTGAGGTGGGCGTGGGGAAGCGTCCGTGTCGCGCCGCTAACCCTCAGCACGCTCTTTCCTTTGACGGTCCGGACGTGGGTCGCCAGCCAGGCGTTCCCGACGGTGGTCGCCGAACGCACGACGTTGGCCGCCGAGTCGAGCACGACGTTGTCGCCGGGCCCGCCGTCGAGCGTGTCGTTACCGGATCCACCGATGAGCACGTCGTCGCCCGCGCCGCCGGTCAGCACGTCGTTACCGGCGCCGCCGATCAGCACGTCGTCGCCGTCGCCGCCGTTGAGGGTGAGCGGAATCGAGCCAGCGGTGACCCCGGAGGCATCGATCACGTCGTCGCCCGCGAGGCCATTTATCGTGAGCCGGTCGTTGGTGGCGCTGGCGCCCGACACCGACACCGCGGCCGACAGGCCGGTGACTTGGGCGTTCGGTCCGGCCCCGGTCACGGTGACGACGTCGTCGGCGTTGGTGCCGTTGACGACCACGCTGTCGGGCGCTCCGTCATCGCCGCCGCCGCTCGCGGACAGGTCGGCTCGCACGCTGGTGACGTCGGTACCGGTGAGGTCGTTGACGACGAGGTTGTCGGTGCCACCCAGCGTGTTGGCAACGATCGACTCCACGCCGTTGAGGTCCATCGTGATGTTGCCGACGTTACGGAAGAACCGCACCCGCGATCCGTTGGCCGAGACGTCCATGTTCTCGTTGACGTTGGCGCCGTTGAACAGCATCGTGTCGTGGCCGTCCTGACCCTCGACCGTGTCGCTGCCGTCGCCGGGGTCCCACTGGAAAGTGTCATCTCCTGCTCCGAGCAACGCGACGTCGTTGCCCTGGTTGCCGTCGATGAAGTCGTTGCCGTCGCCGCCGAGCAGCGTGTCGGCGCCGTTGCTGCCGAGCAAGGTGTCGTTGCCGGCACCGCCGTCGACTGTGAGCTTGATCAGCGCCGCCAGGTTGCCGGTGGCGGAGAAGCTGTCGTCGCCGCCGTTCATGTTGACGACAAGGTTCTCGCTTGTGCCGATGTCGATCGAGAACGGCGCCGGGGTGACGCGATCGAAGCGGACGCGGGTGCCGTTGGCCGTGGCGGTGAACTGCTCCGCGCCGTTGCCACCGTTGACCTCGACGGTGTCGACGTCGTTGCCGCCTTCGTTGAGATCGGTGTCATCGCCGGGGTTCCAGATCATCCGGTCATTGCCGCCCTGGCCGAACGCCTGGTCGTCGCCGTCGCCGCCGGTCAGTGTGTCGTTCCCGCCGCCGCCGAACAGCTGGTCGTTGCCGCCCTTGCCGAGCAGCGTGTCATTGCCGCCCTGGCCGAACAGCGTGTCATTGCCGGAGCCGCCTGTGAGCGTGTCGTTGCCGCTCCCGCCGGACAAGCGCGCTGCCGGCAGAGCACCGTTGGCCTCGTTGAGCGAGATCTGATCGTTGCCGGCGAGACCGGAGACCTGGATCAGCGTTGTGTTGGCGACCGTGGGCGTGCCCCCGGTGTTTGCGACCGCGCCGCCGTTGATCAGGATCCTGCCCGCCGCGTCGCGGCTGACCACGATCGAGTTGTCGGCGCTGTCACCGGACACGGTCAGCACGCCATTGCTGAACGTCGCGCTGGTCGCCGCGCTCGCTGGTGCGGCCATCGCGGCGAGTGCCCCGGCGGCGACGATACCGGCCACCAGCGGGCGGGTCCCGCGTCGCCGCGGCTTGTGAGCTTTTGTGTTCATCGAGTCTCCTTTGTGAGCGGCCAGCCGTCGATGGCCGGCGCGAGTGCCCCCCAAAAGGCCCTTGCAACTCGTTGCGAGTTGGATCTGCCTCGTGTGAGGTACGCAGCAGATCGCCAACCGGTTCGCACCCCAGGAGCCGGCCCTGGCTAAGCCCGCACCCCTAACCGCTGCCTGGAGACAGGCAAGGGACTCGTGTCCACCTGCGCGATGCTCTGAGCCACCCCGAGCAGGCCGCGCGCGTCAGCCGGAGGCTTGTCCCGGCGGGTCGCCGTCAGCCCAGACGAGGTCAAGCCCGAGACGGCGCAGGCGCCAGCCCGCGTCACTGCGGGCGGCCTCGCCGGTCAACCGGCCGCCGATCTGAAGCGGTGCACCGGGGTCATCGTCGCGGTGGACGTGTGTCGCGAGCAGCGTCGCGGTACATCTCGCACGATCACCATCGAACTCGATGAGCACGCTCGAGACGGAGTGCAGAGTCTCCTTCCATATGCCAAGCGTCCCGTCACGGCGCTCGATGATCTCCTCGATGCCGGTCGCGTCGCCACGAGGAAAGCGCCAGTGCGCATCGGCCGTGAACGTCTCCCTGAGGAACGCCTCGTCGGTGCGCCACTCGTCGAACCCGCGGAAGTAGCCGACGAGCAGGTCGTGAACAGCCACTCTGTCGGCGGCGCTCATGACTACGACAGGCCGCCTTCCAGCTTCGGCATGTGCGCGTGCACGCCGCCTACGGCCGCGACGGGACCTCCGCTATCGGCGAGACGCGGCGCGAACGGCGAGCGCCTGCGAGGCGTCCATCCACATCTCCCACCGCCCTGACGCCGACTCCTGCTCGTCTATGAAGCGGTACGGGCGGCGCCCGCTGAACTCGGTGGTCCGCAGGTGCCACACGCCGCCCAACACGCTTGCGATGCGCCGGCGTGGCCACCCGATGGAGTCTTCAATCTCTGGGAAGCAGCGCGGCTGATCGGGCGCCGCAGCAAGTGCGCTTAGAAGTTCACGCATCAAGACGCTGCAGCAGTCGTAGAAGCGCTCGATCTCGCCGGGGTCATCCATCGCGTTGTGGGGCGCGTGCTGCACCCATTCGGAGTGACTCCCGGTGCCCGACATCGACTCAGAGTAGCCCTGCTCTAGGCCCGGCCGGACGATTACATCCGTTACCGACGGGGCCTCAGACCCGATAACTGCCTTGGCGACAGGGGAGTCGCCCGCCAAGCCGACAAGCTGACGACTGCGTTCGTGGTGGCATAGCACTCGCCCGGGATCGCTGGCGACCAGGATCCCTAGTCGCCGATGCGATCACCATCTCGGTGATCGACGGATGACGAAAGCGATCGCCCGCGAGACGAACTTTCGCCGGGTAGGCCGGGCGCATTGCTGCGCCCGGCCCCCCTCAGAACCGGACGTGCCAGTTTCCCGGCATCCGGCTCAAGCAAGCCCTTTGGCTTCGTAGGGGTCCCGCAGTTCCGGGCCGAGGGCGTGTCGGCACTCGGCGTGTATGAGACGGGTTCCAGCCGTCTCCGAGCTGCCTGGTCGCGTCGCGGTCGTGATGATCGTGGTGCGGGTGGCCAGCCACTTCTCCCAATCGCTCGGGGTTTGTGGCTGGTTCTCGACGGCGAATAGGGAGCCTTCGCAGATCGCGCAGCGACCGTCCTGGGAGTTGGTGAGCTCCTGGGTGGTCTTGTTGATCGGCAGCAGCGCCTTGCGTCGTCGCCAGGCCCAGTAGTCGGCAAGAGCGGGGTCGTCGGGTGACGCTCCGTGCTTGACGGTCCAGTGTCGGAGGATGTGGGTCCAGGCGAACTTGGTCATGTAGGCGCCGCTATCGCGGTCGCCGAACACCCATCGGTCCTGCCTGGACTTGTTGAACTTGCCGTAGTACCTGGCGAAGACCCAGGGCTTCGGTTTGTTCGGGTGGCTGTAGTGGGCCCACTTCCATGTGAGCCGCCACAGGTAGGCGTCCAGCGCGTTGAACGTCTCGCTGGAGACCTGTGTCCGGTAGTAGTTGGCCCATCCCCGGATGATCGGGTTGAGTCGTTTGATCACCGCCTGAGCGTTGCTCCCGCGCAGGGAGCGCAGCTCGGTGCGGAGCCTCTCCCGGATCCGTCTGGTGGCCGCCTTGCTCGGCTTGATCAGCGTCTTGTCGCGGTAGCGGCGGACGTTGAACCCAAGGAAGTCGAAGCCTTCCGCGAGGGTGACGACGCGCGTCTTGTCCTCGTTGAACGCCAGACCCTTGGCCGCCAGCCACTCAGCGAGCTTGGCCTTGATCTCGAGCGCGTCCTGCCTGGTGTGACAGTGCACGACGAAATCATCGGCGTAGCGGATCACAGCCGGGGAGTCCACCCCGATCGAACCTTTCGACTGGTAGCGGACCCCGGCGGCGTCTTCCATCCCGTCCAGGGCGACGTTCAGCAGCACGGGACTGACAACACCGCCCTGAGGAGTTCCCTCCTCGGTGCGATGCAGCCGACCTTGCTCGACCACGCCCGCCTCCAGCCACTGCCGGATCATCCCCCGGGCGGGGAACGTGCCGAGCATGGCGAGAATGTGGTCGTGGGCGATGCGATCGAACGCCCCGGCCAAATCCGCGTCCAGAACCCACGGCCGTTTCGGGCTTCTGCCCTTGACGACCTCGAACACGGCCTGGATCGCGTCATGGCAACCACGGCCCGGCCGGAACCCATAGGACCTCGGCTCGAACCTCGCCTCCCACTCGGGCTCCAACGCGTTGACGACCCGTGCCTGATGGCACCGGTCGGCGATCACGGGAATCCCTAACGGTCGGCGCTTGGTGCTGCTGCCCCTCTTCGGGATATACACGCGCCTGACCGGCAAGGCCTTGAACGGCTCGGCCTGCTGGTGCACCCTGTCGGCCAATCTTGCTTTGGCCTGTGGGGTGAGCACCACCTCGCCATCCACGCCCGCCGTCATACGCCCGGCGTTGCGCTCGGTCACCCGCCGCACGCTCACAAGCGTGTTCGCGCGCGACCGCAACATCAACTTCTGCAGGCTGCGGACCTTCTTCAGGTCCCCCGCCTTCGACGCCGTGAAGATCCGCTGCCGCAACCGCCGTACGTCATCCTCGACCCGCCGCCAATCAACGGCGTGCCAGTCAAAGGGCGCGTCCTCTGGTCCGTTCACCACGACATGCGTCGCGGCGTCCAACTTGTCCTCGGGTTCCGGGGCGTTGGTCATCTTTCTCCTCACAGACTCACCTGACCGCGTCAGCGCCCTTTCGGGCCGGACCATCAGGGTCCGTATCCGGCCGGTTATCCGAGACGACCAACTGGAGGAGCTGGCCAACTTGTCTCGGTTTCCCGTCGCCTTTCGGCCACCGGCATTCGCTTCTCGGTCATCCGATTCCCGCCGAGGAGTTGGGCCCTCCTTGCGGTCGGCTTACCGGACGAGACCTCTCATCCGGACCCCGACGGGGTTACCGCGTTCCACACGCACGAGCTGCGACCGGGATGGGTGCCCTCTGTGCCCCAAGGACGACGGTGCTCATCCCGGAACTGAGGCGCGTGCTCAGCCGGCGCCTGCCGCTCCACCACGGCTAGTCCCTAAACCCCGCTCCAACATCCCATCTAGCGAGGCTTCGTTTCACGAGGCATCAGACAAGGGTTCACGTCATTCACCCGTCCGGTCTTCCCCTCACCCACGGCCGCCCGGACAGAACGAGCCGCCGCTTGGGCTTTCCCCCGAGCTTCGCACCCCGCCGACCAAGAGCCAACGACGCACGTCGAGGTGGGGACAGGCCAACAAGCACGGGCCTGGAACTACACGCTCAACATCACATCCGCTGATCCTCCAATCGGTAGTTCACTCACGGCGTGCGACATCGCGTCGCAACGCGCATTCCGAGACTGACTTCGCCGTCGGCGACGTGCTCGTCGGATGACCAAAGCAGGGCTGCGGCCAAGCCGGCCGTGTTCAGCGGTTTCGTGACTGCTCGACGCTTAAGGGGTAACGGCGTCGGCGTAGCTGCTTGGCGTGGAATGCAGCTAACTGCTCACACCCGACCCGCGACGGATCGCAAACAGCGGGGCGCCGCACTCGGGACAGTAGCCCTGCCAACCGGCGCGACCGTTGGGCAGAGTTACCTCGCGTGCGTCGGCAATCGTGACCTTTGCTCCGCAGACGCATCGACCCTGCGGTCCAGGATCGGGCGTGGCTGGCGTCGAGTCGGCCATCCCAGCAGCATATTCGTCTTGGACTGAAGGACCATCTACATTGCCTGCGATCGGGACGGCTCATCGCAGTTGAGCGTTCCTGCGCGGACCCGGCGAGAACACCACACGCGTGGCGGTCAACCCGTGCCGATGGCCTAGGACCACCAGGCGATCTGCTGGTGAACACGACGAGTCGCGGCGGCGTCGCGCTATCGCGGTCGTCGCTCAGCCGCGTGTACCGGTCGTCAAAGTGGGCGCAGTCGTCGAGCGACTTACAGTTGCTGCACATCTGTAATAAACCGCGAACCGCGAGCGGAGCTGCTGCGTATCGTCCAGGGCGCGAGCGAATCGCGGTGTCGCGCGCCCGTACCGACTAAGCAGCTTGTGAGCTAGGCGTCCGGCACGCCGCTTCCCCAGACCTCGTGGACCGCGAACTTGTCGGGCTCGGGAAGGTCCACGCCGGCCGTCTCCAGCGCCGCCTTCAGGCTGCCGTCCCAGGCCTGCTGCCACGCTTCCTCGGATTCCCAGATCTCACTGACTCGAAGATCCGACCCCTCACCGAACATGACGTGCAGTTGGAGTGCTGGAGGGGGCCCGCCGGGGCCATTCTCCTGAAGGATCTCGTTGACCTTGTCGTACTGCTCGCGGGTCAGCGACGACGGTGTGTAGCGAATTAGGATTGACATGGCGCGACTCTAACCGAAGGCCACGCCGCCCGGTCTGGTTCCGAAGCGCGGGCGGCGCATGCAACCGCGTGGCGCACGGGCATGCCGGCGCAATAATCGTTCGTCGTCCAAGACAGGAGTCCGGTCGGTTGTGGGCGTAGGTAGGGTCGCGGCGTGCTGAACACGAGCCGGGAGATTCGGCGCTCGCCGAGGGGGCGATGGGACCGCTCGCGAGGCAGCATCCGGCGCGCTCACCCCTGAGTCGCTTCGTCCCGCAGGCCTGATTGCTGCGCTCCTAGCCAAGCGCTCCGGCGGGAAGGGCAGGTGACCTTCTGCCATGATCCGTCGATGGCGAAAGGAAGCGTGAGCGTGATCGAGTCCACTGTTCACATCAAATGGGCCGCCGAGGTGGCAGACCATGACTACGCCGCGGCCGAGGCCTACCTCTCGCTCAAGCTCAGCGAGGACGCAGTAGCCAAAGCCATCCGACGCCTTCGCAAGGGCGCGCTCACCACCCGCCGCGCGAACGATATCCTCCGGGCCGCAGGGCTGACACCGGCACCGCTCGACGACCCCGGCGTGATGAAGGACCTGATCAAAGCCATCGAGGGGGAGCGGCTCAGTCCCGTCCTCGTGTTGAGCGGTAAGAAGGCTGCCGACATCGCCGACGGCTTCCATCGAGTCTCTCTCGTGTACCGACTCGACCCTTACGCGGAAGTACCGCTTAAGCTGGGGTGACTAACCGAGCTGCGGATCGTCCTGCGTACCGCCGCCGGAAGTCGGGTCTCGCCACCGAGCCGGGCGGTCCAACGCCTCGCCGCCAAACTCGCTTCTCACGCCGACGCTTGGCGCGAGGCCCAGCGTAGCGGCTCTCGTATCCGCGCTTAGCGGGTCCCTCGGGTGCGTCGCGAGTTGTTCTTCGCCGAGTGAAAGCAGGGCCCGCTCATGTTGCCTGGGCCGCTGCAGGCGCGGCGTTCAGAGCCACCGACGGTTGCCTTGCCCGTGCCCTCCAGGCCAATGGGTGCGATGCCGCCTTCGTGGCCGTCATCATTGGGGCGTGACCGGGGGAGAGCTCATCCGCGTCTTGGTGGTCGATGACCATCGTATGGTGCGCGAGGGGCTGCGCAGCTATCTGGGATTGATCGATGACATCGCGATGGTGGGCGACGCCTCCGATGGGCGTAGTGCGCTGGACTGGCTGGCCCGCTCGAAGGCACAGGGAGCGCTGCCGGACGTTGTGTTGATGGACCTCTTGATGGAGCCGATGGGCGGCCTTGAGGCGACCGCCGCGATCAAGCGGCTCTACCCCGAGGTTCAGGTCGTGGCGGTTACGAGTTTCCTCGACGAGGACAAGGTGCACGCCGCGCTGGAGGCTGGTGCCGCGGGCTACCTGCTCAAGGATGCCGAGGCCGACGAGGTCGCCGCCGCCGTGCGGGCCGCCCAGCGTGGGGAAGTGCATCTCGACCCGGCCGTTGCACGCCAGCTGACAGCTTCGCTACGGCGCGGACCGTCAGCGGACCCCGCGGCGCTGCTCACCGCGCGTGAGCGAGAAATCTTGGTGCTGGTGGCGCAGGGCAAGGCCAATAAGGAGATCGCCGGCGAGCTGGTGATCAGCGAGCGCACCGCCAGGACACACGTAAGCAACATCCTCGCCAAGCTTGGCCTGAGCTCCAGAACCCAGGCGGCGCTGTGGGCGGTGCGCGAAGGGCTCGCCGCGCCTCCCGGTTGAATCGGCCGGCGCGGACTGGCGCCGGGGCGTCTTCTACTGCGAGAGTAGATATCCGTGGACGAGAGATCGCGAAGCGTGGTGCACACCGCCGCTGAGCTCGGAGTCGGCGCGCTGGCGGCGGTGGTCGAGCGCTCTCGGGACGGCATTGTCGTCGTGACGGCAGACCGCCGCTACGTGTACGCCAATCCGGCGGCATGTCGGATCATGGGCTACTCGCTGGACGAGTTGCGTGCGCTGCCTGACTTTTTGGACAACTTTCCGCGGCGTGAGCATCAGGCGATGCTGGAGCACTTTGCCGAGCAGCTTGCCGGGACGACTGGCCTGTGGACCTCCACGCTGCTGCGCGCCGATGGCACCGAGCGCGAGATCAGGTGGACGAACATGTCATTTGACATCGGGGGGCGGCCGCACGGCGCGGCCATCTTCCGAGACGTCACCGACGCAAGGCAGGCCACGCACAACGCCGCCGCGCTAGGGCCAGACCGCGGCTCAGCTGGCCGGGCGCAACCCGCTTCAGGCAGTGCTGAGCGAGCTTGCTCGACACGCCGTGGAGGCGACGCGGGCGGTGGCGTGCGCGATCGGCGTCGCGGGCGAGGACGGCGCGTTGCGGGCGGGCGGCGCCGATGGCGTGCCTGACGAATTTCGTCGCGTGTCGCTGCTGGGCACGCTGCGGATCATCGATATGCCGGATGGTGAGATCGTGCTCGGCGGCCGTGTGGCGGTGATCCCCGACGCCAAACGTCGGTGGCTGGACAGTCCTCGCGCGGCCGCCACGGGACGCACCCTGCAGCCACTGGACTGGCAGGTGGGGGTGCATGTGCCCTTGTCCTGGGGTGAGGAGGTGATCGGCGTCCTCGGGGCCTTTCTCCCATCGGCGGTCAGCGGTCCGACTGAGGAAGAGCTCGCGTTCTACACAGCGTTGGCAGACCAGGCGGCGGTCGCCGTCGTCAATGAGCGCTTGCTGGCCGAGGCCGACGAGACCTCGATGCTGCGCGAGCGCGCGCGGCTGGCACGCGAACTGCACGACTCGGTCTCGCAGGCGCTGTTCTCGATGAGGCTGCACGCGCGGAGCGCTCAGCTGGCCATGGATAAGCAGGGGCTCCCGCGCGATGGGCCGCTTGGTCGCAGCGTCGCCGAGCTCCGGGAGCTCACGCAGGGCGCCCTTGCGGAGATGCGTGCCCTCATCTTCGAGCTACGACCCGAGGCGCTCGCCGAAGAGGGCATCGTCGCGGCGCTCGGCAAGCAGGCCGCCGCCCTCTCAGCACGCTCCGGGCTGCCCATCGCGGTCGACGGGTCTCGCGACCGCCTCGACCTCGAGCCCAAGGTCGAGGAGCACCTGTACCGCATCGTCCTTGAAGCGCTCAACAACGCGATCAAGCACGCCCACGCCACGCACGCGACGGTCGACGTCGCGGCCACGGGCGGGCGCCTCACCATCGTCATCAGCGATGACGGGACCGGCTTTGATGTCACCCAGCCGTACCCGGGTCACCTTGGTCTGGCCACGATGCGCGAGCGCGCCGAGGCGCTCGGGGCCGAGCTGTCGGTGAGCGCGGCGAGCGAGACGGGAACGACGGTGAGAGTCATCGTCGACGCGCAGGCTTCCGCCGCGACTGACCGCGACTGATGACGTAGCCCGCCTGCGCGCATGTCGCGCGCAGGTGCCGTCGTCTGGCTCGATGTGCAGAGTGCCACCGGGGCGGAGGATGAGTGATGCGTTCATCACCGCTCTTGAGGGGGGACACCTCCGACGTCCTTTGAATCACTGACTCCCCTCGCTGGAACTGGACCACGACCGACACAAGCAACGCCAACTTACGCATCAGGAGGACTGGATGACATCGCAACTCAACTACCTCATCGCCCAGCAGAGACAGTCCGAGCTCGTCTCTCGCGCCGAGCGAGCCCGGCTTGCCAGCGAAGCACGCCTAGCCCGGTCGGCATCGGCACCGCGCCGGGATCCCGCGCAATCCGGCGGCCGATCCCTTCGTTTGCGCCGGCGACGCTGCCCGAGTGCACATGAGCGCCACATACCCGACGCCGGGTGCATAGGTCCCAAAGACTCGATGACCAGGTCGAGGAGATGTACGACCGCGGCGTGGCCCCCGAGGAGCCGCGACCTGCCTCTCCTCACGGCGGTGCGCTCGCCGAGGCCGCTGGCTACCCGCCGCTTTGCGCCCACGGCATGAACTCGCGCACCGATAGGGGCTACGACCTCGCCCTCGGGCGGCTGCGCCGCGGCTGACCGTCGAGCAGCAACCGCCATTCCACATCACGTCAGCCGAAAGGAACCACCCATGTCCCCATACCTGTATCGCCGCCTTATGCGCGAGAAGCTCGCCCGGTCGCGCCAGCCTGCGGCCGCACCATTGAGCCACACGCCCGGCAATCACGGGGCGTCTGCCCGCGCTCAACCCGATCCCTGCCGTACGACCGCGCTACGCGCGCTAGAGAGGAAGCCTGTTGTGACCACCCCCAGCACCTATCGGCAACTGAATCAGCGGACCGCAGACGGTCTGGCGGTTGCACTCGAATGGAACCCCGCGACCCACGGGCTGCGCATCGTGGTCATGGACCACGCCAGTGAACCTGTCACGTTTCCGGTGCGCGCCGCGGACGCATCAGATGCGTTCGTCCACCCTTTCATCTATGCCGGACGCGCGGTCTGCGAGATCGCCTGATGCCGCGCCAGACATGCCTTGAAGCGCGGTATTTCTCCAAACTGACACCAGCTCGTGGCCAGGACCGCCTGCACGCAGGTGACGGGGTGATGACCCACCTCGGTCCGATCGGCCGGCTAGGCCGTGTGCACCGCGCTCCCTTGGACGCATCGCGGCCGCCGGCCGCGAGCTGCGGATGATCCAAGCCAACCCGAGCGACGGCTTCACCAGTGAGCGGGCGCGGCGCATGAGCCACAGGCACGGCCCCTACAGCGTCTCGCTGCTCGCGCTCAAACCGGTGCCTGCATCTCGCCACACCTCCGACCCAAACCTGGGTGGTGGCGCTCGTGTCGCACAAGCGACTCGGGAGGAGGGCCCCATCAACAGCACGACGACCGAGGAGGTCGAACGATGACCGCAGTGACCGACACGATCCGCAACGGCGTGGATACCGAGCAGCTGTTTTCGACGCTGGATCTGATCAAGGACCAGCCCGAGCTCGCCCGCTTCCAGTTCCGCGCCACCAACCGCTGGATCGACGGCTCCCATAACCGATCGACGATCAAGGCGTTCTACGCCGCAGGTGGGGAGGACACCACTCGCAGCGAGGAGTTCGTGATCGACGCGGGCGAGCCGGCGATCCTGCTCGGCAGCGACACCGGCGCCAACCCGGCCGAGCATCTGCTGCACGCGCTGGCGGCCTGCCTGACGACCTCGATCGTCTACGTGGCCGCGGCACGCAAGGTACAGCTCACGTCGGTCCAGTCGACCCTCACGGGCGACATGGACGTGCGCGGCGCGCTCGGCGTGGATGACGAGCCCCGCAACGGGTTTGAGCGCATCGCCGTGGCGTTCCGGATCACCGGTAACGCGCCGGAGGAGAAGCTGCGCGAGGTCGTGGAGCGCGCACAGAAGCGCTCCGCGGTCTACGACATGGTCACCAACGGCGTGCCCGTCGCCGTCGAGATGACGACCGACTAAGGCTCGCATGCAACCCCGTGGCCGGGGCCGCTCCGGCCACGGGTGCATGACGAGCGGACAGGAGATACCGCCATGCCGATTGAACTAACAGCCCATACCGACGCCGGCGTCCGCCTCGTGGCGACCGCCGAGGAGCTCTCCCAGGAGCTCGCAGCGCGCGCGGCCGAGCACGACCGGGACGGCAGCTATCCGTTCGAGGCGATCGACGCGCTCAAGACCGCCGGCTACTTCGCCGCGCCCATCCCGATCGAGATCGGTGGGCTCGGCGTCTCCTCCGCGCACGACCTCGTCGTCGCGTCAAGCCGCCTGGCGCGCGGCGACGCCTCGGTCGCGATCGGCGTCAACATGCACCTCGTCGCAGTGCACAACATGGAGCGCAGGCGCCAGGTCGCGGTCGCGATCGGGGCGGAGCGTCGCGCCCGCGCCTTTGCCTCCTCGCTTCAGCAGATCGCCCACGACGGCGTCGTGTTGGCGGCCGCGATCAGCGAACGCGGCCAGGACCTCACGCGACCGGGCACTGTCGCTACCCGCACCGAATCGGGATGGCGGATCGACGGCCGCAAGATGTTCTGCACCATGTCCCCCGCCGCCACCGATCTGTACGTGGCCGTCGGCTATGCCGACAACGAGGGCATCGAGCGCTACGCCTACGCGATGGTTCCGACCAATTCGCCCGGCGTCGTCGTGCACGATGACTGGGACGCGCTCGGGATGCGAGCTTCCGGCAGCAACTCGATCACGCTCGAGGGCGTCGCGCTACCCGAGTCCGGTGTGCGCGGCGGCTTCCGGGCCGGCGACCCGCTGCCGTACATGGAGCGCAACCTGCTCGCCGGGCTGTTTCACGCCGCGGCCTCGCTCGGCATCGCCGAGTCAGCAGATGCAATCGCCCGCCGCGGCATCGCCGAGCGAATCAATGGCGACGCGCGCCCACGTATGCAGGTGGCCGACAACGCCGTCGACCTCGCCGCCGCGCGCGGTGTCCTGTCGCGCGCGGCTGCACTGATTGACCAGCACCGCGCCGACAACCCGACGTCTGACGGCACCGCCGAGGAGCTGGGGGCGTTGTTTGCGGAGGCGCAGGCCGCCAAGGCGTTCGTCAACGACGCGGCCGCCCGGATCGTGGACCGCGCGCTCGCGCTCTCAGGCGGCGCCGGCTACCTCAACGGCAGCCCCCTGGCCCGCGCCTACCGCGACGTCAAAGCCGGCTCCTTCATGCACCCGCTCGGCGCCAACCGCGCCTACGAACACCTCGCCCACGTCGCACTCGGCGAAGAGACAACCCTCCACTGATGCCACTCGCAGCCCCAGCGAACTGCGCGCCCGCGCACGACGCACGCGCGTTCCGCGACGCGCTTGCCAGGTTCGCGACCGGCGTCGCCTTCGTCACGGCGACGCCGGACGGCGAACCCTTCGGCCTAGTCGTGAACACGCTCACGTCCGTCTCGCTCGAGCCGCCCCTCGTGTCGTTCTCCCCGGCGCGCAGCTCGGTCACGTGGACCCGGATGCGCCGCGCCGGGCGCTTCGGCGTCAGCGTGCTGGGCCGCCAACACGAGCGCTTCGCAAAACGAGCCACCGCCCCCGGAGCAGACCGATTCGCCGGCCTCGACTGGAAACTCGGACCCGGCGGTGTACCGCTGCTCACAGACGCCCTTGCCACCATCGAATGCGAGATCGTCGCCGAGCATCCCGCCGGCGATCACTGGATCGTTGTAGGACAGGTCGACGCCCTGCAGATCTCACCCATCAAAGACCCGCTCATCTTCTTCGCCAGCGCGTATCGCGCTCTGCGATAGCGATCGAAGTACGTCTCGCTGGACGTCACCGTGGCTTCCGAGCTGGTTGAAACGGCTCGCCGAGATCGGCTATCGCCGTCGGACCCGGAGGAGCTTCAGGTTCGCAACACGGTCCCAGTCCTGTCCTCAACATTGATGGCGAGCCTCGCGTGCCAGCCACGCCGTCTCGGTCAGCCAAACCCGCGCAAGCACGAAGGCAGGTGTCAGCATCGCTTGCACGAGCGACGTGCTTCTCGCCAGCTGCGAGATCGAGACGGCCGCCGCGCGGCCATCGGCGGCGCCCGTGGCCGCCGAGCCTTGCTAACCGCGCGTTGCGAGACTTTCGGCGAAGCGGGCGAAATGCGCGTCGCGCGCACAAAGCAGGAGTCCTTCATTCTCGGAGTTCGGTGGCGCTTAGCACTCCTGAAATTCGCGCACTCCCGGATCGAAAGCGTTACCCGAGCAGTGCGGTAGCAGAGTTCCTGGACATCTCGGTCCATGTGTTGGCCGCGGACGCCTGACCGGCCGGCGGAGCCGGTTTGCCTAGGACAGGGCGTTCATGCTGTCGGCTCGTCGTTCCCAAAAAGGGGGACGTCGGCCGCTGTTGTGTCCGCCGTCCCCCCGGGACCTTTCGCGTCAGTCGTCTTGTGATCTCTGGCTTTCCACAGCTCCGTTACGCCGTCGCGAGGGTTCCCTGGAGGGAGGTCACGAGGTTGCGGATCGCGTCGAGCACGACGTCGGGATGGGAGAGCATCGCGCAGTGGCCGCTCGCGACCTCGTAGGTCGTGGCGCCCATCCGCTTGGCAGCAGCGCGGTGCAGGTCGGGGTGGACGCTCTGGTCCTCGGTGGCCACAACGAAAGCGCTCGGCTTCGTCCGCCAAGCGGTTCCTGGGGGCTTCTGAGTGAACAGCTCCTCGGCGCAGGAGCTGCAGATCGCACAGCTCGCAGCCGACGGTCTCACGAACCGCGAGATAGGACAACGGCTCTTCCTCTCGCACC
Source organism: uncultured Solirubrobacterales bacterium (assembly GCA_963725925.1). Taxonomy (GTDB): domain Bacteria; phylum Actinomycetota; class Thermoleophilia; order Solirubrobacterales; family Solirubrobacteraceae; genus Palsa-465. The sequence goes on from CAVSAY010000040.1 coordinate 20,094, forward strand.
GCACGATCGCGACACATCTCTACCGCGTCTTTCCCAAGCTCGGGATCACCGCTCGCGGCGAGCTGCCCCTGGCGCTCGCAACCGAGCCGCCGCCTCCCTCGTAGCGCTCCCGATCTCGTTGCGAGGGGGAAGCAGGCGGGCGGCACCATCCGCGGGGGACGAGAGTTGCGCGCGGGCGGCAGAGGTCTAGCGAGAGCGCCATCGGGCGTCGACCCGGTCCTCGCACCAACGCGACCGACGAGTGCAAGCACTGACGACGATGGCGAGTGCCTGTGTTTCCGCGCATTCCGAGACTGACTTCGCCGTCGGCGACGTGCTCGTCGGATGACCAAAGCAGGGCTGCGGCCAAGCCGGCCGTGTTCAGCGGTTTCGTGACTGCTCGACGCTTAAGGGGTAAACGGCGTCGGCGTAGCTGCTTGGCGTGGAATGCAGCTAACTGCTCACACCCGACCCGCGACGGATCGCAAACAGCGGGGCGCCGCACTCGGGACAGTAGCCCTGCCAACCGGCGCGACCGTTGGGCAGAGTTACCTCGCGTGCGTCGGCAATCGTGACCTTTGCTCCGCAGACGCATCGACCCTGCGGTCCAGGATCGGGCGTAGCTGGCGTCGAGTCGGCCATGTCGAGCAGCATATTAGTCGTGGACTGGAGGACCATCTACATTGCCTGCGATCGGGGCGGCTCATCGCAGTTGAGCGTTCCTGCGCGGACCCGGCGAGAACACCACTCGCGTGGCGGTCAACCCGTGCCTATGGCCTACGACCACCAGGCGATCTGCTGGTGAACACGACGAGTCGCGGCGGCGTCGCGCTATCGCGGTCGTCGCTCAGCCGCGTGTACCGGTCGTCAAAGTGGGCGCAGTCGTCGAGCGACTTACAGTTGCTGCACATCTGTAATAAACCGCGAACCGCGAGCGGAGCTGCTGCGTATCGTCCAGGGCGCGAGCGAATCGCGATGTCGCGCGCCCGTACCGACTAAGCAGCTTGTGAGCTAGGCGTCCGCCACGCGGCTTCCCCAGACCTCGTGGACCGCGAACTTGTCGGGCTCGGGAAGGTCCACGCCGGCCGTCTCCAGCGCCGCCTTCAGGCCGCCGTCCCAGGCCTGCTGCCACGCTTCCTCCGATTCCCAGATCTCACTGACTCGAAGATCCGACCCCTCACCGAACATGACGTGCAGGTGGAGTGCTGGAGGGGGCCCGCCGGGGCCATTCTCCTGAAGGATCTCGTTGACCTTGTCGTACTGCTCGCGGGTCAGCGACGACGGTGTGTAGCGAATTAGGATTGACATGGCGCGACTCTAACCGAAGGCCACGCCGCCCGGTCTCGTTCCGAAGCGCGGGCGGCGCATGCAACCGCGTGGCGCACGGGCATGCCGGCGCGATAATCGTTCGGCGTCCAAGACAGGAGTCCGGTCGGTTGTGGGGGTAGGTAGGGTCGCGGCGTGCTGAACACGAGCCGAGAGATTCGGCGCTCGCCGAGGGGGCGATGCGACCGCTCGCGAGGCAGCATCCGGTGCGCTCACCCCTGAGTCGCTTCGTCCCGCAGGCCTGATTGCTGCGCTCCTGGCCAAGCGCTCCGGCGGGAAGGGAAGGTGACCTTCTGCCATGATCCGTCGATGGCGAAAGGAAGCGTGGGCGTGATCGAGTCCACTGTTCACATCAAATGGGCCGCCGAGGTAGCAGACCATGACTACGCCGCGGCCGAGGCCTACCTCTCGCTCAAGCTCAGCGAGGACGCAGTAGCCAAAGCCATCCGACGCCTTCGCAAGGGCGCGCTCACCACCCGCCGCGCGAACGACATCCTCCGAGCCGCAGGGCTGACACCGGCACCGCTCGACGACCCCGGCGTGATGAAGGACCTGATCAAAGCCATCGAGGGGGAGCGGCTCAGTCCCGTCCTCGTGTTGAGCGGTAAGAAGGCTGCCGACATCGCCGACGGCTTCCATCGAGTCTCTCTCGTGTACCGACTCGACCCTTACGCGGAAGTACCTCTTAAGCTGGGGTGACTAACCGAGCTGCGGATCGTCCTGCGTACCGCCGCCGGAAGTCGGGTCTCGCCACCAAACCGGGCGGTCCAACGCCTCGCCGCCAAACTCGCTTCTCACGCCGACGCTTGGCGCGAGGCCCAGCGTAGCGGCCCTCGTATTCAGCGCATAGGAAGACGCGTGATGTCGTCGACGAGATGCGCGTCTAAACACGAAGGCGGGTCTGCGGCCTATTTGGTGACCGGGCCGAGCTTGCTGCTGGCGCGGCCGTTGCCGCCGCAGGCGCCGTACCCGCGGCCGGCGCCATTCTCGTCCTCGCCGTCCAGCTGACGGACGCTCGACCGCCGGCCAGAAGAGGCGGAGCTGCTAGCCGTGACCGAGTTGTGACGGACGCCGGTGCGCTCTTCGATCCTGATCCCGGTACCGGGCGTTGCAGACGGGAAGCTTGCGTCATGTTCGCGCCGCTAACGAGCGAAGTCGTCCAGCATCTTCAAGGCCGTTTCCGCGCCCTGATCGAGAAGCCGATCGGAGAGGTCGCGGTCGGTCAGTGCCCTGGCGAGCTGCAGCGTGCCGACCATCAGTCCGAGGATCGTGAGCGCGTCGGCCCGAGCGGCCTCGAGATCGGTCGGGTCCAGGCGCGAGGCGATGTCGTCGATCTCTGCCGATAGTTCGTCGGTGAAGACCTGTCGGGTTGCGGCGGGGCGGCGAGCGATCTCGTCGAGCAGTGCAGCAGACGGGCAGCCGTCGGCGGCCTGGTCGCGGTGTTGGGGAGAGAGGTAGGAGCGGATGAACGCCTCGAGTCCCGCCCGATTTGCGGGCTGCGCGTCGAGGTTCTGGCGTTGGGCACGCAGCTGGTCGGCGAGGACGTTCGCCACAAGATCCTCCTTGGAGGCGAAGTGCGCGTAGAAGGCGCCGTTGGTCAGGCCGGCGTCGGACATAACGGCCGCCACGCCGGCGCCATCGATGCCGTCCTGCTTGAAGCGCCGCCCGGCCGCTTCGAGGATGCGCTGTCTCGTGGCCTGCTTCTGGTCCTTGCCGTATCGCATCGCGAACCTCTCTCGTCGAACTGGTCTCGGTCATGCCGTGGACCCTGCCGCGCGGGGTCTGACCCATCGGCCGTCAAACCGATTGGGCCGCACACAACTCACCATTGCATTATAGTCGTACTATGATATTATGCTCGTAATTCAATCGTGGCAAGGAGCGGATCATGGCAGCCAAGAGAGACCGAGTAGCGCTTGTGACGGGAGCATCGTCCGGGATCGGGGAGGCCGCCGCACGCGCCCTCGTCGGTGCTGGGTTCACCGTGTACGGGACGAGCCGCAGCGCGACCCCGGGCGAGAAGCGCGGGGAAGTGGCGTTCCTGCCACTCGACGTCACCGACGATGAGTCGGCGGCCGACGCGGTACGCGAGGTGCTCGACCGCTCCGGCCGCATCGACGTGCTGGTCAACAACGCCGGTCTCGGTGTCGCCGGCGCTGCCGAGGAGAGCTCCGTAGAGCAGGCCCGCGCGCTGTTCGAGACCAACCTCTTCGGCTCGATCCGCATGACCCGCGCCGTACTGCCGCATATGCGCGAGCAGCACAGCGGAAGGATCATCAACGTCAGCTCGATCGTTGGTCTCATTCCCGTCCCCTACATGGCGTTGTACGCATCGAGCAAGCACGCCCTCGAGGGCTACTCCGAGTCGGTCGACCACGAGGTGCGCGAGCACGGAGTCCGCGTCCTGCTGGTCGAGCCCGGGTTCACCAAGACCTCGTTCGACGCGAATCTCGCTGCCGCCGACACACCGCTTCCGGTCTACGCCCAACAACGCAAGATCGTCGACGCCGGACTTACCGACGCCCTGAAGGCAGGCGACGAGCCATCCATCGTCGCCCACGCCATCGTCGCCGCGGCCACCGACAAACGCCCCAAGCTCAGATACCCGGCCGGTAAGACCGCCCGCCGCGTGAGCAAGGCGCGCCGCTACGCGCCCACCACCATCTTCGACAAGCAGATCCGCAAGCTCAACCAACTGCCCGCCTGACCGGGATCAGGCCTGGACGAAGCTCTCCCGGACATCCGTATCGGCATAGCCGCTGACCGGCGCGTCGGTGGCCAGCGACCGCGGGCGGTCAGGCCGCGCTCACCTACGAGCCCCTGCCAGCTATTGAACGACGCCGGCTGACCCGCGCAACTCCTCCCGTTCACTGGCCGGATCGTCCTTTCGCCATCTCGGTCCGAACTGGTTTGCCTCGGTGATGGGCACCGGGATCGTCGCCAACGCGGCCGCGCTGCTGCCGGTCCACGTCCCGGGCTTGCGCGGGTTCGCGGTCGGCGTGTGGCTGCTGGCGGCGACGACGCTGGTGCTCCTGACGGCGGCAACCGGGATCCATTGGGTGAGCCACCCCGAGCACGCCCGCCGTCACCACCACGATCCGGCGATGGCTCCGTTCTACGGGGCGCCGCCGATGGCGCTGCTCACCGTCGGCGCCGGCGCACTGCTCGTCGGCCGCGACATCGTCGGCCTCGGTGCGGCGGTGAGGGTCGACGAGATCCTATGGACGCTCGGCACCATGACCGGCTTGCTGACCACGATCGCGATCCCCTATCTGGCGTTCACCGAGTACGAGCTCACGCACGTGGACACGCAGGCGACGTGGCTGATGCCGGTCGTGCCGCCCATGGTGTCCGCCGCGACCGGCGCTGCGCTGATCGCGCACCTGCCCGCCGGACAGCCCCGCCTCACGCTGCTGCTGGCCTGCTACGCGATGTTCGGCATCAGCCTGTTCATCTCGCTGATCACGATCACGCTGCTGTGGGAGCGACTCGCCTTCCACGGCCTCGGTCCGGCCCGCTTCGTCCCCACGCTGTGGATCGTGCTCGGGCCGCTCGGTCAGTCTGTGACCGCGGCAGGCCTGCTCGGCAACGCAGCCCCGAGTGCCATCTTGGCCCCGTACGTGGGCGCGCTGCATGCGACCGCCGTGGTCTATGGGGTTCCGGTTTGGGGGTTCGCGATGGTTTGGCTGGCGATCGCGGCCGCGATCACGGTGCGGACGGCGCGGAGACATCTTCCGTTCTCGCTGACCTGGTGGAGCTTCACCTTCCCGGTCGGCACGGTCGTCACGGGCACCTCGGTGCTGGCGCTCGCCACCAACGCAGCCTTCCTCCGCTACGCGAGCGTCGCGCTGTACGCCCTGCTCGTCGCCGCCTGGCTGACAGCCGCCACCCGGACCACCCGCGGCGCGCTCAGCGGCCGGCTGTTCCTCCCGCCTCCCGCCCCAGCCCCAGCCCCGGGCGCCGTACATACGCCCGCCTGACGCGAACGCGCGCGCCATCGCCAGAAGCGACAATGACCGGGGGAGTTCGACTAACCGGCGACGCTTGGGAACGCGAGGCCGAGCGTCTCGCCCGAACCCAACAGGCTTCTCCTTTTCGAGCGGAGGAGCCCACCGGTCGACACCAATGACGCTGTCGTGGGCTGCCGCAACCGGACAGGATGGGTCACGCCCGTTCGGACTGGCGGCCTTCGCGCCGGGAAGGTGACGAGGGCGAGATCGAGTTCGGCGAGGCCGCGGCGGCTCAGCGCACATCGAACTCCTCCCAGCGAATGTGGCCGGCTGGGACGCCGAGCTTTCGCAAGCCGGCCGAGAACGCGTGCATCATCGGTGGCGGCCCGCACATGTAGACCCACGGACTGAGCCTGCGAGACGCGTCGGTCATCACCGCGTCCGCCGTCAGCTTCCCGTCGGTATCCGTGCAGACCAGATGCACGCGCAGCGATGAGTGCCGGTCGGCGACGCCGCGAATCTCGTCCAGATCGATCGCATCCTCAGCGTGGGCGACCGAGTAGAAGAAGTCGACCTGCCGGTCGAACCGCCCGTCGATCGATCGGATCCAGCTGAGAAACGGCGTCACGCCGATGCCGCCGGCGATCCATATCTGATCGTGGCCGCCCTGGTGATAATCGAACCCGCCGAACGGACCGGCCAGCTTTGTGGGGATCCCCGGGCGCAGCTGGTCGTAGAGATCGCGCGTGTAGTCGCCAGAGGCCTTGATCGTCACCTCGAGGTGCCGATCGCTCGGGGAGCTCGACACCGAGAAGGGATGGCGCTGCCAGCCACCGGAGCCACCGAGGGCGAGGAACACGAACTGGCCGGGCGCAAACGTCAGCTGCTTGCGGACGGGCGCCAGGCCGACCTCGACCGTGGTCTTGTTGGGCCGCCGGACCTCCGCCACCGTGTAGTCGTAGATCGGGATCACGTAGCGGGCGAGCAGCTCCCGGTACAGGTAGGCGATCGTGCCGACCGCGCCGACGATCAGGAAGACCACCCGCAGAAGCACCGAGTCGCGCAGGACGGGATCGACGATCGTGGCGTGGACGACGGCGACGATCACGAACAGTCCCGTCAGCCGGTGGCCCGTCAACCACCGCTCGTAGCTCGCGCGCGCCATCCGCCGTATGGGTCCCGGCCATCGGGCCGCCCGCAGGCTCGGCGCAAGCGCCCAAACCGCGAGCACGAGCAGACCGATCAGCGCGATGTCCCCGAGCGCGTGTCCGAACGACGTCGCGTACCTATCCGGAGCGGAGCTCACGAGCGCGACGTGCGGGATCAGCAGCAGCACGCCGGCGACCGCGGCACGACGATGCCACACCGCAACCCGATCGAGCCCGCCGAACGCCCGCTCAATCGGCGCCAGCACCGTCGCTAGCACCAGCGAGCACGAGAACAGCAGCACCGCCTCGGCGCCGCACAGCTCACCGAGGAAGCGACCCAACGGCTGGCCGCCGGGCCGCGCCACCACCCACAGCACCGGGAAGGCGACTGCAACCGCGACGAGTCCCACCACCCCGGCACGACCCGACCCCGCGACCGACGAGCCCGCCGGCGGACCCTCGGCTAATCGCGGCTGCGCGCCGAGCGACCCGGCAGCCTGGTCATTTGGATCTTGGGTCGACACGAGCGATCCTCCGCCGGTTGGTCCACGTCATTATCGGCGACGTCTGGCGCCACGCTATACAAGCGCGCCACCGCCGCGATCACGACTGGCAATCCCAGCACGGTCGACCGTGCTGGAACCCATCGCGCGCGAGCCTAATCGGGCAGCCCCACCGGGGGGCTCGCACGAGCGGTACGCGACAGCCTCGCGACAAAGATGGCATGAACGGCCGGTGAGGCGGGTGGTTCGGTTAGCGGCGTGAAGGTGGCCGGTCCCTCCGTGTCGAACGGCGTTGTAGGCACGCGCGGATTGAGCCCGCGCGGCCGGCCATTGCGAACAGGAGGTACCGACCGTGAGCGACGGTATGTCATCAGTCGCCCAGAACGCTGCACGCGTGATGCCCGAGCGGTGTGCGGGCGCGATCATCGCTGGGTTCGATGTTCATCTGCGCCAGATCACGTTTGACTGTCTGGACTCAACGACCGGGGAGATCACGCGCGGAAAGATCGCGGCGACCCCGGCGGCTGTCGAGGAGTGGGTCGCTCAGTTCCCGGGCCGGGACGTGCATGCAGCGATGGAGGCGTGCACCGGCTGGCTGTTCGTTGCTCGCGCACTCGAGCGCGCCGGCGCGGTCGCGCATCTGGCCGAGACCGTCGAGACCCGCGCACTGCGGGGTCGCAACCGCCGCGCGAAGACCGATCGGCAGGACGCGTTGTGGCTGCGGGAGCTGTTGGCGGAGGGCCGGCTGCCCGAATCATGGATCGCGCCGGAGCACATCCGCCAGTGGCGCTCGCGGCTGCACCTGCGAAAGGCGCTGATCGATGAGCGCACCCAATGGCTGCTACGGATCCGCTCCACCCTGTATCACCACGGTCTGAGCCCGGGAGCACCGAGCGAAATCTCAAGCCCCAACGGCCGGGAGTTCCTCGCCAGCCTCGCGCTGGCGCTCGATGCGAAAGAGCGCGTCGTGATCGCTCTACGCATGATCGACATGCTCGACACGCAGATCCATGAGCTGGAGCGCGTGCTGCGCAAGATCGCTCGCCACCAAGCCGGCTGCCAGGCGCTGATGACCCAGTTCGGAGTCGGGGAACTCATCGCCCTGGTCACGTTGACCGAGCTCGGTGACGTCACGCGACTGTCCAGCTCGCGCAAAGCTGTGCGGTTCGCCGGGATCGACATCGGCGTTCACCGCTCTGATCAAACCAGCCGGGTCGGGAAACTCACCCGCCAGGGATCACCGACACTGCGCTGGGCGCTCTATGAGGCCGCGCAATCCGCGACACGCCTGCAGAGCCCCGACTACTCCGACTACCACGCGCTGAAAGCCCGCGGTCTCACTCACACTCGAGCGTCGCTGACGATCGCACGCAAGATCGCCCGACGCAGCTACCACCTTCTCCACGCACTGGGCCCAGCGGCGATCGAACCCGTGGCCTAACACCTGCTCCTTCATCGCCCCCGTTCTGAGATGTCGAAAGCTTGCAGCCAGCTCCCGCAGCTTCCCCGCACCCCACCCTCACTGGCGACCCTGACAAAGACCGAGCGGCTGCAGTCGCCCCGCGGGACGACCGATCAACCATCACGTCGCGGGCACCACATGCCGGTGACCGACGACCCAGATAAGGCCGGGCGCCCACCGAGCAGACCAACCGCTGAAACGAGGCCTTGACACGAACGACCGTACAGATAAGGAGAAGCGGTACCGGCCGTCCTGCCCGGCTTGTCCTCGTCGTGAGGGCTGATCGCGAGCCTGGGATCCGGGTGCTGTCGCAGTCGTCGCCGCCCACCGACATGCCGAGGTGCAGGTCGGGCATCGACGGTTTGCTCAGCGCTGCTGAGATCTGCGTCACCAGCTGAAACCTGAGGCACTCGTCTCTCGCAGATCGTTTTCTGGGGGAGCGCTGGCCCTGTCGATTCGGGAGTGATGCGGAGGCGCGAATCGCACATCTCGCGAACGTCGGCGGCGGATTATCGACGTGGGGTGAACGGGTAGACCCTGGCCAGCAGTCAGCGAACCAAGCGGGGTTCGCCGCAAACCGGAGGAGTGTCCGATGACGCCGTTGGAGTCCGTACCGTGCCGGGGCCGAGCTGCTGCCCATCTCGTCGGTCGTGTTCTTGGCCGTACCGCCCGTCGTTTCGTCCAGGTCGCGGCCGGTCTGATCGCGGCGTCCACGCTGGCGCTGGTGTGTTGGGCGTGCCCGGCCGGCGCGTTCACGCTTCCGGTCACGGGCTCATCGGACGCGCCACGAATGGTGTTCAACAGCAAGATGACCGTGACATCGGTCTGCCTCCCGGTGTCCAACCCCGCCGGTGGCCGAAGCCTGCTCTACGGTCAGCGGTTCACCGATGGGCCGACGAGCGGTGCGACGCCCGCGATCGTGCTCGTCCACGGGATCGCTTCCTCGACCGAGAACTGGGACTTCTCGCCGACCTGGTCGGTGGCGAGGGCGCTTGCCAGCGCCGGCTACGTCGTGTTCTCCTATGACCGGCTCGGGTACGCGAACAGCAGCTATTACAGCCAGCCTGGCGGCGGCTTCACGCTCACCACTCAGGCGCACCGCGCGATGCTGCACGACGTCGTCGGGGACGTCAAGACCGGCGGCTACACGGTCACCGCGAGCGGTGACTGCTCAGGTGCGACCACACCGGCCGCCACGCAGAACCGCACGGTCGTGATCATCGGTCACAGCGCCGGCGGCTGGGTCGTCGCCGGCTATCCCGGCGAATACCATGACGTCGCGGCGATGATCCAGACCGACATCTCGGGCTCCGCCGGCGGCTCCACCACCAGCCCGCTCGGAGGATCCTCCTCGGGCGGCGGCTTCACCCCCGACCCTAACCACCCGGACTACTTCGAGTTCTTCCAGACCACCCAGAACTGCCTGGATTTCAACACCTACACGCCGGGCGTGGTCCGGTACGTCGCGAACATCGCCTGCACCCCGCCGTTCCTGGACTCGCCCTACGGCGAGATCGCGGACCTCGGCGCGATGTATGCCGAGAATGACGCCTACATCTCGATGATCGGACCGTCAATCCCCGTACTCCTGACCTCCGGCGAGGAGGACACGACCGACCCGCCGTCGTCTGCTGACGCCGACTTCGATTACTACAAGTCCCGCTGCGGTTGCGACGTGACGCAGGTGCTGCTCCCCAACACGGCGCACCTGTTCATGGTGCACCAATCGCTGCCGACCTGGGTCGATCACGTGGTCAACTGGCTCGTGTCCCGTGGGCTGCCAGGCACGCACTGAACCTCGGCCGGGAAAGCACTTCACGCGGAACGCCGCTTGGCTGCCGCGAGGCCCAAGGATGGAGGTGCAGGGCCGACGCGCACACCGATGGCGACCTGGGGGCCGGCGGTGAGCATGCTGCCCTCATCGCCCTCGTCGAGCGCGTCGGGGTCGACACGGACGAGCACTTCTTAGCGACCCGAGTGCATCACGCCTGCAGGGCCTCGAGCTGGGGCGCGCAACTAGGAGTGAGAGCTGGACGTCGCCGAGTGGCTCTATCTGGTTAGTTGGCCGGCGGCTACCGGCTCAGGTCCGCTGTCGTGCCGGGCAATGGCAAACCGGCTTGCGCGGTGCCGAGACCGCCGGCGGGGGCGGTCTTGATGCCGTTAAGAACATCATTCGCACGGGCGCTAAGACCGCCGACCGGTTCGATCTCCCCGTCGCATGAAGAGCAGCCGATCGCGTGAACGCGGGCCGCGTTGCGCGGCGAGGCAGTCGTCGCAAATCCACAACGTCCGCATCGATACAACGGCACTGGCGCCGGGATTCCCCGAAGTCAGGAAGCGCAAACAAGAACCGGCGGGCCCTCGGCGGCGGTTAGAGAATTCTCAGTGAATCGTCACGGCTCGCGGGAAGCGATTGCTAGCGTGGGATGCGAGGGCGTCGCAGTCGTCGTTGGACACGGATTGCCTGGGTACTGGTCTGGCATCGGCGGGTTGCTCGGCGCTGTTGAGATTCGTCCAGGGCGCAACTGCCCGGTTACGCTTCTGAGTTGACCTGATCGAGCGGAAGTCTTCTACGACTTCTGCTCAGCCGGTGAATCCAGTGACGCCCGCGGCTCGCGACCGGCAGGCCCCCAGTGCGGGGCGTCTCGAGGATGTACACGTCGGCGCTCTTGCCTGGCGTTCGGGCGCCGATCGGCGTTGTAGTGCAGCCCTTCCCGGACGTTTGGGTCATTACGGCCAGAGCGCGTGCGCATACCAAAGACTAGGGGCCGACCCTGGTGCGAAGCCCTCGAGTCTTGGTATCTTTGAACACAAGCAGTGGGGCCGGTCAGCATGCGCGCCGGAGACGATGCCACAAGGCGATGTCTCGGGTCTGAATGACGCACATACGTATCTGCGAACGCGGGAGATCGAGGCGCGGATTGGGTGAGGCAACGGGGCTCTCATTGGCTTTCAAACGCAAGGTGAGAGGCACGCCTCACCCCATAGCAGGCAAATCGCGTCTCGTGCGGACGCCGGAGAAGGAGAACGATTCTGATGAAGACAAGGCTCGCAGTGCTGACCGCCACCGTCCTTGCGCTGGCCATCGTGCCAGCTGTTTCGATGGCGAACCAGCCCGTACGTCACTACGGACCGTTTGACAGCACTTCCTCCGACTCGGGAACGTGCGGCAACAACTGGGCCAACGACACCTTCAAGCGGCACTTCGCGGCCGCTACGACCGCTAACCCGGATGGCACTTACACCGTGGTCGAGAGCTTTATCTCGGGGCGGTTCGTGACGGTAGCGGGTCCGAGTCCGGACGCGTGCGATCCGAGTGGGACCCTGGGGAGCATGATCGTGGATGGAGTGACGGGTAACTTCGGCGGTAGCTTCATCGTCGTTGTGTCCGGCGGGACCTACAACCCAAGCGCCGAGTGCACGCCGTCGACCTGCGACACCACCGACGGTTTCGTCGCCACGGTCTATGGCTCGTCGGCTACGGACAACGTTACGAGCTTTGCGCTGACGTACCACGCCAACGGCCCGGGGCTCATCGAGCGGGAGTGGACCAACGCCTCAGCCGATGAGGGCGGCAACAGCGGCGACATAAGAAGCTCCTAGTTGATCGGCGGTTGCGGTGGAGGAATCCACCGTCAACCGCCGCTTCTAGGGCTCGTTCCTCTTTGTCGCGCAGCAGCAAGGTTGCGCGCGACATCCCCTCGGGTACTACATGCGCCGTGCGTCGGACGCTGCCGTATCGTCCAGTGATGACCTGCAACTAACCATGCCGACCCCAGAGCGGGCTGTTCGTGACGGTGAAACGGTTGAGATGCAGCTGGCGCACATCTACCGGAAGCTCGACATTGCCAGGCGCCGGGAACTGGCTCGCCTGCTGGGCAGCCCCGAATAGGGGTTGGGGATAGGGTCGAAGTCTGGGTCACCCCGGTCGTTCTGCGCACGCCGACGGGATACGATGCGCCTGCCCCGAAAGGAGGGCCGACCTTTGGCGATCAAGCTTCACCGCTGTGCCCGGGCGCTGTCCGGGCTGTCCTGCGAGGGTTCGGAAGCGGTTATCTGACGGCTCGATTTGGGCGGCTTAGGTCGCTCCTTTCGCCCATTGCTGCACTCTTAGCTAGCAGCCTGGAGTGTCAGGTTCGTCGGCCCCGTCACAGTAGGCGGAGGGGCCGTCAGTGCTCGTGCGTGGGGCCGGTGCGCCGAGGTCGGGGCCGGGTGTGCCCCGGCCCCGACTGTGTACCGAGGGTCCCGGCTGGTCTCCAGTCAGCGTGGCTGGCTGACGCGAGCGGTGTGCCGGTGGGTTAGGTAGAGCGTTGAGCCGAGGAGGATGAGGGTCAGTCCGAGTGTGGCTCCTGCGCCGATCCCGGCGTCGCCCCAGTCGAAGCCGTTGGGCTGGAAGACCGTGACGGTCAGGGGCGGCGGGGGGCTCAGGGTTGCGCGGCCGGCGAGGGCGTCGCGCGCGGCGAGTTGGTGGGCGACTCGAGCCGCTTGGGCCTGGATCGCGCGGGCGGCGGGATTCGCCGCGTCGCGTGCGTGCGGATTGACTGCGGGCGACGTCTGGGTCTGACTGGTGGCTGGCCGGGAAATCGGCTGGAACGGCCGGGCCGATGCGGCGGACGGGGCGGCCGCGAGCGCGACGACGAGCGCGACGGCGGTGCTGATGTGACGGTGGTGGCGGAACATCTTCACTCCCTTTGGGTTCGCCGATCGCACGGTGCGGTCGGATCGCTCACAACCGTGTCGGTTGGTGGTAGAAGGCCGGCCAGTGGCGGTCAAAGGACGGTAAAAAGCCCGGAACGGCGGGCCATTGGTAGTAGAGTCGCGGTGGGCTCCAACAGTTGGGTGGGGCGTGGACTTTCGGATACTTGGGCCGCTTGAGGTCACGCAGGACGGTCGCTCGCTCGCGTTGGGCGGCGCTCAGCAGCGTGCGTTGCTGGCTGTGCTGCTGATTCACCGCGGCGAGGTGCTGTCGACCGATCGGCTGATCGACGAGCTGTGGGGCGAGCAGGCGCCCTCGAGCGCGATCAAGATCGTTCAGGGCTACATCTCGCAGTTGCGCAAGGCGCTCGGCGACGATGTGATCTTGACGCGGGGACACGGCTACCTGCTCGCGGTCAACAGCGAGAGCGTCGATGTCGGCCGCTTTGAGACGCTGGTGGCCGGCGGCCACAGCGCGCTTGCCGCGGGTGACGCGGCGAGCGCCGACCGGCGCCTGGGCGAGGCGCTTGCGCTGTGGCGTGGCGAGCCGCTGGCCGATTTCGCCTACGAGCGCTTCGCGCAGGGCGAGATCGCCCGGCTTGGGCAGGCGCGACTGGCGGCGCTTGAGGATCGAATCGACGCGCGGCTCGCGCTCGGCGAGCACGCACGGCTGGTCGGGGAGCTCGAGGCGCTGGTGCGCGAGCACCCGTCGCGCGAGCGCCTGGTCGGTCAGCTGATGGTCGCGTTGTACCGATCGGGGCGCCAGGCCGACGCGCTTGAGAGCTATCGCGTCGCCCGGCGTCGGCTGGTCGACGAACTCGGGCTCGAGCCCGGTCGCGAGCTTCAGGAGCTCGAGCGAGCGATTTTGGCCCAGGATCCGGCGCTCGACTCGCCGGCCCGGGATACCGCTCGAAAGCTGAGCGCGACCGCTCGTCCGGCACGGCGCGGTGGGCTCGTGATCGCTGCCGGTGCAGCGGTGCTGCTCGCGGTGCTGATCGCAGCGGCGGTGAGACTGGCGGGCTCTGGCACGAGCAGCACCGTGCGGGTGGCGCCCAACTCGCTGGCCGCGATCGACACCGATACCAACCGCGTCGTGGGGCAGGTCGCGGTCGGCACGCGACCGGGCGCGATCGCGTTCGGGTCCGGGTCGCTGTGGGTCGCAAACCTCGACGACCAGACGATCTCGCGCGTGGACCCCAAGACGCTTAGCCCGCTGCGCGCGATCCCCGCCGGCGGCCCTCCGACCGGGATCGCCGCCGCCGCCGGAGGGGTATGGGTCGTGGTTTCCAACGCGACCGCGACCTCCGTCTCGGCCCGCCGCATCGATCCGCAGTTTGACCGGATCGACCAGAAGGTCACGATCGGCACCGTCGTCCCCGGCAGCCCCGGAGCCGTCGCGGCGCGAAATGACCAGGTCTGGGTCGCGCCGCACTCGGGGGAATTGACGCGGCTGGCCGCGCAGACGGGACGCATCGTCGAGCACGTTGACCCCAACGCCGCCCCCGGGGGGATCGATGTTGGCGCCGGTGCGGCGTGGATGACCGATAGCTTCGCCGGCAACGTGATTCGGGTCGACAACGCCACAGGCCTGGTGACCCCGCTTGCCGTCGGTCCTGGGCCGAGCGGGATCGCGGTCGGCGGCGGTGGCGTCTGGGTCGCCGTCAGGGGCGCCGACAAGGTCGTGCGGATCGATCCGAGCACCAGGGCGGTGACAGACACGATCGCGGTCGGGCGCTCCCCGACCGGTGTGTCCGTCGGCGCGGGCTCGGTATGGGTCGCCAACAGCGGCGACGGAACCGTCACGCGGATCGATCCCGCGACCAACCAGCCGATCGCGACAATCGCGGTCGGCGGCAGCCCACAGGCGATCACCATCGCCGGCGGCCGCGCGTGGGTGACCGTCGACGCGCAGACGATCCCGTCTACCAAGCTCGCCTCAGGCGGCGCGGTACGAGTCGACTCGCCGTACGATTTCGACACCACCGATCCGGCGCTGGCCTACGACCCGCTGTTGTGGCCGATGCTGTACGCGACCTGCGCGAAGCTCCTCAACTACCCCGACAAGGCCGGGCTGGCGGGGTCCGAGCTCGTGCCCGAGGTCGCGCAGTCGCTGCCGGCGCGCTCGGCCGACGGCAAGACCTACACGTTCACGATCCGCAGCGGCTTTCGGTTCTCGCCGCCGTCGACCGAGCGGGTCACCGCCCAGACGTTCAAGCACACGATCGAGCGCACCCTCAACCCGGCAATGAAGAGCCCCGCCGCCAGCGCGGGCCGCCGACATCGTCGGCGCCGGCGCCTACATGGCCGGCAAGACGGCTCACATCGCGGGAGTCACCGCGCGAGCAAACACGTTGACGATCCGGCTGACCGACCCCGCGCCGAACCTGCCGACGCGGCTCGCACAACCCCCCTTCTGCGCGGTGCCATCCAACACTCCGCTCGAGCGGCACGACGTGATTCCCTCGGCGGGCCCCTACCGCGTCGCGTCCTTCACGCCCAATCAAGGCGTGGTATTGACGCGCAACCCCAACTACCACGGCAGCCGCCCCCACCGGCTCGCGCGGATCGAGCTCGCGGTCGGGATCCCCGGCCCGCGCGCCATCGCCCAGGTCGAGGCCGGCACCGCCGACTACGCGACGAACGGCGAGGTCGACAGCACCAACGCCGCCACGCTCGACGCTCGCTACGGCCCACACAGCCCGGCCGCGAAAAGCGGCCACCAGCAGTACTTCGTCAATCCCCAACCCGCGCTCGACTTCTTCGCGCTGAACACCCACCGGCCGCTGTTCGCCGACGCGCGAATGCGCCAAGCCGTCAACTACGCGATCGACCGCGCCGCGCTGGCCCGGATCGGCAACCCCTTTTTCCCACTGCCCGCCGACCCCACCGATCACTACCTGCCGCCAGGGATCCCCGGCCACGTCAACGGGCACATCTACCCGCTCGTCCCGGACCTGACCAAAGCAAGACGGCTCGCCAAGGGACACGCCGGCGCAACCGCCGTGCTCTACACCTGCAATCGCCCGACGTGCATCCAGCAGGCACAGATCCTCAAGAACGATCTCGCCGCGATCGGCCTGCTCGGGTCGTGGTCAAGGCCTTCGAACGACCTGTTCGCCAGGCTCGCGAGGCCGGGCGAGCCGTTCGACATCGCCTACGGCGGCTGGTTGCTGCCGACTACCCCGATCCCCAAGGCGTTCTCGACCCGCTGCTCCAGAACAGCTCAAACCTCCCGCCGCTCGATGACCCGAGCTACCGCGCAAAGCTACGCGCCGCGGCACGACTCAGCGGCCCCGAACGCTACCTCGCCTACGCCCGGCTCGACCGGGATCTCGTCCGCAACGCCGCGCCCCTCGCCGCGTACGACAACCCATCCAGCCACGAGCTGTTCTCCGCCCGGATGGGCTGCCAGACCTACGGGTTCTACGGCATCGACCTCGCCGCGCTGTGCATCAAACGAGCCGCCCACTGAGCGTCAGCGACGAGGCTCGCCCGGAGCCGCAGAGCCGAACGCCCTTGCACACGCGAATCCAGCAGCGGCCGCCAGGCGCCTGCTGACGAGGAATGCGAGGCGGCCGTAAGCCGCGGACCGGCGCTCCTTCCGGGCTACGCGCGACAGCGAGCACCGGGTGTGCGGACAGGCTCATCTGCACAGGCACAGCGCTTGCCACCGCGGCGACGCGCCGGCGCTCGCAATCGCTCGATAGGAATCGTCACGAGCGCCGCGACCGGACGAGCGCAACGCCACGTATTCGGTGCCGGTGGCCGGTGGCCTGGCCGGTGCCTGTCGCCGGCATGGCGGCCACCGGCGGGCACCGGCTGGGATCGCTGTCGCCCGCCCGGCGTTAGAGGCGCTGGCTGAGCGTCGCGTTGGCGGGGATCATTGGCCCGGGCCGTTCGTGGACGGCGTGGATGATCTCGGCGTTGTCGATCCCGCGCAGGTAGACGGACGTGATCCCCAGGTCGACGTGACCGAGTTGCCGCTGGATCACGAGCATCGGGATCCCCTCACGCGACATTTCGACGGCGTGCGCATGCCGCAGCTGGTGCGGCGCGAACCGCCGCCGCACGCCCGCTGCCTGCGCGGCGCCGCGCAACTGCGCACGGATCCCCGCCGGGGCGCACGGCCCACCTCGCGTCGGGCCGCGCAGCACGCAGAACAGCGAACCGACCGGCACGGTGGTGCGCAGCTCGAGCCAGGGATCGAGCTGGTCCTCACGCCAACCGGTACATACCGATCTTCGGTCCGTAAGGAGCAGCGTACGACCGCCGCGCTCGCGGCGTCCGTGTGGCTGCACAGCATTAGAAGCAGCAGTCAGGTACGCGGAGGGTGCGTCCCGAAGGTCTGGAGGATTTTGTCTGACGAGAGACAGGCGGTGAATGCCCGTGTCGATGCCAAGCTGAAGCGGGTGTGATGCGGAGGCTCGTTGATCTCCGCGCGTGCGCAAACGCCGACGCGTGGAGCGCGTCGCGGCGAAGCCCAACGGGAATGCAGCGGTTCCGCGTAGCCGCCACTTGGTGTGTTGCGTTGGCCAGCGCCTGGAGGACCGAAGGCCGCGGAGCGGTGGATGGGGGGTAGCCTTGGCACCAGCCGGCGTGATCGAGGCGAGTGAAGAGGAGGCGCAAACGGTGGCATTCACTCGGCAGCAGATTCGAGATTCGGTCGAACGGGCGGGTGATGAGCACTGGGAGGCCCTCGTCCGGCACCACACAGACGTGTACCCGGAGAGCAATCCCACGCCCGGTGACATCTGTAGGGCCGAGGCGGAGCGGCTGAACGACCTCGGCTTGGGCGACAACCCCGACCTCGAGCTCGTGGAGAGCCGGGTCGAGCGCGTCCCTCCCGCGGTTCGGATCACCCATGTTTTCGAGGATCGCGACAACGGCACCCGGTTCGAGACCGAGCCGTTCACTGGCTACGAGTGAGCGCGGCCCGGGACTCGTAGAGGGAGACGCCGCATAGAGCCGGCGGCGATGGCCGTCAGCATCGCGGCGGCGCTTCCGCCTTTCAGTGCAAGGGGCCGCGGCGACAGCGCTACCGCTTGAGGCGTGCCCGAGCAGCGCGCTCTTGGACGGTCGGCGCGACTCGATTCATGCGCCGAAGGTCGTCCGAGCTGACGATCGCTTCCCTCGAGGCGTAGGCGTTTCGCCCGCGATCGGATCGGCGACATTCCACACCCGCGGCTCAGGCGGGCTTAGTGTTGCCGCCGGCCGCGGAGAGCAGCCACGCGAGCGTCCGGGCTGTCGCGCTGATGAGTCTTCCGATAGCGGTAGTGCGACGGCGGAGGCGCGGCTCCTGCTCTCGGGTTCGCAACATCCGAGCGCTCGGCTAGCGCGTGGGCGGCTCGGCGGTGGAGCGCTCGGGGGCGTCGTGCTCGCGATCCGCGCGTTGAAGAAAAGGGCCTCAAGTCGCCAGGATGTTTGGGCTAGTCCGAAAGCACGTGCCGTGCGCTTTAGGTACTCGTTCGGGGTGATCGGTTCGCCTACGCAGCGCATTGCCACGTGCGGATCTTGTCCTCGAGCACGGGCATCGGCAGGGAGCCGTTGTCGAGCACGGCCGCGTGGAAACGCGGGAGCGTGAAACGCGGACCGAGGCGGCTGCTCGCCTGCGCCCGGAGCCGCAACAGTTCCCGCTTGCCGGTGAGATAGGCAAGGGCTTGCCCGGGGACGACGATGTAGCGGTCGATCTCGT
This sequence comes from uncultured Solirubrobacterales bacterium, assembly GCA_963725925.1. Lineage (GTDB taxonomy): Bacteria > Actinomycetota > Thermoleophilia > Solirubrobacterales > Solirubrobacteraceae > Palsa-465. Next base: position 38,849 of record CAVSAY010000040.1, read on the forward strand.
TCGCGAGGAACGACTCGGGCATCGGCACGTGTGTCACAAGGAACCGAAGCGCGTGCCGGCGACTCCAGCCGAGCGCGTGGAGCCCGGTGTCGACGACCAGGCGTGCGGCCCGCATGAGCGACGCGGCTACCGCACCGAGCAGGCTCTCGGTGTTGCTGTAGAGGCCCACTTCCTCGGCCAGTTGTTCGGCGTACAGCGCCCAGCCCTCGGAGAACACGGACAGGCTCCGCTGCCTTTGCATGGCGGGCAGGTCGCCGAGCTTCTGGATTCGCGAAAGTTGCAGGTGGTGGCCCGGCACGCCCTCGTGGAAGGCCACCACCTCGAGGTCCCACCCGGTTCCCGCCGTCGGCCGCTGCAAGTTGAACCAGAAGGTGCCGGGCCGCGTGCCATCCAGCCTCGGCGGCGAGTAGTGCGGCGGCATCCCGCTCGCGGCGACCACTGCCGGCATCGGCGTCACTTCACAGGGGGGAGGTAACGGCGCGGGGAACAATTCGGCGGCCCGGGCCTCGGCCCGCCGGATCGCGTCCGTGGCGGCTATCACCGCGTCATCGGGACGCCGACTCCCCGACGACGCCCGCAACGCCTCGTGGACCTCCGGCAAGGAGCGCAGCCGCAGGCCCGCGCCCAGTTCGAGCGCACGCGCCTCCAGCTTCTCGATCTCTTCGAGCCCGATCCGGTGGATCTCCTCTGTTGCCAGCGGCAGCGTCGTGGCCGACCACACGCAGTTCAGGTAGTCAGCGTCACCGCCGGGGAGATAGACAAGACCCGGCTCCTCGGCCGAACGTGCCCGGGGCAGCAATTCGCGCAGCGCCTCGACCCAGCGCTCCAACGCTGGCTTCACCACCCCGCTTGCCAATGCGTCCCGCTCCTCGCGCCAAGCCCCCTCGGCATTCCAGCCCTCCGGCGGTCGGGGGGCCGCAAGCGCATGCGGAACCGCCGGGCGCAGCAGCCCCTCCGCCCACGCGATCGCCTGCTGCACAAGCGGCGCGACCGGCAGGCGCCCCTTCCCGGCGCCGATCCGTAGGCGCTCGGTCTGCTGGTCGATCCATTCGCCGCTGCGGCGCAGCCGCTCAAGGTAGTCGGCTGCCGCATGCGTGTCAGCGAGAACGGTCCTCCCCGCGACGGAAATGAACACGGCGGGACCGCTGAACGGCATCGCCGTCACGGTGTGCTCGATCAGCCCGGTGTCCAGCTCACGCAGCTCCTGGCCGATGCTCTCGATTAGACATCGCACCGTGATCGCGTCGGCCTCTGCCAGCCGCGGCTGATCCAACCGCCGTGCAACAGCCTGGATCGACTCCAGCTCACCGCGCCAGGCAGCCCCGCCCGCCTCGCTGTCATCGGGCACCCGCTCGTCATAGCCCGGGATCCCGTAATAGCTGGCCTCAAACGGATGCGTCGCCAACCAACGCTCATGAAAGCGGTCCGCGAGCGCCCGAACGCTCCCCGGAACATCATCAAAATCCATCAGCTGATCCTAAGCTCCAGGAGTACCAGCGTCCAAGGCATAACAAGGCTTTCGCCGAACCCCGGCCCGGGACCTGGGATTTCGCCACAAGCGCGCACACTCCGCGTCGCAGACGGATCGGTCCGATCATGGCCCCGGGACACCAACTGAACCTCGGGAAGCCACAAGCACCAAAGCGGTCACGACGGCGTCGACCGAGGACTGCTCCTTCAGGCGTACTCCAACAACGCGCCCTGGACGGCCGGCACTGCTCGTTTCATCCGCCGGCGGTCGTCAGAGCGGACGCTCGCTTCGGTCGCCGCATCGCTATCCGGCGGACGATCGGTACGGCGACGTGCGACGCGAGGTCGCACACAACGAGTGGACTACCGGATTGGAGATCGACGAATGTGAGTTGAGCGTGTAGTTCCAGGTCCGTGCTCGATGGCCTGTCCCCACCCTGGCGTGCGTCGTCCGGCTCCTGGTCGGCGGGGTGCGAAGCCCGGGGGAGAGCCCAAGGGCGGCCCGTTCCATCCGGGCGGCCACAGGCGAGGGGAAGACCGGACGGGCGAATTGCGTGAACCCTCGTTGATGCCTCGTTAAGCGAGAACCTCGTCGATGGGATGTGTGGCGGGGTGCAGGGACTGGCCGCTGCGAAGCGGCAGGCGCCCGGCCGGAAGTCGCCTCGGTCGGGGTGAGCACCGTCGTCCCCGGGGTATAGAGGGCGCCCTCCCCGGTCGCAGCTCGTGCGTGCGGAACGGGGTAACCCCGTCGGGGTCCGGCACGCCTTTGGGTTCGGTAAGCCGACCGTGAGGAGGGCCCAACTCCCCGGCGGGAACAGGATGACCGAGAAGCGAATGCCGGCGGCCGAAAGATGTCATGTCCCCGGGTTGAGGCCCGAGTCGGCGCGTGAGGCCCGGCGGTGTGAAGGTGGCCGGGGCCTTCGTGTCGAACAGCCATAGGTAAGGCGCGCGCGGGTTAGAGGCCGCGCGGCCGGACCGTTCAACAGAAGGCACCGACCGCGATCCAACGGTATTTGATGGGTCGGGCTGGACGCTGCGCCGTGTTCGCCCGCGGGGTTGGTGCCGCGATGAAGGAGGCCGTTAGATGTCGATCGTGATGGGCGTGGACCAGCATCGGGCGCAGATCACGGCTGAGTGGATCGATCTGGTGAGCGGCGAGATCAATCGCGCGCGGGTGCGACCGGCGGACCGCGCCGGGGTGCGTCGGTTTCTTGAGCGGTTCGCTGGGCAGCAGTTGGAGGTCGCGCTTGAGGCGACGACCGGCTGGCGGTTCTTCGTCGAGGAGCTGCGGGCGGTGGGCGCTGTGGTGCATCTCGCCGAGCCGGCGGAGACCGCGGCGCGGCGCGGCAACAAGCAGCGCGCGAAGACCGATCGCGCGGACGCCCGCCATCATCGTGAGCTGTTGCTCGCCGGAAGGTTGCCGGAGTCGTGGATCCCGCCCGATCACATCCTCGATCTGCGCGCCCTGGTCAGGCTCCGTCACACGCTGATCGAGCAGCACTCGGAGTGGCAGCAGCGGATCCAGGCGGTGCTCTATCACCACGGCTGCCCGCAGCGGCGCCAGCTGATGAAGAGCGAGGGCCGCGACTGGCTCGGAGCGCTAGCGCTGCCCGAGACCGCACGCCAGCAGATCACGGTCTCGCTCGCGATGACCGACGCGCTTGACGCACAGCTCGAGCCGCTCAGCCGACAACTGCGCTGCTACGCGCGCGGGCAGACGGGCTGCAAGGCGCTGATCAGCAAGCACTACGGGATCGGGGAGATGTGCGCCGTCACGATCCTCGCCGAGCTCGGTGACTGCCGGCGGTTTGACAACAGCCGTGACGCGGTCCGTTACGGCGGGATGGACATCACCGTCTACCAATCCGATCGCCATCGCGCGCCTGGGCGTCTCAGCCGCCAGGGGCCGCCGGCGCTGCGCTGGGCGCTATACGAGGCCGCCCACGCCGCTCGGCGCCCTGGCTCGCCCGACCGCACGTACTACGAGCAGGCAGCCGAGCGACTGGGCGGCAACCGCGCCTGTCTGGCGCTCGCGCGCAAGCTGCTCAAGCGCTGCTATCACACGCTCCGCGAGCTCGGCGAGGACGCCCTCGCGCCACCCACCGACGAACGGGATAGCGCAACCGCGCGCCGCGCGTCAAGCGGCAGTTGTCGAAGGACCGAGCGTCCAGCGACCCGCGAGCCGACAGATGCTCTGGCCGCTTGACCCGGGATTCGGTTCCGCTGTGCAGCAACGAGTACCGGCCAGGCGGCCGGCACACCCGACAACGAGCTTCCCCCCCAAACAGATCGCTGACGCGCGTCAAGCCCTCACTCACACCGATGCGCCGCGGCCGGCTCCCTCACTGCTGCTGCCGACACGTTCGCGTGGACGGCCTCGAAAGATTGAGCGGCCGCAACGCTTCCCCCCAGCGGGATCACCCCATCGAACATCTTGTCGCCGGCCCGCCGCACAGCGAGGGTCGTGGACCAAAGTAAGGCTGGGCGCCCGCGCGCACACCGACCCCGTCGAACGCGCCCACGCCCCACCCCACGCCACGACGCTTCACGCGTAACCCAAACCGGGGGCTTGACAACCCCAGCGCCGGACAAGTAAGGCAGCAGGAAACCATCGCGGCTGATCAGCTCCTCCAGCTGATCGCGATGGATAACTGGCCGGATACCGGGCCTCGTGCCCGGACGCGAAAGCGTGCTGACGCGGTCAGGTGAGCCAGACAGCGAAGATGCCGATGACGCCAGAACCAACGGACAAGTTAGACGCCGCGACGACCGTCGCGGTGAACGGACCCGCGGACGACACGCTCCCTAACGAGCGGATCGTACGACGTCGCGCCACCGGACCCGTCAGGGCTTGCTTGAGCCGGATGCTCGGAAACGGGCACGTCCGGTTCTGAGTGTCATGAAGGAGGCCTCCCTCGGTGCCACGCTCCGGCGTGTCATCGAAGGAGCGAGTCCGAAGGAGGCCCGTCTTCATGTTGCACGCTGGATTGGATCTCAGTCGTCGTCGATTGGACTATTGCCTGCTCGACGAGCCCGGTGATCGCGTCGAGACCGGCGCGGCACCCCCGGATCGCGATGGGCTGGTCGGGTTCGCGCGCGGGGTTGACCGGCGCTACGGGCCGGTGGTTGTGCGCGCCGCGATCGAGTCGATGAACGGCGCCCGGTTCGTGCACGACACGCTCGAGCGCTGCGGCTGGGAGGTCGAGGTCGCCGACGCTCAGAAGGTCAAGGGGTTAGCGCCGCTGGCCTGCAAGACCGACCGGATCGACGCTTGGGTGCTGGCCGAGCTCTCACGCCGCGATCTCGTGCCAGGGATCTGGCTGCCGTCCTTTGAGCAACGCCAAGAGCGCGAGCGCGCCCGCTGGCGGCTGTTCCTGGTCCGCAAACGCAGCTCGCTCAAGCACCGCATCCACGCCCAGCTGCTGGCATTCGGTCACACCTGCCCGGTCTCTGACCTGTTCGGCCGCCAGGGCCGCGAGCTACTCGCACGCCTGGACTTCCCCGACCCGTGGCGCGAGGGCGTGCTAGCCGCGATCACGATGATCGACGATCTCGACCGCGAGATCACCCAGATCGACCGAGACCTCAAAGCACTCGGCGCTGATCATCGCTACATCCCACTGTTGCAGAGCGTGCCAGGAGTCGCGTGGGTGCTGGGCTACACGATCGCCTCAGAGATCGGCGACATCCACCGGTTCGCGTCACCCGCCAAGCTGACCGGATACACCGGCCTATGCCCCCGCGTCTACCAGTCCGGGAACACCGACCGCCGGGGCCCACTCACGCACGCCGGCCCGAAGTACCTGCGCTGGGCGCTGATGGAAGCCGCCACCCACGCCTGCAAGCACCCGGTCTACCGCGATCGCTACCAGGCCAACAAGCGACGCCTCGGCAAACAACGCGGCGCGAAAGTCGCGCAAGTCGACATCGCCCGCCGGCTCGCCGAGGCGATCTGGCACATGCTCACCCGCAAGCAACCCTTCGCTCCGGCAGGCGCCATGCCCCCCCTGGCCGCATAGACGGCCCTTTCTGAGATGCGCTACCGGAGCGAGACACCCATTGAACCTAGTCCTCCCGCGAGGAGGCGATAGAGAGTTGCGTCAAGCTCGCCAGCAATTCCCCTGCCGAGGACCATGACGAACACCCCAACCCGGCACTTGACACAACCGGCTCCTTCATAGAGAGGGGGGCCCGGCGTCGCAAGGCGCCGGGCCTACCCGACGCAGCACCTGGTCGTACAGTTGTCGTGTGGCTCAGGTCGTGTTCGCGACGATGGGCAGCTGGGGTGACCTGTTCCCTACGATCGGGCTCGCCAAGGCCATGGCGGCACGTGGACACGCAGTGCGCTTGGCGACGACTAGCGCGTATGCGTCGTTGGTCGAGGACGAGGGTCTGCGGTTCGTGCCAGCCGGGCCGCGGTTTGGGCCCGACGAATTTGCCGCCGATCCGGAGATCCTCGATGGACGGCAGGGAGGCTACGCCGGCTTTCTGCACCTCTTCCGCACGGTCGTCTTCCCGAATCTGATTGCGTGGGTCGAGGATCTCCGTGGCTCGCTTGAAGACGCGGATTTGCTCGTTTCGCATCCGACGGTGCTGGCAAGTCCGATTGCGGCCGAGTTGACAGCAACCCGGTGGGCGACGTTTAGCGTCTTCCCCGGCCTGATCCCGAGCGAGCACACGCTGCCGAGCCCAACTCGCGCGCGGCTTCCAGGCGGTCCCGTGGGCCGGGCGATGTGTCGTAGTGCTTGGCGGACTGCGCGTTGGAACATTCGGCGATCGTTTGACCCGGCCGTCGATGCAGCACGCGTCGCCGTCGGGCTTCCGCGCGCTCGCGACGCGCTCTTTCTGCCGATCGAGTCGGGTAATCCGTATCTCGTCGGTGCGTCGCCCCGTGTGGTGGACGCGCCGCCAGACTGGCCGGCCAACATCCAGCTGACGGGCTTCTTTGCCTGGGACACACCACGCTCCTACAGTCCGCCGGACGGGCTCCGGAAGTTCTTCGAAGCCGGCCCGGCGCCGATCCTCATCACCCTCGGCGGTAGCTCCGCCGTTGACCCGCGGCAGTTCTACCCGAACGCTGTGCGGGCCACCCGGCGGCTTGGACACCGCGCGCTCGTCCTCGGCGGCCCCACTCCGGAACCGATCCGGCTCGACCCCTCCCCGGACACATATGTGCTTCCGTTCGCCCCGCTCAGCCAGATCGGACCGAGATGCCTTGCCGCGATTCAGCACGGCGGGATCGGAACTACAGTTGGGCTGCTAGCGGCTGGGCTGCCGCAGCTCATCGTCCCCCGCGGCTTCGACCAACCGCAGACCGCGCTACGCATGAGCCGGCTAGGCGTAGCGACGATCACCCCGTGGAGCCGGGCCTCTGCTCCCGCCCTCGAGCGCGCGCTTGCCAACCTGCTGAGCACCGACGGCTACCGCCACCGGGCGTCGGCTTTCGCGACTTGGCTTGAGCAGGAACGCGGACTTGACAACGCGGCGGACGCGCTTGAGCAAGCACTCACCCTGACAGCGCCGTGAAACCGGGTTATCGAGCTCTGCACACGCCGCGCCACCGCGACGTCCGTCTTGCCGCCTCTGATCTTGGTGACCAGCCTGGCCGCCCGTTCGGGTTAGCCAGCTATTCGCCTCACCTGAACTTGTCGGGCGCTTGAGCGCTACTCGCGTATCGCGAAGTCGCCGAAGCGGTTGTCTGCCGCGTCGCTGCCGCTGGGCGAAGGCAATCGCGGGCGAGAAACCAATCCAGCCCCGTCGGGGTGTGGATCGCGTGGCGCTGGTCGCCGGAACGCACGTTGTTCGCTGCGCCGTGGTTGTTGGTCACATCCTTTTCACACCCAGGAACGCGGCCTGTCGTAGCGTCGCCGCTCGCGCTCTGCCCTGAGCGTCATCAACCGGAACAACCAAGGAATTGTGAGCCGTCGTCAAGGGCGGCAGCCGGTGCGGCGTCCTTCTACGAAGCGAGGAGACTTATCTTATGAAGAGAGGCGTTTTCGTCGGATCGATCGCGGCTTTAGTGTCGCTGGTGGTGGCGGGTCCGGCGCTGGCGGGCAACGGCACGCCCATCAACACCGACTCCGCGAACCCACTGACGCTCGCAGTCTTCGGTGATGCGCCCTACGGCGCGAACAACGCGGATACCGCAGCGTTTGTCGCGACGCCCGCATTCATCGCTGCGGTCAGCCACGATCCGAAAGTTGACCTGGTCGCGCACGTCGGCGACATCCATTCGGGCAGCCAGAAGTGCACCGTCGCCTACGACCAGTCGATCGCGGACATGTGGTCGGCGTTCAAGGACCCGCTCGTCTATACGCCCGGGGACAACGAGTGGACCGACTGCCAGAAGACGAAAGAGCTTCCCGGGAGCGACTTCAATGGCGATCCGCTTCAGAACCTGGACGCGGTGCGCTCAATCTTCTTCCCGCGCATTGGCTACACGCTCGGCGGCCGTCCGAAGCAGGTGCTCTCGCAGGCCCAGGTTGGAACCGGCACCGACGCCAACTATGTCGAGAACGTCATGTGGGAGCAGTCGAAAACGCTGTTCGTGACCCTGAACCTCCCCGGCGGCTCAAACAACGACGCCGACAACTGGTACGGGAACCCGCGCACTCAGGCACAGACGGACGAGATCGCCCAGCGCACACAGGCCAATCTGGACTGGCTGAATCAGGCCTTCGCCGAGGCGAGCGCCGACGGCGTCGGCAGCGTCGTGATCCTCGAGCAGGCCGACATGTGGGATCTCGATGGCAAAACGCCCTCCACATCGCCAACTACAAGCCGTTCATCGACAGCATCGCCACCCACACGATGGCATTCGGCAAGCCGGTGCTCCTGTTCAACGGCGACTCACATATGTACCGGTCTGACAACCCTCTGGTCCAGGGCGCGCCGTGCGTGATCGAAACGGGAGCACCCGATACCTCAACCCAGCCGTGTCCCGACGACGCCTACGCCAACCAGGCCGCAAACGGCGGCGCGTACGACGTGCCGAACTTCCACCGCATCGTGGTCCACGGGGGTACCACCTACCCGGCCCAACCACTTGAGTACGTGCGTCTCACCGACAACCCGCGTGCCGGCAACCCGACGTCGAGCACGACCTTCGGGCCGTTCAGCTGGGAACGCGTCCAGCCGTAGCCTCCGGTCATCCCCGTCAGATGGGCGGCTTGCCCGCCGCCCATCTGGCGGCCTGGCGCTAGATGCGACCGCCGTCGAGTGGCGAAATTCCGAGGCCCAGCGTCCGAGGCACAGCGATCGCTGTCCTCTGGCCGTCCTTCCGTCCGCTATCGCGTTGGCGACCGATACCGGTCATCGTCGAGTGGACAGTCAGCTCCTACTGCATCGCTCCTTCGGTGTCCGAGCAGGAGTGCGGTTGACAACCCGCCGGGCTCGCGATCAAATCGTGAGCCCGAGGTGCGGCTCCTGCTTCGTCGGCCCGAACGGGAAGCGGCGGGCGCATCCTGTAGCCGGTTCCTAGCTGTCCCTCGTGGTCCTCGCTGACCGCGGCGTTGAGCAATTGTGCTTCGGCCGTTGACCGCGACAGCGGTCGCGGCGATCGTCCGTGCGCAGTTGGACGAGCATGCGGAGGAGCCGTTCTGCGCGGCGTGTAGCGAGCTGACCGGTGTGACGGGGATGAAGGGAATGGGCTCGGCGCTGCCGCGGCGCCGGGCCCGTTCCTTGTCTCTCAGTGCGTGACCCTGAAGACCACGGACTTCGTGACGCCGAGCACGTTGCCGTGCCGATCCAGTGCACGAAGAGTGATCAGGTACCTACCGGGCCGGAGCCGGTGACCATTCACCTTCAGGTTCCAGTGAATTGTCACCTTGCCCTTGTGATGACGGCCCAGCGGCACCCGTCCGACGTTACGGACCACGAGCGTCCGTGTGCCGTGGACCTTCTTAATACCGACGACCCGCTGAACCAGGATGCCAATGCTTGTTGCTCTGACCGAGGGTGCCCTGGATCACTGCGCCGCACCGCGTGACACGACCCCCACATTGCAACTCGTGAACAGGATGCAATTGGGGCCACCGATCACAGCCTGGCCGAACAGCCGCTGCGGGCTGTCCGCCGTGGTGAACAGCAGGAACGGCGCGTTCACGGCCGCGACCGGGCAAGCCGACCCGTCGTTGGTGAACGGATCCGCCGTGCAACTCGAGGAGAGCGGGACACGAGCATCGATCAGCGACGCGGGCTTGGACCGTGGCGCCAGCGGGATGCCACTGGGAAGCGTGTCCTGCACGAACACGCCGTTGACGTAGTGGCCGACGAATCCGCGCTTGTGGCTGCCCTGATCCTCGACCCACGAGACGTACGGCACGTTGCCGAAGAACGTGATGTCCGGGCTGCCGGCATCGCGGTTCTTCGCAGACACCGGCTGGCCGCCGTTGAACAGCTCGAAGTGGTCGCCACCGACGAGCCTCGCGACGAAGATCGCGTGTTTGCCCGAGCCGCTGTCCTCCGCCCACACGACCCACGGCACCGTCGGGGTGCACGGCGGCGCCGGCTGGCACAGCGTCCCCGACGCCACGCGCGGGTCCTCGGCCCCGTTGCTCGGGTTGGCGTTCAGCGAGCACGCATCCTCGGCGGCCGTCGACGCTGCGCAGGGACCGAACCCGGGCGGCGAACTCGACGTGTCGAGCACGTTCGTCTTGCCCGCGGTCCCACTTCCGACTGCCTGCCAGTGGAAGCCACCGTCGGCGGCCGGGTCGGCCACGATCTTGGCCGCGAACACCTGATCGTTGCCGCGCAGCCCGAGGTCGCTCGAGCCGACCTCGTACCACACGACCCGCGCGACCTTGTCGCTCGCGCCGGTGAAGGCGATGTCGGGCTCGATCCCGTCGCGGCTGGGGTCGACGTTGAGCGTCGGATCGCCGCTCGGGCCAGACCCGCCGTTCTCCGCGAGCCGGTCCGATCCCACCTGCTGCCAGCAGAACGCGCTGACGCTGTTCGCTGAGGACGGCTAAAGCCGATCGGGCTCTTCGGGGCCGCCTGCTTGACGCCCTTTGAGACGAAGATCTGGTCGTGGTTACCCGAGGAGTTGACGTTGCCGTCCTGTTCCTGCCACGCCACCCACGGCACCGGATCGTTGGGCGGGACGGCGGCGCCACCGGCGACCGACGGGTTCTCGGCCTCCTTGTCGGTGTGGATGTTGAGGGACGGCACGCCCGACCCGCGATCCTGACCCTCGGGCACCCACGCGTTCGTCGCGGCGGCGAAGCGGCTGGCGAAGATCTGCGTCTCGGAGCCGAGCGCTGCGTTCGGCTCATACCACCAGTCCCACGGCACGGTCCTGCCCGTGCCCGCGAAATCGATCGAGGGAGCCTCGGCCTCGACGTTGGGGCTGATGTTCAGCGACTGACCCTGGGTCACCCACTGGCCGCCCTTGAACGCCCGCACGAAGATCTGCTGCGAGCTTCCTGACTTCTGCTCGAATGTGCCCCACGGCACCCGCGGTCCTCCCGCGGCGAGGGAGCCGCCAACTAGGTTCAACGCCCGGCATCCTGATTCGGATCGATCCCGTTCATGGGATCGTTGTTGACCTGCGTGCCGTCAAACGGCAGTCCTATCGTCAATCCGGATGCGCGGGCGACGCATACCAGACAGGCCACGATCGCCAGCCCGACGACGCGCCTGATGTGTAGCCGTCTCATAGCGTTACTTTCCTGACCTTTCGTTTTGCGCACCGTCTCGGTGGTGTCCTCGCCCCGGTTCTCGAGGCTGCGCACTGGTGCCACTCACAGACGTGCCGTGATCTGCCAAATCGAGACCTTGCGATCCCGTCGCTCCCGCAGCCGTTAGGTCCGCGCCATGACTATGCGTGCATCCGGATCTGCCCCCTTCGAGCCTGTAGACGCATGACCAAACTCCATCGGATGGAGAATCGCGTCCCGGCGGGCTCGTTCGCACCGTGGCGACCCCCCTATCTTTTGCGAGCGGTACGCGTGCCCTCCGCTCGCCGCTGGCGAAAGCCTTAGCCTATAGGCGCTGGGCAGGCACCGGTTGTGCGTTTCGCACTCGAATGGCCTAGGACGCGGTGGTGCCATCGGGCGATGTGGGCGCGCGCCCGCGCGCAGGGCAAGCTCGTCGACGAACAGGTCGAGCATCAGCTCAAAGCGCGTATCAGTATCGCTGAAGGCGAAGTGGTCGGCGACCGCGGCCAAGTTCGAGGAAACAATGGGCGGCAGACCCCTGCGGGCTTTTTCGTGTCCCGACGAAGCGCCGGTGTGCGCGCGAAGGCCCTCTGTAAGGCCGTGGACGCCCTGCGACCAGCAGACGGTCCGCAACTGCATCGCGACGAGCTTCTGCATCGTCGCGCCATTGGGGGCAGTCCCGAGATTGCTGCTTTAGGCGCTCCAACAGCGGGTTCCGAGCGGAGCTCACCTGGCTGCATTCGTGCGCGGGCGGTAGTCCCGGCTGACGATCGCATTCGCCGCGGAGCCGGGACCGAGCCTGCCATCGCTTCGGCGACGAGGGAGTCGCCGCTCCCCTCGGGGGCGCGCGCTGTCACGCACGATCGCTCTCGTCATGCGTCGGCGGGCCCCAGGATTGCGAGATGCGCGCATTTGGCGAGCAGCAGGGGCGGCCTCGTTGCGCGCCGCCGGCGCTGCTTTCCCCGCGGCGCGTGCCTCGCTCATGGTTCTGCAATCGGGCGTAAGCGGCAGCCTGATCAAGAGTGCCGGAATGGCGACATTGCGGAAGCCAGGTGTCGGCACCCGAGGGCACGAACCCCCGCAAGCCAGACGACGCTGCTGCTTCGCCCCGCCGAAAGCGTCGGCGGGGCGAATCACGTCTGATGATCTGCGGGCCGTAGCACGGCGAACGGATCGGTGATCTCGAGCCGTCGGTGGCTGAATCGGAAGAGCGCGGCCGGTCGGCCGCCGGCGCTGCTGGATTGCGCGGTCCCGCCGGTCGGCTCGAGTTGGCCGCGGCGCTGAAGCACCCGCTGCAGGTTGGTCGGCGAGATGGCGCGATCGAGCGCGATGGAGTAGATCTCGGTGAGCTGGGCGATCGTGAACTCGGCCGGCGCCAGCGCGAAGCCGAGATTGCTGTAGGACAACTTGCTGCGCAGCCGGTCGACTGCGGAGGCGATCGACCGACGCGTGGTCGAAGGCCATGGGCGGCAGCGCCGCCGGTGTCAGCCAGGCAGCGCTCTCGGGCAGTTGTGGGTCGGCGGTGACCGGGACGACTCCCAGATACGCCGTGGCGATGGTGCGCTGGGACGGATCACGGTCCGGGTCGCTGCGCGTCTCCAACTGCTCCAGGTGGGCGATCTCGGCGATGTCGACGCGGCTGGCCAGCTGGCGGGCGACGCACGCACCCAGGGTCTCCCCGGGCGCGACTGGCCCGCTCGGCACCGCCCAGGCGCCCCGGTACGGCTCCCGTGAGCGTTGCCAACAGAGCACCGAAAGGCTCTGCTCGGTCACGCGCAGGACAACTCCCAAAGCCTCGTGCCGGTAGCGCGCGGCGTCGTCCCGGGCATCCGATTGCGTACGTGCCACGGCGCCATGCTAACGTCGCCACCAGTTTTCGCCTTGCAGTCGAAAACCTCCGAGCCTGGAGCGACGATGACTGACACCGACACGAGCACCGCCCGCCAGCCGCGGGACTTCGCCGACTGGGACGCGTGGCGGGCCGAGGTCCGCCGGCTGGCCGCCGAGCGCGACGCGGTGATCCTGGCCCACAACTACCAGCGCCCCGAGATCCAGGATGTCGCCGATCACGTCGGGGACTCACTGGCGCTCTCCCGGCTGGCCGCCGCCGCCCCGCAGTCGACGATCATCTTCGCCGGGGTGCACTTCATGGCGGAGACCGCCAAGATCCTGTGCCCGGAGAAGCGAGTGATCATCCCGGACGCCGCCGGCTGCTCACTGGCGGACACGATCGACGCCGACCAGCTGCGGGCCTGGAAGGCCGAGCATCCCGGCGCCGCGGTCGTCGCCTACGTCAACACCGCCGCCGAGGTCAAGGCCGAGAGCGACATCTGCTGCACCTCCTCCAACGCCGTCGACGTCGTCAATTCGCTGCCCCCCGACCAGCACGTGCTGTTCCTGCCGGACATGTTTCTCGGCGCGCACGTCAAGCGGATGACCGGGCGCACGAACCTGCGCACCTGGATGGGCGAGTGCCACGTCCACGCCGCCATCTCCCCCACCGACCTGCAGACCGCCGTCCGCGCCGAGCCCGACGCCGAGCTGTACATCCATCCCGAGTGCGGCTGTTCGACCACGGCGCTGTGGCTGACCTCCGCCGGCGAGCTGCCGGCCGGCGCCAGCCCACATCCTGTCAACCGGAGCGATGCTCGACCGCGCGCAGCGCAGCACCGCCGGAAAGGTGCTGGTGGCGACGGAGATCGGGATGCCCACCAGCTGCGCCGCGCCAATCGCGACACC
>CAVSAY010000041.1:0-20548 GCA_963725925.1 uncultured Solirubrobacterales bacterium
GGCCTCGGGCTGGCCGACCGCCCGCCTAAGGTTGCGGAGTGCCCACGCGTCGATTCCTTGCCGCTGCCGCGGTGATCATCGCGGCGTCGGTGCTGCCGGCCTGCGGGAGCCAGAGCTCGTCGTCGGCGAGCTCGACAACCACGGCGGTCCCCACCTCGGCCGCCGGCCACCGGCGTGCGGCGCGGCCCCGACGTCGGCATCGTCCAGCGCACAGTCGCACACTCGCCGGGCGCCCCGCCACGCTACCCGTCTCGCGCGCGAGCTCGACCGTCGTCCAGCCCCAACCCGGCCCCGGTTCCTGCCACGCGACGGGTTCCGGCAGGTTCTCCGAGCCAGACCCGTCGTGCTCGCCGGGCGCACTCAACCCCGCCGTCACGCAAGCAACGATCGGCGCGACGATCTGCATGAGCGGCTACAGCGCATCGGTCCGCCCGCCCGAGCGCATCACCGCCAAGGAGAAGCTGGCGAGCATGGCCGCCTATGGCGACGGCGGATCGCCGAGTGACTTCGAATACGACCACCTCGTCTCGCTCGAACTGGGCGGCGCGGCCAACGATCCCCGCAACCTCTGGCCGGAACCGGGGGCCTCGCCGAATCCAAAAGACTCGGTCGAGAACGCTCTGCATCGCCTTGTGTGCTCCGGGCAGATGTCCCTGGCCCAAGCGCAGAAGATCATCGCCACGGGCTGGATCGCATACTTCAAGAGTCACGGCTTCGGGTCCCCGGCATAGCCGACGCAGCCGCTTCACGGAACCACCACGCTGCTGCCTCAACTCCAACTTCCGAGTACATCCACCCCGCGACACCCCGGGCCGGATGACGTCGATGCCCACGCCGGGGGGGCGTGGGCATCGGGTGAGTGGTTGTTGGGTGGGGGTGGGTTAGGCGACGGGGGCTGCCTTGTGCGCGAGCATCTTGGTTTCTTCTGCTGTGCGCGTGGCGTGCCAGAACCCGAGGCCGACGAGGACTGACATGAATGCTGCGGCGAGGAATGATGCGATCGCGCCCCAGAGCATGATCACCCCGACGGTCGAGAATGCGTAGGCTTCGAGCAGCAGGCCGCGCAGGGTGGTTCCCTGGAACGACGCTGCCTTGAGCGCGGCGAGTTTGGGGTCAGTTGGCTTGGCCAGCGCGGCGGCGCTGATCTTGGAGTAGACGCCGCCGTAGGGCATCTCGGAGAGGTGCACGGCGATGAAGTGATCGGAGTAGGCCTTTGCCTGGGCTCCGGTGAGCAGCTGTTGGCCGGCGTATTGCGAGACCGACGGGATCATTGCCGGGGTGACCCCGGTGCCGGGCTTGGCGTGGTCAAACGCGGCCTTGGGCGGGAAGTAGATCTGCTGTTGGGCTAGCTGGTTGTGGACGTTTGAGTTGACGAAGCTGTGGCCCCAGGTCAGGAGGCCTCCGGCGATGACCAGCACGACGACGACGGCCACGCCGCCAGCGCTTGTAATCAGGTCGAACACTCTGCGAGACATGCCTGCGACCTCCTTGGAGGTGGGATCGTTGCTTCTCAGTTGACGCTCTCCATCGTCGCGCCAGCCAGTGGCGACGGAATCAGCGCTGACCCGCGCAGCCGGATCGGAGATCCCACACACGACAAGCGGCAGCCCCGCAACCCCAGCCGCGCCAACACCCCCACCACAACCGCGGGCACTGGGGCCGAAGAGCTCGGCCCAGGGAGATCAGGTACGCGGTTCCAGAGCCGCGGCGGTCTGTATCTCGAGCAGGTCGCCGGTGGCTGGCGGCTGGGGAGGTGCTGGCACCTGTTTGGGAAGTAGGCGGTGGCCGTCGACTATTGCGGTGGCGAGGTCGACGAGTTTTCGGTTGTTGATCCGCGAGTGCTCGCGGAGGAGCTCGTAGGCTTGTTGATCGTCGATGCTGTGGCGCTCCATGAGGATGCCTTTGGCGCGTTCGATTAGGGCGCGGCGTCCGAATGCACCTTGGAGGGCGTGGTATTCGGCGAAGCGTCGCAGCACGATGTCGATTGAGCTCTGCCAGTCGTCTACGTCGGCGTCGGTGAGGTGGGCGAAGACGCCGCGCTTGGACGCCTCTCTGATGAATTCAGGGTTTCGCGCGTGGATCAGGACGATGACCGGGCAGGCGGATTCGTGGACGATCCGGTCGATCAGTTCGAGTGCGTGTTGCGAGCTTGCGCCGAGCCCGACCAGCGCGACGTCGGGTCGTTCTCGGGCGGTCACGGCGGCCACGTCTTCGACCTCGACCTCGCGGGCTATCACCTCGTGCCCGAGCGCGACCACGGCGGACGCAACGAGCGCGAGGCGGTCCTTGCGCTCGTTGGCGATCAGGACGCGTAGGTGCTCGGTGTCCCGGTAGCTCATGAGCAGTTGGCGCGACCGAGTATAGCCTCGGTACGGCGCCTGTCCACCGCCACGAGAGTGCCATCCGGGTGTATTCGCAGAGCGTCCCGGGTTCGACTACGAGGAGAGGGTCAGAGTTGTAGGGGAGGCAGTGTCAGCGCGACCAGCCAGCGGTGAGCGGTCTCGTGAACGGGGCCTCATGAGACGGACCCGTTCGTCGTCGCCGCGGCAATGGGAGTCCCAGTCCCCAGGTCGGTCTCGGCCGGTGGGACCATCGGCCCGTCGCCAACCGACGGGTCGATGATGCCCTCCTCCAGCCAGGTGTGTCGGCCCTTGAGGACGTCGAGTGCCAGCCGGTGATTGGACTCGTCGGCGTTCTGCCACAGCTCGTGGAACAACCGCTCGGTGCGAAGCTGGGCCTGGCTGCAGAAGGCCTTGGCCAGCTCCTGGGTCTCGGTCGCCCGCTCGGGATGCTCCCCGAGCCCCGTCTGAGTGAAGACGACGGTCGCGGACATCGCGAACAACTCGGCTCCGATGTCGACGATTCGTCCCAGGAAAGCTCCGTGCTTCTCGGTGCCGGCTTGCCAGCGCGCCATCGCGTAGAACGTCGAGCGGGCGAGCTTACGGCTGGCGCGCTCGACGAACCGCATCTCTCCGGCCAGCTCGCCGTACTCGGCATACGACTGGGGGACCTGGCCGCGGCCGACGGCGAGTTTGGGGTACCAGGTGGCGTAGAAGGCACCGGCCTTACCGAGCGCTTTCGCCTTACGCTCACGCGGGACGTCGGGGTCCAACAGTTCCCCGGCCACGTGTAGGTGCTGGTCCATCGCCTCGCGCGCGATCAGCAGGTGCATGATCTCCGTCGAGCCCTCGAAGATGCGATTGATGCGCATGTCGCGCATCGCCTGCTCGATGGGCACCCCGCGCAGGCCGCGGGCGACCAACGACGGGACGGTCTCGTATCCGCGGCCGCCGCACACCTGCACCAGCTGGTCGACGATCCGCCAGCCCATCTCCGAGCCGTAGAGCTTGGCCAGGGCGGCCTCGATGCGTACGTCGTTGCGCTTCTCATCCGCCAGCCGGCTGGTCACGTCGACCATCGCCTCCAGCGCGTATGCGGTCGCGGCGATGAACGCGATCCGCTGCGCGGGCTCGTCGTGCTCGCCGATCGGCTTGCCCCACTGCACGCGCTGGCTGGCGAATTCGCGCGCGATCTTCGTCGCCCACTTGCCGACCCCCGCACCGATCGCCGGCAGCGCCAGCCGGCCGGTGTTCAGTGTGGTCAGAGCAATCTTCAGCCCCATGCCCTCGCGGCCGATCACGTTCCCGGCGGGGACGTACACGTCGGCGTACAGGGTTTGGGAGTTCTCGATCCCGTGCAGCCCCATGAACTCGATGCGATGCTCGACGACTACACCATCGGTCGAAGCCGGAACGATGAACGCCGTGATACCGCCTTTGTGACCCTCGCTACGGGGCACCCTGGCCATTACCACCAGGACGTCAGCCACCGTCCCGTTGGTCGTCCACAGCTTACGGCCGTTGATCACGTAGCCCGCGCCATCCTCGGTCGGGGTCGCGGTACACGTCACCCTCGCGGGGTCAGAGCCGACCCCCGGCTCGGTCAGCGCAAACGCCGACAGGTGCGTGCTGGAGACCTTCGGCAGCCACTCCCGCTTCTGCTCCTCCGAGCCGAACATCAACAGCGGCTGCGCAAGCCCGATCGACTGATGCGCCGACAGCAGCGTCGAGAGGCTGGAGTGATACGTCCCGATCATCATCAACGCCCGGTTGTAATACACCTGCGAAAGACCCAGACCTCCGTACTCCTCGGGCACCTTCATACCCAGCGCGCCAAGTTCCTTGAATCCGTTAACCACGTGATCGGGGACCCGCCGCTCGGACTCGATCGCCTGCGGATCGACCTCAGCTTCTAAGAACGCGCCGACAGCGGCCAGGAACCGCTCTCCCTTTTCGACGGCCTCGGGCGGCAGTACCGGCTGCGGGGAAATCAACTCGGGCTGGAAATGACCGAGGTACAGCCCCTTACCGAAACTCGGCAGCTTCCACTCCTTCTCGCGAGCCGCCTCCGAGATCGCTCGAGCTTCTTTGTAGCCGGCGTCTGCGGGCATGCGTATACCTCCGTCATCGGTGTTGCGGCTGTGTGAATCCGCGGACGCTCGCCTGTAAATACACAAGGCCCAGGGAAACGAGATGAGGTCAGCCTTCTACTACAAACACCGACCACCCATCCACGTTAGGTGGAATGGAGATCTCAGCTAGAACTGTCTTAAACCACGAGACAATCCCAAGTCAAACTGTATCACGTTGTGCGCGTCGTGGTCGGCGGTTTAACCACAGTGCGGTCAAAGGACAGCGCGACCTGCAAGCGCCTCACCAGGGGCCGTAGGAAGAGATATTGGCGGCTCTCAGCTCGGTGACATATCCGGCGCGCTCGTATCCTGTCGCTTCGGTGTCGGGTGGTACCGACAGCATGCCGCGCAGTTCGTCGAGCGCCTTGAAGCCCTTGCGCGCCATCCATACGCCCAACCCGTCGAGCAGCACGGTCGCGTGCTGGGGTCCGTGGCGCAGCAATGCCGAGGCGGTCATGACCACATCCGCCCCAGCGAGCAGGTACTTGGCGACGTCGGTGGGGTCTTCGACGCCCGTCGTGGCCGCGAGCGCACAGCGCACCCTTCCGCGCAGCAGTGCGATCCACGTCCGCGGGAGCAGCGCGTCGACCGAGCGCGAAAGCGCAAGGCCGGGCACCACCGCGAGCGTCTCGGTGTTGATATCGGGCTGGAGGAAGCGGTTGAAGAGCACGAGCGCGTCGGCGCCCGCCGCGTCCAGTCGCAGTGCCATCTCGCCGGTCGAGCTGAAGTAAGGGCCGAGCTTGACCGCGACCGGCACGGTAACCGCGTCCTTGACGCGCTCAAGGACGTCGACGTAGCGCTGTTCGACCTCGCGGCCCGGAGTGGTCGGGTCGCCGGGCACGTAGTAGATGTTCAGCTCGATCGCGGCGGCGCCGGCGTCCTGCATCGCGCGCGAGTACTCGGTCCAGCCGTCCGGCGTGACGCCGTTGATACTGGCGATCACAGGGACGTCGACCGCCGCGGCGGCGCGCTCCACCAGGTTCAGATGTTGGCGCGGGCCATAGTCCTCCTCGGCCACTTCCGGGAAATAGGAGAGCGATTCGGCGAAGCTCTCGCTGCCGGCGTCGGCCATCCGGGCGTCCAGCTCGGCTTCCTCCCGCAGCTGCTCTTCGAATAGCGAGTGCAGCACGACCGCGCCGACCCCGGCGTCCGCCAGCCGACGGACGCCGTCTACGGTATGCGACAGCGGCGAGGCGGACGCTACGAGCGGGTTGCGCAGCTCGAGGCCCATGTAGTTGGTCGATAGCTCCATCAGTCGTGATTCCTCCGCGCGTCGGACGGGAAGTCCGCGGCGCTGCGGGTGGCCATCTCCTCATAGATCTGCCAGCGCTGATCGACCGTCTGCTGCGCGAGGCCCCCCAGGCGTTCGGCCTCGGCTGGGCTGGACTTGACGAGCGCCCGGAAGCGCAGCTCGCCCTGTCGGTAGTCGCTCAGCTGGAGCCGCGGCCTGGGCGAGTCCAATAGGAACGGGTTGCCGCCCCCGGCGCGCACCAGCGGGTCATAGCGGATTAACGGCCAGTGCCCGCTCGCCACTGCTTTGTACTGCTGGTCGAGCCCGTGTCGCATATCGATCCCCTGCCCGATGCAATGGCTGTAGGCGATCAGCAGCGAAGGCCCGTCGTAGGCCTCCGCTTCGCGGAACGCGGTCAGTGTCTGCTGAGGGTCGGCGCCCATCGCGACCCGGGCGACGTACACGTTGGCGTACGAGATCGCCTGTAGCGCAAGGTCCTTGGTGGGCATTGTCTTGCCGGCGGATGCGAACTTCGCCACCGCGCCGAGCGGTGTCGCCTTGGACATCTGCCCGCCAGTGTTGGAGTAGATCTCGGTGTCGAGCACGAGCACGTTGACGTTGTGACCGCTCGCCAGCACGTGATCAAGGCCGCCGGAGCCGATGTCGTACGCCCACCCGTCGCCGCCGACGATCCACACGCTCCGCCGGATCAGGTGATCGACGACGCTGCGCAGGTCGGCTACGACCGCTTGGTCGCACCCGTCGAGCCGCCGCTCCAGCTCGACCACCCGTCCGCGCTGGGCGCGGAGCTCGGACTCCCGCAGCTGCGGGGCCTGGAGGATCTCGTCCACCAATTCCGCGCCGATCAGATCACGCAGCTCGCTCAGACGCTGCCGGGCCAGCTCGGTGTGGCTGTCGGCCGCGAGTCGCAGGCCGAGGCCGAACTCGGCGTTGTCCTCAAACAGCGAGTTCGACCATGCCGGGCCGTGGCCGTCGCCGTCGACGGTCCATGGCGTCGTGGGCAGGTTCCCGCCGTAGATCGACGAGCAGCCGGTCGCGTTGGCGATCGTCAACCGGTCGCCGAACAGCTGCGAGACGAGCTTCAGGTATGGCGTCTCCCCGCATCCGACGCACGCACCGGAGAACTCGAACAGCGGCTCCAGGAACTGCGTGCCGCGCACCGTGCCGAAGTCGACTCGCGTGCGTTCGTTTGCCGGCAGCTGCTCGAAGAACGCGATCCTTTCGCGCTCGGCGGGCAGCATTGGCTCGATCGCCTCGAGGTTGATCGCCTTGCGCGCTGCGTCTCCGGGAGCCGAGACCGGACAGGCCTCGACGCACAGCCCGCACCCGGTGCAGTCCTCGACGAGGACCTGCAGCGTGTACCGCGTCTCCGGAAGCCCGGGAGCGTTGAGTGGAGCCGACCGGAAGCCGTCGGGCGCACCCGTCAACCGGGATTGCTCGTACTGGCGGGAGCGGATCACGCTGTGCGGGCAGACGAAGCTGCAGTTGCCGCACTGGATGCAGAGCTCGGAGTCCCAGGCGGCGACGATTTCGGAGATGTTGCGCTTCTCATACTGCGTCGTGCCGCTCGGGTAGGTGCCGTCCACCGGCAGCGCACTGACCGGCAGCTCATCCCCGCGGCCGGCCATCATCGCGGCGGTCACGGTCCGCACGAATTCCGGCGCGTGCGCGGGAACCATCGGCGCCGGCTCGCGCTCTGACGTCACCTGTTCGGGCACCTCTACGCGGTGCAGGTGCTCCAGAGAGCGGTCGACCGCCGTCTGGTTACGCTCTACGACCTCGGCACCGCGCTTGCCGTAGGTCTTGGCGATCGACGTCTTGATCCGCTCGATCGCCTCCTCGGGCTCGAGCACGCCTGAGATCGCGAAGAAGCAGGTCTGAAGCACCGTGTTGGTCCGTCCGGCTAGGCCCGCATCGCGTGCGATCTGCGCCGCGTCGATCACGTAGAGCTTGATCTGCTTAGCGAGGATCTGCTCCTGAACCGGACGCGCGAGCGCGTCCCAGACGCGGTCCGGTGGGTGCCGGCAGTTGAGCAGGAGCGTCGCTCCCGGTGCCGCCCGATCGAGCACCTCGGCGCGCTCGAGCAACCCGAAGTGGTGGCAGCCGACGAAGCTTGCCTGCGAGATGAGGTACGGCGCGCGAATCGGTTCGGAGCCGAAGCGCAGATGCGAGACCGTCTGCGAGCCTGACTTCTTGGAGTCATAGACGAAGTAACCCTGGGCGTGCAGGCTCTCCTCGGAGCCGAGGATCTTGATCGTGTTCTTGTTCGCGCCGACCGTCCCGTCCGAACCCAGACCGAAGAACACCGCGCGCACCGTCTGCGCAGGTTCGATGTCAAGCGACGGGGTGTAGGACAGGCTCGTGCTCGAGACGTCGTCGTTGATCCCGACCGTGAACCGCCGCTTTGGCCGCTCGCGTTCCATCTCCTGGAAGATGCCGGCGACCATCCCCGGCGTGAACTCCTTCGAGGACAGGCCATACCGGCCTCCGATCACGCTCGGCATCAGGTCGCGCTCTCCGTCTGCGTGTGACTCGGTGAGCGTCGCGAGCACATCGAGGAACAGTGGTTCCCCGAACGAACCGGGCTCCTTGGTCCGGTCGAGCACGGCGACGCGCCGGACGCTCGCCGGCACCGCCTCCGCCAGCGCCCGAGCTGGGAATGGCCGGTACAGCCTGAGCTGCGCCACGCCGACTCGCTCACCCTGCGCCTGCAGGAAAGCCACGGTCTCGCGCACGGTCTCCCCACCCGATCCCATCACCACCACCACGCGCTCGGCCTCGGGATGCCCGCTGTAGTCGACCAGCCCGTACCCTCGGCCCGTGCGCTCGCCGAGCTCGTCCATCGCGTCCTGTACCACCTCGGGGACGCGGGCATAGAACGGGTTGACCGTCTCGCGGGCCTGGAAGTAGACATCGGGGTTCTGCGCGGTGCCCCGGATGAACGGCCGCTCTGGGGTCAGCCCTCGTCCGCGGTGCGCGCGGACCAGCTCCTGCGGAACCATTGCCCGCACGTCATCGTCGGACAGCATCTCGATCGTGTTCAGCTCGTGCGAGGTGCGAAACCCGTCGAAGAAGTGCACGAACGGGACCCGGGTCCTCAGCGTGGCGGCCTGCGCCACCAGCGCGAAATCGTGGGCCTCCTGCACCGAGGCCGCGGAGAGCAGGGCAAACCCGGTCTGGCGCACGGCCATCACGTCGGAGTGATCGCCGAAGATCGATAGGCCCTGCGCGGCCAGCGAGCGTGCGGCAACGTGCAGGACCATCGAGGTCAGCTCGCCGGCGATCTTGTACATGTTCGGGATCATCAAGAGCAGGCCCTGGGAGGAGGTGAAAGTCGTCGCCAGCGCGCCGCCTTGCAAGGCGCCGTGGAGCGCACCGGCCGCCCCCGCTTCGCTCTGCATCTCCATCACCGCCGGCACGGTGCCCCACACGTTGGGCTGCCCATGGCCCGACCATTCGTCCGCCTGCTCCGCCATCGGCGAGGAGGGCGTGATCGGATAGATGCAGCAAACCTCGTTGCAGCGGTAGGCGACCGACGCGGCCGCGCCGTTGCCGTCGACGGTGGCGCGCATCAGCTCGGCTCCTCTATCGCATCCGGCCGCGCTATGAACGCCTCCGGGGGTGTCGGCGCGCTCTCCGGGATCATCTCGATCGAGTGCACCGGGCACTGCTCGTAGCACGCCCCGCAGCCCGTGCAGCGGTCGTAGTCGAACTCGTAGCGGTATCCCTTGCCGAGCTTGATCACCGCGTCCTCGGGACATGCCCCGAGACAGCCATCGCACTCACAGCAGTTCCCGCACGACAGACACCGGTGCGCCTCGAACGTCGCCTCCTGGCGCGAGAGCCCACCGACTACCTCCTCGAAATCGGCGACTCGCTGGGACAGCTCGAGCTCGGGCTGCTGGCGGCGGTCGGCATCGCCGAAGTACCACAGGTTGAGCATCTCGAACGTCGCCTTCGGATGCTTCGGCGGGCGACCTCCGTCCGCGCCGCGCAGCCACGCGTCAATCTCCCGGGCAGCCCGCTTCCCGTGCCCCACCCCGACCGTCACCGTGCGCTCGCTCGGGACCATGTCCCCGCCCGCGAACACGCCAGGGCACCCGGTCATCATCGCGGTCGAGACCTGCACGGTGCCGTCACGATCGAACTCCACACCGGGCACCGCCCGGAGGAAAGCCGTATCGGTCTCCTGGCCGAGCGCCAGGATCACGCTGTCAGCAGCGAGCGTTTCGAACCGTCCGGTCGGCTGCGGGAACCCGGAATCGTCGAGCTCCATCACCTCGACGTTCAGGTCGGGCCCCTCAAAATTCTTGATCGTCCGCAGCCAGTTGATCCGCACGCCCTCCCGCTCGGCGTCCCGCGCCTCCTCCTCGTGCGCCGGCATCTGCTCGCGCGTGCGGCGGTAGACGATCAGCGTCTCCTCCGCGCCCAAACGGCGCGCCGTACGCGCGGCGTCCATCGCCGTGTTGCCGCCGCCGTAGATCGCGACGCGGCGCCCGATCTCGGGCCGTTCGCCCGACGCGACCCCGCGCAGGAACGAGACCGCATCCACGATCGGACCCGCATCCATGGCGGGAATCTCCACCCGCTTGGACAAATGCGCGCCCACCGCGACGAACACGGCGTCAAAGGCGCCTTCGCGGCGCTCGGCGTCAAGGTCCACGACCAGGTGGTTGTTGGTGAAGCGCACGCCGAGCGCCGCTATCCGCTCGATCTCTCCGCTGAGCACGTCGCGGGGCATCCGGTAAGCCGGAAGGCCATAGCGCATCATTCCGCCCGGCTCTGCCCCCGAATCGCGGATCTCGACCTCGTGGCCGAGCCGCGCCAGGTGGTACGCCGCCGAAAGCCCGCTCGGGCCTGCGCCGATCACCAGCACCCGCTTGCCGCTGCTCACCGGCGGCGGATCGAAGAGCCACCCTCGCTCCAGCGCCAGGTCGCCCAGGTACCGCTCGACCGAGTGAATCGAGACCGCACTGTCGAGGTTGGCGCGGTTGCAGACGCTCTCGCACGGGTGGTAACAGACGCGCCCGTGAATCGCCGCGAACGGATTGTCGGCCACCAGCGCGCGCCACGCCAGCTCGTGCTCGTCCGCCTGCATGTGGGCAAGCCACGCCTGGATGTTCTCGCCCGCCGGGCAGCCCGCATTGCACGGCGGGAGCAGATCGACGTATACGGGGCGGCGCTCACGGACCGGGCCCGACCGCGAGCGGCCATGCAGCAAGTCTGGCAGTGACGCGATATCCGGCCGCAGAGCGGTCATCTCGACGATCCCGCGGATCCGCGCCTCAGACGGCGAACTGACGCAGAACTTGCTCTCGGCATAACGGTCTCCCGGTCTGGATGGCGTCGCCTATCCGCAACTGCCCCCACTTGCCGCCGATCGGCCGCCGTGAGCGCACTCTGCTGTCAGTGCCGATGCCTAGCCGGCCCGCCCGCAGGCGAAACGCCAGACCCCGATACCGTCGAGCCTACGCTGATGAACCGCCGACTACAAGGCCGGAAGCGCTCAGTCGCCCGCTTCGTACTTGAACGACACGTCGACACGCACGCGGTAGGTCGCAACCTTGCCGTCCTCGATTGTCAGGTCGAAGCGATGGGCCTCGGCGACACGCAGGTTGCGCAAAGTCTTCGAGGCGGTCTCGACCGCGTTGCGGGCAGCTGCCTCCCACGATTCGGTGCTGACGCCAACCAACTCGGTTACGCGATAAACGCTTTCCGACATGCTCGTTCTCCTCTCGGTTGCCTTTCGGGGCAACCAATTTGTAGTTACGACAAAAAGACGACCGCATGGCAGCCGTCGGCACGGCTAGCAAGCGCTAAGGCACCATCCAAGACAGCACGCTCGTGGACTGCAGCAAGACGAACACGGCCATGATCAGGGTGAACAGGATGCTCCACCCGATGACCTTGCGGAAGATGTCGCCTTCTCTGCCGGTGAGTCCCACGGCCGCGGCCCCGATCGCCAGGTTCTGGGGCGAGATCATCTTGCCCATCACGCCCCCAGAGCTGTTGGCTGCCGCCAGCAGCGTCGGCGATAGATGCGATTGGTGGGCCGCCGCCACCTGCAGCGCCCCGAACAGCGAGTTCGACGAGGTGTCCGAGCCGGTCACGGCTGTGCCGAACCACCCGACGATCGGTGACAGGAACGCGAACGACGCGCCAGCTCCCGCCAGCCACAGGCCCAGCGTGATCGTCTGCCCCGAGAGGTTCATCACGTAGGAGAGCGCCAGTACCGAGCAGACGGTGAGGATCGCCCAGCGCAGCTGCTTGACCGTGCTCGAGAACACAGCCAGCGCCTGCCGGGGAGCGACGCCCAGCGCCGCCACCGTCAGCAGCCCGCACAGGAACAGCTGGTTGCCTGCGGCAGTCAGCCAGTTGAGCTTGAAGATCTCGCTCGAGGGTGACTTGCCGGCGGCGTTGAGCACGTGCAAGCCCGGCCAGGCTACGAGGCTGGTCGCCTTGTCGAGCTGAAGGGCAACCGCGTGGAGGCTGCACGCCCCGAGCACGGCGATGATGATCATGTACGGGGCGAAAGCGCGGACCTTCGCGCGGGTGCTCAGCGGCCGTCCTTCGTCGGCGGCAAGACGTCGCTCGAGCGCGGCGTCGGCCGTCGCGGCGCCGGCGATGGCGGGGCGGACCGGCAACGCGACGGGCGCGGTTCTGTCCTCGTGGGCACGGGGCGACCACACGCGCAGCAGCACGACCAGCGCGGCGGCACCGGCGAGCGAGGCGAAGATATTCGTGAGCTCGGGGGAAATGAAGTTGGACGTCCCCAACATCACGACGGTGAACACGCCGCCAGCGACCAGTGCCGCCGGCCAGCTCTCGCGCAATCCTCGGCGCCCGTCGACCATGTACAACAGCACGAAGGGCACAAGGAACGCCAGCGGAGTCGTCTGACGTCCGATCATTTGGCTGAGGTCGTGCTTGGGCAATCCTGTGACCTGAGCCAGCGTCGTGATCGGGATCGCGATCCCCCCGAACGCGACGGGCGCGGTGTCGGCCACCAGTGCCAAGGCCACCGCCTTCATCGGCTTGAAGCCGACGCCCACGAGCATCACCGAGCAGATCGCGATCGGCGTGCCAAAGCCCGCGAGCGCCTCCAGCAGCGCACCGAAACAGAACGCGATCATGACCACCTGGACGCGCTGGTCCTTGGACACCGAGCTGAACACCCGGCGCAGGACGGCGAAGTCCCCGGTCTTCTCGGTCATGTGGAAGATCCACAGCGCGCAGATCACGATCCACATGATCGGGAACAGGCCAAATGCCGCACCCTCGGCGCCGGCGTCGAATGTCTGCCCGAACGGCATCCCGTAGACAGCGATCGCCACCACCACCGCCACCCCTAGCGCGATCAGCGACGCCCATTGGGCCTTCATGCGCAAACCGCCGAGCAACACGAACAATGTGAGCAGCGGCAGAACCGCGAATACCGACGTGAACGCCAGCGAGTGCGACACCGGGTCAAGGACTTGCGTGTACATCGCTCTTCCTCCCCGCCCCGCCTCGCGGGACGACTTTTGCGGGAACGACTTCCAAACGGTCAGCGCGCATGCGCTGGGATTTCGGAGCCGGCTCGAGGCCGTCGTGCACCTCATTCGCGACCATCGATGCGGTGATCTCGGCGTGGCCATTTGGCGGCCGGTACGAAGCGGTGTCGATCTCGCCGGCAAGCAGCTCGGCGATGTGGACCACGCGCGTCCTCAGCTTGCGCCGCTTGATGCCCTGCTGGAGCTGCCGGTAGCAGCCGGCGTTGACGACGACGAGCACGTCAAGGTCCGCGGCGGTGATCTCGTCGAGATGCGGGTCGAGCACACGCGCGCTGTCTTCGGGGCGCACCACCGAGTACGAGCCGGCCGCGCCGCAGCAGGCGCCAGCGCTCGGCAGCTCGACGTACTGGCCGACGCTCGCAATCAGCTCCCGCGGCTCGCGCCAGACGCCCATCCCGTTGCGCAGGTGACACGAGTCCTGTAGCCCGATTCGCAGGCGGCCGGCGGACGGGTTCCCGGACGCCGCGCCGTTGCGGTCGGACGCCTGTCTCCCGTTGAGGCTTCGCTCCTTGGGCGCGGCCACTCGCGAGCGCTCGACGATCCACTGCGAGAACTCCTTGACGCGGTCGGGGCCGAGCACGCCCGAGAGGTGGGCGGCGCACCCGCCTGACGTCGACACGATCGTGCCTGGAAGTGCCTCGCCCAGCTCCCGGGCCAGGGCCTTGCCGCGTTCGAGCTCGCCGTTGTGCGCGTGCAGCGCGCCGCAGCACCCTTGCGCAACGGGCGCCGCGAGCTCGGCGGCCAGCTTGCGCGCGTCGCGACTGACCCGCGGATACAGGACCCGCTCGAAGCACCCGAGCATCAGGTTCACCGGGCCAGGCTCCTCGCTGCGGCGGCCGGCGTGCCGGCGCACGATCCCCATCGCACGCACGCGGCGCGGCGAGTCCACCGCCCAGAGCAGCGGCCGCAATTGCCAGGGCCGTCGCCGCCCGTTCCACAGATGGTCGCGCCACTCTTCCAGCAGCTCTCCGTACTGGACGCCGGCGGGGCACACCTCCTCGCACGCGCGGCAGCCCAGGCAGAAGGACGATTCCTCGAGGACCGTGGGATCGTCGTCGGCGAGCACCCCCGTTTCGAGCGCCCGCATCAGGTTGATGCGCCCACGCGGTGATGACGTCTCCACGCCGGTCAGCTCATATGTCGGGCAGGCGGGCAAACAGAAGCCGCAGGAAATGCATCGGTCGAGCAGTTCGGGAGTGAAGATCCCGCGCGCCGCGGGATCGCTCTTGGGCGTGATGGACGCCATGGTCATGAACCGAGCTTTCCGGGGTTGAGGATGCCGTTTGGGTCGAACGCGGCCTTGATCCGCCGCAGC
Organism: uncultured Solirubrobacterales bacterium; assembly: GCA_963725925.1. GTDB lineage: Bacteria > Actinomycetota > Thermoleophilia > Solirubrobacterales > Solirubrobacteraceae > Palsa-465. The sequence goes on from CAVSAY010000041.1 coordinate 14,592, forward strand.
AGCGCCATGTGCTCAGCGCCAAGCTGGCGCTCGAGGTAGCGCAGCTTCGCGATGCCGATTCCGTGCTCGCCCGTGATCGTGCCGTTGAGCTCGATCGCCCGCGCGAAGATCTCATCGAAGGCGGCACGGGCGCGCTGCACCGCGCCCTCATCCGCTGAGTCGAGCACCGCGGTCGGATGCAGATTGCCGTCGCCGGCGTGGCCGAACGTGCCGATCTTCAGCTGGTGACGCTTGGCAGCGTCCTGGATGAAATCGACCATCTCGGCGATCCGAGACCGTGGCACGGTCGCATCCTCGAGGAGGGTCAGCGGCTCCAGGCGCGAAAGCGCGGGCAGCGCGGCGCGACGGGCGTGAAGCACCTCATTCGCCGCCTCCACAGACTCAGCGATCCGTACCGACGTCGCCCCCTCGGCCCTGGCGGCCGCCGCCATCCGTTCCAGGTCGCGCTCGATCACGGCGGGATTGCCGTCTTGGCCGAAGATCAGCAGCGCGCCGGCTGACGTGTCCAGCCCGATCTGCGCGTAGTCCTCGACCGCGCCGATACAGACCCGGTCGAGAAACTCGAGGGTGACCGGGAGAACACCTGACGCCAGTACGCGCGACACGGCTCGCGCGGCGTCAGCGAGCTCGGGGAAGTAGGCCATCCCGTAGCCGGATGCCTCGGGCGCCGGCACGAGCCGCAGCGTCAGCTCGGTCATCACCGCGAGGGTGCCCTCGCTGCCGCACAGCAGGCGCCGCAGGTCGTAGCCCGCGACGTCCTTGACCAGCCGGCCGCCGCTGCGAATGATCTCACCGGTCGGCAAGACCGCCTGGACTCCCAGCACGTAGTCGCGCGTGACGCCGTACTTCAGCGCGCGCAGACCGCCTGCGCACTCCGCGACGTTCCCGCCGATCGTCGCGGTCGTCTGGCTGCCAGGATCTGGCGGGAACAGCAGGCCCTTGGCTGACGCGGCTTGCGCCAACTCGATCGTGCGCACGCCGGGCTCACAGACCGCGACGAGCTCCGCATCGCTGACCTCCTTGATCTCGTTCATCCGCGTCAGCACGAGCACGATCCCGCCTAGGTGCGGAACCGTCCCGGCGCTCAGATTCGTGCCGGAGCCGCGCGGAACGACCGGAACCCCGAGCTGGTTGGCGAGCCGAAGCACTCCGGCGACCTCGTCGGCCGTCGCCGGGAAGACGACCGCATCGGGGCGTCCGCGCTCGAGTGGCGTCGCGTCCGTCGAGAAGGTCACCAGCGCTCCCTCATCGGTCCGCACATGCTCCGGCCCGACGATCTCTTCCAAGCGCAGGTGCAGGCCGGTCGGCCTAGCCGTGACAGTCATGCTCAAGCGCTCAGATAGTTGCGGCTTTGCACGCCGATCCGCAGCCTGCTGGTCACATGTCGATGCCGCCGTTGACGCCCCAGATTTGTCCGGTGATGTAGCCGGAGGCGTCTTGAGCGAGGAAGCAGACGACGCGGGCGATTTCATCGGGTTGTCCCATCCGGTGCGCCGGGATCTTCTCCAGAAACTCAGCGACCATGAACGGGGGGATCGTTGCGACCATGTCGGTCTCGATCAGCCCTGGGGTGATGCAGTTGACCGTCAGCCCGATGCCGTGTTCGAGCTTGCCCGACAGCCGCAGCGCGAGTGCCGCCTCGCGGGCGAGCGACTTCGTGAGTCCGAACTCGCCCGACTTCGAGGCCGCGTAGTTCGCTTGGCCGATGTTGCCGATCTCGCCGGTCACCGACGAGATGTTGATGATCCGTCCGGAGCCCCGGTCGATCATGTGCGTTATCGCCGGCTTGGACATGTAGAAGCTCCCCGACAGGTTCACGCGCAGCACCTTGTGCCAATCGTCCTTCGACATCTTCCAGACGGGCTTGTCGACGGTGACGCCGGCGTTGTTGACCAGGATGTCAAGGCGACCGTGCTGATCGACCACCTCTTTAACCACGCGCTGGCAGTCGTCCCAGTCGCCCACGTTGCCCTGGTGCAACGACAGCGTGCCTCCGTCGGCCTGGATCGACTCGCGCAGCTCGTCTGCCCGCGCCTGGTTTGAGGTGAAGCCGGCCGCGACCACCGCGCCTTCCGCCGCGAGGCCGCGGCAGATCGCCGCGCCGATCCCACGTGTACCTCCCGTGACCAGTGCGACCCGGCCGGTGAGATCATTGTCAGGATTCGCGCCCTGAGGTCTGAGACTTGTGGTTGCCATTGTGTGTCCCTTCGGTTCGCTAGTGGAGCCGCTCGATGATCATCGCCTGCCCCATCCCGCCGGCAACGCACATCGTTTCGAGCCCGAACCTGCCATCGAGCGAGTCCAGGTTGTTGAGCAGGGTGGTCATGATCCGTGCGCCGGTCATCCCGAACGGGTGGCCGAGCGCGATCGCGCCGCCGTTGACGTTGAGCTTGTCCGGATCGATGCCGATCTCGTCGCGGCAAGGCAGCACCTGGGCGGCGAACGCCTCGTTCATCTCGACTAGGTCGATGTCGTCGATCGTCATCCCTGCCGCCTTGAGAACCGCCCTCATCGCCGGGATCGGGCCGAGGCCCATGATCTCCGGGCGGACCGCAGCCACCGAGGACGCAACGATTCGCGCCCGGGGCTTGAGACCCAGCGCGCTGGCCTTCTCCTCGGACATGACCAGCACAGCGGCAGCGCCGTCGTTGAGCGGGCAAGCGTTCCCCGCGGTGACGCTGCCGCCGGGCCTGAACGCGGGCTTTAGATGCGCGAGCGCCTCCACCGTCGTCCCCTCCCGCGGCCCGTCGTCGCGCGTGACCCTGTGCGCAACGACGACGTCGCCACCGGCGTCGTGGACCTCGGGTATATCGACGCCCACGATCTCCCGGTCAAAGTGGCCGCTGTCGCGCGCCGCGCACGCGCGCTGCTGCGACAGCGCTGCCCACTCATCCTGAGACTCGCGGGAGACCTTGCAACGCTCAGCCACGTTCTCGGCCGTGAGCCCCATCGGGATGTACACGTTGAACCCCGTGCCGTTGTTGCCGTCGATCCGCGGATTCGTCGCGGGAAGAGTCATGGCCGCGCCTCGCGACACGCACTCCACGCCCGCCGCGATGTACTGATCGCCTTCGCCCGCCTTGATCGCGTGAAAGGCCATCCGGATCGTCTGCAACGACGATGCGCAGAAGCGGCTGACCGTGACCGCTGGAACATGATGGTCGATCCCGGCCAGCAGCAGCGCGTTGCGGCCTATGTTGTAGCCCTGCTCGTGGTCCGGGAAGCCGCAGCCCATCATGACGTCCTCGGTCTCCCCGAAATTGACCTCTGGATTGCGCTCGACGAGGGCGCGCAGCGGAATCGCCGCGAGGTCATCAGCCCTGATGTCCCTGAGCGTCCCTTTGATCGCCCGCCCGATCGGCGTCCGGATGGCATCGACAATGACCGCTTCAGACATGATTCCTCCTACTTGACTTCGAAAGGGGGTTCGGCCTGGATCTCGACCGAGCGAGGACCTTGGGGGCCGGTCCTCTGGGCCAAATGGCGTTGGTCGTGGCCACGGAGCGCTACACCGCCTGCGCGACCGGCACGACCACGCGCTGTGCGAGATCGACGAGCCGGCTCGAGTAGCCCCACTCGTTGTCGTACCAAGCGATGACCTTCACCTGGGTCCCGTCGACAACAGACGTGAGGGCGGCATCGAAGATCGACGAATACGACGACTTGACGATGTCCGAGGAGACGATCGGATCCTCGGTGTAGGCGAGGATCCCCTCCAGTGCTCCATGGTCGGCGAGGCGCTCGAAGGCGGAGTTGATTTCTTCTGCGCTCGTCGCCCGCTGGGTCTCCACCGTCAGGTCGACGATCGATCCGGTCGGCATCGGCACGCGCACGGCAAAGCCGTTCAGCCGACCCTCGAGCTCGGGGATCACGAGGCCGAGCGCCTTCGCCGCGCCGGTCGAGGTAGGGATCAGGTTGACTGCCGCCGCGCGCGCACGACGCAGATCCGTATGCGGCCCGTCGAGCAGGTTCTGGTCAGAGGTGTAAGCGTGCACGGTTGTCATCTGCCCGTGCTTGATCCCGACGGTGTTGTGCAGGACCATCGCAACGGGGGCGAGGCAGTTGGTCGTGCACGAGGCGTTCGAGACGACGTGGTGCGTTTCGGGGTCGTAGACCTCGTCGAAGTTCACGCCCAACACGAGTGTCGCGTCCGGCGGCTCGGCGCCTTTTGCCGGCGCTGAGATGATCACCTTGCGGGCGCCGGCTTCGAGATGCTTGGCGGCGGCGGCGCGGGTGCGAAGCGCTCCGGTCGACTCGATTACGACGTCGACTTCGAGCTCCTCCCAAGGCAACGCGAGGGGATCGGTCTCGGCCAAGGTGCGCACCTGCGCACCGTCGACGACGATCCCTCCCGCCGCAGCTGCGACCTGGCCCGGGAACGGGCCGTAGACGGAGTCGTACTTGAGCAGATGCGCCAGCGTCGCTGAATCGACGAGATCGTTGACGGCGACCACCTCGATGTCGGCATCTTGCTCGTGGGCGGCGCGGAATACGCACCGGCCGACGCGGCCGAAGCCGTTGATCGCTACTCGTACTGTCATGAGAATCTCATTTCTTAGGGGAGTGCTCGGGTGACTCAGGAATCGTGGTCACACTGCTCCGGCCAGAACGCTCGCGGAGATGTGACCGTTGGAGCTGGAATCGCGCTCGCTGCCTTGGAGCACGACTTTCAGCGCGTTGGTGGACGCGGCGTCGGCGAACGTGTCGTAGGCGCTCATCGTGTCCCCGAGTGCGAAGCGGTGAGTCGCGAAGATCGTCGGATCGAGGCGGCCGCTGGCGACCAGCTTCATCAGCCGCGGGATCGTGTACGTGTCGACCAACCCGGTCGTCACCGTGACGTCACGAGTCCAGAGCGTCTCCAGGTGAAGCGTCACAGGCTTGCCGTGGACGCCGATGTTCGCTACACGCCCGCAGGGTCGGATCAGTTCTGTCGCAAGCTCGAACGTCTGCTGTACGCCCACCGCTTCGAAGGCGACGTCCGCACCGCCGTCGGTCAACTCCATCACGCGCGCGCAGGCGTCCTCGCGGCCGTTGTTGATCGCGATGTCGGCGCCGAAGCGCAGGGCGCTCTCGAGCCGGCTGTCATCGAGGTCGATCGCCACGATCTTGCCGGGCGTATAGAGCATCGAGGTGAGGACCGCCGCCAGACCAATCGGCCCGGCGCCGACGATCGCCACGACATCGCCCGGCGAGACCACGCCGTTGAGCACGCCGACCTCGTAGGCGGTCGGAAGAATGTCGGCCAGGAACAGGACCTGCTCGTCGTTGAGGTCGTCGGGAACCTTGTAAACCGAGTTGTCCGCGAACGGGACGCGCGCGTACTCGGCCTGTAGCCCGTCGATCAAGTTGCCGAAGATCCACCCGCCGCCACCCAGGCACTGCCCGTACCGGCTCTCCTTGCAATACCGGCAGCGGCCGCACGAGCTCACGCACGACATGAGCACCCGGTCGCCGACCGCCAGGGTACTGACGCTCGCTCCGATCTCTTGCACGGTTCCGACGGCCTCGTGACCAAGCACCGTCCCGGGCTTGCAGTCGGGTACGTCTCCCTTGAGGATGTGCAGGTCAGTCCCACAGATGGTCGAGCTGTCGATCCGGACCACGATGTCGGTCGGATCGATGATCGTCGGGTCCGGGACTGTGTCCCAGCTGCGTTGACCGGGACCGTGATAAACGAGAGCCTTCATATACGTCGCCTTGCCTTTGATTGATCTGCGATGGAGTCCCGGCGAGGTCTCGCCCGGGATCCGAGCACAGGCGATAGCCACCGGGTGTGTGGGACGTCACCTCGGCGCGCCACGAGCAGGGTCAGCTCCGTCGGGTCGAACCTCGCGGGTGCTTCCGCAAGGCGATGCATGAACTCGGCTCCTGACGCGTCGAGAATGCGTTGACCGTGAGGTCACGCCGACGCCGGCCGAGTGTTAGAGCCGGAAAAACATTGCCCGCCGAGGATCTGA